>CAVRFK010000022.1:0-8486 GCA_963720365.1 uncultured Gemmatimonadales bacterium | reverse complement strand
CTGCTCCGCGAAGCCCAGCCGACGATCGGGGGCGGGCTCCGATCCTCCGAGCTCACCCTGCCCGGCTTCGTGCACGACGTCTGCTCGGCGGTCCACCCGCTCGCTCTCACCTCTCCGTTCTTCCGCGACTTGCCGCTGGCCGAGCACGGCCTCACGTGGGTGCAACCACCCACCGCGCTGGCGCACCCGCTCGACGATGGGCCGGCCGCGCTGCTGGAGCGTCCCCTGGATCAGACGGCGGCGGCGCTCGGACCCGGCGGGGACGATTGGCGGCGGCTCTTCGCGCCGTTCGTCCCGGTCTGGCACGAGCTCGCGCACGATGTCCTGGCCCCGCCGCTACGCCCGCCGCGACACCCGTTCATGATGGCGAGATTCGCCCTCAAGGGCCTTCGCTCGGCGGTCGGCCTCGCGCGGTCGTTGCGCGGGGAGCGGGCGCGGGCGCTCTTCGCGGGCAATGCGGCGCACTCGTTCCTCGCGCTGGAGGATCCGGGCACGGCGGCGTTCGGGCTGCTGCTGTCCGTGTCGGGCCACGCGGTCGGCTGGCCGATCGCGCGCGGCGGGTCGCAGAGCCTGGCCGATGCGCTGGCGTCCTATTTCCGATCGCTCGGCGGGGAGATCGCGACCTCCGCGCCGGTCGAGCACCTCGACGAGCTCCGCCCCGCCCGTGCCATCCTGCTCGACGTTTCGCCTCGGCAGGTTCTCCGTCTCGCCGGCGATGCGGTGCCGCCGGACTATCGCCGGGTGCTCGAGCGGTACCGGTTCGGCTCGGCCGCGTTCAAGCTGGACTGGGCGCTCGACGGGCCGGTGCCATGGAAGGCGCCGGAGTGCGCCCGGGCCGCAACCGTCCATCTGGGTGGCACGCTGGAAGAGGTCGCGGCCTCCGAGACGACGCACGCCAAGGGCCACAGGGTTCACGAGCGGCCGTTCATGCTCTTCGTGCAGCCGACGCTGTTCGATCCCTCGCGCGCGCCGGCGGGCAAGCACACGGCGTGGGCGTACTGCCACGTACCCAACGGCTTTACCGGCGACCTGACCGATCGGCTGGAGCGGCAGGTCGAGCGGTTCGCGCCAGGGTTCCGGGAGCGGATCATCGCGCGGAGCGTCACCACGCCGGCGGATCTCGAGCGGCGCAACGCGAACCTGATCGGCGGGGACATCAACGGCGGGATGATGGATCTGCGGCAGGTGTTTGCGCGGCCGGTCGCGCGGCCGACGCCGTACCGGACGCCGATGAAGGGCGTGTATCTCTGCTCGGCCTCTACGCCGCCGGGAGGTGGGGTGCACGGGATGTGCGGCTATCACGCGGCTCGGGCGGCGGTCTCGGATCTTGGGCTCTAGCGGGATTCGTTGCGTATCTGGGCGCTGTCATGGATTCACCACGAAGGCACGAAGGGGATGAGGCACTCCGAGCGAATCCGAACAGACGTCTCATTCCGCTTCAGGTAAGATCCGACACGTTTTTTGTGGGTGTATATGAAAGTGCTGCCCTAGAAGACCACCAAAAAAGAAGATCGAAACTCGCCGAACGCGGAATGAGACGTCGGCCTGGATACGCTGGGAGCCCCTCGTGCCCTTCGTGCCTTCGTGGTGAAACCGTGACGATCTCAAACGACACCCCATGCTCGCACCGATCTTCCTGAACCGCGAACAAGCCGGCCGAGCGCTGGCCGTGGAGCTGAGCGCCTACGCGGACCGTCACGACACGATCGTGCTGGCGCTCCCGCGAGGCGGCGTGCCGATCGGCTACGAGGTGGCCCGCGCGCTGCGCGCGCCGCTCGACGTGTTCCTCGTGAGGAAGCTCGGCGTGCCGGGACACGAGGAGCTGGCGATGGGTGCGGTGGCGACGGGCGGCGTGCTGGTGCTCAACCATGAGGTGGTGCGGCGCCTGCGGATTCCGGAATCGGTCATCGGCACCGCCGCGGAGCGGGAATCTGAAGAGCTGGGTCGCCGAGACCGGAGCTACCGCGGAGCCCGGCCGCCGCCAGACGTGACCGGCCGGACCGTGATCCTGGTGGACGACGGCTTCGCCACCGGATCCACCATGCTCGCGGCGGTGCGCGCCCTGCGGCCGCAGGGGCCCGGCCGGATCGTGGTGGGCGCGCCGGTCGCCGCGCCGGATACCTGCGAGCTGCTCCGGGCCGACGCGGACGAAGTGGTCTGCCTCGTCACCCCGGACCCGTTCCAGGCCGTAGGCCTGTGGTACGAAGACTTCTCCCAGACGACCGATGAAGAGGTCCGCGAGCTCCTGTCCGGATCCGATCCCTTTCTGCGCTTCCCCAGGTGACCCCGACCTGAGGAACCCGTGCGCAACCCGCTGCTGCTGCCCGCTTTGCTGATCGTCACCTGCTCCCGACCCGCCGCGGCCGCTCCCGCGGTCGCCAGCTGCGCACTCGGCGACACAGCGCTCGTGCGCGACGTGCTCTACTTCGGCCGCAATACCCGCGGCGGCGCGGAGCTGAGCGACAGCGCGTGGCAGCAGTTCGTGGACGAGGTGCTCACGCCGCGGTTTCCGGCGGGACTCACGATCTGGGATGCGGCGGGCCAGTGGCGGGGCGCGAGCGGTCTGGTCGAGCGCGAGCGATCGAAGGTACTGACCCTGTTGCACGCCGGCGACGCGCGCTCGGATGGCCTGGGGGCGGAAGCCGTCGGCGAGTACAAGCGCGCTTCCGCAGGAGGCGGTACTGCGGGAGCGGGTGGCGACCTGCTCCCGGTTCTAGCCGCTAGACCACGATCAGATCGCGCTGGTAGTCGGCAGGCGTGACGTCGAGTCCGTCGGCACGGGCATGCGCGTTCACCTCGGTACGCAGGCCGAGCTCGCCAGGGAAATAGATCCCGGGCTCTACCGAGAAGCCGACGCCGGCGATGATCCGCCGCGTGTCGAAGGTTTCGGTGTCGTCGATCGTCGGACCGTAGCCATGCAGGCCGACCCGATCGATCGAGTGGCCGGTGCGGCAGACGATCCGGTCGCCGTAGCCCGCGGCCTCGATCACGGTGCGCGAGGCCCGATCCGCTTCCGCGCCCGCCACCGGCTGGCCCGCCTCCAGCCGCGACCGGAGCAGGTCGAGCGCCGCGTCGCGCGCATCGCGCACCACGGTCCACAGCTCGGCGGCGCGGGCTGACGGCGTCCCGATCGCGGCCATCCAGGTCTGGTCGGCGTAGATGCCGCCGGGCTCCCGAGCCCACAGGTCGAGCAGCAGCAGCTTGCCGGGCTCCAGGCGATACGAGCCCTCCGCCTGGGCCTCGTAGTGCACGCGGGCGGCGTGGTCTCCGTACGAGACGCTCGGCGGCGTCTCCGTCACCAGTCCCGCCCGGTCGAACGCTTCCATGATCCAGCGGGTGACCTCGTGCTCGTCCACCGCATTGCCGGCTCGGGCGCGCTCGCCGATGCGCCGGATGGACGCCCGGGCGATATCGGCGACGATCTCCGCCGCGCGGAGGTGACCCGCCAGGTCCGCCTCGGTCCAGACCGAGCAGTAGCGGGACACCAGCTCCGCCGACGACACCGGCGTGGCGCCGGCGGCGCGCACCAGCTCGAGCATGCCGGCGGGGACGTAATCGCCGTAGGGGACGGCGCCGCCGGGCGAGTACTCCATCGCCACCGTGCGGCCGCCCACCAGCGCCTTCAGCTCGCGCGTCAGCTCATCGCGCCGCACCCACACGATCCGGTGCCACACCGACGGCCACCCTCGCCACAGCTCCGCATCCACCGCGTGCACCAGCGCCACCGGCGGTCCCCCGCGCGGGATGAACACGTAGGCCCGGCGCGACCCGACGACCTCCCGGCCGAAGATCGCCGCCATGATGGGGTTGATGCCGCGGAAATCGAACAGCAGCCACCCGTCCACCGGATCGGCGAGCGCGGCGATGGCGGCGTGGAGTGACGGGAGCGCGTCAGGCTGCAGCATGAAACCTCGATCGGCCGGGGAAGTGCGGAAACGATAGACGGCGCGTGCACCGGAGGGAAGATGCTTGCCCAACCCGTTGGGGCGCTCTAGCCTAGAGGCTGACCATGACGCTCATCTCCGCCGCGGTGCTGCTGTTCTTCGTGATGGATCCGCTGGGCAACGTGCCGCTCTTCCTGTCGGCACTGCGCCACGTGGAGCCGTCCCGGTACCGCACCGTGATCCTGCGGGAGCTCCTGATCGCGCTGGCCATCCTGGTCGCCTTCCTGTTTGCCGGCCGGTACCTGCTGGGGCTGCTGCACGTTTCGCCGGCCGCGCTCACTGCGGGCGGCGGGGTCATCCTCCTCCTCATCGCCCTCCGCATGATCTTCCCCACCAGCGAGCGATCGCTGCGGGAGGAGGTACAGGAGGAGCCGTTCATCGTGCCGCTCGCCGTGCCCTACACGGCCGGCCCCTCCATGCTGGCGACGGAGCTGCTCTTCATGAGCAGCGAGCCGGAGCGCTGGCCGGTGTGGCTCGGGGCCGTGGTGCTGGCCTGGCTCGCGTCGGCGGCGATTCTGTATTTCGCGAGCAATCTGCGGAAGCTGCTGGGCGACCGGGGACTGACGGCGGTGGAACGGCTGATGGGGATGCTGCTGGTGATCGTGGCGGTCGAGATGCTGATGCGCGGGGCATCGGAGTACCTGCGCAGCACGACTTTGGGTTAGAGTTCGGAAGACCGATTCATGGAGGAGAACGCGGTATGTGCCGGAACATCAAGACGTTGGCCAACTTCGAGCCGCCCGCCACGGACGACGAGATCCGGGCCTCGGCGCTGCAGTTCGTGCGGAAGCTGAGCGGGACGACTCATCCGTCCCACGCCAACTCGGCGGCCTTCGACCAGGCGGTCGAGGAGATCACCGAGTCCGCACAGCGCCTGATCGCCTCGCTGGAGAGCCGGGCGGCGCCCCGGAACCGCGAGGAGGAGGCGCGCAAGGCGCGGGAACGGTCGCGGAAGCGGTTCGGACAGGTACAGGCCTGATCGTCAGGAGGAGTCTGGTCGATGGGGACGGAAAATGATGTCGAATACCATCGTCCAGGTCTTCCCTCCGTCGGTCGAGCGCTCCGCCTTGCTCCGGACGTCCTTTCCCTCCGGCCACCAGATCCCGCGGAGCAGTGCGCGCGTCCCGTCGGCGAGCTTCTCCGGCGCGGTCATGACCATGCGGCCGTTCTCCATCTTGCCGTCGAGCAGCAGCAGCGCGCCGCGGTTGGTGACCCAGCTCTGGTGCCACACGCCGCGCGCCGTGTCCCAGATGCTGTAGCTCTCGCCGACGAGTCCGTCGTTCTGCCGATAATCCTCCCGCAGCGCGCAGCCGTCCAGCATCAGGGTGACCTTGTTCCGCGCCACCACCTTGGTGGTGTCGCTCATATCGTAGGTATCCCAGTCACCGACCCAGAAGTCGAACTGGCGGAACTCGGGCGCGGTGCACGGCGCCGCGAGCAGCAGGGCAAACAGGATGGTTGGACTCATCGCGGGATGATAAGCCGTTCGGCTTCGATCAACTCGCCGGAAACGGACCTCCAATGAAACGTTCGCTCGACATCGCCATTCTCGGCTCGGGAAACATGGGCAGCGCCCTCGGCCGGCGCTTCGCGGACGCGGGGCACCGGGTGACGTACAGCTTTTCGCGCGACCCCGCCAAACTCGAGCGCCTCGCCCGCGGGAGCGGTCCGCGAGCCCGGGCTGCCACACCGCGGGAGGCGGCGCGAGACGCCGACCTCGTGCTGCTCGCGGTGCACTGGACCCAGATGCCCAAGGTATTGCGCGCCGCCGGCAGCCTGCGCGGCAAGATCGTCCTCGACCTCACCAATCCCATGACCGCGGCCGACGACCGGCTCGCCGTTGGCCACCGGAAATCCGGCGGCGAGCTGGTGGCGCGCCGCGCCCGCGGCGCCTCCGTCGTGAAGGCGTTCAACACGGTACCGGCCGAGCTGCTTCGGGCGGGGCCTGACGTCCTGGCGGAGCAACCGTCGGTCTGCTATTGCGGGGATGACAAGAAGTCCAAGCTCGCCGTGGCGCGCCTGATCCGGCAGATCGGCTATGAGCCGGTGGACTGTGGGCCGCTGGAGACGGCGCGCTACCTGGAGCCGCTGGCGATGGTGATCGTCGAGCTGGCGTACAACCAGGGGCACCGACCGGAGGTCGGGTTGCGCGTCCTTCGGCCGGGGCGGAAACGTGGCAGGGCGCGCCAACGCTGATCCACCGGTGGCGCTGGTCACCGGTGGCAACCGCGGCATCGGGCTCGAGGTGTGCCGGCAGCTCGCGCATCGGGGCTGGACCGTCGTGCTCGGCTCGCGCGGCGAGGCGAAGGGCGAGACGGCAGCCCGCGAGATCGCCGGCACGCGGGGGCAGGTCCTTCCCTGCCGGCTCGAGGTCACGGACGCCGACAGCATCGAGGCCGCGCGAGCCCGCGTGGCGGGGCAGCTCGGCCGGCTCGATGGGTTGATCAACAATGCAGCCGCAGTCTATGACCCGGGGGAGCGGGCTGTGGACGTGGACCTGACGCTGGTGCGCGACGCGCTGGAGACCAACACGCTGGGCGCGTGGCGCATGGTGCAGGTTTCTGCCGCTGCTCCGTCGGAGCGCGCATCCCCGGCTGGTGAACGTCTCGAGCGAGGCCGGCTCCCTGGCGCAGATGGGCGGCGGCGCGGGTGGCCGTCCGGTGGCCGAAGGCGCGGCGAGCGTGATCTGGGGCGTGCTGCTGCCTGACGATGGACCGACCGGTGGATTCTTTCGCGATGGACGACCGCTGAGGTGATGAATGGCAAGCTCGCGCTTCTGCTCGCCGTCCTCGCCGCGTGTGTCTCGCCACACCCGATGAGCGACTGGCGCTCGCTGTCCGACGGCCGGGCCCTCGACGCCTGGCGCGGCTTTCGACGGCCCGACGTGCCAGGCGGCTGGCAGATGGTGGACGGCGTGCTCACCCGCGTGGCGGACGCCGGTGACCTCATCACCCGCGAGCAGTTCGCCGACTTCGAGCTGACGCTCGACTGGAAGGTGGCCGAAGGCGGCAACAGCGGGATCATGTATCGCGTCACCGAGGACGCCGACGCAACGTACCAGACCGGGCCCGAAATGCAGGTGCTCGACGACGCGCGCCACCCGGACGGACGCTCGCCGCTCACGTCGGCCGGCGCGGTGTACGGTCTCTACCCCGCGCAGAAAGGCATCGTGCATCCGGCCGGTGAATGGAACTCCGTCCGCATCGTGGCGCGAGGCGCCCACGTCGAGCAGTGGCTCAACGGCACGCAGGTCGCGGCCTATGAGCTCGACAGCCCCGACTGGAAGGCCCGGGTCGCGGCCAGCAAGTTCAACGCATGGCCTGGATACGGCCGCGCGGCGTCGGGACACATCGCGCTGCAGGATCACGGTGATCGCGCTCGCCTTTCGTCGGATCCGCATTCGTCCTCTGCCCTAGCAACCGCCCCAAACGTGACCTGGCCCACCGCGCACACGGCCGGGCCCGGCGAATGTTGCGCCCCGCGAAAATGCGGGGCGGCCGCTTCGCCCGTCACCATTCGCCCCGCCTGACTGGCATCACGAAGCAGGAGGGGCTTTCCAATGTGGGCTTTGCAATCGCGGCGCCGCATGCGCGCGCCGCTGGTGATATTTGTGGTCGCTTGCGCCGAACCTAGCGCACCCACCGACGGCTCGCGCGATTCTTCAGCCGCGCCGACATCTCACGCCACCGCCAGCTACTCGGCGCGCACTCGGCTTACGATCGAAGGAGACGAGTTCCGCCTCGATGGCGCGCGCACGCATGCCGGTTCCCCGGCGGCGGGCCTGCTGATGAACGTGCGCATGGCCAACGCCGTCTTCGAGGATGCGGGGCGTCCCGCGTTCGATGCGAAGAAGAACACCGAAGAGTTCATGGACCGGATGCCGGAGTACATGAATCACGGGGTGCGCGCGTTCACCGTGTCGCTCCAGGGCGGCTATCCCGGCTATGAAGGCGCGAAGAACTCCGCCTTCTCGGAGCGTGGCGAGCTGGACGGCGACTACATGGAGCGAGCCGCGAGCGTGATCGAGCGGGCCGACGCGCTCGGCGCCGTCATCATCCTGGCGCTGTTCTACCAGCGCCAGGACCAGATCCTCAAGGACGAGGAAGCGGTGGAGCGCGGCGTGATCGAGGTGGTGGACTGGATCAAGCAGAACGGCTACCGGAACATCATTCTGGACGTGGTCAACGAATACGGCCATGGCGGCTTCAAGCACGGCGTGCTTCGCTCCGACGCCGGGGTGGCAAGCCTGATCCGGCTGGCGCGGCAGCGTTACCCGTCGCTGCCGGTCGGCGCCAGCGGCACCGGCGACGGCCGGCTGACGCCCAAGGTCGCCGCCGCCTCGAGCGTGCTCCTGGTCCACTTCAATGAGCTGTCGGTGTCGGAGATTCCCGGCCAGCTCAAGGACCTGCGCCGGGACGAGCCGGGCAAGCCGATCGTCTGCAACGAGGACTCGCGCACCGGCAGCGCGGCGGCCTCCGTGGCAACCGCCAGCGTCCAGGCCGGCGTCTCGTACGGGCTGCTGGTGGAGCGGAAGAACCAGCA
>CAVRFK010000021.1:0-55108 GCA_963720365.1 uncultured Gemmatimonadales bacterium | reverse complement strand
TGACCCGCAGGAACTTCGAGATCCTCTCCATCCACTCCAACGTCGACCTGGAGGACGGCGTCGGCCAGGTCTTCAGCCGGGACTGCGCGCAGTACGAGATCCGCACCCCGAACGGCACGACGGTCCACGTGCTGGTGAACCACTCGGTGCCGCCATCGAGGAAGCGGGAAAACCAACGCCAACGCCAGGCGAGCGCGGTGCGCGGCATCGTGGATGGCCTGGTAGGGCAGGGCGAGCACGTCGTCGTGCTGGGCGATCTCAACGAGGGCCCGCCGACCGGCAGCACCCAGGCGGTGAACCTGGCCAGGTATCTCTTTTTCAACGACACCCAGCTGGTCGACTGCTACTCGCTGCCGAACTTCGACGTCGGCAACCGCCCCGGGTCATTCGATGCGGCCGGATTGCGCGACCGGCTGGACTACATCTTCATCTCTCAGAGCCTCCAATCTACTTACCGAGGAGGCGGCTTGTTCCGCAGGGGAGTCTGGGGGAGCCGGGTAAGTACACCCGGCCCCCCGACTGGGACACGTACCCGGAAATGGAGGACTCCGTCCATCAGGCATCCGGGCAGCACCCGGCGTCAAGTCGTGGACCTGGATATCTGAGGCTACCTCCGACATGGCGCAAAAATGTCTCGAGCCCCGCCCGCTCCTTCATCACCCATCACCGCCAACGCCCCAGCCGCGGCCTGAGAAACCGTCCCATCCGCTCGACCTCCGCCGCGAGCTCCCGCGCGAACCCCGAAGACCTGGGCGCCGCCCCCGCTACATAACCGACATCGGTCGCGAGCGCACCGCCACGCACCGCCACGTTGGCCCAGCCGATCACCTGGTCGCGCCACAGCAACGGAAGCGCGTAGTAGCCGAGCCGGCGCTTGGCGAGCGGCGTGTAGGCCTCGAACCGGTAGGCCCAGCCCCAGAAAAGCTCGAAGCGCCGCCTATCCCAGACGATCGGATCGAACGGTGCGAGGAAGCGTACCGCCGCGTCCGGCCTAACCCCTGCCGGTGACTCGTCGGCCGGCCAGTACCAGTCGACGCCGGCGACCCTGGCATGCGCCAGCCGCTGGCGGGTGCGAGCGAGCGTGCTCTTCAGCTCGCGCCGCCATTGCGGAGCCGCGTATCGCAGGCGCCCGATCAGCTGAGAGAGACTTGCCGAGGGTAAGGGCGCGTACTGACGCACGACGACGTCGGCCAGCCGGTCGAGGCGATCGCGCCGCGCCGGGCTGCCGAGTCGTTCGGCCGGATGCTCGTGCACCGCGTAGACCCGGATGCCGCGATCGCGGCGCACCACCCGCAGCAGCCCGCGGTAGTGCAGCGACTCGAGGAGGTGCGTCGTCGCGTTCGACGACCCTCCCCAGTAATTGGTCACCGATCCGTGCGCGAAGTGCGCGTCGACATCGCGCGGGTGCACCGTGCCACGGTCGCGCACGAATGCCAGCACCTCGTGCTGCCTGCGCCTTCCGCTTGGGCGACCAGCGCCCAAGCGTGCCGCGCGGATGCATCAAGGCCTGCACCTCGGCCGTGACGAATCCGTAGTTCACGAACACGTCCTCGGCGATGCCGAGCTCGGAGTACCGCCGCTCGAGGTCGTTGGCGCGGTAGCCCTGCACACGATGCCGCAGGATCAGGTCTTGAGCTCGCGCGGGCGCCCGGATCGGGTCCGCCTGCACGAACCCCAATCGATGCAGCGCGCGCTTCAGCGTGGTCGGCGTGAAGAGGCTGCGGGCGACGGCGTAACGCCGCAGATCGTCGAGCGTCAAACCCCTCGACATGCTTCCGGCCGCCCGGCCTTCCAATCCGGCGGCGCCCGTTTCACCTCCAAATACTGCACCCCCGCCGGCATCGTCGGCGCCAACGTCACCGCCACCACCACCTCCCCCCGCGCACACGGCAACACCCACTTCCCCCGCAACGCATTCTCCACATACGCAAACCCGCTCCCCGCCTCACACGCCCCCACCTGCTCGAGCAGCGCAGCGATCTCCGCCCGCCGCCGCTCCATGCTCCGATCCAGGAACAAATTCTCCGCCGCCAGAGACCGCGCCAACCCGTCATCCCAATCCACCACCAGCCGCGTCACCCGCTCCCGAGCCTCCACCAGCGCCTTCGCCGGCACCGCCTGCCGCGGCTCGAGCCCCGCCCGCTACTTCATCACCGCCAACGCCGCCGCCACCGGCGGTGCCCACCCCGTATACGTCCGGTTCCCGAACGCGATGATCCCGATCCCGTACTCCGGCAGCCACTGCATCCGCGACCCGAACCCCGGCAACCCTCCGCTGTGCGACACGACGTGGCCGAAATTGCAGTCCGCCCACACCCGCAGCCCGAACCCGTACCCGCCCGCGTTCAGCCGCACGCCCGCCGAGTCCCGCACCACGCTCGGCGCGTCCTGCCGCCAGACCTGCTGCATCTCGCGGAGCGACGCCCGGCGCACCGGCCCGGTCTCCGGCCCATCCCGCGGCGGCCACGCGCCGAGGTAGGCGGAGACATACCGACCCAGGTCCGAAAGCGACGTGAGCATGCCGCCCATGGCGCCGAACGAGCCGTCGGGGAGCTGGGGCTCTTCCTTCCACCGCTCGTCCTCCCACCGGTACCCGTGCGCCAGGCGCCCGGCCGGCACGGAGGCCGGCGACAGGGTCGTCGAGCGCATGCCGAGCGGCTGCAGGATGTGGGTGGCGACGTAGTCGTTGTACGGCTTGCCCGACGCACGGGTGACGATGCGCCCCAGGATGGCGAAGCCGTAGTTCGAGTACTCGTACGCCACGCCGGGAGGGTTGGAGAAGGGAATACCCTTCCGGATCATGGCGCTCAGCTCGGCGTCGGTGCGCGCGAGCTGCTGGTCGCCCCAGGGATTGTCCTCCGGAAAGCCGGTGCTGTGCGACAGCAGATGGCGGATGGTGATCTTCGGCGAGTCGCTGGTGGGATACTTGAGCGCCTTGAGCTCGGGCACGTACCGCTCGGCGGGATCGTCCAGCGACAGCTTGCCCTCGTCGCGCAGCCGCATGATCGCCATCGCCGTGAAGCTCTTCGTCATGCTGGCGATGCGGAACACAGTGCCGGTGTCCACCGGCGCCTTCGCGCCGACGTCGCGCAGGCCGGTGACGCCCGTGTGCGCGACCCGGTCGCCCACGACGATCGCCCAGGCGGCGCCGGGCACGTGCTCGCGGCCGGTGAACTCGCGCATGATGCTGTCCACGGCGGGGAAGACGGCGCGGAGCTTCGCCTCGCTCGCGGGGTCGGCCAGGCCGGGTTGCTGGGCGGCCAGCGCGGCGGGAATCGCGGCGAGAAAGGCGGAGACGTATCGTAGGCGCATGGTCTGGACGGGAAGGGGGAACGGAGACGCGTGCCGGGACGGACAAGTATATCTTCGCCGGGGCCGGCTTGGTCGCCGGCCCGTAGTGCCTCCTCCGCCCGGTCCATCGTCTCCTCTGATTAGACCCTCGCCCATAGGCGTCACTGCGCGCCCGCAAAGGAATTCCAGTGGAGTAGCCTATGCCCCTGCGGCACTCCCCAGTTCCCCCGCTCCTCCTCGTCAGCCTGCTGCTCGCAACGGCGCCGGCCGCGCTGCCGGCGCAGATGAAGCCCACATGCGACCGAGCCCTCCAGCTCATGCTGGCGCAGGTGGCCGGGGCGCCTGCCGATACATCCATCTACGTCTTCACGAAACGGCAGGACGCGGACAACGCGCTACGGCGGCTGACCTTTCTGGCGACCGACTCGCCCGGTTGTCCGGCCGCGTACGGAGCTCGCGGGCTGGTCAAGCAGCGGCTGGCCAAGACGGACTGGGTTCCCAAGGACGCTCCGGGCCAGAAGGCTGGCAGTCCGTGGAACCAGGGGGCCGTCTACGATCTCGCCTTCGCCGCCAAGGGCGGGGGACCCGCGGCTGTCGCCGCCGCCACGCTCGCCACCCAGGCGCTTCTGCCCGACAAGGTGAAGACGCCGTGGCTGGTGAAGGAAGTCGGACCCACCCTGCTCGACATCCGTCCCGCACCCTCGGAGATCCCTGACACGATCCGCTGGTTCCAGCGGGGCCGGCTCGCGGCGTGGCTCTGGCGCCCCGAGAGTGCCGATAGCGCGTTCTCTGCCTACCAGGCTGGAGGAGGGTCTCCTGACCGAGCGGCCCTGGAGCTGGCGCGTATCCGGCTCGCCATGGGCAGCGCGGGAGCCGATTCGCTCTACTATCGCGCGGCGGCTGCTTCCACTGACCGTATCGCCCGCGACCTGCGCTACGACCTCGCCTTCGTGGCCGACTCCCAGGAGCTCGTGCCTTCGACCGGCGCCACCCGCTCAGCGAGCTGCGTGGCTGCAACGATTCTGGGAGGACCGGGATATCGAGTCGCTCCGCCCCCGCGGGTCCCGCCTGCGGGAGCACTACCGGCGGATCGGGGTGGCGCGCGACAGCTTCCGCCTGCTCAGCTACCCGCGCCAATACGAGCTGAACGAGCTCTGGGTCAACCGCGAGGCCGAGTACGACGACCGCGGTCTGATGTACATCCGGCATGGCCCGCCCGACCTGACGGCAGGGGCGATCCGCGCCGGAGCCTGCCCGAATATCTCATGGCTGTATCGCCGGACGGAGGGGAACCTGATCCTCCACTTCGTGGCCCGCCAGAACCCGGATGATTGGCGCGTGGTGGAGACCCTGGCGAACGTGGGCGGAGAGAACGGCGCCACCAACCGGCTGCGGCAGGCGGGGGCCTCCCACGGCTGCCGGGTCATCGACGATCTGATGGACACGCGCCGGTCCCTCGATCCGATCTACGCCCAGCTCGCGAGCAATCCAACACGACAAAAGTGGGAACGGGAGCTGGACATCACGACCCGAAGCCGGGAGATCGGCACCACCACCGACAGCGACCTGCTGCGCTTTCCTTCGCCTCTCGATATCTCCTGGCGAGCCTACGGACTCCTGCGACCGGCCGAGCCAGGGTCGGATGCTTGTCCTGATCTCGGTGCCGGCTACGTCGTTGACCCCGATCTCCCAGAATCCTCCAGCCTACCAACTTCGCATGCGGCTCGGAGGCCGGTCGGGTCCCCGCTCGTTCCAGCTCGACAGCATGCGTCAGTTCCGGGTCGAGCAGGCTCCCGTTTCGGGGCAGATGGTGACCTTTACGACGGAGGTTCCTCTCGAAGCGGGCGCCTGGAGGGTCGGTCTCGCGCTGGAGCAGCAGCGCGACTCGGCGGGTGAGGCTCTGCACGATCCCGAAGTGCCCGTTCCCGATGTCGCGGGGACGGGGCTCGCGCTCAGTGATATCGTGCTGGGAGACAACACCGGCGGACGGCCCTGGATGCTCCTGAGGTCCGTTCCCTCTGAGCTCCACAGGCAGCTACGTCCGGGGGGAGCCGATCCAGGTCTACTATGAGATCGCAGGTGCTGGCGACGGTGAGATCCAGTCGGAGATCACCTTCGTGCGAGATGACGGCAAGGGACGCGCGACCGTCGCTTCACCGATCGGGTGGACCAGCCGATCCTGCGGGTCAGACGTGAGCTCAATACCGCGAAGTCTCAGCCGGGTCGGTACACTCTCACGATCAAGGTTCAAACTTCGGATGATCGTCGAGCGGAGCGACAGACCACCCTGATCGTGGACCCCGAGCGGGATTGAGCCTGGCCAGCGCGGAGGTTCGCGATCCGGTCCGACCTTCACCGCGATCGAGGACATGCCGGTCGCCGGGACGGAGAAGCCGCGGCGGCCGTGGACCCCTGAGTTCACGGCACGCGCGTGGATACGAGCAGCTTCCGCGGTTCACCTTGACTGCGGCGTTCCTCCTCGCCGCGGCGTGCAACGACAACACGGTCCATTCGAGAGAACCGGTGCGATTCGGGTCTCGGCCGCGTCGGCCGGCGCCCTGCTCGATCCCGACGGCTTCTCGGTCGCCCTGGATGGGGCCGCCGGACTACAGGTACGCCTCCGGCAGCCTGTGATTCCGGACGTCGAGCCCGGCGACCACGCCCTGGCCCTCTCCGGCGTCGCGTGCAACTGCACGCTCGCCGAGCCCCAGGAGGTCGCCCTCGCCGTGACGGCCGGCGTCACCGCCGATGCCTCTTCGTCATACCAGCGATGAGATGGCCGAATGGCCTTCGCCGACGGTTCCCCTACGACGTCTACCGGATCGACCTCGACGGCAGCGGCCGCACCCGGCTGACCACCGGGCTCAACGCCCGATCGCCTCGCTGGTCCCCGGACGGGACGAAGATCGCCTACGTCACCGATGGCGACGACTTCATCTGGGTGATAAATGCCGACGGCAGCGGCCAGACGCAGGCTCACCGAGACGGCCACCGATCTCACGCCATCGATGTCGCCGGATGGCAGCAGGCTCGTCTATCGCGCATTTCGGCGAGATCTACACCATTGACGCCGAGGGCGGCGACCTCCGGCGTCTGACCGAGGACGCGTATGCGGATCGGGAGCCGGCCTGATCCCCCGATGGCGACCTCATCGTGTTCTCCACCAACCGTTCGGGCGAGCGAGGTCGCTAACGGCTTCTGGACCATGCGTCCCGACGGGAGCCAGTTCTCGTCGCTGCTCGAGGGGGGAGATGACCAGCTCTCGGCGCCGGCGTGGTCTCCGGATGGCAACATGATCGGCTATCATGGCTATTTCACCGGGGCTCGAGCGGACTGCACATCATGAGCCTGCATGCTCGCCGATCCCCTACGCATTGGTACAACCTGGTGGATTACTACTCGTACCCGGCCTGGTCACCGGGGGGGTCGTGGATCGCGTACTCAGACGGCCACGTCGGTCTCATTCGCCCTGACCGGACCGACACCCTGGAGCTGACGACGGGGCAGTTTCCGGATTGGGCGCCGGCGGTCCTGGTCCAATCACCCGAAGCCGGCGTCAGCGGATGCGTCGCGCCACCCCTCGAACACCGCATCGCAACGCGGGCTGCGAAGGGTACAAGGTCATCGCCGACGGATGCAGAATGATCGACCCCATTTTCGCAGGAGGGAGTGTTGTTCGCGCGCTTTAGTCGTCGGGCAATGACTCGATCAATTCTCCAAGTCACGTTGGTATGCAGCGCTCTGGGCGCCATCTCCGCAGCTGTGCCGACTACCGCATCGGCGCAGACCTGCCGTACTGCCAGCGATACCGCAGCGTCGTTCGAATGGCGACTGAAAAGACTTTACGGAATGGCGGACTCAACATCATTGGCTGCACAAGGGCATCCATTCGCCAGGCCCGCAGGCATAGCACTCGTCACTGACACTCTGGTCTGCTCGGCCGCCTTGGCTGCTTACAACACCAAACCCGGAGCTGGCGTTTCCTCGCTTTATATCTTCAAGCTTGGCACGAGTGGGTACGCCGTGGTGAACCCGGTGGATACAGCCGGCGAGTGGGTGATGATGCACATCTACGACGCGAGGTGGGTGCTCAAGCTGAGCATAGGCGGTTAGAGCCCAGGCTTAGCATGGCCTCTTCAGCTAGCCAGATTCTCAGTGTTCATATGTGTAATGTGTGGTTCCTGCTGATCATGCCCTCATCTGCATTCATGTGCGGCTGATCACTCACCCACGCGGCCCCAGGCTCAGCAGTCTGGCTCTCCGCCGCCTTCCCATACATTTTCCGACATCCCTTTCCAAGCTCACGATGACCGAGCAGCAGATCCTCGCCGCCGCGGTCCTGTCCACCTTGATCGGCTGCGCGGCCGCCCCCCCATGCCCGCCACAGGCGCGACCCTCGGCGCCGATCGCGAAGACCGACTACGACGAGTGCTCCGGCGACTCCACCCACACCGGCACGTCCGCGGTCGTGCGCTACCGCATCGCCGGCGCCGACAGCGTCCGGCGTCCCGACCGCATCATCGCCGGCCCGCGGACCGCCCTCTGCGAGCCGAGCGATATCGCCCGCGGCCCCGACGGACGGCTCTACGTGCTGAATCACGCGCCCTGGTACTCCGACGTCGGCCCGACCACCGACCGCGTCATGAGCTGGGTCACCGTCTACGACTCCGCCGCACGGGGCGACGCCGCGCCGGTTCGCACGCTCAATGTCCAGCCTCGGGACCTGAGGAAGGCCATCAGCATCGGAGTGGATCGATCGGGACAGCTCTACGTCGGCTACGGCGTGGAGCAACGCGTTGATTCGGGGACCATCGCGATCTTCGCGCCGGACGCGGATGGTGACGCCGAGCCGGTGCGCGTCCTGCACGGCCTGAGAAACGGTCTCCGGTTGCCCAACGCGCTCGCAGTGGACAGCCGTGGCTACCTGTACGTCACTAATACCCAGCGCTTCGGCCTCGACCATGCCGTTCGCGTGTTCGCGCCTGGCGCCGCCGGCGACGCGATGCCTTGCCGCGTGATCGAAGGTCCCCGAACGGGATTGCGGCGCCCTGGCGGACTGGCTGTGGACGGCGACGACCGCCTCTACGTCGGCAACCAGGAGCGGTCCTCGCTGGCCTCGTCCAGCTCGATCACTGTCTATGACGCCCGCGTCTCCGGAGACGTAGCGCCGGCCCGCATCCTTGCCGAAGGCGTCCGGTCCGACGGCATGGCGGGTCCGGAGCGCCTGGCAGTGGACAGCCACGACTCCTTGTTCGTCAGGTCCGTCGGGACCTTGTCGGTCTTCGCGCCCAGGGCGCACGACGCGATGGAGCCGGCGCGGTCCATCTTCTTCCCGCAGGAAGTGCGTCCGCCCCCCGCCAGGACTGCGGTCGTGATCGCGGGCATGGAACCGCGCGCGCCGAGGCTGGCATCGGCGCCGCGGCTCTTCGCGCTCGATCGGCAGGACCGGATGTTCGTAGTCTGGGGCGACACGGTGAAGGTGTATGCCGCCGGGTTCACGGGCGGGGAACGGCCGGTGCGATCGATCGCGGGGCCGGCGACCGGCATCCATGAGGTCTCCGCAATCGCGGTGGATCGCCGCGGAGCGCTGTACCTGGCGGATCGAGACTCCTCACTCATCCGAGTGTACGCACCGGGCGCGGCCGGCAATGCCGCGCCTCGCCGGACGATCGGAGGTCCCCGGACGCGCGTCGTCCAGCCCAACAACCTCACGGTCGATGCGGCCGGCCAGCTGTATGTCGCCAGCTTCTACCGCCGGGAGCCGGGCGGCGCCATCGTCGTCTACGCTACCGATGCGAACGGCGACGACGAGCCCGTCCGCGTGCTCGCGGGCCCGGCGACCCGCTTGACCGAGCCACGCGATCTCGAGTTCGACAGCCTCGGCAACCTGTACGTCGCCTCCGGCGAGGTGCTGGTGTTTCGGCACGGAGCCTCCGGCGACGAGGCGCCGGTTCGCTCCGTCGGCGGAAAGTTCGGTCTCCATGGCGCCGCCGTCCTCGCCTTCGGCGCTCGCGACACGCTGTACGTGCTCAACCTCCGCAGTCATACCGGCCGGTGCGAAGGCGTGTGGAAGGGAGATTCCGCGACAGTCGCGGTCTATGGTCCTGGCGCGCGATCCAGCGAAGAGTCCATCCGTACGCTCGTCCTCAAGCCCGACGGCCGGAGCCCCGGCCGACAGCACGCGATGGGACTGCTTCGAGGCCTCGTGCCCGCCGCCGGCGGTGCCATCCGGCTTTGGCATCCCGAAGGGTCCACGCTGCGCTCGGCGACGGCTCCGGGCGAGCCATCCCGGACGATTCTCGAGGAAGCGGTGCCGGGGTCCGATGCCGCGGGCCTGGATATTCCCGGCGATGGATGGGTCTACGCGACGAATATCCCGGGAGAACGGAGATGCCGGCGATGAAGATCGTTCCGCTCGCGCTGGCCGCCGCGGTGGTGGGCTGCGCCGCGGCTCCGCCCTGCACGGAGAAGGCCGCACCATTGCCCCCCGCCGGTCCGGCGGCCGATGCCAAGGAATGCAACGGACCGCCGCCTGGATTCGGTGGCTACGAAAGTCGTCCCTCCGTAGTGCGCTATCCGGCCGGTGCCGCCGACACGCTGCGCGTGCCTGACCGCACCATTGTGGGTCCGCGCACGCTTCTCTGCTGGCCGGGCCCGATCGCGATCGGGCCGGGTGGCGAGCTCTACGTCCTCAACCGCACGCAGCGGCAGATGGGCAGGGACTCAGTCGCTCGCCCGGGGTGGGAGACATGGGTGACGGTCTACGACTCGGCGGCGCAGGGCGACGCGGCCCCGGTCCGCGTGCTCGGGACCGCCATCCACGGATTCCGAGGCGGAGCCAGCCTCGCGGTGGACCGCTCGGGATACGTCTACATGGGCTCGGAGCTCTCGGCCTTGGGAGATTCCGGTTCGATCTCGGTGTTCGAGCGCGACGCCGATGGCGACGTGGAGCCGGTGCGGGTGCTGGCCGGGAACCGGACCGGCCTTCGCTGGCCCGGCGAGCTGACCGTCGACCGCCACGGCAATGTCTACGTGCTGAATGGCGAGCGCGAGCGCGAGAACGCCGTGCGGGTCTGGGGCCCTGGGGCAGAGGGCAACCTGGCGCCATGCCGGCTGATCGCCGGCGATCGTACCGGGCTAGCCAGGCCGGCCGCGCTCGCCGTGGATAGCGAGGACCGCCTCTACGTGGCGAACTCCGATACGCCGGTGAGCGGTGGCGTGACGGTGTACGATGCCTGGGCCAACGGCAATGCGAGCCCGCGCCGCACGGTCTCCGCCGGAGCGATCAATGACGCGATGCGTGCGCCGGAGCGGGTCGCGATCGGGCGCCGCGACTCGCTCTACGTGCGGTCGGCGTCGAACCTGTCCGTCTTCGCCACCGATCCGCTCGATACCGACAAGCCGTCGCGGACCTTCTTCAGCCGCGCGCCGGAGCTGTTCGCGCTCGACCGCCACGATACGGTTTACGCCTTGTCGGGGAGCGCGATCGTCGTGTACCCGCCCGGCTATTCCGGGGGACGGACCGAGGTCCGCAGGCTCACGGTCCAGGGCACGGACCTCCGGGACGTCAGCGACATGGAGGTCGACAGCCGCGGCTCGCTCTACCTGGCGTCGAAGTCGGTCATTCGAGTGATCGCGCCGGGCGCCGCAGGCGAGGTGACGCCGAGCCGGACGATCGCGGGGAGCCGCACGCGGCTCCACGAAGTGCGGGGAATCGCGCTGGACCGTGCCGGCCGGCTCTACGTGTCCAATGGTCCCCGGTCCGGCGGCGCCGTCGCGATCCAGGTCTACGCTCCGGGCGCCAAAGGCGACGATGAGCCAGTACGCGTGCTGGGAGGAGCGAACACAGGACTCGCCCGCGCAGGCGTCATGGCCTTCGATGGTTCCGGCGACCTGTACGTCACCGATATCACGTGGGAGAATCCGGGCATCGTGAGAGTCTTCCACAGCGGCGCGCAGGGAGACGTGGCCCCGGAGCGCGTGCTGATGGGGCCCGAGACGCTGCTCCGAAATCCGGGGTCGGTCGCCTTCGGGCCCGGCGACACGATGTACGTGCTCAACGTGTTCGGGTATCTGGGCGGCCATCGCTGTCCCTACGGTGCCGCGAACGCCACGGTGACCGTGTATCCGCCGGAGGCGAGCGGCAATCTCGATCCGCTCCGCAGCGTGGTGCTGGTGAAGAACGGACGCCTGGCGCCGGGCATGCCGGCCTACATCATGCCCCGCGGGATCGCGGTTGATGTGTCCGGCGCACTCCACGTCTGGCACACCGGCGGATCGCTGCGCTATGCACCGGGCGCGGGTGGGTTCGTGCCGGCCGTCGCGACCTTCAAGGAAACGCGCGGGGAGGATGTCGTGGGGCGGGGTGTCGCCGTGTCGGGAGCAGGCGTGAGCTGGCAGACCGAGGTGGTGTACCGAAGGCTAATCTGCTAGGTCCGGCTCCAGCGTCCGGCGTGGCGCTGCATTCCCGGTTGCGCCTGGGGCGTACACCGTCACGGTGGCGTCGTTCGCGACGTACAGGGTGTCGTGCGGATCGAGCGCCAGCGCCGTCGGATGCATCAGCCCCGTCGCCGGGCCCGCGATCATGCGGATCGGTTTCAGATCTTCCTTTTCCTCGGTACCGGGCGCGTACACCGTGATCGACCCGGGACCGGTTCCCCAGTAGTTCGCTACGTAGATGTTGCCGCGACGGTCCAGCGCGACGGCCGCGGGCCCGTTCATCCGAGTCGCGCTCCCATTGATGGTGCGCACCAGTCCGGAGTCGTTGGTGGCGCCGGGACGGTAAATCTTGATGATCCCCATGTCGGGGCCGTAGGCGTTGATCC
This sequence comes from uncultured Gemmatimonadales bacterium, assembly GCA_963720365.1. Taxonomy (GTDB): domain Bacteria; phylum Gemmatimonadota; class Gemmatimonadetes; order Gemmatimonadales; family GWC2-71-9; genus CAVVWJ01. The sequence goes on along the minus strand of CAVRFK010000021.1, from coordinate 42,992 downwards.
CGGACCCGTTCATCATGTGGGCGACATACAAGTGCCCTGACCGGTCCACGGCCATCGCCTCGGCTTCGTTGGGCCAGGACACCTTGATCGTGCGCAGCACCGGGGTGCCGGACCGAGCACTTGGCCGATAGACGTTGATGCTGGGATGGAAGCTGGGGTCAAGGCCGACATAGAGCGTATCGCCCGGACCCAGCGCCAGACTCTTCGGCTCGGCGATGCCGCTCGCGGAGCCGCGCAGCACCTTGACGGGCGGGCTGTCGCCTCTCGCGGAAGCCGCATGCGTCGTGACCGAGCCGAGGTCGTCCGCCAACACCTCCGCGTTGGCGACGTAGAGTGTGCCGTCGTCCGCAACCGCGATGGCGGTGGGAGCGCCCAGGTGCGTGGCCGGACCGGCGATCGTCCGCACCGGCGCCGCGTCGCCGGCGGCATCGGGCGCGTACACGGTGATCGAGGGGGTGGGCAGGACCGTGAAGCTCTGTGGACCCCCGTTCGTGACGTAAATGCGCCCTGCGCCATCCACCGCGATGCCTGCTGGGTTGGACAGCCCTGTCCGGGGTCCCTGGATCACGCGGACCGGCGGCACATCCCCGTCCGCGTTAGGCGGATAGATCGCGATGCGCGGGGGATGTCCGTCCCCCAGCTCGGCGGAGCCGACGACGTAGAGCGATCCATCGCGGCCGACCGCGATGTCGTTGATCCGGCCGAGCAGGGCCTTCGGTCCCAGGATGGTTCGCACCGGCGCGGTGGCGCTGTCCTTCGGCGCCGGGTAGACGTATACCACGGGTTTCCGCTTGAAGAAGCCGAGCCGGTCTGAGGAGTCGGACACGACCTCGGCCACGTAGAGCTCGCCGTTCGGACCCACGGCGACATCCGGCCGGTTCGGCATGAAGTCCTCGTCCCACCCGATCGGGTAGCGGACCCGTCCTTCCCGCAGATACGCCGTCAGTCCGCGTCCATCGATGGCCAGGAGACTTCCGTCCTTCCCGGCCGCTACGTCACCGACGCCGGTTAGGTCCCGGAAGATCTTGCCCTGAGCAGGCACGGCGTCCAGCCGAGCCACGGGCTCGACGTCGCCATTCGCATCGGCCGGAAATCCGGCGGCCGCCGTATTGGGCCGGTTGGCGACCCAGATCCTGCCGGATGAATCCAGCGCGACACTGGTGGGCTGGTCGATCGTGGTGCGCGGGCCCACGATCATCCGCATGGGCACGACGTTTCCGGCCGCGCCCGGCGCGTACACCGTGACCGAGCCCTTCTGTCGCCCGAGTCCGCGGCGGGGGCCGTTCGAGGTGTAGATCCGGCCACGCGAATCGAGGGCGATAGCCCGCGGATCGATCAGACCGCTCCCCGGTCCTCCGATGCGCCCGACCGGTGCGGTGCGACCCTGCGCTCCGCGGGGAAATACGGCGATGGACGAATCGTGCGCGGCGATGACGTAGAGGTTGCCGGCTCGGTCGAGCGCGATGTCGAGTAGCGGGACCGGAGCGACGGACGGGCGGTGCGACGACGTGCCCGCGGCCGCTGCGACCGAAATACTTACGGCCGCCCACACTGCGCGGAGGTTCACCTCGCCTGTGCTTCGGCCGCGGTCGCGAACGGGTTCTCGTCCGCCGTCGGCCCGTACACCGACGGCAACGGCACATCGAGCAGCCGCAGATATACCTGCATCTCCCCCCGGTGGTGATACCAGTGGTTGAGCATGATGGTCCGCACGACCCCGATGCGCGGCAGCGAGAACACCGGCTGGCCTCCCGCGACCATGGTCCAGGTCTCCGTCGCCCGTCGGTCGTCGAGGCCGCGCAAGAACTCGAGCGCCCCCGCCACGGATTCCGTTAGCGTATCCAGGACCTCACGCCGGCTCTTCGGTTCCGGCCGGTCGAACTCCGGCCGCTCCATGCTGTCCGCCGCCGCCACCTCGGCCACGCCGCCGGGGGATCATCGCGAGGTGCAGCGCGAGCTGGCCCAGCGACATGGACTTGGGATGCGGACGCCAGCCCAGCTTGTCATCCGGGATTCGCTCCAGGCACCGGCGTGTGGTCTCCGCCTCCTGCTCCAGCTCCGCGATCAGGGGATCTATGAGCCGCCGCCACGCCGGGCGGGTTGGAGAAGGGAATCCCCTTGCGGATCATCGCGCTCAGCTCGGCGTCGGTCCGCGCGAGCTGCTGGTCGCCCCAGGGATTGTCCTCCGGAAAGCCGGTGCTGTGCGACAGCAGATGCCGGATGGTGATCTTCGGCGAGTCGCTCGTTGGGTACTCGAGCGACTTCATCTCGGGGACGTACTTCTCGGCCGGATCGTCCAGCGACAGCTTGCCCTCGTCTCGCAGCCGCATGATCGCCATCGCCGTGAAGCTCTTGGTCATGGAGGCGATGCGAAACACAGAGCTGGTATCCACCGGCGCCTTCGCGCCGACGTCGCGCAGGCCGGTGACGCCGGTGTGCGCCACCCGGTCGCCACGACGATCGCCCAGGCGGCGCCGGGCACGTGCTCGCGGGCGGCGAACTCGCGCATGATGCTGTCCACGGCGGGGAAGACGGCGCGGAGCTTGGCCTCGCTCCCGGGGTCGGCCAGGCCGTGTTGCTGGGCGGCAAGAGTTGCCGGGAGGACGGCGAGGAGGACGGAAACGTATCTTAGGCGCATAGCTCGGACGGAAGATGGAGGGGGACGCCTGCGGGACGCACAAGTATACCGCCCCCTGAAACCGCGTGATCGCCCGTCCGAAGTGCCTCGTTCGCCAGATCCAACGCCCCCTCTTGCGACCCTCACGGAGCCGGCCCATGCCGTCACCCCGCCGTCGTCAGCGCCCGCCGCGCCCGCGAACGGGTCCTCGCAGCCGCGCGTGGTGGCCTACGACTCTCCGGAACGACCGATGATGCCAGAAGGCCCCCGCCGACGATCGGCGGGGGCCTTATCTCCGCTCGGCATAGTGACCTCCTGCCTTACGGCGTGTACACGAACGTCCGCCGAGCGTTATTCGCCCCGCCGTCCTCCAGACCCGCATGGACGACGATGCGTGGCTTACCCTGGTGGTCGACCTTGGCCCCCGACATGAACCTGGCTGTCGCGGCCGGGAACGAGGCCTTCTTCACCCAGCGATTCGTCTTGGGGTTGTAGGCGACCACTTCGTCGGTGAATCCGCCGACCACGTAGAACTGACCCGCTACGGCGACGCCGACGCCGCTGGAATGCACACTCGGGAGCTGTGGGCCGCTGGTCCACTGGTTCGTGGCGGGATCGTAGATGTCGAGGGTGCGAGTCGTCCCACCCGGGCCATGACCGCCGGCTACGTACAGCTTGCCGTTGATCGCCGCCGCGAAGCCAGCGATGTGATAGTTGGGGCAGGTCTTGAGCCGGGTCCAGCGGTTCTGTGCGGCACTATACCGGAACAGGTTCCGGGTAGCCCCGGCGTCGCTCGAGCCGGTCACGACGTACAGCCTGTCTCCGATCACGGCGCTCACGCCCGCGGAGCTCGCGGCAGGCATATCGGCGCCGAGCGTCCAGGTGTCCGTGAGGGGATCGTAGATCTGTAGGCCATTCTGATAGAAGTAGCCGTCGCCGGTGTAGTGCTGGCCTCCAGGAACGTAGATCTTCCCGTCGATCGTCGCCGCGCCGTTGGTCTTTCCGGCCCCCGACGGCATCGAGGCCTTGGGAGCCCAACGGTCGCTCGCGATGTTGTAGGCCTCCACCGTACCGATGCCGGGCTCCCCTTCGAACAAGGTGGCGCCCCCGAATACATACATGATGGTGCGCCCGTTCGCGTTCACGGCGCTGGCGGCGCTGGTGAGGTACTTGGCAGTCGGCGCCAACGCGACCTCTTCCCAGGTGTTCGGAGCGCCGACCAGATCGGCCGTGAGACCGGACGTCGGAGCGGATTCTAGCCCGGATGGGCTGCTGGGGATCTCGTCGTTACAGCCCATGAGGAGGGCGCCGGTACAGGCGGAAACGACCGCCAGAAAACGATATCCTTGCATTCTCATGCTCTCTCGCTGGGGTAAGGACGACCTTCGACACGCCGTAACCTGCCCAGCCGAGGTCAAGCAGATTTCAAGAGCCTCCGATCGCTGTTGTGTGAGGGCTTGCTCGCCCGGATGCCGCACCGCCATCTCCCGCGGCCGCCTTGGTAACTGTACTGGTTGTCGCAATATCTTTCCCGGCATGGACAACATTCCCGAAGTCTGGCTCCGCGGCCCGATGCCCGGCATCCAGCCCTATCTCCAGCCTGCCGCGCACACCCTGCAACAGGTCCGCGAAGACATCGAGCCCGTCGTCCACGACCTCACCACCGACCAGCTCTGGCGTCGCCCCGGCGGCGCCGCGGCCATCGGGTTTCATCTCCATCACCTGCCGGGCAGTCTCGAGCGCCTCCTGACCTACTCGCGGGGCGAAATGCTCTCACCCGAACAGATGGCGCGGCTGGCTTCGGAGCGGACGGTGCACGAGGATCGGCCCGGCCTCGATGCCCTGGTGGCCCGGCTGACCGGCGAAATCGAGCGCGCCCTCGACTACCTGCGAACGATTCCTGCGGAAGCGTTGCTGGAGCACCGGGACGTGGGCCGGAAGAAACTGCCATCCACCACGATGGGCCTGATCTTCCACGCAGCGGAACACTCGTCCCGCCACGCGGGCCAGATCGTCACCCTCGGCAGGGTCGTGCGAGGCTCATGAGTCCTTGAATGCGCTCTCCCCTTGGATGTGCGCCTCCACGAACCAGAGCCACTTATCCGTCCCCCGAGAGATCTCGGTCAGGATGTCGGCGCTATCCGCGTCCTCCAGTTCGTTCATCTCCTCGATGCCGATCCGCGCCGTCCGGCCGAACTGAGCCAGGGCATCCGACAGCGCCTCGACGTGCTCCATGCCGGAAGAGATGCTGACGGGGTAGTCCGCCAGGCTGCTCCGGCTCGCGACGAGCCGAGCCGTGCCTTCGGCTACGCCGCCGAGCTGCACGACGCGCTCGGCTATCAGATCCACGTAGTCCTCGACCGCCTCGTTGATCTCGTCGAAGAGCTTGTGCAGGGCGATGAAGCTGGGTCCCTTCACGTTCCAATGGGCCTGCTTGCATTGGGTCTGGAGATCGATGCAATCGGCCAGGCGCTGGTTGAGGAGCCCGATCGCATTGATCCGGCTCGCCTCGGGAAGATCGTTCTTGGTGGGATAGAGCTGGGTGTCGGCGGAGCCGTTGCGGCTCGAGCTCCTCGTGGGCGAGGCGCTCCGAGGACGTGGCGGTGCAGCAGTGCGGGCCATGATCGTTTCCTTTCGGTCCCGGTGAACGGGACAAGTATGTCGCAAGTCGTTAAACTGCGGCACAAGAATCCAGCAACGCGATGATCGCTTCGTTCTACAGACTTCCGGTCCGACCAATGAATCAGCCGACCCGCGCAGTTCCAGCCCTCCTCCTGGCATTCATGGCTGCCTGTGTTCCGACGTGCAGGCCCGTGATCCAGGATTGCCCAATCCCCGGAGTCAGCGCGTGGTGGGGTAGACTCACTATCGCTCCAAGCCAGGTTGACGGTCTCGTCATCGATTCAGCCGGCTGGCGAACGGACGCCCACACGTTCGACATCGGGGCGGAGACCTCCATCGTTCTGGCCACGCGCCTTCGAACCACTCGGCCGATCGCGCTGGATAGCGTGGCCCTCGTCTACAGCTTCAAGGCACCGTCTCGGCCCCAGCCCGTCCAGGTCGTAGACCTGCAATTCTGGGCTCCGAACTATACGGCCAATGAAAGGTCGAATGTCGTGGACGACCGCCTTGGCGCAACCATGGCCCGGGATACGGTGTTTCGGATCGAGTACCTCGCTACCGTGGAGTCGGGACTGAAGACGAGCCTCAGACTTCAGACGATCTGTCCTGCTCAGGTACTGGTCGTGCCCAGGTCGCAGCTTGTTCGGGCCCTGGACCCGGGGCTTCTCTCGTCAGCGAATATCGACCAGCTCGTTCGGCGCCGGCGCGACGAGGTCGGTGCCGGCGCGCCCTTTCTCTTTGTCTACGACACCGTGGTGTCCGGTGGCTTCCTCAATCAAGCGGTGCTCGGCGTCGGGGTGAACACCAGCAATTCGACCCTCCGTGCCGTGACCGTGGGTGTCGTGGTCGACACAGGCCCCTCCTGGACCGTAGCCGAACGCCATCGGCCGCTGAGTTGGGGCCGAGCGGACACGCTCAAGTTCCTCCTGGGCCCGGTTGGCCCGAAGGACACCGTCACCTTTGCCCGCGAACTCCCATCCCGCCACCGGGTTCTCGGCCGGCTGGACGCGGTGCGTCCCTGAGAGAGCTTCTCCTACGACGCTCGCCCCGCGGGCGCGGCCGCGAACGGGTTTTCGTCCGCCGTAGGACCGTACACCGACGGCACCGGCACATCGAGCAGCCGGAGATACACCTGGAACTCCCCCCGGTGGTGATACCAGTGATTGAGCATGAGGTTCCGGACCACGCCCGTTCTCGGCAGGGAGAAGACCGGCTTGCCCTCCAGGGTCATGGTCCAGCTCCCGGTGGCTCGGGCGTCGTCGAGGCCGCGCAGGAACTCGAGCGCGGCCGCGACTGATTCCTTCAGCGCGTCGAGGACTTCACGCTTGCTCTTCGGCGAGGGTCGCTCGAACTCGGGCCGTTCCATGCTGTCCTCCGCCGCCACCGCGGCCACCCCGCCCGGGATCGTCGCGATGTGCAGCGCCAGCTGGCCCAGCGACATGGACTTGGGATGCGGACGCCAGCTCAGCCTGTCCTCCGGAATTCGCTCCAGACACCGCCGCGTGGTCTCGGCCTCCTGTTCCAGCTCCGCGATCATGGGATCTATCAGTCGCACCTGATCTCCTTAGCAAAGTTCCTGTAGTAGTAGTAATAGCATGTCACCCTGAGCGCAGCGAAGGGGACCATGGCGGCCATGGTCCCCTTCACTGCGTTCAGGGTGACACAATTTCGTCACGGAATGCACCGAGACGCTGGTTGAATCGCGCGGCATCGTCCCAGAACGCCGCATGCCCTGCGTCCCGCATGATGTCGACCTGCGCATGTGGCAGCAGGGCCTTGTGTTGCGCGACGACCTGCTGCCCGACGACTGCGTCCAGGGCCCCATGCGTGATCAAGACCGGCGTCAGGATGGCCGGCAGGAGATCGTCATTGTCCACGACCCGCGTCAGGAGTGCCTGACGGACGAACGGCGGCACCGACACGCCGAAGCCCAGCATCGTGTACAGGTCCGACGCCTCCGGCTCGTGGCAGAAGCACAGGTGCAGCAGCGACTCGATGCCGCGCACGCCCTCGCCCAAGTCGGTCGAGAAGAGCCCGGGGAGGAGGGCGAGGAACTCCGCCGAGATCACCGCCGCGGCGGCTTCGCTGCCGAGCTTGGTGATCCCGCCCACGATGTGAATCCCGCCGAGCCGCTCCTGGCCGTAGTGCCGGATGTAGTCGAGGATGACGAGCGGCCCGTACGACCAGCCGCAGAGAATCGGCCGGTCCAGGTCCAGCTCCCGGATGGCGGCGTCCACGTCGGCCGCCCACAGCCTCGAGTCATCGTAGCCGTCGCGCGGCCGCTCCGAGGCGCCGTGGCCCCGCAGGTCCATGGCGACGAGGCGGTACCGCCGCGCGAGCTCGGAGCGCAGCTGCCGGTCCCAGGTGAGCCAGCTTTGTGACATGCCGTGGAGAAACAGGATCGCTGGACCGCGCGGGTCTCCCGTTTCGACGAGGTGGAGGCGAGTGCCTCCACCGCCGGTGATCGTGTGGTGCTGCATCAGTCCCTCCGCGTCGAAGTGCCGTAGTGGATGATATTGAAACAATGCCGGCACCGCGATACGTTGGGATCGGACGAACCGTCCTATACGCGGAGGGTCTCCGCCATGGGCTTAGCGCTGCGGAAAGTCGATGTTGAGCGGCTCGATCGTGCGCTGACCACGATCCTGTCGCCGCTCGCGCACCAGCGGTGCGACGACTGGTGTCTCGCGGTCGAATCGTCGGTCGCTGAGCTGCTCGATGGCGATCACGTCGTGTTCGGGCTGCCCCGCGCCGGCGTGCCGATGCACGTGCACTCCATGAACGTGGCGGCGAGGCCCGAGCGTGCTATTCAAGCGCTCTTCGGCAGGCTGCCGGACCTGCCGCCGGATCCCTGGCTGCAGAAGGCGGAGCGCGAGCGGCTGCGGTCGGGGGCTGAGGTGTGGAGCAGGTACCGCGCATTCTGGCGGGCGGCCGCCGGGCAGCCGGCGGCCCTACGGCGCTCGCCCTTCCTCGGCGAGGTCCTCACGCCCGGCCGGATGTACGACAGCGAGAACATCGACTGGCCCACCGCCGACGGGCACACCGCGCTGTGCATCTCGTACAGCAACGTCGAGTCGTCGCTGCGTTCGCGGCGGTCGAGCCCGAGACATGCGGCCGATATGCTGCTCCGACTGCTGCTCCCCGCGCTCAAGGTGGGCGTCACCATGCGTCTCGCGCGTGACCGCGATGCCGGCGTGGAGCTGACACTCGGGCGGTTCGGGCTGACGGGGCGTGAGGCCCAGATCGCGTGCTTACTCGCGCGCCGCGCAACCAACCGGGAGATCGCCGATCAGCTCGACGTGAGCCCGCACACCGTGCGGCATCACGTCGAGAACATCTTCACCAAGCTCGGCATCCATTCACGCCGCTCCATCGCCTCGCAATTCGTGTGACCGAGCGGCCCACTCGCCGCACGAGCGATCACTTCGACGGCCGCCGCTTCTTCAATCCGACCGGCGCCAACGGCCAGCCGTTCTGGAAAGTCCCGAGCATGCTGGTCACTCGGTTCACACGCTGGCCTTCGCAGCGTCCCGGTCGAGCCGCGGAAGCCGCCCGTCCCGGCAGCGGGCGAAGTCGTCGTCACCTTCATCGGCCACGCCACGTTTCTGATCCAGAGCCCCGACGCCACGGTCCTCGTTGATCCGGTCTACGCTCGGCGCGCGGGCCCGTTGCCCTTCGTGGGACCCGTCCGCGTCCGCGCTCCCGGAGTCCGCTTCGAGGACCTGCCGCCCATCTCGACCGTGCTCCAGACCCACAACCACTACGATCACTGCGATCTGCAGGCGCTCCGCCGGCTCGAGCGGAGCTTCCATCCCAAGTTCGTCACACCGCTCGGCAACGCCCGGCTGCTTCGCTCGGCCGGCGCCTCTCGCATCGTCGAGCTGGACTGGTGGGAGACCGACGGCGCCGTCACCGTCACCCCGGCCCAGCACTTCTCCGCCCGCACCCCGTTCGATCGTAACCGCGCGCTCTGGGGAGGATTCCTGATCGAGATCGGCGGCCGGCGCATCCTGCACGCCGGCGACTCCGGATATGGCCCCCACTTCCGCGAGATCGGGGCCCGCCTGGCGCCGATAGACCTCGCGCTCCTGCCCATCGGCGCCTACGAGCCGCGCTGGTTCATGAAGGACATCCATATGAATCCGGCGGAGGCGGTGCAGGCACACCTTGATCTCAGTGCCGCCCGGAGCATCGCGATGCACTTCGGGACCTTTCAGCTGACGCCGGAGGGTATCGACGAGCCGGTCCGCGAGCTGGCGCACGCGCTGCGAGAGCGCGGCGTGCCCGCGGATCGCTTTCAGTCGGTAGAGGTCGGCCAATCGTTCTGAAGCGTCACCCGGCCCTGCGGCGATCGCTCTCCCGCCATGGCACCGATCCCCGCCCCGACGAGCCAAGTCAACACGCCCGCGCTTCATCGGCGCGGCCGGCTTCGGTTTAAGTTGCGATATGTCGACTCTTCTTCGTCTTTGCACGGTGGTCGCACTCCTGGCCGCCCCGACCGGCGTAGTCGCCCAGGCCGCCAACGACTCCCCCCGGGAGCCATCCCGCGCACCGGTCGCGGTCCTGCCCACCATTCTCTACAATGACCAGGCGAATCTTCGCGAGGCGACGGATTCCGCCCAGGCTCGGCTCGGGCAGTCGGTGCTGCGCGAACGGCTCGACGCTCTCCTGAGCGGCCAGGTGCGCCCCTTCTCGGTGACCGACTCACTGGCCCGCAGTACCGAGTTCCGGCCGCTGGCCGGCGGGGTGCCTTGTGGAGCCCGCGTGGCGTGCAGCCTCGCCGTCGCCCGGGCGGCCGGCGCCCGCTGGGCGGTGCTCTCCAAGGTCAGCAAGACCAGCAACCTGATCTGGTTGCTCACGGCCCAGCTCATTCATGTACCGGATGGAGAGATCGTCCTGGACGACTCCACCGAGCTGAAGGGGGAGCCTGGGCTGATGGTGAAGATCGGGATGCGGCAGTTCGCGGATCGGGCAGCGCGGACCATTCGGGCGGGCGGCTTCGCGACGAACTTTCCCCGTGGCGAGCCGAGGTTTCCGTAGAGCCCGGTGCAATGCTATGTTGGCCGCATGAAAACCTCGCCTTTCGTCAACTGCTCTTTCGCCTTCGCCCTCGCGCTGGCCGGTCCCGCTGCCGCTGATGCCCAGACGCCGTCCATCGTAGGAACGTGGACCCTCGCCAGAGCGGAGAAACTCCTTCCCGACGGCAGCCACGTCTCCGATTACGGCCCCAACCCCCACGGCCTCGCCATCTTCACCGCCGACGGCCACTACTCGGTGCACATCTACCGCGCCGAGCGTCTGAAGTTCGGATCTGGGGACAAGCAGAAGGGAACGCCGCAAGAGTACCGGGACGCGTCGCTGAGCATGAGCGATCGCTGAAAGGCGACGAGCTCTCCTGGAAGGTTGCGCCTCGCCCAGATGGCTCGGTTCCGATCACGGTCCTGAAACGGCTTCGTTAACCCCCCTCACCAGCGGTGATCGAACCGCATCAGCGATGCCCGCCCCGCACTGGCACGAGCTGTATAAGCCGCTTGGACCGTAGCGCGCGCCTCGGCTATACTGGGCAGATGACGATCAAGCGATTGGACCACATCAGCGTCGTCGTCGACGACCTTGCAGCCGCCAAAGCTTTCTTCACCGCGCTCGGCATGACGGCCGTCGGCGAGGCGCCGATCGAGGGCCCGTGGGTGGACCGCGTCAACGGGATCAAAGACATCAAGGTCGACATCGTGATGATGCGGACCCCGGATGGGCACGGGCAGCTCGAGCTGACGAAATTCCGGAATCCCAAACTGGTCGAGATCGAACCGGCCGTCGCACCGCCGAACGCGCTGGGCCTCCGGAGCGTGATGTTTACGGTCGAAAGCGTGGACGACACGGTCGCTCGCCTGCGCGCCGAGGGCGCCGAGCTCATCGGCGAGGTAGTTCAGTACGAGGACAAGTACCGACTCTGCTACATGCGAGGCCCCGGGGGCATCATCGTCTCGCTGGCCGAGGAGCTCTCCTAGCGCTCGTCCTCCTCCCGGCAAGGCTTGTCGCTCTTCTTCACCGCGAAGGTCAGCCCGGGCATGCTCAATCCCCGGTGAAAGACCTCGCCGTCCGCCGTCACGGTCCCCTCGGTCACCACTAGCTGCAGCTGGTCGGGCACCAGGAGGTCGGGCTCGCCTTCGACCGGCTTCCGGACGATCGTCATGTCGCCCTGGTACTGGACCAGTACATCGCCCTCGGAAGTGTTCTCGTCGACCTGCCAGGGCCCCGTGAGGTCTTCCGAGACGGTGGCGACGCCTGAGCCTTGCAGCGGCCCCGACGTCTTGATCTTCCACTCACCCGAGCCCCAGCCGCAGTGGCGGAAGTGCCACACGATGTCGGCGCCGGTGCCGTCCGCCGTGAACAGGCGCCTGGCGCACGGCGTGACGTCTATGCCGGTGCCGAGGATTTCGTTCTGGCGGTGGAGGCCCATCGCGACCCGCGGATCGAAGGTCTGGTCGTAGCAGGCTCCGTCCACGAACGTCTGGCTGAACAAGACCAGCGCGTCCACCAGCTTCTTCCGGGCTTCCTCCGCCAGCTGCTCGTCGCCCAGGAGTGCGGCCTGCCGGCCGGCGGCGCCGATGTCGGTCAGCACCTGCCGGATGGCGCCCATGTCGGCGACCTGCCCACGCGCGGCCATCACGGTCGCATCGTTGCCCACGTCGTGGATGAAGTTGGCGATGGTCCGCTCGAAGCCGCTGAGCGAACGGTCGGCCACGTCCTGTTCGATCGTCCCCGCCAGATACTGCGCGCAGGTCGAGCTGATCCCGTGGAAGGCGAGCCTCACCTGCTCGGCCTGCCGAGTCAGGGACTGCATCCGCAGCGCCTGGTCGGGGGAGGGGACGAACGCCTTCAGTCGCGCCTGAACCCACTGCTCGGCGCGCTGCCGGTTCTCCGGGGTATCGGCGCTGGCGCCCCGGCACTCCACCGACATGGCGTGGGACTGCTGGGCCTGCAGTGAGGCGGCGGCGGCGAGCAGCAGGAGGCGCGGACAGCGGCAGCAGCCGGAGGGCGGTAGAACGCATGGGCGGCGCCGTCTCGTGGGTGGGCGGGTAGCCTGAATTGGCACCGCGGCGGCGGTGCTGTCAACACGCCGCCGGGCCGGCAGCCAAACGCCACCGGCGATCCTCTGCCAGTGGCGTTTGACCTTCGTCGAGCACGATCCGGCCCTCATGCCGCCGGCCGAACCTCGCCCCCCTCCTGCGGGGACCCCGGTGACCCGGCCCCACCTTCCGGCTCGGTCTTCCCCCGCGGCGTCGCGACCACGTTGCTGACGCTCAGCCACGCCGCCAGCAGGTCGGGGGAGTTCCTGAACCGCACCCGATTGAACTTGTCCAGCACACGCACACCTTCGACGACTTCATTCGCCAGCCGCCGCAGCTCCGCACTGGCCTGCACGTGCGCGCTCCGGGCCTCGGCTCCCGCCACCAGCGCGGCGTCGAACTGATCGAGCGACTGCCTGAGCTCCGTCAGCACGCTCTCCACCAGCCCGTGCCGCACCAGCAGCTCCCGCTGGGCTTCGGCTTGCGTCAGGAACCCGCGCGCCGTGGTCTGGAAGGCCAGGTGCGTACTCGTGCCGGGCCGGAACACGAACTCGTGCTGCACCGACGGCGCCTCGACCCGCGCCGTTCTCGCCACCTGCGCGATGTGGGCCAGGTGCGCCTCCCGCATGGTACGCCGCAGCTCTCTCTTCCTGGCCGCGTTGGCGTGCACGGCCAGGATTCCCTTCCGCTGGTCCGCCGCGGCGTCCTTCGACTCGGCGAGCCGCTTCTCCACTCCCGAGAGCACCGCCTGGTATCCCGGGCTCTCGTCGAGATGGGCGCGGCTGAACTCCGCCGCTTTCGCTCCCATCTCCAGTCTACGGCGACTTCTCGCATCCATATAGCCTCCTGCGCAGTCCGCCAGACACCGGCCGGGCGCGACGTCGGCGTGTGTCACGCTGATGACGCTGCAGGTCGCCCGCGCCCGGCATTCGGACGGCCGAGCGACGATGTAGGCGAGAGGTGTGCCAGCGCGTGCAGCGGCGATGGCGTCGTGGTCCGCGCGGTGATCGCTCTCGACGCATCGGCGATCGAGAGATGCGCGTCCGAAGGCCGCGTAGCCCGCGGAACGGCGACGCGTACGCGGCGGATGGCGACGCTGTTCGCTCACGTGGTGTCGTTGTTCGGGCGAAAGGCGTCGTCGTCGCAGTCAACTGGGGTCGTGATTCGTCGCGATGATGGCGTAAACGCAAGTCGAAACGACAGGTGCAGCCTCGATGGTGTCGTGGGAACGGATGGCGTCGCCGTTGTCGGCGCCGCAGTCAGCGCTGCGGGAATATTCCGATTGTCGCCGCGGCGCAGACCGTTATGGTATGGGCGATGACGATCTCGTCCGGCCGGTAGATCGCCATGTGCGGACCGACAGCCGACGCTGCGCCGCCGGTGCTCGCACGTGCGGACAAATGGTGATGAGGTACCGGTCGAATGATCCCACGTGCGCGGCCACGACCACCGCCGGCGACGCCATTCTCAGACGATTCGCCTCACACTTTGTCCATCGGAGTGGACGGCCGACATCGGAGCCGCCGTGTGCCGAACGTCTGCATCTTGGCGCAAAAATGTCTCGACCGACCGAGCGTCGAATGTTATCGTATCACAGTCTGCAGACAGACCGCGTCATCCGCATTCTCTGCAAGCAACGCTCGACCCGCTGGAGGCCGATCGCTTCACCCGGTGCGGGTACCCCCCTGCCAGGGCGGCAAGTTCTGCCGCCCTATCGGCCATTCGCCCGCCTCCGTTCCCCTGTCCACAGAACAAGGCCATTGATGTGAATCCGCGAGCGATCGCGGCCGCCGTGCAGGCGGTCGCCCTGTTCCTGTGCGCGTCCACGGCGCGATCCCAGACGGTTGTCGAGTCCGACTCGGCCGCCTTGGTGCTGCGAATGGAAGCGAGCCAGCCGAGCTATCGGGCCGGGGACACCATCAGGATCCGGTTCACGCTCCGCAACACGACGGCCGAGACAGTGGCGGTCCGGAGTTACCTACAGTTTTTGCCCCTGACGCTTCGCGTCTTCGACGGTGGCGGCCGCGAGTTGCCGCTACGCCACGGGCGGGCCACGTTCAGGTTCTTCAGTGGACCACCAACCTGGTACCTGGGCCCCCGGCGGGAGTTCTCCTTCCCGGGTTTCGATGGGAAGGCGTGGCAGCCACTCAACGATTGGGGGTACGATCTCCGGACGGCCGGACGGTACGAGATCCACGTGCCCGTCGCCGAGGAAGTGCCCAAGCTGCCGCCGCTTCCGGTGACGGTTTACCCACGCGGCATGCCGCTGTGGGGCATCGCCGCGCTGCTCATCCTGCTCGTCATGCTGGCCGGCCTGATCATCCTTCTGGAGCGGCGGAGTTAACAGCGTTCGAGGGATGCACCACGAAGGCACGAAGGGCAGGAGGGATTCCCAGGTCGTGCTGGTGACGTCTCATTCCGCGTCGAGCGGGGTCCGGTAGTTGTTTTTGTGGTTGAGAGGGGCAGCGCTTCCGGAACCACCAAGAAATCTGCAGCCGAACTCGGCTCCACGCGGAATGAGATGATGTTCCCCGACCAAGAAGTCCCTCCTGCCCTTCGTGCCTTCGTGGTGAATCGTGACACCCCCACGCTACCGATACGACCGCAGCCCCATCGCCGAAATGTCCGCACTCCGGTGCGCAACGCCGTCGGCTTGGCTAGAATGGTCCATCCAGCCGGGAGGCACTTTGATCACCCTGATCGCGCTCGTGGTCGGCATCGTCCTCGCGTCCGCCTATCTCTTCTGGACGCGATCGCAGCCGGATGCCGGCAGGCGCCTCTACTCCATCGGGCTCGCGGTGACCGCGGTCATTTATTTCGTCTTCGCATTGGTCGGCCGCGCGAGCGCACGGTCGCTCGCGCTGGAGGCCGGCGGCGTTCTCCTCTATGGCGCCGCGGCCTGGATCGGCTTTCGCAGGTCCGCCACCGTGCTCGCGCTCGGTTGGGCCCTGCACGTCGTCTGGGATGTCGCGCTGCACCTTCAGGGCGCCGGGGCCCTCTACACGCCGGACTGGTACCCGTGGGGTTGCGCCAGTTTTGACCTGATGGTCGGAGGCGCGGTGCTGGCTGCCGGGCTGAAGATTGAAGGGCACATCGGCGGCTAATGAGCATCACCCCAATACCCGGCATTGTCTGCCGGTCGGCGAATGCATTCGCGCACCGTTGGCGTTCGAGGGGTGAAGAATGATCCGTTAGCCGCCGTGTCGCAAAACAGCCCCTCGATGTCGCAAATCAGCCCTAGGCGGTGCTTGACCCGCCTTATATCCTGTTGCCGCCTCCCCAACCATCACTTCGCCCGATACCTCCTGGGATCACCATCCCTCCCGCTGGCCGGGCCCGGCACCGAAGGCCCGGCACATGTCTGGCAAGCTCGACTTCCAGCGCGATCTCGTCCCGTTCCTTATCGCCACCATAGGCGAGTTCGTGGCCCTCGTCCTCTGGCTGCACTACCTCGACCTGGGCCAGAGCCTCCCCGCCAACCTGGCCCTGTGGACCGGCTTCGCCGTCGAGCGCATCGCGGTCGCGGTCTGGGTGCGGAAGGTCTATAGCCCCGCCACCGGCGTGACCGGCGGACCCCTGTGGACCGTCGCGATCTTCCTGCTCATCATCACGATCATCGAGGTCGCCATCTGGGACTGGTGGCTCCAGGTCTCGAGAGACCGCGGCCTGTGGCTGGGCTTCGCGCTGCTGTTAGTTCTGATCCACGCCCTGCACAGCGGCGAGATGGGCGCCGTGAAGCGGCACAATCCCCTGAAGTACGCCGTCGCGCCGAGGACGCTGTTGTTCTCCGTCATGGAAGCGGCCGGCGGCACGGGATGGCTCTGGCTCCATAGCAACGGCCGGCCCTGGCTCGGCGCCGCCGTGCTCTTGGTCGGTCTCACGATGGAGCATCTGGTGCAGGGCGGGTTGCTCAAGCCGGACACCCCAGCGCTGGGCGCGGTCCGCCGCCCGGCCGCCGCGGGATAAGCCCCGCGCATGGCCAGCACGATCCTGACCTTCGTGGGAGAGATCGTTCCCTCGCAGCGGCCCGCGCTTGAGCAGGTGCTCAAGGAACTGACCGACCTTGCCCGTAAGCCACCGTACAAGCCGTTCTCGGACCTGCCGACGCTGCACTTCGCCAGCGTCGTGCCGTTCGACACCGAGGGCTTTCCGTCCATCCTGGTGCTGGAATGCAACTTCGACGGCAAGCTCGACGCGTTTCTCGGGCAGCTCATCGCTGTGGCCGAATCGTGGTTGCGCCGGATGTTCGCCTGCTGCCGGGACTTTCCGGCCGCCGCGGATACGGCGGCTCTGGCCGGCTATCTCCGCGCGCACGTCGTCAAACCCGCCGCCTATCACATCGGCAACGTCGGCCGGAGCGTGGAGCGGATTCGCGGGGAAGAGAAGCTGTGCGTCGGGCTGAACGAGAAGATCGACCGCCACATGGCGACGTCCGGACGGCCCACCTCCTCGGACGCTGCCTACCAGTTGATCGACCGCGAGCGCCGAGCCGATGGCGACTTCGGCTGGGTGGACCAGCCGCATCGGCGGCAGACGCTGTGGGAGCGCGTGTGGCCGAGGGCCAAGCTCGTGCTCGTCGGTATCGTCGCGGTTCTGCTCTTGGCGCTGATCGCCGTCGCGCTCGCGATCGTCCTGGTGGTACTGCGGCGCCACGAGCGGCGCGATGTCCCGATGGATCCGGCGACGCTCGACCCCAAGCGTGTCGCGCGTCTCGCCGCGCAGGAGGACCACCGGGTCCAGAACCACCTCGCCAGCCTGACCGTCGTCAAGCCGAGCTGGTTCCGGCGGACGGTCCTCAGAGTCGTGCTCTGGGCGGCCAACCTGCGGGCGCGAACATCCACCAAGGGAACGCTGAACGGGATACCGAGCATCCACTACGCGCATTGGGCCCTGATCGACCGGGGACGGCGGCTCCTGTTTCTGAGCAACTTCGATGGCAGCTGGGAGAGCTACCTGGACGACTTCATCGACAAGGCGAGCCCCGGACTGACCGCGATCTGGTCCAACACCCACGGCTTCCCTCGGACCACGTTCCTGGCGCGTGGTGGCGCGCGCGACGGGGTCAGCTTCAAGGCGTTCGCCCGGCAATCCCAGGAGCCGGCGGCGGTCTGGTATGCGGCGTACGCCGATCTCACCGTCCAGCAGATCGACAGCCACAGCGTGCGGCGCGAGGGTCTGGCCAAGCCTCCAAGTGGATCTACGCTCGCCGGCTGGTTGCGGCGCTGGTAGGAGGGGAACCAATCCATGGCGACCGAGTTGGACCGAGGCGACATGCAGGGGTTGCTGATCAGCTCGTTCGTGCACCTCCCCTGCGCGGCGTATCGAATGCTGCGCGTCACGGACGCGAGGAAGGCTCGAGTCTGGCTGGCGAAGGCGGCGGCAGAGGTGACGACGTCGGAGCGAAGACAGAAAGGCAGCTCGCTCAACATCGCGCTGACGGCGGAAGGCCTGCGAGCGCTGGGCGTGAAGGACGATACCCTGCGAACCTTCCCGCCCGCCTACCTGGACGGCATGTCCTCGGAGCGGCGGAGCCGGGTGCTGGGGGACGCGGGTGAGAACAGCCCCAAGTGCTGGGACTGGGGCGGGGAACCGAGCTCACTGCCCCACGTGCTGCTTCTCATCTACAGCGACGAAGAGAGCGGTCTGGTCCGGCAGGAGGAGCACTGGCTGCCGCCTGCCGATTCGGGCCTGGCCGTGATCACCACCCTCGAGGCCGGCCGTCAGCCCGACCAGCGGGAACACTTCGGATTCATGGATGGCGTGGGGCAACCGACGTTCACCGGCAGCGGGCGTGTAAGGGCGCAGGAAGACCGCACCGGCCACGTCACCGAGCTGCCCCCCGGCGAGTTCGTGCTCGGCCATGTCAACGAATACGGAGTCCGCAGCCCGACGCCGACCGTAGCCGCCGAAGCCGACCCGGGCTCGATCCTGCCCGAGTCGCCGGCCGCCAAGGGGCGGCGGGACCTCGGGCTCAACGGCACTTACCTCGTCTTCCGCCAGATCTCGCAGGATGTCGCCGGCTTCTGGCGGTTCATATACCAGACTGCCGAGGCGATGTGGCCGGGGGACGCCGACGGTCCCGAGCGGCTGGCGTCGAAATTCGTGGGCCGGTGGCGTAGCGGTTCGCCGCTGGTGCTCTCGCCCGAGCAGGATGGCGAGAAAATGACGAACGACTTCGAATATGCCGGCCTCGATCCGCACGGCCTCCGCTGCCCATTCGGCGCCCATATCCGCCGGGCCAATCCACGCGACGCGCTGGGCCCCGATCCCAAGGAGGCCCTGGCCTCGGCTCGGAGGCACCGCCTGATGCGCCGCGGGCGAGCGTACGGCAAGCGCCTCGATGATCGGTTGAAGGATGATGCCGTGCCGCGGGGGCTCCACTTCATCTGTCTCGGTACCGATCTGGAGCGGCAGTTCGAGTTCGTGCAGCAGACCTGGATCAACAACCCGGTCTTCGCGGGCCTGTTCAAAGAGGTTGATCCACTGGTCGGCGACCAGGCGCAGGCCGGGACGTTCACCATCGAGGCCGAGCCGCTGCGGCGCCGGGTGCAAGGACTCGGCGCATTCACCCGCATCCGTGGCGGCGGCTACTTCTTTCTGCCGAGCGTGCGGGCGCTCCGGTTCCTGTTTTCGTGAGGCCATCGTGACCCAGCCTGCGGCGGACGACGCGCACCGAGTCCACGAGCGGTAGGCAGCAATACTTCATCCCGAGCGAAGCGAGGGACCTTGCCGGCGAATGTCCGGGACCGGCGCACAAGGTCCCTCGCTCCGCTCGGGATGAGGTGCCCCTTTCGTCCTGCCGCTGACCGTTAAGTCCCCAGGGAGTCCACGAGCCCCCTCGCGGCCAGAGTCCACGCGTTCTCTTCCCCATACCCGCTTCCCAATGCCAGTGCCGCTCGCCGGGCGGCCTCGCGAGCCTCAGCTGTGCGTCCCTGATCTCGCAACGACCGCGCGACCAGCAGCTCCGCCCGCCCGGCGAGCGCACTCCGCACCAGCGCCACCGAGTCGATCGCCGCGGCGCTCCTCGCGAGCTTGGCGAGTGAATCGGCGCCGCCGGGATCCCCCCGCGCCAGCCTCCACTCCCCCGCGGTCACCAGCGGCAGCGCGAACAGCGTCAGCCCCGGCTGCCCATCGCTCAACAACGCCGCCATCTCCCGCTCGAGCAGTGTCGCCGCCCCGGCCGTATCACCCTCGGCCGCCCGCACTCGCGCCCGCAACATCGCCGCCGTCGCCCGCTGTCCCCGCCGCTCGTCCGGCACTCGGCTCACCGCCGCCCGCGCCTCTGCCACCCGCCCCTGCTCCAGCCGAAGCTCCGCCACGGTACCATCCCGGTACGGCCTGAAGTTGTTCGCCGCCTGCGTCGTGTCGCGCACCGCGCGGCCGATCCACGCGTCGGCGGAGTCGAGGGCGCCAAGCCTGAGCTTCGCCCGGCCATAATGAAACGCGAGCAGGGGAGGGACCCGCCCCACGCCGTGCAACGCTTCCCGCTCCCGGATGAACGCCCCCATCGTGGAGTCGAGCGCCGCGATCTCGCCGAGGTCCCACAGCGACACCGCGAGGAACCCGACCACGTTGGGAAACGCCTCGGTGTCCCCGAAGCCTGCCGCCTCGAGATCGGCCAGGATCCGCCGAAAGTACGGCACCGCCTCGCGCGTGCGCCCGCTGAGCCGCAGCACCTCGGCCAGCGAGTTGGTGAGACCGAGTCGCTGCGCGTCGCCCGGCGTGGTGCCGGCGATCGCTACGGCCCGCTCGAGCAGCGCGATGCCCGAGTCCGGGTTCCCTGTCGCCTGGAGCAGCTTGCCCTCCGCCTCGAGGCAGATCACCTCCAGGCTAGGGTCCGGCCGCGTTTGCCTGGAGAGCGCCGCCTTCGCCTCGTCCACGTCGATCCGCGCCGAGTCGAGCTTGTCCTCCAGCCAGTAGCCGATCGCGCGGCGGCAATCGGCCAGCGCCAGCTGGTCGTACGCCTTCGCCTCGATCGCGATCGCTCGCGCCCGGCCGAGCATCTCGCGCTCGGCCCCAGGGTTGCCGGCCTCGTAGTGTCGCGATGCGAGGTCGGCGAGGAGGCCCGCGGCGAGCCACGGCTCGCTCCCGAAGCGGGCGAGCACCACTTGCTCCGCGATCGCGATCTTCGCCGCTGCCGAGAGCGGCTTCCCGTCGGCATCGCGGCTGTCACCCGCGAACACGGTCTGGAGATCGGTCATCGCCGTCGCCCGCCGCGCCTCGCGGAGTGCCTCCTGGCGCTGAACCCGTGCCTCCTTGAGCTGCACCAGCGAGATCACGGTGGCCCCGACGAGCGCGAGGACGGTGGCCGCGGCGAGCGCCACGGTCGTCCGGTTCCGGCTCACGAACTTGCCGAGGCGATAGCGCGCGCTGTCCGGCCGCGCGAGAATGGGGCGGCCCTCCCGGAAGCGCCGCAGGTCCTCCGCCAGCGCCGCCGGCGACCGGTAGCGCCGCCCCTCTTCCTTCTGTAGTGCCGTCAGCAGGATCAGGTCGAGGTCGCCCCGGAGCCGCCGCTCCAGCGGCGCCGGTACTCGGCTCGACGGCCTCGGCGGAACCTCCACGCAGACGATCCGCTCGACCTCCGAGGGTGACTTGCCCCGCAGGTCGTAGGGCCGGCCCCCGGTGAGGATCTGGTAGAGCAGCACGCCGAGGGCGTAGACGTCCGTCGCGCTGCTGATCGGCGTGTTGCGGATCTGCTCGGGAGCGGCGAACTCGGGGGTCATCACCATGAACCCCGTCCGCGTGAGATCCTCGCGCTCCGCGCCGCCGATGAGTTTGGCGATGCCGAAGTCGAGCAGCTTCACGTGGCCCGCGGCCGTCACGAGGATGTTGGACGGCTTGAGGTCGCGGTGGACCACGAAGTGCTGGTGGGCGTAGGCTACCGCGTCACACACGCCGGCGAAGAGCTCGAGACGCTGGTCGAGCGTCAGGTCGTGCGTCTCGCAGTAGCGGTCGATCGGCTCGCCGTCGACCAGCTCCATCGCGAAGTAGGGCAGGCCCTGTTCGGTGATCCCGCCGTCTACCAGCCGCGCGATCCCCGGATGCTCCAGCAGTGCCAGGATGCGCCGCTCCTCGACGAAGCGCCGGAGTACGCCGGGCGCGCCCTGGTGAATGACCTTGATGGCGACCCGCTGCTCGAACTGCCCGTCGGCCCGCTCGCCCAGCATCACTCGGCCCATCCCGCCTCGCCCGATCTCGCGGACCACGCGGAACGGACCGATGCGCTCGGGGAGGGGCCCGCCGATCGCCGCGGTGCCGTCGAGCAGCGGGGCGGCGAGGCGGGCGGCGGGCGAGTCGAGCACGCTGTCGCCCTGGTGGTACGCCCGCATCAGGCCGAGCACTTCGGCGCGCAGGCTCTCGTCGCCGGCGCACTCCCGCTCGACGAACGCCACCTGCTCGGCGGTGGGCAGGTCGAGGGCTGCGTCGAAGATCGCGTCCACCCGGCGGAACCGCTCCGTCGGCGACCCGCTCACGACTCCTCCTCGGCGCCGATCTCCCGGTGCAGCCAGCTCTTTGCCTTGGCCCAGTCGCGCTTGGCGGTGCGGAGTCCAATGCCCAGTGCCTCCGCGGTCTCCTCCTCCGTCATCCCCCCGAAGAAGCGGCACTCGACGACCTGCGCCTGCCGGGCGTCGAGCGCCTTCAGCCGCTCGAGCGCCTCGTCCAGCGCGATCAGCAGCTCGGCGCGGTCCTCGGTGCCGAGCTCGACGGCGTCGAGCGACACGCGGCGGAGCGCGCCGCCCCGCTTGGCACTCCGGTGCGCGCGCGCGTGGTCCACCAGGATGCGACGCATCGCGGTCGCCGCGAGCGCGAGGAAGTGGGCCCGCCCGGCCCACTCGATCCGGGAGAAGTCCACCAGGCGCATGTACGCCTCGTGGACCAGCGCGGTCGGGCTCAGGGTGTGGCCGTCCGGCTCGCGCCGCAGCTGCTGCTGCGCGATCCGCCTGAGCTCGTCGTAGATCAGCGGGAACACGTGGGCGAGCGCGGCAGCGTCGCCCGAGCGCGCCCTGACGAGCAGCTCGGTGACGGAGGTGTCTGGCTGAGGATCCGGCATGGGTGTGCCGAAGATAGAGCGCGGCTGAGGGGGCGGCAACGCGTCGGCATGTGGGCTCCGGTCGGATCGGCTGGGGTCAACTGGTTAGGCGCAAGGCGGGGAGGAAACGAGCCATGAGAGGGCTTGCCACCCTGAACGAAGTGAACGGGCCCATGCCGTCATGGGCCCCTTTCGCGTTGCTCAGGGTGACAACTCTCGTGATCGCCCGAGCAACTTTCGTGGTGGCCCGAGGCAACGTGTCACCCTGAACGAAGTGAAGGGGACCATGCCCGTGGTGGCTCGTTTCGGCCGGGTCTTCCGCCTAGGGGGGTACGAGCCATTCCAACGCCCTCTGCCAGGAGACACCGCCATGCGCCCGACTACCAAGATCCGCCTGCTGCTCGTCCCGGCCGCCCTGATGCTGGCGGCCTGCGACGGATCCGACTCGCCCTTCGAGCCCGACGCTCCCGAGCTGGCCGAGGCTCCCGCGCTCGAGGAGAGCCCCGCGGTCGCCGACCAGCGCTGGGCCGACGGGTACGCCACCATCGACAACCCGACCGCCCCTTCGTACACGCCGGCAGCGGACTACTCCTACAACCGCGCGGGCGGCCGGATCACCTCCCAGAAGCCGGCCGGCTCCACCGGACGGTACATCGTGACCTTTGCCGGTCTCTCCGCGGCGCTCGGCGCCAAGAGCACGGTGCACGTCACCTCCGGCGGCCTCGGCAACACGTACTGCAAGCCGGTGACCGGCACGCTGGTGAAGGACAAGGTCGAGGTCCGCTGCATCTACTTGTCCAGCGGTACGCCGACGAATTCGGAGTTCACGGTGGTGATCCTGCGGAAGGCGGCCACCCGTGCCTTCGCCTTCGCGAACAAGCCTACCGCCGCCAGCTACGCTCCGGCCGGCTCCGGCTCGTACAACCCGGCGGGCACCACGAAGATCGCGCGCCTGAGCATCGGCAACTACCACGTGCTCTTCAACGGTCTCGGCGCCAAGCTCGGGGGCAAGAGCGGCCATGTGCAGGTGAACGCCGTGGGGGCGGGGAAGGCCTGGTGCAAGGCGGCCGAAGACTGGGGAGGGAATCCCAACCTGGGCCTGCTGGTGCAGTGCTACACGACTGGAGGGCAGCCGGTGGACACCAAGTTCAACCTGCTCTTCCAGCTTCCGGCCGCGCACCTGGCGTACGCGTACGCGAACTCTCCGAGCCTGTCGAGCTACACGGTGGACCCGTTCTGGAGCTCCAACCCGTCCGGGGGAATCGTGAGAGTCAACCGGATCCTCACGGGCGAGTTCATCGTCCTCTTTTCCGGCGCGGATCCCCTGATCCTCGGCTTGGGGAACGTGCAGGTGACCGCGGTGGGGTGGAACAGCAACGCGACCTGCAACATTTCCCAGCTCTCGCCGGACGGCGCGCTGGTACGCTGCACCGCGGCGAACGGGACGCCGGTGAACGAGCCGTTCTCGATTCTGCTCGGATCGTGAGCCGGTTGTCACCCTGAGCGAAGCGAAGGGGGGCCATGCCTGCATGGTCCCCTTCACTTCGTTCAGGGTGACAGGCTGCCTATTTTGAACATCCCCAGCCAGAGGCATCACGTGGCACGAAGCAATCTCGTCGCAAGCTCCTGGACCGTCCTGCTCCTCTCCTCGCTCCCGTCACTCCACGCGCAGCAGTCGTCGCTCGAGCCCGGGATCGCGCCGTTCGTCACCGTGGATACCGCCGTCGTCGCCCTGACGCACGTGCGGCTGGTGGACGGGACCGGCACCCCCGCGCGCGCCGACCAGACCGTCATCCTGGGCCGCGACCGGATCGAGGCCGTCGGACCGACGGGCAAGCTGGCGATTCCCGCCGGCGCGCTGGTGCTCGATCTCCAGGGCCACACCGTCCTGCCCGGTCTCGTGGGCCTGCACGAGCACACCTACTTCGGCGGCGTGAAGCAATTCACTGAGATGCGCATCTCCGCCCCGCTGCTCTACCTCGCCTTCGGCGTGACCACCGCGATGACCGCGGGCAGCCGGTCGCCGGACATCGAGCTGGATCTCAAGCGCCGGGTGGACCGCGGTGCGATTCCGGGTCCGCGCTTTCACGTGTCCGGCCCGTACCTCAGCGGCCAAGCCGGCGGTCCGGTGAACGTCGTGGGCGTCACCACGCCCGACGAGGTCCGGCGCGTGGTGGCCCAATGGGCCGACAGCGGAGCCACCTGGTTCAAGTTCCTGGGCGGCGTCACCCGCGACGTCGTGCGGGCCGCGATCCAGGAGGCCCACGGGCGCGGCCTGCGCGTCACCGGGCATCTCTGCTCGGTCACCTTCACCGAGGCCGCCGCGCTCGGCATGGACGCGCTCCAGCACGGGTTCATCACCAACAGCGACTACGTCCCCGGCAAGGCGCCGGACGAGTGTCCCAAGGGAAACATGAAGGTGCAGGCCGACGTGGACCTGGCCAGCCCCGCCGTCGCGGCCAGCATCCGGGCGATCGTGGCCGGCAAGGCTGCGGTCGTCTCGACCCTCGGCGTCTACGAGACCTTCGACCCCGAGCGCGCTCGTCTGGATCCGCGGGCGATGGAGATGCTTGCCCCTGGGATTCGCCAGGAGGTCGAGACCAACCACGCCGAGCTCACCCGGCGCGGGTTCATCGTGCCGACGCGGCTGCTGAAGAAGATGATGCAGTGGGAGCGGATGTTCGTGGGCGCGGGCGGCCTCCTCGGCGCCGGGTCCGATCCGTGGGGGACCGGCTACCTCCCGGGGTTCGGCAACCTGCGGAACTACGAGATGCTGGTGGAGGCGGGGTTCGTGCCCGAGGCCGCGGTCCAGATCATGACGCTGAACGGAGCCAGGATCCTGGGTGAGGACTCGCGGGTGGGCTCGATCGCGGCGGGGAAGCTGGCGGACCTCGTGGTCGTCAAAGGCGATCCGGTCGCGCGGCCGGCGGAGATCTACGAGGTCGTCACGGTGTTCAAGGGCGGGGTGGGGTACAGCTCGACGCGCCTGCGGGATGCCGCGAAGGGGAAGGTGGGGGTGGAGTAGAATGGCGTGCAACGTTGTCGAGTTCGACCGTTCTCACCTTCATGCCACGATGATCGTGCTCATCCTGGCGTGTGCCGGCCCGCGACCAGGTTCCGGTGATCGAGTTCGAGGCACCCGAAGGCGCCAACCCGGGGCTCTTCCGAGGCTCGATCACCGTGTTTGCCCCCGGCGCCGACGGCAACGTCGCACCGCAGCGGGTGCTCAAGGGCCGGTCGCTCGGCACGCGCGTCCCGGGCAGGCTGGCGGTGGACGCGAGCGGATACCTCTACACCACCGGCGACCCCCGTGCGGGGGACGATACGATCAGAGTCTTCGCGCCCGATGCCGATGGTGGGGCGGGCCCGGTCCGCGTGGTGGCTGGGCCCGGCACGGGTGTCGAGAATCCAACCGGTCTGGCTATCGATGGAGGCGGACGCCTCTACGTCGGGGTTTACCACAGTGACTCTGCGCCCAGGCGGTACGGGATCGCTGTTCATGCCGCGGGCGCCGGCGGGGACGCGACTCCGCTTCGTCGAATACGGGGAGAGGGCCATCCCTTCAATGGCATGGCCGGTCCCGATCGCCTCGCGATCGGTCGCGGCGATTCCCTCTACGTGCGCTCGAGCGGCTATCTGGCGGTCTACGCGCCGGGCGCCCGTGGCGCGACGGAGCCGGCCCGTCTCATCTACACGAAAGTTCCCGGACGACAATTCGGCCGGATCTACGCGCCCAACCTCTTTGCGCTCGACGCCCACGATACGTTGTACGCGCTGTCGGGAGACACGGTGGTGGTCTTGCCGCCGGGGTATACGGGAACCGGCCCGCCGGTCCGTGCGATCGCCGGTCCGCGTACCGGAATTCGGGATGTCACCGACATGACCGTCGACGGGCACGGCTCGCTCTATGTGGCGATGCGCGGTCCCAAGTGGGATTCTTCGTTGGTCCGGATCTACGCCCCGGGAGCGAGCGGCGACGCGCTTCCCGCCAGAACCATCTCGGGAGGGCGCACTCGCCTCAGCATGCCGAAGCACCTCGCCGTAGATCGGGACGGGCGCCTGTACGTGGCCAACGGCGGCGACCCCGGCGGCGCTGCTCCGGCACCTGACACCCTGGAGAGCCAATGAAGTGGCTACCGCCCGCCCTCGTGGTCGCTTCGGCAGGTTGTGCCGCGGCGCCGCTGTGCCCGCCGTTACGCGTTGCACCGCCGCCAAGCGCGGCCCTCATGACCGACTTTCAGGAGTGCAACCAACGCGGACCCGGGGAAGACCCATCGGTGATCCGCTACCGCGCCTGGTCCACGGACAGCGTCCGTCATCCCGACCGGGTCATCTCCGGTCCCCACACGGCGCTCTGCGAGTCGTCCGCGATCGCCCGCGGGCCCCGCGGGGAGATCTACGTGCTCAACCACCTGCCGCGCACCGCCTCGCGCGTTCCTGGGCAGACCCCGTCCGCGACAGAGTGGACGTCCTGGGTGACGGTGCACGACTCCTCCGTCACCGGCGACGCGACACCCCTTCGCACGCTGCGCATCCACACGACCGGCTTGAGCCATCCGACCAGCATCGCCGTGGACCGTGATGGTGCGCTGTACGTGGGCTCCGAAGTGAACTACTCCCAGGATTCCGGATCGGTGGCGGTGTTCGACCCCAACGCCGACGGCGCCGTCGCTCCCCTGAGGCTCCTGGCCGGTCCGACGACGGGACTGGAGCGGCCCAAGGGGTTGGCGGTCGATCCCCGCGGATTCCTCTTCGTCATCAATGGAGTGGACCGCCGCCTCGCCGACACGGTCCGGGTGTTCGCACCCGACGCCGACGGTGACACCGGCCCCTGCCGCGTGCTGGGTGGCGAGCTGACCGGCAACTCGCATCCGGAGGCGGTGGCGGTCGACGGCCGCTCGCACGTGTACCTGGCGAGCAGGGTCATGAGAGATGTGAAGCCGCGGGACTTCCTGCGGGTATTCGACGCGACCGCTTCAGGGGCGCCTCCGCTGCGCAAGCTCGTGGGGTCGGGGGACTGGATGTTCGACGGCATGTACCAGCCGCATCGGTTGGCGATCGGCGTGGGGGATTCGCTGTACGTGAGGTCGATTCGCAATCTCTCCGTCTTCGGACCGACGGACACGCTCCGACCGAGCCGCACGTTTTTCCACCAGGCGCCCGAGCATTTCGCGCTCGACCCGCACGACACGCTGTACACCTGGTGGGGGGACACGGTGAAGGTCTACCCCCCGGGCTATACCGGAGCCGAGGATGTAGTGCGCGTCCTGCGCGTGCCGCTCAGGTCGCCGGGCATTGCGGCGGCATTGGCGATAGACGGCCGCGGCTGGTTGTATCTGGTGGACAACGTGGCGTCGAGAATCCTTGCCTTCGCGCCGGGGGCGAACGGCGACGTGCAGCCGGCTCGGACCATTGCCGGGTGGCCCAGCCGGCTCAGCCATCCGACCGCGATCGCGGTGGATGATGACGATCGGGTGTACGTCACGAATGATTCTCGCATCGAGCGCGGGGGAGCGATCCGGGTGTACCGACCGGGCGCCCGAGGGGAAGAGGAGCCCGTCCGGATTCTCAGGGGCCCGCAGACGGGGCTCGCCGGGCCGGCCGCCATCGACTTCGGGCGCGAGGGCGAGATGTACGTGTCGCAGGCCGCCGGTGACAGCTCGGGACTGGTCATGGCACATCGCCGCGGCGCGGCCGGCATCGATTCCGCGATCGCGAGGTTGACGGGTCCACGGACCGGACTTCGGCGTCCGACCGCGGTCGCGTTCGGGCCTGGGGACACGATGTATGTCCTCAATCCGGTAGTGCGAGGCATGGGGTGCCACGGCCGCCACCGGGATCCCACCGGTCCCTCCACTATCACGGTGTACCCACCGAACTCGAAGGGAAACGTGGAGCCGATTCGCAGCCTCGCGGTGACGGGGGGCGACTTGACGCGCCAGCCGATTGGCGACGGCTTCACCGAATTCGAGATCGCGGTCGACTCGTCCGGCAGGATTCAGGTGTGGGTTCCGTGGGGTTCCATGATTTATCCGTCCGGGGCGCAAGGGATCGCGGCGCCGAGTCACATGATCAAGGAAGGGCCGCCGGCAAGAGAGTTCCGAGAGGCGGTGGAAGCCGGGGAAGACGGCTGGGTGTACGAGGTCCGCGTGCCGCGGCGGCTGAGCTGCATCTGAGGCTAAGTTCCCCTGACCTCTTCAGGAGCAGGCATATGCAGATCGCGGACATCCTCCGCCGGACCGGCGGTCTCCAATCGATGGCGCGGGAGCTCGGTATCAGTGAGGATCAGGTCGCCAGCGGCGCCGCCGCGCTCGCGCCGGCCATCCTCGGCGGCTTCAAGAAACAGGCGCAGGGGCAGTCGGCCGGTCTCGATGGACTCGGCGGGCTCCTGTCCCAGCTTGGCGGGGGCGGGCTGCTGGACGACGTCGTGGGACCGAAGCCGACCGACGTGAACAAGGGGAACGACGTGCTCGGCCAGATCTTCGGCTCCAAGGACGTCAGCCGTGCCGTGGCGCAGAATGCCGCCCCGCAGGCGGGGCTCGATCCCGGCATCCTCAAGAAAATGCTCCCGATGCTGGCGATGCTCGTCGCGGGCTACATGGCGAAGCAGCGCGGCGCCGGATCCGAGGCGCAGGCCTCGACGGGCGGCGGGGGACTGGGCGGCCTGCTGGGTGGGTTGCTCGGCGGACAGGCGGCGGCGGGTGGCTCGGGCTCTGGTCTCGGTGGACTGGCATCCATGCTCGATATGGACCGCGACGGCAATCCGCTGGACGATATCATCTCGATGATCGGGAAGGGACAGCGCTGACGGGCTGGCAGCGGTTGTCACCCTGAGCGCAGCGAAGGGGACCATGCCCGCCATGGTCCCCTTCGCTGCGCTCAGGGTGACAGCGTTGCTCGGCCGGGAGATCGCAAGCTAGCGCGCCTGCGCTGCACGAACTGGCCGTAGAGCCCTCCCAACGCGATATTGTTGTACCTCCTTTCATCGTGGTTCCCATACAGGATCTCGCCGGTCGCCTCCAAACCGCCCTGGCCGACCGCTACCGCATCGAGCGCGAGCTCGGCGGGGGCGGGATGTCTCGCGTGTGGGTGGCCACCGAGACGGCGCTGGACCGCCAGGTCGTCGTCAAGGTCATCGCCGGCGAGCTGACCCAGGGACTGAGCACGGAGCGCTTCGCCCGCGAGGTCCGCCTCGCCGCCCGTCTCCAGCAGGCCAACATCGTGCCGGTGCTGCACGCCGGATCCGCCGACGGTCTCCCGTACTACACGATGCCGTACGTGAAAGGCGAATCGCTCCGGGCCCGGATGGCGGGCGGCGCCCCGCTCACGCTGACCGAGCGCATCACCCTGCTGCGCGACGTCGCTCGCGCGCTCGCCTACGCCCACGGCGAGGGCATCGTCCACCGTGACATCAAGCCCGAAAACGTGCTGCTCTCGCACGGCGCCGCCATGGTCACCGACTTCGGCATCGCCAAGGCGCTCACCGCCTCCCGCACCGAAGCCGGCGCCGACGCGGCGACGCTGACGCAGGCGGGCGGCTCGATCGGAACGCCGGCCTACATGGCGCCCGAGCAGGCCGTGGGCGAAATCATCGATCATCGCGCCGATCTCTACGCCTGGGGCGTGATGGCGTACGAGCTGCTGGCGGGCGTGCATCCCTTCCGCCGGCATACCACGCCCCAGCAGCTCATCGCGGCGCACCTGACAGAGTCGCCGTCAGCCATCACCGGCGCCAATCCCGAAGTGCCTGCGACGGTGGCGGCGATTGTGATGCAGTGCCTCGAGAAGGAGCCCGCCCGGCGTCCCGCCTCGGCCAGCGCAGTGCTGGCCGCGCTCGACACCGTCGGCACGCCGGCCGCGTCCCCGGCGGCTCCGGTGATCCGAACCAGGCGCGGCCTGCTGACCGGGGTCGTGGCGGCGGCGCTGATCGGCGCCGCCGCTCTCGTGTGGGCACTGCGCCCGTCCGTCGGCGCGCCCGCCGCGAGCGCTGCCGCCGACCGCTCGCTGGCGGTGCTGCCGCTCGCGAACCTGAGCGGCGACAAGGATGACGATTATTTCGGCATCGGCCTCGCCGAGGAGATCACCCGTGCGCTCGCCAAGAACGGGGTGCGGGTGATCGGGCGCACCAGCGCGGCCGCGTTGCAGGCCAAGGGACTCGACGACCGCGCGATCGCCCGCAAGCTCCAGGTCGCGTCGCTGCTGACCGGTACGGTGCAGCGCGCCGCGGGGCAGGTGCGGATCACCGTCGCGCTGCTCTCGGCCGGTGACGGCGAAGTCCGCTGGACGGAGAAGTACGACCGTCCGCTCGCGAACGTGTTCGCGCTGCAGGACGAGATCGCGCGCACGGTCGCGGACACTCTCCTCGGCACGCTGGGTCGCTCGTCGCGCGCGGCGCCCGCGAAGGCGGAGACCGCCGACCCCGACGCCCATGCGCTCTTTCTCCAGGGGCTGGTGCTGTTCAACCGGCGCGGCGCGCGAAACCTCCAGCAGGCCATCGCGCTCTTCCAGCGCGCCGCGGCGCGCGATCCCCAGTATGCCCGAGCCCGGGCTACGATGGCGATGGCTCTGGCCGTGCTGCCCGCGTACGTGGTGGACAGCACGACGCCGCTGGTGACCAGCGCGGTCGCCGAGGCCGGGCGTGCCATCGCCATGGATTCGACGATCCCAGAGTCGTATGCCGCGCTCGGCTACGGCTACTCGCTGATCGGCGAGCTGGACAAGGCCGAGACGAGCTTCCGGCGCGCGTTGGCGCTCGACTCCACCGTGGCCTCGACCTGGGGGTGGTATGGTCTGCTTGCCAACCGGTTGGGAGACTTCGCTGCCGCGCACGACCGGGTGGCTCGAGGCCTCACCCTGGAGCCGGCCTCGATGATCGCGAGAATCTGGGATGCCCAGATCCTTCACATGGAGGGCCGCTTCGCCGCCGCCGACTCGCTCTCCGCTACCACGATGGAGCTGGATTCCACCTTCATGCTGGCCTGGACCTGGCGGGCGAACGCGATGCTGGCGACGGGGCGCACCGGGGAAGCCATCAGCCTGCTGCAGCGACGGCTCGCGGCGACGCCGGCCGGACGCCCGGAGGAGCCGCATGGGGTGCTCGCGTATGCCTATGGGCTGGCGGGCCGCGATGCGGAGGCGCGGGCGCTGCTCGACAGCATGCGGGTGAGGTCGGGCGGCACGGTTCCGGCGACGGGCGCCACCGCGGCGGCGCTCGAGGAGCTGGGCGACCACGCCGCCGCGTTGGCGATCATGGAAGAGGCGATCGCCCGGCATGACGTGTGGCTGGTGCAGTTCCCGCGGATGGAGCGTTACGACAAGCTGCGGCGGGATCCGCGGGCCGCCGCGCTCCTGGACCGGCTGGGCAGAAGGTAGCGGTTGTCACCCTGAGCGCAGCGAAGGGGACCATCCCCGCCATGGTCCCCTTCGCTGCGCTCAGGGTGACAGCGTTGGTCTGCTCATCCGCCCGGCCAAAAGTTCGAGAGCGTGACCGAGTCGTTCGCGCTGTCGGGATCACCCGCGCTGGAGACCGTGAACGTGGCCACAAGGTTGCCGATGATGATCCCGGTCTTCCACACGGTTCGAAACCCTCTCGACTTGCCCGGTCCGAGCGGCGACAGCGAGCACCTCACCGACACCGCCCCAGTCTGGGTGCAATTGTCCGGTATCCGGACCAGCGCCCCGACGCCGTCGATGGCCGACCACGTGATCGTCACGGTGCTGCCCGCGCTGGCCGACGGGCCCAGGTTGCTGACGCTCCAGTCGTAGGTGATCCGATCGTTGAAGAAGGCGGTGTGCGGATCCGCCGTTGCGGCGATGGCCAGATCAGCCGCCTGCGGCACGGTGATATCCACGATACCCCTGGCGGTCCCCCCTTGGCCGTCGCTCACGGTGTACCTGAACTGCGAGGTGCCGACGAAGCGGGGCGGCGCCGAGTACAGCACGGCCTTGCCGTCGGAGCTGATGGTGGCGGTGCCCGTGACCGGCCGGGTCACCCCGGTGACCGATAAGGCATCGCCGTCTGTGTCGCTGTCGTTGGTGAGCACCTCGATCCGCACTGGCGCGGCGCCGGCGGTGGCGGTCGCGGCGTCGTTCACCGCGACCGGCTTGTCGTTCACCGGCGTCACGATCATGGCGATTCGCACCGTAAGCGGGGCAGGCCCTCCGCTCCAGCCG
The DNA here is from genome assembly GCA_963720365.1 of uncultured Gemmatimonadales bacterium. Lineage (GTDB taxonomy): Bacteria > Gemmatimonadota > Gemmatimonadetes > Gemmatimonadales > GWC2-71-9 > CAVVWJ01. Next base: position 10,480 of record CAVRFK010000021.1, on the reverse strand, counting down.
ATCGCGGTGAAGTTGGTCGTGCCCGCGAAGTTCGCGTTCGGCACGAAGCGCACGTACCAGGGGAACTGCCCGCAGCTCCCGAGCGGGCGCCTGACGATGGACACGCGCCCGTTGGCCGGCTGCGTCACGCTGGTGATCCGCATCTGCGCGACAGTTGGGCAGCCTCCACCGCCAAAGGCGAGGGGCGGTCCTTCGAACGGCGTATCCTCGGCCGTCGTCCACGTGATGTCGGTCGTAGGAGGTGCCGCCACCGCCACCGTCACGCCGCCGGTGGCCGATCCTCCGTGCCCATCTCCGACGGTGTAGCCGAAGTTCGCCGAGCCGCTGAAGCCGGTGGCCGGGGCGAAGCGGACCCTCGTGCCGCCGTTGATGATCGTCGCCACACCGCTCGCCTGGGTGGTGACCGCGGTGATCGTCAGCGCGTCGCCGTCAGGGTCGCTGTCGTTGGCGAGCACGTCGATCTCGACCGGCGTCCCCTGCGACGTCGAGGCGTTGTCGTGCCCCGGAGTCGGGTTCCGGTTGGTGTCGTTGTCGGTGATGGTCGCGGTGATGGCGGCCAGGACGAAATTGTTGAACCGCGAGTCGGTGCTCGTGACGGCCTGGGTGATCCGCCCCGTATGAGTGCCTTCGGTGACCTGATCGTCCACCGCAGTGATCGTGATGATCTTGGGCAGCTCCCAGTCGCTCGGCGTGAACGTGAGCGACGATGGCGACACGGTGACCTGCGCGTTGGGCGACGGCGTGATCGTCACGCTGGCGTTGGGTCGCTCGCCCAGGCAGACCGCGTACGAGCCGGTCGCGCCGCCTTCGGTCGCCGGCACCGGCTCGGTCGTGGTGCCGACCAGCTTCCCGGCATCCAGACCGACAAGACGGACGATCGGCTTGGCGTAGAGCACCTTGAGCTGGCGATTGCTCCCCTGGTCCAGGCCCTCGATGGTCGGGAACACACCGATCCCGCCGGGGGAATTGTGGGTGATGATGTCGAACACCTGGCCGCACTTGCCGGCGACGAAACCGTTCACGGTGGTGATGCGTAGCGTTCCGCCGGACAGGGTCGACTGCCCGACTGACTGGATCTGGTCGTAGCCGGTGCCCGCCTCGAGACCGCCGAGCTCGATGTCGAGAATCCCGCCGTTGATGCTCTGCAAGCTGCCGACGGTCAGGATTCCCGGCGACTGCCCGGGTGAGACCGTGCTGCCCCCGAAGACACGCAGAGAGGTGGTATTCGTCCCTGTGCCCAGCAGGTGCGCCTCGTTGTTGAGCTCGGTCGCGATGTTGAGGTGGGCGCCGGACTCGTTGGTGAGGGTCACCCCTCGGGCTCGCAGGGTTCCGTTACCGTTGATCGTGCCCGCGTTCGTGTAGGTGAGGGCCGGCTGGTCGAAGTGCAGGAACCGACCATTGGACGTGATCGTGCCCTCGTTCTGGAGGTTGATCGCGATCCGCATGCTGTCGCCGCCGGTACCGGTCGAGATCAGCGTCCCCTTGTTCGTAAGCGTCCCGGTGCCCGCCAGGATCGGAAACCCGCTGCTCGGCGATTGCTGGATCTCCAGCGTGCCCTCGTTCACCACATCGCCCACCAGGGTGAGCGTGCGCGAGGTCATCGTCTGGGTTCCTCCCACGAGGGGCATCCGCACCCGCTGATTGGGACCGATGTTGCCGGTGAAGCTGTTCCCCGTGGCTGCAGGGAGCATGCTGAACGCTGCCGTACCCGCCGCCGAGGGGCCGAACACTAGATTGCCGCCCTCGATCGTGACGAGGCCCCGCGAGGTGCTGAGCGCGCCGCCGCCGGTGTAGGTGAAGGTGCCGGCTCGCATCCGGAAATCGGCGAGTCCGGGGTTGAGCGCGGTGCTGGTGATGCTGCCTCCGGCCAGCGTGAAGGAGGGATTGCCGGTCGACGCAGGGATAGTGAGCGTGCCCATGACGTCGATCGTGCCGGTGTTGCGGTAGACGCCGTTGATCTTGTCGAGGATGAGGCCGTTGCCCGAGGTCTGGAGCAGGCCGGCGTTATCGAGGTCGGAGCGGATGGTCGCGTGACCGCAGCCGCCGCAGGTCGGCAGTGTCTTCAGCGTTCCCGCGTTGGCAATCCCGCCGGCGGTCAATACGATCCCATTGGCGCCCGCGAGGGAGAGCACGCCGCTCGACTTCACGTCCACGCCGGTGGCGATGGTGAGGATCGCGGCCGTGCCGGCGATGTGCAGTGTCTGGGCGCCGCTCGCTCCGCCTAGAGCCAGTCCGTCAATGACGACCGGCGTGGCATCGTTGGCCGGATCGAGTGTCACCGTGTAGGTCCCCGCGCCATCGATGCAGGCCGTGGACGCTGCGCCCGGCACCGTGGCCGGGCTCCAACTCGCCGCCGTGAACCACGAACCGCTGGCCCCCGAGGCCCAGTGGTGGGTGCAGGCGGCAAGCGTCACCGCGGGGGGAGCGGTCGTCACCGGGGCGGCTGCGGGCTCGGACGCCGCCGGCATCGGGAGGATCTCCGTGGACGGAACGACGGATTCGGGCTGAGTCGGGTCGCCGTTGCACGCGAGCAACAGGCCGGCCAAACCGGCGGCAAGCACGAGCTTTCGGGCCATCGGAGCGTCTCCGTAAGGGGGGCACTGAGAGACGCGCGAAAAGCTCCGGAACGGGATCATCGGGGCTGGCGGAAAAGAACCCGGCCCCTGAACGAGGGGCCGGGTTCGTATTGAGGCGCTGCTGGCAAGCCTACGAGAAGAACATGATGTCGAACCGCGAATCGAGCGGCGCACCGGTGCCTGGATCGAAGCAGCGGACCCTCACGCTCTGCGCCCCCCATCCTTCGATTTTGCACACGCTGCTGCCTGGACCGTAGGCGGTCACCTGGACATCCGTTTTGGCCGACAGCGACAAACTGCTCCAGAGCACCGTGTAGAGGCCTACCGACACACGGGTGACGGTGACGTTTCCACCGTTGGGATTGTGCCGGAAGAATGGGTTGGCCGAGTAGCTCGGCGCCGACGGGTCATTGGCCCAGGCGTATGCCAGGTTGCCGTGCGGCAGCGTGAAGAAGATGTTGAACTTCACGTCCTTCAGTTGCCCGGTGCGGCTGTAGCACTGCACGTTGACGGTGAGGTCGGGGGACCCTAACCAACTGTACACCTTGCAATGCTGGGCTCCGGTCCCTATCGCGACGACCTGGGCATGTCCTCCGTTGCTGGTGAGCCGGGCCCCCAGGCCGCTGAACTTGACCTGGTAGTTGCCCACGCCGCTCCGAAATATCCGGATCGCGCCCGCCGGGTTGTGGGAAGCGTTGGCCGGCGGCGCGTAGTTGGTGCCGGTGGGCTTGCTGGCGTAGGCGAACGCCAGATCGCCGTACCGCTTGCTGAGGTGGACCGTGTAGTAGGCATCGATCGGCCGGCCCGAGACGGCATCGAAACATTTGATGCGGATGATGTCGTTCTGCAGCCTTTGCGTCGCCGGCTTGCAATAGGTGCTGTTGCTCGAGTAGCCCGTGACGTGCACCGTGCTCTTGCTGCCGAGCACCGCCGACAGTCCGGCGAAGCGGACGGTGTAGGTGCCCACGCCTTGCCGCGTGATCGTGATCGCTCCCCCACTCACGTTGAATGAGTAGAAAGGATCCGGAGTATAGGAAGCAACGAATGGGTCGTTGGCCCAGACGTACCCGTCGGCGTAGTTCGGCACCGCCGAAGCGCTGACATCCACGCCTTCCATATCGGGGCCGGTGACCGCATCATCCTGGCTGCATCCAGCCAGAGTTGCCAGCATCAGCATGACCGCGAGCGCGCGGGTGCGCGGGCGATGGGCACAGGGTCGAGCGTACATGAGTCCTCCTCCTGCCAAGCAGGGAACCGTCTGATCTCGGTTGTGTAGGGACCGCTGGAGGGGAACTCCGCGTGACCCGCAGGCTCCCTTACTTGGGTAAACGGAATTTCAGGAGGAAAGACGACAAACGAGGGGAGGAGTGCCTGAGGGTGTGACCTATCGAGGACACATACCGCCGCAAACTTGCCTGTCAGGTAACAGCCGCCGCCGGCCAAGACAGGCGTCTGGCGGTGGTCCGCGGGTGGGCCCAGTTTTCGGGGGCGGACTCTAAAGGAGGGGCAGATGTCTCAAGACACTTCGCCGGAGCGGCGCCGCTGGCCGCGAGCCGTGGGAGCCTTCCACCCCGCCATCGGACGCGCCCGCCTGTTGCCCCGTCTCTCGCACCACTACCCCTCGCTGCGGCCCAACGGTTGGTACCGCATGATCGGCGAGAATCCCGAAGCCATCGAGCCGCGGGCGCGGGAAGGCTATCTCTGGATCGAGGTCGATGGCCGTCCCCGCCAGGTCTGGGCCGGCCATTTCGATGTCGAGCGGGCGAGATCGCCTGAAGGCGCGTGACCTCTAGGGTTCGGTCGGCGGTGGTGGGGCGGTTGGGGCGCTCCGGCGCCGGCGGCGACTCCCGGTCACCCGGCTGGTGCTCGGCCGCTCCACCTTCTCCTTGACCTTGTCGGTCACCGTTCCCACCACCTTCGCGACGCCCGCCGCTCCCAATGCGGTGACGATGCTTTCCACCCCCGCCTTCCAGCCGAGCCCCGTGATCTCCTTCGCCATCTTCTTCGAGGGCCGAGCTCCGGTCACCTGACGCGCCCGCCGGCGTGCCTTCCGCCGGCCCACGCCCGGGAGGAGCTGCAGCATCTGCGCGACGGCGGTCGCGACCAGGCGCTTATGCTTGCGCTTGCCTATCTGCTTTTTGGCCGCCTTGAGCCCCGCCGCCGCTTCGGCGCCCAGTGTGGCGGCCGTATCCGTCCAGGCCATGAAGAGCCTCCGTCTGATGTGAACCCGTCAGCTGCTCTGGAAGAGCTTACCAGTATGGGGACCGCGGTCAAGTTGATGGCGCCGATTGGTACGCTAGCTTGCTCGCATCGCGCCGATGGCGCAGCCTGATCTCCCGAACACCCGCCGCAGCGGGCAGGACCCTGAAATGCGAGCAACACTGATGTACCAGGCCGGCGACGTCCGGGTCGAGACTGTCCCGGACGCCCGCATCGTCGCGCCCACCGATGCGCTTCTCAGGGTCACCCGCGCCTGTATCTGCGGCAGTGATCTGTGGCCCTACGCGTTGATGGAGCCGGCGGAACGCGGCCGGCCGATGGGTCACGAGGCGGTCGGTGTGGTGGAGGCGGTCGGCGCTCAGGTCCGCACGCTCAAGCGAGGTGACCTGGTGGTGATGCCGTTCGCGTACTCCGATGGCACCTGCGTCTTCTGCCACGAAGGGGTGCACACCTCGTGCGTGAACGGCGGCTTCTTCGGCTCCCCGGAGCCGGGCGGAGCGCAGGCGGAAGCCTTGCGCATCCCTCAGGCGGACGGGACGCTCGTCCCTTTGCCGGTCGGTCCGGACGATGCGCTGATGCCGTCGCTGCTCGCCTTGTCCGACGTGATGGGAACCGGCCATCACGCGGCCGTGACCGCGAGGGTCGGCCCCGGCAGAGCAGTGGCCGTCATCGGCGACGGCGCCGTCGGCCTCTGTGGTGTGATCGCCGCGCGGCGGCTCGGCGCCGATCAGATCATCATCCTGGGCCGCCGCCCGGACAGGATCGCGCTGGCGAAGGAATTCGGTGCCACGGACGTCGTGAGCGAGCGCGGGGACGAGGCGGTCGAGCGCGTGCGTGAGCTGACGGGCCGGGTCGGTGTCCACTCGGTCCTCGAGTGCGTCGGGACCGACCAGGCCATGGCGACCGCCATCGGCATCGGCCGCCCGGGTGGCGCCGTGGGCCGGGTCGGCGTGCCCCATTACGAGACGACCACCGCCTGGGTCACGGGGTTCTACAAGAACCTGACGATCAGCGGCGGTCCCGCCCCGGTCCGCGCCTACATGAACGACCTGCTTCCCGACGTGTTGGAGGGCAGGATCCAGCCGGGGCGCGTCTTCGACCGAATCGTCAACCTCGAGGGGGTGCCCGACGGCTACCGCGCGATGAACGAGCGCGAGTCGATCAAGGTGATGGTGAAGCCCTAGCGGCCCGGACGCCCGGTGTGCGATCCGTCACGTCGCAACCCGGGCCGGCGGACTAGCTTGGACCTCCGTCCGCCAACAGGTCGTGAACCGTGGTGCTCGATCGCGATCTCTCCCGTCCTCGGATCCGTCGGTCCCGTCCAGGGAGCGCCCGGATCACCCCCATCGCCCTCATTTGCCTGCTGGCCGCCTGCGGCGGCGGCGACCTCGTCCTGCCGGGCGCCGACGACGGCGTCCAGATCCGGGTCGTGGACGGCGACGGCCAGCGGGGGTCGATCGGCCAGCCCCTGACCGCGCCGGTCGTGGTCGAGGTGACCGATGAGGCCGGCGATCCCCTGGAAGGGGTGACGGTTCAGTTCGCCATCACCTCGGCCGGCACCGGCGCCGAGATCGTTCCACCATCCGCGCGCACGGGCCAGGAGGGCCGGGCCCAGGCCCATATCCTCCTCGGCGACAAGATCGGACTCCAGACCGGGGAAGCCAGCGTCGTCGTCGAAGGCGGCGCGGCGCCAACCACCAGCTTCTCGGCGCTGGCCGTCCCGGTCGCCGGCGGCAACGACCCACCCCGCTCCGAGTTCGACTGGAGCTGCGACGGTCTCACGTGCCGCTTTACCGAATCCAGCTCCGATGCCGATGGCGAGGTGGCCGGCTGGTCCTGGCAGTTCGGGGACGGCAGCACTTCGACCGACCGGGAGCCTACTCACCGATACAACGCGTCCGGCAGCTACACCGTCACCCTCACCGTGACCGATGACGAGGGCGCGACGGACGCATCCTCCCACCAGGTGAACCCGACCGCGCCGGGGCCGACGCCTCCGTCCAACCAGGCGCCGAAGGCCGAGTTCGAGGTCACCTGCGATGACCTCCGGTGCAGCTTCACCGACCGGAGCACCGACGAGGACGGCAGCATCGAGAGCCGGGCGTGGACCTTCGGTGACGGGGCGACCTCGAGCCAACGGAACCCGTCGCACTCGTACGCAACGGCCGGGCAGTACGACGTGACGCTCGTGGTGACGGACGAAGACGGGGCGACGGATAGCCGAACCCGCACAGCGGCGCCGCAGTCACCGCCGGAGCCGCCGCCGCCGTCCAACCGGCCGCCGCGGGCCGAGTTCGAGGCCGAGTGCCAGGAGCTCCGCTGCACCTTCGTGGACCGGAGCGAGGACGACGACGGCAGCGTGGCGAGCTGGGAATGGGATTTCGGGGATGGCGCGACGTCGAGCGAGCGAAACCCGTCGCACTCGTACGCATCGCCGGGGAGCTACGAGGTGCTGCTCCTCATCACCGACGACGACGGTGCGGCCGACACCCGGACGCACACGATCCGCGCCGAGTCGCCGCCACCACCACCTCCGCCGCCGCCCCCGCCGCAGAACAAGCCGCCCAAGGCCGAGTTCCGGGTGGACTGCAGTGGGCTGACTTGCGTCTTCACGGACGAGAGCGAGGACGAGGACGGGGTGATCGTGAGCTGGAGCTGGAACTTCGGCGACGGGGCGACATCGAGCGAGCGGAATCCGGTCCATGCGTACGCATCGAAGGGGAAGCGCGACGTGCTGCTCACCGTCACGGACGATGAGGGTGCGGCAGATACCAAGGAGCGCGGGGCCGATCCGAAGGACTGAGTAACCCAATGCGGCCCCGACGCTTGATATCGCCTTGACCGTCTCCCGCTAGTCTGACGGCGTTCCCGCTCCGGTTACCCGCCGCCCCGCGCGGGATCTCCCTGCCGAGGAGCAACGCCATGTCTCGCCTGACGCCTGCCACGTTTCGTCGGTGCATCCTGATTGCGGCACTGGGAGCCTGGGGCTGTACCACCGAGTCGCCGACCGACCCCGCGGCCGAGTCCGCTGCGACGACGGCGGCGATCGCCACCTATACCGTTCGCGATCTGGGCACCCTCGGCGGAGCATTCTCTTCCGCCAAGGCGATCAACTCCGCAGGTGTGATCGTCGGCACCAGCAGGATCGCGGGTGCGAGCCTGCCCCATGCCTTCGTCTGGACCAAGGGCGTCATGAAGGACCTGGGCGCGCTGGCCGGCGGATACAGCGAGGCGACGGCGATCAACGATGACGGCGTGATCGTCGGATGGAGCACGATGAAGTCGGGGGCCAGCCGAGCGGTCCGCTGGAAGAACGGCGTCAAGAAGAACCTCGGTACCCTCGGAGGCCGCAACAGCCAGGCGACCGGCATCAACGAGTTCGGGGTCATCGTGGGCTGGGCAGAAACGGCAGGCGGGAACCGTCGCGCCTTCCTCTGGAAAGACGGTGTCATGACGGATCTCGGCACCCTGGGCGGAGCCACCTCGCAGGCGAACGGCATCAGCCGAGGCGGCATCGTGGTCGGCCACAGCCTCACCGCCTCCGGCGAGCGCCATGCTTTCCGCTGGAAGGACGGTGTGTTCAAGGACCTCGGCACCTTCGGTCGCCGGTCGAGCATCGCAACGGCTGTGAACACCAAGGGCCAGATCGCGGGCGCTTTCGGCCCGACGCAAGACGCGGCTGGTGAGGAGCTGGAGTTCGCGGACGGGTTCGTGTATTACCAGGAGGCGTTCACCCACCTGCCGCATCCGGGAAGCCGCCCGACCATCAGCCCGCGCGCGATCAGTCCCCTTGGCGTCGTGGTGGGCCAGGGCTTCGACACCGGAGACGAGCCCGGCTCGGAGCGCGCCTGGGTGTGGGAGCCGGGATCCTCGACCGTGCTGCCGACGCTCGTGCCCGATGGCCTGGACACTCATGCGGGGGCGCACGGGGTGAACCGGGCCGGCACGATCGTGGGATTCAGCGCAGCCGGCAACGGCACTTCCCACGCAGTGCTCTGGCAGCGCCAGTAGCCGGCTAATCGGGACGACATCAGCCCGCCGCTGCAGCATCCTGACGGCGGGGTTGCCCGATCCCTCGTTCCCGTCCAAGTTGTCCCGGAACTCGTACCGGGACCGCCATGGACACCCTCCTGTTTTCCGAACGTAGCCTCTGGACCATGCTGCACGGCGTAGTTCTCGGCGGTGGCTCGCTCATGGCGCTGGCCGCTTCGCTCTTCTCGCTCTGCAGCATGCGGACAGTCGCCGCGTCGAGCGCGGCGGCCGACCAGCAGGCGCGCCATCTCGCGACGCTCCTCGTGCTCACGGCGGTCCTGCTGTGGCTCGCGCTGCTGGTCGGCACGTACATCACGTTCCCGCCGTATCGCGCGACCCCGCCCGAAGGTCTCGCGGATCTGAGCGCGTACCCGCGGGCCCTCATCCGATCCAACCCCGCGACGGCGTGGCTGCACTCGTTCGCGATGGAGACCAAGGAGCACGTCCCCTGGATCGCGGCGATGGTCGCTACGGCCGTCGCGGCCGTCTGTCTCCGTTACCGGTCCCAGGTGCTCAGCGACCGGCGATTGAACGGAATGGCGACCGCGCTGGTGACGATCTGCCTGCTCCTGGTGGCATACGCGGGCGTGCTCGGCGTGTTCGTCAACAAGGTGGCTCCCCTCGAGTAAACGGAAACGACGACATGGATTCGAAGCAGCATGAAGGCGCGCATCCCAACGGTGCGGCGCTCGCGGCTTTTCTGGCGGCGGGCATCGGCGGGTTCGCGATGGGCCTGATCGTCATCCTCAGCGAGACCGGGCTGTTCGAGGCGCCGGTTCTCTACGAGCCGGCCGGCGGCGTGTCCGGTCGGACCACGCTGGCGGTGGTGGTGTGGCTGGTCGCGTGGGCGGCACTGCACGCTCGGTGGAAGGCGAGGGAGATGGCGCATCGCGGCGTTGCCGTGGCCGCCCTGCTCCTGTTGCTCTCTGGCATTGCGCTCTGCACGCCACCGCTCTGGGGCCTGTTCTCGTAGCGAGCCGACGACGCTGGACGCGGCTCGACGCCGAGCGCATCTTCCTGGCTCATTCCCCGTACCAATCCGTAGCCATACCTCCTAACCCAAGGAGGCTTCCATGCAGCGACTCGTGCCGGTGCTCGGAGCGATAGCGCTCGCCTCGCTCGTCACGGCCGCCGTTGGGACCATGCCGTCCAACCAGGCCCTCCCGGACGACACCGCGCGCGGCAAGTACCTCGTCATGATCGCCGGCTGCAACGACTGCCACACGCCCGGCTACATGGTGACGGCCGGCAAGGTCGACGAGAAGGCATGGCTCACCGGTTCTCCGTTGGGCTGGCAGGGACCCTGGGGTACGACCTACGCGTCCAACCTCCGGCTGCTGGTACCGAAGATGACGGCGGACCAGTTCATGGCCCACGCCCGCAGCGATCAACGCCGGCCGCCGATGCCTTGGTTCGCGGTGCGAGACATGACCGACGACGACGTCAAGGCGATCTACGCGTACATCAAGCATCTCGGCCCCGCGGGCCAGCCCGCTCCGGCCTACGTGCCGCCCGGCGGGAAGGTGGAGGGTCCGGTCGCCGTGTTCCCGGGGCCGCCCAAGTGAGGCGCTGAAGCAGGACGGCCGACACACGCGGATGAACGCAGAGGGATCGATGCCATCTCCGTTCATCCGCGCCACACGGACGAATTG
>CAVRFK010000020.1:0-7112 GCA_963720365.1 uncultured Gemmatimonadales bacterium | reverse complement strand
TGCGGGCGCGCTGTGGGCACCCCACGAAGGCGCGCTGGAGCCGGCCCGCCTCGTCACCGCGCTTCGGGAGGACGCCATCAGGCTCGGCGCGGTGTTCGAGCGCGATGCGGCCGAGTCGGTCGAGGCGCGGGGGGACCGCGTGGGCGGTGTGGTCGGGCGGCGCGGGCGCTACGTGGCCGGCGATGTGGTGCTGGCCGCGGGTGCCTGGACCGGTGCCATCGGCGGGGTACCCCGCCCTATCGCCGTGGCGCCGGTCCGGGGACAGATGGCCGCGTTTCCCTGGCCCGCCGGCGCCCGTCGCGCGATCGTGTACGGCCACGGCGGATACCTGGTGGCCCGGGGCGACGAGGCGATCGCCGGCTCGACCATGGAGTATGCCGGCTTTCAGTCGGAGGTGACTTCGGCCGGGTTGGCTCGTGTCTTCGCCGCGGCCACGGCGCTCTGCCCCACGCTCACCAGCGCCGAGGTCAAGCGAACCTGGGCCGGCCTGCGTCCGATGACGCCGGACGGGCGTCCCATCATCGGCGCGGAGCCACAGCTGCGAGGGCTGTGGTACGCCACGGGCCACGGCCGCAACGGCATTCTGCTCGCGGGACTGACCGGGCTCCTGATCAAGCAGCTCGTCACCGGGGAGCCTGCGGCGGAGGATTTGACGCCGTTTTCGCCCGAACGATTCTGGCGGTGGTGACACCGATGTCACCCTGAACGAAGTGAAGGGGACCGATGATGGCATGGTCCCCTTCGCTTTGCTCAGGGTGACACTTCGATACATCCGTTCTCCTATCACGGGCGTACCCGAGTCACGACGCGCATCACGCGCGCCGGCACGCTACCCTCGCCCAGGAGACGGAGGTCATGAATTTCACTCCAACACCACCCCGGCGGACCCTCGCCGTCGGACTGTTCGTGCTCGCCGGAGCGGCCGGCGCCGCCGGCATCGCCATCGGATCGGATCACCAGGACACCCCTGAAGTCGAGCTCAACCCCAAGATGGACATGACCGACGTGTATGCGTTCCCGGGTTCGTCCGCCGGACGCATCGCGCTGGTCATGAACAGCCGGGCGTTTCTCACCCCTGGCGCGACGGCGGCGGACGCGTCGTTCGATCCCGACCTGCTCTACCAGTTCAAGATCGACAACGACGGAGACGCCGTAGAAGACCGCGTCATCCAGGTCACCTTCAGCGGTTCCGGCGCCGACCAGCAGGTGGCCGTGCGTGGTCCGGTCGACCCGCCGGTGCAGGGCGCCATGATGAACCAGGTCGCGGACGTCTCTCCCGACGTCAGCGGCGCGATCAACACCCCGCTCGGCACGTCCTCCGATCTCCAGGTGTTCACGGGACCGCGGGACGATCCGTTCTTCATCGATCTCGAGGCGGCGTTCTGCATCCTGCCGGATCGCAAGCCGGTGGGCGGTGCGCTTTCGGCGCCGTGCGCGCTGCCGGCCAATCCGACTGCGCCGTTCTACTTCCGCACCCCCGGCGTCAACTACGTCCAGGGCTTCAATGTGCTGTCCATCGTCGTCGAGCTGCCGAGCGCCCTGCTGGAAAATGGCGCACCGGGGAAGCTGGGCATCTGGGGCACGATCAGCCGCTGAGCGCGGCCACACACGAGGAGAGAGACGACATGCATCGCACCACCTTCGCGCCCGCGCTTCGGCGTTGGACCCTGGGCGCGGCACTCGCCGCAGCGACCCTCACCGTCGCGGCCTGCAGCGACGACGACGGCGACGGCGGCAACGGACCGTCGGAACCCCGCTCGTTCAACCAGATCCAGCGGCTGGGCAATCCGCTCATCAGCGAGGTTCTTCTCGCCAAGCGGAGCCACCCGACGCACGGCTCCACCGGCCCGGCCGACGACGTGGCGCTGATCGGCGCCGAGGCGCTCGGCTTCATCACCGGCCCGGGCAGCGTGGCCGGCCGTTCGGGCGACTACGCCAACACGCTCGGGGGCGCCCTGCTCCCCGACATGCTGATCGTGCAGACGGACAAGGACCCGGGAACCGCAGGGTGGCTCACCTGGCTGCCGCTGGCACCGTTCGCGAACGGGTACGGCGGCCGCAAGCTGGAGGACGACGTGGTGGATCTCGCGCTGCTCGCCGTGTTCGGCGACCCGTTCGGGGCCGATCCTGACGGGGCTGCGGGCAAGGAAGCTCTCACCACCGACAACGTCGCCAGCGATTCACCGGTCCTCTCCGCGTTCCCCTGGGTCGGCGAGCCGAACTGATGACGCTGCCGAGCGTTTGGCGGCTCTCGCTCACCGCGCTGTTCGTCGGCGCGGTGAGTGCGGCGTTTGCAATGGCGGGCCTGTTGCAACGGGCAGAGGCGGTGCACGCGCCGCGGCCGACCGAGGCGGAGGTGGTGGAGCTCGACCTGGCCTTCTACCTCGCGCGGGCGGCCCGGGATTCGTTTGCGGCGAGGGACCAGGCGGAGCTGGCCCGGCTCTACCTCCAGCGTGCCCGGACCAGTGGCGCGGGGGCAGCGGATCTGGAGCGAGCGGAGGCCTACGCTCGGCGGTCGCTCGCGCTCAGGGGCGCGAGAAACGAAGAGGCGTACCAGGTGCTGGCGGCGAGTTTGATGGGCCAGCACCGGTTCGCCGAAGCACGTACTGTCGCCGAGCGGCTCGTCGCGGCAGACTCCGCCGTCCGCCCGACGCGCGCAATGCTGGGCGAGATCCTGCTCGAGCTGGGTGACTACGCCGCCGCGGACCGCTTGTTCGGCACGCTGTACACCGTGCGCGGCGAGCCGGCCGTGGCGCCGCGCTATGCGCGCTGGGAAGAGATCCGCGGCCGGCCGGCTGAGGCGCGGCGCCTGTTGCGGCTGGCGCGCGACGAAGCGATGACGCGGCATGCGATGCCGCAGTCGCAGCTGGCGTGGTACCACTGGCGCCTGGGTGACCTCGCGCTCCGGCAGGGACACCTGGACGAAGCGGAGCGGGAGCTCGGTGCCGGGCTCACGCTCGCGGCCGAAGATCATCGGCTGCTCGACGGGCTCGCCCGGCTGGCGCTGGCCCGCGGCCGCTGGCGCGAGGCGATCGCGTTCGGGGAGCGAGCCATTGCGAGGACGCTCGACCCCGCGACACTCGGCCTGTTGGCGATGGCCAACCAGGCGGCCGGCGACACGGCGCGCGCCGCCGAATACGAGCATGCGATGTCGGTCGCCGTGGTGGGGCAGTCGAACCAGTTCCATCGGGTGTGGAGTCTCTTCCTGCTCGACCGCGGGCGGGATGTCCCGGCGGTACTGAGCCGGGCCCAGGCCGAGATCCGCACGCGGCACGACGTCTACGGGTGGGACCTGCTGGCCTGGGCGCTGCATCGCGCCGGCCGCGAGGCGGAGGCCCGCGACGCGATGGTGCGCGCGCTCGCGATGGGAACCCGGGACCCGATGCTCTACTTCCACGCGGGAGCGATCGATGCGGCGCTGGGCCGGCGGGACTCGGCTCGGCGGCATCTGGAGATGGCGCTCGCGATCAATCCGCGCTGGCATCCGTTTCAGCCGGACGAGGCCCGTGCCATCCTCGCGGCGGCGAACGTCATCCCGAGCGAACGCGAGGGATCTTCTCACCCGGCTTCGAAATCCGGCCGGCAAGATCCCTCGCCATCGCTCGGGATGACAGACGTCGCTCCGTTTCCGAAGCGAGCATCCCCATGACCGAGCTCCTCGCCTTCATCGGCCTCGGCTTCCATCACATCGCCGACCTCGCGGCGCTGGATCACGTGCTGTTTCTGCTCGCGCTGGCGGCGATCTACCGCGGGTGTGACTGGCGGGACGTGCTCTGGGTCGTCACCGCGTTCACGATCGGGCATTCGGTCACGCTGGCCCTCGCCGTGAGCGGCGCGCTGGCGCTGCCGACGGCGCTGATCGAGTTCCTCATCCCCGTGACCATCGTCGCGACGGGACTGGAGAACCTGCTGGTGCGAGCACGGCGCGCGGATCCCGCCGGGAGCCGATACCGGCCGATGTTCGCGGGCGTGTTCGGACTGGTGCATGGGGCCGGCTTCGCGAACTACCTGCACAGCCTCTTCACCGGATCCATCGCCGTGCCCTTGCTCGGCTTCAATCTCGGCATCGAGCTGGGTCAGCTCGTGATTCTCGCCGTCGCCGCCGTGGCGCTCGCGGGAATGGACCGGGTGATCGGGCTGCGACTCCGGGTGGTGGCCGTGTCGGCGGCGGTGGTCGTGCTCGCGGTGCCGATAGCGCTGGAGCGCATGCCGTGGTAGGCGGAGGCTGGCTGCTCGCGGTGCTCCTGGGACTGTCGGCCGCCGTGCGCGCGCATCCCGCGCACACGTCCTCGGCGGAGCTGGTCCAGCGGGACGATTCCGTGCGCGTCGCGATCCGTGTCTTCGCGGACGACATCGCCGAGGCCGGCGCGCTCCTCCCATACCTGGAAGAGCGGTTCGGGCTGGAGGACGGCCGCGGCCGGCCCATCGTGCTGCGCTGCGATGGCGCCGTCCGCGAAGGCGACGTGATGGTGATCCGCCTGCGGGGACGGGTTCCGGCGGGGCTGGCGGGTGCACGTCTGCGCAACGGCGTGCTGACCGACCGATTCGCCGACCAGGTGAACGTGGTTCGGGCGGCGTACGGCGGGCGAACCGCGACGCTGATCTTCACGCGAGGGGATGGGCCGAAGGCGCTGCCATGATTAGAATCAGGGCGCACGGTCATGCCGCGACGCCCGGGCCAATCACCTTCTCCCGCCAGCCAGGTTTGATGCGCAGTACCGCCACCAGTCCCACGCCGACCAGCGACTCGGAGCTCATCGCTCGGGCCGCGGTCGGAGACGAGCGTGCCATGGGCGACCTGTACGACCGGTACGGCCAGGTGCTCTACGCGGTCGCGTACCGGATCGTGGGGCAGCGCGCCGACGCCGAAGAGGTCGTCCTCGACAGCTTCGCGCAGGCGTGGCGGGACGCCACCCGGTTCGAGGCGGGGCGCGGCTCGGTCGCGGGCTGGCTCACCACCATCGCCCGGAGCCGGGCGTTGGATCTGGTTCGGGCCCGGGGCCGTAGGGATAGAATCACCGCCACTGCCGCGGCCGAACGGCCGGACTCGTCGCCGGCGATGGGTGGGTGGCGGGCGGATCCGTCCCTCGGGGTCGAACATGCCGAACGGCGCGCGGCGGTGCAGCTCGCGCTCGAGAGTCTCTCCCCGCCGCAGCGCCGGGCGATCGAGCTGGCGTTCTACGATGGGCTCTCGCAGTCGGAAATCGCCGAGCTGCTCCAGGAGCCGCTCGGCACCATCAAGACGCGGGTGCGGCTCGGCATGCAGAAGCTGCGGGACTATCTGCGTCCGTTCTACTTCGAGCGTGGCCCATGAGTCACCCCGAACACGAGACGCCACAGGACCTGGCCGCCGCCTTCGCGCTCGGCGCGCTCTCGCCCGAGGAAACGAAGGAGTTCGAGGCGTTCCTCAAGGGCTCGCCGGAGGCGCAGCGCGAGGTGGCCGAGTACCGGGAGATCGGGGCCCTGCTGGCGCTGACCGGATCGGATGCGGCGCCGTCGCCGGGCCTGCGCGATCGGGTGGTTTCGCGGATGCACGGGCACATCTTCCCGGCCGCGGCGCCGGCCCGTGCGTCGGGGCCCGTGGCGCGGCCCGGCCCCGCGTGGGGTGCCATGGCGGCCGGGCTGCTCGCCGCCGTCGGGCTCGGCTTCGGCTACGTGCAGATGCGCGAAGTCACGGACCTTCGGAAAGAGATCAGGCGCGTGCTGGAGCAGTACAACACCATGTCGGGCATCCTCGCCGAGCGGGATGCGACGATCAAGCAATTGGTGGGGCCGGGCGTGCAGCTGTTCCAGCTCACCGCGAGCGGCGATCCGAATCCCGCCATCTCTCTCTTCTGGGACCGGGTGCAGCACCGTGCCGTCGTACACGGACACAAGCTCAAGTCGGTGGGGCAAGGCCAGGCGTACCAGCTCTGGTTCATCAAGGACGGCTCGCCCGTTCCGTCGGTGACCTTCAAGCCGGATCCCACGGGCGCCGTTCACGTGGAGCAGATCCCGGTGCCGCCGGATGGCGAGCTCAGCGCCGCCGCGGTCACGGTGGAGCCGGAGGCCGGCTCCGCTCAGCCGACCTCCCCAATCCTGCTGGTCGGCAAACTCAAGGAATCGTGACCCACCGCCGTTCGGCGGCGTGGGCGCTGGCGGCACTCGTCGCGCTCACGCCGCCGCTCTCGTCCCAGGCATCCCCTCCCGACATCGCGCAGGAGCGCGCCGCGTACGCGGAGTGGCTCGCGACGGCACCCAACTCGCCGCTCGCGGCGGTCGCGCAGCAGCCGATCGGCGCCGGCATTCGGCTCGGGCCGGCCGACGCGGATGTGCCGCTCGATGGCGTGGCCGAGCATCGGGTGTCGGAGCGCAACGGCGTGGTGACGCTTTCGGGAGCGCAGGGAAGCCGCGTGGTGCCGGCCAGCCGGCCCATCTCGCTCGGCGTCTACTCGATCGCGTCGGGAGGCGTGCCCGGGCGGCGCGTCGTGACCATCTACGGGCCCAAGCGGAAGACCAGCTCCGCGGCGTACTACGACTACGCCACCGGTGTCGTCTTCGTCGGGCCGCTCACGCCGCCCGAGGAGCCGGCCAAGGTCCGCGTCCTCGCGCTCGACGGCATCGAGGTGGACGCGGTGGAAGCCGGCACCGTGGTCGTCCCATTCGGCGGCCGCCCGGTCACGCTCCGGGTGCGACGCATTCCGACCGGCGAGGACGAGTCCGAGCTGGAGATCTATTTCCGCGACGCCACCAACGATCAGGGCACGTATCCCGCCGGGCGATTCGTCTCCCTAGTGCCGGCCGGCGAGGGACGCTATCGCCTCGACTTCAATCGCGCGCGCAATCCATTCTGCGCCTACAGCTCGGCGTTCCCCTGCCCCGCGCCGTGGCGAGGCAACACGATCGAGGGCAAGGTCGAGGCGGGCGAGAAGTACCTGGGCGGCGGGCTCGACGCGCCTAGCGGGTTGGAGGCGAAGTGAGAGCCGGCGTCCTCGCGCTCGCGGGCGCGCTCGCGCTGGCCGGACCGGGTCCGAAGCCGGCTGGTGAATGGCGCGCAGCACTCGAGCTCGCGGGCGGCGAGCTGCAGTTCGGCCTCGTCGTGGAGACCGACGGCGGCGGCTGGCGCGGCCGAC
>CAVRFK010000019.1:0-27412 GCA_963720365.1 uncultured Gemmatimonadales bacterium | reverse complement strand
GATCCTGGCCGCCATGCTGATCCTCGTCGGCCTCCGCATCCTCGTGCGGTTCGAGCACCACGGTCGCCATCGACGCCAAGGAGTTCAAAGACGTCGAGCACGACCCCGACCGCATGCCGCCCTTCGATTCGCGCGGGGTCGTCCCCTGCGCCGCCATCGGTGGCGTGACCAACGGGCTGATCGGCGCGTGGGGCCCGATCGTCACCCCCTTCCTCCTGCACCGAGGCCTGTCGCCCCGCTTCGCGGTCGGCTCCGTGAACACGGCGGAGGTCGCCGTCGCGACGGTGGCCGCGGGATCGATCCTCGCGGCGGCCGGTGAGACCGCCCTCGATTGGCGGATCGTGGTTGCCATGCTCACCGGCGGGATCATCGCCGCGCCGGTCGCCGCGTGGTCCGTCCGCCACCTGCCGGCGCGTCCCATGGGCCTCGCCGTGGCCGCCCTCTTGTTGCTCACCAACGCACGGGAGCTCGGCAAGTGGGCCGAGCTGGGTCAGTCGACCTGGTTCGCCTATGGCGCCATCGTCGTGCTGGTGGCCATCGCCGCGCTCCGGCGCTGGTTCAGCTTGGTGATCGCCGAGCCCGACTCCGACCGGGCTGAATGATCCCCGGCGCGCGGGTCGTGCAACCAACAGGAGAGCGGAGCCAGGCAAGAGAACGGCTGACTTTGGCGATCAAGTTCAATCCCTGGCGCGACACCACGTACCGCTGCTCTGACCTGGGGTACTCGCCCACATGTGGATTCTTCTTGCGTTATGCCTCGGCGGCCTCGTCGTCCTGATCGTCGCGAATCTCTCTTCCAGCGAAAAGAAGCTCGAGCACCAGATCGACCACGTGTACGCCGTGGGAGACCCGCAGTTCCTGCGAGTCATGGGCACCATGCTCGGGCCCGCGGTCCTGCCGGGCAACCGGATCACGGCGCTCTGCAATGGCGACGAGATCTTCCCGGCGATGCTGGCCGCCATCGGCGCGGCCAAGCGCACGATCACCTTCGAGACTTTCATCTATTGGTCCGGCGCAATCGGCAAGGGGTTCGCCGACGCGCTCGCGGAGCGGGCTCGAGCCGGCGTCAAAGTGCACGTCATGCTGGATTGGGTCGGCACCGGCAAGATGGACGAAGCGATGCTGGCGGACATGGAGCGCGCCGGCGTCGAGGTCGTGAAGTACCACCGGCTCCGGTGGTACAACCTGGGCCGGCTCAACAATCGCACGCACCGGAAGCTGTTGGTCGTGGACGGGACGGTCGGTTTCACCGGTGGCGTCGGCATCGCGGACACCTGGCTCGGCGACGCGCAGGATCCGGAGCACTGGCGCGACACCCACTTCAGGCTCGAAGGTCCCGCCGTCGCCCAGATGCAGGCCGCCTTCATGGACAATTGGATCGAAACGCGCGGAGAGATCCTGCATCAGGATCCCTACTTCCCCCAGCTCGTTGCCGGTAGGTGAGCAAGCCGCCCAACTGTTCAAGAGCTCGGCCAGCGAGGCCAGCGAGAGTGTGCGCCTGATGTACCTGCTCTCGATCACCTCGGCGGTGAAGAGCGTGCGCATTGCCAGTGCCTACTTCGTGCCGGACGATCTGTCCGTCGCGACGCTGGTCGCCGCGCAACGCCGCGGGGTGCGGGTCGAGATCATCGTCCCCGGCCGCTACACGGATGCGTCCGTGGTACGGAGAGCTTCCCGCTCCCGCTGGGGGGATCTGCTCGAGGCTGGTGTCGCGATCTACGAGTACCAGCCGACGATGTACCACAACAAGGTGATGGTCGTGGACGAACTATGGACCTCGGTGGGGTCCACCAACTTCGACAACCGCTCCTTTCGGTTGAACGACGAGGCCAACCTCAATGTCTTCGATCCGGAGTTCGCCCAGGGCCAGGTGCGCTTGCTCGAGGCCGACAAGGCACGATCGAAGCAGATGACGCTGGAGTGGTGGCGCGGCCGTCCCTGGCATGAGCGGGCGCTCGAACATGTTGCCGGACTGTTACGCTCGCAGTTATGAGACGGACATCTCTCACCCATAATGAAGAAGTCCGCACCTACTGTTCGAGCTGTCGCGCTACCTCACGGAGAAGCGCGTCACTCGAGAACGGCTTCTCCAGCCTTGGCACATCAGGGGGGAAGTCCTTTGGCAGAGCCTGTGATTGGTCGTCCATATGGATCACCGGCAGATCGGGAAACTCGTCGCGTATCCGGGCGACCAACTGCGCCCCGCTCGCCGCCAGCATGATACTGTTGGTAACTACGAGATCGAAGCGGGCATCTGCCAACAATTCGACCGCTCCTAATGGCGGACTGAGGACGACCACCTCGTACCCCGCCGCTTCTAGAGTGCGGGCCACAAAGTCCCGGATCATTGGCTCATCGTCGAGAACCAGAACGCGGGGAGGAGACGCCTCCGGCCCTCGGCTGGAGCCGTGTTCGTCGGAAGACATTTTGGAGCCTTAGACCCGACAGAACACGCCGGGAGAAGCAAGCAAGGAAGGAACCGCTTTCTCAATATAAGCTTACCGCCTCCCGCCTGCTCCAAGTACTCTGTAACGTGAGAATGATCCCGAGACTGCGCGCATCGAAATGAGGCGGTCGGATCGATGGTTGGGCCTATCTATCCGCCGGGATCTCAGTAGGTTCAGTCAGCATCTCGTAGTTTCCTGCCAGAGCCGGCCGTCGTCGCCGGACCTAAAGGCCTCACATGTCGTCCCGTCCACCAGCTCCCCTGAACAGGGAGGGCGTTCGTGTTGTTATCTGTGACTACAACGCCCTGCTTCAGTCGGTCACCGGTCTCCTGAGAATGAACGGCTACTGCGTGTTCCAGGCGTATGATGGGCAGGCTGCCCAGGAGCTGTGCCATGTCCTCCCAGAAGTGGGACTTCTGGTTCTCAATACCTCTGGCACTGGTATCGACACCCCGACGTTGATTCGGGCAATTCGGGTGCGTCGGCCGAGCTTTCCGGTCCTGCACATCGGGGCCACTGGAGTGCCTGATATGCCGGACGACGTGACCACACTGGCGGAGACGTTTACGTCCGACCAGCTACTGGCGGCAGTTCGCGCGGTCGCGCCGGGGGTAGGATCCCAGTAGGGAGACGCGACTGAGGTGGCATGTAAAGATCCAGCAACGGCGGAACCCGTGAGCCCTGGCGAATGTTTGGCAGCGAAGGCAGTATAGCGAACCATTCCTCCAAGGTCCGTTGTTGAAAGGAGCAGTCCCCATGTCAGGAACACCTGGCGCCGCGGCGAAGAACGTCGTTCTCGTCCACGGCGCTTTCGTAGACGGTTCAGGTTGGCAAGCGGTGTACCGAGCCCTCCGCAAGGAAGGGCTCAATGTGAGCATCGTCCAGCATCCCACGATCACCCTGAAAGACGACGTCCGAGCAACCAAACAGATTCTGGCCGCGCAGAAGGGCCCCGCGATCCTGGTTGGCCACTCCTACGGCGGCGCCGTGATTACCGAAGCGGGCACGGATCCCAGCGTGGTCGGTCTGGTCTACATCGCCGCGTTCGCTCCGGACAAGGGAGAATCGGTCAATGCACTGATCGCGAACCCACCCCCGGGCGCCCCGGTTCCTCCGATCCTCCCGCCGCAGGACGGCTTTCTCTTCCTGGACAAGGAAAAGTTCCATGCCTCGTTCGCCGGGGACGTGGATCCGCAGGAGGCCGCGTTCATGGCGGACGCCCAAGTCCCCTGGGGAGTCGAGTCGCTCGCCGGGACCATCACGGAGCCGGCCTGGAAGTCGAAGCCGAGCTGGTACCTGGTCGCCACCGAGGATCGGATGATTCCCCCACCCGCCCAGCGCGCCATGGCCAAGCGAGCCGGCGCGACGGTCGTCGAGACTGCTGGCAGCCATGCGATCTACGTGTCCCAGCCCGCCGCGGTGGCTCAACTCATTGCCAAGGCCGCCAAGGGCAAGAGGGAACTGGCTCTCGCCAAGTAGATCGAGGGCCGACCAGAGCTCCGCAGCTTTCTGCGGGGCTCTGGTCGCCCTGGCGCTTCCCGCTACACCGTTCCCGCTGGCTTTCTTCGACAGTCGTCTTGCTTCCTAAGTTTTGCGGCCGCGACCAACCCCTCCCAGGCCCCCCGCACCCCCTCGCTCGCCCACGTCCCCTCGTCGTACCGCCAACTCACGAACGCACAGCTCCCCGCATGCCGCACCGCCATCCCACCGAACCGCACGATATCCGCTGCCGTACACGGCCTCCGCACCCCCACCTCGTAGCAGTTCTCCGTGTTCAACCCCATCACCACCTTCAACCCCAACCGCTGCCCGATCGTCGCCGCCCGATCGAAGTACGCCTGGGCATCCCCCTTCCGCGTCGCGTACTGCGCCCACGCATAGTCGAGCTGCGCCGCAAGCGGCTGATGCGCGGCCACCCAGTCGGGTGTCACCCGCACGCCGAGCGGGACGCCGGGCAACTTCGCGCGCGTGTACGCCGCCCACTCCGCGATCTGCGCCTGCGTGATCGCCGTTCCACCCCAGCACCGCAGGCACCCGTAGTCGTCCGCCAGGTTGAGGCCGAGGATCGTGGTCCGGTACTTCTTGATCGTGTCCGCCGGCAGCACCGCCGCGTACAGGTCGGTGAACCGCTTCGCGCTGTCCACCGAGAACAACCCCGTCGGCTGCCCGTTCGCCGTGAGCATCCGCCGCGGCGGCACCAGCACCAGCCGCACGTTGCACCGCGCCGCGAGCTGGAGCCGGCCCAGCAGCGCCTTGGGATCGACCTGCTGCATCGCCGCCGACATCATGCCGCCGCAGTACTGGTCCGTCGGCCAGGTGCTGAGCCCGGCCGCGAAGCCTCGGTCGTTCGGGGCAGGGGGCGGCGCCTTCGCCGCGCGCACGCTGTCCACCACGCGGGCGCTGTCCACGCCGCGTGCGGTGTCGAACACGACCCGCGGCCGCAGTGTGACGGTCGGGGTATACGTCGTCGTTCCGTAGATGGTGTAGTCGCCGATCGCGAGGGTCCACACGATCGGGCTCGGCGCCTGGGCGGCTCCGGGGCTCGCCAGGGCGAGCAGCAGGAGCAGCGCTGAGCTGGGGCGGAACATGGTCTGGTTCTCCTTCGTCTCCTTGCAATGTGAATAGAGGGGCCGAATCTCCCGCCCGCGCGGTGCCCTGCACGGACGAGAGACCGGGGAGGTGGACATCACGCCGCCGGCTTCACGACCTCGCTCGGCGGATCCTGCGTTTCCGGCTCGACCGGCTTGGCCTGGGGCGTGCCGACCACGTTGCAGGCACTCTCCCACGCCGCGCTCAGCTCCGAGTTGCTGCGGAAACGGTAGCGGTTGAGCCCGTCCAGCAGGGCCACCAGCTCCATCAGCTCTTCCGTCACCGTCTCCAGATCGGCGCGGGCGCCGACGTGCCTGACCCGCGCTTCCCGCGATTCCTCGACCGCCTTGTCGTACGCATCCAGGGTGGCGCCGAGGTCCGTCAGAAACAGCTCCGTCATCCCGGCGGCCAGGAACTGCTCCCGGGCCGCCGCCGCTTCGTCGAACATCGCCCGGGCCGCGATGCGGTAGACGGCATTGGCGATGTTGTGGCCCGGCATCTCGAACCCCTGACCGACGGTCGCGGTCGTCTTCGCGACCGTCTCGCCCAGACGGACGAGAAAGGGCAGCAGGTTCTCGTGCAGCATCCGCCGCAGCTCCTTCCGGCGCGCGGTCGCCGACCGCGAGGCGAGATGCCCCGCCCGCTGCTGCGTCGCCAGCGACTCGGCTCGACCGATCCGGCCCTCGAGGCTGGTGAGCACCGCGGTGTAACTGGGATCCTCGGCCATGTGCTGCCGGCTGAAATCCCGGACCCGGCCGGCCATATCGAGCTTCCGGCGCACTTTCGCGTTCATACTGACCTTCCTTTCTGGACTTCCAACCGGGCGGTGGTGGTTGGGGCTCCGCTCGGACGTGAATGAGGAAATCTTCTCCGATCGGACCCAACACCGACTCGGACGGCATCCCACAAATCATGGAGCGTGCCAGATGGTGCGCGCGGTGAATCTGCGCCGCGCAGTACCAGTCGCGCAGCGCGCCGGTGACAGCGGCGTGAATGCAATCGACAGCGTGCGCCGCGTGACGCCCGTCCCGGCCGGAGAGATGCTCGGCCGGACCGGCGCGATCTCACGTGAGGAGGGCGCTGATGACGGTCGCGAATGCGCTGCCGCCGGCGGTCGTCGCACGGCTGTGATACTCGATGGAGCTGTCGCGGGGCGACAGGACGAAGTGAGCGTCAGAATTGGCGATACGTGTGGCCATGCACGCGTGAGCCTCAGCAAGACGGGCGCGACTCGCGGGGCGCCGCGCGAAGCGTTCGGATGTCGAGCCAGGGTGACCGAGCAGCCGCGCGGGAGCACCGGTATGTCGCGCGCGGCATGCGTCACCACACGCGAGATGATGAGCGCGGTGGATGAGGTGTGGACGCTACCGCGCGCGGTGGTCGGACGGAGCGGCGCTGGGGTCGTCGGATAGCGCGTGATGCCGATGCGTGCTCGCGAACCGTGCAGGTGTCGCGTCCTCAAGCGCGGACAGGCGTTCTCCGCAGGCGACGGCATACAATGGCGCAAAATTGTCTGTTTGCAGGAGCAGCGTCGGGAGAGCGGAAGGATTTGCCGGGAGAGCGTGATCTCCCATGTCTGGCGGATGGAAGGCCGCCTTGGTAGGAATGAAGGGCAGTCGCTAACCCGGAATCACGAGGTGTACCATGAAAGACATCAAGCTCGCCAACCTCGAGGCCGCCAAGAAGATGGCGGGGATCGCCCTGAAGAGATTGCCGGCAGATTGAAGCGGACCTTACTCCAACCTCGGCATCGGAATACACGGTGAGTGATCGAGTCGCGATCGTCGCGGGAGCCACGGGCCTGGTGGGTCAGGCCCTAATGGCGTCGCTGGCGGCGGACCCCGCCTGGAGGGAAGTCCGCGCGCTGGTGCGCCGCGAGCTTCCACCGGAGCTCGCCGCGCCCACCGTGGTTCCGGTTCCGGTGGACTACGACCGTCTCGACCCTCCACCGCCGTGGGCTGCCGCCAGCCACGCCTTCTGCGCCCTCGGCACCACGATCCGCCAGGCCGGGTCCGAAGCCGCGTTCCGTCTTGTGGACTTCGAGTATCCGGTGGCGTTGGCCCGGGCGGCGCTCGCGAGCGGCTGCCGCCACTTCCTGCTGGTCAGCTCGGTGGATGCCTCCCCGACCTCTCGGTTCTTCTACACTCGCGTGAAGGGCGAAGTCGAGGCTGCCATCGGCGCGCTGGGCTTTCGTTCCGTCACGATCGCCCGGCCGTCACTGCTCTTGGGCCCGCGGAAAGAAGTTCGCTTGGGCGAGCGGGTGGGGAAGGTGCTCGGGGTCTTCGCCCCGGCGCGGTGGCGGCCGGTGACCGCGGAGCGCGTGGCCCGCGCCCTCGTGGAGGCAGCGAGGCGGGATCAGCCGGGCGTGCGGATCCTGGAAAATCGTGAGCTACGAAGGAGCATATAGCCCGTGTCCGAGTCCCCGTCGCTCCCGACGGGGTGACTGACGGACTTGTCGCAAAACAGCCCCCCATTGTCGCAATCGAGTCCTTGTCGCCCACTGTCCTGATGCCGAAACTTGGCGAGCCCCCGAAAACTGTCCGCGTCACCCTGCCTCGTTCTGAGGTCCCATGCTTCAGTGGCGCTCCGCGACTCAGTCTGCGCTCGTCGCTCTCCTGGCGACGCTCGCAGCGGGCGCGGTCGCGCCGCCAGTTTTCGCACAAGCGACCGACAGCGCTCCCGCGTCTCAGTTCCGCCAGTTCGCTCCCGGTATCCTCGCGCGAACCGCATATGTCGTCACTGCTTCCGGTCCCTATCGGGTAGAGCTGTGGGACCTGCTGGTCGGGCCCGGCAGGCAGAGCGAGGCCGCCACGCTGAAAGGCGGAGCGGTGTTCGAGGTTCGGGCGGGAACCGGCCGCATCGAGCTCGACGGAAAGTCCCAGGAGCTTCGCCCGGGCATGACGTTCGCCGTTCCGCAGGGTGTCAGATTCGCGATTCAGAACCGGCGTGACGATCTCGGCATCTCCATCCGCGCGGTCGTCGTCGCAGCGGGGGCGCGATGAGCCACATGCGTCTCACGCTCGCCGGGCTTCTGGTCGGAGCATGGATCCTGGCCGGGTGTGACCGAGACTCCGCGGCCAAGGATCCGCACCTCGTGCCCACGCCGGATCTGCGCGAAGATTCGACGTTCCTCTCGCCGCCGATTCTCCAGTATCCTCTCTATGCCTGCGCCCAGAGCGTGGTCGTCAGAGGATTCGTGCCCGGGGCGAAGCTCGAGATCTTCCTGTCCGGCGGCACCTCACCCATCGGCGGAACCCAGAGCTGGCTGTCGGGCGGACAGAACGTCAACGTCACCCCGGCGTTCGTTGCGGGCCAGAAGGTCATCGCGCGCCAGACCTTCAATGGCGCCACGAGCGGACCGTCGAACGAAGTCACCGTCACCTCGCACACCGAGGACTACCCCAACGGACTCCCCAAGCCCCGTCTCGCTCCGGTCCCCTGTCTCGAGTGCGGCAGGGCCGTCGGCATCACGGACGTAGTGCCCGGTGCGTGGGTGAAGGTATTCAGCGAGAAGGCACTGGGCGGTGGTGCATTCGCGGCGCCCGTCGAGATCGGTGGCGTAAGCGACTTCCCTTACGCCTTCGTGAGTCCGGCCTTCGAGAAGGATGCTCGGATCCACGCCGAGTCCGGGCTCTGTACTGATCGCAGCGCTCCGTCCGATCCGGCGATCGTGCAAGCCGAGCCTGCCAGCATTCCTGCACCGAAGCTGGATCCCATCCAGGAGAACGTGAACATCGCGGTCGTCTGGGGACCTGGCGGCCCGCCGAACCTGCCGCTCAATGGGGCCAACCTGGAGGTGTTCAGCAATCCGGGAACGGTGAAGGTCGGCGGTCAACCGACTCCCGGCGGCGGGGGCCAGCAGGTGTTCATCAATCCCAAGGCATCCACCGCCAATCAGTACCTGGCCACCCAGGCGCTCTGCACCCGGAGCCCGCCATCCGATTCGGTGCCGGTGGTCCCCTGCGCCCAGCAGCCACCCGCGACGATCAAGCCGCCCATACCCGGCGACACGCAGATCGAGGTCATCACCTTCATTCCGGGTTCGGAGATTCTGGTCTTCGCCGATGGGGTCGAGATCGGTGACGGAGGCGGACCCGTCGTTCAGTTGAGTCAGCCCGTCGCCGAGGGTCAGACCATCATCGTGCTGCAGAAGGTGGGCGACTGCCGCAGCTCCCAGGTGTATCAGATTCCCGTGCAGTGCTCGCTCGGCGGGGACGGCCGTGCCTGCTCGTCGGAGTGGCCGGCGTTCCGGCACAACGCGCTCCGCAACGGCACCCAGCCGAATGTGTCCGTCCTTTCCAATCCGTACCTCGTGAAGAAGCTGGCCATAGTGGGACGGTACCCGGCGACCGGCAGCGTCGGCGCGTTCCGGGCGTCGCCGGTGGTGCATGGGGGCAGGGTGTTCGTCGGCAGCGGCGATGGTCACATCTATGCCTTTGATGCGGCGACCGGCGGGCACCTGTGGCAGTACCCGCCCGCGGGACAGCCGGCTCTGCTGACGTCGTACGCGAACCAGAACCCATCCAGCCGTGGCATCGCGGCAAGCGCGATGATCGCCGCCATTCCGGACCGGGGCGATGCGGTGATCTTCGCCGCGCCTGATCGGTCCGTGGGAAGCGGTCTCGGTTCCGGGCGTTTGTTCGCGATCAGAGTCACGGACGGCACGGAGATCTGGAAATCGCCCGAGCTCGCGCGGCTCACCGGGACGACTTCAGGCTCCACCAGCGAGCTGCACGAGAACCACGGCTACTCCGCCCCTCTCGCGCTCGGCCGGCTGGTCTACGTGGGCATCGGCGATCATGCCGACAGCCCCATCCAGAAGGGCCGAGTGGTCGCGGTGAGGCTGACCGATGGCCAACCGGCCTCCGGGTTCGGCTTCGAGGCGACGAACACGCGCGGGGGCGGTATCTGGAGCTCGATCGCGGGTGGCCTGACCGATGATGCGCTCTATGTGACCACGGGCAACTCGCGCGCCGGCGGAGGTCCACCGAACCCGAACCATGGACTCAGCCTGCTGCGTCTGGACCCGCAGACCGGAACCTTGGTGTGGAAGCTGCAACCGGTGCCATACGACATGGATAACGATCCCGACTGGGCGGCCGGCGCGCATCTGCTGAGCGCAACCTGCGGCCAGGTCGTGGTGTCGACCATGAAGGACGGGTGGAGCTACGCCGCCAATGCGGCGAGTCCAGGGGCGCCGGCCGCCAGCCTGCGGTGGCAGTTCCCGCCGACCGGGTTCTTCTCGCCGGGAGACGGAACCGCGCACGGCGATACCCGGTACCTCGTTCCAGGCGCTGCATGGAACGACGTATTCTTCACGATGACCGGTGGAGAAAACGTGGTGAGCCAGGTCAATTCGGGGTTCGGCCGGATTCACGCGCTGAACGTGTGCGCGGGCGGAGGAGGGCGGGTACGCTGGACCGCCGACATCCCCTCGGCCACGTTGGGACAAGCCTACCAGATGGGACCGCCCAGCATCACCCGTGGGATCGTCTATGTGGGGACCGCTGCCGGCCACCTGGTCGCGCTGGCCGATCCGAGCGCGTGGCCCACGCAGGGCTCGCGGTGCAGCCGGCCTGATATCAGCAACACCGATTGTGCGGCCAACGGGTACAGCCTGGTACCCATTCCGTCGGTCCTACGCGACCTGAATCTCGCCGGGGGAACCATCCGGACCGAGCCTGTACTTGCGGGGGGCAGGGTGTACGTCGCGACCGAGCAGGGCGTTGTCTTCATATCGAGCCGCGTCCCTAGCCCGGAGTTCCGATGCGCCGGAACCTGTTTGCATTGCTCGTTCTCTCGCTATGCCTGGCCGCCGCGAAGCCGGCGTCGGCCCAGGTGACTCAAGCGCAGCCGACCGAATCCCGCGTGCGATTCGAAGGCGTGACGCGGCTGGGGCCACCGCGGGCGGACTCGGTGCGGGTGGACATCAGGCTGTGGAGTATCGACAGCAGGCAGAAGATCGACCGATTGGAGCTGCCCTTCAGCGGAGTGCTGGCGGTGGAGCTGCGAGGCGGGCATCTGACCACGATCATCGGCGGGCGGCGCGTCGAGCGGCAGGAAGGTGAAGTCTGGACGGTTCCGGCTGGAACCGTGATGGGACTGGAGACCGGAAGCGATAAGGCCACGCTTCAAACCACGCTGGTGGAGGTGCGCTAGCGCTGCCGCCCATACTGCTGCCGGCTAAAAGTGACGCCGGTCACACCTCCGGTAGTGCCCTGTGCCACCGCAGCTTAGAGTGCCAACCCGTATCTAGTCCCCCATGCGAAAAGTGATCCGGGATAACGGGCTGTCGATCGTTCTTCTGACGCTTTTCGTGCTGTTCTGGCTGGGCCAGAGCGTCGCCGGATACCGGGAACACTCGGCCGAGCAGCTCGATCACGGGTCCCCGCCGCAATCCTATTCCACATACCTCCGCTCCGCGCACTTCTGGGAAGCGACGGCAGAGAACTGGGAGAGCGAGTTCCTCCAGATCTTCTGCTACGTCATGCTCACGGCCATGCTCTTTCAACGAGGCTCGGCCGAATCCAAGGATCCCGACGAGCCGGAGCCCGTGGACCGGGACCCGCGGCAGAGCCAGGGTAACCCCAATGCCCCTTGGCCCGTGCGGCGAGGTGGCGTGGCGCTCAAGATCTACGAGCACTCCCTCTCGCTGAGCTTCTTCGCGTTGTTCCTGGTCAGTATCAGCCTGCACGCCCTCGCCGGCGCCGCCGTCTACAATGAAGAGCAGGCCGAGCACGGCGCCGGCCAGGCCCTGTCGGTCCTGCAGTACGCCGAGACCTCGCGGTTCTGGCACGAGTCGTTTCAGAACTGGCAGAGCGAGTTCCTGGCGATCGCGTCTGTCGTCCTCCTGTCCATCTTTCTCCGTCAGCGCGGCTCCCCCGAGTCCAAACCGGTAGACGCGCCCCACTCGGAGACGGGTGGCGGATGAACCCCTGGAGTCAGCCATGAGCCTCGATACTTTGCACTCGCTCTTTCAGGACGAGCTGAAGGATGTCTATCACGCGGAGAAGCAGTTGCTGCAGGCGCTGCCGCGGCTGGCGAAGGCCGTTGAATCGCCCGAGCTCGAGCAGGCGTTCACCAATCATCTCAAGGAAACCGAAAACCACGTGGCCCGGCTGGAGAAGATCTTCAAATCGCTCGACATGCCGGCGCGCGGCAAGCTGTGCCATGGGATGAAAGGCCTGCTCGAAGAGGGCAAGGAGCTGATGGAGGAGGGGGAGACCGGCGCCGTGCTCGACGCCGCCTTGATCGGGGCGGCGCAGCGGGTGGAGCACTACGAGATCGCGGCGTACGGATGCCTTCGCACCTATGCCACGCTGCTCGGCCTGCCCGACGTCGCCAAGCTGCTCGCCGAGACGCTGGCGGAGGAAGAGGCGGCGGACGAGAAGCTCAACGAGGTCGCCGAGACCAGCGTGAACGCGAGTGCGGCGGCGGTCGTTGGGGAGAAGGAGTAGCGACTAGGGCGAGCGCAGTGGGAGCGGCCCGCGAGTGCCGCTCCCACCGAGGGTACCGGGACCACACTGGTGGGCACTGATGCTGGTGTGGAGCGGGTGGCGGGAGCGACACCAGGGCGCGTCAGGACGCGTAGGTCGAGGAGATTCCGGGCGCAGTTTGCCCGGGCTCCGAGCCGGAGCGTCCGTAGCGACCGGTGTCGTTCCCGCCGCCCGCTCCACGTGCACCGATTGTTGGGGAGAAGGAGTAGGCGCTCAGAGCGGCAGCGAGGCTTTAACCCCCCGGCCATCGGGAGTCAAAAGGAATCCCGGTGGCCGAAGACCGAAGACCTTCCACCGTCCGTGAACGATCTCCGCGCTGGCGATGCCGAGGGCGGCGCCGAACACCACATCCGATCCCCAGTGGCGCGCGTTGTAAATCCGGGACCAGGCCGTACCGGTGGCCGCCGCATAGAGTGCCACCGTGGCGATCGGGTTGTGCAGCTCGTGACTCAGGGAGGTCGCGAGCGCAAAGGCGACCGTACTGTGCCCGGAAGGGAACGAGCCGTTTCCCGAGAAGGGGCTGAAGGCCCACGCGCCCCGGTCCGTGTCCGGCCGGGCTCGCCCGCTCACCAGCTTCATGGTCTCGAACCCCGCCGTGGCGACCACCACGCTGGCCGCGAGCCGTCCGCCTGCACGCAGAATGTCGTCCCTCCCCGTCAACAGCCCCGTCGTAAGCATGGCGGCCGGCAGCGCTGCATAGATCTCAGGCTGCCCCACCCGGCGAAACGCAGACGCCAGGTTGGCCGCCGACTGGGTGGGATGCTCGCGGAACTCGTCATTGGTGCCCTCATCCTGGGACATGACGAGCATCGTGAAGCCTGCCACCGACGCCGCCTCCCACCAGCGCAGGACGTGCGGCTTCCGGCCCGGCAAGTGGACCAGGTCGAACCTGGGCATTGCGACAGCGGTATCGGGAACGAGAGAAGCCCGGGATGTCTGGGCTCCCAACAGGGAAGGGAAAAGTCCGGCCGCCAGCAGCAGTAGCCTTCGCATGCGCCACAATATGATCTGGCGGGTCGGCGGGCGCTGTGACGTCCGCAACGTTGGAGAGTCGAGAATCGTTGGGGGTGCGCAGTGGGGCTACCGTGACCACATTTCGGTGGGCACTGATGCTTGTGTGCCGCCCGCTCCACGTGCACCGACCGCTCGGGCGATCAGGGCGTCCCCGCCCGCTCCCCATGCATCCGCCGCACGATCGCCGGAAGGTTCTGCAGCACCACGATCCGCGCCGCCGGACTCCGCCGTACCATGACGAACGTTTTCCCGTCGGGCGAGACGTCGTAGTTGGCGTGCGGGTTGGTCCCCACGATGTCGCCCACCGGGAACAGCCGCTTCCGCCCCGTCACCGCCAGCGTCGGGCTGGTCCGGATGCCGGCCGCGACCAGATAGGGCTCGCCCTGCCCGGTCTCGCGGTAGTACAGCTCACGCCCATCGGGACTCCACACCGGTTCGGTTCCCCCGTCCAGGGAGACGAGCACCTGGTCCTGCTCGCCGGCGAGGTCGCGTACATAGACCTCGTCGCGGCCCGACTGGTCCGAGACGAAGGAGATCGTGCGCCCGTCCGGCGAAGCACTGACGAACCACTCGGCAAAGGGACTGGTGACCAGGCGCTCGATCGGGCCCTTGCCCCCGTTGCGCAGGATCGCGACGTCGGTCCGCGCGTCCGCGCTCGACGAGTCGGCGGCAGCGCCGCCGGCGCCGAGCCCCGTGGTGGTCGTGAGCAGCGCGCTGCCGTCCCGCAGCCAGACGCCGGTGTAGGACAGCAGGCGGGACACGAGCAGGGTCTCCGGCGGCTCGGCGCTCGTCGGTCGCTTCTTGAGCAGCACCAGGGTCACGCCGTCGGCACCCCCGATGGGGGTGATATAGGTGATGGCGCGGCCGTCCGGAGTCCAGGTGGCGTCGTGCCCGTCGCGGTCGAAGCTGGCCCGGGTGAGCGTGCCCTCGTCCAGACCCAGGATCCAGACGTTGCGCCCTTCGATCGAGGTGAAGTCGAGTGCGAGTCGGCGGCCGTCGGGCGAGAACATCGGATGGTGGAAGTTCCGCCGCTCGGCCGTGGCGACGCGGCTCGATCCGGCGCGGTCCACGAAGACGAGTGAGTAAGGCTCCTCGGGGATGTAGGCCACGTTCCCGTTGGGGGCCACGGCGAACTGCGCCACGCCCGTGCCGGTGACGGCCACGTTGGTCGCGACCGTGATGGGATTCCCGATCACCCGCCGCCCCGTGCCGTCGAGCGGCGCCGCCTGGAGGTTGCCGGTGGCCGTGGCGAAGACGAGGTAGCCGCTGGTGATTCTCGCCTCGATCACGGGCGTGTCGAACAGCCCCGTCTCGCTCCCATCCCGCAGGTCCATCAGCAGCACCGAACCCGTGGCGTTTCCCACCCGGGCGCGCACCGTGAGGGCGGTCCGGCCGTCGTCGAGAATCTGCTGGACCCGGTGCTGGCCTTTCGCGGCGATGGTGACGAGTGAATCGCCAACGATGTGTCCGACATGGCCGTTCGCCGGGTCGCTGACCCAGAGGCTGCCGTCGGGAGCCCAGGCCGCGTCGTCCGTGGTGAGGAGCGAGCGAACGACCAGCTCCGGGCTGCCGCCCTCGAGGGGAAGGCGGAGCATCTGGCTCCTCACGGCATGACTCGCCACCACCCATCGGCCGTCCGGGCTGACCAGCGGACTGCTCAGCTGCAGCGCGCCGGTGATCGGCGTCGGCGCCTCCGCATCCAGGGGTTGCCGCACCAGGTGCAGCTGGCCGTCGGTGCCCACCATCCCGTACACCAGGGTCTGTCCGTCCGGCGCGAACGTCAGGTGGCGCTGCGACGAGCTGGCGCCGCTGCCGCCGATCCCCGAAGCCATGATGGCGAGCCTCGACGGCGGCACCTCCGCGCTCGGCCGGCGCCAGACCCACGCGGCAACCGCCGCGGCGATCCCGGCGGCCACCCAGCCGAGCCAGGGCACCACCGATTGCCAGCGCGCCCGCGGGCGGACGGCGGCAGCCATCGGGACCGTGGCGGCGAGCGGTGCGTGCTGACCGGTGGTCGAAGCGATCAGCGCGTCGCTGAATTCCTTCGCCGAGCCCCAGCGGTCGGCCGGCAGCTTCTGGAGGGCGGTGAGGATCGCCGTCTCCGCCGCGGGCGTCACGCTCGGCCGCTTGGCGCGGAGCGAGGGCGGCGGCTCGGTCAGGACTTTGGCGACGATGGCCTGCGAGCTGGGCCCCGTGAACGGCGGCTCGCCGGCCAGCATCTCGAACGTCATCGCGCCGAGCGCGTAGACGTCGCTGCGGGGGCCGATCTTCCGCTCGCCCATCGCCTGCTCGGGGGACATGTAGGCCGGCGTGCCGAGCGACATGCCGGTCTGCGTCATCCGGTGGCCGCCGGCCTCTTCGACGGCGAGCGCGATGCCGAAGTCCGCCACCAGGGCCGAGCCGTCCAGCAGCAGGATGTTCTCCGGCTTGATGTCGCGGTGCACCACGCCCTGGCGGTGGGCGTAGTCGAGCGCGCCGGCGACCTCGCGCGCGAGCCGCAGCGCCTCCTCCACCGGCAGCGGCCCGTCGCGATGCATGCGCGCGCGCAGCGATTCCCCGGCGACGTAGGGCATCACGTAGTAGAGGAGGCCGTCGGCCTCGCCCGAGTCGATCAGGCCGAGGATGTGCGGGTGCTGGAGATTGGCGGTGACCTTGATCTCCGCCAGGAAGCGGGCGCTGCCGATGACGGCGGAGAGCTCGGGGTGGAGGACCTTGATCGCGACCTTGCGGCCGTGCTTCACGTCCTCCGCGAGGTAGACGGTTGCCATGCCGCCCTGGCCCAGCTCACGTACGATGAGATAGCGGTCGGAAAGAGAAGTCTGCAGCCGGGCGTCCTGCTCCACTACGGCGTGCCCCCCACCAGCGCCTGGAACCGGGGGTGGCTCCGCAGCGGATCGAACGTCGGATCCACCCGCAGCCAGGCCTTCGAGAGGTTGTTCGGCAACTCGACCAGCGGCTCGAGCAGCTCGACCGCCTTGTCCTTGCTTCCGACCATCATGTGCACCCGGGCGAACAGGAACTGGAGATAGGGGCCGAAGTAGGCGTCCTTCTCGATCGGCACCAGCTCGACCGCCCGCTCCGCCTCGCGGATGGCGTCCTCGCGACGACCGAGGAAGGCCAGGCTCAGGCCGCGCAGGGCATGGAGCTGCCCGTCGTTCGGCGACGCTCGGATGGATTTCTCATAGGCGAACTGGGCCGAGTCGGCGTACGCCCGCGAGAGCACCGGCTGTCCCAGCATGGCGTGGAGCTGGGCGTTGACCAGCCCCCAGTTGCCGCGATCTCCCTCATAGAAGTCGGCATCCAGCTCGAGCACCTTGCGCCGCTGCCCGTCGTTCAGCAGCCAGCCGAGCTCCTCGAACCGGGCGAAGTGGTAGCCCAGATCCATGGGGTCCACTCCCGGCGCCGGGGTGCGGGCGATACGCTCCGCCCGCACCCTGTCCCCTTGGGCCAGCGCCAGCATCGCTCCCTGATGGATGATGCTCAGACTGGTCGGCGCGAGACTCTCGGCGCGGCGCTGGGCGATCTCGGCTTCCGGATACCGCCGAAGGTAGAAGAGGAAGAGTGCCACTCGATTCGCGATCGAAGGCGATCGCGGGTCG
The DNA here is from genome assembly GCA_963720365.1 of uncultured Gemmatimonadales bacterium. Classification (GTDB taxonomy): domain Bacteria; phylum Gemmatimonadota; class Gemmatimonadetes; order Gemmatimonadales; family GWC2-71-9; genus CAVVWJ01. The sequence continues at coordinate 10,267 of CAVRFK010000019.1, read as the reverse complement.
AGGGCTGCCGCGCGCTGGACCAGGGCCAGCCCGGCATCCCAATTCCCAGCGTTCCGTTCGATGCTGCTCATCGCTCCGATCATGGCCACGTTGCTCGGCGCCAGCTTGAGACCCGCCTTGTAGGTCGTCAGCGCCCGGGAGTCGTCCTTGAGCACGAGGCGCTCGTAGGTGCCCTGTGCCAGGTAGCTTTCCGGGTGAGAGGGACCGAGGCGGCGGGCTTTCTCGGTGGCCGCGGCAGCGTTCGACGCCAGCTCGGCGGTCGCGGCCGCGTTCGCGTATTGGGTTGAGTACAGCACGGCTAACCGTGCCCAGGCCGGCAGAAAGCTCGAGTCGAGCTCCACGGCGCGCTTGTAGTGCGGTAGCGCCCGGGTCAGGATCGGATAGTCCTGGATTGTCATGTTGGCCGTCGCGGCTTCGCCCTTGAGGAATGCGTCGTAGGCCTCGAGGTTCGTTGTGGGCTGGGCCTCCAGCCCGGCCTGCACGCTGTCCGCCAGCGCCACGTCGAGCGCGTCGGCCACCTTGGTGGCGATCTCAGCCTGGACCTCGAAGACGTTGGTCATCGCGGCGTCGAACCGCTCGCCCCAGCGGGTTCGCTCCGCTTGCCCCGCATTGACCTCCACCAGCTCCGGACTCACCCGCACCCGGCTCGCGCTGCCGGCAGCCTTCTCCCACCGCACCGTCCCAGTCAGCAAGTAGTCCGCGCCCAGCTCGCGCGCGATCTCGGCGGGGCGCTTGGTCGTTCCCCGGTACTGGATCGAGCTGCCTCGGGCGATCACCACGATCCCGGACACCTGGGTCAGCTTGGTCCGCACCTCGTCGGCCACGCCGTCGGCGAAGTAGGCGTCCGCGGAGTCGCCCAGGTTCTCGAACGGGAGCACCGCGACCACGCGGCTGGCGCCGTCGTCCGCCCCGGGATGGCTGCGCCGCCAGGCGAAGAGCGCCCCGGCGCCGATGAGGAGTCCGAGGATGAGCGCCAGCGCGGCCACCGGCGGGCGGCGAGACCTGGCAGTGGGAGTGGCAGCGATAGTCGGGGAGGAGACGGCCGCCGTCCTTTCCACCGTGGCTCCCGTCTCCAGCGCGGCGCCAAACTCCGCGGCGCTCGCGAACCGATCGGCGGGAGTCCTCGCCAGCGCCCGGTGCAGCGCGTGCTCCACACCCTCCGGCACCGCCTCGCGCACCTGCCGGATCGGCCGGGCCGTCTCGGTGAACCGCCGCGCGATCATCGCCTGCGCCGTCGGCGCGGCGAACGGCGTCTCGCCGGCGAGCATCTCGTAGAGCACGACCGCCAGGGAGTAGACGTCCGAGCGCCCGTCCAGCTCGCGCTGGCCGCTCGCCTGCTCGGGACTCATGTAGGCCGGCGTGCCGACCGCCAGCCCCGTCTCGGTCAGCCTGGCGTCGTCGGTCCCGCCGCCCAGCGCCCGCGCGATCCCGAAGTCCGCCACCAGCGCATGGGTGCCGCTCAGCAGGATGTTCTCCGGCTTGATGTCCCGGTGGACCACGCCTTCGCCGTGCGCGAAGGCGAGCGCATCGGCGGCCTCGCGCGCGATCCTGCAGCGCGTCCCCGACGGGGAGCTGCGTTTCTCGCCGGAGACGGTCGCGCAGGCTCTCGCCCCGAACGAACGGCATGGCGAACCAGAGCAGGGGCGCGGCCCCGGCGACGGGCAAGTCGCCGGAATCGAGGACGGTCAGGATGTGGGGATGTTGGAGTCGGGCGGCGAGATGGATCTCTCTGGAGAAGCGCTCCGGGCCGAGGGAGGCGGCGAGCTCGGGGTGAAGCACTTTGATCGCGACCGGCCGGTCGTGCCTGAGGTCGCGGCCGAGCCAGACGGTGGCCATCCCGCCGCGGCCGAGCTCGCGCTCGAAGGCATAGCGGTCTCGCAGGCCATCGCGGAGCAGGGCCACCGGCTCGGTCATGAGGTGCTTTGGGTGTCGGGGATGCTCAAAGGTACGGGGAAAGAGCTATCCGGGCCACTGTTGGCCGAGCGCGCCTTGAACGGGCCGGAATGGCCCTCTTCGCTGCGCTCAGGGTGACATTGGTACCTCGAATGGGATACTCGAAGACTCCCCGACGTGGGAACGCGCCATGGCACCCTGGGGAGTATCGTGAGGTCGCCCGTCCGCAGAAGTTGACCTAAGGGGGGAACTGGTTATGAACGGCTTACGCATGCTGACCATTGTGACCGTGACTGCCCTCGCCAGCGCCCTGGGCGCCAGCGCCATGCCCGCCCAGGACAAGAACACCGTGAAGGTCCCCGGCGGTCTCGGCTTCGCCGAGTTCAAGGGATACGAAGGCTGGCACTTCATCTCCCTGAGTCAGGGCGACAAGCTGGTGGCTGCGATCCTCGGGAACCCGACCATGATCGAAGCGTATCAGAAGGGCATTCCCGCCAACGGCCAGCCGGTTCCCGACGGCGCCAGGATGGCCAAGATTCACTGGACACCCAAGCAGAGCGCGACAGCTCCGGGGCCGACCATGGTGCCGGGCACGCTCCATGACGTCGACTTCATGGTGAAGGACAGCAAGCGGTTCAAGGACAGCGGCGGGTGGGGATATGCGGCCTTCAAGTATGACCCCGCATCAAAGACCTGGACGCCCGCCACGACGTCCGACGCACCGCCGCAGGCGAACGATGCCAAGTGTGGGTTCGGGTGCCACACGATCGTGAAGAACAGAGACTATGTCTTCACCGAGTACGGGAGCCGCTGAGCCTCGAGCCTGCTTGACCACCCCCAACTGGGCCTTCACCTTCTGGCAAAGGCCCATGGGCGGGCCGAAGAGTCGCCGCAGTGAGGCAGTTCCCTGGGGGTGTTCCATGCGTTACCGCGTACTGTCCGGCTTGGCGTTGCTGTGGTCCGCAGGGTGCGGCGGTGGCGGCGGCAATCTCTCCGCGCCACCACCGCCCGAAGTGACGGTGGCCGAGGTCAAGGCTGAAGAGCTCGAGGACTGGGACGAGTACCAGGGCGAGTTCGAGGCGGTCGACGCCGTGGACATCCGGCCGCGCGTGTCCGGCTATCTCACCCGCGTCGCCTTCACCGAAGGCAAGGACGTCCGCAAGGGCGACATCCTCTTCGAGATCGACCCCGACCCCTACCAGGCCACGCTGGACCAGCGCCGCGCCGACCTCACCCGGACCCAGGCCCGCCTCTCGCTCACCGAGCGCGACGCCGAGCGCGGCGAGCGCATGGCCGAGGCGCAGGCGATCTCCCGGGAAGAACAGGACACCCGGCTCACGCTGGTGTCCGAGGCGCGCGCGGCCGTGCAGGCGGCGGAGGCCGCGGTGCGGGCCGCCGAGCTGGATCTCGGTTATACCAGGGTCCGCTCGCCCGTCGCGGGCCGCACCAGCCGCGCGGAGGTGACCGAGGGCAATCTCGTCACCGGCGGACCGGCCGGATCCACCCTCCTCACCACTATCGTCTCCATCGATCCGATCTACGTCTACTTCGAGGGCGACGAGGCCGCCTATCTCCGTTACGCCCATCTCGACCAGCAGGGCGAGCGCCCGAGCAGTCGCCGGGCAGCCAATCCGGTGCAGATCGGGCTCGCCGACGAGCAGGGGTTCCCCCATCGCGGGCAGATGGATTTCGTGGATAACCGGCTGGACCGGCAGACCGGGACGATCCGCGCCCGTGCGGTGGTGCCCAATCCCGACCGACTCTTCACGCCCGGCATGTTCGCGCGGGTGCGTCTGATCGGCAGCGGCATGCGGAAGGTCGTCACGATCCCCGAGGTGGCGGTCAGCACCGACCAGGACCGCAAGTTCGTCTACGTGCTCAACGCCGACAGCACGGTGGCCTACCGGAACGTCACCCTGGGACGGCAGGCGGATGGCCAGCGCCGCATCGTGGACGATGGGCTCAAGCCGGGCGAGCGGGTGGTGGTGAACGGCTTCGCCCGGATTCGCCCCGGCGCGCGGGTCAAGGCGACGGCCGGCACGCCGTGAACATCTCCCGGTTCTTCATCGACCGTCCGATCTTCGCGACGGTCCTCTCGATCGTCATCACCATCTCGGGCGTCCTCTCGCTGCAGGCGCTCCCGATCAGCGAGTACCCCGAGGTCGTGCCGCCGACGGTCGTGGTCCGCGCCGTCTTCCCCGGCGCGAGCCCCGAGACCATCGCCGAGACGGTCGCTTCGCCGCTGGAAGAGCAGATCAACGGCGTGGAGAACATGCTCTACATGTCCTCCCAGGCGACCACCGACGGCGTGATGCAGCTGACCGTGACCTTCGCCATCGGGACCGACGTGGACCTGGCCCAGGTCCAGGTGCAGAACCGGGTCAACCAGGCGCTGCCGCGGTTGCCCGAGGAGGTGCGCCGGCTCGGCGTGGCGGCGATCAAGAGCTCGCCCGACCTGACGATGGTCGTCCACCTGACGTCGCCCAACAACCGGTACGACGTGCTGTACATGCGGAACTACGCCCTGATCCAGATCCGGGACGTGCTCGCGCGTCTGCCGGACATGGGGAACGTGCGCATCTTCGGCGCCGGCGACTACGCCATGCGGATCTGGCTCGATCCGGCCAAGGTCGCCGCGCGGAACCTCACCGCCGCCGAGGTGGTGCAGGCGATCCAGCAGCAGAACGTCCAGGTCTCCGCCGGCATTCTCGGCGGGCCGCCGCTCGCGCAGCAGGTCCCCTTCCAGCTCACCATCAACACCCAGGGCCGTCTCCTCGACGAGGAGGAATTCGGCGCGGTGGTGATCCGGACGGGCAGCGAAGGCCAGCTCACCCGGCTGCGCGATGTCGCGCGGATCGAGCTGGCGGCGCAGGACTACGCCCTGCGATCCGGGCTGGACAACAAGCCCGCGGTCCCGATTGCGGTCTTTCTGCTCCCGGGCGGTAACGCGCTCCGGCTCGCCGAGCGGGTCCGCTCCACGATGGCGGAGCTGTCGCAGAACTTCCCCGAGGGCCTCACGTACCAGATCGTGTACGACCCCACCGTGTTCGTGAGCGAGTCCATCAGTGAAGTGGTCAAGACTCTGTTCGAGGCGGTGCTGCTGGTCGTCATCGTGGTCGTGCTCTTCCTGCAGACGTGGCGAGCGTCGATCATTCCGCTCGTTGCCGTTCCGGTGTCCATCATCGGCACCTTCGCCATTCTGCTCGGCTTCGGATTCTCGATCAACACGCTGACGCTGTTCGGGCTGGTGCTCGCCATCGGCATCGTGGTGGACGACGCGATCGTCGTGGTGGAGAACGTCGAGCGGAACATCGAGCTGGGCCACCCGCCCAAGGAAGCGGCCTACCGGGCGATGGAGGAGGTCACGGGACCGATCGTCGCCATCGCGCTGGTGCTCTGCGCGGTGTTCGTCCCGGTCGCCCTGGTGCCCGGGTTCACCGGGCAGTTCTACCGGCAGTTCGCGCTCACGATCGCGTTCTCGACCATCATCTCCGCGATCAATTCGCTGACCCTCTCCCCGGCGCTCGCCGCGATTCTCCTCCGGCCCCATGACGCCGCGCCCGACCGCCTCACCCGCGTGCTCGACCGCGCGCTCGGCTGGATCTTCCGGCCCTTCAACCGGCTCTTCAAGTCGGGCTCGGAGCGGTATGGCGGCGGGGTGGAGCGCCTCGCGACGGGGCCGGGCTGGCCTCTCGGGCTCTACGCTCTGCTGCTGGTGCTCACGGTGCTGATGTTCCGCACGGTGCCGGAAGGATTCATCCCGCCGCAGGACAAGCAGTACCTGGTGGGGATCGCCCAGCTTCCCGATGCCGCGTCGCTCGACCGCACCGACTCGGTGCTGCGCAAGATGACGACGATCGCGCTGGCGCATCCGGCGGTGGCGCACGCGGTGCAGTTCACCGGACTCTCGGTGAACGGGTTCGTCAACGCGCCGAACCAGGGCATCGTGTTCTTCCCGCTCAAGCCGTTCGAGGAGCGCGAGGGGGCGGAGCTCGCCGGTCCCGCGGTGGCGCAGGCGCTCAACGCCAAATTCGCCGGGATCCAGGAGGCGTTCGTCGCGGTGTTCCCGCCGCCGCCGATCCAGGGACTCGGCTCCACGGGCGGCTTCAAGATGCAGGTGCAGGATCGGAGCGCCCTGGGCGAGCGCCAGTTGTTCGACGCATCCGAGGCGCTGGTCGCGAAGGCCAACCAGCAGCCACAGCTGCGGGGGGTGTTCTCCAGCTTCCGCATGAACGTGCCGCAGATCTGGATCGACATCGACCGGGAGCGGGCGCGACGGCAGGAGGTGGCCTTTCCCGATCTGTTCACTACGCTGGCGGTCTACCTGGGTTCGGCGTACGTGAACGACTTCAACCGCTTCGGCCGGACTTACCAGGTGGTCGCGCAGGCGGACGGTCCGTTCCGGAGCCAGGTGGAAGACATCGGCAACCTGCGGGTCCGCAACCTCTCCGGTGAGATGGTGCCGCTGGGCTCGCTGGTCCGTACCCGCGAGACGTTCGGGCCGGATCGCATCCTGCACTACAACTCGTTCCCGACGTCCGACATCAACGGCAGCCTCGCGCCCGGCGTCAGCTCGGGCGATGCGGTCGCCCTCATGGAGCGGTTGGCCGCGGAGATCCTGCCGCGGGGGATGGGGTTCGAGTGGACCGAGCTCACCTACCAACAGGTGCGCGAGGGCGCGACGCTGCTGCTGGTCTTTCCGTTGTCCTTGCTGCTCGCGTTCCTGGTGCTGGCCGCGCAGTACGAGAGCTGGTCGCTGCCGCTGGTGGTGATCCTGATCGTGCCGTTGTCGGTGCTCGCGGCGATGGGCGGCGTGTGGCTGACGGGGGGCGACAACAACATCTTCACCCAGGTCGGCCTGGTGGTGCTGGCCGGGCTGGCCTGCAAGAACGCGATTCTGATCGTGGAGTTCGCGCGCGAGCTCGAGCTTCAGGGTCGAGGCATCCTCGAGGCGGCGCTGGAGGCGTGCCGGCTCCGCCTCCGCCCGATCCTGATGACCTCGCTGGCGTTCATCATGGGCGTGGTGCCCCTGGTGATCTCGAGCGGTGCCGGCGCCGAGATCCGGCGGGCGCTGGGTGTTGCCGTGTTCGCGGGCATGCTCGGCGTGACGGTCTTCGGTCTCTTCCTCACGCCGGTGTTCTACGTGGTGATCCGCTCGCTGGTGACCCGGAGGGCGCCGGCCGCGACGCGCTAGTCGCTCATGGCGCCTTCGTGTTCTTCGCCTCCATCACCGGCATCCACTTGCCGTCAGGCCCCGCGAACTCCATGCGGAACGTGTGCTGCGTGGGCGATACCTCCTTGATCGTCACCCGCGATTTCATTTTCTGCCCGCCCATCATGCTTTCGTCGGTGTAGGTCCAGGTGCCGCCTTGCAGGGTGCCGCGCGGTACGGACGCCATCGTCATCCCCGAGTTGTCGGTGCCGTAGTAGGTGTAGACCTTCTCCTCGGCGCTGTAGCTCAGGATGCCGATGCTCTTGGCCGGCCCCGTCGGCATCTTGCCCTCGCTGCGGCAGATGACGCTGAAACCGCCCTCGAACCACTCGCAAGTATCGCTGGCCGTGTACTTCCCGCCGGGGCCCATCGGCCCGGGCTTCAGCTCGCCTTCGACGTTCCACTTGCCCACGAAGTAGCCGAGCCGCTTGTGCTCGGGGCCGGGTGCGGGCGCAGCGCCTTGGGCGAAGGCCGCGGGGGCGGACAATAGAAGGACGGCGAGGAGTAGGGGGAAGGAGCGAGACGTATCGTTCATTGGAAACACCTCCAGGTAAGCGGTGCGTGACCAAGTCCATGATAAGAACTGTCCCCCGCGGAACGCCACCCATCGCGGAGCGGCTGCCCTAGGGGTGGTGGGACAAACCTTACATGACAACGACTTGCACGCTTGCGCTCAGGTGGTTTCTCGATGGCGGTTCTCCAGCGGCCCATTCGCCCTGCGCCTCTTGATATCCACTTGAGTCCGCTGCGGTAGGATTTCAGACAGACGAATCCTGGCGAAGTCCCCCTTCCAAGGATCGGGTCGCGTATGCCGTCCCACCGGTTTTCACTAGCGCCCGCCGTTCTCGCGGCCGGCATCGCCGCGTTGATCATCCTGCACGCCTGCACTGACGCGCCCGAGCCCACGGCGCCCGTCTCGGCGACGGCGGCGGCCGTGGTGAAGAAAACGCTGACCGTGAAGGGCGGAGGGGGAACCGGAAACGGTGTGGTGACATCGAGCCCCGCGGGGATCAACTGCACCATCACCGCGGGGGTCGCGGCGACCACGGGATGCAAGGCCCAGTTCAACCAAGGCGTCGTCGTCACGCTCACCACCTCCACGCAGTTGGGACACGCCTTCAAGGCGTGGTCCAACGCATGTACGGGAAGCGGTGGCTGCCAGGTGACGATGTCCGTCAATCGCACAGTTGCCGCGCGCTTCGTCAAAGGCTCGTTCATCATCAAGATCGCGGGCGGCACCGGAACGGGCAGCGGCAGCGTCACGAGCCAGGCGGGCCTCACCCCGGCGATCGACTGCACGATCACCGGCGGCACGCCGGCCGCCACCGGTTGCTCGGCCAAGTACCCCGCCTCCACCGTCGTCACGCTGACCGCCACACCCGCGTCCGGCTCAGCCTTCTCCGGGTGGGGTGCGCCGTGCTCCGGCTCCGGCTCGTGCGTCCACACCGTCACCCAGGCTCGAACCATCAATGCCACCTTCGGCGCGTCGGGCCCGAACTCGTTCGCCACCGAGGGACGCTGGGAGTCGCTGATCACCATGCCGGTCGTGGGAATCCACGTTCACCTGCTGCCGACCGGCAAGGTGCTGCTCTGGGGCCGCGAGGGTGAAGCCCAGTTGTGGGATCCGGCCAACCCGGGCGCTGGCTTCGCGCCGGCCACGTCGCCGTACGAGCCCTTCTGCGCCGGGCATACGTTCCTGCCGGACGGCCGACTCTACGTGGTCGGCGGCCACAGCGTGGGTACGAAGGGCATTGCCAGCACCGTGCTCTACGATGCGCTCAGCGGAGGCTGGACCGTCACTGCGCCGATGGCGCAGGGACGCTACTACCCGACCGCGACGGTCCTGGCGAACGGCGAGGTGCTCGCCATCTCGGGCACGGACGAGCAGCAGAACCACGTGACGATTCCCGAAGTCGGCAACGGCACCTCCTGGCGCCGGCTCACGAGCGCCAGCCTCGACATCGGCAATCCCTACTATCCGGCGATGTTCCTGGCGCCGAACGGCAAGGTGTTTCTCGCGGGCTTCCTCCAGACGACCCGCTATCTCGATGTGAGCGGGACCGGCGCATGGACCACGGTCGCGGACCGCCAGGTCGCCGACCGGAAGATGGGTTCCGCCGTGATGTACGCGCCGGGGAAGATCCTCTACGTCGGCGGCGGCGATCCGCCGACCAGCTCCGCCGAGGTGATCGATCTCAATCAGGGGTCACCCTCGTGGCGCAGCGTGGCGGGCATGGCCTTCGCGCGGCGGCAGCTCAACGCGACGATCCTCGCCGACGGGCAGGTCCTCGTCACCCACGGCACCAGCGGCGCCGGCTTCAACAACGTGGCCGCCGCCGTCCGCACGGCGGAGCTGTGGAACCCGGCCACGGAGTCGTGGGCCACCATGGCGCAGGAGTCGAGGCCCCGGACCTACCATTCAACCGCGTTGCTGCTGCCCGATGCCCGCGTGCTGGCCAGCGGGAGCGGGGAAGGCGGTGGCGTGGCGCTCGAGAACAGCGACTTCTCCGCGCAGATCTTCACGCCGCCGTATCTGTTCCAGTCCGACGGCACGCTGGCGGCGCGGCCGAGCATCACCTCGGCGCCGTCGAGTATTTCGTATGGAGGATCGTTCTCGGTGGAAACGCCGGACGCGGGATCGGTGGTGCGGGGCACGCTGGTGCGGTTGTCGTCGGTGACGCATGCGTTCAACATGAGCCAGCTCATCTACCCGCTGACGTTCGGCGCCAGCGGAGCGACGACGGTCATGGCCGCGGGCCCCACCGGCCCGACGCTCGCGCCGCCGGGTCCGTACATGCTGTTCCTGGTGGATCAGGCCGGGGTACCGTCCACGGCGGCGATGGTGACCGTCGGGCCCTGACCTACTGCCCGGCCGGCTGCTCGAGCACGGTGATGGTGAGGGATTCCCGGCCGTTCTGGGACGAAGCCTCGATCTTCTTGCTGGTCGAATCCGCCGGGATCACCAGCTCCCCGGCCCCGAGCTCGCCTGCCAGTACGCCGGGGAAGATCCCCGTCCTGGCGGTGCCACCGCCGGCCCGGCACTCGATCTGGCCGGTGGGTTCGTCGTCGAACTGGATGTGATGAATTTTCATGGACCCGGACACCGAGTCCACCAACGCGTACAGCACCCAGCGTTGTTTGACCGCTGCGGTTCCGGTGCAG
>CAVRFK010000018.1:0-7411 GCA_963720365.1 uncultured Gemmatimonadales bacterium | reverse complement strand
TTACGCGGAAGGGTCATGCTGATGGGGCGGTTGATCGAGTGCTGCCCCTGGTAGAAGCCCGGCTTGTCGTCACCCGCCGGCAAGAGGTCCACCTCGAACTGCGCGTCCGATGACTCCCTGGAGGGCAATCCTCGGGGAACTTCCAGAGACCATGTGTGCTTGATCTCCAGCTTGATCTTGGGCGCGACGCATCCGCACTCGGGTGAGGCGGTGTAGCCATCGCCCAGCAGATCCACCCACCTCCGCGCTTTGGCCACGAGATCCGCCTGGCTTCCCGGCGGCTTCGCGATGACGACGTTGTTCTCCGCCAGGTCTTCCGCGCTCAGCGCGCGGTCCCCGTTGAAGGCCGCTTCGATGAACTGGATCTCGTTGTGGTCGGTCTCGAGGTGGTCCACGAAATCGTCGCCCGTCCGCTCGAACTGCTTCATCGCCCGGCAGATATCCTCGTCACTCTTTCCGTTCCACAACATGGGCAGCGGCGCCACGAGCCAGCCGGCCAGATGGGTCCCGTCCAGCCTCGTGAGTGAGCCGCGGATCTTGCTGTGACAGTTGTCGCAGCCTTCGTGCAGTCGCCGGCGCTCATCGGCGGTCAGGAGGGCGCGCGGGTCCAGCCCGGAGCTTCTCGCGAAATCGGAGCCCTCGTGCTGTTCCGATGTGATGTCGAACGCGCCGTGGCAGTTGATACAACGGGGGTGGCGGAAGACCGGCATCAGCTCGGCGAAGGCCTTCACCGACTGCAGCTGCTTGCCCACGGAGAGCGGGCAGGATGGAGCGCTCTGGGTAAGCGGGGTCGGGGCTGGCGCGGTGGACGTCGAGCCGCTGAGCAGGACGATGCCGACGGCCCCTAGTGCCAGTGCGTATGGAACTGCCCCCAGAAATCTGGACCTCATAGGGAAACCCATTCAACAATCACGTCATCCTCCTCACGTCCTATCTGCGTTCATCTGCGTTCATCTGCGGCTACTACAACAGGGCCGCAGATGAACGCAAATGAACGCAGATGTAGGGGTATCCTCGCGGAGAATCTTGCCCAATCTAGGGGCCGTCTGCGGCCCCCGTTAGCCGATGATGTAAGTGACTGCCTCGGCGGCGGATAGCGGTACCGGTCAGCGGCCTCTTGAGATCCGCTTGACGCCGTCCTGCCAAGGTGCGCGCACGCGGTCACCGCAATCGTGACCATCTGGCGATCTGGCATGGAGGTTTCCGATGGAGCTCACATACACCTGGGTCTACATTCTGGTCGCATTTCTGACCCATGATTTGTTGAGGGGACATGCAGGAGGCCTGTGGCGTGCCTTGGGGGCCGCCTTCTGGCCCGTCACGTTCGCGTTGGCACTGGTGGCGGGGGTGCTTCTGCTGCCGCTGGTCGTACTCGCGCTGATCGGCCATGCGATCAGTTGGTACCGAGGCCTGGGATCGTGGAGGCTGCATCCGCGGTAGACGAATCTGCGGAGCAGTGACCTCCCCTCGGAGGAGCTGGACCCGAGTCACGGCCAGGGGACGAGCCTGAGGCAAGGTGGAAGCGCCCACTCCCTCAGGAGAACCGTATGCGCGCTCCAGCCGTGTCCGCCGCCCTGCTGCTCGCTTTATCGGTGACCGTCCTTCCGTCGCGGGTCCACGCCCAGGCCGAACGTCCTCCGCTTCCTGCGTGGCAGGCGGAGCTCCCCCTGGGCGGCATGGCTCGCCGTCCGGCGATGCAACGCGAGACCGTGCCTGTCCCCATTCGGCAGATGTCCGTCTCCCGGTCTCACACCAAGACCGGTCTCCTGATCGGTGGCCTGGTCGGCAGCGCGGCGACCGCCGCATTGCTCATTCTCTACTGCAACGATCCCGATACCAGGTGCCGGGCCGGCGAAGTGGCCACGGCCTCGATGGTGATCGTCCTGCCCGCGGCCGCGGTTGGCGCCCTCATCGGGTCGCTGGTGCGGACCGAGGAGTAGCGACGTATGTTCAACTTTCCTGGGAACACCGTTCGGTGACCCCGGAAAGGAGCCGTGGACGATGGAGAAAGAGCCTCAGTGGAAGGGCAACGGCCGGATGGGGACCAACGCCGGCCGTGGCGGGGAGGAAGACGATCGGACGATCGCCGAAGAGCTTCGCGAGACCGGCGAGCTGGGGCGCATCGGCGGCGAGTCCGTCCGGGATGAGGCCGAGTCGGAGCGGCGTCATCAGGAAATGCGGCGCGACGCCGCCGAGGCCGGTCGGACGTCAGCGGAGGAACAGAGGACCTCGGCGGAGGGCGCGCGCCTGCAGGCGGAGGTCCTGCGCGCGGCCGCCGAAGAAGCCCGTGCGGCCGCCGAAGACGCTCGGGATGCGGCCGAGGATGCCCGTGCCGCCACTGTCGAGCAGCGGGCCCTCATGGAGGAGCTGCGCCGCACGATGCAACTCTACGAGCGCGGAGACGCCTCCTGACGGATACGCTCGCCGCGGCGCTGGGCAGCGGCTACCGCGTCGAGCGCGAGCTCGGCCAGGGCGGGATGGCCACGGTCTACCTGGCGCAGGATCTGAAGCACGACCGCAAGGTCGCCGTCAAGGTCCTTCGCCCGGAGCTCGCTGCCGTCATCGGCGCCGAGCGGTTCCTCCGCGAGATCAAGACCATCGCGACGCTGCAACACCCGCACATCCTCGGACTCATCGACAGCGGGCAAGTCGAGGGCACCGCGTACTACGTGATGCCGTTCGTGGACGGGGAGTCGCTGCGTGACCGTCTGACTCGCGAGAAACAACTCCCGATCGCCGATGCCATCCTGATCGCCTCCCAGGTCGCCGCCGCGCTCGACTATGCCCACCGGCACGGCGTCATCCACCGCGACATCAAGCCCGAGAACATCCTGCTGCACGACGGCGCGGCGCTGGTGGCCGACTTCGGCATCGCGCTCGCCGCCAGCAAAGGCGGCGGCGCGCGCATGACCGAGACCGGCATGAGCCTCGGCACGCCGCACTACATGTCCCCCGAGCAGGCGATGGGCGAGCGCGAGATCACCGCCCGCTCCGACGTCTACGCCCTCGGTGCGACGGCCTATGAGATGCTGGTCGGCGATCCGCCGTTCACCGGCAGCACCGCGCAAGCCGTCGTGGCGAAGGTGATGACCGAACGCCCTCGCCCGATCTATCCACAGCGCGACACCGTCCCGCCCGCCGTCGAGCAGGCGGTGCTCACCGCCCTCGAGAAGCTCCCGGCCGATCGCTTCGCCACCGCGGCGCAGTTCGCGGAGGCGCTGCACGCGTCCGACACCGGCCGGACCAGGATCTCGGCCGGCGCACGGGCCTACGGTGGAGCGGGGTGGAGCGGAGGCTGGCGTGCGCGGCTACGCGATCCGGTGGTGCTGGGCCTCGCGGCCGTGGCGGTCGGTAGCGCGTTGATCGCCGCTCGGCAGTTGGCGGGAGCGTCGGGCGAGACGGCGGGCGCGGATGTCGTGCGCTTCACGATTCCCGCGCCGCCGAGCGGCAGCACCAACGCCCTCGGGTACAACATCCTGGCGGTCTCACCGGATGGACAGACGCTGGTGTACGTCGGTCAGGGTGAGGATCGCCGGCAGCGGCTGATGGTGCGCGAGCTGGACGACGTCACGGCCCGACCACTGCCGGGGACCGAGGACGCCGCGTTTCCGTTCTTCTCGCCTGACGGCCGGTGGGTCGCGTTCATCCGGGGCAACCAGATCTACAAGATCGCCCTGGACGGGAACGCGCCTCAGACGCTGGGAATGGCGCCGGGCACGTTCAACGGAGCGAGCTGGTCCACGACGGGCGTCATCGTCGTCTCCGGCAACACGGCGTTATACACCATTCCGGAAGCGGGCGGGGCGCCCCGGCGGCTGGGCGACCGTGCGGCGGTGGGCGAGCTGTTTCGCGACGCCCCGCTGGTGGTGGACGCCGAAGGAAGCGTGATCTACGCGAGCTGGGCCTCCAGCTCGCTGACGGGAGCGAGGATCGCGATCGCCTCACTCGCCACGGGCGAGGCTACGGTGCTCGATCTCAGAGGCATCCAGCCGTTGGGCCTGATAGACGGGACCCTGATGTATGTCACCGCCGCGGGCACGATCATGGGGGCGCCGATCGACGTGGCCCGGCGGCGCCTCCTCGGGCCGCCGGTCCAGCTGGTGGACAACGTGGTGGTGAACACCAGCACTGGGCTGGGGCGGGCTTTCGTCTCGCGCCGCACGTTGTTCTATCAGAAAGGCACGCAGGTCTCCCAGGTCATGGTCGTGGGGCCCGGCGGCTCATCCCGGGTTCTCCTGGGAGACCGGAGGGACTACGGGTTCCCCCGCCTCTCACCTGATGGACGACGATTCGCGATCACGATCGGCGTGTCGGACAAGCGAGACGTCTGGCTGCACGAGTTCGGCTCGGGCACGCTGACGCGGCTCACCACCGAGGGCACGACCAACGAGCGTCCGGAGTGGTCGCCGGACGGGAGCCGGGTGCTGTTCCGCTCCGATTCCGAGACCCGCACCGCCATCTGGTGGCGCCCGGCCGACCTGAGCGCCAAGGCCACGCCGCTGCTGCAGGGCGACCGCCTCGATGTCTTCGAGGCGGTGATATCACCCGACGCCCGCCACATCGTGTACCAGCTCGATACCCTCGGTGCGGACATCTACTACCGAACCTTGTCCGGCGATACCACCCCGCAGGCGGTGGCCGCCAGCACCAGCGCCATCGAGACCATGCCGCGGGTCTCGCCCGACGGCCGCTGGATCGCGTTCACCACCGACGAGTCGGGGCGGAACGAGATCGTCGTCCAGCCGTTTCCCGGACCGGGGGGACGGGTCCAGGTCTCCGCCAACGGCGGGACCGAGCCGATCTGGTCGCGGGACGGGCGGCGCCTGTTCTATCGAGGCGATGGACGGCTGCTCGCGGCGACGATTCGTCCCGGGACGGTGTTCGACGTTGCTTCGCGCGACACGGTCCTCACGGATACCTACGTGTTCGCCGGAAACCCGCACGCCAACTACGACGTCATGCCCGATGGGCAGCACTTCATCTTCCTGCAAGGCTCCAACACCGGGGAGATGGTCGTGGTGTCGAACTGGGAGGCGGTGGTGCGGGCGCGGATGGGGAAGGCGCCCTAGACAAATCCGGCCAACATGAAAGACCTCGAATGAAGCGACCGATCGTTCTCCCTCTCATTCTTCTCGCCTGCAGTCACACCCCGCCCCCCGAGCACTACGGCTTCGTTGCCGTCCTCGGCAACGACACGGTCGCCGTGGAGCGCATCGAGCGTTCCTCCACGCGGCTGGTCGCGGACGGGGTGGATCGCTGGCCCTTCGTACGGCGGCGCCACACCGAGTTCGACTTGAACCGGGACGGCACGATCCGGCGGATGGTGATGGACGTGCGCACGCCGAACGGCCCGTCGCCGCAAGAACGCGGAAGGCGTGTCACGGCCGACTTCTCCGAGAAGGCCGTCAAAATCTCCGTCAGCGACAGCGCCGGTGTCCGGGACACGGCGTTCGCCACCGGCGGGGCGATCGCGGTACCGCACGTGTCGATGATGTACAGCGTGATCGAGCTGGAGATCGCCGCGGGGCTCCACCGCCTCGCGGGGGCGGGTAAGGCGCCGGGCGACAGCGCGCTGTTCCGGCAGTTCTATCCGGACCGGGACGTCGGACCGACCTTCACGATGCACCGGGGCTTCGTGGTGCCGCGCGGCGGAGGCAAGGTGGAGCTGCGGCACGGCTGGCTGTCGGGAACCGGCGACGTGACCGTGGACAGCAGCGGCCGGATGCTGGCCTACTCGGGAATGCGGAGCACCTACAAGGTCGCGGTCGAGCGAACACCGGCCGTGCCCGACATCGACTCCATCGCGGATCGCTTCGCGGCGGCGGAGCGTACCACCGGCCCCGCGCAGCTCAGCGTGCGCGACACCGTCCGCGCCACGATCGGCGCCGCGGCGCTCTCGGTGGATTACGGGCGCCCGGCCGCCCGCGGCCGCAACCTGTTGGGCAACGTGATTCCCTACGACCGCGTCTGGCGCACGGGCGCCAACGCGGCGACTCAGCTCACGACCTCAGTGCCGATCAGGCTCGCGGGATTGTCGCTGCCGGCGGGGACCTACACCTTGTGGACGGTACCGCGGGCCCGCGGAGGCGCCGATCTCATCGTGAACCGGCAGACGGGGCAATGGGGGACGGAATACAGCCGAGCGCAGGACCTGGGGACCGCGCCGATGAAGGTGGACAGCGTAGCGGGCACGGTGGAACGGTTCACCATCTCGGTCGAGCCGCGCGACGCCACGCACGGCACACTCGCGATGGCGTGGGGGCCCTTCCGCTGGACTGCGCCGATCGTGCTGCAGGGTCGCGGCGAAACCTAGGTCGACGCGCCCTCTTCGGCGGCCGGCTTCCGGGCGCCCGCGTTCCACTGCTGGCGGGGAATGCCGGAGTCCACCGAGATCCGCCAGTTGAACTTGAGCCCGCGGCCTTCACCGGAGGTGGCATCGCCTTCCTCGGGGATCAGCTCGAGAATGAAAGCGTGCTCGCCGGTGATCTTGTGAATCATCGCCTGCTGTTCTTCGGTGAGCGGCAGGTGAATCGGCTTGTGGGGGTTGGTCATCGCGTTCTCCTGAAGGCCGGTCGACGAACGGGCTCCGGCCAAAGTCGGCGCTATGTTTGACGCTTGCAATGGGCGTCTTACGCTGTGACCGTTTCGTTACCGTGAAACCGGACCTCCTCCAGCATCTCCAGACCGCCCTCGCCGGCGCCTACACGTTCGAGCGCGAGCTCGGACGCGGCGCCATGGCCACCATCCACGCCGCCCGCAACGAGGCCGGCGAGCCCATCGCCTTCAAGGTGCTCAACCCCGAGCTCGGCCCCACCGTCGGCGCCGAGCGATTCCGGCGCGAGATCCGGATTGCCGGCCGGCTTCAGCATCCCAACATCCTCGGCATCCTCGACTCCGGTGTCACGTCCGTTCCGGCGGGAGTGGGTGGACGGTCCATCGAGCTGCTCTGGTTCACGATGCCGCTGGTGCGCGGGCAGAACGTGTGGGAGCGCTTCGAGAAGGAAGGGCCCTGCGAGCCGGGCGAGGTCCTGCGGATCGGATCTGCGGTACTCTCGGCGTTGGCCTATGCCCACGCCCAAGGCGTGGTGCACCGGGACATCAAGCCCGACAACATCCTGCTGGAAGACTCGCGGGTACTGGTGGGCGACTTCGGGCTCGCGCGTGCGGTCAGCGAAGTGCACGACAAGCTCACCGCGACGGGCACCGTCGTCGGCACGCCGGACTACATGAGTCCGGAGCAGGTCAGCGGCGACCGGGAGATCGACGGGCGGAGCGACATCTTCTCGCTCGGCTGCGTGCTCTACGAGCTGCTCTCCGGCACGCCGCCGTTCGGCGGCGCGACACCGCAGGTGGCGATGATGCGGCGCCTCGCGGGCCCGCCGGCACCCAGACTTCGGCCGGTCGTGCCGAT
>CAVRFK010000017.1:0-360862 GCA_963720365.1 uncultured Gemmatimonadales bacterium | reverse complement strand
CCGACCGACCCCGCGGCCGAGTCCGCTGCGACGACGGCGGCGATCGCCACCTATACCGTTCGCGACCTGGGCACCCTCGGCGGAGCATTCTCTGCCGCGAAGGCGATCAACTCCGCCGGTGTGATCGTCGGTACCAGCAGGATCGCGGGTGCGAGCCTGCCCCATGCCTTTGTCTGGTCGAAGGGCGTCATGAAGGATCTGGGCGCGCTGGCCGGCGGATACAGCGAGGCGACGGCGATCAACGACGATGGCGTCATCGTCGGGTGGAGCACGATGAAGGTCGGGGGCCAGCCGCGCGGTCCGATGGAAGAACGGCGTCAGGAAGAACCTCGGTACGCTC
Organism: uncultured Gemmatimonadales bacterium; assembly: GCA_963720365.1. Classification (GTDB taxonomy): domain Bacteria; phylum Gemmatimonadota; class Gemmatimonadetes; order Gemmatimonadales; family GWC2-71-9; genus CAVVWJ01. The sequence continues at coordinate 360,522 of CAVRFK010000017.1, read as the reverse complement.
GGAGGCCGCAACAGCCAGGCTACCGGCATCAACGAGTTCGGGGTCATCGTGGGCTGGGCAGAAACCCCAGTGGGAACCGTCACGCCTTCCTCTGGAAAGACGGTGTCATGACGGATCTCGGGACCCTGGGCGGAGCCACCTCGCAGGCCAACGGCATCAGCCGAGGCGGCATCGTGGTCGGCCACAGCCTCACCGCCTCCGGCGAGCGCCATGCTTTCCGCTGGAAGGACGGTGTGTTCAAGGACCTCGGCACCTTCGGTCGCCTGTCCAGTATCGCAACGCGGTCAACACCAAGGGCCAGATCGCGGGCGCGTTCGGCCCGACGCAAGACGCGGTCGGGGAGGATCTGGAGTTTGCGGACGGGTTCGTCTACTACCAGGAGGCGTTCACCCACTTGCCGCATCCCGGAAGCCGCCCGACTATCAGCCCGCGCGCGATCAGTCCCCTTGGCGTCGTGGTCGGCCAGGCCTTCGACACCGGAGACGAGCCCGGCTCGGAGCGCGCCTGGGTGTGGGAGCCGGGATCCTCGACCGTGCTGCCGACGCTCGTACCCGATGGCCTCGACACTCATGCGGGGGCGCAGGGTGTGAACCGGGCCGGCACGATCGTGGGATTCAGCGCCGCCGGCAACGGCACCAGCCACGCAGTGCTCTGGCAGCGGCAGTAGCCGGCGACCGGGTCTGACCAGCTCGATGCTGGTTGCCGTTCCAATACCTTGGTCGACTCTGCTTCATCTGCGTTCATCTGGGTTGCCTTAGACGGCCACCGCGGCTTGCCCGATCCCTGGTTCCCGTCCAAGTTGTCCCGGAACTCGTACCGGGACCGCCATGGACACCCTCCTGTTTTCCGAACGCAGCCTCTGGACGATGCTGCACGGCGTCGTTCTGGGCGGCGGCTCGCTCATGGCGCTGGCCGCCTCGCTCTTCTCGCTCTGCAGCATGCGGACAGTCGCCGCCTCGAGCGCGGCGGCCGACCAGCAGGCGCGCCATCTCGCGACGCTCCTCGTGCTCACGGCGGTCCTGCTGTGGCTCGCGCTGCTGGTCGGCACGTACATCACGTTCCCGCCGTATCGCGCGACCCCGCCCGAAGGTCTCACGGACCTGAGCGCGTACCCGCGGGCCCTCATCCGATCCAACCCCGCGACGGCGTGGCTGCACTCGTTCGCGATGGAGACCAAGGAGCACGTCCCCTGGATCGCGGCGATGGTCGCTACGGCCGTCGCGGCCGTCTGTCTCCGTTACCGGTCCCAGGTGCTCAGCGACCGGCGATTGAACGGAATGGCGACCGCGCTGGTGACGATCTGCCTGCTCCTGGTGGCGTACGCCGGCGTGCTCGGCGTCTTCGTCAACAAGGTGGCTCCCCTCGAGTAAACGGAAACGAAGACATGGATTCGAAGCAGCATGAAGGCGCGCATCCCAACGGTGCGGCGCTCGCGGCTTTTCTGGCGGCGGGCATCGGCGGGTTCGCGATGGGCGTGATCGTCATCCTGAGCGAGACCGGGCTGTTCGAGGCGCCGGTCCTCTACGAGCCGGCCGGCGGCGTGTCCGGTCGGACCACGCTGGCGGTGGTGGTGTGGCTGGTCGCATGGGCGGCACTGCACGCTCGGTGGAAGGCGAGGGAGGTGGCGCATCGCGGTGTTGCCATGGCCGCCCTGCTCCTGTTGCTCTCTGGCATTGCGCTCTGCACGCCACCGCTCTGGGGCCTGTTCTCGTAGCGAGCCGACGACGCTGGACGCGGCTCGACGCCGCGCACATCTTCCTGGCACATCCCCCGTACCAATCCGTAGCCATCCTCCTACCCCAGGAGGCTTTCATGCAGCGACTCGTGCCGGTGCTCGGAGCGATAGCGCTCGCCTCGCTCGTCACCGCCGCCGTTGGGACCACGTCGTCCAACCGGGCCTTCCCCGACGACACCGCGCGCGGCAAGTACCTCGTCATGATCGCAGGCTGCAACGACTGCCACACGCCCGGCTACATGGTGACGGCCGGCAACGTCGACGAGAAGGCATGGCTCACCGGTGCTCCGTTAGGCTGGCAGGGACCATGGGGTACGACCTACGCGTCCAACCTGCGCCTGCTGGTACCGAAGATGACGGCGGACCAGTTCATGGCCCACGCCCGCAGCGATCAACGCCGGCCGCCGATGCCTTGGTTCGCGGTCCGAGACATGACCGACGAAGACGTCAAGGCGATCTACGCGTACATCAAGCATCTCGGCCCCGGCGGCCAACCCGCCCCGGCCTACGTGCCGCCCGGCGGGAAGGTGGAGGGTCCGGTCGCCGTGTTCCCCGGGCCGCCCAAGTGAGGCGCTGAAGCAGGAGCCGCAGATGAACGCAGATGGCTGCGGATGACACCGATCCATCCGCGTTCATCCGCGTTTATCTGCGGCTGTATAACTACTCCCTGGTGATGCGTCCCTCGCCACCTTCGGGATAGTCCGTGGCACTGATCGTGCCCCCGAGCTCGTCCACGATGTAGTTCCGCAGCGCCTGCTGGTAGCTCACGCCCACGCTGGTGAACGCCGCTCCCCTGAAGGGATACTGGTCCCCGCCGCGCGCCGAGAAGTCGATCGTGGCGATGCTGATCCCGGGACCGGCCACGACGGCGCCGTCCGTCACGATCGCCGTGCCATCGTCGAGCGTCACGTCCACGACCCGGGTGCCCGGGGTGGTCACGTTGCTGGTCTCATCCAGGACTTGTGGAGTACCAGCGGGATCCCAGGTGAAGGCGAAGCCCGCCACCTGCGCGAACCGCCCGTCGCCGGCTTCGACGCGCCGACACCGCGTTCTCCAGCAGCTCCTTGAACTGCTCGCGGGGGAAGTCGGGCACGATGGCGACGAGGTTGGAGAAGGGCAGGATGTCGAAGGTGGACAGCTCGCTGAACGGGCCGGCCGGGATGATGGCGTCGTTGCGGATCCCGCCGCCGTTCTGGATCCCCACCTGCGCCGGCGACAGACCGAAGCCCGCGGCCAGCGCGTTCGCCTGCCAGAGCAGCGCGTCGGCGACCAGGTTCCCTTCGTTGGTCTCCTCGCTTCGAATCTTGATCCGGGTCCCGTCGAGATCCACTGCACTGGTGGCGATGATGTTCGCCGCCAGGCCCTCGATGGACGCCTGCACCGGCTCGACCACACGCGCCAGCAGCCTGGGATCTGGCGCCACGGCGTCCGGGTTCGCGCCGCCGGCAACGCGCACCGGGCCGCTCTGGTTCTGCACCCGCACCAGCTTGCCGTCCTTGTCGAACCCGGCGATCAGTCGGCCGACGTAATTGTACGCGCCGGACGTGGTGACGACGGGAACCGTCCGCCCGTCCGCGTCGGTCGCGTTCAGGGGATAGGTCCCGGCCGCGACGTCGCCCGGGACAAGCCCGTCGTCGTCGTTCGCGAGCAGCTCATCGCCCCCGCCGGCGACCGCGATGTCCACGTTGCGCAGCAGGGGATCAGGGCCAGGTCCTCGGTCACGCTCTGCAGGTGGCTGATCAGTACGATCGATCTTGATCCCTCGTCTGGGTCAGCCGGTTCACTTCCCGCTGTACTCGCCGGTGCCACGTCGCCCGCCACCACGTTCCGCGGGCTGGAGATGAAGGGCAGGGCCGGTGTCGTCGCACCGACGATGCCGATGGCTTCGCCGCCCTTGTTCACAAACCGGGAGCGCTTGATCCGCTCGTCGGCCGCGAGGGCGGCGAGCCGCGGCTCGCCGGAGACGTCGAGATTGGCGCTGAGGAACCGCTCGATCCGGCCGGGACCGAACGACTCGATGAAGTCGGCCAGCACGTCGGGCCCGAAGTCGAACTCGTGGTTGCCGATCGCCAGGGCGTCGTAGCCGATGCGGTCGAGCGCGATGGCGTCGAAGAACGGCACGCCCCGGGTGAGACTGGCGTTGAACTCCGGCCCCGCGAGGAAATTGTCGCCCAGGAGACGACGATCGTTCCCCCGCACTGGCCGGCGCCGGCGCCGGCCTTCTCGCAGGAGGGGCGGCGGCGGTCGGCGTCCTCGCGCAGTTCGCGCATGAGGGTGGCGAACCGGGCCACGCCGCCAAAGTCGGCGTCGCCCTGGCTCGCGTCCAGCAGCTCGGACTCGCCGTCATTGTTGTGAAGGAGGGTGAGCCAGTAGGTGACCTTCTTCGCGTCGGCGTCGGCCGTCACGGGGGTCATGGCATCGGTGGTGGGTGGCGTGATGTCGTCGTTGCAGGCGGCCAGCGCGAGGGTCAGGACGACGCCCAGCGCGCGACGCTGTGCGGAATGGCTCGGGCTCATCGGAAGCGGCCTCTCGTCGGGGTTGGAGCTGCGGGACAGCCCAAGAGAGCGGATGCGCGTGGACGTCCCGCCACACGGACGAATTGGGATCGTATATTTGTCGCCATGCCTACCCGCCGCGCAGTGTCCTGGCACCCACTCGAGTTCGAGCGCTGGTTCGACGCGAACCCTTATCTCCCCGACGGGGAGCGGATACTCATCGTCGGCCGGGAGGAGCCGCTGCGCCGCACGGTCGTGCTCGTCGGGCTCGACCGGTCCGGCGGTCTGGTGATCCTGGAGGTCCGGAACGAGCCGACCGACCGCCGAGCTATCGGCGCGGCGCTCGAGTATCTGGCCCAGTACGAGGACGCGTCGGTCGAAGCCCTGCTCGACCACGACGATGCCGCCCACGCCGCGCTTCAGCACGCCTTCGCCGCCACCTTCGGCGGGTCGCTGCCGCCGCTCGGATCCCACCGCCGCGTGCTCCTCATCGCCCCCGGGCACGACTCCTACGCCTCGGCGTGTGCCGGCTATCTGTCGCGGCATCTCGAGGGCGGGACGAGCGTGCGGCTGATGACGGCGGCGAAGACGGCCGGCGGGTTCACCTTCCAGGAGTCTCGCGGCGCTCGGCTCCAGCGGGCGAGCGGCCTGGGACGCACCTTCGCGATGTCGGTGCGCGGCCAGTTGTACTACGTGCTGGAGCCGGGGCCGGTCCCGATCGTCTGGAGCCTGGGGAAGTCGGCGCCCGACGGAGGTGTGTCGGTGGGACAGAAGCCCTCCCGCCGCGCGGTGCGCCTTCTGCGCAGTCAGCTCATGCCGCTGCGGCATCCCGAGGGGCTCGACGTCTCGAACAACGCCACGGTCTGGTCTCAGCGCGAGCGCCCCGACCGTTTCGCCAGGGTCCTCGGCTCGATCGCAGAGCCGGGGCGGGGCCCGGGCCTGGAGCGCTACGTCGTCTTCGCCGTCGTTTCAGGGCGAGGATTTCAGGAACTTCCGGCAGCGGCCGGTCGAAGAGTTCTTCCGCGGCTGGGTGCCGTCGGACCGCGCGCTCCCCGATTGGACCGCCATCGCCCGGCTGGCGCAGCGGCGCCTCGACGCGCGAAAACTGGCGAAGGGGTCGAAGCCGGTCCGACCGGGTTAGGTTGCGTCATACACCTCGCAGGAGCGAAGCAGTGCCCAAAATCCTGATGGTCCTCACTTCACACGATCGGCTCGGCAACACCGGCAAGCCCACTGGTTTCTGGCTGGAAGAGTTCGCAGCCCCGTACTATGCGATGCGCGATGCGGGCGCGGAGATCACCCTCGCGTCTCCCAGGGGCGGCGCCGCCCCCATCGATCCCAAGAGCGACGACCCCAAGGCGCAGACCCCCGCGATGCAGCGGTTCCGCAGCGATCCCGAGGCGCAGCGCGCGCTCGCGAACACGACCAAACTGTCCGGCATCAACCCCGACGACTACGACGCGGTCTTCTACCCGGGCGGCCATGGGCCGCTGTGGGATCTCGCGGAAGACAAGAGCTCGATCGCGCTGATCGAGCGGCTCCACGCGGCGGGGAAGCCGGTGGCGGCGGTCTGCCACGGCCCGGCGGTGTTTCGGCATACCAAGACGCCGGAAGGTGCCCCGCTGGTCGGCGGCAAGCAGGTGACGGGATTCGCCAACACCGAGGAAGACGCGGCGGGACTGACGGACGTCGTGCCGTTCCTGGTGGAAGACATGCTGAAGGCGAAGGGCGGGAGATACTCCAAGGCCGCCGACTGGGCGAGCCACACCGCCGTGGACGGCAATCTCATCACCGGCCAGAACCCGGCGTCGTCGGAGGAGACGGCCAAGGCGTTGCTCGAGGCGCTCGCGGCGCATCAGGGCCACAGGTGAGCGACTATCCCTACGTCACCCGGCTGAACGTCCACTACGAGCAGCTCGAGGTCGTGGACGTTCAGCCGCTGGTGGACGCGTGCACCGATCGCTGGTTCAACCAGACGCTCTGCAAGGTGAACGACTCCGTCGTCCGGCTCGGCGTGATGCAGGGCGAGTATCACTGGCACAAGCACGACAATGACGACGAGTTCTTCTACGTCATCGAAGGTCAGTTTCTGATCGATCTGGAAGACCGGATCGTGCACCTCGGCCCGCGCCAGGGATTCGTGGTGCCCAAAGGGCGTGGTGCACCGGACGCGCGCGCCCGAGCGGGCGGTGATCCTGATGGTGGAGAACGCGGGGATCATTCCCACCGGCGACTGACGCGCGTGCCCTTGTGGAAGCGCTTTAACTCTGATCCGCAACATGAAGCCCCGCAATGCGTTGGCAGACGAGTCTCTGCCGGTTCGGCAGCCCTGGCTCACCGCGATGATGCTCGGATCGGCGGGCACTCCCGCGGCCGTGATCCTCGCGCTCCCCGCGCCGTCACCACTCGACGCGATCCTCGCCTGGCCGTCTGGTGCTGATGGATCGCCTGGTGGGTCCCGGACCCAACGTCGGCACCGTCGAAGAGCCGGTCTACGAAGGCACGCCGGTGCATGTCGCGGCCGGCGTGCTTGGGATCGCGCTCACGTGGCTGTTCTACGTGGTGGTGGCACGCGCGGTCATCTGGCGCCTGACGCGATCTGCCCTAGCTCGTTGACCAACCTTCCAATCCTCTGGAGTCACCATGGCAGCGAAAAAATCATCCACCCGCAAGTCGGGCCGCAGGAAATACAGCAAGGGCGCGAGCAAGAGCGTCAAGAGCGCGATGCGCCGGCGCAAGAAGGGCACGCTGCGCAGTGGGAAAGGCGGTCGAGGCGGCAAGGTGAAGAGCCGGAAGCAGGCCGTCGCGATCGGGCTGTCGGAAGCGCGGAAGAAGGGCGCCAAGGTTCCGCGCAAGAAGAGCTCCAGCCGAAAGAAGCGCTCGTCCAGGTCGAAATCCTGAGTCGACTTCAGCATCACGACGGACATCGCGGCCCCGCCCGACCGGGTGTGGGCCGTCTTGTCCAACATCGAGCGCTGGGCGGAATGGACGCCGACCGTGACGCGTATCGAGCGGCTGGAGCGCGGCAGGCTCGGCGTCGGGAGCCGCGCCCGCATCTGGCAGCCCAAGCTCCGTCCGGCGGTGTGGGAGGTGACCGAGCTGGTGGACGGCCGCAGCTTCACCTGGGTCACGCGCGCGCCCGGCGTCCGCGTGATCGCGAAGCATGGCGTCGAAGGAACGCCTGACGGCACCCGCGCGACGCTGTCCCTTCGATTCGCGGGACCCCTCGGCTGGCTGGTGGCGCTGGTGACTCGCGGTATCAACCGGCGCTATCTCGCGCTCGAGGCTCAGGGGCTGCGCGAGCGGAGTACCCGGAGATAGCGAGGAGAACGATGCAGCTTCAGGAGGCGTGACATGAATCGCTACGTGTTGATCGCGAGTGGCATCGCGATCGGAGCCGGAATCGGCATGGCCTACGACAGCCTGCTCATCGGCATCGGGATCGGCGTGGCGATCGGGATCGCCCTCGGGATGGTCGAGGGACGGCGGTAAGTCACGCCGAGGTCACGCGCCGCGGGTAGATGTTGCCGAGTCCTCTCAAGGAGCGACCTCGTGCAACGACTCGGCTACTTCGCCGTCCTGATGGCGATCATCACTACCGGCTGCGGAGCAGGCTGGAAGCAGCGGGAGTACCTGGCCCCCGGTACATGGCCGCCGCGCCAGCAGGTACAGGTCTGGAGCGGAGACAGCGCCGTCCGTTGGCACGCGGTCATCATCGGGTCGGATTCCATCAGCGGATCGTCCCTTCCACCGTCCCCTCCACTGCGATAGTTGCCGCGTAAGCCTCCCGCTCGCCGGAGTGGACTCCGTGCGCGTGGGGAATCCCGTCGCGGGGTTCTGGAAGACGTTCGGTCTGGTGGTTGGGCTGCCGATGGCCTGGTTCATTCTCTATTGCCATGGCGGCGCGTGCTTCAACCACTCCTGAGCTACCACCAGGTCCGAAACCGGCAGTGAATCCCCTCGCCATCCACTCGTCCCCGCAACCGCCAACGCGGCGGCCCGAACTTGTTACAGGATAGGGCTGGCACCGGAGTCCACTTCGGCATATCTTCGGTGCCGCACATTTTGTCTGAGGGAGATTCGATGTCCTACGCGATCGAGACGAACGGCCTGGTCAAGGCCTTCGGTGATACCCGTGCCCTGAATGGGGTAGACCTGCGGATCCGAAAGGGATCCGTGTTCGGTCTCCTCGGGCCCAACGGCGCGGGCAAGACGACCACGATCCGCATCCTCGCCACCCTGCTCAAACCCGACGCCGGCACGGCCACCGTGCTGGGCCACGACGTCGTGCGCGAGGCCGCCATCGTTCGCCAGAAGGTGAGCCTCACCGGGCAGTACGCGTCGGTGGACGAAGACCTGAACGGCCTGGAAAACCTGATCCTCATGGCGCGCCTGCTGGGGCTGTCCTGGCGGGACGCCCGCCGGCGTGCCGCGGAGCTGCTCGAGGCGTTCGGCCTCGACGAGGCGGCCGGGCGGCAGGTGATGACCTACTCCGGCGGCATGCGCCGCCGCATCGATATCGCCGCGAGTCTGGTGGCGATTCCGGAGATCCTGTTCCTCGACGAGCCCACCACCGGACTCGATCCTCGCAGTCGCAACCAGGTCTGGGACCTGGTGCGCCGGATCGCGGACGAGGGCACCACGGTGCTGCTCACCACCCAGTACCTCGACGAGGCCGACCGCCTCGCGGAGCGCATGGCGGTGGTGGACCACGGCCGCGTCATCGCCGAAGGCACCAGCCGCGACCTCAAGCAGTCGGTCGGCTCGGGCGCGCTGCACGTGCGGCTCGCCAAAGCGGACCAGAGGGAGCGGGCGCAGGCGCTGGTGTCGCGCGTGCTCGGCGATGGCGTGGTGCCGGCGTCCGATCCGACGACGGTCACCGCCCGGCTCACCAATCCGGCTCAGGCGGCGGCCGTGCTCACGGCCCTCACTCAGGACAGCGTGGAGGTCACCGAGTTCTCGGTCGGAAACCCCACGCTCGACGAGGTGTTCTTCGCGCTCACCGGCCGCCCGGCGGAAGAGGTGGCACAGGAGGCCAAGTCATGACCACCGACGCGCTACTGACCACCGGCGAGCGCACGGGCCGCGTCCTCGGCACCCAGCCGAGGCCCCGGCCGGCTTCCGCGCCGTCCTCGGTGCTGACGCTTGCCTGGCGTGCGATGCTCAAGATCAAGCACGTGCCGTTCCAGCTGTTCGACGTGACCGTGATGCCGATCATGTTCACGCTGCTGTTCACGTACATCTTCGGCGGCGCGCTCGCGGGCTCACCGCGGGAGTACATCCAGTACCTGCTGCCGGGCGTGCTGGTCCAGACGATCATCTTCATCACCGTCTACACCGGCGTGGGGCTCAATACCGACATCCATAAGGGTCTCTACGACCGTTTCCGCTCGCTTCCGATGTGGCAGGCGTCGCCCATCCTCGGCGCGCTGGCGGGCGATCTGTTCCGCTACTCGGTCGCCTCGATTCTGATCCTGATCGTCGGCTTCATCCTCGGCTTTCGGCCGCAGGGCGGGATCGTGGGCGTGGTGCTCGCGATGGCGCTGGTGATGGTCTTCTGCTTCGCGCTCTCCTGGCTCTGGATCATCGTGGGGATGCTGGTGCGGACGCCGGAATCGGTGATGACGACGAGTTTCATCTTCCTGATGCCGCTCACGTTCGCGAGCAACATCTTCGTGGACCTGAAGACCATGCCGGGATGGCTCCAGGCCGTCGTGGGCCGGAACCCGGTGACCCACCTGGCGAATGCATCGCGCGGGCTGATGCACGGGCAGCCGGTCGGGAACGACGTGGCCTGGGTGCTCGCGGCGTCGGCCGTGATCGTCGCGGTGGCGGCACCGATCGCGATGCGGATGTATCGCAAGGAGCGGTGAGCGGTGGTCACGGAATCGGACCGGCCGGCGTCCTAGACGATAGGGATTCGAATCCGTAGGCTCCTGATTAGTGAGGAGGAAGGTATGGCGTCGTCCCGTCTCGTCCTCTCGATCCTCGCGCTCGTCGTTACGCTGACCGTCCCGCTCCGCCTCGCCGTGACCGCTGCCGATGACCCGTCGGCGCGGCATGCGCGCGCCGAGGCCATCCGGCTCCGCGCCCACTTCGATTCCGTGGACGCGGAGCTGCGGCAGGCCGTGATGACCCTCACGCCGTCACAACGGGCCTCCCGGGAAACGCTGATCGGCTGGCTCCGGGAGTATCGGGATGCCGGCACCTTCCCGCTGAACGACCGCTACCCCGACCGGGCGATGCCGGTCTTCCGCGACAGTCGTGGCGTGCTCTGCGCCATGGCCTATCTGATCGACCGCTCCGGCCGGGGCGACTTGGTGGATCGCGTCGCCGCCACCCGGAACAGCGCTACCGTCGCCGAGCTGGCTGACGATCCCGCGCTTGGTGGCGTGGCTCGACAGCACCGGTCTTACGCTCGCGGAGGCGGGCCGCATCCAGCCCTTCTACGGACCGCCGCCTCTGCCGCCGGAAGAGGCCGGCGTCAGCGGCGAGTACGCGATCACCTCCATCCTGGTGAGCGGCACGTCCATGGCCACGATCGCGGTGAACGCGTTCGCGCCGAGCAAGTCGGCGGGGTGGGCCGGTGTGCTCGCCGGTGGGGCTGCGCTGGTCGCCGGTCTCGCCCAGCTCGACGAAACGCACGCGACGAAAGACGTGGCGATCGCCAACACGCTCATCGGCGGCGGCGCGCTGACGGTCGGCCTGTACACCGCGTTGCGTCCTACCAGGCGCGCGTCGCCCGACCGGACGGAACCGGCGGCGCCGGGTGCGCCGGGCGACATCACCATCAGCCCGATGGTAGTGCCGGCGGCGGGTGGTCCGCGATTCGGACTCGCGATGCATACCACGTTCTGAGCGGAGCCGATGTACTGTTGAGTGGCGGGTCGATGTCCCCCGATATCGAGGCGGCGATGCCATTCAAGAGCAAGGCGCAGCGGCGGAAGTTCGCCGAGCTATTGGTGAAGGGTGAGATCTCGGAAGAGACCTACGAGGAGTGGAACCGCTCCACCGGGTCGAAGGAGCTGCCGGAGCGGGTGAAGCGGGGCCGCAAGAAGGCCACGCGCAAGAAGGCCACTCGGAAGAAGGCAACGCGCAGGAAGCCGGGACGGAAGAAGGCGAGCCCCAAGAAAACCACAAGAAAACTGACTAAAAGCCGCAGATGAACGCAGAGCACGCAGAAGGAATCTGCGTTTATCTGCGTTCATCTGCGGCTCTACCTTCCCCCTCCACAAAAGGCTCCGCATAGCGCTTGATCGCCCGGACGAACGTGTAGTCGCTGTTCACCACCAGCGCGACCACCGTCCTCTGCTCGGGATAGATGATCAGGTGCGCGGTGCCTCCCACCGACCCGCCGGAATGCCGCACCCGGCGGCGGCCCGCTGAGTCCGCCTCCACCGTCCAGCCGATGCCGTACTCCGTCGCCTCGCCGTCAGCGGTGTGCATCGAGGTCCACAGCAGGTCGCGCGTCTCGGGCTTCACCAGCTTGCCCTGGAGCAACGCATCGCCGAAGCGGGCCAGGTCTTCGGGCGTGGAGACGAACCCGCCGCTCGCCCACTTGTAGGTGTTGTCCACGTAGATGGCGTTGACGATCGGCCCGGTGGAGTCGGCGCGCGTGTAGTACCGCCCGCGGCCGGGGATGATGCTGTCGGGGTGCTCCGCCGAGGTATGGGTCATGCCGGCCCGGCGAAAGACCTGCTCGTTCATGTAGGTCCGGAAATCCCCGCCCGTCGCCCCCTCGACCACCGCCCCGAGCAGGTTGTAGCCGAAGCTCGAGTACTCGAAGTTCGTGCCCGGCTCGAACAGCAGCGAGTCCCGCGCGAACATCGCGAGTCCCTCGGTCTGGGACGCGTAGTGCTTCTGGTTCTCGAACTCCCCCTCCAGGTAGTGCCTGATGCCCGCCAGGTGTCCCGCGACCTGCCGCACCGTGACGGGGTACCGCTTGACCGGAAATCCCGGGACGTAGCGCTGGACCGGCGCGTCGAGGTCGAGCTGCCCGGTTTCCACCAGGCGGCCGAGCGCGGCTGATGTGAGCGCCTTGGAAACGCTCCCGATCCGGAATCGCGTCGTGGTGGTCACCGGGACCTGCTGCTCCAGATCGGCCATGCCGAAGCCCGCGCTCCAGACGATCCGGCCATCGCGCATGACGCAGATGGCGGCGCCGGGCGCGCCGAGGACGCGCATGGTGTCGGTGATGAAGCGGCTGACCGACTCGATCGCGCAGGCGGGTGGATGCGTCGGGAGCGGGGGCCTGGCTCGCGGGAGGCGGCGCGCAGGCGCCGCAGGCGAGCAGGTAGAGAAGGATCGTGGTCCGAGGCTTCAGATGACGTTCCGAATGGGGAGGACGGGTCGAGTGGAGCGGGAAGCTATCGTGCGGAGAGCAGAGAAGGGAAGGGTACTGCACCAGCTGACATGCGGGTCTACTCCAGCCGCAGCTCCAGTCCGTCCACCGTCGCGCCGTCGGGCGACGCCGGCACCGAGAACGCCACCGGCCAGGCGGACAGTCCCAGCCGCTCGAGCAGCAGCGGATCCAGCGACAGCTCGTACTCGCCGGGCTTCACGCCGATCAGATAGAAGCCGCCGTCGGAGAACGTCACCAGCTGCGCCGTCTGGCTCGACCCGTGCCGGCGCAGCAGCAGCCGCGCGCCCGCCACGGCGACGGTCGAGTCGATGGTCTGACGGACTACCCGTCCCTCGATCACGCCGCCCGGCACGATCGGAATGTCCACGCTGCGGAACCGATTCGGGCCCGTCTCCACGCTCATGGAGCCGTATGCCGGGATCCAGAGCGGCGACTCGAGCGTCGTGCTGTCCACCGCGACCAGCACCGGCTCGAAGGCCGGGAGGTCCCAGATCCGGTACTGGCCCGAGGAGTCGGAGAGCGCGGTCACGAATCCCGCGCGCACCCGCACGCCGCCGATCGCCTGCTCGCCGCTCTGCCACTTGCCGTCGCCGTTGGTGTCGAGGAAGACGCGGCCGCTGATTCCCGCGCGCTCGAGCGAGGGTCCCGCCGCGAACGAGACCTGGCGGCGCGCCGGATCGTACAGCACCGAGCCCTGGATGAATTGGCTGACCAGCGGGTCACCGGTGGAGGGCGCGGTCACGCTGGTGGTGGAGCGGATCGTGGGCAGCTGGGTCGAGAGCAGCAGCGAGAGCGTGGTGCCGAGGCCCCGGGTCCAGGTGGCGCCGGCCTCCATGTGGAGGTGCGCCGCGATCTCGCGCGAGAGGTAGCCGCCCGCGAGCGCCATGCGGCCGTCGCCGTCGATCTCCCAGTTGGTCCGGGTCGTCACTCGGCCGAGCACCGTGCCCAGCTCGGGGAAGGGAAGCGAGAACGTGTTGAGGGAGACGAACGACTCGGTCGTCCGGAGGCCGGTCGGATCGCTGTAGCGCACGTGGCGCATGGCCGGCGCGAGCTGGAAGCGCGAGGCATAGAGCGACAGGCCCAGCCGGCCGCTCGTCGTCACGCCGTTGGCTTCGGTGATCCGGTCGAGCGTGCCCTCGAGGTAGAGGTCGTCGCGGCTCTTGAGCGGCCGCGCGAGCACGAAGGTGGTCCACTGGGTCCGGCGCCCGGCCGGGGTCAGGATCGGCGCCACCGTGTGCGAGGCGAAGTCGTGATACTCGGTGCTGAGCCGCAGGTCCTGGGAGGGCTCGAAGCGCAGCGCCCCGCGCACGACCGCGGACGCGACGCCTTCCACCTCGACCGCCCACGCGTTCCCCAGCGCGCCGCCGACGCCGATGTAGGGATGGAACAGGCCGGGCAGCGAATCGCGCCAGAAGTGGTCCAGGCCGCCGCGCACGGTCCAGCGCCGCGACAGCCCGTAGCGCAGGTCGAGGTTGGCGTTCCCCCGGCACTCGACCGTGCGGCATCCGCCCAGCGCCACGCCGTACTCCAGGCGGCGATCCGGGATCACGTCGTTGGTCACCCGGTAGTTCTGGTTGAAGCGCCGGATCTCGCCGAACGGGCCGTACGCGACGAAGTCCATCGCGTTCTCACCGTACTCGACGGGCAGGTCCATGGAGAACCGACCGATCGCGTCGGCGGAGTCGAGCGCGATCAGCCGTCCGCCGCGGTACGCCTCGATCTCCCAGCCCGGGCCGAGCGCGCCCTGGAAGCCGATGTCACCGAAGAGCGAGGAGCGGAGGAACGGCGCGTTCGACATCGAGAAGCCGCGCACCGAGCGCGGACGCGGCCCGGTCGAGAGCCCGTCGCCCAGCCGGAGCTGGGTGACGTAGCGGCTCTTGCGCCACACGCCGGCCCACGACGCGTCCACCCGCACGTCGCCGCTGCGAGGCGGCCCCGCGCTCGCGACCCGGCCCTCGAGCGAGCCGCCCAGCAGGTTGAGTCCGAGTCCCGCGGAGTAGGCGCCGTTGCCGAAGAGGTCCTGGCTCGGCGCGAGGATCGAGTAGTCGAACACCATCCCGTCCCAGCGCGTGCGCTCCATGCCGAGCGCGAGCTCGGGACCGCCGGCCGACTCGGTGCCGCGGAAGAGCGCGTGGGCCCGCTCGCGCGCGACGCGCCGGCCGACGGGCAGGCTGTCGGCGTCGAGCAGCGTCACCGAGAGCTCGCTCCAGTTCACCGCGAAGCTCACCCGCAGCAGCTCGCCGAGCACCCGGGTGCTGAGATACTGCTCGTCGGACTTCACCACGTCGGTCGGCGGGCGTGAGGGCGATGGTGGCGTCGCCGGTGCGGATCTCCCACTTGGTCGGATCCAGCATCACCTGCCTGCGCCCCGGCTCCAGCGTCAGCTCCAGCGCCCCGCCGGCGAGCGCCAGCGAGCGCAGCTCCGCCATCTCCGCGAGGCGGAACACCGGCAGCAGCGCGTCGCCGCTCGAGCGGTAGGCGGACACCGTCTGCGACCCGTACCGGCCTACCGCCAGCTCGACGAGCACCGGCTCCAGCGCAACCGAGTCCTTCGCCGCCTGGGCGTGGAGCTGGGCCGGCGCGAGCAGCGCCGCCAGCAGCAGGGCGAAGGCCGGCCGCCGAAGACTCACGGCAGGCGCACCTCCAGCGAGTCACGCACGGGGCGGGCGGTGAGAATCGTCTCCTGCGCCAGGTCCTCCCGCTCGGTCGCGACCTCGACCCGCAGCAGGTAGCGTCCCGGCCGTGTCCGGGGCAGCGGCGCCATGAAGAGCGGCTCCATGTCGTAGTACACCGCCAGCGGGCTCATGAAGGTCGTCACCGTCTTCCCGGTCGAGTCGGAGAGCGTGCCCCGGATGCTGCCGATGAAGGCGGCGGTGCCCATCCGGTCGAGCCGCATCCGGACCGCGAGCGAGTCGCGCTCGACCGCGGCGGTCAGGCCGCTCAGACGGATCGAGGTGGCCACCGCGCCCTTCCGGTACTGGAGCGGAAGGATGGTGCGGACCTCGAGGTTGAGCCCCACCGTCACGCCGGTCGTCGTGTCCACGCCCTCGACCGGCACCGTGCCTCCCTTGGCCGCGACGACCAGCCGGGCCCAGTACTCGCCGTCGGCCAGCCGGGCGGGGGGACGAGCCAGGATCCGGACGGTCTGGCGCTCCTTCGGTCCGAGGAGCATTCTCTTCGGAAACGCCTCGACCCAGCCGGAGGCGTTGGGCATGGCGGCGTCGGGCTGGTCTACGGTCTTGAGGGCGAACGCGCCGACCGAGTCGGTCACGGGATACCCGAAGAACGTCGAGAGGGTGACCTCCGTCGGCTCGTCGCCGGGATTGTAGAGGCTGAGCGATCCGCTCCGGGTCCGATGATCGATGACCACCGCGTGCGGGGCGACGAGGACGCCCTGCGCCAGCGCGGGGGCGGCACTGGCGGCGAGCGCGAGGGCGCAGAGGGCGGTGCGAGCGCGACGTCGAAAGCATCAGAGTACGGTGACCGTGAAGGTGATGGTGTTGGTGTAGTTGCCTTGCCGCTGATTGGCCGCCGGCGTGACCCGGCCGCCGATGAACACGAAAATCGTGGTGCTGCTGACGATCTGAAACGTCTGCTGCTGGTTCGGATTGAACGTCACCGGCACGCTGGTCGGGCCCTGGCCGATGGCGATCGCGTCGGTGGTGCCGAAGCTGATCGGCATGGTGGCGCCCGACGGGCCGTTCAGCCGGGTGGGCAGCGTGAACCGGAAGCGCACGCCGGTTCCCAGTGGCGCGACCAGGCGGAACTGCCCGCTGCGCGTCGGGTGGCTCGGCGGAATGCTGAGCGGTACCCCGACGATCACGGGGCCGAAGGCGAGGTTCCGCACGGCGGTCACCGTGATCTGTGCGGACGCAGGGCGACTGAAAGCGACGAGCGCCGCCGCTGCGAGGAGCCAGGTGAATCGCATCGCGTTCTCCGCGGGGCGCCGGTCACGAGCGCGCCGGTCGAGGGAGGCGGCAGCCCACCCCCGACCGGCGCAACCCGGCCCGGTCCCTCGGAGGGTGCCGCTGGTTAGAAGTAGACCGCCGACATGGTGACGTTGCCGGTGTAGTTGCCGGCGGCCTGCGCCGCGGCCGGAGACACCGTCGCGCCGACGTACACGAAGACGGTCGTGCCGGCCGTCACCGTGGTGTTGGTGCCGCCCGCGCTGGGCGTGAAGGTAGTCGCACCGGCCGGCGTCGCGGTCGCATTCCAGCCGCCGGTCCAGCTCGCGATCGGCAGGTTGTTGCCGCCCGACGCGAGGTTGGCCGGCAGGGTGAAGGCGAGGGTCAGGCCCTGGTTGGCGGCCTTGGTTACGTCGAACCGGCCCGCGCCGGCGTCCGTGATCGCGATCGTCTTGTTGACGCCCGGCGTCACGTTGGCGAACGCGAGGTTCTGCCCGGCGGCGACGGTGACGGCCGACAGCACTGTGGCGGTCGCCTGGATGTTGGCGCTGGTCTGAGCCTCGGCCTTCAGGGCGCCGACACTCAAGCCGGCGGCCAAAAGGGCCGATAGTACGGTTGCGGTGCGCATGTGCTTCTCTCCCCAGTCGTTGGAAGAAGTGGTTTAGGACCCGCTTCGAAGTAGTCCTTGGGGAGTTCGCGCTCCCCGGCGGCGGGGGGGAGGGGCAATGCGCGTGCCAGGGGTTGCTCAGCGGCCAAAAGGCGTACAGAAGGGGAGAACCTTCATCGCCGCATGCCTTTGAGTGACATAGCTCAAGCTGTCAAGCACCTGGCGTCAAGAACGTAGACGGTCGGCACAATCGTCCGGGGGCCTCGACGCTCCCGTAAGTCCCAGGAGAGCCGAATGTTTACTGCGCGCATCCACATACGCCGTTCCCGACGCCCCAGCGCCCTCGCCTTCACGGCGGTAAAGGATGCCGGGTCCGGCTCGCTGACCGGCAAAATCCTCCGGTTCTGGGCGTTCTGCGCCCTCCTGCTGCTGGGACTGCCGGCCGTGGCGGCCGGGCAGGCGACTAGCACGATGCAAGTCAGCGCCACGGTGGTCCCGGCTACCGCGGCCTGGACCGGCCTGAGCGAGGCCCGCGCCGCCGCCCGGCAGGCCATGAACCTTCCGGCGGGCCGGTCCGCTGTCCGCCTGGCCGGCGTGGTCCAGACCCGTGCCCAGGTCCTCCGCGGCAACGACCGCGCCCACCTGCTCGTCACGATTCAGCACCCGTACAACTAGACCCCCCGTCCGGCCACTGGACGGGGCGCGCCCGCGAGGGCCATAATGGAGATGACACGGGACCCGTCATCTCCTTTCCGGCCTTTGTGAGGACCACGACATGTCGGCTGACCAGCAGGAAGGCACCCTCAAGCCCATTACCCCCACGCGGGTGGCGGAAGAGCTGACCAAGCTCAGCGCGCAGCGGCAGGATGGCACGCTCGACGCTGACGAGTACGAGCACCGGTTCGCCCGGATGATCGGCGAGCTGCGCGACCGGCGCATCGACGGCTCGCGCGCCGAGATCCTCGCGACGCTGACCCCGTTGTTCGAGCAGGGCGTGGTCTCGGCTCAGGACTGGCGGCGCCTCACCAAGCAGCTCGGATTGGCGTGAGCCTCACGCCGGTGCAGATGTCCGTCCCGGCGTCGGACGGACTGATCCTGAAGGGCACACTGACGTACCCCGCCGGAGCGGCGGGGCGCAGTTACCCCCTCGCGGTGCTCGCCCACCAGTACCCCTCCACCCGCGACAGCTACGCACCGCTCGTGGCCGATCTCCTCGAGGCCGGCATCGCCACGCTCGCCTTCGACGAGCGGGGCCACGGGGAATCCATCCTCTCGCCGAGGGGACCGATCGTGGTGGATACGCCCGACGGCGTGACCCTCGACGCGTTCGGCGCGGCGTTCGTGAGCAGCGTCGCCAAGGTCGGCTTTCAGCGGATCGAGAACGACGTCGTCCGGGTGACCGGCTGGGGTGTCTCCCAGAACTTCATCGACGGCGGGCGGCTCGCGCTGGTGGGCGCGTCCGTCGGTGGCAGCGCGGCGCTCCTGGCCGCGCCGGGCCTGGCCGGTGTGCGCGCGGTCGCGACCGTCGGTGCCGCCGGGGCGCTCGCCTTCGGGAGCGATGGGCCCGACCGGATCCGCGCGGCGGTCGAGCGCGCCAAGGGCGTCCGGTTCTATCTCGCCTCGTCGAAGGACGACGCCTTCGAGGGCGCCGCCAACGCGGAAGCGTGGACCCGCGGCCTGAGCCATGCCCGGAGCCACATCGTGCCCGGGAGCGGCCATGCGATGGCGATCTATTTCGCCGTGCGCGACGAGCTGGTCGCCTTCCTCCGCGACGCGCTGCTCTCCCGATGAAAGTGCGCGGGCTCGGTCCCGGTGCTCCGGCGGTGCCGGCCGTCGGATACGGCGGCATGCACCTCTCGCTCCAGGAGCGCCCGCCGGAGTCGCAGGCGCGTCGCCGTGCTCCACGCGGCGCTCGACGGCGGCGTTCGGTTGATCGATACCGCCGACGCGTATTGCCTCGACGACACCGACATCGGCCACAACGAGCGGCTGATCGCGAAGGCGGTGCGCGGCTGGACGGGCGACCGAGACGCAGTGCTCGTCGCGACCAAGGGCGGCCTGACGCGGCCCAGTGGCCGGTGGGAGCGGGACGGCCGCCCGGAGCATCTGCATGAGGCCTGCCGGCTCTCGCTCCGCTCGCTCGGCGTCGAGCGGATCGACCTCTACCAGCTCCACGCGCCGGACCCGGCGGTGCCGTTCGAAGCGAGCGTCGGCGCGCTGGCCGAGCTCCGGGAGCAGGGCCTGATCCGCTGGGTCGGGCTGTCGAACGTGTCGGTCGAAGAGATTCAGGCGGCCGAGCGCATCGTGCCGGTCACGGCGGTGCAGAACCGGCTCAATCCGTTCTTTCGTGAAGCGCTCGCGGACGGGGTGGTGGCCTACTGCGCCGAGCGAGGCATCGGGTTTCTGGCGTACAGTCCGACTGGCGGTGGACGGCTTACCAGGAAGCTGCCGGCGCATCCCGTGCTCCGGGCGATGTCGGCGCGACTCGGGGTGACGCCGCACGCGATCGTGATCGCGTGGGTGCTGGCGCAGTCGCCCACGGTGATCGTGATCCCGAGCGCGCGCGTGGTCGAGCATGCGCTCGACAGCGTCAGCGCGGGCGAGTTGGAGTTGTCGGGTGAGGACCTGGCGGAGGTGGACCGGGCGGTGTTCTCGCGGACGTAACATGACATATGGTCACTGCCACCGCACCAGCGTTGCCCCCACCGTAAATCCCGCCCCCACCGCCACGAACACCGCCAGCTCCCCCCGCTTGAGCTTCCCGGTACACAACACGTCATCCAGCGCGAGCGGCAGCGTCGCCGCCGTGGTGTTGCCGTAGCGCCCGATCACCGATGCCATCCGCTCGTGCGGGAATCCCAGCCGGTCGGCCGTGGCGTCGAGGATGCGCTGGTTGGCCTGGTGGGGGATGATGACGGCGACGTCCGATGAGGTGAGCTTGTTGCGTTCCAGCAGTCGTTCGACGTTCTCCGCCATCTGCGATACCGCGAACTTGAAGACCGTCCGGCCATTCTGCTTGAGGTAGTGCTCCCGCGCCGCGACGGTCTCCATGCTGGCCGGCTTGAGGCCCGCCGCCCGCCGGCATGAGCAGCTCGTCTCGCCCGCTGCCGTCCACCCGGTGGATGAAGTCGAGGATGCCGTAGCCCGGTTCCGCCGGCTCCAGCAGCACCGCCCCCGCGCCGTCGCCGAAGAGCACGGCGGTGGTCCGGTCCTGGGGATCGATGATCGAGCTCATGAGATCGGCCCCGACCACGATCACCCGGCGGTGCACGCCCGACCCGACGAACTGGGCGCCGGTCGTCAGGGCGTAGAGGAATCCGGAGCACGCGGCGGACAGGTCGAATCCCCACACGTTCTGCATGCCGAGCCGGTCCTGGATGAGGCATGCCGTCGCCGGGAACAGCATGTCGGGGGTGACGGTCGCCACGATCATGGCGTCCACGTCATCCGGCCCGAGCTGCTTCGCCGCCATCAGCCGGCGTACCGCCTCCGCGCCCATGCTGGCGGTGCTCTCGCCCGGCGCGGCCCGCCGCCGTTCCCGGATGCCGGTCCGGGTCACGATCCAGTCGTCGGAGGTGTCGAGGGTGCGGGCGAGCTCGGCGTTGGTGACGACGCGCTCGGGGACGTAGGTCGCGACACCGGTGATGGCGGCGCGGCGCGGGTGATCCGGGGAGGTATCAGGCATGCAAGAAGTTATATTCCCGCCCATGCCGCCCACCATCCGTCGCTCCACCGTGACCGTCCGGGTCGGAGGGGTGCCCGTCGGGTCGGGGCACCCGATCGTGGTCCAGTCCATGACCAACACGGACACCGCGGACGTGGCGTCCACGGTGCGCCAGATCGCCGCGCTGGCTCGTGCCGGCAGCGAGCTGGTCCGGGTGACGGTGAACAACGACGAGGCCGCCGCGGCCGTGCCGCACATCGCGGAGGGACTCGATCGGCTCGGCGTGGCGGTGCCGATCATCGGCGACTTCCACTATAACGGCCATCTCCTCCTCACCCGTCATCCCGCCTGCGCCGGCACCCTCGCCAAGTATCGGATCAACCCCGGCAACGTCGGCGGCAAGCGCGCGGACGAGCACTTCCGCGCGATCATCGACGTGGCGCTGGCCAACGGGAAGCCGGTGCGGATCGGCGTGAACTGGGGCTCGCTCGACCAGAGTCTCCTGACGGAGATGATGGACGCCAACGCGCGCCACCCGAATCCCAGCGACGCGCGCGACGTCACCATGGAAGCGATGGTCGAGAGCGCGCTCCGCTCCGCCGCGCTCGCCGAGTCGGCGGGGATGGCGCACGACCGCATCATCCTGAGCGCCAAAGTCTCCGGCGTCCAGGACCTGGTGGACGTGTATCGGATGCTCGCCTCCCGCTGCGACTATCCGCTTCACCTCGGCCTCACCGAAGCCGGGCTCGGCGCCAAGGGCATCATCGCGAGCACCGCGGGCCTCAGCATTCTGCTGCAGGAAGGCATCGGCGACACGATTCGCGTGTCGCTCACGCCCGCGCCGGGCGGTGACCGGACCGAGGAAGTCCAGGTCGCCCAGCAGGTGCTGCAGTCGCTCGGCATCCGGAGCTTCACGCCGCAGGTCACCAGCTGCCCGGGCTGCGGCCGCACCACCAGCACGTTCTTCCAGGAGATGGCGCAGCAGATCCAGGACTATCTGCGCGAGAAGATGCCGCTGTGGCGGGAGGAGCGCCCGGGCGTCGCCGAGCTGAAGGTGGCGGTCATGGGGTGCATCGTGAACGGGCCGGGGAATCGAAGCACGCCAACATCGGGATCTCGCTGCCGGGCACGTTCGAGGAGCCGAAGGCCCCCGTCTACGTGGACGGCCGGCTGCTGGTCACGCTCAAGGGCGACCGCATCGTGGCCGAGTTCCTGGAGATCCTGGAGGAGTACGTGGCGTCGCGATACGGAACCGCGGCCGTCACGGCGTCGGGATGACCCTCCAAGCCTCCCTCGAAGCCACGCTGCGCCACGAGCCGCTCGCCGCCGTGCCGGTGCTCTTCGCCGCCGGGATCGCCACCAGTCTCACTCCCTGCGTCTTTCCCATGATTCCCATCACCGCCGGCATCCTCGGCGGGGCGGGGGCATCCGGCGTCTCACGCGCGCGGACGGCGGCGCTCACCGCGGCGTACGTGGGTGGCCTTGCGCTGGTCTACTCGCTCCTCGGCCTGGTGGCCGGTCTCACCGGCTCGCTCTTCGGCGCCGTGTCCTCCAGCCCCTGGGCCTACTTCCTCACCGGCAACCTGCTGCTGGTGTTGGGGCTGGCCATGTTGGACGTCTTTAGTGTGGACGTCCCGCAGAGGGTGGCGGTGTGGGCGGGCCGGCTCGGCGCGTCCTCACCGGGAGGCGCATTCACCATGGGCGCCGCCAGTGGGTTGGTGGCCGCCCCGTGCACCGCACCGGCGTTCGCCGCCGTGCTGACCTACGTCGCGGCCACCGGCAGCGCCGATCCTCGGCTTCGTCTATCTCTTCGTCTTCTCGCTCGGTCTGACCGCGCTGCTGGTTGCGGTCGGCCTCTCGAGCGGCTTTCTGGCGGCGCTGCCGGCCGCGGGCCGCTGGACCGTCTGGGTCAAGCGCGCCGGGGGCGTCCTGCTCCTCGCGATGGCCGAGTACTACTTCGTCCAGGTGGGGAGCGTGCTGTGAGACGTCTGCGGGTTCTGGTGAGTCTACTGATCGGCATCACCGCGGGGCCGCTGGTGGCGCAGGACGCCGGGCTCCCCGTCGGGTCCGCGGCGCCCCGGGTCACCGTGAAGGATCTCGACGGCGCGCCCGTGGATCTCGGCCAGGTCCTGGGCAAGGAACCCCTGTTCCTCGAGTGGTGGGCGACGTGGTGCGAGCAGTGCGATGCGCTGCTCCCCAGGGTTCGCGCGGCCAAGGCCGAGGTGGGCGACAAGGTCCGGTTCCTCGGCATCAACGTCGCCGTCAACCAGTCGCCCGAACGGGTGCGCCGGTACGTCGAATCCAATGACGTGCCGTTCCGTACCCTGTACGACAGTGAAGGCACCAGCACCCGGGCCTACGCCGCTCCGGCCACCTCGTACGTCGTCATCGTGGACCGCAAGGGTCGCGTGGCGTACACCGGAATCGGCGGGGATCAGGACTTTCTCGGCGCGCTCCGCCAGGTCGCGGGGCCATGAGTTCACCATCGTTGCGAGGCAGGTCGCCTATGTATCTCCGCATTCTCGGACTGGCCGGCAGCCTGCTGGCCGTCTCCATCACCGGGCTGGCGGCGCAGTCCGCCGGCGGCACCCCGACCGTCGCCGTCGTCGGGGGCCCCAATATCGGATCCATGGCCCCAGAGTTCTCCCTCGCGTGGGCCAACAAGGACACCGTCGGTCCCGCCAACTCGCCGTACGAGCTCTGGCGCGACCGTGGGAAGACCGTCGTGATCGCGTTCTACCCCGCCGACTTCACCAAGGGCTGCACCGCGCAGATGCAGACCTTCGGCGACCAGTACGACACGCTCTTTGGTCCCGACGTGGTGGTAGTGGGAATCAGCACCGACTCGGTCCAGACGCACCAGCGCTTCGCGTCCAGTCTCGACATCCCGTTCCGCCTCCTCGCCGACCAGGACCAGGCGATCGCGCGGAAATACGGGAGCAAGGGCGATCAGGGACACGCGCGGCGCACGGTCTTCGTCGTCGGACCTGACGGCCGCATCAAGTACCGCAACCTGCGCTTCAATGCCCTCGACCCGACGCACTACTCGGAGCTCGGCTCCGCGGTGCAATCGGCCAAGGGCGGGTGAGCTCGGCTTCTACCCCGGAGGACAGCATTCGCTTCCATTTTCTGGCCGCGTTCACGCTCGCGGCTGCCGTCGGTCTCGCGCCCTCTCCTCTCGGTGCTCAGGAGGAGGAGAAGAAGGGGGACGCCGCCGAGCTGAACCGGGTGTGGACCATCGAACGGCTGCACACCGGCTTCTGTGTGCAGCTGCTGGTGGATCCGGCCAAGCTCGACGTGCCGATCTCCCGCAGCGCCCGGCCGCTTCGCGCGGAGGCCATCGAGACGCTGAATCCGGTGCTGAAGACGGTCATCGCCAATCAACCCGAGTTCGCGGCGTGGTCGCCCTCGTCCGTCTGCCTCTATTACATGGAGACCGTGGATCTGGGAGGCATCCGCGTCAACGAGCGCGAGCTCTCCAAGCGGCCCCTGCTCGTGGTCTGGAGCATGGCCGCGGCCGACGTCGAGGGTGGGGCGCGCCGGGATGTCGTCCTGCGGATGTTTACCAACACCGGCCGGGTGGAGCGGGCGGGGCAGGTGAGCGGGCTGGACATCCGGAGCATCCGCAGCACCGTGGACGTGATGGAGAACGAGGAGGACCCCAAGGCCCCCCCGGTCGGCATTCTGTATCAGCTCAAGCTCGGCAAGACGCTCATGACCTGGAACGGCCGCAGGGTGGACGACAGTACCCGGGCCGAAGGTTCGACGACCGCCGCGTGGCGAGCCGACAGCCGGCGGCGGGGGCCGATGAGTGCCCGCCTGCAGCTGAACCCGGAATGGACCCAGCCGATGGTAGGGTCGCTCCAGATCGAAGGGGACGACGATTTTGCCAGGGCGGTGAAGGGCTCACCCATCCGCTTCGTGGGCCCGGCCATGCTGGGAGGGACCGGCGAACTCGCGTTCGGACGCTGACGTGCGAGGCCCGACTTCACGCAATGTCGAAGATGTTCATAATTAGAGACTCTGAATAAATACAATCAGGGTGGCGACACTGTCGCCTTGTTCCAAAGGCAGGTTTAGTCATAGCGGTAAGTGATGTTTTTGTTGTATGATAGGATGGCTCATCTCAGGTTGCACAGTAGATTCGAGCGGTGGTTTTCCCGCCTCGCGGCCCTCATTCCAGATATTCACGTACGCGACTTTTCAACATGTGGAAACCGCCTCTGTGCCGCGCTTCGCGGCTGTTTCCGGCCCCGCCGGCATGACGCCATCGGGCTCCCTGGCCGATGGCGGCGTGCTGTTCGGCCGCCGGGTGATGACCCTCGTGCGAGGCCTGCACGGCGATGCCGTCTGGTGGCGCAACGGGCGGATCGAGGGCGTGGGAAGCGCCCGGGAGGTGGACCGGCGCGCGCCCCGTCGCCTCCCCAGGTTCGAATGCCGGGAAGCGCTCGTGACACCGGGCTTCGTCGACGGGCACACCCACTTCGCCATGTGGGCGCTGGGCCGGCGGCGGGTCCAGCTCACCGGCGCCGCCAGCCGGGCCGAAGCGGTGGAGCGGGTTGCGGCGGGGACGCCGTCTCAGGGATGGATCGTCGGACATGGGTGGGATGCCAACGGGTGGAGTGAAGCGCCGGACCGGCATGCGCTCGACCAGGTGCACGCCATTCCCGTGTACCTCGATTCCGTGGACGTGCATGCCGCCTGGGTGAACAGCGCGGCGCTCGCCGTCGCCCGAGTGATGCGGGAGACGCCCGATCCACCCGGAGGCCGCATCGTCCGGGACGCGGCCGGCGAGCCGACGGGCGTGT
This sequence comes from uncultured Gemmatimonadales bacterium, assembly GCA_963720365.1. Taxonomy (GTDB): domain Bacteria; phylum Gemmatimonadota; class Gemmatimonadetes; order Gemmatimonadales; family GWC2-71-9; genus CAVVWJ01. Next base: position 334,946 of record CAVRFK010000017.1, on the reverse strand, counting down.
TGCTGGAGCGGGCGGTGGAGCTGGTCTCACGCCTGGTGCCGACGCCGTCCGCCGAGATCCTCGACGAGGCGATCCGTGACGCGCAGGCCGAAGCGCATCGGCTCGGGGTCACGGGTATCCACGACGTCGAGGATGAGCGTGCCTGGGGTGCATTCCGGCGGCTCGAGCGGGCCGGCGACCTGCGGCTGCGGGTGCTGTTCCATCCGCCCGTCGCCGCGCTGCCCGACCTTGTCCGCCGGGGCGCCCGGAGCGGCACCGGCAGCCGCTGGCTCGGCATGGGCGGCGTGAAGTTGTTTCTCGACGGGAGCCTCGGCAGCCGCACGGCGTGGATGCTGGAAGCCTACGAGGGCAGCCGGGACCGCGGCATGCCGGTCGCGAGCGAAGCGGAGGCGCGGGAGGCCATGCGCACGGCCGCCACCAACGGCATCGCCGTGACCGCGCACGCGATCGGCGATGCCGCGGTCCGGCGGGCGCTCGACCTGCTGGAGCAGCTCCCGCGCACCAGGCTGCCGCATCGGATCGAGCACTTCCAGTGCGTCCACCCCGACGATCTGGCGCGGGCCGCCCGCGCCGGGATCGTCGCCTCCATGCAACCGGCGCATCTCCTCACAGACATTCCACTGGTGGACCGTCACTGGGGCGGCCGGGGACGCGGCGCCTATGCCTTTCGCTCCCTGCTGCAGCGGAGGACGGCGATGGTGTTCGGCAGCGACGTGCCGGTCGCTTCCATCGATCCGCGCGAGGGCGTGTACGCGGCGCTGGAGCGGAAGGGATTCTACGGGGCGCCGGGGCAGGGGTGGCGTCCGGAGGAGAAGCTCGGCTTCGAGGAGGTCGTCCGAGGATATACCGTCGGGGCCGCGCACGCGTCGGGCACGTCACGCCGGCTCGGACGACTGGCGCCGGGAATGGAGGCCGACCTCGTCGCCTGGGCGGTGGACCCCGCCGTGGAGCGGGGCGACGGCGACGCATTCCGCGCCGGCCACGCCGCGCTCACCGTCGTGGGCGGGAGGGTTGTGATGCATCCGTGAACATGCGTCGTTAGAATTTCTCGATGGCCAATTCCGTTCGCCGCACCAAGATCGTCGCCACCCTCGGCCCCGCCTGGTCCGAACCAGCCCAGATGACCGCCCTGCTCGATGCCGGGGTGAACGTCGTCCGCATCAATGCCTCCCATGGCACGCCCGAGATCCGCGCCGGCTGGATCGGCGACATCCAGCGCCTCACCGCCAGCCGGGCCGAGGCGGTGGCGACGCTGGTGGACCTGCAGGGGCCGCGCATCCGGGTCGGGACGCTCGAGGAGTCCCGACAGCTCCAGCCCGGACAGAAGGTGGTGTTCGCACCGGAAGGGGTGGCGACGGCGGAGGAGATCCCCACGACGTACGACGCGCTGGCCGCCGACGTCCGGATCGGCGCCCGCATCCTGCTGGACGACGGACTGCTCTCGGTCGAGGTGACCGGCATCCGCGGCGACCGGGTCGAGGGCGTCGTGCACTACGGCGGCGAGCTCAAGTCGCACAAGGGCATGAATCTCCCGGGCCTCGAGGTGAGCGCCCCGGCGCTCACCGAGAAGGATCTGGAGGACGCGGCCCAGGCGGTGGCGCTCGGCGTGGACTACATCGCGCTGTCGTTCGTGCGCCGCCCGGAGGACATGGAGCAGCTGCGCGGCCTGGTGCCCCGGGGCACCAAGCTGATCGCGAAGATCGAGAAGGACACCGCGCTCAAGAACCTCTGCGGCATCCTCGATGCCTCCGACGCGATCATGGTCGCGCGCGGCGATCTCGGCGTCGAGCTGCCGTTCGAGGAAGTGCCGCTGATGCAGAAGCAGATCATCCGGGAGTCGAGCCTCCACGGCAAGCCGGTGATCACCGCGACGCAGATGCTCGAGTCCATGATCCACGCGCCCCGGCCCACCCGGGCCGAGGCGTCGGACGTCGCCAACGCGATCCTCGACGGCACCGACGCGGTCATGTTGTCGGCCGAGACGGCGGTGGGGCAGTACCCGATCGAGGCGGTTCGGGCGATGGACCGCATCGCGCGCGAGATGGAGATGCAGCGCCAGGGGCGCGGCGTGACGATCGACGCCGCGCTCGGCCGCCGGCAGAACGAGGGCATCCCGCTCCGGAACCACCGCTCGGCGCAGAGCGGTCCGGTGCGCACCGAGGACGCGATCGCGGTGGCGGTCTGCGCCGCGGCCGAGATGCTCAGCTCGCCCGTCATCCTCTGCTTCACCCAGAGCGGCTTCACCGCCCGCAAGGTCGCCACCTGCCGGCCGACGGTGCCGGTGTTCGCCTGCACGCCCGAGCCGGAGACGTTTCGCCAGCTCGCGCTGGTGTGGGGCGTCACCCCCGCGCTGATCGATCACCACACCAACTACGACGCGATGCTGGCCGTCGCCCGGCGCCACATCGTCGAGCGCGGGCTCGCGCGGCCCGGCGAGCGCCTGGTGGTCACGGCGGGCGTTCCCTTCGACATGCCCGGTACTACCAACCTCCTCAAGATCGAAGCAGTTTAGGGCCATGCGGCTCACTTTCCTCGGCACGGGCACGTCATTCGGCGTGCCCCAGATCGGGTGCGACTGTCCGGTCTGCCGCTCGACGGACCCGAGGGACAAGCGCAACCGCTCGGGCGCCGTCATCCAGGACGGCGGCACGACGCTGCTGATCGACACGCCTCCCGAGCTGCGCCTGCAGCTGCTCGCCACCGGCATCACGTCCATCGACGCCGTCGCCTACACCCACGAGCACGCCGATCACATCAACGGGGTGGACGATCTCCGGATGTTCTCGGTCCGCCGGCGCCGCCCCCTTCCCGTGTACGGGCCGCGGGAGACGCTCGACCGCCTGCGCCGCTCGTTCGACTACATCTTCGACGACGCGGCGCTTCCCTACGAGGGCACGTCGAAGCCGACGCTGCAGCTGCACGAGGTCGAGCCGGGCCGCCCGATCAGCATGGCCGGCATCGAGTCGCTGCCGCTCTCGTTCCGGCATGGGCACCTGCGGGTCTTCGGCTATCGCTTCGGCAAGCTCGCCTATCTCACCGACGTGAAGGCGATCCCCGACGCGGAGCGGGCGCAGCTCCAGGGCCTCGAGGTCCTGGTGGTGAACGCCCTCTGGTGGCGGCCGCATCCCACGCACCTCAGCATCGGCGAGGCGGTCGAGGCCGCTCGCGCGCTGGGCGCGCGCCGCACGTATCTGACTCACCTCACGCACGAGACCGGGCACGCCGACCTGGCGTCGCAGCTGCCGGACGGCGTGAAGCCCGCGTACGACGGGCTCACCGTGGAGATTCCCTGATGAAGCTGGCTTATGGCCGGATGCTGCAGGACGGACTGGACGGACGCCACGGGCTCCCGCGCTCGCGGCTGGGCGAGCTCGCCGAGCGGTTCGGCGCGGTGCAGGAGGAAGTGCGCCGCCGCCGCGGCGCGGGCGAGTACGGCTTCTACGGCCTGGTGGACCAGGGTCCCGCGCTGAAGCAGATCACCACCTTCGCGGAAGGCCTGGGGCAGGCGCACGACCACGTGCTCGTGCTCGGCATCGGCGGCTCCGCGCTCGGCACCAAGGCGCTGCTCAACGCGCTCCGCAAGCCGGCCTGGAACGAGTGGGACGACGAGGGCCGCGAGTTCTACCCCCGGATCACCGTGCTGGAGAACGTGGACCCGACGACCGTGGCCGCGGCGCTCCGCCGGATCGATCCGCGGCGCGTGCTGGTGAACGTCATCAGCAAGTCCGGTGGCACGGCGGAGACCATGGCGCAGTACCTCGTGGTGCGCGCGTGGCTGGAGGAGGCGCTCGGGCGACGCCGCGTTCCGGCACCTCGTCTTCACCACCGACCCCAACCGCGGCGCCCTGCGCGAGCTGGCCGCCCGCGAGGGCATCGCGACCCTCGAGGTGCCTCCGGCGGTCGGGGGGCGGTTCAGCGTGCTCTCGCCGGTGGGACTGCTGCCGGCGGCCCTCGCCGGCATCGACGTGGCCGGGCTGCTCGCCGGCGCGCGCCGCGCGATCGAGCGCGCGGAGTCTACCGACCTGCTGCGCAATCCCGCCGCCCTGTACGCGGCGCTTCACTGGGCCGCCGACGCCGACCTCGGCGCGCGGATCCACGTGCTCATGCCGTACACCGACCGGCTGCGCGAGTTCGCCGAGTGGTACCGGCAGCTCTGGGCCGAAAGCCTGGGGAAGCGGGTGGATCGCGAGGGCCGCACCGTGCACGTCGGTCCCACGCCGCTGGCCGCCGTCGGGGCGACCGACCAGCACAGCCAGGTCCAGCTCTTCATGGAGGGGCCGTACGACAAGGTGATCACCTTCGTGCGGGCCGAGCGGTTCGCGGAGGACGTCACCATCCCGGGACTGTCGGACGCGTCGCACGCGCTGCCCGCCGACCTGGCCTATCTCCCGGGCCACACCTTGGGCGAGCTGCTGAACGCCGAGTACGAGGCCACCGCCGCGGCCCTGGCGGAGATGGGGCGCATGAGCTGCACCCTGCACCTGCCCGAGCTCACGGCGGAGACCCTGGGCGAGGCGATCATGTTCTTCCAGCTGGCCACCGGCTATGCCGGGGTGTGGTACGGCATCGATCCCTTCGACCAGCCCGGGGTCGAGCTGGGCAAGCGCTTGACCTACGCGGCGATGGGCCGCCCGGGCTACGAGGCGAAGCCCCGCGCGCAAGGCTCGGCCGACGAGGCCTGAATCGTTTGACGGTCCCCGGTGGGCGTCCTACCTTATGGCGGGTTGTGAGCTTAACCTCATCCCGAGCGGAGCGAGGGACCTGCTCCGCGGCTTCCGGAACATGGCCGGCAGGGTCCCTCGCTGCGCTCGGGATGAGGTCTTCCGTTTTCAGAATTCGTCCAATGAGGATTGTCCTGCATGGCTGACGTGACCCAACGGGCGGTGGATCTCTATGGCGGGGCCGTGGCGATGGCTGCCAGCGGCGTGACGGTCCGTGACGCGGCCAAGCTGCGCACGGCGGCGACCGACCAGCTCGCCTGGCAGGCGGTGTTCGCCCAGGGCGACGAGCGCGAGGCCGCCCGCTGGCTGCTGTGGGAGCTGGGCCAGGCCACCGGGGCGCGTCCCGCGTCGATCAACGACCTCTACCTGGCGCGGGGCCGCGGGGACGTGGGCGGCTTCACCGTCCCCGCCATCAACGTCCGGGCGATGGCCTACGACACCGCCCGCGCCATCTTCCGCGCCGCCAAGGCGGGCAACGCCGGCGCCATCATCCTCGAGATCGCCCGCTCGGAGATCGCCTACACCGAGCAGCGGCCCGCGGAGTACGTCTCGGTCATGATCGCGGCGGCCCTGCGCGAGGGCTACACCCTCCCGCTCTTCATCCAGGGCGACCACTGCCAGGTCAATCACAAGAAGTACCAGGCCGATCCGGAGGCGGAGGTCGGCGAGGTGAAGAAGCTGATCGCCGAGGAGATCGGCGCCGGCTTCTACAACGTGGACGTGGACACCTCCACGCTGGTGGACCTCGCCCACGCGACGCTCGAGGAGCAGCAGCGCGCGAACTACGAGCGCGCGGCCGAGATCACCGCCTTCATCCGGGCCCAGGAACCGTCGGGCGTGACGGTGTCGGTGGGCGCGGAGATCGGCGAAGTCGGCATGAAGAACAGCACGGTCGAGGAGCTGCACGCCTTCATGCAGGGCTACAACAAGAGCCTGGCGAAGCTGGGCCAGCAGGCCGGGATCAGCAAGATCTCGGTGCAGACCGGCACCTCGCACGGCGGCGTGGTGCTTGCCGACGGCTCCATCGCCGATGTGAAGCTCGATCTCCAGGCCCTCGCGGCGCTCTCCAAGGTGGCGCGCGAGGAGTACGGACTCGCGGGCGCGGTGCAGCACGGCGCCAGCACGCTTCCGTCCACCGCCTTCGGCAATTTCCCCCGGATCGAGACCGCCGAGATCCACCTCGCCACCAACTTCCAGAACATCGTCTTCGATCACCCCAAGCTTCCGGCCGACCTGCGGGAGCGGATCCGCAGCTGGGTGGACGAGAACGCCGCCGGCGAGCGGAAGAGTGGCGACACCAACGAGCAGTTCCAGTACAAGGCGCGCAAGAAGGCGATCGGGCCGTTCAAGCAGGAGCTGTGGTCGCTCCCGGAGGAGATCCGCGCCGCGATCGCCGGTGACCTGGAACGCACCTTCGCATTCCTGTTCGAGCAGCTCAACGTGAACGGAACCGCGGATCACATCAACCGCTTTGTCCAGGCCCCGCTCCAGCATCACGCGGCTCTCAAGCCCGTGCTGGTGGCGGCGGCCGATGACCCCGATGCTGGGGAATAGGGGGCGGCATGCGTCATAAAGGCAGGGAAGTCGTCTACGTCGAACGGGGGGATTCCTCCGCCAAATGGCTGTTCTGGGGCGCGATGCTCGGCGCCGGTCTGGCGCTGCTGTACGCGCCCAGCAGCGGGGAAGAGACCCGCCGGGTGCTGCAACGCCGGCTGTGGAAGTTGCGGGCCCTGACCGAGGAGAAGTTCGACGAGCTGGCCCAGCAGTTCGGCGGGCCCAAGGATTCGCTGCAGGATTTCGAGGACGAGGATCTCGACGAGGAAGAGGTGTTCGAGCCCCGCGAGGTGCCGTCCCGTCGTGGTCGCCCGTCGGGGCCATCGGCTCGTGAGGAGCTGGAGCGTCGCCTGGCCGAAGCCCGCGCCCGCCGCCGGGTTGCCGGCGACATCGAGGAGCCGCTCGCCTGAGCGGCGTCCGGTCCGGTGGGTGGCATCGCTCGCCCGCCGGCTTCATCCGCCGGACACTGCAAGCCGCCGACGAATACAACCTGCCGTTCCTCGCGAGCGCGTTGACCTTCGACGCGCTGCTCGCGGCCATCCCGTTCGTGCTGCTGCTGCTGATCGGCCTGACCCACCTCGCCCAGGCGATGGAGAGCAACTCGACCGTGGACGCGGCGGCGCTGTTCCACCGCTTCTTCCCGCCGCACGTCTCGGTGCCCGGGCGCGACCCCTTCGGGGCGATCGAGGGCCTGCTGGTGCGCATCTCGCAGAACCGGGGTCAGATCTCGCTCTACGCGATCCCGGCATTCGTCTGGTTCAGCACCCGGCTCTTCGCCGGCATTCGGACCTCGCTGAACGAGATCTACGACATCTCGGCCCGCCCGGCTCCACCGCGCCACTTCCTGCTCAACCTGCTGTACGCCAAGCTGCGCGACTCCGGGATGGTCGTCGCCACGGTCATCCTGTTCCTGGCGAACACGCTGCTCACCACCGTGCTCTCCTTGCTCGAGGCCAGGGGCGCCGAACGGGTGCCTGAGCTCGCCTTCTTCGTCTCTTCCGTCGGCCGGCTGATGGGCGAGCTGCTGGCGTTCTCCTTCTCGGTCTCGCTGTTCTACCTGACCTACGCCTACGCCTCTCCGCGCCGGCTGCCATGGAGAACGGTGCTGCTCGCCTCGACCTTCACCGCGGCCCTGTTCGAGGTCGCGAAGCGGCTCTACGGCCTGTACCTCGCCAACTTCGCGTCGTTCGAGGGACCCAGCGGCGACGCGAACATCGGCGCCGCGGTGCTGCTGGTGCTCTGGATCAACTACACGGCGATCGTGTTCCTGCTGGGCGGTGTCGTCGCGGAGACCTGGGAGCTGCGCAAGATGCAGCAGCGGCAGCGGGCCGAGCTGGGTAGCGTCATGCTGCGGCGCGAAGTTGAGCCTCGAAAGATTCACCGAGGAGAGGCAAGTCCCTGGACGGGGAGCACCATTCCGCCTCAGGCAGATACCACTCATTTTTTTTCTGGTGGTCTCCCGAAGCGGCGCCCCTCCCCAGAATAGAATCGCTGAAGCGCCGCCCGACGCGGAATGAGACGCCACTTCCGAGCGGCTCGGAGTCCTCCGTGTCCTTCGTGCCTTCGTGGTGCATCTGTCTCGATGCCGATTCCGACGTCGGCGCTCCGCTCAGGATGACGACGACACGGGCACGCTCGCCCAGGCACGACAACCGCCACGCCTACCAAACGGGTCCCAGTCCGCCTATATTGCTGGTGCCCCAGGTCCGAAGGGCGCCGGCGCGTGAACCGCGTCAGGACCTCGCCGGTAGCAGCGCTAAGCGATGTCCGGTGTCGCTTCGGGGTGCCTGGGGCACTTTTCTTTTTCCGCCTGCACTCGCCAATCGCCATGATTGCCCTCGCCCGCCGCTATCGTCCGAAGCGTTTCGCCGACCTCCTGGTCCAGGACCACGTCGCCGCCGTCCTGCGTGGCGCCGTTGCCCGCGGGCGGGTGGGACATGGCTACCTGCTGACGGGCCCCCGTGGGGTCGGGAAGACCACCGCGGCCCGCATCCTCGCCATGGCGCTCAACTGCCCCAACCGCGACGCCGAAGGCGATCCCTGCGGCGAATGCGAGAGCTGCCTCCGGATCTGGAACGGCGGGGCCAGCCTCGATGTGATCGAGATCGACGCGGCCAGCAACCGTGGGGTGGACGACGCCCGCGACCTGCGGGAGCGGGCGATGTACGCCGCGTCCCAGGCGGGTCACCACAAGGTCTACATCGTGGACGAGGCCCACATGTTGACCCGCGAGGCGTGGAACGCCCTGCTCAAGATCCTCGAGGAGCCGCCCCCGGGCGTGGTGTTCGTCTTCGCCACGACCGAGCCGCAGAAGATCGCCGCGACCGCCGCGCCGGTGCTGTCGCGTCTCCAGCGGTTCGATTTCCGCCGCATCGGGCCCGCCAGCATCCGCCAGCGCCTGCGCCAGGTGCTCGATGCCGAAGGCATCGCCGCGGACGACGACGCGCTGACGCTCATCGCGCGCTGCGCCGACGGCGGGATGCGCGACGCACTGTCGGTACTCGACCAGTGTCTCAGCTTCGGCGAAGGACGGGTGAGCGCCGACCGGGTGCGCGAGGTGCTCGGCCTGGTGGGCGACGAGCTGTACGGTGAGGTGCTTTCCATCGTGGCCGACCGGCGGCCCGAGGGCGTGTTCCCGCTGGTCGAGCGCCTCGTCAACGCGGGCGCGGACCTGGCCGAGTTCCTCAGCGGCGCTGGCGAGCTGCTCCGTTCGCTGCTCATGGTCCAGCTCGGCAGCGAGCCGGAAGGGCTGACCGAGGCGGTGCGCCAGGAGATCGAGAACTACCGGGAGCGCATCGAGTCGGGCGACGTGGTGCGGTTGTTGCGCCTGTTGACCGACAGCGAGCCGATCATCCGTCGGAGTGCCACGCCCCGCCTCGCGGTCGAGACCATGCTGCTCCGCTGGTCCATGATGGACCGGACGGTGGATATCAGGGAGGTGCTGGCGGGGCGGTCGGGCGGCGGTGGCGAAGACCCGAGGCGCCTCGGCCCAACCCTTCGCCCACTACGGCAAGGCCCTCGGGAAGCCGCGTAATACCGGACTCAGCGTCCGGCCCCACGCCCGCTCCCGCGCCGGCCCCGATGCCGCCCGCCCGTCCATCCGCCCCCCCGTCCGCCCTGGCTGACGCCTGGCCCGGCATCCTGGCCGACGTCGGGGCGCGGAGCAAGTTCCTCGGCGCCGCACTCGCCGCCACGATCCCGGGTGAGATCGAAGGTGGCGCGCTCCCCGTCGTCCTGTCCGAGTCCAACCCGCTCTTCGCGGAGCGGATCCAGGCGGAGGCGAGGGCGGTCGAGGAGGCGGTGCAGCGGCACACCGGACAGGCCGTGCGTATCCGGGTGACGGTGGCGGAAGGGCAGCCGGCGGAGCCCAGGCCGCGAGCGATGACGGAATCGTCGGTGCGGGCCGACCGCTTGCGGGCGTTTCGCGCCAAGGACCCGACCCTCGACAGGGCGGCCGATGCGTTAGATTTGGAGATCGTGGACTGACGTCGTTTCGATCACTCTGACCCCCACTACGATTGGCTCCAATGGCAGGACTACCGGAAGGCATGGCAGATCTTCACCAGCTGTTCCAGCTCGGCCAGCAGATGCAGGGCCGGCTGCAGCAGCTGCAGACCGAGCTGGCGAATCGGACCATCGAGACCTCCGCCGGCGGCGGACTGGTCCGGGTGACGGCCGATGGCCGGGGCACCGTGCGCTCGGTGGTGATCGATCCGGGAGTCTTCGAGAAGCACGACGCGGAGTTTCTGGCCGACCTGGTGCTGGGCGCCATCGCGGAAGCCCAGCGCCGGGCCGCGGAGCTGCTCCAGGCGGAGATGCGGAAGGTGCCGTCGCTACCTTTCGCGCCGCCACTCTGACCGGTGAACGCGATCGACGAGCTGATCACCGAGCTGGCCAGGCTCCCGGGCATCGGCCGGAAGACGGCGCAGCGGCTCACCTTTCACCTGCTCCAGCAACCACCGGACTTCGTCAGCCGCCTGGCGGCGGCGCTGGTCGCCGTCGGCGAGCGGGTGCGGCCCTGTGAGCAGTGCGGCAACCTCACCGAGGAGCAGCCCTGCGGCATCTGCCGCGACCCGCGGCGCGATCCCACGGTGCTCTGCGTGGTGGAGGACGCCTCGGCGGTGACGCTGGTGGATCGCGCCACCGACTTCAAGGGCCGTTATCATGTGCTCGGCGGACGGCTGTCGCCGCTCGACGGCGTCGGCCCCGAGACGCTGCGGCTCGACCGGCTGGTGCAGCGGGTGGAGGACGATTCGGTGCGCGAGGTCATCCTGGCGACCAATCCATCCATGGAGGGGGAAGTGACGGCCACCTACATCCAGCAGCTTCTCGCCGGGCACCAGGTGCGGGTCACCCGTCTCGCCCGGGGCTTGCCGATGGGTGGGGATCTGGAGTATGTGGACGGCGTCACGCTGGCCCACGCCCTGGTGGCGCGGCAGGAAGTCGGCTGATGCGGAGCCGCTCGCTGCTCTTCGCCGGGAGCGCGATGATCGGCGCGGCTGCGGGATGGGTGATGGCGCAGCGCCGGCTCACCTTTCATCGCCGAGACCTGTTCAGTCCCCGCCCGTTGCGCCGCCTCGCGGCCCTGGGCTATCTCGCGGGACAGAACGGGGTGGACAACGCGCGGCTGCTGCGGGACTACCTGGCCTGGGAACGTCAGCCCATGCTGCGCCGGCGGGCTGAGGCCATCCTGAAGCGGCTGGTCCAGTGACGGGTGCCTCGAGCTGGTCGTTCCGCGAGGACGACTCCACTCGCATCCATGGCATCCTGCGCGGGTTTCTCGGCGAGACCAACGCGCGGACCGCGCTCATCGTGGACCGGACCGGGCAGCTCGTTGCCACGGTCGGCGAGGCCCCGGCCTTCGACCCCACGGCGTTCGCCTCGCTCACCGCGGCAGATTTCAGCGCCAACGACCAGCTCGCCCGCATGCTCGGCGAGGCGGAGTTCGGCGCCTTGTTTCATCAGGGTGAGCGCGAGTCCATGTACCTGGCCGACGTGGCCAGGCGGGTGATCCTCGTCGTCCTCTTCGACAACCGGACGACGCTGGGATTGGTCAAGCTGAGGGTGAAGCCCGCCCTGGGGCAGCTCACGCAGGTGTTCACCGAAATGTTCAACCGTGATGGCACCAGCGCGCCCGGGGTGGAGTCGGCGTTCCTTGGCGAGGCGGAAGACGAGATCGACAAACTCTTCGGGGCCTGAGGAGAAACCGCGACGCATGTCGATGATCAACTACGCTTCGCGCGAGATCAACTGTAAGCTGGTCTATTACGGTCCCGGGCTCGGCGGCAAAACGACGAACCTCGAGTTCGTCTACAACAAGGTCGCCCCCGGCTCGCGCGGAAAGATGATCTCGCTCGCCACCGAGACCGAGCGGACGCTGTTCTTCGACTTCCTGCCGGTGGACCTCGGCACCATCCGGGGCTTCAAGGTCAAATTCCACCTCTACACCGTTCCCGGACAGGTGTACTACAACGCCTCCCGGAAGCTCATCCTCAAGGGCGTGGACGGCGTGGTGTTCGTGGCCGACAGCCAGATCGAACGGATGGACGCGAACATCGAGGCGATGCAGAACCTGTACGAGAACATGGCCCAGCACGGCTACGACCTCACCAAGATCCCGTTCGCGGTCCAGTACAACAAGCGGGATCTGCCGAATGCCGCGCCCATCGCCGAGCTGCAGGCGGCCGTGAACCCCGGCTGGACCGTGGAGGAGCCCTCGAAGCAGCGCACCGTGGCCGACCCCTCACCACGACTCAGAGTTTCTGGTCTGGCAGCAGGACGGCCATTGGATCGAGCGGGCCCCCTACTTCGAGGCCGTCGCCGTCTCCGGTGATGGCGTCTTTGACACCCTGAAGGCGATCAGCAAGAGCGTCGTCAAGACACTGGGCTAACCGCGCCGATGTGGACCCTTGCGAACGTCATTACGATCGTCCGGATCTGTTTCACCCCCGTCATCGCCCTGTTGCCCTTCATCGAAGGGTACTGGCCCAAGCTCATCGCCTTCGTGATCTTCCTCGCCGCGGCGATCTCCGACGTCTACGACGGCCACCTCGCCCGCAGCCGCAACGAGGTCACCGACATCGGCAAGATGCTCGACCCCGTCGCCGACAAGCTGCTGCTCTTCGCCTGCCTGATTCCGATCTACTTCATCTCCCAGTGGCGGCACGACCTGTACGACATACCGATCTGGGGGAGCATTCCCCTCTGGGTGTGCGTGCTGCTCATCGGGCGCGAGCTGGCGATGACCTGGTTCCGGCACTGGGCCCAGCGCCGCGGCGTGGTCATCCCCGCGGCCGGGGCGGGGAAGCTCAAGACCGCCATCCAGAACGTCTTCATCGGTGCGGTCATTCTGTGGTTCGCGTTTCGCGACGCCCGGAAGCCGATGGGGTGGGAGCACAACGCGTGGGCGGAGTACTGGAACGAGTTCCACGGCGGCTTCGTGGCGGTCACGCTCGCGGTGGCGACGCTGCTGACGGTGTATTCGTTCGTGTTGTACCTGTATCGGAATCGCGGTTTGTTCGGTGCGAAATCGTAGTCTGTCATCCCGAGTATGCGCCTCGAACTAGTCACCATCGGCAACGAGCTCCTCCTCGGCTTCACCGTCGACACCAACGGCGCCGAGATCGCCCGCGCGCTGTCCTCCCTCGGCGTCGAGATCGTCCGCCGCACTGCCGTTCCCGATCGTCCCGATGCCATCACTGACGCCGTAAGCGAGGCCCTCGCCCGCACGGGTGCCGTGCTCACGACGGGCGGCCTTGGCCCCACTCGCGACGACATGAGCAAGACCGCGGTCGCCGCCCTCTACGGGGTGCCGCTCGAGTTCCAGGAGACCGTCTGGAACGATATCGTCGAGCGCTTCGCCCGGGTGGGTCGGACCCCGTCCACCAGCAACCGGGGCCAGGCCGAAGTGCCGCGCGGCGCGACCGTACTCCGCAACCGGTGGGGCACCGCGCCGGGGCTGTGGCTCGAAGGGCCGATCGGTCTCACCATCATGCTCCCCGGTGTGCCCAGCGAGATGCGGAAGCTGCTCGAGGCCGAAGTCGTCCCTCGGCTCGCCGCCCGGGCAAGCGGCGCCGTGGTCCGTTCTCTCGTGGTCCGGACGACCGCGATTCCCGAATCGACGCTCGCCGAGCGGATGGGCGACATCGAGCGCGAGATCGAGCCGCTCTCCCTGGCCTACCTTCCCGGTCTCGAGGGCGTCGACCTGCGCGTAACCGCCTGGGGCTTGGACCCTGCCGAGGCGGACCGCCGGCTCCGCACTGCGGCGGACCTGATCCGCCAGCGTGCCGGCGAGCACGTCTACGGCGAAGGGGACACTGGACCTGGCGGCGGTCGTGCTCGAGGATGCACGAAGAGCCGGGCTCTCGCTCGGCGCGGCCGAGTCGTGCACCGGTGGGCTGGTGGGCGGGCGCCTCACCGAGATAGCGGGCAGCTCCGATGTATTTCTGGGCGGCGTCATCTGCTACGCCAACCGGCTCAAGACCGAGCTGCTCGCCGTGCCCGCGTCGCTCATCGCCGGGCAGGGCGCGGTGAGCGAAGCAGGTGGCCCGCGCGATGGCCGAGGGCGCACGTGCCCGTCTGGGCGCCGACCTGGCGGTGTCGGTCACCGGCATCGCGGGCCCTTCAGGTGGCACCGCCGAGAAGCCTGTCGGCACCGTCTGGTTCGCGGTGGCGTCGCCGGGGAAGACGGATACCAGGCGCATCATCTTCCTCGGATCCCGCCGCGAGATCCGCGAGCGCGCGGCCCAGACTGCGCTCTTCCTGCTGCACCGCCGACTGGCCGACTGACCGAGGCGAGGTTCATCTTTCCTGCCATTCTGACCCAAGCAGCGGGAACGGAGGTTGCTGTTATCTTTGAGCCATAACTTCCGATGTGAGAGTTCAAGTGACTGATAAGCGCCGCTTTAGGTCCAATGCCGATGCCGACGCCACACCGCCGGTCGAGGATGGCGCCGACCTGGCGTCTACCGACATGTCAGCCGACCCGGGTTCGCGGGGCGATCGAACTCAGCCCGAGTTCGGCGAGGGGCGATGACCTCCCTGCCGACTCCGAAGTCGCCGCGATCCGGCGCTTGGAGTCACAGCTCGAGGAGACGCGCGACCGGCAGCTCCGGCTGGCCGCGGAGTTCGATAACTATCGCAAGCGGGTCTCGCGCGAGAAGGTCGAGCAGAGCGACCGCGCGCAGGCTTCGCTGATCACCCGTCTCCTCGACGTGCTCGACGACATGGACCGGCTCGCGGCGGGCACCGAGGGCGCCTCGGTCGAATCCATGCGACAGGCGATGGGGCTGGTGGACCGCAAGCTGCGGAAGGAGCTGGAGTCGGCCGGGGTCGAGCGCATTGACCCGGTGGGCCAGCCGTTCGATCCCAGCCTGCACGAGGCCGTCTCCGCTGTTCCGCCCCCGAAGCCCGAGCTGGATCACACGGTCAGCGCGACCTTCCAGGCCGGCTACCGGTTCAAGGGCGCGCTCGTGCGCCCCGCCAGGGTCCAGGTCTACTCTACACAGGGCCAGGCCTGAGCGTGGCGAAGGATTTCTACCAGGTTCTGGGCGTTTCGGATTCGGCCAGTCAGGGCGATATCAAGAAGGCGTATCGCCGGCTGGCCAAGCAGCACCACCCTGACGCCAACCCCAACAACCCCCAGGCCGCCGAGCGCTTCAAGGAGATCTCGGAGGCCCACAGCGTGCTCTCCGACGCCGAGAAGCGGAAGCAGTACGACCAGATGCGCCGCCTCGGCGCGTTCGAGGGCGGACCGCGACGGTCGCGGGCTGGGGCGGCCGCTCGGCCCGGTGGCGGACCCGCTGGCGGAAACGGCGGCAACGCCGAGGGGTTCGATTTCGGGGACTTCGGCGGCCTGGGAGACATCTTCTCTTCGATCTTCGGGCGCGGCGCCCAGCAGGCGGAGCCGCGGGGCAGCACGCTCGAGGCCACGGTCGAGGTGCCGTTCCGCGTGGCGGCCCTGGGCGGCAAGATCACGGTGACCCTTCCGGTCACCGAGGCGTGTCCCACGTGCACCGGCAGCGGTGGCGCGCCCGGCGCGACATGGTCCACCTGTCCCGAGTGCAACGGGCGCGGCACGATCTCGTTCGGTCAGGGCGGCTTCGCCGTCAACCGGCCCTGCCCGCAGTGCCGCGGGCGCGGCAAGATCCCCTCGCAGCCATGTCCCACCTGCCGCGGCGCGGGCGATGTCCGCACCGAGAAGCGGATCGCCATCACGGTCCCGCCGGCCACCGAGACCGGCTCTCGCATCCGGCTTCGCGGCCAGGGCCAAGGAACGGCCGGAGGCCCCACCGGCGACCTGATCATCACGTTCCAAGTCCTGCCGGACCGGTTCTTCCACCGCGAAGGGCTCGATATCCTCTGCGAAGTCCCATTGAACGTCGCGCAGGCCACGCTCGGCACGCGGCTGCGGGTTCGCACGCTCGATGGGAAGAAGGTCATGCTGCGGATCCCGCCGGGCACGCAGCCTGGACGGAAGTTCCGCATCAAGGGATTGGGGCTGGAGAAGGGCGGGCGGAAGGGAGACCAGCTCGTCGTCGCCCAGGTCAGTCTGCCGGGCGAGCTCACCGAGGAGCAGCAGGAACTGATGAAGAAGTTCGCGGAATCCGCGAAGATGCCCTACTAGCGTCCGACCCGTTCCCCCAACAAGCGGTGGGTCCCTCGCTCCGGCTCTCCCGGGGCGGGTTGGCGCTGGCGATAGGTCCCGTCGGCATCCAGCTCCCATGCCTGTCGGTTGTCCTGCCACATCAGCTGCAGGACGTCGCGCAGCACCTGCCGGTGCGCCGGGTCTTCCACCGGACTGACGGCCTCGATGCGGCGGTCGAGGTTGCGCGGCATCCAATCCGCGGATCCGATGTAGACCTCTTCGTCGCCACCGTTCAGGAAGTAGTACGCCCGGCTGTGCTCGAGGAAGCGGCCGATGATGCTGATCACCCGGATCGTCTCGCTGATGCCGGGGAGGCCCGGCCGCAGGCAGCAGATGCCGCGCACGATGAGGTTGATCGGCACGCCCGCCTGCGACGCCTGGTACAGCGCGACGATGATCTCGGGATCCACCAGCGCGTTCATCTTCGCGATGATCCGCGCCGGCCGTCCGGCCAGGTGATGCTCCAGCTCCCGCCGGATCATCGACGAGGAAGCGTCTCCCGCATGCCGCGCGGCGCCACGATGAGCTTCCGGTAGCCGCTCGGTGAGGCGAACCCGGTCAGCACGTTGAAGAGGTCGGTGAGGTCGGCGCCGAGCTCCGCGGAGGCGGTGAGGATGCCGAAGTCGGCGTAGATCCGGGCCGTCTTCGGGTTGTAGTTGCCGGTCCCGAGGTGGACGTAGCGGCGCATCGTATCGCCTTCACGCCGCACCACCAGGGCGACCTTGGTGTGGGTCTTGAGCCCGGCCACGCCGTAGCTCACGTGCACGCCCACGTCCTCCAGGCGCTGGGCCCAGATGATGTTGTTCTCCTCGTCGAACCGCGCCTGCAGCTCGATCAGCACCGCCACCTGCTTGCCCCGCTCCGCGGCGTGCGCGAGCGTCCGCGCGATGCTGGAGTCGCCGCCGGTGCGGTAGAGCGTCAGCTTGATGGCCAGCACGTCGGGGTCGTCGGCCGCGGTCTGGATGAAGCGCTCGACCGAGGTGGCGAAGCTGTCGTACGGGTGGTGCAGGAGGAGGTCGCCCTCGCGGATGACGTCGAAGATGTTGCGTGGCGGCACGAGACGCGGCTGGGTGCCCGGGTGGAACGGCGGATCCTTGAGGTCGGGCAGGTCCAGCGTCGTGAGCGTCATCAGGTCGGCCGCGTCCAGCAGGCCGGGAACCTCATAGAGATCGTCGGCGATGAGCGGCCGGGCGGGGGGCTCCTGCTGCTCGGTGAACTCCGCCAGGAGCAGCTGGCGCAGCGACGCCGGCATCGACGCGTGCACTTCGATCCGTACCACCTCCGCGAAGCGCCGGTTTCGCACTTCCTCCTGGATCAGGCTGAGGAGGTCTTCGGCCTCATCGTCATCGTCGTCGATCTGGAGGTCGGTATTGCGGGTGATCCGGAACGTGTACCACCCCAGGATCTCCACCCCGGGGAAGAGCGCCTCGAGATTCGCGCCGATCACTTCCTCCAGGGGCACGAACTCGTTGGGCGCGATCAGCGGCACCCAGCGCGGTAGGATCTTCGGCACCTTCACCCGGGCGAAGCGCTCCTCACCGTCCGCGCCCCGCAGCACCACCGCGAGCGAGAGGCTCAGGTTGGAGATGTACGGGAACGGATGGCCCGGATCCACCGCGAGGGGCGTCAGCACCGGAAATACGTTGGAGTGGAAGTACGCGTCGAGCCGTTCCAGCTCCGCCCGCGGGAGGTCGGCCATCGTCGGATGGAGGACGAACCCGTGTTGGGCCAGCTGCGGGAGCAGCTCCTCGTGGAGACTCTGGCGATGCTGCCGCACCAGGTCCCGCACGGTCATGCTGATCGCGTGGAGCTGTGCCTCCGGGGTCATGCCGTCCGCGGTGCGCTCGACGATGCCCGCCGACGCCTGCCGCTTGAGGCCGGCCACGCGCACCTGATAGAACTCGTCCAGATTGCTGCTGAAGATGGCGAGGAACTTGAGCCGCTCGAGGAGCGGCGTGCGCGGATCGAGCGCCTCGTGCAGCACGCGGCGGTTGAACTCGAGCCAGGAGAGTTCTCGGTTGTTGTAGAGGGACCGGTCGCGCAGATCGAGCGTAGGAGCCGTCGGCGCGGAGATCTGGAGGTCAGTCACGCCGGGAATGTATCCCGCGAAAAGTGTGGGCCGTCGTAACGGGCTGGTAACATGGGACGATCTTGCAGGGCTCGTGCCACCTACCGGTGAGACATCCTTGTCACCCCTCTTCCCGCTTCCCCGGCAGCATCAGCGACAGCACCACGCTCACGATCCCCACCACCATCCCGCCGAAGAACGCTGCCCAGAAGCCGCTCACTGCAAACCCCAGGCCCCAGCGCGCCGACAGGGCACCCGTCAGCCACAGCATCAACCCGTTGATGACGAGGGTGAACAGCCCCAGCGTCACCACGATCAGCGGGCAGGTGAGCACCGTCAGAATCGGTCGGACCAGGCTGTTTACCAGCCCGAACACCGCCGCGACCAGGAATAGCTGGACGATCGTTCCCTGGAAGTCGAGGCCGGGAAGCAGCCACGCCGCTACCCAGAGGGCGGCGGCGTTCAGCAGCCAATGCAGGACGAGCGAGCGCATCAGGCTATCACTCCGCCGCCGAGGGTCTGGGTGTCGTCCGGCGAATACAGCACGCCGGACTGGCCGGGGGTGATCGCCCGGACCGGGGAGGACAGCACCAGCTCGAGGGCTCCGGCGCCGGTGGAGGCCACCACCGCCGGCACGCCGGCCGCGCGGTGCCGGATCTGCACTCGGCACTCGTCACCCACGCCCAGCGGGTCCGCCAGCCAGTTGACCTCCTCCAGCGTCACGCGATGGCCCTCCAGCTCGTCGGCCGTCCCGATGACCACCTCCCGCCGCTCAGGGCGGATCGCCACTACGTATCGCGCTTCGCTGAAGCCGCCCGGCAGGCCGCGCCGCTGGCCGATCGTGTAGCGGGCATAGCCCCCGTGTTCACCGACGAGCTCGCCGCCGGTGGTAACCAGCGGTCCGGGAGCCAGCGCGGGCGCATCCGGCGCGAGGTGCCGCTCCAGCACGCCGACGTAATCGTCGTCGGGAACGAAGCAGATCTCGACCGACTCCGGCTTGTCCGCGGTCACCAGGCCGAGCCGGCGAGCGGTGGCGCGGGTCTCCGCCTTGGTCATCGCTCCGACCGGCGTCAGCATGCGCGCCACCACGGCACGGTCCACGCCCCAGAGGAAGTAGCTCTGGTCCTTGTTCCGGTCCTGTCCGCGGTAGAGCCGGCCGTCGCGCGCCACGGCGTAGTGCCCCGTGGCGATATGCTCGCAGTCGAGCGCATCCGCATGGGCGAGCAGATCGCGGAACTTGGTGAACGAGTTGCACCGGACGCACGGGATCGGCGTTCTCCCCCGGCTGTACTCGCTCACGAAATTCTCGATGACGTGGAGCGCGAAGCGGTCCTCGAGGTTCAGGACGTAATGCGGGATGCCCAGCGTGTGGGCCACGTCGCGGGCGTCGCTGATCGAGTCGAGCGAGCAGCACGGCCGGTCGGGCACCTCGTCGCCGTAGCAGAACAGCTTCATCGTGGCGCCCACGACGTCATAGCCCTGCTCTACGAGACGCGCCGCGGCGACGGAGCTGTCCACTCCGCCCGACATCGCCACCAGCACGCGTCCGTTCACGAGGCCGCTCGCCCCAGTGCGCCCGCGAGCTGGCGCACCTTGGCCACCACGCCGGGCATCACCTCGACCACACGGTCCACGTCCGCCATGGTGCTCCCGTGGCCGAAACTGAAGCGGATGGCGCCGAGCGCGAGGTCGCGAGGGACGCCCATGGCCACCAGCACGTGGGAGGGCTCGACCGATCCGGTGGAGCAGGCCGAGCCGCTGGAGGCCGCCACGCCGGCGAGGTCGAGATGCATGAGCAGCGCCTCGCTGTCGGCGCCGCCGACCGACACGTTCAGCACGTGCGGGGCGCCGTCGGCCTCGTCGCCGTTCACCACGAGATCCCGCACGGCCGCACCCAGACGCTCCGCCATCCGGGTCCGCAGCTCACGCAGACGCGGCGCCTCCTCGGCCTGCTCCCGGGCGGCCAGCAGGGCGGCCCGGCCGAGCGCGACCGCTCCGGCGACGTTCTCGGTGCCGGGCCGGATGCCGTACTGCTGCCCGCCGCCGTGGATGATCGCCTCGACCGCCTTGCGGTCGCGCACGATGAGGGCACCGATGCCCTTGGGTGCGCCGATCTTGTGTCCCGAGAGCGTGAGGAGGGTGCAGGGGAGGTCGGCCACGGACACGGGGATCTTGCCGAACGCCTGCACCGCGTCGGTGTGGAAGGTGACGCCGGCGTCCCGGCAGCGGGCGGCGATCTCCGCGACCGGCTGCACCACGCCCACCTCGTTGTTCACCCACATGATCGAGACGACCGCCGGCCGGTCGGCCAGCGCCGCGTCGAGCGCGTCGAAGTCCACCCGCCCGCGCTGATCCACGGGCAGGACCACCTCGCGGCCGCCGAGATGACACACCGCGTGCGCGGCCGCCAGCACCGCCTTGTGCTCGATCGCGGTGACGACCGCGCAGACCGGGGTGCCTCGATCCCGCGCCGCGAGCGCGGCGCCGATGATGCCGAGATTGTCCGCTTCCGTTCCACCCGACGTGAAGATCACCTGATTCGGCTCGGCGCCCAACGGCCTGGGCCACCTCCCGGCGGGCCTGCTCCAGCCCGGCCCGCGCGGCCCGGCCGAAGCGGTGGGCGCTGGAGGGGTTCCCGAAGGTCTGGTCGGTCAGGTAGGGCAGCATCGCCTCCAGGACCTCCGGACGGACCGGGGTCGTGGCGGCGTGATCGAGGTAGACGGGGGTTGGAGAGGCGCTCATGGACCAGAAAAATACCCGCCCGGCGGGGCGGGTCCAAGCTGCGGAGGGGGTTACAGACTTTGCACGCCGAGCTTGACGACGTCGTCCACCGCCACGGTCTCGTGGGTGAAGAAGGGCTCGCCGTAGCGCGCCCGGATCAGGGAGCCGTAGTGGGCGTTCTGGGTGGACACCAGGGAGTAGAGGTCCTGCCCGGTCGGGAAGATCTCGCCCGCCGCCTTGGCCCCGTCGAACTGGCTGCCATAGCAGCGGATGGAGGCGAGCTTGCGGTCGAACTGCTCGCTGATGTCCACCACGAACGTCGGCTTCACCGGGTCTTCCCGGTACGAGAGGGCGTAGAGGATCTTGTGGGGCCGATGGGCCAGGCCGGGCGCGTCGTACCGCGCCAGGCCGGCGAGGAAGCAGCAGTCGCGGCCCAGCTCCGAGGCGACGCGGTGGTCGGGGTGACGGCCCACGGGGAAGGGCAGGATGACCACCCGCGGGGCAAAGTGGCGGATCTCCCCGACCACGATCCGGCGGGCCTCCTCGGAGTTCTGGAGATGCGCATCCGGGAGGCCGGCGTTCCGGCGCTCCGCTACGCCCAGGATCCTGGCTGCGCTGGCGGCCTCTTCGGCGCGAAGATCGGCGCTGCCGCGGGTGCCGGTCTCGCCGGCGGTGAGGTCGAGGATGCCCGTGCGGTACCCGGCGTCCACCGCTCTCAGCAGGGTGCCGGCGCAGGTGAGCTCGACGTCGTCGCGGTGGGCCGCGATGGCCAGAACGTCCACGGGCATGGGTGATCCCTTTGAGGGCGGTGGGTTGGAAAGTGAACAGTGAACGGTAAAAAGTGAACGGGGCGACCATTGTCAGCCTGAGCGAAGCGAAAGGAGCCATGAGTCGGCCCATGGCTCCTTCGCTTCGCTCAGGATGACACTTTCCGCCCGTTCACCTCACCGTTCAGGCCTGTGCGGCCGGGCTCCTCCGCCACCGCCGTCCGAGTCCCAGCACCGCCCAGCCCGCGCCGAGCACCGGCACCACGACGCCGAGGGAGGCGATCGTCGCCGGCCAGCAGGCCGATGAAGTTGCGCCAGGCGGCGCGGAACGCTTCGACGATGGGGCCCGGGCCGTGGGACGCTACGATCGGCACCGGCTCGTGCACGCTGACGGAGAGGGTGCTGAGCTGCGCGCTGGCCTTGAGGTAGCGCAGGCGGCCCTCCATCCGCTCGATCTCCTCGCGCACCCGCGCCAGCTCCCGCTCCACGGACAGCACGTCCTGCAGCTTGCCGGTGCGGGTCCGGAGCAGCTCCACCAGCCGATCCTCCATCCGCCGTCCGTTGGCGACGCGGGCGGTCAGGTCCACGAACTCCTCGCTGACGTCCTCGGCGCCGACGTTCACGAACTCGAGACGGCCGATCGGAGACAGCCCTTCGGTCAGCTCGTCGAAGCGGTCCGAGGGGACCTTGATCTCCAGGGTGGCCTGGCGGAGCTGGTTCTTGCCGCTCTGCACCGAGGCGTCGGCCACGAAGCCGCCCAGGCGCTGGGCGATCCGCCGCAGCTCGGTCATCGCCTGCGCGAGCGAATCCACCTCGATGCTCGCCTGGCCGGTCCGGACGATCAGCCGTGACGGCAGGTCGAAGTCGTAGCCGCGCGACCACTGCGTGCCCTGTTGCCCTTCGGTCGGGGCGCCGGCCGCCACGGCCCGCTCGCGCCGGCCGCCGATGGCGATGGCGTCGGCCTCGTCACGGGCCTGATTCGCCACCTGACCGGTAGCGGCAGCACCACCTTGGAAGAAGGATCGGAACCTGGTTCGGCACGCTCGCATGCCACGAGCGCCACCGCCTGCAGCACGCCAACCATCACCGTCCGGACTCGCATGGTACCTCCTCGGGGAGCACAGGAGATGCACGTGGTCCGGAACCCTGCACAGTGCAGGGTGTGGCAGCGTCAGCTACTCGTGGCGGAGCGCCTCGACCGGGTCCATCCGCGCCGCGCGGTTGGCCGGCAGCAGCCCGAACACCAGCCCGATGGTGATGCTGACCCCGCACGCGAGGGCGATGCTCCAGAGCGGGACCGCCGAGTCCAGGTTGAGCGCGGCCTTGAGCAGCGCGCCGGCCCCCAGCCCGAGCAGGATGCCGAGCGCGCCGCCCACCAGGGTCAGCGTCGCCGCCTCGACCAGGAACTGCCAGAGCACTTCGCGGCGCGTGGCGCCGAGGGCTTTCCGCAGGCCGATCTCCTTGGTGCGGTCGCTGACCGAGACCATCATGATCGCCATGACGCCGATCCCGCCGACCAGCAGCGCGACGCTCGACAGCGCCACCATCGCGAGGAAGAAATAGGAGGTGAAGTTCCCGACCACGTCGAGGATCTGGTCCTGGGTGATCAGATCGAAGCTGTTGGGATCGCCCGGTCGGAGGTTCCGGGCGCGGCGGAGCGCCACCGTCGCGGCATCCATCGCCGGTCCGGCATTCACCCCGTCCCACGGCTTGACGGCGATGAAGAGCGCGTTCGTCTCGTCGTACTGGAAGCTCTCGCGAGCGGTGAGGAAGGGCACCACGCCGCCGGTGGCCTGGCCGGGCGGCTCGAAGATGTTGGACGGCTTCTCGTACACACCGATCACCCGGAGAGAAACGCCGCCGATCCTCACCTGCTGACCCAGCGGGTCGAGTCGGCCGAACAACCGGTCCGCCACGGCGCTCTCGAGCACGATGACCGGCTCGCCCGCCAGCTCCGACCGGGTGAAGAATCGTCCGCGGAGCAGGGTGCCACCCTGGATCTCCATGTAGCGCTCGTCGGCCCCGAAGACGATGACCTGCTGGGTCCGCACGCCCTGATACTCCGCCTTCTGCATCACCTGCACCCAGATCCCCGCGTACTTGACCTCGGGAAGCCGCCGGATGGCCTCCGCGTCGCTCCGCTGCAGGACGGGACGGATCCGCACCTCGTACGGCAGCCTGTCGGGATTGACCGGCGTCTGGCTGAAGAAGCGGATGACGTAGAAGGTGGTCGGTCCGGCGACTTCGATCGCGTTGAAGATCTGGCGCCTGATGCCCTGGACCAGCGACGCGACCGACATCACCGTCGTCACTCCGATGACCACGCCCAGAATGGTGAGCGCAGAGCGGAGCTTGTTCGAGCGGATCGAGTCGAGCGCGATGGCGACACCTTCGCGCAGGTTGCGGAGGATCACGCGGTCACTCGACGCGGAGCGCCGCGATCGGGTCGAGCCGCGAGGCGCGGGTCGCGGGATATACCCCGAACAGCGTGCCGGCGGCGGTCCCGACCGCCAGCGCCAGCCCGACCGACCAGGCCGTGATCCGGGCGGGCAGGGGCGTGAACGTCGTGACCCCGAAGGCGAGTACCCAACCGCTCAGGACCCCGAGCGCGCCGCCGGCGGAGGTGAGGACCAGTGCCTCCACCAGGAACTGGCGCCGGATGTCCGCTCGCGTCGCGCCCAGTGACTTGCGCAAGCCGATCTCGCGGGTGCGCTCGTTCACCGTCATCAGCATGATGTTCATGATGACGATGCCGCCGACCACCACGCCGATCGCGACCACGGCGGGAATGGCGGTGAAGAGCAGGCTGGTGAGCTGACGCCAGAAGGCGATCAGCGCGTCGGCCTTGTCCACCGTGAAGTCGTTCTCCTCGCCGGGGCGCAGGCGGTGGGCGATGCGCATCGCCTCTTCCGCCCGGGCCATGCCGCCTTCGATGGCGTCGGCGGTCGGCATCTTCACCGACACGACGGTGGTTTTCCGGCGGCCGTACGCCGCCTCGAAGGTGCTGAACGGCATCAGCATGAAGGCATCGAACGACTGGCCCAGCAGCCGGCCCTTGGGCGCGATCACGCCCTTGACCGTCACTTCCATGCCGTCGAGCCGCACCCGCTTGCCCACCGCCCGCTCGGCATCGTCGAACAGCTTCTCGGCGATCTCGTGCCCCATGGCGACGACCGGTCGCCGTCCGTCCACGTCCTGCTCGGTGAGCGGAGAGCCGGCGAGGAAGGCGTAGTCCTGGACCACCTGGTACGGCGCCGTGACCCCGAAGATGGCGACGTTGATGACCGTGCGGTCGCGGTACCTGGCCTCGCCCACGGGCGTGGGCCAGCCGGACTGCAGCGCCACCGCGACGGCTTCGGGAACGGCGGCGGCCACGGTCTCCGCGTCCTTCACCGTGACCAGCGGCCGCTTGGCGATGGCGCGGACCTGGTCGTCGTCGAGCAGCCCCACCGAGATGGGCCCGCGCCGCACCTGGAACGTGTTGGTGCCGATCATGCTCGACGTGAGCGTGCCGCTCACGTACGAGTTCATCCCCTGAATGACCGCGACGACGACGATCAGGAACGCGACGGAGACCAGGATGCCGAGGAGGGTAAAGAAGGAGCGGAGCTTGCTGGACCAGATCGCCTGGACCGCCAGGCGGAGGGCCTCGGTGAGGGGCATGGAGCTAAGTATAGCGATCGGAGATAAACAGCGTGAAGCGTGAAGAGAAAAGCGTAAAGCGGCAGGATCGAGGAGTCCACCGCTTTACGCTTCACCCTTTACGCTTTGCGCAGTTGCTACTCGTATCTCAATGCCTCAACCGGATCCAGCTTCGATGCCTTGTTCGCCGGGTAGAGCCCGAACAGCACACCCGTGAGGATGGAGGCCACCACCGCGGCCACGACGGACAGGAGCGGCACCGAGGCCGGCACCGGGGTGAACGTGCGCACGCCCCAGGCGACCAGCGCGCCGAGCGCCATCCCGATCAGACACCCGACGAGGGTGAGCGTGGCGGCCTCGACCAGGAACTGGAACATGATCTCACCCCGGGTGGCGCCGAGTGCCTTGCGCACGCCGATCTCCCGGGTGCGCTCGGTGACCGAGATCATCATGATGGCCACCACCCCGACGCCACCCACCATCAGCCCGACGCTCGACAGGGCGATCATCGCGATGAAGAAGCCGGCGGTGATCTTGTTGAACGCCTCCAGCATGCGATCGGAGGTGAGCAGCGCGAAGTCGCTCTCCTCCGCCGGCCGCAGGCCTCGGCTGGTCCGGAGCGCGGCGGTGACCTGGTCCTGCGCCTCCTGGATGGTGACGCTCTCGGTGGGGATGACCGCGATCTCCATCCACCCGGGCCAGTACTCCGCCACCTTCAGGAATGTCGTATGCGGGATCGCGAGGCGGGGCTCGTCGGCGTCGCTGAACAACGAGGCGGCTTCCGCGTGCATCCCGACGACCTCGAACGGCACCCCGTAGACCTTGATCTTCTTTCCCACCGGGTCCCGCCCCGGGAAGAAGGTTGCCGCCATCTTGTCGTTGATGACCGCGACCCGCGCGCTGGCGGCGTACTCGATCGGGGTAAAGTTCCGTCCGGCGAGAATGTCGCCGCCGTTCACCTGCGGCCAGCTCGGTCCGAAGCCGGCGATCTTGACCTCGCTCAGGTTGTTGCCCTCGAAGCTCACCGGCCCTTCGGTGTACTCCCCGACGTTGACGTCGCGCACGGCGGGAAGGGCCCGGATCATCTGCGCCTCTTCCACCGTGACCTCCGGCATCTTTCGCCAGGGCGAGAGCTCGTCGGAGCCGTCGGAGATCTCGAGCCCGTCGGAGAAGTACCGCACCACGAAGAACGTCTTGGGGCCGGCCGACTCCAGGATATTGGTGATGCTGCGGTTGATCCCGGTGATGGCCGAACCCATGGCGATCACGACCATCACGCCGATCGCCACGCCGAGGATGGTGAGCGCCGCCCGCACCTTGTTGGAGCGCAGGGAGTCGAGTGCGATGCCCACGCCCTCCACGAGGCGGTACGCCAGGGTGAACGACCGCGGTCCCTTCATTCGGCCCTCAGGGCGACGATCGGGTCGAGCCGCGACGCCCGGCTGGCCGGGTAGACCCCCGCGACGACGCCGACCGTGACGCCCAGCATGCACGCCGAGCCCCACCGACCACGGCGCGACCGCCGCCGGCAGCGGGGTCAGCGCCTTCACCACGTAGGCCAGCACCAGGCCGAGCCCGATCCCCATGATGGCGCCGACGACGGAGAGGGTCGCCGATTCGACGACGAACTGGGCCAGGATGTCACGCCGGCGGGCGCCCAGCGCCTTGCGGATGCCGATTTCCCGGGTGCGCTCGGACACGGCCATCAGCATGATGTTCATGATCACGATCCCGCCCACGACCAGCGAGATCGCCACCAGGCCCGGCAGCGCCAGGAAGAGGATCCGCGAGATCTTCTGCCAGGTCCCGAGCGCGCCCTCCGCGGTCTGGAACTCGAAGTTGTTCTCGTCGGTCGGCTTGAGCTGCCGGCGGCTCCGCATGGCGGCTTCGGCCTCCGCCAAGGCGAGCTGCATCTGGCCCGGATCATCGGTCCGCACGATCAGCGCGTCGAGGATGTTGATCGGACAGATCAGGCGGCGGCCCTGGGCGGTGAACGGCATGACCGCGAACTTGTCGAGCGAGAGGCCGAACAGGGTGCCCTGTTTGGTGATGACGCCGATGATTCGGTAGGGGAGTCCTCCGATCTGCACTTCCTTCCCGATCGGATCGACGCCCGGGGATCAGCTTCTCGGCCACCTCGTGCCCGATCACCAGCACCGGCTGCCCCACCCGGACCTCCTGGGCGGTGAACGCCCGGCCCGCGGCCAGCTCGTAGTTCCGGATGCGGAAGTAGGCTGTCCTCGGTGCCGATCAGGTCCACGTCCTTGGCGATCTTGCCGTCGTAGTGCACCGAGACCCGGTCCTCGCAGAAGCGCGCGAAGGTGGCGGGCGTGCGGATCCGCTGGCTCACGAAGTCGGCGTCGTCGTAGCTGATCCGGGGCCGGCGCAGCCACTCGAGCCAGGTCTCGTGCGTGGTGTGCCCCATGTTGATGCTGGGCCGCTGCCGGAGCTCGAAGGTGTTGGCGCCGATCAGGGTGTTGGCGAACCGGTCCACCATGTAGCGGTTCATGCCCTGCACGATCGAGACGACCGCGATCAGGAACGTCACCCCGATGAGCACGCCGACCAGGGAGAAGAAGCTCTTGAGCTTCTGCGCCCGAATGGCGCGGAGGGCGAGACGGATGGCCTCGAGCAGCGGCATCTACGCGGCCGCGCCCTGATTCACCCGGTCGGTCTCCACCCGTCCGTCCCGCAGCACCACGACGCGCGCCGCATGCGCGGCGATGTCCGGCTCGTGGGTGACCATGATGACCGTCTGGCCCGCCGCGTGGAGCGACGCGAAGACCTCCATGATTTCCTGGCTGGTCACGCTGTCGAGGTTGCCGGTGGGCTCGTCGGCCAGGAGGATGCTGGGCTCGTTCACCAGCGCCCGGGCGATGGCCACCCGCTGGCGCTGGCCGCCGGAGAGCTCGCTGGGCTTGTGGTCCATGCGATTGGCCAGGCCGACCCGCTCGAGCGCCTTCGCGGCCCGGTCGCGGCGCTCCCGCCCGCGCACGCCGGCGTACACCAGCGGCAGCTCCACGTTGTGCAGCGCGGTGGCCCGGGGGAGCAGGTTGAAGGTCTGGAATACGAAGCCGATCTCGCGGTTCCGTACCCGGGCGAGGGCGTCGTCGCTGAGGCCGGAGACTTCCTCGCCGTTGAGCCAGTACTCCCCGTCGGTGGGCGTATCGAGGCAGCCCAGCATGTTCATCATCGTGGACTTGCCGGAGCCCGAGGGCCCCATGATGGCGACGTACTCGTTGCGGTGGATCTCGAGGCTCACGCCGCGGAGGGCCAGGATGATCTCCGACCCCATGCGATACTCGCGCGTGAGGTCGCGGAGGCGGATGATGGCGCTCACGACGCGGCCTGCGTCTTCTCGGCCTGCTTGGTCGTGTCTTCGGCCTCGCGCACCTTGCCGCCGTCCTTGAGATCGCGGATGGCCTGATAGGTGCCCGCCACGATGGTTTCCCCGCCGCGCAGGCCCTCCACCACCTCGAAGTACTCGTCGCCCGCGATGCCGACCTTCACCGGGCGGAAGTTGGCGACCCCGTTCTGCACCAGGAACACGCCCTCCTCCTCCCGCTCGCCGGGCCGCCGCAGGGTCATGGTGTCGAGCGCCGGGTTGTTCTCGTTCGGTACCCGCTCGTGATCCCGGACCGTGAGCGCGATGATCGGGATGCTGAGCGCGTTGCGCCGCGGGTGTCGGTGACGACCCGGGCGGTGCAGCTCAGGTCGGGCCGGATGTCCGGCGGCGGCTCGTCCAGCGTGATCTCCACGTCGAAGTCCACCGCCCGGTCGCTCGATCCCGAGGCGGTCTGGGTGGTGGTGAGCTTGGCGCTCTGGCTCACCCGCGTCACCCGCCCGATGAACGCCGAGTCGGGATAGGCGTCGATCGTCACCTCGACCGAATCGTTGGCGGTCAGCCGCACGACGTCGGTTTCGTCCACCTGCACCTTGGCGAGGATCACCGAGAGATCGGCGATGGTCAGCAGCAGGCCGGTCTCCCTCGAGAACGTACCCGGGACCGCCACTTCGCCTTCCTCCACCGCGAGCCGAACTACCCGGCCCTTTGATAGGAGAGACCAGCCGGGTCTTGGACAGGTTGTCCTTGGCCTCCCGCAGGCTGGCGCGTGACTGGTCGAGCTGCGCGCGGGTGGCCTGGTAGGTCGCCTCCGCCACGTCCAGCGCGGTCCTCGCCTCTTCCGCGGTGGCCGGGGCGATGAGGTTGGGGCCGAGCTTGGAGAGCTCGTTCGCGCGCTTCCACGCGCGCTCCGCCTGGTCGCGGTTGGCGCGGGTCTGGAGCAGCGTCGCCTGGGTCGAAGAGACGACGCCTTCGGCGCGGGAGACCGCGGCCTGATACTGGGCCGGATCGATCTGGATCAGGAACTGGCCCTTGTTGACGAGGTCGCCTTCCTCCACCGCGATCCGGATGATCCGGCCGGTGATATCGGCGGAGATGTCCACCGATGTCTTGGGCTCGATCTTCCCGCTCGCCGTGACGGCGCTGACCAGGTCGCGACGGGCGACCTGCTCCATCCGAACCTCGGTGCCGGCGTTCTTCTTCTTGTTCAGGCTGTAGGCGACTCCGCCGCCCGCAGCCACGGCCAGCACTCCGATGATCAGACCCCACTTCATCCCACGCGACATGTGCGTTCCTCGTTTAGCGAAGGGGTCGCCCGACCGCCGCTTCCAGCGCGGCGATGGCCTTGTGGTAATCGTACACGGCGTTCACGTAATCGCCCTCGGCCCGCTGCACGGCGTTCTGCGCATCGGAAACCTCGAGCGACGTCCCCGCGCCCAGGCGATAGCGGTCCTGGGCCAGCCGGAGCTGGTCTCGCGCGGATCCCCGGTTGTTCTCCTGCACGGCGATGGCGCGGAAGGAGGTCTGCAGCGCGAGGTAACGCGCATGCACGTCGCTCCGGACCTGGAGCCGCCGCGCGCGGACGTCCTCGTCCGCGTCCAGCTCCTGAGCCCGGGCCTGCGACACCCGAAGGGACCGGGAGAAGCCGGTGAAGATCGGCAGCGAGATCCGCAGATTCGCCTGGAACGGCTGTCCCGTGTAGTCGAACGGAAACACGTTGTTCCCATCGCGAATGCCCTGGGCCACCGGCCCATCCAGCGCGCTGCCGGTCGAGTTCAAGCCGAAAGCCCGGAAGCAGTCGGCCGTCTGGCCGCCGAGGTTCAGTGCCGTGCGCACCTGGTTGTTGTACCGGCAGTCGGCGGCGCCCGTCTGCGCCCCGCCGAGCTGCTGGGTGAGCAGCAGGTCTTCGTCGGTGTACTGCTGCGTGAAGCCGCTCCAGCCCGCCTGAACCGAGAGGGTGGGCAGGAACTCCGAGCGCGTGGCCCGCACGGTCCAGGTGGCCGCATCCTGGCGGGCCCGGAGCGAGCGGAGCAGGGGATTCTGCTCGTCGGCCCTCGCCAGGAGATCGCTCAGCTGGTAGTCGGGCTGGGTGACGGGAAACGAGTCCGACAGCGCGATCTGATCGATCGCCACCGGCGGCTCGACGCCCATGCGGCGCAGCAGGTCGAGCTTCGCTTCGTTCTCGAGCTGAGTGGCCCGGAGCAGCGCCACGTCGGACTGGCCCTTGATGACCTCCGCCTGGCGCACGTCCAGCAGCGTCGCCTGTCCCACCTGGTACCGCGCCTGGGCCAGGTTCAGGAAGTCCTGGTTGCGGACCACCTGCTGTTTCGCGACCTCGACCTGGGCGCCGGCCTGCAGCGTGTTGAGATACTGGGTGGTGATGTCCGCCTGGAGATTGATGCCGGCGCCGCTGATGTCTTCCTCGGTCGCGCGCTGCAGCGCCTTCTGTTGCCCCGGACCCGAGAGCACTCGTCCGTCGAGCTGCCAGGCGAGGCCAAGGCTGTAGCCCGAGGTGAGAAAGGCCGACGTCGGCTGAACGAACCCGCCGCCGATGTTGGTCTCACCCGAGCCGAAGTAGCCCAGATCGCCGGCTACGGAGACGGTCGGAAGGAAGCCGCCGTAGGCGCTGCGCACGCCCCACTTGGCCGGCGAGGCGTCGTTCAGCGTCTGGCGGTATGCGGGACTGTTCGCCCGCGCCTGCTTGATGGCGTCCTGAAGCGACAGGGTGACCGCAGGAGCCGGACGGCTCGGCGCCGCGGCGGCAGCGGCCGTGTCGGCGGTGCGGGTCGTGGTGGTGTCCTGCGCGCGTCCCGTGGCCGGGAGAAGCAGCGCGGCGAGAAGGAAACCGAGCCAACGATTCATGGAACTATTCCCTTTGGGCTGGGGACGTGACCGGGGCCAATACGGCGGCCTCGCCGCATGGGTTTCAGGTTGCGACAAAGGCGAGGTTCGAGACTGTCGGAAAACGAGTTAGGAAGGGGGACTACTCCGCCCGCGTGACGACCTTGTTCTGCGCCGGCAGCTCCAGGCGACGGAGCCGTCCCTCGCTGTCCGTACTCAGAGTGCCCACGATGTCGCCGGTGAGAACGACCGGCCTGGGCTCACCCTGACCCGTCGCGTCGAGCCGCGCGGTGAACGACGCGCGCTTGCCGGTGCGGGGGAAGATGGCCGTCAGGCGCTTGCCCGCCGGCGTGGCCAGGTCGGCGATGGCCGCGTAGAGCGACATGACGTCCTCGTCGAGCAGCACGATGTCGGGACCGCCGGGCAGCTCGCGCCCGGATTCCGAGCCCCGCGCGACCGTACGCACGATGAGGCGGGCCCCCGAACCGGCCGCGAGGATCACGGTGGTGCCCTCGGGGCTCTCGACATCGAGCTGGAACTTCGCGATGGCGAACTCCGGCGTCCGCTCCAGCTGAGCGGTCAGGCGCTTGGTCGTCCCCACCGCCGGGTAGCGAGCGGTCGCCGTGAGGGTGGAGCCGGGCGCGCCTCGCCCGCGCCCCCTCGTGAGCGTGAGCTCTTCCCGGCCGACCTCCTTGCCGCCCTGGCTGATGCTCAGGGTGATCGGAGCGCCGTCCTGGGCCACGAGGGACGTGATCGGAAATGCCAGCAGGAGGACCAACGCGGCCGCGCGAACGCCCATTCGGTTCACCTCAGCTCCCGGCCAGATAGCTGCTGATGCGGTCGAGGATGAATTTATACAGAAGCTCGCCCTTTTGGGCGGAGGCGAGGCTGGGGAAACCAACCGAGCCTGGGGACCCCGCCGGGAGCCGCCGCGTGTGCCCGGGCCGGTACCGGTTCAGCATCTTCGGCGACAGCGCGAAGTCGTGCGCCAGGTCCATGTGCACCAGATCCGGCGCCAGATGGAGCAGCAGCGAAGTGTCGAGCTCACCGCCGTGGATCGGGCCCGCCGGCTGATCCAGCAGAGGCCCGAAGTCGAGGCCGAAGATGTCCACCACGTGGACCTTCGCCTCGCTGGTGCGGATGGTGCTGAGCGCCTCCAGGTGCGCGTCGCTCGCCTGGGCGGTCAGAATCACGAACTCCCGGACGCCTGCCCCCTCCTCCCAGGACTCGATAAGTTCGTTCATGACACGGTGCAGCGTGCGATGGCGCAACGCGGCTTCTCCCGGAAAGGGCCGGGAGATCGTGTGCACGCCGTACTCGATCGTGGGGGCCCTCAGCACATTGAAGGTGGCCGAGAGATCGTCGGCGAGGCGTCCGACGATGATCGTGTCGCAGCCCAGCGGGAGATGGGGACCGTGCTGCTCGCTGGTGCCCACGGGCACGATCAGCGTGGGCCGCTGGCGCAGCAGCTCGCCGATCGCGACGGGATTCATCTCCTTGATCCGCCGGGGGCGTCCGGGTTGAGTCATCGACCGCCGTGGTGGTTGCTGTTGACGTTGGCGGCCGGGGTGGCCGCAGCCGAGTGGCTGCGGCGGCCGTCGCTCGTCTGGGTGGTGATCGTCGCGCTCGCGGCTACCGGGGCTCTCGTCCTGCTGGCGCCGTTCCGCGGCTGGCGGCAGCGGGCGCTCGCCGTGGCGCTCGCGGGGCTGACGGTCGCGATCGGCATGACGCAGCGGAGTCTCACGGCGATCGAAACCCGCTGGAGCCAGGAGCGCGAGCGGCGGGTCGAGACGGCGTCCGAGCGCCTGGACGGTGACCTGCGAGCCGCCCTCCATCGCGCGGATCAGCTCGCCCTGTCGGCGCTCGAGGCGCCCCGCGACGATCGCGCCGCCGCACTTGGCCAGCTGCAGCGGCTGGTGCCGTCCCGGGGCGCCGAGATGGGGGTCGTCCTGTTCGACCCCGAGAACGATCCGTGGGCCTGGGCCGGCCGCCATCGCCTGCCACCCGCGGTCGAAGGCGACTCCATCGGGTCGCGCTCGACAGGATATTACGTGGTGCTCGAGGCGCGGCGCCACTCCGGCGACGGCCGTACGGCCGTGGCGAGCGTGCTCATCTGGGCCCATCCCGCCGTGCCCGATCGCTCGCGGAGCGTCGCGGAGCTGTTTCGCGAAGGGACCGAGGTCGGGCTCACCGTCTATCCGCCCGGCACCGCCCCCGACAGCGTCGACGTCTTCGACTACGAGGAGCCGACCACCGCGGGTCGCCGGCTCCTCTTCAGCGTGCAGCCGGTCCCGCCGGAGCAGGGCACCGCGAAACAGCGCGCCTATGCGGCCGGCGTACGGATCTCCACCTGGCTCATCCTCCTGGCCGTGGGGATCGCGCTCACGCTCACGGCACGGCCCGCGGAGCGCTTCGCCTTGCTCGTGGTGCTCCTCTGGCTCGCGGTCCGTGCGCCGATCGGTGGCGCGCTCAATCTGCAGCCGTTCTTCTCCCCCGCGACGTTCTTCCGGCCGCTGCTCGGCCCGCTCTCCGGCTCGGCCGGCGCGCTCGCGCTCGCCGGCGCGATGCTCACCATCGCCGGCGTGTGGCTGTGGCAGCGGCGGCTTCCCCGACACTGGTACGGGATGCTGGTGGGCGTCATCCTGCTGCTCGCATCCCCATATCTGATCAGCAGTCTCGGTCGTGGCATCACGCCGCCGGCCGGCGGCGTCTCGGTGGGACTCTGGCTGAGCTGGCACCTCGCGATTCTGGTCTCCGCCGCGGCGCTCATCGTGCCGACCGCGGCACTGTTTCGGGGCTCGGGTCAGCAGCCCCTGTCGCCGCGCCGCATCGCGGTGGGCGTCGCGATCGCGGTGGCCGCGACGACCGTCGGTGTGCTGGTGTGGAGCCCGCGGGGTGGATGGCCGGACTGGTACACCTTCCTCTGGACGCCGGCGCTGTTACTGGTGACGCTGCCGGCTCCGCGATGGGCCACGATCACCGGCATCGCGCTCGTGGCGGGCAGCGCGGCCGCGTTGGTGACATGGGGCGCCGAGCTGTCCGGGAAGATCCAGGTGGCCGAGCGGGACATCGCGCGGCTCGGCGTCGAGCCCGATCCGCTCGCCGTGCCGCTGCTCGAGCGCTTCAGCGAGCAGATCCTGGACGGACCCGCGCCGAGGACGGGATCGGAGATGTACGCCCTCTGGCACGGCTCAGCGCTCGGCGACCAGGGCTACCCCGCGCACCTGGCGCTCTGGGTCCGCACCGGCGCGCTGATCGAAGAGCTGCCGCTCGACTCGCTCGACCTGCCGCTCTCCCTGCTGTCCACGATGGTGCGTGATCTGGCGCCCGGCGAATCCCAGCGCGTCGCGCAGCTCTCGCGGGTGCCCGGGGTGCACTACGTGTTGCTCGCTCGTGTCGGAGAGGACGAGGTCATGACCGCGGCGGTCGGCCCCCGGTCGCAACTGGTGACGCCTGGACGGGTCGGGCGGCTGCTCGAGCCGGGCAGAGCGGAGTCACCGCTCTATCGGCTGACGCTCTCCCCGCCAACCGGACCGACGGCCCAGCTCCCGCGGCCTCGCTGGCGCCGGGAATCCTGGCTGGTGCGGAACGAGTACCCGCTCCTCCTTCCCAATGGCGCGCGCATCGTGCACGCCGCGATCGATCTCCGCGGGCCGGCGCCACTCGCGGTGCGCGGCGTGCTCGTCGTCCTGCTCGACGCGGCCGTCCTCGCGGCGCTCTGGTTCCTGGCGGAGGCGGTGTCGGGAACGCCGGCGCCCAAGCCGCGGTGGCGGAGCCTGTCGCGGTCGTTCAGGATCCGGTTGGCCGCCACCCTCGGCGCCTTCTTCATCCTGCCGGCGGTCGGGTTCGCCGCCTGGAGCTTCACGCGGCTGGCGGAGGAAGTGGAGCGGAGCCGAGATCTCCTCATCACCCAGACATTGCGCGACGCCGCCATCACGGCGGGTGGGTCGCTGCGCGCCGACGTCACCGGCGTCGGCGAGCGCCTTCAGGAGCTGAGCCGGCGTATCGATGCGGATCTGGCGCTCTATCAGGGCGGACGGCTGGCCGGCACGAGCACCCAGGTGCTCGAGGACCTCGGCATCATGCCCCAGCTCATGGATCCGATCGCCTTCAACGCGCTGGCGCTCGAGGGCGAGCTGGAGGTGACCCGGGACGGTTCCATCCCTCGCCTGCGGGAGCGTGTCGGCTACCGCGTGGTGCAGCCGGGGTATCCCTCCTCGCTCGGGGTGCTGGCCACTCCGCAGCTGGCGGAAGACGCCTCCCTCGCGGTTCGGCGGCTCGACCTCGCGCTGGTGCTGGTGCTCTCCACACTCGTCGGCGTGGGAGCCGCCCTGGCGGGGGCCGGCCGCGCCTCGCGGGCGCTGTCGCGACCCGTGGCCGAGCTGCGCCGCTCGGCGATTGCCCTCGGGAGGGGCGACGCGATGCCGTCCTATGGAGGAAGCCCACCGCTCGAGTTCGAGCCGGTGTTCGGGGCCTTCGGACGGATGGCGGCCGACATCAGGTCGAGCCAACATGCGCTGGAGGAAGCGCGGAACCGCACCGCGTCGGTGCTTGCGACGGTCGCAACCGGCGTCGTCGGCCTCGATCCGGTCGGCCGGGTGCTGATCGCGAACCCGCAGGCGATCGACATGCTCGGCACGGCGCTCCCCGAAGGCGAACCGTTCCTCGACCGGCTGGGACCGGAGTGGTCGGCGCTGGGTGTCGTGATCCAGCGCTTTCTCCGGGATCCGGCGGGCGAATCCGCGGCCGAGCTGGAGGTCGGTGGCCGGCGGCTCACGCTCCAGCTCGCACCTCTGGGGCCGGACGTGCGCGGCGTGGTGATCGCGATCAACGATGTCACCGACCTCTCCCGCGCCGAGCGGGTCCTCGCCTGGGGCGAGATGGCCCGCCAGGTCGCCCACGAGATCAAGAACCCGCTCACGCCGATGCGGCTGGGGTTGCAACACCTGAGGCGGGTATACCGCGACAGGAGAGGTGATTTCGACCAGACGCTGGAGGAAACGGCGGAACGGATGCTGGCCGAGATCGATCGCCTCGACACCATCGCTCGGGCGTTCAGCCGATTCGCCGCGCCTGCGGGTGACGAGCAACCGCTCGACCGGATCGACCTCGGCATGGCAGTCGGTGAGGTGGTCCAGCTCTACCGGCTGGCGGACCAGGGCTGCGAGGTCGAGCTAGAGCGTGCGCCCGGCGCCTTCGGTGCGGCTCGCGCGGACGAAGTGAAGGAAGTGTTGGTGAATCTGCTGGAGAATGCGCGCAACGCGGGCGCCAAGCGGGTTCGCGTGCGAGTCGGGCCGGGCGAGATCAGCGTGTCGGATGACGGCTCGGGGATTCCGGCGGACCTGCTGCCGCGGATCTTCGAGCCCCGGTTCTCGACGACGACGAGTGGCTCGGGGCTCGGGCTCGCGATCGTGAAGCGGCTGGTGGAGAGTTGGAGCGGGTCGATCGAGGTGGACAGCGCGGAGGATCGGGGGACGACGATTACGGTGCGGCTGCCGGCGTAGACACGCTTTGCCCTACCGCTGCTTGCCCGCCGCCTGAGCCGCCACCGCACCGGTGATCGTCTCCTGCTGGTTACCGGACGCCCGGAGCAGCCGCAGCGCCGCCTGGAGCTGCCGGTCTGCCTTGGACTGGCGCCGCACCACCGACTCGGTGCCGAACAGCTCCCGCGCGATCTCGTAGCCGAGCTGATCGGCGACGTAGGGCGCCGCATCCTCGTAGGTCTCGAGGCTCAGCGTGATGCCCTCGTCCATCAGCCGGTTGTAGAGCCCCTCCCGCATCTCCGGCGTCACCTGGAAGGCCTCGTCCGTGACGCTGCCGTCGGCCCGCAGCTCCGCGGCGAAGGCGCTCAGCACCCGGCGGAAACGCTCGAGATCGTGGCCCAGCGCGGAGTAGAGCACCCGCTCGCCATCGGAGCGCAGCGAGGAGCGAACCGTGAGGTCGGGCAGGATGCCGCTCTGATCGGGAATCGGCCGCCCGGCCGCGGTGCGGAGGACCTTGGGCTCGAGCGCGGGGGTGCGGTTGCCCGCGGCACCCAGGGTCTGAGCGGGCGGACGCTGCACCCAGCGGCCGCTGGGCGTAAACCACTTGGCGGTCGTCAGCTTGAGCGCGACTTCCTCGCCGAGCGGGTAGGTGGTCTGGAGGACGCCCTTGCCGTAGGTCGGGGTTCCAACGACGGCGGCCCGGTCGTGGTCCTGGAGCGCCCCGGCGATCACCTCGGCCGAGCTGGCCGTGCCGCGGTTCACCAGAAGCACCAGCCGGATGTCATTCCAATCGGCCGACTCTTCGGCCAGATAGACTCGCGGCGTCCTGGCGGAGCGGCCCTGGCTCGTCGCCACGGTATCGCCCGGCTGGAGGAACAGCCCGGCCACCTTCACGCCCTCGCGGATCAATCCGCCCGGATTGGATCGGAGGTCGAGCACCAGGGCCTTCATGCCGTCCTGCTTCAGCCGGCCGACGGCCTCGCGCAGCTCATCAGCGGCGTGCTCGCTCATCCGGTGGAGAACGACGTAGCCCACGCCGCCATCGAGCAGCACGCCCGATGAAGCCGCCGGGATGTGGACCGAGGTCCGGGTGATCTTCCGGACCACGGTACGATCGGAGCCGACCGGCCGCACGACCACGGTGAGTGTCCGGGTGGCGCCGCCTCGCAGGGCATCCTCCACTTTCGAGCTGCTCCAGCCCACGGTGCTCCGGCCGTCGATGCTCACGATCTCGTCGCCCGCTTCGATGCCGCTGCTCTCGCCCAGGCCGGCCCCGGACTCGGTGGGCTCGTCCTGCACGCCCAGCTCGACCTTGTTGCCGCTCATCTGCCGCTTGTACTCGCGGTAGTTCTCCCTGACCAGCAGCTCCGCGTACGGGTCGTTGAGCGACGTCACCAGGGCCGATGCGGCGCGCTGGTAGAGGTCGCCCTCGCCCATGGAATCGATGTAGTGACGGTGGACGGCGCCGACGACGTTCTCGAAGAGGCGGGCCTGCTGATACACGTTGCCTTCG
Source organism: uncultured Gemmatimonadales bacterium (assembly GCA_963720365.1). Lineage (GTDB taxonomy): Bacteria > Gemmatimonadota > Gemmatimonadetes > Gemmatimonadales > GWC2-71-9 > CAVVWJ01. The sequence goes on along the minus strand of CAVRFK010000017.1, from coordinate 296,647 downwards.
GCGGACGGCTTCGCTCGTGTGAGCCAGGCACCGCTGAGGAAGGAGGTCGCAACGATTGACGTCAGTGCGACCCAACGTGCTCGAGGAAAGAACTTCATCGCCGCCGGCTCCCGCAGATTGCCAAGGGGAAGGCCCGATGCAATCACTGGAGAAAGAAGGGTAGTACGGTACTTCTCGCTGCCAGAATCAGCAGCAAAAGGGGGGCCGCGAGGACCGGATCAGCGGCCCTGCGGATTCAGGGGATCCACGGATAAGGTGGAGTCCCGCCAGGTCTTGAGCGACGCGAGGTGGCAGGCTTCCACGAACTGGTCCGTGGGGTGCGATCCCCGTTGCAGCAGGGCGTGGAGCATCTCATGGCGGACCAGCCACTCCTCACCGAGGGCATTGGCGGGGAGATAGATCCGGTTGCCGTTGCGCATCCACCAGCCGTGGGCGACCTCGGCGCCGAGCGAGATGGCGCCGGAAGGCGAATCAACCGCGTAGAACGTCACCTGCGACATGTCTCCCCGCAGCCCGGAACATTCCTCGGTCTTGACCCACCACGACTGGTAGAGCTCCAGAGTCGGGACGGCCCAGGCGCGCTCGACGGGCGCCACAGGGGCCGCGCCGGCCTTGGGCATCGCGCAGGCGGCGACGAGGAATGGAAGTCGTGTACCAGCGGGACAGACGCATCATCGGGCTCCAGAACAGTGCTGCGTGTTTCGGGTCCTTACCTCGGGCCGTCGGTACTCAGCCGGCGACCACTGCTATCTACCTTCGCGGCGCATGCTCTCACGCATCCGATCCGCCGCCGTCCTAGGTATCGACGCATTCCCGGTCGAAGTTGAGGTCGATATCAGCAATGGTCTGCCGTCGTTCTCGACTGTCGGCCTGCCGAACGGGGTGGTGCGGGAAGGTCGGGAGCGGGTCTCCGCTGCCCTCGCCAACGCCGGCTTTCAATTCCCCTTGAGGCGGATCACGGTGAATCTTGCTCCCGCGGACATACGCAAGGATGGTTCCGCGCTGGATCTGCCGATCGCCCTGGGGCTCCTGCTGGCCAGCGGGCAGCTCCCCGAAGCCAACCTCAATGGTACCATGGTCCTGGGCGAAGTCGGCCTGGAGGGCGACCTCCGGCCCATCCGGGGGGCCCTGTCCATGGCCCTGGCGGCCCGCGCCTCCGGGTGTCGCGATCTGTTACTGCCGGCGGACAACCTGTCCGAAGCCGGGGTCGTTCAGGACCTGGAGGTCCGTGGCGCCAGGACCCTCGCGGAAGTCTGTGACCACCTCTCGGGGGAGCGTCCGATCCCTCCGGTCCGCGTGGATTTGAACGCCCTCATGGCGGAGCCGGTTCCGGAGGCCGTGGACTTCGCCGACGTCCGCAGCCAGTCGGCCGCCAAGCGGGCCCTCGAGGTCGCCGCGGCCGGCAGCCACAACATCCTGCTGATCGGTGCTCCCGGAGCCGGGAAGACCATGCTCGCCCGCCGGCTGCCCACCATCCTCCCCTCCATGACGCTGGAGGAGGCGCTCGAAACCACCCGGATCCACAGCGTCGCCGGTCTGTTGGCGCCGGGCCAATCGCTCTGCACGCGGCGGCCCTTCCGCGCGCCTCACCATACCATCAGCGACGCCGGGCTGGTCGGCGGCGGCTCCTCACCCCGGCCGGGCGAGGTCAGCCTCGCCCACGGCGGAGTGCTCTTCCTCGACGAGCTGCCGGAGTTCCGGCGGAACGTGCTGGAGGTGCTGCGTCAGCCGTTGGAGGACGGGACGGTCACCCTGAGCCGGGCCGCGATGACCCTGACCTATCCCGCGCGTGTCATGCTCGCGGCGGCGATGAATCCGTGCGCCTGCGGATATCTCGGCGATCCGGTCCATCCCTGCCGCTGCGGTCCGATCGACGTCGAGCGCTACCGGTCACGCGTGTCCGGCCCGCTGCTCGACCGCATCGACATCCATCTCGAGGTGCCGGCCGTCGCCTATCGCGACCTGGTCGGCGGGCGGGACGAGGAGTCGAGCGTCACCATCCGGGCGCGGGTGGAGCAGGCCCGCGAGATCCAGCGAAACCGTTTCCGTGACCAGCGAGGGCTCCACGCCAATGCTCACATGGGAGCCCGGGATCTTCGCCGCTACTGCCGCCTGAGTCCGCCGGTCGAGTCGCTGCTCCGCGAGGCCGTCAACCGGCTCGGTCTCTCCGCGCGGGCCTACCACCGGGTCCTCAAGATCGCGCGCACCATCGCCGACCTGGACGCGGCCGTGGAGCTCACCACGGTGCATGTCGGTGAAGCCATCCAATACCGCAGCCTCGACCGCAGGCGGACGGCGGCGTAGCGGACCGGCAAGTTCGTATGAAGGGGGCTGCGCAGAAATTTGCACTAGGGGACGGGCATGCACAACGGGTCAACCCATGGCAAGTCGCGCCTCCGCCACCATCACCGACGCGCCCCCCACCCGGACCGCCGCCACCCGGTCCCCGACGCGGTCGCACTCGAGGTGCATCCGGCTGGGCCGGCCCATCTCGACCCCCTGATCCACCACCCAGCGCACGGTCTCCGTGCGTGGCGGCACGGGCCGCCGCCAGGTACCCCGCCATCGCCGCGGCGGCGGATCCGGTCGCGGGATCCTCCGGAATTCCCATCCAGGGCGCGAACATCCGGCCGCGAATGTCGGCGCCGTCTGCGCCGGCGGTCTCCACAAAGGGATAGAGATTCGGCGCGAAGGTGTTCGCGAACGAGCGCTCCCAGACCGACAGGTCGGGGCGGGCGCGTCCGAGCGAGTCCAGATCCCGGAGCGGCACGAAGAAATACGGCACGCCGCAGGACGCACCGCGCGGGGACAGCCCGTTCGAGCGGATCTCCTCGGGGCGCAGCGAGAGGACCGCCGCGACCTCCTCCATCGCCGGTGGCGGCGGGCCCAGCTCGGGGATCTTCGCCGAGGTGAGCTCGCAGTAGGTGGGCTGTCCGCGGTCCCCCCGGATGGTGACGGCGACAGGCCCCACGCCCTCCTCGAAGACGATGGCCGTCTCCGGCGCCGAGCAGCGTGATCTCCCCGATCGAGGCCAGCACGAACGCCGTGCCGACCGTGGGATGCCCGGCGAAGGGCAGCTCGGTGCCGGGGGTGAAGATCCGGATCTTCCGCGTGTGCTTCGCGTTCTCGGGAGGCAGCACGAAGACGGTCTCCGAGAGGTTGAGCTCTCTCGCGATGGGCTGCATCAGTCGAGTGGGGATCTTGGAGGCATCGGGAAAGACGGCGAGCTGGTTGCCGCCGAACATCGCCGAAGTGAAGACGTCGGCGGTATAGAAAGGAACGCCGGAAGCGGTCACGGGCTCGCGAGGGAGAAGGGAAGGGCGTAGGCGGTCGTGTCCCAGCTCAGCCGGATCACGCCGCCGGTTGTCGCCGGCTCGATCCCGATGGTGAACTGCTCCACCGGCCGCGGGACGGGCTCGGGCCGCATGTGCAGGCGTGCGAGGTCCCAGGCGGGATCGTAATCGGTGCCCCATTGGCCGGTCCGCCGGTTCACGATCAACGTCAGCCCGGACACGCTGGGGATGCTCCACAGAGTATAGTGACCCGGCGGGATGATCCGGCCATCCATCTTCAGCGGGGCGCCGGTGATCAGCTGCGTGGCGGCGTTGGCTCCGGTCCGCCACACCCGATTCCACGGCACCAGTCCACCGAAGATCTCGCGGCCCCGTTTTCTGGGCCGGCCGTAGTCCACCAGGATCGGCGCTCCGTTGATCAGGGCAAGGGTGGTATCACGCGGGGAGAGCAGGCCGACGGGCCCCTTCGCCTCCTCGTCCGCCGCGAACGAGCGCGCGAACCGCTCGAGGTCCGGCGTGTTGACCCGTTGCACGTCCACCTTGGCGGTGGTCGCTCGGCCGTCGAGCGCGAGAATGCGTCCCTGGCGGTCCACGGTGGCCGCGGCGGGGGCGTGGAAGAAGCCCACCAGTACCGATCCGTCGCGCTTGCGGGTCACATACGCCGGATACGCCTGGGAGGCGCCGATGCCGACCCAGTCGAACTCGACGCTGTCCCGCCCGGTGCGCCGCGCCTGCAGGATGGCCTGTTCCACCAGCGCGTGGGAGAATGCGGTGAGCGGCATGGATCCGGGGCGGGCCGCCACATGGAGGTAGCGGGTGCTGTCACCCAGTGTGAGGGCCACCTCCGCCGTGTCGCCGCGGAACCAGATGGTCCCCCGGCTCGGCTTGGGCGAACGGGGACCGTCCACCAGCGGATTCATCGCCATGAACAGGCTCCGTACCTCGCCCAGGGAGTCGAGGTCGGCGGTGTAGGTGACGCGCTTGGTGGCGGGAACCCGGACGATGATCTCGCTCGTGAGCGTAGTGGCGGTGCGGGAGTAGCGCTCGACGGCCAGCGTGTCGTCGCCGAGGCAAACCACGAAGCCGCCGCGGTCGACGTTTCCCTGTGCGACGCCCGATCCGGGGTGTACGGCTATGAAGGCCGCGATGGCGACGCACGCTCGATGCAGTGGCATAGCCACTTTACGATCTCGCGGGATGGCCGGTTTCCTTCAATCGTCGTGGGGCGGGCGCCGGCGCTCGCGTTTGGTATCGGAGCGCCGCCGTTTCGCGTCCAGCCGCGCCGCCTTGGCCGCGCGACTCGGCTTCGTCTTTTTGCGTCGTTTGGGGACGACGAGCGCCGCCGCCACCACTTCGCGCAGCCGTTCCGTGGCCGCCTCACGGTTGCGCAGCTGACTCCGCGACTCCGATGCCACGATCCGAAGCCGGCCCGTCGCGTCGAGCCGTGTCGCGAGGCGGGTGAGCAGGCGCGCGCGTTGCTCCTCCGTCAGCGTAGGCGACCCGGCGATGTCCCACCACACTTCGATCCTGGTGGAGGAGGTATTCACGTGCTGTCCGCCAGGACCACCGGAGCGGGTAGCCTGGTAGCTCAGCTCGGCGAGCGGCAGGAGCAGCGTGGGGGTGATGTCGAGATAGCCCGGCGGCACGACTCCAACTTACTCGATCACCCGCGGCCTGCTTCGCTCAGCCTCGGAAATGGCTTACGTTTCCTCCCCATGACAGACCTCGATCCCCTGCGGCATCACCTGCGCGGCCTGGGCCGAGTACTCCTCGGGTATTCCGGTGGGGTCGACTCCGCATTGCTCGCGGTCGTGGGCGCCGAGACGCTCGGTCCGGACCGGTTTCTCGCCGTGATCGGCCGCAGCGCGTCCTATCCCGAGGTTCAGTGGCGCACCGCGGTGGAGCTGGCCGCGCGATTCCACATCCCGCTGCGCGAGCTGGATACGCACGAGCTCGAGGATCCGCGGTACCTCCGGAACGCCACCGACCGGTGCTACTTCTGCAAGTCGGAGCTGTGGTCGCGACTGGACGAGCTGGCGCGCCGGGAGGGTTTCGACACCATCGTGGACGGAACCAACGCGGATGACCTGGGCGAGCACCGCCCCGGGTTGCGCGCGGGCCAGGAGACGGGCATCCGCTCGCCGCTGGCGGAGCTGGGCTGGAGCAAGGACGCGGTGCGAGCCGCATCGCGCGAGCTGGGGCTGCCCACGTGGGACGCCCCCGCGGCTCCCTGCCTGTCGAGCCGGGTGCGATACGGCCTGGCCATCACGCCGGAGCGGCTGCGACAGGTGGAGGAGGGGGAGGCGTATCTCCGCGCGCTCGGTGTGCGCGGCGATCTCAGGGTGCGCCATCATGGCCACCGGGCAAGCGTCGAAGTCGCCCCCGAGGAGATGGCGGCGGTGGCCTCGCAGTGGGACGCCGTGGGCCACTTCTTTGCCGGTCTCGGGTTCGAGGGCGTGGAGCTCGATGCGCAGGGTTACCGACGAGGGCGCCTGCTCGCGCTGGCGCCCGACGGTGCCAGGTGAGATGCGTCTCTTCGCCGCCTTGCCGATCGCCGAGCCCGCGCGCAGCGAGATCGCAAAGCTGCTGGGACGCCTCCGTGAGGCGTCGTGGCCGCTCCGCCTGGTGCACGACCACGGCTTGCATTTGACGATGAAGTTTTTCGGCGAGGTGCAGCCGGCCCGGCTCGAGGTGATCGAGGAGGCGGTGCGTTCGGCGGTTCCGGGCACGGGCGCGCTCTCGATGCGGCTGGACGAGATCGGAGCCTTTCCGAACTTTCGCCGGCCGCGCGTCGTCTGGGTCGGGCTGGACGCCCCACCCGCCCTCGAGCTGCTGCAGGATCGGCTGGAGCGGAGATCGGAAGCGATCGGATTCGCGCCCGAGGGCACGCCCTATCGCCCCCACGTCACGCTGGCGAGGGTGCGCGAGGGCCAGCGGCTGCCGCCGGGAGCGCTGGAAAGTTTGGCGAACCAGTACGAGCCGGTGCCGTTCCTCGCCTCCGAGCTGGTCCTCTATGAAAGCGTGCTCGGCCGGGGTGGACCCCGCTACGAGGCACGCCTCACGCTGGAGCTGGCATCGTGATGGGTTGCATCACCGCACCGTTCAAGCTCCTCGGCTGCCTGGGACTGATCATCCTGCTTGGCATCGGCTACCTGTACCGCGACCGGCTGGAGCTGGAGGCGAGAAAAGTCATCGAGCGCATCCAGGGCGTCGTTCCGTCCACCAGCGGCCGGCCGGGGGTCAGCTCGCTCGAGTCGGCCAAAGCGAAGGTCGATTCGCTCAACGGATGGCGGGCCGATTCCGTCGTCCTCACGGCCTCGGAGTTCGCCTCGCTGGTTGGAAGCGGGATGGATCGGGCGCTGCGGGGTCAGCTCGACTCGTTGCAGGTCCAGCTGCTGGAAGGCGAGATCCAGGTCAGCGCCCGGCTTCGCACCGGGACGCTGCCGCCGGAGATCACGGGACCGCTGAGCGGCGCCCTCCGCCCCACGGAGCCGGTCCAGGCCGCGGGTCCGCTGCGAGTCACGCGTCCGGGCGCGGGGGAGTGGCAGGTGCGGCGATTCCGGATCGGCGATTTCCCGGTGCCCGACGAGATGGTGCCCGGACTGGTCGGCCGCGCCCTCGGCGATGCCCGCAAGGACGCGGTCCCCGTGAAGGTGCCACCGGGCGTCAGAGCGATTCGGGTCCGGCCAAGCGGTGCCACCCTCTATGGAGCGACGCGCTCATGAGCCATCGGGTGCTGATCGTGGACGACGAGCAGGGGATCCGCCAGGCGCTGAAGCAGGTGCTGGAGTACGAGGATCTGGAAGTGCGTGTGGCGGCCTCCGGCGGTGAGGCGATCACGCTCTATACCGAGTTCCGGCCCCATCTCGTCTTCCTCGACGTGAAGATGGCGGGCCTCGACGGGCTCGAGACACTGACCCGTCTTCGCGATCTCGATGCCCAGCCGCAGATCGTCATGATCTCCGGCCACGGAACCATCGCCACGGCGGTGGAGGCCACCCAGCGTGGAGCCTTCGACTTTCTGGAGAAACCGCTCGATACCGACCGGCTGCTGCTCACCGTCCGCAACGCGCTCGCCCATGCGGAGCTCGTCGGGGAGAACGCGCGCCTCCGAGAGGCGGCGGAGAACCGCTATCAGATGGTCGGCACGAGCGAGGCGCTGGAGCGCGTGCGCGAGCTGGTAACGAAGGTCGGCCCGACGTCCGCGAGGGTGCTCATCACCGGCGAGAACGGGACCGGCAAGGAGCTCGTCGCGCGGGCGTTGCACGAGGCCTCGCCGCGCCGGGACCAGGCGTTCGTCGAGGTCAATTGCGCCGCGATTCCGTCGGAGCTGATCGAAAGCGAGCTGTTCGGCCACATGAAGGGTTCGTTCACCGGCGCCTTCGCGGATCGAGCCGGGAAATTCGAGCAGGCCGACGGGGGCACGCTGTTCCTCGACGAGGTGGGCGACATGTCGCTCTCGGCGCAGGCGAAGCTCCTACGCGTGCTTCAGGAGGGAGTCGTTACCCGCATCGGCGGCGCCAAGTCCATCCAGGTGGACGTCCGGGTGCTCGCCGCCACCAACAAGGATATCGAGTCGGAGATCGCCGAGGGCCGCTTCCGGGAGGATCTGCTCTACCGCCTCAACGTGGTACCGATCGAAGTGCCGGCCTTGCGGGAGCGGATCGAGGATGTGCCCGCGCTGGTGGAACACTTCGCGGAACAGCTCGGGGCCAGTGCGGGGGTCGCGGGGAGGAAGTTCGCCGAGGACGCGGTACGCCGGCTCCAGTCCCGGCCGTGGCCCGGGAACATCCGCGAATTGCGCAACGCGATCGAGCGCGCACTGATCCTGGCCTCGGGCAAGGTGGTGAGCTCGGCGGATATCGAGCGGCTGCTGCCCTCGGCCGACGGCTCTGCCGTGGGCGCCGCCCTGCCCGGAGGCGCGCAGACGTTCGAGACGTTCAAGCAGGAAGCGGAGAAGAACTTCCTCATGCAGCAGCTCCGGGACCATGACTGGAACGTCTCGGAGACCGCGCGGGCGCTCAAGATGCCGCGCAGCAATCTCTACAAGAAGATCGAGCGCTACGGACTCAGCCGGGAGCCCGCATGACCCAGCCTCGCGATTGGGACAAGGAGCTGGCGGACATCGATCGCGTCATCGACAAGGGTGGGAGTGCGCCGCCCCCGGCGCTGCCGTCCGGGTCTCCGCCCGCCCGTACACCCTCCGCGGCGCCCGCACCGGCCAAGGGATCGGTCGCGCGCACCTGGTTCTGGGCGGTGCTCGCCCTGCTGCTGGCGGTGGCGCTTCCGATCTGGCCGTATGGGAAGGAGTGCGGGCTTCAGTTCTTCTTCTATTTGGGTGCGGTGACGCTGGCGCTGGTGGCCGGCGGGGCTGGTGCCGTCGCGAGCTGGGGAACGCGGAGCGGACTGGCGCACATGATCTCGCTGGCCGTCGTGCTCTGGTCGGGGGCGTTGGCGGCGCGCGAGGTCCTGCCCCGCATCGGCTACGCTGCGCAGGCCAAGGTCTGGCTCTGCCCTTCGACGCCGGAACCGGCGCCGCCGCCGGCAGGCGGGACTCAACCGCCCGCGGGAGAGTCGCAGCCTCCGACGGAGCCGGCGCAGCCTCCTGCGGATCAGTCTCAGCCGCCGGCTTCGGGAACGTCCGGCGTGTCGTCGTAACCAATGTCACCCTGAGCGAAGCGAAGGGGTCAGGCGCCGGCTTCATCCCCTTCGCTTCGCTCAGGGTGACATTCCTCATGCTCGTCTTTCGCTTTCACCCATAACGGTTCACGCTTCTACTCATGGCCAAGACCTTCAAGAACTTCATCGCCGGCGAGTGGGTCACACCGGCGACGGGCGCTTACTTCGAGAACCGCAACCCCGCGAACACCGGCGACCTGATCGGCCGGTTTCCCGACTCCGACCGGCGCGACGTGGAAGCCGCGGTCCGCTCCGCCAAGCGTGGCTTCGCCCTCTGGTCGCGCACGCCGGCGCCGGTCCGGGGCGACGTCCTCCGCCGGGTCGGTGACCTGCTGGTCGAGCGGAAGGACGCCATCGCGAACGCCATGACCCGTGAGATGGGGAAGGTGCTGGCAGAGACGGGCGGGGACGTGCAGGAGGGGATCGACACGGCCTACTACGCGGCGACCGAAGGTCGGCGGCTCTTCGGCCACGTGGTGCCGTCCGAGCTTCGCTCCAAGTGGGCGATGAACTACCGCCGGCCCATCGGCCTCGTGGGACTGATCACACCGTTCAACTTTCCCCTAGCCATCCCGACCTGGAAGATGTTCCCCGCGCTGGTCTGCGGGAATGCGGTGATCATCAAGCCGTCCGAGGACGTTCCCCACACGGTGCACCTGCTGGTCGAGATCCTGCTCGAGGCGGGACTGCCGCCGGAGGTCATTCAGCTCGTGCACGGGCGCGGGGAGACGGTAGGGAAGGCGATCGTGGAACACCCCGACGTGCCGGTCATCTCATTCACCGGCTCCACCGAGACCGGCTCCCTGATCGGCGAAACCTGCGGGCGGATGCACAAGCGCCTGTCGCTGGAGATGGGCGGCAAGAACGCGATGATCGTGATGGACGACGCCAACCTCGATCTCGCGCTCGAAGGCGTGCTCTGGGGCGCGTTCGGCACCACGGGCCAGCGCTGCACCGCGACCAGCCGGCTGATCCTCCACCGCAAGATCCACGACCGCTTTCTCCGCCGGCTCGGCGACGCCGCCGAGTCCTTGCGGCTGGGTGACGGTCGGCAGGAAAAGACGGACGTCGGGCCGCTCATCCACGAGGCGTCCCGGGACAAGGTCGAGCGGTACGTCGAGATCGGACAGGAGGAAGGCGCCGACCTGATGGTCGGCGGCAAGGCGCCAGGTGGCAAGCTGAGCGACGGATGGTTCTTCCGGCCGACGATCTTCACCGGCGTTCGCCCGCGAACCCGGCTGGAGCAGGAAGAGATCTTCGGCCCGGTGCTGAGTGTGATCCGGGTGGGTTCCTTCGACGAGGCGGTAAAGGTGAACAACGACGTCCGCTACGGGCTCTCCAGCTCGATCTACACCGGCGACGTCGACCTCGCCTTCCGCGCGCTGCAGGACCTGGACAACGGCATCACCTACGTCAACGCGCCGACCATCGGCGCCGAGGCGCATCTGCCGTTCGGCGGGGTGAAGGCGACCGGCAACGGTCACCGCGAAGGCGGCTGGCAGGTCTACGACTTCTACTCCGAGACCAAGGTGTGCTACGTGGATTACTCGGGGAAACTGCAGCGAGCGCAGATTGATGCAGTCGAGTTGTAGGCCAGGCGACGGTGATCGGTGTCACGCGTGGAGGGTAACTTCACCCTCCATCATTGCGCTCGCCCAATCGCGCGAGTAAGGTTCCCACAAGCACGGTCAATCGCGGTCTGCTACGAGGTCGAGCGCATGCGTCCAATGCAGGTCGGTTCCGGCAAGCGGGGTCCTTCGTTCGATGAGGGATCACTCGATCAGTACCTGCGCGAGATCAGCAAGTATCCCCTCATCCCTCAGGAAGAAGAAGTCAACCTCGCGCAGCGCATCCGCAAAGGCGAGGCTGAGGCGCTCGACAAGCTCGTCCGCAGCAATCTCCGCTTCGTGGTGTCGGTGGCCAAGAAGTATCAGAACCAGGGCGTCTCGCTCGCCGATCTGATCAACGAGGGCAACCTCGGGCTCATCCGCGCGGCCCACAAGTTCGACGAGACGAAGGGCATCAAGTTCATCTCGTACGCGGTCTGGTGGATCCGGCAGGCCATCCTTCAGGCGCTGGCGGAGCAGAGCCGCATCGTCCGCGTGCCGCTCAACCGCGCGGGTACCCTGCATCGGATCGGAAAGCGCTCCTCGGCGCTGCTCCAGGAGCTCGGCCGCGAGCCGACCCCGTCGGAGATCGCGGAGGGCATGGACATCTCGATGGAAGAGGTCCAGAAGACGCTCTCCATCTCGCAGAACCACCTCTCGCTCGACGCCCCGCTCACCCCCGGCGAAGACAACAAGCTCCTCGACTACCTGCCGGACACCCAGAACCCGGGTCCCGACTCCGAGACCTTCGAGCACGCCCTCACCGAGTCCATCGAGGAGGTCCTGTCCACGCTGAAGGAGCGGGAGGCCAAGATCCTCCGGCTCTATTTCGGACTGGACGGCCCCGAGCCGATGACCCTGGAAGAGATCGGCAGCCTGCTCGGCATCACCCGGGAGCGGGTCCGGCAGATCAAGGAAAAGGCCCTCAGCCGGCTGCGCCATGTCAGCCGGGCAAGGGCCCTCGAGAGCTTCCTGGCCTAGCTGATCGCTCCCGCCTCGACCTTTACCTCCCGCAGCTTTCCCGTTTTCACGTCGTACACGAAGCCCCGGATCAGCGTATTCGGGTCGAGCAGCTGTGTCGCCTGCAGGAACTCGATGTCCTGCCGGACGCTGGCATCGAGATCCTGAAACGGCAGGAAGTCGAACTCGCCGGTATCCTGGCCGAGGTCGTCCTTCACCTTCTGGCGCAGGTCCCGGTTGGTGAAGGTGAGCATGCCGCAATCGGTGTGGTGAATGACCGCCACCTCGCGAGTGCCGAGCAGGCGCTGCGAGATGATGATGGACCGAAGGGCATCGCGCGCCCGTCCGCCGGCGTTGCGGATCACATGCGCATCGCCCTCCTGAAGACCCAGCGCCTTCGACGGAAGGATTCTCGCATCCATGCAAGTGACGACCGCGATCCCGCGCGCGGGTGGCATCGGGAGGTCGCCTCGATCGAAGCCTCGGGCGTATGTCTCGTTGGCCTGCAACAGCTCGTCTATGACCGCCATCGTGCCTCCTGGTAGACGGGAAAATGCTCGGCAAAGAACGAAGCCCGGTCCGCGGAACGCGAACCGGGCCTCGAGGAGTCGCATCTGACTGAGAGCTATGCCCGCTCCGCCTCCGCCCGGTTGGTTGAACCGGTACAGGTGCAGCTCGGCATCGCGGCGAGGCTCATGTGGCTACACTACGGATCGCCCTTGGCAAAGTCAAGCAGTGCGGTAATCCTTCTCGCACCGTCTCATTCACCATTTGATCCCCACCGACCATGGCCAGCAACGCCTCCTTCGACATCTCGACCGGCGCCGACCTTCAGGAAGTAGACAACGCCGTGAATCAGGCGCTGAAGGAGGTCGCGCAGCGCTACGACTTCAAGGGCACGCATTGCACCATCGAGTTCGACCGAGCCAAGGCGGAGATCCGGCTGGCGGCCGATGACGAGTTCCGCATGGACGCCCTCCTGGACGTGCTCCAGACCCGGATGATCAAGCGCGGTGTCCCCGTGAAGAACCTCAAGACCGGCGACCTGGTGCAGGGCACCGGGCAGTCGGTCCGCCGCACGGTCGCCCTCACGCAGGGCATTCCCCAGGATGCCGCCAAGAAGATCGTGAAGGCGGTGAAGGACGGCGGGTTCAAGAAGACCCAGGCCTCGATCCAGGGCGACGAGATCCGGGTGACCAGCCCGTCGAAGGACGAGCTGCAGTCCGTGATGGCCAAGCTGCGAGGCGAAGACTTCGGGATCGAGCTCAAGTTTGGCAATTACCGCGGCTGAGCGCCGCGTCTTCGCGGGCCTCGGGCTGGTCGTCGCCGCGGGCCTGGCCTCGCTTGGCAGCTGCACGCCTGGCGCCCCGCCGGCGGAGCTCCCGGCGCCCGAGCCGATCCCACGGCCCCAGGCGGAGGGCCCGACTCCCACGGCCGAGTCGGCCGAGCCGCGGATCCGGATCGGGCTGGCCGTCGGGGTGCCTTCCGCGATCGTCGGTGGCGGCGGGGATCTCGTGGTCAACGACCCGAGCGGCGCCCGGCTCGCAGCCATTCCCGCAGGCGAGCAGTGGCGTGTGGTACCCGCCGGGCATCGGGGTCTCGGTGCAACCGCCCGGGAGGGTCGGCTCCACGCCGTCGGAGATGATCGCCATCGTCCCGGCCGACGCCGGCGGGCTCGTGCGGGTGAACGGACGCACCTATCGCGGTACCGTAGAGGTCGTCCGCGGACACGGCCGGCATCACGGTGGTGAACCGCCTGTCCGCTCGAGACGTACCTGCTCGGCGTGGTCTCCGCGGAGATGGGCCGGCGCACGCTGGCGGAGTTCGAGGCACTCAAGGCGCAGACGGTGGTGTCGCGCACCTACGCGATCCGGAATCTCGGGCGTCGCGCGTCACTGGGGTTCGATCTGCATGCCAGCACCGCCGACCAGGTCTACGTCGGCGCCGGATCGGAGACGACCGAAGGTCTGGAGGCGGTGCAGGCCACCCGCGGGATGGCGCTGACGTACAACGGTGCGCCGATCAACGCCTTCTACTACTCCACCTGTGGCGGGCAGACCGCCGAGCCGGTCGAGGCGTTCGGCGCATCGACGCAGCCGTATCTCCGATCCGCGCCCGACGTGGACGAGAACGGCGAAGCCTACTGCCGGATCTCGCCGCGCTATCGTTGGCGGGAGGAGTGGTCCGGGGCGTCGCTCCAGACCACGCTGCGGCGCACGCTGCCCGCGGTCCGGAAGGTTCCGAGCGAACGGGTCGCGCAGCGTCCGGGACATCTGGGTGGTGCAGCGCACGCCGTCGGGCCGGGTCGGCCGCCTGGGGATCACCCTGGGAGCGAACCAGGTCATGGTGGATGGGCCGTGGGTGCGGCAGGTACTCGCGCCGTCCAACGGCGATCTGCTCCGGAGTGCCGCCTTCACCCTCACCGCGACCGGCACCGGCGGCGCGATCTCTCACCTGGTGGCCGAGGGTCGCGGGGCGGGGCACGGGGTGGGGCTCTGCCAGTGGGGTGCGGTCGGCCGCTCGCGCGCGGGCCAGAACTTCCAGCGCATCCTGGCGGCCTACTATCCCGGCACTACGCTCGAGCGCGTCTACTGAGGAGGACCGGATGACCGGCAGTCGGTCGGGCAGCGAGCGACTCAAGGTGGGGATCATCGGCGGCGGGGCGATCACCCAGGTGGCCCACCTGCCGGTCCTCAAGAAGCTCAAGACCATCGAGGTGCAGGCCATCTGCGACACGGACCTGCCGAAGGCCCGCGCGCTGGCCGACCGCTTCGCGATCAAGGACGCCTTCGACGACATCGAGGACCTCCTCCGGTTCGAGTCGCTCGACGCCGTCGTGATCTGCTCTCCCAACCACCTGCACGAGTCGCACATCCTGGCGGCGCTTTCCGCCAATCTCCACGTGCTGGTCGAGAAGCCGCTGGCCATGTCCGCCGCGAGCGCCGCCCGCATCATCCGGGGCGCGGAGAAGCGTGGCCGGGTCGTCATGGTGGGGATGAATCACCGCTACCGCCCCGACGTGCAGATCGTCCGCAGCTTCGTCCAGAGCGGCGAGCTGGGCACCATCGAGAGCGTGCGGGGAAGCTGGCACGTGTTCCGGCCCAGCCGAAACCAGCTCGGCTGGCGCCAGAAGCGGGACCAGGCGGGCGGCGGCGCCATGCTCGATCTCGGGCTGTCCATTCTCGATCTCGGCCTCTGGCTCGGCGGCAACCCCGCGCCGACGCGCGTCAGCGCGAGCCTGGACGTGACCGGGAAGGACCGCGCCGTGGAGCTGTCGGGGAGCGCCTTCGTGGTCTGCGCGAACGGGATGTCGATCTTCGTGGACGTGACCTGGCATCATCTCGGCGAAGGGGAGCGGTTCGGCGTGGGCCTGCGGGGGAGCCAAGGGGAGCGCGGCCATCAATCCGCTGACCGTGTGGAAGGAGCTGAACGGCGTGCCGGTGGACGTGTCCCCCACGGGGTCGGTCAGCCGGGAGAATGCCTTCACGGCCTCGTACCGTGCCGAGTGGGCGCACTTCCAGGCCGCGATCGCGGGCGAAGCCAAGGTGCCGACGCTGCAGGACCACCTGGTGCTGCACAAGGTGGTGGACGCGATCTACAAGTCGGCCCAGGACGGACGAGACGTGGAGCTGTGAGGCTGCCGGCGCTGCTGGCGGCACTCGCCCTGGCGGCGAGTCCGCCCATGTTGGAAGCCCAACGGAGGGCACCGGAGCCCGGCTCGGAGCTGCGGGTGTACCTCATGACGATGGGGCCCGGCGCCGAGGTCTGGGAGCGATTCGGGCACAACGCGATCTGGATCGATGATCCCACCGCCGAGCCCGACACGGCGTACAACTACGGCTTGTTCGACTTCCGCCAGGAAAACTTCCTGCTGCGGTTCGCCCGCGGCGAGATGTGGTACTGGATGGCCGGATTCCCGGCGGAGGCGTACGTCCAGACCTACGTCGAAGACAACCGCTCGGTCTATCTCCAGGAGCTCAACCTGCCGCCGGCCGCCCGGCTCGAGCTTCGGCGCTTCCTCCGCTGGAACGAGCGTCCGGCGAACCGCTTCTATCACTACGACTACTACAACGACAACTGCTCCACCCGCGTTCGCGATGCGATCAACCGGGTGATCGGCGGCGCCATCCGCCAGCAGACCGCTGCGCATGCCGACGGGCAACACGTATCGCTTCCATACCCAACGCCTCACCTCCAACGACCCGCGCGATCTACACCGCGCTCCTCACCGCGCTCGGCCAGGGGGTGGACCGCCCGATCTCGGCGTGGCAGGAGATGTTCCTGCCGTTGGCGATGCGGGACCACGTGCGGAAGGTGAAGGTGACGCTGGCGGACGGAACCAAGGTTCCGCTGGTGAAGGAAGAGCGCACGCTCTTCGAGTCCACCGCGACCCCGCCACCCGGTGCGCCGCCCTCCTGGATCCAGTGGTACCTGCTGGCCGGGCGTCGTGGCCGGGCTGCTCGTCGTCGTGTTGGGTGGACTCGCGAGGCGGTCGGGTTTCGGACGCATCGGATTGGGCACGCTGGTGCTGAGCTGGAGTCTCGTGGCGGGGATCGCCGGGCTGATCCTGGCGGGGCTCTGGGGGCTCACCGATCATCGGATGGCGTACCGCAACGAAAACCTCATGCAGCTCAACCCGCTCAGCCTGGTTCTCCTGGGCGTCGCGCTGAAGGGATTCCGCGGATCGGTGCCGGCGCGGCGTCTGGCGCGCACGCTGGCGATCTGGGTAGCCGGGATTTCGCTGCTGGGGGCGCTGCTGCAGGCGCTGCCGCGTTTCGATCAGGTGAACGGCGAAGTGATCGCTCTCGCGCTGCCGCTTCATCTGGGGGTGGCGCTCGGCCTGCGGCGGTCTCGAAGGGGAACGACGTAGGTCGCCGGCGACTCAGCTCACGGAGACTGCACCCGGTTCAAGCCTGCGCGGGCCTCGTCGAACTGAGGGAACGCCTTGATCGCGCTCTGATACCACTCGCTCGCCTTGGCGCGGTTGCCCTCCCGCTCGTGGAGCAATGCACGGCTGAACGCGGTGAGCGCATCGGTGGGGATCGCGGGTGGTGCGGTCCCGGCGGGGTAGGGGGCCAGGCCCGCCGCTGAGGTGAGGCGCTCGGCAACGAGCTGGATGATCGCGGCGAGCTGTGCCCGGTCCTGACCCTTCGGGTCGTCGTTCGAGACGACCTTCACGATCTCGCCCGTGCGGGTATCCACCAGCCGCGCATTGATCCGGAATTTCCCGTAGAAATCCGCAAAGCTCCCGGTCACCGTATATCGAGCCCCGGACTGCTTGCCGACCTCCGCCGCGCTGGCCGCATCCACCCGCTGACCCGGCCCCAGTTTCATCGAGCGCAGGGTCTCGTTGAGGCGCGCGGACGCCACCACGCCGGCTCCGGGATGGCGGTCGAGGGCGCGGCTCAGCATCTCCGGAATGCCCGAGCTCGAGCGCGGTGAACACCTCCTTGTCCTGGCCGTAGGAGCCCGTGTTCTCGAACGGCAGCACCGCGAACCGGGCGCCGCCCTCCTGAGCCGCGGCACGGGGGAACAGCACCAAATGCCGCCAGCAGCGTCGCCACGGTCCAAGCCGTCCGGATCGTCGTCCTCACAGCGTCACCTCCATGCCTTCCGCGGCCGCCTCGACCTCCAGCCCGCCCGCGGTTCGGGCGGCGAAGTCCTGGGTATCCGCGAGCAGGCGGTCGAGCGCGTCGTCGTCGTGCTCGGGCTCATGATGAAACATGATGAGTCTCCGGCATCCGGCCTCGTGCGCCAGGGCGACGGCCTGGCGCGGCGTAGAGTGTCCCCATCCGCAGCGGGCGTTGATGATCTGCTCCGAGTACATCGCGTCGTGGATCAGGGTATCCGTGCCGGAGAGGAATTCTACCAGCCGCGCGCGCCAGTTGGGTGATACGGGATACCCGGCGCCGTCGCCCAGCTCGTTGTCGGTCAGGTAGGCGATGTCCCGCCCGCCCGCCGCGGGCGCGAGCCGGTAGCCGAGTGTGGTGCCCGGGTGCCGCAGGCGGAACGCGCGCACCACGAAGTCCGCCAGCTCCACGTGGCCCTCGGCGATCTCGGTGACGCGAATGGCGGCGGCGAGTGCCCGCAGCGGGACCGGAAACACCATCGGGTCCATCTGCCGGCGAAGGATTTCCTCCAGCGCCACGCCCTGCTGGTTCGCGCCGTAGATGCAGAAGGAGTTGCCGGGGCCGCTCAGCGGCTTGAAGAACGGCAGTCCCTGGATGTGATCCCAGTGCGTGTGTGACAGGAGAATGTCGGCCGAGATCGCCCGGGACGGGCCCACCATCAGCTCGTGACCGAGCGGGCGAAGGCCGCTGCCGGCATCGAGAATGACCAGACGGCCGTCGGGACCAGAGACGCTCACGCAGGCGGTATTGCCGCCGTAGCGAGCGGTCTTCGGACCCGGTGTGGGAATGGAGCCGCGGGTGCCCCAGAACTTGAGCGAGTAGCTCACGTGGGATGCGCCCGCACGGGACGGGACATATCCAAACTTCTTTCGTCCCGGCCCCCAGGGGCCGCGTCGGCAATCACGACTAGCCCGTGACTGTGCTCACGCCCGGCGGGCCGCGAGCATGAGCGAATGCCGGTCTTTCAGCGTTATGTCCTTGCGGGTCACCGCGATAATGCCGCGCTCCACAAGATTGCGCATGGTGCGCGAAACGGTTTCCCGGCTGGAGCCGATCATCTGGGCGATGGTGTGGTGGGTGAGCTTGCGGGTGATGTGGTCACCGCCCTCGTCGTCGGCCATGCGGAGCAGCAGGTGCGCCACCCGGCCGTTGACGTCCAGCAGCACCAGGCTGCCGATCTTCTCGTCGGCGCGGCGGAGGCGCCTCGAGATTTCCTTGAGCAGGGAGATCGCCACCTCGGGTGAATGCCGCAGCCGGGCGTGGAAGTCTTCCCGCCGCAGCACCAGCAGGCTGGAATCCTCCATGGCGATGACGTGGGCCGATCTCGGCTCCTCGTCGATCACCGCCATCTCGCCGAAGAAGCTGCCTTCGCCGAGGACGGAGAGAATCACTTCGCGGCCGTCCTCGGCGATCAGCACGACCTTGACCTGTCCCGCGGCGACGAGGAACAGAGCGTCGCCGGGATCGTCCTCGAAGACGATGACGCTACCCTTGGGATAGCTGCGCTCGCGGGTCAGGTCGGCAAATGCTGCCAGATCCGCCTCGCCCAGCCCGGAGAACAGGGGAACCTTGCGCAGGACCTCGGAAGGAGACAGCGGCACGGGGCGCCTCTTGGGAAAGCGGAAGTAGTTGGCGATAGCATACTTGCGCCCCCTGTGCGTGTCAACGGATGCGGAGGGCCTGGAACCCACTATCATCCGTCCCCTGGGCGGTCTAGATTCCTCGGCTAACCCGGAACAGGAGTATGCAGTGAAGGCCGATCTTCATCCCCCGTATCGCAAGCTGCTGGCGGTTTGCGCCTGCGGAAACCAGTTCGAGACTCGTTCGACTTCGACCTCCATTCACGTGGAAGTCTGCGCGCAGTGCCACCCGTACTTCACGGGCAAGCAGCGTCTGATGGATACCGCCGGCCGAGTCGATCGGTTCCGCCGGAGGTACCAGAGCGAGCCGGCGGCTACGGCCCCCAAGGCGTAACCCGTGGAGGGCAGGCTCCGCCAGGCACTCTTGCGGGCGGAGGAGGTCGCCAGGCTACTCAGCGACCCGGACGTCGCCCGTGACACCGCACAGCTCAAATCGCTCGGGCGCGAGCACACGCGGCTCGCGCCCATCGTGCGTCTGGCCGAGCGACTGAAGCGGCTGCAGAACGAGTTGTCGCAGGCCCGCGAGCTGGCCGGCGAGGATGACCCCGAGCTCGCGGCGCTGGTCCGCGCCGACATCACCCGGCTCACACCCGAAATCGACACCATCACCCAACAGCTCCACGAGCTGCTCCTGCCGCAGGATCCGCACGACGCCCGCGACGCGATCGTCGAGATCCGCGCCGGCACCGGCGGTGACGAGGCGGCCCTCTTCGCGGCCGATCTCTACCGCATGTATCAGCGATACAGCGAGCGGAACCGCCTGAGCTGGGAGCCCATGTCCCTCAGCGACGGGACCCTCGGCGGCCTCAAGGAAGCGATCGTGGCCGTGCGAGGCGACGGCGCCTACGGCCTTCTCCGCCGCGAATCCGGAGTGCATCGGGTGCAGCGCGTGCCCGCCACCGAGACCCAGGGACGGATTCACACCTCCGCGGCGACCGTCGCCGTGCTGCCGGAAGCGGAGGAGGTGGACGTGAAGATCGAGGACAAGGACATCCGGGTGGACGTCTTCCGCTCGTCGGGCCCTGGTGGCCAGAGCGTGAACACGACCGACAGCGCGGTCCGGATCACTCACATCCCGACCGGCCTCGTCGTCAGTCAGCAGGATCAGAAATCCCAACAGCAGAACAAGCTCAAGGCGATGGAAGTCCTGCGGGCGCGCCTGCTCGACCGGATGATTTCCGAGCAGGAGGCGGCCCGGTCGCGGGATCGCCGCGCCATGGTCGGCACCGGGGACCGCTCGGCCAAGATCCGCACGTACAACTTTCCCCAGAGCCGCGTCACCGACCACCGGATCAACCTCTCGGTCCACAATCTGGCCGACGTCATCGACGGCAAGCTCGACGATCTGGTGGACGCGCTTCGCATGGCGAGCCGGCAGGAGCAGGATGGTGAGTGAGGTCGCGGTCACCCGCCGAGCGCTGCTCGCGGAAGCGACGGCCGCCTTGGCCGCCGCCGGAATGCCGGAGGCGCGCCGGGAAGCCATGCGGCTGTGGTCCGATCTCCACGGTGGGTCGACCGCGGGCGTTGTCCTCGACGGCCGGATGGAAGCGGAGCCCGCGTCGGCGAGCGCCCTTCGCGACGCCGTGCGCCGGCGTGCGGCGGGCGAGCCGCTGGCTCACGTCACGGGCCGGATCGGATTCCGCACGCTGCAGCTCCGAAGCGACCGCCGGGCGCTCATTCCCCGGCCCGAGACCGAAGGGCTGGTGGATCTGGTGCTCGCCCGGCTTCGCACCGGCCGGATTGCCGACATCGGGACGGGCAGCGGCTGTCTGGCTCTGAGCCTCGCCGCGGAGGGCGGCTTCGAGCACGTGTGGGCGGTGGACTCCTCGGCCGAAGCACTGGAGCTGGCGCGGGAGAACCGCGCGGAAACCGGTGGCAGGGTGGAGCTGATCCGCGGAGACCTCTGCGCACCGTTGCGCCACCACTCGCTCGACGCGCTCGTGTCCAATCCCCCCTATCTTACGGACGGGGAATACGAGGCACTCGACCCGTCGGTGAAGCAGTGGGAGCCGGCGGCGGCGCTGTCGAGTGGTCCGGACGGCCTCGACGCCACCAGCCGGCTGCTGATCGGAGCGCGCGACGTGGTGCGTCCGGGTGGATGGCTCGCGCTGGAAGTGGATTGCAGCCGCGCGGCGATGGCCGCCGCGCAGGCCAACGCATCAGGGTGGGTGGATGTCGTCGTGCATGCTGACCTTTTCGGACGCGAGCGTTACCTGCTCGCTCGGAGGAGCGCACCATCGTGATTTGGGATAAGGCACAGGAGCTGGGCCGACAGATCGGCCAGTCCTCGGAGTACCAGACGCTGCGGCGGGCCGAGTCTTCGCTGCGGGAGGACAAGGAGACCGTCACCAAGCTGGATCAGATTCAGACTTTGGCTCGCAAGGTGGACCAGGCGATCGCCCAGGGTCAGATGCCCGATCAGCCCACGGCCGACGCCTACGAAGCGGCAGTCCGCGATCTGGAGACCAGTCCGGTCGGCCAGGCCTACGTCGTCGCCCGCTCGAACTTCGAGAAGCTGATGGCCAAGGTGAACCAGCAGATCAGCGATGGAATGGAGAAGGGGGCGGCCAGCAGCATCATCACGCTGGGATGAACCACCCGGGCCTGTTCGTCGTCCTCGAAGGCCCCGATGGATCGGGGAAGTCGACGCTGGCGACGGCCATCGCCGAACGGATGCGGCAGGCCGGGCTCGATCCCGTCGTCACTCGCGAGCCCGGTGGTACTCACGCCGCCGAAATCGCGCGGCGTGCCCTCCTCGATCCCGACCATCCCGTAGGTCCTGTCTCCGAGCTCTTCTTCTATCTGGCCGCCCGCGCCGACCATGTGCAAAGCCTGATCCTCCCGCGTCTCATGGAGGGGCGGGTGGTGCTTTCTGACCGTTTCGCGCTCACCACAGAGGCCTACCAGATGGCGGGCCGGGGCCTCCCGGCGGAGGTGGTCATTCCGGCCAATCGGGCGGCGGCGCACGGGCTCGTGCCGGATCTCACGTTAATTCTCGACCTGGCACCGGAAGTCGGCCAGAATCGGCAAGTTGCGGGCGGAAAACGCCTCGACCGCCTGGAGCGGGAGAGCGGGGAGTTCCACCGGCGGGTGGCCGAATTCTATCTGGCGGTGCACGGGGACCGGGTGCGACATTTGGACGGGCGGCTCCCACCGGACCGGCTCTTGCAAGCCGCATGGACGGAGATCCTCAAGGCAGCCCCGGAACGGTTCGGTGCGGTAACGGGTTAAGTTGAATCGTCGGCGTGCCCTTCGGCCGCTGCGCGGTCATTTTTTGCTGGAGTGGAGGTCGGTCTATGAAGCAGCGCTGGGGGGTCATCGTCACGGTGGCCGTCATCTCCTTCCTGAGCGGCGGCTGGCTGCTGCAGCGCGGCGCCGCCGCGGGCGGCAACGTCTATCAGCAGGCACGCCTGTTCGATGACGTCCTCGGCCATGTCAGCGCGTATTTCGTGGATTCCCTCGGCGAGACCGATCTCTACCAGAAGGCCACGCAGGGAATGCTCGAGCAGCTCAAGGATCCCTACTCGGTTCTTCTCACCGGCGACGACTACAAGGCCCTCACGGAGCAGACCTCCGGCAACTACGCCGGGCTCGGCATCCAGATCGACGTGCGCGATGGCTGGATCACGGTGGTGGCGCCGCTGCCCGAGACGCCGGCGGAGCGGGCGGGCGTGCAGACGGGTGACCAGATCATCGAGGTCGACGGCAAGTCCACCGAGGGCTGGAAGAACGACGAGGCGGTCAAGGCGCTGCGCGGCGAAGCCGGCAGCAAGATCACGATCACCATCCGTCGGACCGGCATCGAGGACCCGATCAAGTATCCGCTGACCCGAGCCCAGATCCACATCCGGTCGGTCCCGGCCGGCACGATGTTCGACGGCGGCGTCGGCTACATCTTGCTCAACCCCGTGAGTGAGACTTCCGCGGGGGAGCTGCGGTCCGAGATCACCGCCATGAAGCGCAAGGGGATGAAGTCGATGATCCTCGATCTGCGCTTCAACCCCGGCGGTCTCCTCGACCAGGGCGTCGAGGTCGCCGATCTGTTCCTCGACGCGAAACAGGAGATCGTCTCCACCCGGGGCCGAGCCCGCGGCGCCACCAAGCAGTTCTTCGATGACGCGCGCCAGACCTGGCCCGACCTTCCGATCGTCGTGCTCGTGAACGAGGGCAGCGCCAGCGCCGCCGAGATCATCGCGGGCGCGCTGCAGGACCACGACCGCGCGGTCGTGGTCGGCACGCCCACCTTCGGCAAGGGCCTGGTTCAGACACTCTTCCCCCTGGGCGAGGGCGTGGCGCTCAAGCTCACCACGGCCCGCTGGTTCACGCCGAGCGGTCGCACGATTCAGCGGACGGCGGACAGCGAAGAGGACCAGGCGGAGCAAGCCGCCCTCGAAGCCAGCGACACGGTCGCCGGGGAGCCCATCCCGTCCGCCAGTGACTCCGCCATCCGGGCGCGGCCGATCTACCGCACCACCGCGGGCCGGGTGGTGCGCGGCGGCGGCGGTATCGTGCCCGATCTCGTGGTCCGGTTCGACACGCTGACCGACGGCGAGCGTGACTTCGTCAAGGCGCTCGGCAGCCACACTCCGCAGTATCGCGACGTGCTCACGGGCATCGCGCTGGAGCAGAAGTCGACGAAGGCGATCACCGCTGAGACGTTCTCGGTGACCGCCCGAGTTGCGCCAGCAGACTGTTCCAGCGGCTCAAGGAGAAGGGTGTCGAGCTGACGCCGGACGAGTTCGGCAAGGGTGGCCGGCTGGTCGACCAGCAGCTGAGCTACGAAATCGCCCGGTACGTCTTCGGCAAGAACGCCGAATTCCGCCGGCGCGCCTCGGACGACCGCCAGGTGCAGACCGCGCTGGAGCTGCTGCGACGGGCGCAGACACCGAAGGAGCTGATGGGTCTCGCCGTCGCGGGCAAGCGACCGGAGTCGGCGCGGAACTAGTTCGTGTGTCACGTGTCATCCTGAGCGAAGCGAAGGAGCCATAGCCTCGGTTATGGCTCCTTCGCTTCGCTCAGGATGACAAGGTACGTTCCTCCACAAAGGCACATCGTTGACGCTGCCGAGCGTGGCGATTCTGGGTGCCGGGCGCATGGGCCAGGGACTCGCCCTGGCGCTCGGCCGTCGTGGCCATCCGGTCGCGCTGGTGGCGCGCTCGCCCCATCCGGTGCTGCCGTCCCTGCGTCTCCACTCCGGCTCCCGGGCCGAAGCGATCCGCGCGACCTCGTTCGTCCTGCTGGCGGTGCCCGACCGGGCGATCGAGGCTCTCGCCTCCGAGCTGAGCGCGGAGGGGGCAGTGGAAGCCAGGCACGCCGTGCTCCATCTGTCCGGCCTCAGAGACCGTGGTGCGCTGGCTCCTCTGGCGCCGACTGGCGCGGCGCTAGGGTCGTTCCACCCGCTCCAGACGCTCTCCGATCCGAACACCGCGTCCGAGCGTTTTGCCGGAGCGTATGCCGGCGTGGAAGGCGACGATCGCGCGATATCGGCCGCGGAGGCGCTCGCCGGATCGCTCGGCATGACGCCCGTGCGGCTTCCGTCCGGCGCCAAGGCGGCGTATCACGCGGGCGCCACCTTCGCGGCGAATTACACCACCGCGCTGGTCGCGGTCGCGGAGCGACTCGCGCTGGCGGCCGGCATCGCGCCTGACGTGGCGCGGCGCCTCTATCTGCCGCTGTTTCGAGGTGCCGCCGCCAATCTGGAGGCCGGGCCGGCCGCGGCCCTTACCGGTCCGGTTCGGCGGGGCGATGTGGAGACCGTCCGGGCTCATCTCGCTGCGCTGGCGCCGTCGGATCGGGCGCTGTATCTGCTCCTCGCCCGCGAGGCGCTGACCCTCGCCCGCGAGGCCGGACTCGATGCGGAAGCGGCCGCTCGCATGGCCGAGGCGCTGGGCGAAACTTTCGATCGCGCAAATCCTTACTGACTGTATCCCGCGGAGTCGTTTCCTCAGCGAGGTCCCCTCATGCCCCGACGCTGGCAGCTGCTCGCGACGATCGCGATGGTCACCTGTTTCACCAGCGGCTGGTTCCTCCAACGCCAGGCGGCGGCGACCGGCGACGTCTACCAGCAGGCCCGGCTGTTCGAGACCGTGCTGGAGCACGTGCGGGATTACCATGTGGACTCGGTCGGGGAGAATGATCTCTACCGCAAGGCCACCGACGGTCTCCTCACGCAGCTTCGCGATCCTTACGCAGCCCTCCTCTCGGGCACCGATCTCGAGCGCCACGTCGAACGGACCACGGGAGACTACGCCGGCATCGGCCTTCTGGTGGATGCGCGGAACGGGTGGGTGACCGTGGTGACACCGATGACGGACTCGCCCGCGGAGCGGGCCGGCATTCGAACCGGAGACCGCCTCTTCGAGGTGGACGGGCAACCCGCCGCGGACTGGACGCTGGATCGGGCGGTCAAGGCGATGCGAGGCGGGCTCGGCACGCCGATCGACATCGCGATTCAGCGTGATGGCGCGCCCGAGCCGATGCGCTACCGTCTG
Organism: uncultured Gemmatimonadales bacterium; assembly: GCA_963720365.1. Taxonomy (GTDB): domain Bacteria; phylum Gemmatimonadota; class Gemmatimonadetes; order Gemmatimonadales; family GWC2-71-9; genus CAVVWJ01. The sequence goes on along the minus strand of CAVRFK010000017.1, from coordinate 271,347 downwards.
ATCCGCGAGCGCATTCACCAGCGCGCCGTACCCGCCGGCCTGCTGCTGCAGGACAGCGTCGGCTATCTCAGCATGTCCATGGTTCGGGAGAACGCCGCCGAAGAGCTGGAAGACGAAATCGAGAAGTTGATGCAGCAGGGCATGCGCCTCCTGCTGCTCGACCTGCGTGCCAACCCGGGCGGGCTCCGTGACGAGTCGGTCGCGGCGGCGGATCTCTTCCTCGATCCGCGGGAGGAGATTCTGGTCAGCAAGGGCAGGGCACCGGGCGACAACCACCGGTGGAGCGACTACCGCCCGCAGCGGTGGCCCGATCTCCCGGTCGTGGTGCTGGTGAGCGGGGGGACGGCCAGCGCGGCGGAGATCATCGCAGGGGCGCTCCAGGACCACGATCGTGCACTCATCGTGGGCGACACGACCTACGGCAAAGGCATCGTGCAGACGGTCTTCACCCTCGCGCCCGATCTGCTGCTCCGGATGACCACCGCCCGCTGGTACACGCCCAGCGGGCGGTCCATCCAGGGCGCCGCGCTCGACTCCGCGATGGGCGCCGAGCACGTGGCTCAGACCGAGGCGACGTACTCCTCGGGTGGCCGGAAGCTGACGTCGAGCAGCGGGCTGGTCCCCGATGTGGTACTCGCGCCCGACACGCTCACCACGCCCGAGGCGCTGTTTGCCCAGTCGCTGGGCGAGCAGGTGCCGGTATTCCGCGATGTGCTGACCGCGTATGCGCTCGAGCTCAAGAAAGGCCAGGCGGTCGCCGACGAGCGATTCCAGGTATCGCCCGAGATGCGAGTGGAGGTGAAGCGGCGGCTGGCGCAGCGGGGGGTAGCGATCGCGGACAGCGTCTACGGCGGTGGGAGCAGGATCGTGGACGAGCAGCTCGGCTTCGAGATCGCGCGGTACGCGTTCGGGCCGGCGGCCGAGCGGCGGCGGCGCGCCGCCGGTGATCCGCAGATTCAGCGCGCCATCGAGCTGGTGCGGGGCACGACCTCCCCGCAGGCTCTGCTAGGCCTCTCCGGCGGGGACGCGCCTCAGGTTCACTGATCCACCACCCGAACGCCCGGCGGCACCTCGAACTTGAAGGTGGCGTCGGGTACCTGCCGATTTACCCGCAGCTTCGAGAGCGACAAGGTGCGCAGAGCGCCGCTCTTCTCGGTGATCTCCAGTCGCCGGGGAAGGGCGTCTTCGCGATCGAGCCACAGGATCGCCCGCTCGAACGGCAGGTCGGGCACCGCCGGTACCAGCTCGACCACGTCCATGGCGCGGGTGCCGATCTTGTCCTGCCGGACGAACTTCGCGGTGTACCGTTCGGCGGGGCGGTCGAGGAACCAGGCCAGCAGGTTGTACCCGTACACCGGGCCACCGCTGGGCACGGACAGCCGGAGCACCTGGTCCGGCACCGTGCTGGGGGTGTAGACCCAGACGTGCTCGCCATCCACGATGACGGCTTCCTTCGGCGGGTCGGAGAACCGCATCGAGAGCTTCGACGGCCCGGCCTGAATCAGGGTGCCCCTGCTCTCCGCGCTGTCGATCATCGGGTTGTCGATCACCTGCACGAAGTCGGCAGCCAGGCTCGCGAGCGAGCGGTACACCCGGGACGAGCGGCCCACGATGGCCTGCGCGTCCTGCGCCGAGGCGGGCTCCGCGACACCGGCCATGATGCCGAGGGCCACCAGCGCGGTCAGTCCCTGCCAACGAATGTTCACGAGCGCACTCCCACCGGCTCCGCCAGCCGCCGTCCGATCGCTTCGACGATCAGCCGCGTCTCGCGCATCAGCCGCTCGAACTGTTCAGGGTAGAGGCTCTGCGCGCCGTCGGAGAGGGCCCGATCCGGCGCCGGATGGACCTCGACCAGAAGACCATCGGCGCCGGACGCCACCGCGGCGCGTGCCATCGGAATCACCATGTCGCGATGCCCGGTGCCGTGGCTCGGATCCGCCACGATCGGCAAGTGCGACAGATTGTGCACCACCGGCACCGCGCTCAAGTCGAAAAGATTCCTGGTGGACGAATCGAAGCCGCGCACGCCGCGCTCGCAGAGGATCACGTCCGGATTTCCCTCGGCGAGGATGTACTCGGCGGAGAGCAGCAGCTCCTGGATGGTCGCGGAGAGGCCCCGCTTGAGGAGGATCGGCTTCCGCGCGCGACCGGCGAGCTTGAGCAGGGAATAGTTCTGCATGTTCCGGGCGCCGATCTGGACGATGTCGGCCACCTCGAGCACCTGGTCCAACCCTTCGGCGTCCATCGCCTCCGTCACGATGAGCAGGCCGGTTTCTTCCCGGGCGCGGGCCAGCAGCTTGAGGCCGGCGCGCCCGAGTCCCTGGAAGGAGTAGGGTGAGCTGCGCGGCTTGAAGGCGCCGGCGCGGAGGACCGTCGCCCCCGCGTCGCGTACCGCGCGAGCGGCGTCGAGGATCTGCCGCTCGCTCTCGACCGAGCAGGGGCCCGCCATCACGATTACGTCATCGCCGCCGATGCTGAGCCCACCGGGAAGCCGGATGACGGTGGATTCGGGCTTCCACTCCCGGGAGACCTGCTTGTACGGCTTGGTGACGTGCAGGATCTCCTGCACGCCGGGCAGGGCCTCGAGCCGGGAGCCGTCCACCCGCCCGTCGTTGCCGACCAGCCCGACGGTGGTGCGCTGCTTGCCGGGCATCGGGCGCGCCGCGTAGCCCATCTCCTCGATGGTGGCCACCACGCGGTCGATGTCTTCCTGCGGCGCGCCGTGGCGCATGACGACGAGCATTCAGGGTCTCCTGGGGTCTGAATGCTGTCATCCCGAGCGAAGGGAGGGATCTGGCCGGCCGGCTTCCGGGCCCGCCGAGAAGATCCCTCGCTCCGCTCGGGATGACAAGAATGACCCCAAAGCAAGCTCTAGGCCAGCAACTACCCCCTACGCGTGCTCCCACTCCCCGAGCCGGACGCCCACGATGGTGGACACCCCTGGCTCCTGCATGGTCACCCCGTACACGGCATCTGCGGCCTGCATCGTCCGTGGATTGTGGGTGATGACCAGGAACTGGGTCCCGGTCTTGAATTCGTCCAGCAGCCGGGTGAAGCGGCCCACGTTCGCATCGTCCAGGGGCGCGTCCACCTCGTCCATGAGGCAGAAGGGGCTCGGCTTGGTGAGGTAGATGCTGAAGAGCAGGGACACCGCCACCAGCGTCCGCTCACCGGAGGAGAGGAGGTGGATGCGCTGGGTGCGCTTGCCGCGCGGTGCGGCGTGGATATCGATCTCGCTCTCGAGGGGATCGTCCGGATTGGCCAGACGTAGCTCGCACTCGCCGCCGCCGAACAGGGTCTGGAAGACCCGCAGGAAGTTGCCCTGCACGGCCGTGAAGGTCTCGAGGAACATCGTGCGGGCGGTGCCGTCGATCTCCCGGATGGCCTGGATCAGCGACTGGCGAGCCCCCACCAGGTCGTCGCGTTGCGCGGTGAGGAACTCGAGCCGCTTTACCTCCTCGGCGTGCTCTTCGACCGCCAAGGCATTCACCGGGCCGATAGCGTCGAGCGTCTCGGTGATGCGAGCGGCTTCGGTCTGGAGCGTTTCCAGGTCGAGATCGAGCATCGGGGCGCCTTCCATGAGCTGATCGAAGGGGCGATGCCACTCCGCTTCCACGCGCTCGACGATGCCCTTGCGGTCGCCGGCCGCCTCGGTGAGGCGGACCTGGAGAACGTGGCTTTCCTCGTTGCCGGATTCGAGCGTGGTGCGGGCGTCGATCACCTCGCGCTCGGCCGCCGCGAGAGAAGACTCCGTGCTCGCGAGGGTGGATTCCGCGTCGGCACTGGCGCTCTCCAGCCGGTGCAGCGCGATCTCGCGGTCCGAGCGGGTCTCGCGCCACTCGCCCTGCTGCCGCATCACGACGGCCTCGTCGGCGTCGAGCTGGGCCAGCTCGCGGGCCAGGATCGAGCCCGCCAGCTCCGCCTCGGCGCGCATCGCTTCGGCCCGGGCCAGCCGCTCCTCGGCCGATCGCAGGCCACCGGCGACGTGCGCCTCCTGCACCTGCCAATGGACCCGCTGTTCCCGCGCGGCCTCCTGCTCGCTCTCGAGATCGGCCAGCAGCGCCCGCGCGGAGCCGAGGTCCTGGTCCAGCCGGCCGCGCGCGATCTCGCCCTCGACGAGCGCAGCGTCGATCTCGGTCAAACGCTGCTCGGAGCGGGCGAGGCGCTCGGTAAGCCGGGCGAGCTGGGACTCGGAGTCGGCCGACTCGCGGGTCGAGATTGGCGGCTACCCGCACCGCATCCTCGCGCGCCGCCGCGGACTGACGTTCCGCTTCGCGGGCCTGCTCCGTGGCCGCCGTCGCTTCGCCCAGACTGCGCTCGCGCTCGGCCAGATTGGCGACGGTGCCCTCGAGGGCCGACGCGGCGGCCGTCACGGCGTGGCCGGCGCGCTCGGTGTCGTGCTCGAGAGATGCCAGCTCCGCGCGCCGGCGCAGCGGGCCCGACGGGGTGCCGATGCCGCTGAGGAAGATCGCGCCGCTGGCCCGGCGGAGTACGCGGCCCGTGCCGTCCACGACCTCGGAGCCCGCCAGCGCGGCGCGCACCCAGCTGGCGGCCGGGGCTTCCGCCCGGAGCTTCTCGTGCATGTCCGTCGCGTTGCCGCCGATCTGAGGACCCGGATCCAGTGGCAGCAGGATGACCGCGCCGGGCTGGGTGGTCGAATGCCACGCCTGCACCGCGCGCACCGTCTCCACATCCCGCACCACCACGGCGTGCATCCAGTTGCCGAGCAGCCGCTCCGCCAGCTCGGCGTCCTCGCGGCCGGTGGTCACGTAGTCGCTGAGCGGACCCAGCACGCCGCCGTTGAACTGGTCCCGGGCGGCCAGCAGCGCCGCCGCGCCGGGGGCGAGGCCGACGCGATCGCGCTCCAGCTCCTCGAGGGCGTTCCGTCTCGCGGTCATCTGGGCCAGGGCCTCTTCGGCCTGGCGGCGGTCGGCGCGGTGCATCGCCTCGCGCTCGCGCGTCTCCGCTACGAGATGACGGGCGTGCTCGGCCTCGGCGGCGGCGCGCTTGGCCTCGTGGCTCTGGTACCCGGCGCGCTCGATAGCCTGGTCGCGCCGGCGCTCGGCGGCGGCGAGCTCGATCTGGAGGGTGGCCCGATGGGCGGCGGCCTGGGTGACGCGCTCCCGCAAGGAGGCGAGCTCGCCTTCGAGCGCGGTGCGCTCGCCTTCCAGCGAGCGGAGGGTCTGGGCCTGCTGCTGCAGCTCCTGCTCCCGGCGGCGCACGCCGTCCCGCTGCTCCGTCAGGCGGCGGCGGACATCCTCTTCGGCGCTCGCCCGTCCGGCCAGCTCCGAGCGGATCCGTTCGTGCTCCCCGCCGGCGGCACCGCGATCGGCCGTGGCCGATTCCTGTTCCGCAGTGGCCTGCTGAGCCCGCAGCAGGGCCTGCGACCGCTCGTCCTCGGCGCGGGTGCGGCGCGTGTGGGCGTTGGCCAGACGCTCGTCGGCGAGCGCGAGGTCGCCGTCCAGCTTGCCCAGCTCGACTCGCACGGTCGCCAGACGGCTCGCGATGTCCGTCCGCTGGGCCTCGGCGGCGGCACGGGCGCGAGCCGTCTCTTCACGCCGGTGCTCCGCTTCGGTCACGCGCGTGCGCGCGGCGGGCAGCAGATACGACAGCTCCGCGAACCGCGCCTCCATGCCGGCTACATCCGCGCTGAGCCGCTCGAGCAGCCGGCGGGCGAGGGTGAGCTGCACCGCGAACCGCTCCTCGGTCAGCTTCGCGTGGCGCTCCGCCTTGCCGCGCTGGCGCGCCAGGCTCCGGATCTGCGACTGGACCTCCGCGATCAAGTCCTCCACCCGCTGGAGGTCTACCGCGGTCTCTTCCAGGCGACGCTCGGTGCTGTGCTTCCGGTCGCGGTAGAGTCCGATGCCGGCCGCCTCTTCGAACAGCGATCGCCGCTCGTCGGCCCGGTCGGAGAGGAGAAGGTCGATCATCTTGGCTTCGATGACCACGCCGGCGTCGCTGCCGAGGCCGGTGCCGCGAAGCAGGTCCTGGATGTCCCGGAGCCGGACCGGAGCGCCGTTCAGGAGATAGTCGCTCTGGCCGGAGCGGGAGAGCCGGCGGGTCACCACGACTTCACGGTAGGCGATCGGCAGGTCGCCGTCGCTGTTGTCGAGGAAGAGGGAGACCTCGGTGACGTTGACCGGCCGGCGGGCGGCGGAGCCCTGGAAGATGACGTCTTCCATCTTGCCGCCGCGGAGCAGGCGGGCCGACTGCTCGCCCAGGACCCAGCGCACCGCGTCGGAGACGTTCGACTTGCCGCAGCCGTTGGGACCGACGATGGCGGTCACGCCTTCCTCGAAGGTCAGCGTGACGGTGTCGGCGAAGGACTTGAATCCGGAGAGCTCGAGCTTGGTCAGCTTCATGAAGACCTCGGCCCCGTTTATTGAGAGGGAGGATCCTGCGTCGTCACCACGAATGACGGCATGCCGATCCCGCGTCCCGTCTCCTCCGCCTGCTCGCGGGTGGCATAGGGGCCCAGCACGACGCGATAGGCTTCATCGCTCCGGGCCGGCTTGAGGACCGCGGCGGGAAGACCCGCGGCCCTCAGTCGCTGGGACAGCTCTTCCGCCCAGGTCGGATTCTGCGAGCTGCTGACCTGCAGGTACACCTGCGCCGCCTTCGCCGAATCGGCCGCCGCGGCGAGCGCCGCCGAGTCGGCGTTGACGGGAACGTTCTCCTCCTGCGGCGGGTGCCAGGCCAGCGGCAGCCAGGAATCTCCCGCCGCGTCCTCGATCTTGCCTCGCACGGGGAATCCCTTCCCCGCGAGGTCCACCGCCACGACGTCCTTGCCTCGGCGCGTCACCAGCGTGTTGGGCGACACCACCGCCGGCAGGTCCTCGTCCCACTCCACGTCCACGGTGCCGACGAATCCGCCGCGCCCGACGTCCACCACCCAGGCGGAGTCGCCCGAAGCGGGACGGACCAGCACCCACTGGCCGAAGAGGTCGCCGCTCAGTCCGATCGCCGGGCCGGGGAGATCGATCTCCTGCAGCTCGGTACCGCTCACGCGGTCGAGGACCAGCAGACCGTCCGACGCACGGGCCACGTAGATCCGGTGCCCCGACGGCGAGAACATGACGGCCTTCGCGTCGCCCGAGACCGGAATCGAGATCCGGTCGCGGTCGCCGTCGCTGTTGCCCTCGGTCTCGTAGATGACGACGGCGCTGTCGGCCGCGATGGCGACCAGGTCGCCCCAGAAGGTCAGGGCCTGCCGGCCGGCGGGCACCTCGAACGAAGACGGTGGCCGCTCGGAGCCGAGCACCTCCACCTTTGCCTCGTCACCCGCGAGACTGGCGACGAGCGTGCCGCCCATCGTCGCGTGCAGCTCGCGAGGCGCACCCTGCAGCTTCGAGCGGAACCGCACCGGCGTCCGGCGCATCATCTGCGTGACGGTCTTGCCGGTGTCCACCGCGTACAGCGCGCCGTCAGGACCGACGGTGGCATAGCGCACCTGTTCGAGCGAGGGCCGGATGCGGCGCGTCTCGAGGTCCAGGGCTACCACGTTGCGTTTCTTGTCCAGCAGGAAGACGAATCCCTGTTCCGGATCGGCGCCGAGCGCCCGCTGGAGCGGGGGAAGCTTGTCTTCCAGCTTCCACGCCGAGGGCTCCAGGTTGGGTACGCGGTAGAGCCGCGCCGCGCCGCCTTCGCGAGGAACCCGGAGGACGGTGCTGATCTCCGGACCCCGCCCGACCGCCGGCAGATTGCCGGCCGCGAGATCGGGCTCGCCCCCGCAGCCGGCCAGCGACAGAATCAGACCGGCGGCCAGGGTGATGTGGGTGAGATTCACGTGAGGAAACATAGTAGGCAAGCGCGCTGCAAGGGAGCGGAGAGTGTCACCCTGAACGCAGTGAAGGGGACCATACCGGCATGGTCCCCTTCACTGCGTTCAGGGTGACACTCGTCGTGCCCGCTAGAACGTCGGCCCGAGGCTGAAGGTCCAGAGCCCCTTGACCGCCGGCCGATTCTGCGGAACCGAGTAATCCAGCCGCGCCACCGCGAAGCCGAACAGGTTCGCGCGCACCGATACGCCGAGCGTCTGGAGCGGCGTGCGGACGCGTGTGGGATCGTCACCCGCGCGGCGGCTCCACCGGATGGTGGTCTCGTTATCCCAGGCGAGGCCGATATCGTAGAAGATCGCGCCTTCCAGCGGAGGAAACGCCGCCGGCAGCCCGTACGACGGGTTCAGGATCGGGAAGCGAAGCTCGGCCGAGGCGACGCCGATCTGGGTGCCGACCAGGCGGTCCAGCTCGGAGCAGCCGGTCTCGGAGCCAGGGTCGTCGGCGTTGAGGCACTCGTTCCGCCGATACGAGCCGGACGTGTTGCCGCGGATCAGGTCGGTGCTGCCGGCGTAGATCCGGAACTCGCGTGCGTCGGGTCCGATGCGCCCGAAGTAGAGCAGGCGGGTGGCGAAGACGATCGGGCCCACGATCCGGTCGTACCGCCGGAAATCGGCGGTGACCTGGGAGAAGCTCCAGCCCCCCAGCGTCTGGGCCAGCTCGAAGCGGTACCGGCGGCCGTAGAACGGACCGACGTACCCGAAGAGCGAGTTGTCGAACACCAGCGCCATGGACGGCTGTCCGTACGTCACGCCCGGAAGGTTATCGGTCTCCAGGAACGGATCGTCGGTGGCGAAGCCGGTCGCCGGGTTGTACGGCTCGTTGATCTTGAGGATCGCGTCGTCCACGTTGGCGAACCGCATCCCCGCCTCGATCCGCTGGAAGCGGGACAGCGGGTAGTACGCCGAAGCGAACGCCGAGCGGACCACCAGCCGGCGGATGTTGGTGACGAAGATGTTCTCCGTCGGATTGCGTCCCGGCTCGATCGCGCTCGGCTCCAGGAAGTAGTACGGATCCTGGGAAATGCCTGCCGCCCAGTTGATCCGGTTGCTCAGATTGGCGTAGGCCGCGAGGATCTGGGCCTCGCTGATCCGGCCGTTCACGTAGCCGGCGAAGATGAGCTGCTTGTTGCCCAGGATGTCGCTGAGCGAGATCGCCGACCCGCCGAAGAATCCGCGCCCGAAGTTGTCGCGGGCATAGCCGATGGACGGCCGCGCGACGTAGTCGGGGGTGAACTTGGTCCGGTATTCCTTGAGCGTGAACTCGCTGGTGTCGGGCAGGCTGTAGTTCGCCGAGTCGAGCAGTGCCGCGATGGACACCGGCGTCGTCGGACGGGTCGAATCGCCCGACTGGACCACCTCGCCCGACGACCGGAAGCCCTGGGGCGTTTTGTAGATCGATCCGCCCTCGCCCACCTGCGCCCGCACGTCCTCCTTGACCTGCAACGAGCGGGTGGTATCCATCGGCGGCGTGACCGCGCGGGCCAGGATTCCGACGCTGTCCTGGGCCTGATCCTGGTACGGCTGCCGCTTGAGGCTGCGGGGGTTGTTGATGCTGTAGACGTCGTACTCGCTGGCCTCGAAGTAGACGAACGCGAGCCGGTCCGCCTGTGAAGCCCAGGAGAGCACCGGCGAGAGGGGCGTGATGCCCTGGGCGCCGGTGTAGAAGTCGGTGAGCTGGTAGACCTCGTTGCCGTCGAGCTCGTACAGGAAGACGTTGCTCACCCCGTTGCGGTCGGACACGAACGCCAGGGATTTGCCGTCGGGGCTCCACTGCGGGCTCACGTTCTTGCCGTGATCCATGCGGTCGAGCACCCGTACCGAGCCGGTGGCCGAGGTCGAACAGCGCGATGCGGAAGTTGCCCGAGGCGAGCGTGCGGAAGTCGGTCTCGGGGCCGCGATCGGTCGCGAAGGCGATGCTGCTGCCGTCGGGCGACCAGACCGGGTGGAGGTCGGCGTACTTGTCCTCCGTGAGCTGCCGCAGCCCACTCCCGTCGCGATTGACGACGTAGAGATCGCTGAGGCCGCCCTCGTACCCCGTGAAGACGAGCTGTTTGCCGTCGGGGCTCCAGGCGGGAGTGGTGACGCCGCTCAGCTTGAGCTCGATGCGCTGCACTTCCTTGTTGCGGTCCACGTCCACGACGAGGATGTCGTCCCGGGGACCTCGTTTCGCCGCGAAGGCGAGATACTTCCCATCCGGCGACCAGTTCGCCTGCGAGTTGATGAACCGGTACGTCTCGTAGTTGCTGCTGATGCCGGACTTGAGGATCCGCCGGTCGACCTTGCCGGTGACGCCGTCGGCGAGGTACAGGTCCACCGAGTAGAAATCCTTCTCGCTGAAGTACGCGACCCGCGACCCGTCCGGCGAAAGCGCGGGCGCGAGGTGCAGCGTCCCGTCCGACCGCTTCTCGGTCAACAGCTCGTTCGCGATGGACCGGGCCCGAGCCCGCGCGCCGATCTCCGGCAGGTAGCGCTTCTGGACCGCGTCGCGCCACTGCTCGGAGAGCTGTTCCAGCGTGAGCCCGATGGTGCGCCGGAAGGCGGGCTCGACGCCGCCCGCCAGCGTGGCCTTGAGGATCGCGCCTACCGCCTCGTCGCCCCAGCGCTCGGCCACGTAGGACCAGAGGGCATGGCCGAAGCGATACGGGAAGAACTCGTACGGATCCACCGTCATCTGGTCGATGGTCGGCAGCTTGCCGTCGAGCGACGCGTCGCGGAGCCACATCGCCGTCTCGGCGTTGATCGGGCCGATGGACAGGTACTCGGCCATGCCTTCGGCGAACCAGAGCGGCGGCGCGATCGCCACCAGCGTGGCGAAGCCGGCGCCGGCCCGGCCGCGGGACCAGACGTCGTACTGGAACTGGTGCACCATCTCGTGCATCAGCACGTGCTCGAAATCCGAGTACGAGCCGGTGAACGGCATGACGGCCCGGTTGCGGGCGAAGTCGGTGACGCCGCCGGTCCCTTCGCCGCCCACCTGGGTGGCGTTGGTCTGCATGAAGTCCGAGTGCGACGCGTACAGGATGATCGGCTTCCGCTCCCGGAACTCGTGGTTGAGCACCTTGGAGAGCCGGGCGTACGAGCGCTCCGCCATCCGGGCCGCGTCCATCGCCGCGACCCGCTCGCGCTCGTAGAAGTACACATCGAAGTGCTCGGTCTGGATGACCTTGAAGTCGAAATTGGTGTACTGGACCTTGTTCCGGCCGAAGTACTGGGCCGGGAGCAGGCCAGGCAAGCCGAGCAGAAGGAGCAGCAGGGCCGGGGCGGCGCGACGCAGCATGGGAACCTCTGTCAGGTGGAGCTGATCAACAACTCCGGTGCATCATCCCAGAGACGCTCGAGCTTATAGTAGGAACGCGTCTCCGGGTGGAACAAGTGAATCACGAAATCCACGAAATCGAGGAGCACCCAGCGGCCGCCGGTCAGGCCTTCGACGTGGTGGGTACGGTGCCCCCGGCGTCCGAGCTTCTCGATGACCGACTCCGCGATGCCGCGGACGTGCGCATCGGAGGTGCCCGATGCGATGATGAAATAGTCCGTCGCATCGGTGAGCCCTCGCAAATCGAGTACCACGAGCTCATTCGCCTTCAGATCCTGTATGGCATCCAGCGCGAAGCGGAGCGCCTCTGGTGTCTGCGTCATTCTTCCGTTCCTGCGGCCATGCCGACCGACTCTCCGGTGGGCTGGCCGTCTTCGACCTGATAGAAGATGGCCCAGGCCCCGGGACCGACGTGCGTGGCCAGCACACCGGTAGCCGGCGTGACGAAACAGTCCCGCGGCTGGTATGCCGCCACGAGAGCGTTCCGAACCCGCTCGGCCATCTCCGGGGCCTCGGCGTGAGCCACCCCGAATCGTACAACGGTTGGCCGCGGCGTGAGACGTTGCTCCACCAGCGCCAGCACCCGGGGCACGACGTTGTCCTTGCCCCGCACCCGGTCCACTGGAATGACCCGTCCCGACGCGTCCAGTGACAGGATCGGCTTCACGTCCAGCATTCCCGCGAGCCACGCCCGTCCGCGGGAGACCCGTCCCGACCGCAGCAGGTTGTCGTAGCGGTCCACCGTGAGCAGCATGCCGGTGTGAGGCCGGATCCGCTCGAGCTCGCGGGCGATGTCCGCCCCCTTCCAACCCGACGCCGCCAGCTCCGCGCCCCGCAGGGCGAGCATGCCGAGTCCGAGGGACGCGGAGCGACTGTCCACCAGGTGGACGCCGCTGATGCCCGCCGCTCTCACCGCCGCCTGCGCCGATGCGAACGTGCCCGACAGGACCGACGAGAGCAGCACCGCGACCACTTCGTCCGCCTCGGCTCGTGCGTCGCGGAGTACGCGGACGAAGTCGGCGGGCGTGGGCTGCGAGGTGGTCGGCAGCTCCTTCGCCGTGCGCAGCCGGCGATAGAACTCCTCCGGCTTGAGCTCCACCCGGTCGCGGAACGTCTCGTTGCCGAAGACCACCTGCAGCGGGACCAGCGCGATGTGATGGCGGTCGAGCACCGGGTCCGGCAGGTCGGCCGAGGAGTCGGTGACCAGGGCGACGGCGCGCCGCTCCGCGTGGACCAGGCGGCGGTGCTGGGCCCGCATGTCGTCCGCCTTGGTGGTCTCCACTCGGCCCCAGCGTGCCGCATAGCTAAAGACGGCCTCGGGGCTGTCGGTGTGCACATGGACCTTGAGGATATCGCCGGCCGCCGCGACGACGACCGAGCCGCCGAAGGTATGCATCGCCGCCCGGACCTCGTTGGCCGGCGGGAGGTTCTCCCCGCGAACGAGAACCTCCGTGCAGTACTGGAAGTCGCGCTCGGCCGCGACCTCCACCAGCGCGGCCGGCGCGTCGCCTGCGCCCGCGTCGGCGTCCGTCACCGGAAGGATGGGATCGCCCTCGATGTAGCGCACGACCCCCTCGATCATGCGGACGAATCCCTTGCCGCCGGCGTCCACCACGCCGGCGTCCCGCAGCGCGGCCATCAGCTCGGGCGTCCGGGCGAGCGCCGCCTCGCCCTCCGCGAGTAGCCGGTGCATGAACGCCACGATATCGGGGGAATCGGCGGCCGCGCGGGCGGCGGCATCGGCCGCCTCGCGCGCGACGGTGAGGATGGTGCCTTCCCGGGGATCGTCGAGCGAGGTGTAGAGGCGGTCCGACCCGGCACGGAGTGCCTGCGCGATGTCGCCCGCGGTCGCGGTACGGCGGTCGCCGAGCGCGTCGCTGAAGCCCAGCAGAAAGTGGGCGAGCAGCATCCCGGAGTTGCCCCGGGCACCGAGCACGGCGGCGCGCGCCATCGTGCGGCCCGTCTCCGGAAGCGGCGCGTCGCCGAGCGCCCGGAGGGCGTCGGCGACGGCGCGAAGGGTGAGGCTGAAGTTGGTGCCGGTATCGCCGTCGGGGACGGGGAAGACGTTGATGCGGTTGATCTCTTCCCGGCCCGCGGCCACCCAGTCGGCGGCGGCGAAGACCGATCGCGCCAGGCGGGGACCGTCGAGATAGGCGATCCCCACGCTCATGCGATCGAGATCACTCGGCGACGACGGAAACCCGCACCTCCGCGTGCACCTCGGGATGGAGCCGGATGGACACCGTGTGATCGCCCAGCGACTTGATGGGATGATCCAGCTCGATGCGCCGGCGGTCCATCTGATGTCCCTGGCGCCCGAGCGCGTCGGCCACGTCCTGCGCGGTGACCGAGCCGAACAGCTTGCCTTCCTCGCCGGCCTTGCCCGGAATCGTGAGCGTCACCGCGGACAGGGTGGCGGCGGCCTTCTCCGCCTCGACCTTCTCGGCGGCGCTCCGGGCGCCCCGCGCCCTGGTCTCGGCCGCGATCCGCTTCTTGTTGCCTTCGGTGGCCTCGTAGGCGAGCCCATGCGGCAGGAGATAGTTGCGGGCGTACCCCGGCTTCACCCGGACCATCTCGCCGGCTTTGCCGAGGGTCTTGATGTCTTCGCGCAGGATCACTTCGATCATCGGTCTTACCCTCCGGGAGACGGCGTCAACCGACGCCGGAAATCTAGCCAGGTATCGGCGAGGCCGACCATCGTCAGCCCGCATAGAACGAACGGCAGCAGGATCAGCGTCACCAGGGCCAGCGCCGCCAGGACCGACGCCGGGGTCCGCCGCGCCCCGGAGACGAATACCGCCAGGCCACGGGTGGCGTAGAGCGCGCCCCAGAGCAGCAGGACATTGGCGCCGGCCAGGCGGACCGTCTCCGGTTCCGGCACCAGGGCCAGCGCGAGGCCGATCACCCAGCCCCAGACGAGCTGGTCGCTGAAGGTGAAGGCGACGAACGGCGTCGGCGGCGCGCCGACCGGATGCCCGGCGATCCGGTGGTACCAAGCCCAGGCCAGCCGGAGACCGGCGATCGCCGAGATCGCGAGCAGGGCGGGGTACAGAAAGGACACCGTGTCCGCCATCGCGGACATCTGGGTGGACATTTCGGTCGGTCCGACCAGCGCCGGCCAGTTCGCCCGCATCGCCCGCTGCACCGAGGCCAGCTCGATCTCGACCGCGGACCGGAGCGCGCTCCACCGGAGCCCCAGGCCGTACATCCACACCGCCAGCGCCACGGCGGCGCCGCCGGTGGCGGCGAGCGCCTGGGAGACCCGGTTCGACGGCCGCCAGAGGGTGAGCGCCAGGAAGCTCCCCGAAACCAGGACCGCGGCCGCCCGGGCAAACTGGCCGCCCAGACCGCCACCCTGCACGAGCCAGAGGCCCGACCACGCGAGCGCGCCTGCCAGCCAGACCCACTCCCGGGCGGTTGCCGGCCGCGAGACCAACAACAGCGCGGCCAGCGGGCCGAACAGGAACATGGGTGGCGCGAGCAGGAGAAACCCGGCCAGCGCCAGGACCTGGCCCCAGCGCCGTCCGGCCGGGCCGTTCACCTGCTCGGCCACGATCAGCCGGTGAAACCCTTGATGTAGGGCAGCAGCGCGAGCTGCCGAGCCCGCTTGATCGCCGTGCTGAGCTGCCGCTGATGGCGGGCGCAGGTACCCGAGAGCCGGCTCGGGAGGATCTTCCCGCGCTCGGTCAGGAAGCGGGACAGCGTCCGCTCGTCCTTGTAGTCCACCACGCGCACGCCCGACTCGCAGATGGCGCACGTCTTCTGTGGCCGCCTCATTCGTCGTCCTCCTCATCGGTCTTGCCCGCGGTGACGGGAACCGGCTGGGCCCCTTCGTTCACCACCACCAGGAAGCGGAGCACGCCGTCGTCGAGCTTGATGGCGCGCTCGAACTCGGGCAACGCGGTGGCCGCGGCGTCGAACTTGGCGACGACGTAGTAGCCGGTCTCGTGCTTCTTGATGGGATAGGCGAGGGTGCGCTTGCCCCAGTGGTTCATCTGGGGAGGCTCGACGTCCGGCTGCTGGATGAGGGTATTGAAGCGCGCGAGGCGCTCGTTGATGGTCGCCTCTTCGAGCGCACTATCGAAGATATAGACGACCTCGTACTGACGGGTCATGACACCTTCCTTCGGTCTGAGTCGCCTCGGGCCTGGTGTGGGCGCCGGGGAGGATGGTTGTGAGGGGCGTAGTATAGGCGGGAAACGAGGGTGGCGGTAGGGCGTTCAGAGCGGGAGGCGCAGCTGCGACAGACGGGTCTTCCACCCCTCCGACAGCCCAACGCAGGCGCTCAGCTCCATGGCATCGGCCGGATTGCGCTCGCGGGCCATGTAGGCGTGGGCGGCGCGCCGCACGGTCCAGGCGGGGTTGGGGCGTTCGGCCAGCCGAATGGCCTGGCCCGCCTCGACCGGACCGCCCGCGAGCACGCGGAGATACCACCCGCTCCGCCCGTTCTGCCGGACGATCGCGATCATGTCCGGCACTTGATGGCGGCGCGCCAGGGTGGCGCAGGGCTGCCGCGGCTGGGTCACCTGCAGCGTCACGGCACCCAGGTCGACCACGTCGCCGATGCAGGTCGAGTCCTCGTCCAGTCCGTCCACCGTCAGGTTCTCGCCGAAGGCCCCGGGACCCATCGGACGGCCCAGCTCCGCCTCCCAGGCCGGATAGTGCGCCGCCGCGTACATGAGCAGGGCCTGGTCCGGACCGCCGTGAACCTTGGTGTTCGCCACCGCGTCGCCGCTGAGCCCGAGGCGGCCGGCCAGAACCGTTCCGCTCACCGGGGCCTTCCAGATGGCGCTGGTGAACGCGCGCTCCATCCGATCCTCCGCGTCCGGGTTGCCGACAGTGATCGGCGTGCCCACCTGCACGGAGACGAGGCGCATCAGGAGCTGAACCGGAAGAGCAGCACGTCGCCGTCCTGCACCACGTATTCCTTGCCCTCGGCGCGTGAGAGTCCCTGCTCGCGGGCGGGCTTCCATCCGCCGACCCGAACGAAATCGTCGTAAGCGACGGTCTCCGCGCGGATGAATCCCTTCTCGAAATCGGAGTGGATCACGCCCGCCGCGGCCGGCGCCTTGTCGCCTCGGTGGATGGTCCAGGCCCGGACTTCCTTCTCGCCCGCCGTGAAGTAGCTCTGCAGGCCGAGCAGGTGGTACGCGGCGTGGGCCAGCCGGTCGAGGCCGGACTCGCTCACGCCGAGCGAATCGAGGAATTCCTTCCGGTCTTCCTGCGCCAGCTCGGCCAGCTCCGCCTCCACTTTCGCGGAGAAGGTCACGACCTCCGCGTCCTCGCCGTCGCGCCCGACCGCGGCGCCCAGCGCCGTGACCGCGGCGTTTCCGCCCGTGATCTCGTCCTCGCCGACGTTGGCGGCGTAGAGCACCGGTTTCGCCGTGAGAAGGTTGAACCCGCGGAACGCGGGCAGCTCCTCCGCGATCGGCGTGACCGAACGGGCCGGCCGTCCGGCGGCGAGGGCATCGCGCACCTGCTCCAGGAGCCGCTGCTCGAGCTTCGCCTGGGGATCGCCGGAGCGCGCGGTGCGGGTGGTCTTGTCGAGCCGTTTCTCCACGCTGGCGAGGTCCGCGAGGCCCAGCTCGATGTTGATGATCTCGCGGTCGCGGGCCGGATCCACCGCGCCGACCACGTGCTGCACGTCGGGATCCTCGAAGCAGCGCACCACGTGCACGATGGCGTCCACCTCGCGGATGTTGGCGAGGAACTGGTTGCCGAGTCCTTCACCCTCGCTGGCGCCCTTGACCAGTCCGGCGATGTCCACGAACTCCACCGCCGCCGGCACCGTCCGCTCCGGCGTGACGATGCCCGCGAGCACGTCGAGCCGCGGGTCGGGCACCTGCACGATGCCGGTATTGGGCTCGATGGTGGCGAAGGGATAGTTCGCCACCAGCGCACCCGCCGAAGTAAGGGCGTTGAAGAGGGTGCTCTTGCCGACGTTGGGAAGACCGACGATGCCGAGTCGAAGCATGGTGAGGCGGGTCAGCTATCCGATGGGGAGACGTCTGCGCGGCGGTTGTGCCGCGCCATGGCCTGCTCGATGCCATCCTCCACCCAGGTTTCGACGGCGTCCGCCATCGGGTCGAGCATCGCGTCGAGGATGTCCCGATCCTCCCGGGAGAAGGCGTCGAGGACGTAGTCGCTCAGCCCATCGAGGCCGGGTGGCAGGGGACCCACGCCGATCCTGAGTCGGGCATAGTCCTGCCGCCGGAGCGAGCCCTCCACGCTCTTGAGCCCGTTGTGCCCGCCCGCCGTCCCGGCCCCGCGCAAGCGGAATCGGCCCATCGGCAGGGCCACGTCGTCCACCAGGATCAGGAGGTCGCGACTGGGATCGAAGTCGGGCAGGGACAGCAGCGGCGTGATCGCGGCGCCGCTCCGGTTCATGTAGGTCTGCGGCTCCAGCACCCGGACCGGATGTCCGTTCCAGGATCCTTCCGAGGCGCGGGCCCGGTCGCCGCGGCGCAGCGAGGGCAGCCGCCAGCGGGCGATCAGGTGGTCCGCCAGGCGAAACCCGGCGTTGTGCCGGGTCTCGATGTACTCCGGGCCGGGATTCCCCAGCCCCACGATAGTGCGCAGCGGTCAGGCTTTCGGTTTGGTCCCGCCCTGCTCCTCGCCCTCGCCCTCATCCTCGGCCTTCGGCTTGCGGATGAGCTCCGGCTCGGCCGTGGCCACCTCTTCCACGACCGCAGGCGCCTCCTCGGCGCGCGGGGCCACGACGGTGCAGACCGGCGTGTCCGGGTCGTTGAGGACCTGGAACTTCGCGATCTGAATGTCGCGCACGAAGAGCGAGTGCCCGATGGTGAGGGCGGTGACGTCGAGCTCGACGTGGTCCGGGATGTCGGCCGGCAGGACCTCGATCTCCAGGTCGCGGAGCACGTGGTCGAGCACGCCGCCGAAGTTGCGGACGCCGTCGGGGATGCCGATGAGGTGGATGGGCACCTCGAGGGTGATCGTCTCGTCGGCCTGCACCTCGTACAAGTCGAGGTGGAGGATCTGCGCCGGGCGGAGCGCGTCGCGCTGGATCTCGCGGATCAGCGCCTTCACCGGCGCGCGGCCGTCAATGGCCACGTCCACGATGGTCGTCGCGGCGCTGATGCCGATCAGCATCTTGTTCAGCGCGTTGGTGTCCACGGTGAGCGCCTCGGGCGTGCGGCCGTGCCCGTAGATCACGCCGGGCACCTTGCCATCGCGGCGGAGGCTGCGGGCGGCACCCTTGCCGGTGTCGGTGCGGGTGGCAGCCTGGAGGTTCGCTTGCTGGGCCATGACTCTGCTCCGGAAAGACTTCGTTCTTAGTTGTCATCCTGAGGGAGAGTAGCGAGCCGTGGTTCGGCTCCTTCGTCCACTCGGATGACACTCGTTCAGTCGAACAGCGAGCTGACCGACTGATCGCTGTGGGTGTATCCGATCGCCTTGGACAGGAGCCCGGCGATCGAAAGCACCTTGAGCCGGTCGAACCGGCGCTCCTTCGGGATGGCGATGGTGTTGGTCACCGCCACTTCCTTGACCGGCGACGCCATCAGCCGGTCCACCGCGGGCCCGGACAGCAGGGCATGGGTGGCGCAACAGTAGACGTCTTCCGCGCCCAGCCGCTTGAGGGCCGTGACCGCCTCCGCCATGGTGCCGGCGGTGTCGATCATGTCGTCGGGGATGAGACAGTCCTTGCCGCGGACTTCACCCACCACGTTGAGCACTTCCGCCACGTTGGCCGACGGCCGCCGCTTGTCGATGATCGCCAGCGACGCGTTGAGCCGCTTGGCGAACCCGCGGGCCATCTTGGCCGAGCCGACGTCGGGCGCCACGATCACCAGGTCGCGCATCGACTTCTGGCGGTAGTGGTTGACCAGCACCGGCGCGGCGTACAGGTGGTCCACCGGCAGGTCGAAGAAGCCCTGGAGCTGGTGCTGGTGGAAGTCCATGGCCAGGACCCGGTCGGCGCCGGCCATGGTCACCATGTTCGCCATCAGCTTGGCGCTGATGGCCACCCGGGGCTGGTCCTTCCGATCCTGGCGGGCGTACCCGAAGTAGGGAATCACCGCCGTGATCCGCGCCGCGCTGGCCCGCTTGGCGGCGTCCATGAGGAGCAGCAGCTCCATCATGTTCTCCGCCGGCGGGTTGGTGGGCTGGAAGATGTAGACGTCCCGGCCCCGCACGTTCTCGTCGATCTTGACGAACAGCTCGCCGTCGGCGAAGCGCCTGAGCGTGACCTGGCACAGAGGCTGCCCTAAATGCGCGGCCACCTCTTCAGCTAGGGGCCGGTTGGCCGACCCGCTCAGGAGCAGCATCTGGCTGCGCGACAGCGACAGGTCCGTCATATCCGAGCCGGCAAACCTAGCCACCACCACAGGGTTACGTCAACGGTCCGGCTCCGGTGCCGAGGCGCTCCCGGTCCCTTGCATATTATGGCTGATCCGCTACACCTGTGGGTCACTCGCACATGTGACTGTTTTTCTCACACACGCAAGGTATGACATTGTGACGCACATCATTGCAATTTTCGGCACTGTTTGAAGAGTTGACGATCGACGGGTGGCAGGTCTCTTGCACCCGGCGCGCCCCGGGGTCGGCCATGCGGCCGGTCCACACTCCTGACTCTCATCTGAGGCTGGATCACCACTATGCGATCGTTCCATCGGAATGTGTGTTTCGTGGCGGCGCTGGCTCTGGCTGCGGCCTGCGGCGACGACAACGGCGGCGGCGGGGAACCGACCAATGAGGATCCGGTCGCGGCGTTCACCTTCAATTGCAACGCGCTCGCCTGCACGTTCACGGACGGCAGTACCGATCCGGATGGCAATGACGATATCGAATCACGTGGAGTTGGGATTTCGGCGGCGACGGCACCTCGGACGAGCAGAGCCCGGCGCACACCTTCAGCGCCGCGGGCACGTACGATGTGGAGCTGACGGTGACCGACGCCGCCGACGCCACCAACAGCGTGACCCAGCAGGTGACGGTCACCACTCACCGGTCGAACGTAATCCGACCGCCGCACTTCGCCTTCATCTGCAACGCCGAAGATTGCACGTTCACCGACAACAGCGCCGACTCCGACCGGCACGCATCGCGTCCTGCGCCTGGGACTTCGGTGATGCGGCCACCTCGACCGAGGCCGACCCCGGTGCACCCTACGCCGGCGTCACCGAGCTGACCGACTTCGACGTGACGCTCACCGTCACCGACGACGACGGCGGCACCGGCACCGTCACCAAGACCGTCGCCGTGGCTCCGCCGGCGCAGACCACGTGTGACGACGGCCTCGGGAACAGTCGAGTGCGACCTGACCCTGACCAACGCCGCGACGGCCGCCGTCGAGGTCACCTACCAGCGGCGGCTGCACGGCTGACGGCAACACCCTGATCATCACCGAGCCGGACGATCCGGACCACCTCGTCTTCGACGACGGCTGCAACGCGGCCGGGGCACCAGCTTCGACCTCAACGGCGGCGCGGTGTTTACCGCCGGCACCGCGCTTCGCGCCCAGGTGATCTCGGGCTCGCACGATCCTGAGCCTATCCCGCCGTCGTGCGGCTACAGGCGGGCAGCGTATCCGCCCTGGACGCTCGAGTTCGACGACGGCGAAGGTTGCGGCGAGGCCGATCCGACCGCGGCGGCGCCGAGCCCGACTTCAACGATATCATCATGACCGTCACCGCAACGGAGTAACCCTGTAACACCGAGCCCTGGGGCAAGTACCCCACCGCCGGACCTGAACGGGCCCGGCGGGGCACCCCCGGTGCACGACCAAGTGGCCGGTGCGATAGGACCCGCAACCCTGGCAGGAGTCTATGAGCGCGACGCGTTGGAAGAACCTGGGCATGCTGGTCCTCGGCCTGGCCGCGGCCGGCTGTGGTGACTCGAACGATCCGGACAACGAAGCCCCGACGGCGAACTTCGCCTTCGAGTGCACCGATCTGGACTGCACGTTCACCAACCTGTCGAGCGACAGCGACGGGACGGTGGCCGAGTCCGATTGGGACTTCGGGGACGACGCTCTCTCGGGCAACAACAATCCGACGCACACCTACGCGTTGGCCGGCGACTTCCAGGTCTCCCTGACCGTCACCGACAACGGCGGCGAAGAGGGTACGGTCACCAAGACCGTCAGCGTCACCGAGCCGGCGCCAGGGGCGCCGGTGGCCGGCTTCACGGTCACCTGCTTCTCGCTCGACTGCACCTTCGAGGACGACAGCGAGGACTCCGACGGCGGCACCATCGTATCGTGGGCCTGGGAATTCGGCGACGGCGAGACCAGCAACGTCCAGAATCCGGGCACCCACAGCTACGACGTCGACGAGCTCACCCAGTTCACGGCGAGCCTGACCGTGACGGACGACGACGGCCTCAGCAGCACCAAGACCGTCAACTTCACCGTCTCGCCCTCCGCGCAGCCTCACCTGCGACGGCGTGGACTGCACGCTCACGCTGGAGGACGACGCGGTCGTCACCGTGACCCTCACCAGCCGCGAGTGCACCGCCCGGAACAACACCTTCCGGATCACGCAGCCGGCCGAGGAAGTGCTGATCACCGACGGGTGCTACGAGCCCGAGGTGGGCACCACCTTCGATCTGAACAGCGGCAACGCGTACGTGGCGGGCACCGAGCTGAACGCGGAGGTGATCTCCGGCTCGCTCAAGCAGGAAGTCGCCCCGGCGCTCCGGGTGATCGGTACCTACCCGGAATGGACGCTGGAGTTCGATGACGGCGAAGACGCCACGCCGCCGGAGCCGGACTTCAACGACCTGGTCATCACGATCACGGCGACGCCGCAGCAGTAAGCGGTTCGATGGTCGCAGCACCGTTCGGCCCCGTCCTCGGACGGGGCCGAATGTTTTTCGCCCTATCGGGAGCGCCGGACGGCGTCCAGCACGCGCTGACGCTGCCCGGCCGTCACCATGTCGCGATCGACCACCCGCCGCACCATCCGGGCGACGAAGGCGTAGCCGCGGGGCTCAGCCACCAGCCAGCGGTGCCACTCCAGCTCGTCGAGGGCGATCGCGGTCTCCTCGGAGCTCAGGCCCACCGCCCGCTCCAGCACCGCCGGGGGCACCAGCTCGTCGATCACCGCGGCCGCGGCGAGGACCCGCTGGGCCGAGGGGCTCAGGCGCCGGAACCCGATCCGGATCGCGGCGACGACCGCGTCCGGCAGGTCGCCCGGCAGCGTCTGATCCAGCGTCCGGAGCGGCTCCGGCCACGCCTCCGAGATGGTGCCGAGGTCGAGACCGAGCGCCACGGCCCGGAGGAGCTCCACCGCGAGCAGCGGCATGCCGGCGGAGTCGGTGGCCACCCGGCGGCTCACCCGGTCGATCGCCACCGGCTCGTAGCCCGGCAGCATCCGCTCGGCCAGCCGCCGGAGCGCGTTCCGATCGAGCGGGCGAAGCCGGATCGCCTCGCCGCCCATGTCGCGACCCAGGCGGGACCGGAGCTCGTCCAGCTCGGGGCGAGGGGGATGCGGCACCACCGCGAGCAGGACGCTCAGCCGCGTGGCCGACAGGTCCCGCAGCACGGGGCCAAGGCTCGACGCCGAGTCCGGGTCGAGCCACTGGGCGTCGTCGACCGCGAGCACGGCGGGGTGCTCCTCCAGCGCCGCGCGAAGCACTTCGCCCAGGGCCCGGCCCAGGGGCATGGGCCCATCGAGCGGGACACCGCGGAAGCGCTCGCGCCACTCCGGGAGCTGCACCGCGAACGCGGCGAGCGCCTCCGCGGGAGCCGCGCCGATCCCCGGCAGGTCGAGCAGGCCACCCCGCGCGAGCGTCAGCACGCCGCTCCAGGGCTCCTCGCGATCGGCCTCGACCGCCCGTGCCGCGGCGATGCCGACGCCGTCCAGCCGGAGCCGCGCGAGCGTCTCCTCCAGCAACCGGGTCTTGCCGACGCCGGAGTCTCCCTCGAGCACCAACAGCGCCGCGCGGCGCTCCTGCGAGGCGGATGCGACGGTCTCGAGCACCCGGCCCAGCTCTTTCGCCCGGCCCTCGAGCGGCGCGCGGACGACCGACTCGCCCACCGCCGCCGCGACCTCCGCGCGGATGCCGCGTTCCCGGCGCACGCGCTCGACGAGGGCGAGGATTTCCTCGCCCGGCTCCATGCTGACCTGTTCGGAGAGACGGTTGCGGTAGCGCTCGAACTGCTCCAGCGCGCCGGCGCGGTCCCCGGCCAGCGACAGGCACCGGAGCACGGCCCCGAGGGCGCGCTCGGAGGAGGGCTCGAGCGCGAGAGCCCGGTTGGCGAGGGCGGAGCCTTCCTGCGTGCGGCCCCCGTGCGAGAGCGCTTCCGATCCGCGCACCAGCACCTCCACCGCCCGGCGCCGCCAGTGCTCGCGCTCCGCGGCGAGCCAGTCCTCGAACTCCGAGGCGCCGGGCACGGCGAAGCCTTCCAGAAAATCCCCGGCGATGAGGACCGCCGCCTCTTCCCACTGCCCGGCGGTGGCGAGGCTTTCGAGCTGGTCCACATCCACTTCCACCTGGCCGGTCAGTCGGACCTGGCCCTGGCTGGTGTCGATCGCGTCCTCGCCGGCGTGGCGCCGGATCACCCGCAGCGCCTCGCTCAGGGAGTGGCGTGCGGCGGTTTCGGTCCGGTCACCCCAGAGCAGCCCGACCAGGTGATCGCGGGTCCGGGTTCGGCGGGGCGAGCGGGCGAGATAGATGAGCAGAGCCAGATGTTTGCGCCACAGGAGCTCGGAGGGTGCGGGACCGCCATCCAGACTGACGTCTACGGGTCCGAGGGTACGGCAGAGGATCACGTCCGCCTCGCTTGACATCGGCTTGACTGGCCTTGGGCATCGTCGCGACGGTCACGAGGTCCCGGGATCCAGCCAGGAGTGAGCATGTTCATGGTTCAGTTGACCCGCACGCTGATGGTGCCGACGTCGGAGCCGGCCCCCACCGCCAACGCGATGACCCTGGACGAACACGAAACCAGCGGACCGCTGCCCGTGGGCTTCGAGTTCGAGCGCTTCGGGGTGCAGTACGATCGCTTCGACCTGTCCACCGATGGCTTCGTGCGCTTCGGGAGCGAAGCATATCGCGGCTCCGGCGAGGGATGCGTGTCGTTGGAAACCGGCGGCCGTGGCACCCTCGGCCGGGGCCGGTTGGCCTACGAGGTTCGGGGCAGCGCGCCACGACGTCGCCTCGTGGTGTCGTTTGCCGCGCAGGGGGCGCGCAGCGCCTCACTGCAGCTGGTGGTCTACGAACGAACGGGGATGGTCGGCGTCCGCGACGGGTCCGATCAGAGCTTGGGAGAGCCGACGATGCGGCAGCTCGACATGGTCCAGCCGCCGGCGTCACGCGCGAACTCCGCGCGGAATATCGGCTGACTGCTGAGCTGACCGCCGTGCGTTCCCCTCCAATACAAGCCGGAAGCTGAACTCCGCCGCGCCCGCGTCCGCACTCATTTCCCGAACGCCGTCCACCCGCTTGCCCACCATCGCCCTCCACGGCTCCGTGCGAAGGATCGTCGTCAGGCGCTTCAGCTTCTCGTCGTCGGCATAGGTCCGGGGCCGGTACATCGCCGCCAGCCGGTCGAGGTTCTTGGAGCGGACGGCGCCATAACAGTCGTCCACGCCCTGGCGCATCCTCGACTCCAGCTCGCGGCGCTCGGTGGAGGGGAGCGGTTTGGGCCGCGCCACCGTGGGGCGGGTCGGCCGAGTGGTGGCGACGGGCGGGGGAGGCGGGTCCACCCGGTCATCGCGCTCCGCATTCCCCTCGGAGGGCGCATACGCGGAGGGATCGGGAAAGGCGTTGTCCCCGGCGAACTCGGGGGCGACCGCCGCGCCCGCTTCGAGCGTGTCTTCAGCACCCACGAGCCCGGAATCCGGGCCGCCGCGGTCGGGGAAGTCGGTGGGCGCGCTGGAGGCGGTCCGCCGCTGGGTGGCGACTCTCCGCCGGGCGGGGGCCGAGTCGGTCGTGGCGGTGACGGCCTGGTCGGCCGAGGCGGCCGAGTCCACCGGCTCGCTGCTGGGGGTGGAATCGGTGACGAGCGGGGACGCTATCGCTGGCCGTGCCCCAGGGGAGGCCGCCGGTCCATCGGAAATCGCGCAGCCCGCCGAAGAGCCAGAGGCAGGCGGCCACCGCCGCGAGCCCAGCGATGCCCCGCACGAGCGCGCGACGGGACCGGTTGCCGCGACGGCGCCAGGTGGAGCGGTGATCCGGCTCGTCCCCGGCGCCGGCGACAGCGGAGCCGCGACGGTCTTCGGGCCATGCGCCGGCCGCTCGGGCCGCCGCGCCGGAATGGCGTGCTCCACGTTGATGGCGATCGACGCGCTGGTGGCGCCTCGCGTCGCCGTCAGCATCACCTGACCGCGGCCGAGCGCGGCGACCCAGCCCTCCGCCGTGACGACCGCGACGCGCACGTCGCTGGTGCTCCAGAGCACCGTGGACTCGGCGAGGGGCTGTCCGGCGGGATCGAGGGGCGTGGCCGTGAGGACGAACGAATCCCCGGCGCGGACGGCCTTCGGGGGGGCCGAGATCTGGATGCTGGAGGCTTCTTCCAGTGGGCGGTCGAACAGCTCCAGCGCTGGCGGCACGCGCACCTGGACCCGGGCCAGGACGCCGTCGCAGGTCGCGATCAGGACCGCGGAGCCGGGCGCGACGGCCGTGGCGACGTTGCGGGTGCGATCGAGATGCAGCACGTCCGGCGCATCGGTGGTCCACTCGACCGTGCGGCTGGGCAACGGGGTGCCGCGCTCGCCGCGCACCAACGCGACGAGCGCGAAGCTGTCACCGGTGACCAGCTCGGCCGGGGGCGGCAGGATGACGACACTCCGCGCCGGCCCCGCGACGGCTGAGCGGCCCGCGACGGCGGAAGCGCCCTGGGGCACCGGGCTCACCGGCACCGGCGTCGCCGGTGGGGTCGAGCTCGCCGCGGCAAGGCGACTGAGCTCCGCCAGGAGCGGATCGTCCTCGAGCAGCGGGGTCGCGCCCAGCGCCATCTTGGCGTCGGCCATGTTGGGGAACCGCTCGGCGGGATCCTTGGCCAGCATCCGCAGAATGGCCGCCTCCAGATCGGGCGGGCAGTCGGGCACGCGCTCCCGGATCGGCGTAGGCGGCTGCTCTACCTGCGCCTGCATGACGGTCAGGGTTGAGCCGATGAAGGGCGCGACGCCGGTGACCATCTCGTACGCCACTGCGCCGAGCGAGTACTGGTCCGACGCGCCGGAGACTTCGCCGCCGCGGCACTGTTCCGGACTCATGTACGCGGGCGTGCCCACGAGCGCGCCGCTGTGCGTCGAGCCGGGAAGCTGCGCCACCTTGGCGATGCCGAAGTCGGTGACGACCGCGTTGCCGTCTTCGTCGATCAGGATGTTGGCCGGCTTGACGTCGCGGTGCACCACGCCGGAGCGGTGGGCGTAGGTGAGCGCGGATCCGACCTGGCAGAGGATGGAACGGGCGATCGCAACCGGCAGACGGCCGCTGTCACGAATGATCTGTTCCAGCGACCGGCCGCGGATGTACCGCATGACGAAGAAATGAAGACCGCCCGCCTGCCTGACCGAAAAGCACGACACGATGTTGGGGTGATTGAGGTGCGCGATGGTGATGGCTTCGCGGCGGAACCGCTCGATCATGCCCTCGCCCATGAGGAGGCCGGGCGCCATCACCTTGATCGCGACCTTGCGGTCGAGCGACACATCGTGGGCCAGGAACACGGCGGCCATGCCGCCGCGGCCGAGCTCGCGACCGACGTCGAACTCCCCGAACAGCGCGCGGCGCAGCCGCTGGACCACTTCGGCCCAGGGCGATTCGGGATCGTCGTCGGGGTGGAGGTCGGTCTCCAGCAGCGCGGTCGGATGCGAGCTGAGTGTCAGCTCGTCGCCGCACTGCGAGCAGAACCGATCCGCCAGTCGGACGGTCTCGCCGCAGTTGAGGCAGGTCAGGGTGGATGCCATCGCGAGCTCAAAGTGAGCATGCGAAAAGTGGCGCTCGGTGAGGACCGACGCAATCGGCGGCCGCCCTGGGCGGCTTCAGATACAGCTTTAGGCAAGCGGTGAAACATGTAGTAGCGCAATAAGTTGCACGGCTCCGGTTTACGTGGCCGATTTCGATGGTGTGGCTCCCGAGGCCCGGGGGTCGGGCTGGGATAGTAACCAGAGTGACGTCGCAGGTCAGGTTGTAACAGCCTGGTGATGGGTCGACGCCGCAGTTTCGTGCCCGCTCACATCGCCAACGCGCGAAATCGAGCCCCTGGCCGTCGACACTAAGATCCTGCGGTCTTGCCAGTTAGACGACGTTCGCTGAACCCGCCGGGCGGTAGTCGCATCGGGCACGTGCCGTGCAAGAATTCGGAACAATCGTGCCAGCACTCTCCATCTCTCGATGAGACACAGGTTCAGCATGCTCATGTCGTGGCTGCGGCTCCGCTCCGCGCTCAGCCTCGGTGTTGTCCTTTTCGTTCTGAACGCCTGCGCCGACGACGGTACCAGCGGGCCGACCGACAAACCGGACATTCCGGTCCAGGAGCTCAAGGCCGCCGACGATGCCGGGAACCTGGCGCCGCTCGACCTGGTCTACGTGTGCAGCAACAAGTTCCTGGCGACCAATTCGACCAGGCGATCGGTTCACCTGACGTACCGCGTCGTCGGCACGTCCGAGACCGGCGGCGTCACGTTGCCACCCGGACCGATCGAAGATCCAGGCTTCAGCGAGACCGAGCTCGAGACCAGAGCACTGGGTGTGGTCGAGCTGTATCGGGACGGACAGCGCGTCGCCCGGCGGCGCAACCTGAACATGATGTGCGGCGCGCCCGCGGTCGCACGGTTCTCCTCGCTCACGGCCGCCGAGGCGGGAAGCTGGACCGGCCCGTTCCCCTGGCCGGTCGTCGCGATCCACCTGAGCCTGCTGCCCGACGGCAAGGTGCTCTCGTGGGGACTGACCGGCCAGCCGCAGGTGTGGGATCCGGCCTCCGGGCAGTTCACCGAAGTGGCGAGCCAGGCGGAGCTCTTCTGTTCCGGCCATTCGCTGCTGGCGGATGGGCGTGTGCTGGTCACCGGGGGCCACATCTCCTCCGACCACGGCATTCCTGACATCAGCATCTTCAACCCCGCGAACAACACGTGGACCCAGTCCACGCCCATGCGGCGCGGCCGGTGGTATCCCACCAATACGACGCTGGCCAACGGCTCGGTCGTGATCCTCGCCGGCCGCGACGAAGTCGGCGACGAGGTCGCCGAGCCGGAGGTCTGGACGCCCAACGGCGTCCGCCAGCTCGACAACGCCAGCCTGGTGCTGCCGTACTATCCGCGCACCTTCGTCGCGCCGAACGGCCAGGTCTTCTACGCCGGCGAGCAGCAGACCAGCCGCTACCTCAGCACGTCGGGCAGCGGCAGCTGGACCGTGGTCGGCGAGCGGAAGTATGGCGCGCGTCCCTACGGCGCGGCCGTGATGTACGAAGCGGGGAAGATCCTCTACGTAGGCGGCGGCCGTACCACCAATACCGCCGAGATCATCGACCTGAACACCGCGTTACCGACCTGGCAGTGGACCGGCTCGATGGCCTTCGCCCGGCGCAATCTCAACGCCACGGTGCTGCCGACCGGCGAGGTGTTCGTGACGGGCGGGAGCAGCTCGCCGGCGTACGCCGACGTGTCGCAGGCCATCCTGGCCACGGAGATGTGGAACCCGGCCACCGGCGTCTGGACCATGATGGCGAGCAACGCGATCAAGCGGACGTACCACTCGACCACCTTGCTGCTCCCTGATGGCCGCGTGCTCCACACCGGCAGCGGCGAAGGCGCCGAGATGCCGGAGGAGTTCAACGCGGAGATCTACTCACCGCCGTACCTCTCCATGGGTCCCCGGCCCACGATCACCGACGCGCCCTCCCTGGTCGGCTATGGCACCGATTTTCGGATCGAGACGCCCGACCCGAACGACATCGCGAAGGTGAGCCTGAGCCGGCTCGGTTCCGTTACCCACGCCTTCGACATGAACGGGCGCTTCCAGTGGCTGACGTTCACCCGTGAGTCGGGTGGCGTGAGGATCACCGCGCCGCCGAGCGGTACCCAGGCGCCGCCGGGGCACTACATGATCTTCCTGATCGGCCAGAACGGCGTCCCGTCGGTCGGGAAGATCGTCAAAGTCGGACCGACCTCCGAGCCGACGCCGGGCCCGAACGCGCCGCCCGCGCCGTCCTTCCTTGCCGGCTGCGGCGATCAGAACTGCTCCTTCACCGATCGCAGCACCGATCCGGACGGCAATCTCGCCGGCTGGGAATGGAACTTCGGCGACGGCCAGATCTCCACCGTGCGCGATCCGCATCACGCCTACCAGTCGGCCGGCACCTACACGGTGACGCTCACGGCGCGTGACCGGGAAGACGCCAGCGCCTCGGTCACCAGGCAGGTCACGGTGCCGGGACCGCAGTACCCGCTGGGGCTGACGCTGACGACCAAGACGGAGTCGGGGAAGCAGACGTCGGTGTTGACCTGGACCCGAGCCCAAGGGCAGACGGTCTACATCTATCGCAACGGCCTGGTGCTCCAGAGCACGGAGAACGACGGCAAGCAGCCCTTCTCCAAGAACGGGACCGCGCCCACGACCTTCATCTTCAAGGTGTGCGAGGCCGGGAGCAGCATCTGCTCCAACGCTGCGACTGCGACGTTCGCCGGCGGCGACAACCCGGGCAACTCGACGCCCAACGCGTTCTACACCCCGGTTTGTACCGCGAACGCCTGCAGTTTTTCCGACGGCAGCGTGGACACGGATGGCGCGGTCACGTCGTGGCAGTGGAGCTTCGGCGACGGCAACACCTCCACCCAGCGGAACCCGTCATACAGTTACGGAAGCGGCGGTAACTACGACGTCCGGCTCACCGTGACCGACGACCTGGGCGGGCAGGGCACGACCACCAAGCGCATCACCGTCGGCACCCCGCCGAACCAGACGCCGAGCGCGAACTTCGCGTCGAGCTGCACCGGGCTCGACTGCGAGTTCACCGACGGGAGCAGCGACCCCGACGGACACGTCGCCGCCTGGCATTGGGCCTTCGGCGACGGCGTGACCTCGAACGAGCAGCATGCGTCCCACAGCTACGCGACCGACGGGATCTACACGGTCACGCTGACGGTGACCGACAACGAAGGGGTGCAAGGCGTCGTCAGCCGGCAGATCACGGCCGGGACGCCGCCGAACCAGCAGCCGACGGCGGACTTCAGCTTCACCTGCACCGGGCTCGGCTGCAGCTTCACCGACGGCAGCGGCGATCCGGACGGAAACGTGGACAGCTGGGCCTGGGACTTCGGCGATGGCGCGACCTCCGCGTCGCAGAATCCATCACACACGTTTGCGAGCGGTGGGACCTACACCGTCGCGCTGGCGATCACCGACGACGACGACGCGCCCGCCACCGTCTCGAAGTCGGTTACGGTCATCGCACCGCCGCCGAACGTCAACCCGACGGCGGGCTTCACGTTCTCCTGCGCCGGGCTGGCATGCTCGTTCACCGACGGGAGTAACGACCAGGACGGAACCGTCACCGGGTGGAGCTGGAATTTCGGGGATGGCACGACGTCCACGTCTCGCAATCCGAGCAAGACGTACGCGTCGGCCGCGACTCGCACCGTGACGTTGACGGTGACCGACAACCGCGGCGGCACCGGCCAGCACTCGGCTCAGGTGACGGTCAGCAATCCGACCTCGAACATCACGCTGACGGTCACCGGCCGCACCGACGCGACCAAGCATTACATCACCCACAACTGGTCGGGGGCCACCGGTACGAACGTGGACTTCTGGCGGAACGGGGTGCGGATCAACAGCACGCCCAACGACGGCCGCCATACCAGCAGCCACAAGTTCAAGGGCACGGCGACGTGGCGGGTGAAGATCTGTCAGGCGGGGAGCTCGACCGTCTGCTCCCCGGAGCGGTCCATCACGCTATCAAACTAGGAGAGGGCGGCCGGGCTCTCGAGCGTCAGCTCGATCAGCTCGGCCAGCTCGTCCCGGGTGTACGGCTTCATGACGACGGGGACGACGGCGTGGTCGATCCCGACCCGGGTCAACGCGGTGGGGGTGTAGGCGGAGATCAGGATGACCGGCAGGTCGGGATACTCGCCCCTGAGCGTGGCGGCCAGCTCGATCCCGTTCATCAGCGGCATCACGACATCCGAGATCACCAGGTCGAACTTCGACGGCTGCATCCGCACCAAGTGCAAGGCCCCGAGACCGTGGCCCGCTTCCACTACGACATACCCCAAATCGGACAGTTGATGGCGGAGGAGCGTGCGCATGCCGTCTTCGTCGTCGACGACGAGGATCGTGGCTGGGTTGAGCCGTGACACGGGTCTTCCCGGGCGAAGAATGGTGAGCGGTGATGTGTAGCCGTGCGGCACGCTACGGCATTTCGGCACCGGGTGTCCGTGTGCTGCGTCACCACGATGGGGAGGGATTGGCCCTGGAGGATTCGAACCTCCATTAACGGATCCAAAGTCCGCTGTCCTGCCATTGGACGAAGGGCCAGCGCGCCAGAGAATCTATACGGGCTCCGGTCCCGGCGGCGGCGAGCTCAGCGTCTCCACCGGCGTGGCGATTCCGTGCTTCCGTCCCAGCATCATTTGCGCGTCCTCGCGGTCGCGGCCCGAGCGGTAGACGGCGAACAGCGTCGAGCCCGACCCCGTCATCCGGCACACCAGGGGCCGGGTGCCCGCCAGCGCCTCGAACGCCGCCTTGACCTCCGGGTGGCGGCCGAACACCGCCGACTCGAAGTCGTTGCCCGCCATCCGGCCCACGTCGCCCCAGGTCGAGAGCGCGTCGAGGTCGAGCGCCACGGCGCCGCGCCGCCCGCCGCCTTGCCTGGCCGCATCCACCCACCCATACGCGTCCGCCGTGGCGATCGCGACCGGGGGAGTCAGCAGGAGCGCGCTGGCCGCCGGCAGAGCAGGGAGACGAAGCAGCCGTTCCCCATGGCCCCAGCCGAGCGCCAGCGGTGACCCCGCCAGGAAGAAGGGCACGTCGCTGCCGAGCTTGGCCGCGAACTGGAGGAGCTCGTGGCGGGGCACGGCGTTGTTGGCCAGGTGGTTCACCGCGGTCAGCGCCGCCGCCGCATCGCTCGACCCGCCTCCGAGGCCCGCGCGCACGGGAATTCGTTTGGTGAGTGTCAGGTGGACCGCGAAGCGCTCACCCGTCGCGGCCAGGACGGCCGCGGCGGCGCGCACCGCCAGGTTCTCTTCCGCGGGTCCCACCTCGCTGCCTGCGACATCGATGGTCACGCCGCGGCCCTCGCGGCGTTCCGCCCGCAGGTCGTCGGCCAGGCTCAGGAGGCAGAAGAGCGTCTCGAGACCGTGGTACCCATCGGTCTCGCGCGCGAGCACTCGGAGGAAGAGATTGACCTTCGCGTGCGCCGGGCGTGTGAACCGCGGCGCTGGTCATTGTCCGGGCGAGCCCCGGAGATCGGAAAGGGCCACCGGGGTGCGGGCGAGCGACCAGGCGCCGGCCAGCGTGATGGGGATGAACGTGGCGCCGTGGTACGCGATGGCGTACGACGACGCCACGTCGTTGCTGATGCCGTAGAGGGCGAGCGCGGCGACGATCGCGGCCTCGAACTGGCCGACGAAGCCCGGCGTCAGCTGGACCGTTATGCCGATCACCAGCACGCCCTGCATGACCAGCGCCCCGCTGAAGGACACGTCGATGTCGAACGCGGCGAAGCTCACCCAGAGTGCCGCCACGTTCACCAGCCAGAGCGCGACCGACCAGCACACGATCTCGATCAGCAGGGCGGGTGACCGCAGGGACGCGAGCCCCTGACGGATCCCGTCGATCGTTCCGACGATCCGATCGGTCAGCTTGCCGGCCGGAAGCAGCCGGCGCACCAAGCGCTCCGCGGCCAGCGGGAAAGCCACCACGCCGCCTGCGGCGAGCAGCGCGCCCACCGCGAGCATGCCGGCCACCTGTGCCGCCTTCGCCAGCGATACGCCCCCGACTACGATGCCCGGCGGGAGGTCGGTCGTCAGCAGCCCGACGCCGAGCAGCGCGATGCACGCGAGGCCGTCGAACGCGCGCTCGACCGCGATGGACGACATCGCCGCGGTGAACCGAACCCCGGACAGTTTCGTCGCCGCGAAGACGCGGACGAACTCGCCGGCCCGGAACGGCAACAGGTTGTTCGCCAGGAAGCCGATCGCCGTGGCGTGCCAGAGCGGCCAGGGCGCGAGCGGCCGCCCCGATTCGTCTCGGAGGAGGAGTCTCCACCGCACCAGCCGCATGGGGAACGTGAGCGACGCGAGCACGACGCCGAGCACCAGCGGCCAGGGATCGGCGTCCCGGATCCGGCGCACGACCTCACCCAGGTGGACGCCGCGAAGCGCCCACCACAGCAGGGCGATCGCCAGGACCGCGCCGACGAGGCCGGCCAGAATCCGCCGCCGTCCCACGGGGGCGGATGTCGCTTCAGGATTCGTCAAGTGCCAGGGGGACGAGGTCGAGCAGTTCCTGCAGGAGAGGCCGGATGGCCGCGAGGTCCGGGACGCCCGCCAGCTCCGCGGTCAGCGACTGGCGCACTGCCGCCGCGCGCTCGAGCGCCGAGCGTCCGCGATAGCAGAGCGATGCGATCGCCACCGCCTCCACCACCGGGACCGGCTCCGCCCGGCCGGCCAGCGCGTCGAGCGACGCGGGAGCGGGGCTGCGCTCCCGCTGGAGACGTTCCAGCGTGCGGAAGCTGATTTCCAGGGCATCGGCGCCGGCCGGGATCGGCTCCGGATCGGGCGCGAGACTCGCGATCGGCACGACGTCGGACTCGTCCTCGGCCGGCGCCGGCTCAGGGGCCGCCACGCCCGTGCGCACTTGATCGAGCCGGTGCGCGACGTCGAGGATGCGCCGCGAGACCTGCATCCGGTCGCCGGCGTCGGCCACCGAGCGCAGCAGCTCGCCGGCGGCCTTGAGGCTCGCCACCAGCTCGTCGGCCGACCGGCCCGAGACGCCGGACGCCAGCGCCTCGCGGGTCGAGCGGGCGAAGACCGCGAGCGCCCCGGCGACGGGATCCGGGCCGGGCGCGCTCGCGGTGCGCAGCGCGCCGATGAGATGGTAGAGGCGGAGATCGCGCTCGGTGGGAGTGGTGGAGCGGGCGATCAGATCGGCGATCTGGCAGAGGTGCTCGCCATGACTGACGAGCTCCAGCGGGCCCAGCGGCGCCGGCGCCTCGAACTGCGGCTGCCCCGGCGGAGGTGTCGAGGGCGCCGTATCGCCATCACGGTAGAGCGACTCGATGGGCACGACGTCTCGCTCGACGGCGAAGGCGCGCAGCAGCAGGTCGGTGAACTCCCGCGCTTCGGAAGCCTCGGGGTCCGGTTTCCCATGCTCGGCGATGTCGCGCGAGAGCCGGGTGAGCGCGAGCGCGCCGGCCGCCATCACCTCGTGCACGCCGGGCGGCGGCGCGTACAGGCGGGTCAGGTCGCCGATCGCCAGCTCGATGCCGTCGAGGATCTCGGGAAGGGGAGTCAGCTCGCCGAGCTCGGCGAGGCCGCGGAGCGACTGCATCCGGCGGATGACGGTGTAGAGCGGCTCGCGCTCGGTCGGCGCGACCTGCAGCGAGCGGGCGGCACGATCGAGCGCGCTGGCGATGAGCGCGCCCTCCCGGCCGACGAAGGCGCGGACGCCGGAGTTGACCTCGCCGGCCTCCCCGCGACGCTCGGGATGCTGCGGCGACGTCCTGCCCGCGAGGCTCTCCAGCGTCAGCGCGAGACGTCCGGCCCGCACCGTGTCGCCGTCGTCCCACTCGCGCACCCGCCGCACCAGGACGCGAAACTCCTCGATCGCCTGGGCGACCTGCTCGCGGCACTCGGCGTCCCACGGCCGGCGTCCCTCGCGCAGCGCGCGCGCCACCGACTCCATGCCGCCGGCCGCGCGCGCGATGGCCTGCTGCGAGGCCATGAGCGCCGAGCCGCGCAACACCCGGCTGGCGCGCAGGAAGTCTTCCGCGGGCGGCGGGTCATCCCGCGTGGCGAGGGTCTCGAGCCGATCGAGACACTCGCCGGCTTCGAGCGCGAAGAAGTCCGCCGCCGCGAGGGGATTGGTCATCGGCAATAAGCTATCAAGTTCGGGCGCCCTTCACCAACCGCGCCATGTCCTGCACCGCGCGCGTCATGCCGACCATCACGGCGCGACTCACCACGCTGTGCCCGATATTGAGCTCCTCGATCTCGGGAATCGCGGCGACGGGAACGACGTTCTGATAGGTGAGGCCGTGGCCGGCGTGCACGAACAGTCCCATATCGGCCGCGTGGCGCGCGGCGCCGCGCAACTCCTCGAGCGCGTCGTCGCCGGTACGCCAGGTGTTGGCGTAACGGCCGGTGTGCAGCTCGACCGCCGGCACGCCGAGATCCTTGGCGCGGTCGAGCGTGGCGGGGTCCGGGTCCACGAAGAGGCTGATCCTGATCCCCGCCTCGTCGAGTCGTCGGATGGTCTCCCGCAGCCGGCTCCCCGACTGGCGCAGATCGAGCCCGCCTTCGGTGGTGATCTCTTCGCGGCGCTCGGGCACCAGAGTGGCTTGGTAAGGGCGAAGGCGGCAGGTGAGATCCACGATCTCCTCACTGGTGGCCAGCTCGACGTTCAGCACCCGGACGGCGGGCCGCATCCGCTCCAGATCGTGGTCCTGGATGTGGCGGCGATCCTCTCGCAGATGTGCGGTGATGCCGTCCGCGCCGGCGGCCTCGCAGAGGCGGGCCGCTTCGACGGGATCGGGCTCGTCGGTGCGCCGCGCCTGGCGGACCGTCGCGATGTGATCGACGTTGATGTAGAGCCGCATCGGCGCCGTCATTGCCCGGGATTTCCCATCGGTTTAACTTCGCACGCTAACACATGCCAGGTGAGAGACTTGTGATCCAGCCACGCTGGTTGTTGCTCGCCGCCGTCAGCGCGATCGTCGCCTGCGGCGGGAGTGCCGGGCCCGCGACGGTCGCCCCGACCAGTTCGGCCAAGGGCGTCGTCGATCGCTTCATGCAGGCGGTGGCCGACAGCAATCTGACCGAGATGGGGAACCTCTGGGGCACGACGGCGGGTCCCGCCGCGCGTACCGGCCAGCCGCAGGATTGGCAGCGGCGGATCGCCATCATGCATGCCTACCTCCGCAATGAGTCCCACCGCGTCGTCTCCGACAACCCCGAGGGCGGCGAGACCCGCCACGCCCTGCAGGTCGAGATCCGGCGGCAGCTCTGTTCCTGGATCGTGCCCTTCACGGCCATTCGGCTGGGCGACGGGAACTGGATCGTCACCCAGGTCGACGTGACCCAGGCCGGGAACCCCGGGCAGTCCTGCAATCCCGGCGGCGCCGCCGCCAAGGACTCGACCAACCAGGGCTGACGGCGGGAACCTTCGCACTCGCCGATTGTTATCTTACTCGGTCAGCTCGAGCAGGATGCCGGCGGTTGCCTTCGGATGCACGAAGGCGATGCGACATCCGCCGGCGCCGCGCCGCGGTGTCTCGTCGATGAGACGGTACCCGGCGGCACGACAGGCGGCGAGCGCCGCATCGAGATCGGCGACCCGATAGCAGATGTGATGGATTCCGGGGCCCCGCTTAGCCAGGAACTTGGCGATCGGGCCCTCCGCGTCTCGGGGGGCCAGCAGCTCCACCTCGGATTCCCCGAACGGCAGCGACACGATGTCGGCGCCGTCGGCGATCTCCGGGGCATGCGGCTCGAGACCGAGGACGTCACGATAGAAGGCGAGCGCCGCGCCGATGTCGGGCACGGCGATCCCGACATGAGCGATAGTGGCACGCGGGCTGCGGGGGTGATCCGCCACGCGGAGCCCTCCAAAGAATTGGACCGAAGGCGTTTAACCCTAGGAGAATAACATCATGGCCGCGCCCAACCACTCGACCCTCCACGTCACCGACGCCTCTTTCGCCAGCGAGATCGAACAGGCGAACGGACTCGTCCTGGTAGACTTCTGGGCTACCTGGTGCGGGCCCTGCCAGATCGTTGCACCGATCCTCGATCAGCTCGCGGGCGAGTACGTCGGCCGCGCCAAGGTGACCAAGCTCGACGTGGACGCGAACCAGCGTACCGCGATGCGCTTCAACGTGCGCTCGATCCCGAGCATCCTCTTCTTCAAGAACGGGCAGCACGTGGACACCGTCATCGGCGCGGTGCCGAAGGCGACGCTCGAAGGGAAGATCAAGCAGCACCTGGCTTAGGCCGGGCCGCGAGGGCGGCGGAGGCTCAATGCCGGGCACCCTCTACGTCGTAGCTACCCCACTCGGAAATCTGGGCGATCTCTCGCCGCGGGCCGCCGAGGTGCTCCGCCAGGCCCATGTGGTCGCGGCGGAAGACACCCGGCGCACCCGCGGTCTGCTGAGTCACCTCGGCATCTCGTCCACGCTGCTCAGCTTCCATGCCCACTCCGGCGAGCGCCGGGTGGAAACCCTGCTCGGGATCCTGGCCGACGGGCGCAACGTCGCCCTGGTGACCGACGCCGGCACGCCGGGGGTCAGCGACCCCGGCACCGACCTGGTGGCCGCGGCGCGCGACGCGGGCTTCCCGGTGGTGCCCATCCCCGGCCCGTCCGCGGTGGCCACCGCGCTCTCTGCCGCCGGCCTCCCGGCCGACCGCTATCTCTTCCTTGGATTCATCCCCCGCAAAGGCGGCGACCGAACCAGGCTCCTGGCCCGTGTGGCGGCCGAGGAGTGGAGCGTCGTCCTGTTCGAGGCCCCGGGCAGGCTCGTGGCGCTGCTGGAGGATCTGGCGCACGCGGCCGGCCCCACCCGCCGGGCGACCGTCGCCCGGGAGCTGACCAAGCTCCACGAGGAGCTGCGGAACGGGACCCTCGCCGAGCTGGCGGATTATTATTCGGAGACTCCCCCCAGGGGCGAGCTGACGATCGTCGTGGAGGGCACCGGGGCTCCGCCGCCCGCCCCCGACCGTACCGCGGACGCCACCGAGGAGGCCACCGCGCTCCTGGCCGAAGGTCTGACGCGCCGCGAAGTTGCCCGCCGGCTCACGGAGACCATGGGGATGTCGCGCAACGACGCCTACCGACTAGTCATGGGATTGCCTTAGATGCCGCGTGCCGCCGCCGTGCTTCTGTGGGGTCTGGTCGTCACGAGCTCGGCCACCGCACAGGGGCCGGCCGCGGCGGCACCCGGTGCGCCGATGACGATCGGTCGGCTGCACTACGATGGCGGCGGTGACTGGTACGCCAATCCTTCCAGTCTGCCCAACCTGCTCGACGCGATCCGCGCCCGCACGACGCTCCGGGTCGCGCCCCAGGAACGAGTCGTCACCCTTCGCGACGACGACCTCTGGAACCTTCCCTACATCTACATGACCGGACACGGGAACGTCCGGTTCAGCGATCAGGACCTCGCGACGCTCCGGCAGTATCTCCGGCAGGGCGGCTTTCTCCACGCCGACGACAACTACGGCATGGACGAGTCGATCCGTCGCGAGCTGGCCCGGCTTTTCCCGGGGCAGGACCTGGTCGAGGTCCCGCTCGACCATCCGATCTACCGCATGGTCTACGACTTTCCCGAAGGGCATTCCCAAGATCCACGAGCACGACAAGAAGCCCGCCCAGGGATTCGGCATCTTCCTCGACGGCCGCCTGGTCGCCTTCTACTCCTATCAGACCGATCTGGGAGACGGCTGGGAGGATCCGGAGGTCCATCGCGATCCGTCGGAGAAGCGCGAGGCCGCGCTCCGCATGGGCGTCAACCTCTTCGCGTACGCCGTGGGGTCCGGCGAATGACCGGCATCGCCACTGCGCGGGCGCTGCACCGGCTCTCCCGGCCGCTCCGCCTCCGCGCGGGCGCCGGCTGGCTCGCGCTCGGCCTCGGAGCCGTGGCGCTCCTCCTCGGCTCCATCGCCTGGGCCGATCAAGCTCGGATGGATCGACGGGCCGCAGTGGGTCCTGGTGGCGTGGATCGTCGTGGTGGTGGCGCTCGGTGTGGTGGTGTGGCTCGCGGGTGAGTCGGTCGGGTCGCTCTCGCACGGCAACCTGGCGCGACGGCTGGAAGACCTGGGAGAATGGCGGCACGGCACGCTGACCGCGCTGCTCGACCAGTCGGCGCGCGGCACCAGCGAGGCGCTGCTCGCGCGGGCCGATGCCGCGCAGGCCACCGAGGTAGAGCGCCGCGGCGGCGCCGCGGTCGAGCCGATCGCGCGGCCGGTCCGAGTGGTCGCGCTCGCGGGCCTGGCCGTGCTTGCGGTCGGTGCGATGGCGTTCGTGTCGGCCGGTCCGGTGGCCGGCGCGGCGGCCGCGCTGTGGCATCCCGCCCGCGCATGGCGCGCACTGGTGGCGCCGGTGCAGCTCAGCGTCGAGCAGAGCGTGGTGGACCGGGGCGATTCGGTGACGTTCCGCGTCGAGGCGATCGGCCGCCGCACCGCGATGCTCTGGTTGCGGGCGCCGGGCGAAGAGTGGCATCCGCGCGGCGTGCGCCTCGACAGCCTCGGCCACGCCGCTGTCTCGAGCGGCCCGCTGACCAGCGACGTGTACGCGCGTGTCACCAGCGGCAGCCGCGGCTCCGACACGCTCCTGGTCAAGGTTCGGCTGCCCGTCTTTCTGGGCGCTCTCACCGTGACGGCCCACTACCCGGAGTATCTCGATCTCGAGTCCGAGCCGGTGCCGACCGACGGCGACACGCTGTTGCTGCCCGCCGGCACCCGTCTCGAGACCAGAGGCGAAGCCACCGCGCCGCTGTCCTCGGCCGTGTGGGAGACGAGCGGTAAGAAGCAGCCGCTGGAGGTGAGCGGCGGCGTGTTCACCGGCGGCTTCGTCCCCCCGGCGTCGGGTGAGTACCGCCTGGCCCTCGCCAGCGCGAACGGCGCGCCGCTCGCCGGCGATACGGTCCGGCTCGCGGTCCGCGTCGTCGCCGACAGCGTCCCCGCCGTCGAGATCCCCGTGCCCGGGGCCGACACGCTCGCGCCGCTGAGTCTCAGGATGCCGCTGGTGGTGGACGTACGGGACGACTACGGGATCACCTCCGTCGCCGTGGTGAGCCGGCGCATCAGCCGCCTCGGTACGGTGGACTCGGCCTTCCGCGATACCCTCGCGGTGCCGGCGCAGCGTCCCGACCGCGCCATTCTCACCCATACGCTCGATCTCAACCGGCGCAATCTTCTGCCGGGCGACACCGTCCGCTACTACGCCGTCGCCGCGGACAACACGCCGCAGCGGCAGAGCGGCCGCTCGCGGGAGTTCGTGCTCCGGCTGCCCACGATGAGCGAGGTCCGGGCGGCGCAGCGGGTCGCTTCGGAAGACGTGCGGAGCCAGCTCGACTCGATCGCGGAGGGAAGCCGGCGGCTGGAGCGGCAGACGGAGGACCTGGCCCGCGAGCGCGCCCGCAGCGGCCAGACCGGCGAGCGGAACGAGGAGTCGCTCTCGTTCGAGCGCTCGAAGCGGGCGGAGGCCGTGGCCAAGGGACAGCAGGAGCTGTTCAAGCAGGCCG
Source organism: uncultured Gemmatimonadales bacterium (assembly GCA_963720365.1). Lineage (GTDB taxonomy): Bacteria > Gemmatimonadota > Gemmatimonadetes > Gemmatimonadales > GWC2-71-9 > CAVVWJ01. Next base: position 230,823 of record CAVRFK010000017.1, on the reverse strand, counting down.
AGGAGCTGAAGCAGTCGCTGGAGGCGCTGCGGAAGAGCGCCGAGGCGGCGGGGGTGGGCGATTCCGCCTGGCAGCGCCAGCTCCAGGAGATCCGCGAGCAGCTCGACCGCGCGCTCTCGCCCGAGCTGCGCGAGCGCCTGGCCGCGCTGCAGCGGGCGCTGCAGGATCTCGATGCCGAGCAGGCCAAAGAGGCGCTCGAGCGGCTCGCCGAGGCCCAGCGCGAGATGCGCGAGGCGCTGGAGCGGAGCCGGGAGCTGTTCCAGCGCGCCGCGCTCGAGGGCGATCTCGCCAATCTCACCCAGGAGTCGCGGGAGCTGTCGCGGGAGCAGCGGCAGTGGAACGAGCAGGTCCAGCGCGCCGACAGCACGATGGCCGCCGCGGCGGAGCGCGAGCTGTCCGCTCGCACGGATTCGTTGGCGAAGGGTCTCGATCGGCTGTCGAAGCAGATGGAAGGGGAGGGCAGGCAGGATCGCTTGGAGTCGGCCTCGGAGCAGGCGCAGCAGGCGTCCGGCGAGATGAGTCAGGCCTCGAAGTCAGCGCAGCAAGGGCGGCGCGATCCGGCGAAGGAGCAGGGCGAGCGGGCCTCCCAGTCGCTCGAGCCGCTGGGCGACCAGCTCCAGCGCGAGCGCGAGGCGATGCAGCAGCAGTGGCGGCAGGAGGTCATGCAGGCGATCGACCAGGCGCTGGCCGAGACCGGCCGGCTCGCCGAGCGTCAGCTCGCCGTTCAGGAAGCGCTGCGCAACGGGGCGGAGGGCGGGGCCCAGCTCCGCGCCGAGCAGGGCGCGATCGAGGAAGGCGTCCAGCGGCTGCTGGAGCAGGTCCGCAAGACGGCGGGCAAGAACGCGCTCGTCCCCGCGCAGATCGGTGGCGCGCTCGGCGGCGCGCAGGTTCAGATGCAGAAGACGCGCGAGGCGATCGCCTCCGCCGTGCCGAACGTGCGTGAAGGCGCGGAGCAGGCCGGCGGCGCGGTGGACGCGCTCAACGCCGCCGCGCATCAGCTCCTGCGCGCTCGCGGCGACGTGTCGGGTTCCGCAGTCCGGCTCCGGCCTCGCGGAAGCGATGGAGCGCATGGCCGAGATGGCGAAGCAGCAGGGCGGGCTCGGCCAGCAGGCCGCGGGCATGCTGCCGATGATGGGATCGGCCGGCATCCAGCAGGAGCTGCGGAGGCTCGCCAACCAGCAGCGCGCGCTGGCCGAAGAGCTCCAGCGCATGCAGGGCAAGGGCAACATGCCCGGCGCCGGCGAGCTGGCCGATGAGGCCAACGAGCTGGCCCGGCGGCTGGACGCCGGAAGGCTCGACCGGCAGGTGGTGGAACGGCAGGAGCGGCTCTTCCGGCGGATGCTCGACGCGGGCAGGACCCTGCAGGGGCAGGAGGAGGACGAGCAGAAGGAGCGCGAGAGCACCGCCGCGACCGACGACACCGTTCGGCTGCCCCCCGCGCTGCGTGCGCGTCTCACCGCCGACGACGGCCGGCTCAGAGTCCCGACCTGGGACGAGCTGCAGCGGCTGTCACCCGAGGAGCGCAGGCTCGTGGTGGACTACTTCCGGCGGCTCTCCGAGACGCCCGCGAGGACCGGACGATGAGACTCGACCGGTACCTCGCCGCGTGTGTCGGGTTGTTGGCGGTGCTCCGGCCGGAGCGTGGCACACGGCCAGCGCGCCACCATGCCGCGCGCGTTCGAGCTCGAGCGGCGAGGCAACTACGCCCAGGCGGCGGAAGCGTATCGGGAGCTGCTGTCGCGCAATCCGGGCGACGTCTCCGCCGTGCTCGGGCTCGAGCGGGTGCTCCTCCCGCTCAACCGCAGTGCCGAGATCGTGCCCGACGTCAACGCCGCACTCAAGGTCAACGCGTCGAGCGCGGCGCTCTACGGTGTCGCGCTGCGCGCCTGGGGCGCGGCCGACCAGCCCGACAGCATGCGCGTGATGGCCGAGCGGTGGGCCCGGATCGCGCCTCGCGACGAAGCGCCGTACCGGGAGTGGGGCGCGGCCGCGCTCGCGTCCCGGCAGCGCGAGGGCGCGCTCGAGGCCTACCGACTCGGCCGTCAGCGCCTGGCTCGCGACGACGTGCTCGCGGCGGAGATGGCGCAGCTCGCGATCGCGGACGGCGACTACGCCACGGCGGCGCGGGAATGGCTGCCGGCGGTCCGCAGGCTGCCGGGCTACCGCATCACCGCCGTCGCGACGCTCGGGCATACCCCGGCCGGCAAGCGTCCCGAGGTGTTGCGGATCCTCGCCGACGGCGGCGACTTCACGGCGCGGCGGCTCGAATCCGAGCTGAGGGTCCGGTGGGGCGATCCGCTCGGCGGATTGGCTGCGCTGGAAGCCGGGCTGCCGCAGGCCCGAGGCGAGGCGGTGGATGCGCTGCGAGGGCTGATCGAACAGCTCCGCACCCAGCGCACCCGGGACGGCCTGCTCGCGCAGGGCCGCGCGCTGGAGGCGATGGCGGCGAGACAGCCCGACCGTCAGTCCTCCCGCACCCGGCTCGAGGCCGCGCAGGCGTACTCGGCCGCCGGCGACCGCGACGCCGCGCGCCGCATGCTGTCGGGTCTCACGGACGACCGCTCGCCCGGCATGGCCACGTCGGGTGCGGCGAGTGCGCTCGTCACCGTGCTGATCGGCGAAGGCAAGCTGGAGGAAGCGGGCCGGCGGCTGCGCGACCTGCGGCCGCAGCTCAGCGGAGAGGAGCAGGCGCAGCTGACCCGCTCGCTGGTGTCCGCCTACATCCGGCAGGGCGACCTCGACCGCGCCGACTCCACCCTCGGCCGGGACAGCACCATCGACGGCTTCGCGCTCGCCGGCCGCATCAAGCTCTATCGCGGCGACCTGGACGGGGCGGTGGAGAGCTTCAAGGAAGCCGGCCCCTACGCCGGCGACCGCGCGGAGTCCACCCGCCGCACCATGCTGCTGGCGTTGCTCCAGCCGATCGAGGCCGACACGCTGCGGCCCCTCGGCGCCGCGCTGCTCCGGCTGGAGCAAGGCGACACTACGCGCGCGGTCGGCGAGATGGAGTCGGTCGCGAGCGATCTGCCGCTCGCGAAGGGCGGCGCCGAGCTGCGCCTCCTCGCCGGCCGCCTGGCGGCCGCCAAGGGCGACGCGGTGCTGGCGGAACGTCTCTATCGGGAGGCCGCGTCCAAGGAGGCCCCGGCCACCGCGCCCGCGGCTGAGCTCGCCCTCGCGGAGCTGATGCTGGCGTCCCGGCGCAATGCGGAGGCGGTGACGCAGCTCGAGCATCTCATCCTGAGCTATCCCGAAAGCGCGCTCGTTCCCCAGGCGAGGCGCGCCCTGGACGTGGCGCGCGGAGCGGTGCCGCAGACATGAGGCGGCGCGAGTTTCTCGGGCGGACCTCCGCGGGGCTGATGGGGCTCGCCCTGCCCGGCATTCCCGGACTGCCGGTGTTCGGTCGCGCCGCGCCGTGGCTCCTCGTGCCGATGGACGACTCCCAGTCCGACCACCTCAAGGCGTACGGACTCGCCTTCCGCCTGCTCGAGCGTGGGGGCAAAGCCGAGTGGTTTCTCAACTATCGCGGTGGCGCGTTTCTGCTGCCCGCGGACGGGACCACCAGCCGCGATGCCGCGCTCGCGGGCGTGACCACCGAGCCGCTCGATGACGGGAGACTGGTCGAGCTGCGCGGCGAGATCCAGAACGGGAACATGGACGCGGTCCCGCTGGAGAAGGCGCCCAAGGTCGCCGTCTACGCACCGCCCAACGCGGCGCCGTGGGACGATGCCGTGACCATGGCGCTCAACTACGCCGGCATCAAGTTCGAGAAGATCTGGGACCCGGAAGTCGTGGGGCAGGGGCTTCGCAACTACGACTGGCTGCACCTGCATCACGAAGACTTCACCGGCCAGTACTCGAAGTTCTTCCTCAATTACGCCGGCGCGCCGTGGCTGACGGAGATGGTGGACCGCAACCGCTCCACGGCCAAGTCGCTCGGCTTTCCATCGGTGCCGGCGGAGAAGCGCGCGGTGGCGGCGGCGATCGGCGCGTACGTCGAGCGGGGCGGCTTTCTCTTCGCGATGTGTACCGCCACTGAGACCCTCGATCTCGCCCTCGCCTCCGAGGCCACCGACATCGCCGCGGCCTATGCCGACGGCAACCCGATGGATCCCGACGCCACCGCGAAGATGCAATGGGACCGGGCGCTCGCGTTCCAGGACGCGCGCCTGGAGCTGAGCCCGACGATGCCCGTCTATTCCGACATCGACGGCCACCAGGTCAACTCGCCCGACCGGCGCCAGCCGCTCGGCTCCTTCACCCTGTTCAACTTCAGCGCCAAGATCGATCCGGTCGCGACGATGCTGGTCCAGAACCACCGGCAGGTGATTCCCGATTTCTATGGCCTCACCACCAGCTTCGCCCGCCGCCGGCTCAAGCCCAGCGTGACCGTCCTGGCGGAGGAGACCGGCGCCGCGTGGGTCAAGTACATCCACGGCGAGCGGGGCCAGGGCACCTGGACTTTCTTCGGCGGACACGACCCGGAGGATCCCCAGCACCAGATCGGCGACGCTGCGACCGATCTGTCGCTCCATCCGCATTCGCCCGGCTACCGGCTGATCCTCAACAACGTCCTCTTCCCGGCCGCGAAGAAGAAAGAACTCAAGACTTGAGCGAGCGGATCGCCCCGGGTGTCCGGGCCTACCTCGCGGGCGAGATCGCGGCCGCGGGGGGACGCGAGGTGTCGTTCGTCGCCGAGGTGGACCGTGACGGCGTGGTGAGCGGCGCCCGAGTGGTGGCGCGCGGCACCGTGGACATGGTGCTGGCCCTCCCGGGGACCGCGTCCCGCGGCGAGATGTTCCTCCACAATCATCCGAGCGGGCATCTCACGCCTTCGCAGGCCGATCTCAATGTCGCCGCCCGCCTGCACGACGGCGGGATCGGCTTCGGCATCATCGACAATGGCGCGACCGAGCTGTACGTGGTGGTGGAGGTCCCCCGCGACCGGCCGGTCAGTCGCATCGATCCGTTCGAGGTGATCGACACCCTGGGCGAGCGCGGCCCCATCGCCGCGCACCTGGGCCAATACGAAGACCGGCGCAGCCAGCGGGACATGGCCGCCTACATCGCGGACGGGTACAACGACGGCGGAGTTCAGCTCATGGAGGCCGGCACCGGCGTCGGCAAGTCGTTCGCCTACCTGGTGCCGGCGCTGGCCTGGGCCCGCGCCAACCAGGAGCGGACGGTCGTGAGCACCAACACGATCAACCTCCAGGAGCAGCTCGTCGGCAAGGATCTCCCGCTCCTGCGCGAGGCGCTGGCGACGGCGGACTACGCGCCGAGCTTCGCGCTGCTCAAGGGATGGCGGAACTACCTCTGCCTGAGCCGGCTGCACCAGGCGGTCGGCGCCCAGCGCACGCTGCTGGAGCAGGACAAGCTCGACGAGCTGATCGCGCTGTCGGAGTGGGCCGGCCACACGGCCGACGGCACGCTGAGCGATCTCCCGGTGACGCCCACGCCGGAGGTGTGGGACGAGGTGAGCGCCGAAGCCGATCTCTGCACCCGTCTCAAGTGCCCCCACTTCGATCGCTGTTTCCTGTTCCGCGCCCGGCGCCGCGCCGCCGAGGCCGACATCGTGGTGGTGAACCACCATCTGCTGGCGGCCGATCTGTCGGTGCGGCGGCAAACGGACAACTGGGACGACGCCGCGGTCCTGCCGCCCTACAAGCGGCTGGTGCTCGACGAGGCGCACCACCTCGAGGAGGTCGCCGCCGGCCACCTCGGCGTGCAGGTGACGAGCCGCGGCGTGCGGCGGCTCCTCTCGCGCTTCGAGCGGAACAACCGGGGGCTGGCACCCACGCTGTCGCACGAGCTGGCCGCGGCGAGCGATACCGCCAGCCGCCAGAGCCTCGAGATCCTGCGCGATCGGCTCTACCCGGCGCTCGCCGACGCCCGGCGCGCGAGCGACGCGCTCTTCGTCCGGCTCTACGAGCGCGTGGCGGACGTACCCGGCGGACAGCTCCGCCTCGCGGACGACTTCGCCGTGGATCCGATCTGGGACGAGGGGCTCGCCTTCGATCTCGACGCGTCGCTCACCGGGTTCCGCGCCCTGCGCGAGGCCATCGAGGTGATCGCCGACCGGCTGACCGAGACGGACGACACCGAGCGGCGGGGACAGATTCTCCAGGAGCTGCGCGGCGCGCTGCGGCGACTCGATGCCGTGTCGGACGGTCTGAACCGGACGCTCCGCCCCGCCGGCGGCGGTCCGCCGACGGTCCGCTGGATGGAGCGAACGACCCGAGGGCAGAACCTGCAGCTCTCCGCCGTCCCTCTCGATCTGGCGCCGGTGCTTCGAGAGCTGCTTTTCGATCGCCTCGACACCGTGGTGCTCACCAGCGCGACGCTGGCCGCCAGCGGAGACTTCGACTTCCTGGAGAGCCGGCTGGGGCTCGCCGGCGAGGACTCCCCGGTCACCGAGCGTCAGATCTTCGACTCGCCGTTCGACTACCCGTCCCAATGCCTGTTCGCCGTTCCCACCGACCTGCCGGAGCCCCGCGAAGACGAGGTCGGCCACGGCGCCGCGGTGGTCCAGATCGTGTCCGACCTGGCCTATGCCTCCGACGGTGGGATGTTCGTGCTGTTCACCAGCCACGCATCGCTCCGCCGAGCCGCCTCCGAGCTGCGGATGGCGCTGGGGGCACGGTGGCCGCTGCTGGTGCAGGGCGAGGCGCCGCGGGACGTGCTGCTGCGTCGCTTCCGCGAGGCGGAGAACGCGATTCTGCTGGGCACGGATTCGTTCTGGGAAGGCGTGGACGTGCCCGGCCGCGCGCTCCGCGCCCTCGTGATCAACAAGCTACCTTTCAAGGTTCCATCGGAGCCGCTCACATCGGCCCGGCTGGAGCGACTCGCGGAGGAGGGACTGGACGGGTTCGCCCACTATCTGCTCCCGCACGCCGCGCTCAAGCTGAAGCAGGGGTTCGGCCGGCTGATTCGGAGCCGGAAAGACCTCGGCGTCGTCGTGCTGCTCGACAGCCGGGCGGTCACCAAGCGGTACGGACCGGTGCTGCTCGGCGGGTTGCCGCGGGCGGAACGCGTCGTGGGGACCTGGACGCAGGTACGAACCAAGTGTGAGGACTTCTTCGCGCGGTTTGGAATCGGAGCCATCGTATGACGCCAGTGCGCCCGTCCAAGATCATCGGGATCGGCCGGAATTACGTTGCCCACGCCAAAGAGCTGGGCAACGAGATGCCCGCCGTCCCGATCATCTTCTTCAAGCCACCCACCGCGCTCATCGGCGACGGTGACACTATCCGGCTGCCCGGCGTCTCCCAGAGAGTGGAGTTCGAGGCGGAAATCGGGGTGGTGATCGGCTCGCGGGCGCGCAACCTGACGCCGGCGGAGGCGGTCCGTGCGATCGGCGGCTACACCTGCGTCAACGACGTCACCTGCCGCGACCTCCAGAAAGTGGACGGCCAGTGGGGACGGGCGAAAGGCTTCGACACCTTCTGCCCGGTGGGGCCACGGGTGGCCCAGGGGCTCGACTGGCGCAACCTGGAGATCATCTGCCGGGTGAACGGCGTCGAGAAGCAGCGGGCGCGGGCCACCGACATGCACTTTCCCATTCCGGATCTGGTGTCGTTCCTGAGTGGCATCATGACCCTGGAACCGGGTGATCTCATCGCTACCGGCACGCCCGCCGGCACGGCGCCACTCAAGGACGGCGACCGGGTCGAGGTGGAGATCCCCGGCGTGGGCGTGCTGACCAATCCAGTGAAGGACGACACGAAATGATCGAGACCAGCGCTCGCGTGAAGTCGCTGCCGGGCTATCCCCTCGCCGAGATTCCGAGCATCAAGCGCCGGCTCATCGAGTCGGGCATGGATGTGATCGATCTCGGCGCGGGCGACAACGACACGCCGCCGCCCCGGATCGCGGTGGACGCGATGACCGAGGCGCTGGCCGACCCGGCCTACAGCAAGTACGGGTTCCAGCAGGGACTGCCCGCGTTTCGACAGGCGGCCAGCCGCTGGATCGAGCAGCGCTTCGGCAAGCGGTTCGACCCGGTCACCGAGATCCTGCCGCTCATCGGCTCCAAGGACGGTCTGGCGCACCTGCCGTTCGCGGTCGTGAATCCGGGCGACGCCACCATCGTTCCCGAGCCTGGCTATCAGGCATACATCGGCGGCTCGCTGCTCGCGGGCGCCGAGCCGTACATCGCCCCGCTTCTCCCGGAGACCAATTTCCTCCTGGAGATGGAGCGGGTGCCGGCGGCCGTGCTCCAGCGGGCCCGCCTCGCGTTCGTCAACTATCCCAACAACCCGACGGCCGCCGTGGCCACGCCGGAGTACCTGGAGCGCACGGTGGCCGTCTGCCGCCGGCACGACATCCTCCTCGCCTACGACAACGCCTACTGCGATCTCACGTTCGACGGCTACCGGGCGCCGAGCATCTTCGAGATCCCCGGGGCGTCGGAGGTCGCGCTCGAGTTCTTCTCGCTCTCCAAGAGCTTCTCGATGACGGGATGGCGGCTCGGCTTCGCGGCGGGACGGGCCGAGCTGATCGGAGCGCTCACCCGGGTGAAGTCCTACACGGACACGGGGCCGTTCCTCGCGGTGCAGAAGGCGGGAGCGGCCGTGCTCGACCGGGCGGAGGAAGTCGTCGCGCCGATCCGGCAGGAGCTCGAGCGGCGGCGCGACGCCGCCGTGCCGGCGCTCCGCGACGCGGGGTTCTCCCTCGAGCTGCCCAAGGCGGCGATGTACCTGTGGGTGGCGCTCCCCGCCGGCGTCAAGTCGGCGGACTTCGCCCGGCGCGCGCTGGAGGAGCACGGTGCCGTGGTGTTGCCCGGCAGCGGGTTCGGGCCGGCGGGCGAAGGCTTCTTCCGCATCGCGCTCACGGTCGGTCCCGACCGCCTCCGCCAGGCCGCGGAGCGGCTGGGACGGGTCCTCGCGGCCACGCGCCGAGGAGAGCTTGCGACCACCGCTTGACCTCGGCCGACTGCGCCGCCGCGGGCGGCTGCCGTGGGTGGCGCTGGTCGTCAGTGGTGCCGCCCACGCGGCGCTGCTGCTGTTCGGCTCGGTCGATGGCCGGATGCCGCAGGTGCCGCACCGTCCGCCCCAGCTCATCGTCCTCGCGCCGCCGGCCGAAGGGCCGCCCGAAGTCCCCATGCGCTTCCGCCCATCCGGTCCGCCGGCTGGACAGCGGAGCAGGGGCGTTGCGCCCACGCCGGCGCCGCCGCGCCCGAGCCCGAGGCGCCCGTCGTGGTGCGCCCGCCCGTGGAGCGGCCCAGGACCGAGACGGTGGACACGGGCACGACCCCGGTCGAGGAGCGGCCGCCGGCCATCATCGGACTGATCGGCCCCGGGCCTGGCTGAAGGAAGGCTCTGGGTGCGGCCGCTCCCGCTGCCGCCCAAGGAGCTGGCCGAGCGGCTCACCCAGGAGCGGCACGTCGTGCTGGTGGACAGCGCGGTCAACGCGATCGTGCAGTCGTACCTCGACTCCATCGCCGCCGATCCCTCGTCCCGCAAGACCGGCCTTCCCAGCTGGACCACCAACGTCGCCGGCACCAAGTTCGGCCTCGACTCGTCCAACATCTACTTCGCCGGGCTCAAGATCCCCGCCGTCGTCCTGGCGCTGCTTCCGCTGCCCGGCTCGGGCAACGTGGACCAGAACCGGGCGTACAATCACCTGATGTCGATGCGGGCCGACCTCCAGTACGCCGCGCAGCGCTCCCAGAATCTCCAGGACTTCAAGGACATGATTCGGGACATGCGGCTGCGGAAGGAGCGGGAGGAAGAGTTCGAGCGGAACCAGCGCACGGCGCCACCGCCGGAGGAGCCACCCACCCCGTGAAGCTGGTGGACACCGAGGAGACCGTCGTGCTGGTGACCGGCGCGTCCCTCACGGCGGAGGAGCGGGATCGGCCGCTCGCCTATCTGCTCAAGGCGGAGATCGACCGGCGCGGGGCCGGACACGCGTACCGCCGTGCGGTAGTCGTGGCCGATCTCTGGTACCTGGAGAACCGGATCTTCCACCTGAACCCCACGGTCGCCATCGGCGGCCCCGGCGCCAACGGCGTCGCGCAGGAGTTCTCCGAGACGCTGCCGACGATCTACAGCAGCGAAGACCGGGTGTTCATCCAGGCGGATTTCGAGGGGGATCTCAAGCGTGCGGCGCTCTGGGGCGCGGACGCGGCGGCGACGGCGAATGCGGTGGAGGTGTTCGCGACGCGCGGGATGCTGGACGATCTGCTCGGCAGGATCTGGCGGTTCAGGACGGGGGTGTTTGTCTAGGATAGTGGCCGCAGATGAACGCAGATGAACGCAGAAGAGAAGTCTCTCGAGTTTTTTGGGGGGTGGTGGGCGGCCACCCCCAACTCCTATCGACCTTCCAATCTGCGTTCATCTGCGTTCATCTGCGGCTCAATCCTGCTAGAGAGCCCTAGAGCCCGAGCAGGTCCGCCAGCGCCCGGTCCACCACCTCCGCCGTCTTCCCGTCGATGATCTTCCGCAGCAGGTCCACCGCTTCGAGCGGCAAACTCTCCGGATGCACCCGGTCCCGCTCGTACCGCACGATGTGCCCCAGCGGAATCGGCGCCACCCGCGGCTCGTCCTCCTCCTCCTCGTCTTCTTCGGACTCCTCCAGCGACGCCTCGTAGGACGACCCCGGCACGCTCGCCGCCCAGGGCTCATCCGGCTCGTCCTCCTCCTCGTCCGGCAGCTCCACCATGGCGTACAGCTGGCACTGGATGCCGGGAGGCGCCGCGCGGGCGACCAGGACGACCTGCACCGGCTCGTCGAAGATTCCGTACTCGTCGATCTGCGCCCACGCCTCCGGCGGCATCACCGAGCGCGCGACGAGCCGCCCATGGCGATAGCTCCCCATGCAGACCATCCCGTCGGGAATCCGCATGTCTTCCACCAGTCCCACCGTGAGCTGCACGGGATTCTCGGTGGCGGCGATCGCCGCGGGACTCGGCGGCCCGTCGTCGGAAGTGGGTTGAGTGGGTTCGGTCATGCAGAATCAGTAGAGCGGTCGGACGTGGGGGGCAAGTAACCCCGAGGCTACTCCGGCGGCAGGATCTCACCATCCTCGGTGAAGCGGGCGGCGGAGTCCGGAAAATCCTCCCGGGAGAGCGTCCGGATCAGGTCCAGCGCGGCGCGCGTCGAGTCCGGCGCGGGTCCGGCGAGCGGGAGCTGCATCATCGGCACGAACCGGCCGCGTCTCCAGGCGCGGTCGGGGCCGAGCTCGAACTGAAGCACGCCGGTCAGGCCGAGCGGGCCCGCCAGGTTGAACCCACGATAGGTGAGAAAATTCCCCAGCGAGTAGGCGATCGGCTTTCCCTGGTAGAACTCGATCCCGCGCAGCACGTGCGGGCCGTGGCCGACGACCGCGTCGGCCCCGGCATCGATGACCGCGCGGGCCCAGGCTCGAAGGTCGCCGCGCGGCTCCCGGCTGAGCGATTCCGCGGCCTCCGGTACGTGCAGCGCCTTCGATCCTTCGGCGCCACCGTGGAACGTCACCACCAGCAGGTCCACCATCGGCCGAACCGAGTCCACCACCGCCGCGCTGCGCGCGATGTCGAGCAGGTCGTAGGCGTAGGGGTACGTCGTGAAGCCGATCACGCCCACCGTCGTGAGGCTGTCACCCCGCCGCACGGTGTCCATCGCGATGCTGCCGAGCGGACCGTAGGTGCGGAGGCCGAGCGAGTCGAGGACGCGTTCGGTCGTAGCGCGGGCGTCCGGCGCCGAAATCGCTGGCGTGGTTGTTGGCGAGATTGAGATGGGTGAACCCGCCGTCCACCAGCCGCGGCGCCAGCATCACCGGTGTGAGGAAGGCGTAGCAGGTCCGGGGCGGCTCCGGCTTCTTCTTGCGCTTGCGCTCGACCGGCGGCGGCTTGGGTGTCACCGTGTCGGCGAAGGTGACATGCTTGCCGAGCCGGCCGCACTTGTACGTGGTGCCGCTGTCGCCGAGTACCCCCTCGAAGTTGCCGATCACGAGGTCGCCCGTGAGCGCGGGCTTCGAGGCGTCGAACAGCCCCTGACCTTCGCGCGGCGGCACGCCGCCCGGCACCGTCAGCGTGCCGAGGTTGATGTCGCCCGCGAACGCGAAGGTCACGGACGAGAGAAGTCCGCGGCGGCGGAGGCGGCTCGACGGCGGCGGCCGGAGGCGACGGCTGGGGAATCGGTGGCGGGGGAGGAGCGGAGTCGGGAGCGGGGACCGGTGCTCGGCGGCGCGGGCGGCGCCTTGGCACAGGCGCCCAGGATCAGGAGCGCGATTCCCAGCCCGGCGCGGGCCCTCACGCCGCGGGCGGCTCTCCGGTGGTCCTGGCCACCTCGCGGATCCGCGCGAGGCTGCGCTCCGGTCCCACCACCTCGAGCAGCTCGTTCACCGGCTCGGACACCGTGGAGCCGGTGAGCGCGACCCGGATCGGCTGCATCGCGTCGCCCAGCTTGACGCCGGCGGACTCGGCCACGCCCTTGAGGCACTCGAGCAAGCGGTCGGCGGTCCAGGCGCCGTTGCGCAAGGTCTCCAGCGCGTCGGCCGCGCGCACCAGATTGTCCGAGAAGGCGGGTCCCATCTTCCTGATCAAGGCCTGGCCCTTCTCGTCCAGCTGCGAGCGCGAAGGGTCGAGCCGCACCGCCACCCGGTCGGCGACGTCGAGGATCGTCCGCGCGCGCGACTTCACCGAGTCGATCAGCGGCCGGAGGTCGCGGCCGCCGTCGGACACGCCGATCTGCTCCAGCCGCCGCCGAACGGGCGCCAGCAGCTCCTCGGCGGACAGGGCGCTGAGATACTGGCCGTTCATCCACTCGAGCTTGGTCGTGTCGAAGACGGCGGCCTTCTTCTGGATCCCGTCGAGCGTGAAGAGCTGGATCATCTCCTCCTCGGGCACGATCTCGCGGTCGCCTCCCGGGCGACCAGCCGAGCAGCGCGAGGAAGTTGCGCATCGCGGGCGCGAGGATCCCCTGGTCCTGGTAGTCACCGACGGCGGTGGCCCCGTGCCGCTTGGACAGCTTCTTCCCGTCGGTACCCAGGATCATCGGCACGTGCGCGAACACCGGCAGCTCGTGGCCCGAGCGCCCGGTAGAGCGCGATCTGCTTCGGCGTGTTCGAGATGTGGTCGTCACCCCGGATGACGTGGGTGATGTCCATCGCGATGTCGTCGCTGACCACCGCCATGTTGTAGATGGCGGAGCCGTCGCTGCGCAGGATGACGAAGTCGTCGAGATCGCGGCCCTGGAAGCTGATGCGCCCGTGAACGGCGTCGTCCCAGGCGATCTCGTCGTCCGGCAGGAAAAAGCGGATGGTCGAGGGCATCCCCGCCGCGTGCCGGCGCGCGACCTCTTCGGCCGGCAGCCGGTGGCAGCGGCGGTCGTAGCGGAACACGCCGCCCGGCGGCCTCCGCCTCTTTGCGCTGCGCTTCCAGCTCCTCCCGGGTGCAGAAGCACCGGTACGCCGTGCCTTCGGCGACCAGCCGCTCGGCATCGGCCCGATGGCGCGGCCCGTACTCGCCCTGGAAGAGCGGGCCCTCGTCCCACGTGATCCCGAGCCAGCTCAGGCCGTCGAGGATGACCTTGGTATGGGCTTCGGTGCTGCGCTCGCGGTCGGTGTCTTCGATCCGGAGCACCAGCGTGCCGCCCGTGTGGCGGGCGTAAAGCCAGTTGAACAGCGCCGTGCGGGCGCCGCCAACGTGGAGGTAGCCGGTTGGCGAGGGGGCGAAACGGACTCGGGGAGATGCCATGGAAGTGCGAATCTAACGGAGCGGGAGGGATTCGAACCCTCGATAGAGGTTGACCCCCTATGCCGGTTTAGCAAACCGGTGCCTTCAGCCACTCGGCCACCACTCCAGCTTGTTTCGGCAGCGGAACTTAATTCCGCTGAGGGTGCGTCGGGAGTCCCCCGTTTGCAACCCCCACAAACTCTGGCTACCTTCGCTCCCACACCATGTCAGTCCTGCGCAATTCGCCGTCACCCTCCGGCGCGCCCTCCCCGGCGCCCCGTCCGGAGCGGCCTCCCGGCGGCTACACCGTACTCGTCGTCGACGATGAAGAGGCCGTCCGGCGGCTCGCGTGCCGGATGCTCACCTGGATGGGCTATCAGGCCCTCGAAGCCCGGCACGGCCGGGAAGCCCTCGCGACGATCGAAGAGCACCACGGCCCCATCCACCTGATCCTCACCGACATCAAGATGCCCGGGATGAACGGCCGCGAGCTGGGCCGTCACATCGAGGGGCGCTGGCCGGACAAGGCCGATTCTCTACATGTCCGGCTTCGCCTCCGAAGTCTTCCGGGGCGGGCTCCTCGAGCCGGGCGCCCCGTTCATCGCCAAACCCTTCACCCAGGAGGACCTGGCCGCCCGCGTTCGTGCCCTGCTTGAGTAACCCCCGTCACTGCACAGTGTTGCAAAATCCGATTAAGATCCTGTGCCGGCCATGCCGCCAATTGTTGCACCCGCACGGCAGGACCGCCCCCGGCGCGCTTCTCAGGAGGCGAAATCGAGCCGCCCGGAAGTGTCCTGACGTGGCATGGATGTTGAACTTACGGCTCGTGTTCACCGCTCCGGACCACTAGGTATTTCCTCGGGGAACGTCATGAGCAGAGGGGCGCTGGAAGTCGCGACGCCTGACGTGTCCCAGCCAAGCTCACGGCGGCCGGGGGCCACGTTGCGCATCGTCTGTCCCACGTACTGGTACCCGCAGCACGCCACGGACACCCAGGCGACGTACGTCCACGACATCAACCGGCACCTGGTGCGCCGGGGGAATCGGGTCACCGTCGTCACCCCGGGGGACCGCTCACTTCCGTCGGAAGATCGCTTCGACGGGGTGGACGTCGTCCGGTTCCCGATGGAGCTGCCTTCGGACCTCACCTACGGCCGCGTGGCCCAGGGCAAGGTCAGCATGCTGGGGCGGTTTGCCCGCCTGGCAGTCATGGCGCATTACATGGAGGCCCAGTATCGCGCCACGGTCTCGGTCGCCCGCGAAATGGGCGCCGACGTCGTCCACGCCCACTGGGCCATTCCCACCGGTCCGGCGGCGGTCTCCGCGGCGCGGCGGCTCAAGATTCCCAGCGTGATCACGATG
The DNA here is from genome assembly GCA_963720365.1 of uncultured Gemmatimonadales bacterium. GTDB lineage: Bacteria > Gemmatimonadota > Gemmatimonadetes > Gemmatimonadales > GWC2-71-9 > CAVVWJ01. Next base: position 215,804 of record CAVRFK010000017.1, on the reverse strand, counting down.
CACGGCGGCGACGTCTACGTGAACCCCGAGCAGGGGTACGACTTCCCGACCCGCTGGTACGTGCGTCCGCCGTTGCGCTGGACGCTGGGCCGGGCCGACGCCCTCACCGCCATCACCGACGACTGCCGCCAGCACGCACTCCGCGCCGGCGCGCCCGAAGCCGCGATTCGCCTGATCTTCAACGGCACCGATCTCCGCCGCTTCAGCCCCTCGCCGCACGGCAACGGGGTGGATCCGCGCTTCGGTCCGCAGATGATCTTCGCCTGCCGGCAGCTGTTTCCCCGGAAGGGTATCCGCTTCCTCGTCGAGGCCGTCGCGCAGCTCAAGCCGCGGTTCCCCGAGCTCAAGCTGGTGCTCGCCGGCGATGGCTTCGAGCGGCCCGCGCTCGTGAAGCTCGCCGGCGAGCTCGGCATCAGCGACGACGTCACCTTCCTCGGCTGGGTGCCCAACATCGCGCTGCCCGAGTACTATCGCGCCGCCGCCATCTCCGTCATCCCCTCGCTGGAAGAGGGCTTCGGCATCCCGGCCGCGGAGGCGATGGGCTGCGAGGTCGCGGTGGTCGCGAGCGACGCCGGAGGCCTCCCCGAGGTCGTGGAGCACGGCGTCACCGGCTTGGTCGTGCCCCGCGGCGACACGGACGCTCTCGCCGGCGCGATCGGCTCGCTGCTGGCCGATCCCGAGCGGCGCCGGCGGATGGGAGTCGGCGGGCCGCGAGCGCGCTCTCCGACTCTTCGACTGGGACCGGTCCGCCGAGCAGTTCGAACGTCTCTATCTCGAGGTCGGGGCTCGGGTGAACCGGTGAGCGACCGGCTCTTCATTTTCCGCTGGGATGTGGATCATCGGGTGTGCGTCACGGACGGGCTGCCACGGATCCGCTCGGTCTGCCGCGATTTCGGCGTCCCCAACACCTTCTTCGTGAACCTGGGGCAGTCCACCAACCTCCGCGAATGGCTGGGGAAGGGAATCGTTCGCTCGCGCGCCAAGCTCGCCGACAAGAACGCCGTCCACCTCATCCAGAAAACGGGTTGGCCGCGATTCCTGCTGGAGACGGCGCTGCACCGTCCCGTCGGGCTCCGCTTCATCCCGGTCCTCCAGGCGATGCAGGAGGAGGGGCACGAGCTCGGTCTCCACGGCGGCATGGACCACGTGATCTGGAGCCGCCGCTTCCACCAGCTGCCCGACGACGTGCTCTACGCCGACGTGGACGTCTCCTACGGCCACTTCGTCCGTCATCTCGGGAAACCGGCGGGATTCTCCTCGCCCGGCTTCTACTCCGATGATCGGGTGATGGGCATGCTCGACCGGATGGGCTTCACCTACAACGGCGACGCGATCGGCGGCGAGCCCCGTCGCGCCACCGCTGATGGCCGGGAGCTCCGCCACTGGACCATCCCCGTCACGCTGTGCGGTCCGGGCACCGTGCCGTTCCTGGAGTACCACGGGGCGCGGAACACCCCGCAGCCGCAGGTGCTCGATGAGCTCGACCGCCACCTCGAGGGACGCGACCTCGTCGTGCTGTATGGGCATCCCTGCTACGAGGGCGTGAGGGAACAGGTCCTGCGCTCGGTGTTCGCTCGCGTCGTGGAGCGCGGGTTCCGGTTCGTCACCATGCAGGCGCTGGCGGAGCGGCTCCAGGCTGGCGTCCCCGCCCGATGATCCGGGTGCTCAGCGTCTTCGGCACCAGGCCGGAGGCGATCAAGATGGCGCCCGTCGTCCACCGGCTGGAGGCCCGCCCCGACCGCTTCGAAAGCATCGTCTGCGTCTCCGCCCAACATCGCGACATGCTCGACCAGGTGCTCGACGTCTTCGCCCTCCGCGCCGACCACGACCTCCAGATCATGACCCCGGGACAGTCGCCCGCGGGCGTGGCCGCGCGGGTGCTCGACCGCCTGCCGCCGCTCCTGCGCGAGATCAAGCCGGACGTCCTGCTGGTGCAGGGCGATACGATGACGACCTTCGCGTCGTCGTTCGCCGCGTACCTGGAGCGCATCCCTTCCTGCCACGTCGAGGCGGGCCTCCGCACCGGCAACCGCTACCATCCGTTTCCGGAAGAGATGAACCGGGTGCTCACCACCCGGCTCGCCGACCTGCACTTCGCGCCGACCACCGAGGCGCGCGACCGCCTGCTCGCCGAGGGCGTACCGACGGAGAACGTGCTGCTGACCGGCAACACGGTGATCGACGCGCTGCTCTCGACGCTCAAGCAGGACTACAGCTTCACCACGCCGGCGCTCGCCTCGCTCGATCCGCGCTCGCGGGTCGTCCTGGTGACGACGCACCGCCGTGAGAGTTTCGGCGCGCCGCTGCGGGAGACCTGCGCCGCGATCAACGACCTGGTGAACGCCTTTCCCGACATCGAGGTCGTGCTGCCGGTCCATCCCAATCCGAACGTGAAGGGCCCGGTCGAGGCCGCGCTCTGCCACACGCCTCGGGTCCGGCTGATCCCGCCGGTGGATTACGTCGAGTTCGTCCACCTCATGGCCCGGGCGCACATCATCCTGACCGACAGCGGTGGAGTCCAGGAAGAGGCGCCGAGCCTCGGCAAGCCGGTGCTGGTGCTGCGGGAGACGACGGAGCGCCCCGAGGGCGTGACGGCCGGCACCGCCGTCGTGGTGGGAACCGACCGGCAACGCATCGTGAGCACCGCCAGCGAGCTCCTCTCGTCCACCGCCGCCTACGACCGGATGGCGAACGCCGTCAGTCCCTACGGTGACGGCCGCGCGAGCGAGCGCATCGTGGCTGCCCTGGAGCAGCGCTACGGATGAGGCTGCTGGTCACCGGCGGAACCGGATTCATCGGCTCACATCTGGCGGAGCAGGGCAGGCGGCTCGGTGCGGAAGTCGTCGTGCTCGGTTTGACCGGGCGGCCGGAGGAGCAGGCCAACGCAGAGCTGCTGCGCGGCCTGGGCGTCGAGGTCCTGTCGGGCAGCATCACGGACGCGGAGCTATGTCGCCGGGCGGTGCGTGGCGCGACGCACGTGTTCCATCTCGCCGTGGCGATGCGGGAAGGCGCCAAGGCCGACGAGTTCTTCGAGTCGGTCAACCTGGACGGCACGCATCGGCTGTTGGAGGCGTCGGTCGAGGAGGACGTGCGGCGGTTCGTCTACTGCAGCACGATCGGGATCTACGGGCATCGCGCGGCGGGCATCACCCGGGAAGACTCGCCGCTCGCGCCGGGGAACATCTACGAGCGAACGAAGGTCGCGGCCGAGCGGATGGTGCGCGAGTTCGGGGCGGAACGCTCGCTGCCGCGCGTGATCCTGCGGCCGGCCGACGTCTACGGGCCCCGAGACCAGCGGCTGCTCAAGCTGTTCAAGGGCGTGAGCGCGGGAAAGTTCCCGCTCTTCGGCGACGGGGCCGGACGCCGGCACATGATCTACGTGGACGACGTCGTCTCCGGGTTCTTCCGCGCCTGCGAACGCGACCAGGCCCTCGGCGGGAGCTTCATCCTCGCGGGGCCCAAGCCCTGCACCCTGCGCGAGCTGATCGCCGAAGTGGAGCTGGCGACGGGAAGCAAGAAGTTCGGCCCGAAGCTGCCGCTCGCGCCGATGCTCGCGCTGGCCGCGGTCGTGGAGGATGTCGCGCGGGTCGTGAAGGTGGATCCGCCGATCTACCGCCGGCGGATGGATTTCTTCTGGAGCGACTCGGAGTTCGATACCACGCGGGCGCGGCAGGCTCTGGACTGGATGCCGCGTGTGGACTTGCCGGATGGGATCCGGCGCACCCTGGACGACTATCGGCGCTCCGGCGCCCTGGCATCGTGAGCGGAGGCGGACGTTGACCGAGCCGTGGCAGATTCAGTTGTTCCGTCGCTCCCTCAAGAAGAAGGAGACGATGAAGGCGCTGCTCGACAACCTTCCGCCGGTGGAAGGACGGCAGTGCCTGGAGGTCGGGTGCGGCACCGGGCTCACCTCCTACTTCCTGCGCCAGCGCGGCGGCACCTGGACCAGCTGCGATTTCGAGCAGGACCACGTCAAGTCCGCCCGCGAGCTGGTCGGCGAGCGGGTGGACCTCGTGGAGGAGAAGACGCTGCCGTATCCCACGGCGTCGTTCGACGTCGTCTGCGCCATCAACTTCCTGGAGCACATCGAGGACGACGACCGCTTCTTCGCCGAGATGGTGCGGGTGCTCAAGCCGGGCGGGGAATTCCTCTTCATGGCGCCCAAGGGCGAGCACGGGCGCGCCGGCTTTCTGCTCAAGCGCGTCCTCGGCTTCACGGCGGACGCGGAAGGCTTCGGCCACGCGCGCGACGGTTATCCGCCGGCGCAGGCCCGCTCGCTGATGGAGCGCCACGGTCTCACGGTACGCACCGTGGACGACTACTGCCGCATCTTCACCGAGTCGCTGGAAGACCTCCTGAACTATGCCTATCACCGGAAGGCGATGGCGGGGAAGAAGCCCGCGGAGCAGGACTTCCACGGTGACACCGCGCCCATGTCCGCGGAGGCGCTGAACAAGGTGGGCACCGCCTACAAGGTGTATTCGGCGATCTATCCCGCCCTCAGAGGCTGGACCCTTCTCGACCGGCTCATCCCCTTCTCGCCCGGCTATATGATGGTCGCCCGGGCGTACAAGGCCGCCTGATATGTGCGGCATCGTCGGCCGCGCGGGCGCGGCACCGGTCACCGAGCGCGAGATCCGTTGCATGTGCGACGCGATCCAGCACCGGGGACCGGACGACTGGGGCGTCTTCACCGAGGGCGGCACCGGGCTCGGCGCGCGACGGCTCAGCATCATCGACATCGCCGGCGGACACCAGCCGCAGACCAACGAGGACGGCTCCGTCGTCGTGGTGATGAACGGGGAGATCTACAACTACCCCGAGCTGCGTCCCGAGCTGGAGGCCGCGGGGCACCGCTTCCGCACCCGCAGCGACACTGAGGCCCTGGTCCACCTGTACGAGCAGTACGGCGAGAAGATGCTGACGAAGCTGCGCGGCATGTTCGGGTTCGCCATCTGGGATCGGACCAACCGCCGGCTGCTGGTCGGGCGCGACCACTTCGGGCAGAAACCCATGTTCTACACCATGGGCGGTGGCCGTCTCACCTTCGCGTCCGAAGTAAAGGCGCTGCTGGCGGACGATCCCAGCCTTGCCGAGCTGTCGCCGGCCGCGCTCGACCAGTATCTGACCCTCCGATTCGTCCAGCCGCCCGAGACGTTCTTCCCGCGGATCCGCGCGCTGCCGCCGGCGCACTACATGGTCTGGGAGGATGGCAAGCTGCGGGTGGAGCGCTACTGGCAGCTCGCCTACGGTCCCAAGTGGACCGAGAGCGAGGCGGAGCTGCTCGAGCGGATCGACGCGCTGCTGATGGAGACCGTCACCGCCCACCTGCTGAGCGATGTGCCGGTCGGCGCGTTTCTGAGCGGCGGGCTCGACTCCACGCTGATCGCCTCCTACGCCGCGCGCACGCTCGGCTCCGAGCTGCGCACCTTCTCCATGGGGATCCCCTACCGGGACCTCAACGAGCTGCCGGCCGCGGCCGCCGTCGCCGCCAAGTACGGCACGCGGCACTTCTCGGAGGAAGTCACGCCGAGCGTCGTGCACGACCTGCCGCGGCTGGTGGCGGCGCTCGACGAGCCGGCCGACCCGCTCTCCATGTGCCTGCTGCACCTGGCGCGGATGACGGCCCGCGAGGTGAAGGTGGTGCTCGGCGGGGACGGCGGCGACGAGCTGTTCGGCGGCTACGACCGCTACTCGGCCGACCGCTGGCTCGATCTCTACCGGAACGTGCCCTCGGCCGTGCGCGACATGGTGTCGAACCAGGTGCTGGGCCGGCTGCCCGACCAGTTCACCTTCAAGAGCTTCACCCACAAGCTCCGCTGGGTGGACCAGATGTCCCGGAAGAGCGGGGGCGAGCGCTACTCCGAGAGCATGCAGTTCTTCTGGTTCAACCAGGCGCACCGCCTGGAGCTGTACACCCCGGAGTTTCACCCAGAAGCTGGCCGGGGCTCGGCCGGACGCCTGTGTGCTCGATCTCTTCGAGCACGCGCCGGCCACCGATCCGGTGGACAAGATGATGCACGTGGACACGGTCTCGCGGCTGCCCGGACAGTCGCTGATGATCCTCGACCGGGCCACCATGGCGTACAGCCTCGAGTCGCGGTCGCCGTTTCTCGACGTGCGCTTCGCGGAGTTCATGGCGCGGGTGCCCGCGCGGCTCAAGGTCCGCGGACGGCAGCTTCGCTACCTCGAGCGGAAGCTGGCGGAGCGCTACCTGCCGCGTGAGGTGCTGGCGAGGAAGAAGCAGGGCTTCGCGTCGCCGCTCATGTACATCATGAACGACGAGGTCCGGCGCCTGGCGCCGCGCCTGCTGGTGGAGAGCGAGCTGGCCCGCGACGGATACCTGCGCAAGGAACGGGTGCAGGAGCTGGTGAAGGAGCACCTCGAGGGCCGGCGGGACCATGGCAACCGGATCTGGCTGCTGCTGACCGCCGAGATCTGGTATCGCCACTTCGTCGGAGGGCGCTCAGCGGCCGACCTGGAGGCGGAGCTGGCGGCGGCGGGCGGCCAGAAGCCGAAACCGGCCAAGCGCGCGGGCTGATGCCGTAGGCCATTGTCACCCTGAGCGAAGTCGAAGGGGACCATGCCAGACATGGTCCCCTTCACTACGTTCAGAGTGACATGGTTTCCCACCCCGGTCACGCCACCCCATCGCTGAAGCGCACCGCCTTCCGCGCGACCGTCCACTGCCTGACGGGCTGCGCCATCGGCGAGGTGCTCGGCATGGTGATCGGCACGGCGCTGCGGTGGAGCAACCCCGCGACGGTCATCCTCTCGATCATCCTGGCCTTCTTCTTCGGCTACGCCCTCACCATGCGCCCGTTGCTCCGCGCCGGGCTGGCATTCGCAGCAGCGGCGAAGCTCGCGCTCGCCGCCGACACGATCTCGATCGCCATCATGGAGCTGGTGGATAACGCGATCATGCTGGTGATCCCCGGCGCGATGGAAGCAGGGCTGGCCAGCCCGTTGTTCTGGGGCAGCCTGGCTGCCGCGCTGATCATCGCGGGAGTGGCGGCGTATCCGGTGAACTGGTGGCTGATCGCCCGTGGACGGGGGCATGCGGTGGTCCACGGGCACGGACTGCACGACTAGGGGAGGATGGACGGGAGAGCGGCGTGGGTGAGATTCGAACTCACGAAGGAGTTTCCCCCTTGGCGGTTTTCAAGACCGCTGCCTTCAACCACTCGGCCACCACGCCTGGAGCCGACAAGCTATTGAGAGCCGGCGGAGCTCGGCAAGCTTACCGCTGCTTCCTCCTGACCCGCTTCATCAGCTCGATGAACTCGTCCGGATCCGGCAGCGCCACCGTCCGCGTCTTCGCCGCGCGCCGAATCCGGGCCTTGATCGTCCGCACTTCCTGCGCCGAGTACTTCCTGGCGTTGATCGGCTGATGGATGTAGGCCCAGGCGGCCTTGATCCGTCCAGGTGTGTCGATAGGGTACTTGCTGGTTCACCGGATCGGCGAACGTCGCCTTGCCGTACTTTCGCAGCCCTTCCTTCGGGTCCGCGTCGCGCCGGCGGTGGATCTTCTTGGGCATCGTCCCGAAAAGTAGGCGCTAGCTCCCGCCCAGTGCTACACCGATCAGGCCGGCCGCCACGATCACCAGCGGCTCCGGAACTCGCCGGAAGCGCGTCAGGACCACCAGTGAAGCCAGCGCAATCAGCCATGTCGCCGGATCGGTGAGCGCGCGCCGGCCCAGCACGACGACCGCGCCGGCGATCGCGCCCGTCGCGGCGGCGGTGACGCCGTCCACCAAGGAGCGTAGTCGCCGGTTCGCGGTTATACGGTGGAACCACGGGGCGAGTGCGACGACTGCCAGGAACGTGGGCAGGAACATGCCTGCGCTCGCGACGAGACCGCCGATCGGTCCCGCGACCAGGTACCCGATGAACGCCACGGTGATGACCACGGGTCCCGGCGTGATCATCGAGACCGCGATCGCATCGAGGAACTCCCGCTCGGTGAGCCAACCGTAATCGCGCACGGCGCCGCCGTGCAGAAAGGGCACGATCGCCAGACCGCTGCCGAAGACGACGAGGGCCGACTTGGTGAAGAAACCGAGGATGCGGAGCAGGGTATCGGACGAGGCGGGCCCGTGGAGCCCGGTGACCAGCCACCAGGGGATCACCGCGAAGACCGCGCTTCCGCCAGCAGCCGGTCGCTCCCGCCAGAGCAGCACTACCACGCCGCTCGCAGCGAAGACCCAGAGGATCTCCGCCTCCGCGAACGCCACCACCGCGCCATTCACTCCGACCACCAGCCAGAGCATCGGGTCCCGCCCGGCGGTGGATCGCAGCAACTTCTCCGTACCCCTGGCGATGATCCCGATGACGGCCGCCCCGATGCCGTAGAACGCTCCCACCATCCAGCTCAGTCCGCCGAACCGCAGGTAGAACGCCGAGAGCGCCATGACCATGACCAGGGACGGCCCCACGAACGCCAGCCCGGTGGCCGCGGCCCCGAGGAAGCCACCGCGAGTCCAGCCCAGGTACATCGCGAGCTGCGCCGCCAGGGGCCCGGGCGCGAGCTGTGCCAGGGTGAGCCCCTGCTTGAACTCCTCCGGATCGACCCAGCCCCGGGTGACTACGAGATCCCGATGCATGGCCGCCGTCAAAGCGATCGGGCCGCCGAACCCCACCGTACCAAGGCGAAGGAAATACCCGATCAGCGCGCGCAGATGAGGCTCCTCGGACGAAGGTATTGCCGAACCCGGAGTGATATGATACAGTTGTATCCTGACACTGGCAACAACGTATCCGCAGGAGGAGGCTCCCATCATGCGCTGGTTGCTCCGGGGGCTGAACCGGGCAAGCGCCGTCCCGCCCGACACCCTTCCGGCCTACGCGGCGATGGGCCACTGGTCCAGCCAGGCCGCGCCGCTCGAGAGCCGTCTCGAGCTCCTGATCCAGCAGCTCTCCGCCGAGCTGAGCGCCTGCGCCTGGTGCCTGTACCAGGCGCGGCATCGCTGGCGCACGGCGTTTCTCTCCGAACAGGCACTGCACGAGCTGCGCGGGTATCCCACCAGTCCGAGCTTCTCCGATCGCGAGCGCGCCGCGTTGGCCCTGACCGAGGCCGTGGCCCGCTACCGTTCCGCCGATCGGGACTCCGCTCGGGAGGCGTTGGTCCAGGCGCGGAACCACTTCGGCGAGCGCGAGGTCGCCCGCATCGTGCAGGCCGCCGCGGGCGAGCATTTCTTCAACCCGGTAACCGGACGCCTCGGCATGGAGGCGTGCGAAGCCGAAGCCGCGGATCCCGCGACCTCCGAGATGCCGTGGCGGGCGATCGTGAAGGGCGTCACCATCCGAGGTTGGCTGTGATGCGCTGGATCCTCCTCCTGCACCAGCTCCCACCCAAGCCCGACTACGTCCGGGTCAAGATCTGGCGGCGCCTTCAGCGCATCGGGGCCGTCGCAATCAAGAACTCGGTCTACGTCCTGCCTCGGTCCGACCAGTCCATGGAGCACTTCCAGTGGCTCCTGCGGGAGATCAACGCCAGCGGCGGGGAGGGCTCGGTGTGCGAGGCCGTCTTCGTGGATGGGCTGTCCGACAGCCAGATCGAAACCCTGTTCCGTACCGCGCGCGAGTCCGACTACGCCGCGTTGGCCGAAGAGGCCGACGAGCTGTTGGGCCGGATGCCGACGAAGGGCGTGCTCGGAGCCGAGCTGGAGACCGCGGCTGCGCGGCTGCGCCGCCGGTTCGCGGAGATCGCCGCCATCGACTTCTTCGGCGCCCCCGCGAAGCGCGTCGCCGAGGCATCGCTCGGCCGGGTGGAGGCGCGACTCCGGCCGGCACCCCGGAAGCCGACGGCCCGGAGCGGAAGAGCCGGCTCCCGGCGGATGCGAAACCGCGTCTGGGTCACTCGGCGCGGCGTCTACGTGGACCGCATCGCCAGTGCCTGGCTCATCCGCCGCTTCATCGACCAGCAGGCAAAGTTCCGCTTCGTCGAGGAGCAGGCCTATACCCAGAAGCCGGGCGAAGTGCGCTTCGACATGTTCAAGGCCGAGTACACGCACGAGGGAGATCACTGCACCTTCGAGACGCTCCTCGCCCGATTCGGACTCGAGGACCTGCGGCTCCGCGCCATCGCCGAGATGGTGCATGACCTCGACCTGAACGACGACAAGTTCCGCCGGCCCGAGACGCAGGGATTCCTGCGTCTCATCGACGGACTCGTCCGGCGGTATGCGAAGGATGGCGATCGGGTGGAGGAGGGTGCGAGGTTGCTGGATGCCTTCTACCAGGCGTTCGAGTAATCGCTAACGGCTCCTGGCCGGCATCTCTTCGCACCCTTTCAGACCGGCTCCTCGAATTTCTGGCAATGTCCGTCCGTGCTGCAGACCCATCCCTGCACGTTGGATTCGTCATCCGCGACGTGCCACGCTGCCGCATCCCACTCCTCCTCGAGCGGGACAGTGACACGCCAGGTGAGGTCATCGAGCCGGCTCCAGGTCCATTCCCTGGCGAAGCTCACGTGACTGTCGGTGGTGTTTTCCCGGTAGAAATAGACGTAGGTGTAGTCTGTCCGGCCGATGGTCGCGCCGCCCTCGGGATCACGCAGAATCGCGCTGACCCCGCCGTCGCGCATCACGAAGTCCGACACCGTCGGCGCCGGCCCATCGAACGGCGGATAGTCCGGCTCTGTGCTTCCGCAGGCGACCAGCATCACCACAAACCCAACCGCGACGGTTCCGCGCGCCATCGTTCGACCTCCTTATCGCCCCTTGGCCGCCAGCATCTCCCGCACCCGCGACAGCAGATCATCCGGCGTGAACGGCTTCTGCAGGAACGGCTTCGTGTCCGACGGCCCGCCCCGGCTGAAGATGTCGTTCGGCGGATAGGCGGAGATGTAGAGCACCGGGATAGTCGACCACCGCAGCGCCAGCTGCCGGCCCAGCTCCAGCCCGTCCAGCTCCGGCATCACCACGTCCGTCACCACCAGGTCCAGGTAGGGCGCCGCCAGCTCCGCCAGGTGCAGGGCCTCGTTGCCGTGCCGGGCCTCGAGGGTCCGGAACCCCTGGTCCCAGAAGACTCGGGTCACGATCCCCCGGAGCGCGTCATCGTCCTCCGCGACCAGGATGGTGGTCGCGCGCTCCCGGGGAGCAGCGTCGGTCACGTAGACCTCGAGTCTTATGAAATAAGGAGTTACAGCGCTGACTTCACCCGACTTCTCACGCTCAGAACGCGGAGCCCTGCCGCAGCTCCTCGCTCACTTCCCGTGCCACGGAATCGGATCGCGCGGCGAGCGTGCTGTCTCCCGCCTTCCGGAACGTCTCGGACATCCCGCCGTACACCACTGAGTATAGCTGCAAAATCGAGCCCGAGGGCGGGTCCACCCAGCCCGTGGGCCGGTCCCGGGTCGCGGTCTGCCAGTGGTATACGTCCCACATGAGCTGGCGGCTGCGGTGAATATCCACGTAGCCGAGCCCGGGACTCAGCACGATCGAGTCGGTCGGCTCGACCGGCCGGGGCATCAGCTTCCGCACGAAGCCCTGCGACACCAGATAGGGACTCAGGCCGAACGTCTGGTCCGGGTAGCCGCCGTCGCTCCAGCTGAAGAAGATCGGGCGCTTTCCGCCGATGTTGTCGCGCACGAGGAAGATCGTCGCCAGGTCCTGGCGCAGCAGGACGTCCTGCCCGAACCGGAGCTGGAGGCTGTCGAACACCACGCCGCCGTCGGCCGGCACCCGCATCGCCTCCGGCAGGCTGTCGATCTCCTCGAACGGCAGGGTAAGAGCAGGATCCTTCGGGTGAACCGGTGTCTTGAGCTCGCGCCAGAGCGGCGCCGCCTTGGACGGATCGAACACCGGCGTCTCCCGGCGCCGGAGCTGCCGCAGGTGCCACTCGGTGTTCATCAGCGACAGGTTGGCCAGCGTCACGTCGCGCCGGATCCCCTCGACCTCCTGCGCGTACCACAGCGGGAAGGTATCGTTGTCGCCCGCGGTGATGAGGATGCCGTAGGGCTCGACCGACTCGAGGATGTCGTGCGCGAAGTCGCGCGCCATCGTCTCGCCCGCTCGGCTCGCCGAGGCGGCGTTCGCCGACAGCGGGATGAGCGCGAGCAGCAGGGAAGCGCTCGCGATGCCCCACTGCACCTTCTCGGTGCCCCGGTCGCGCAGGAACTCGACGATCCCGCGCATCATGGAGCCGAGCCCGAGGGCCACGAACACCCCGAAGGCGGAGAACGACCCCATGAAGAAGTAGTCGCGCTCGCGCACCTCGCGGGCCAGCGACGTCTGGTCGAGGTACTGCGAGAAGCCGTACTTGAAGTTCATGTAGAACACGAGCCCGAGCGTGAGCACGCCGAGCAGCGCGGCGGCCGCGAGGCCGGCCCGCCGGTCTGTCTTCCACAGGGTCCAGAGCCCGCTCAGGCCCAGCACGGTGAAGAGCGCCGTCGCCACGCCCGCCATCCGTCCCCAGCCGCGGGCGAACTGCCAGCCGAAGTACTGCCAGAAGTTCGCGAGCTGGCCGGTGAAGGTCGCCTGCCGGTCGGTGAGCGCCGGCTTCCCGTACTGCACCCGGTTGAGCATGTCCTGCAGCGCCTGGCTGAACATCCCGACCGGCTCGCCCTCGTTGATCGCCGGATACTGCGCCGCCCGGAGCGGCAGCCAGAGGTAGTTGAGCGAGATGCCCACCACCACCGCGAGCACGCCGAGATAGACCAGCGGGTCCTTCGGACTCCGCCAGAGCGCGTAGCCGAACACGCCCAGCGTCAACACGATCAGCAGCCCGCCCGTGGGACCGCCGGCATTGATGAACATGTCGAGCCATTTGCCGGTGACCGCGAGCAGCAGCGCGTAGAACGTCACGATCGCCCACGGCTGCACCGCCACCCGCCAGTCGGTCCACAGCACGTAGATGCCGAGGGCGGGGACCGCGAGGAAGCCCATCATGTGGTTGGTGGCGGTGAGCGCCAGCACGTAGGCGATCAGCACCAGCCAGCGGTCGCGGTGCGGGCCGGGCTCGTCGTCGCCCCAGCGCACCACCAGCCACATCACCAGCGCGATCGAGAGGAGCGAGACGGTGTACACCTTCTCGTTCACGACCGACTGGTTCCACACCGTCCACGAGGTCGCGCCCACCAGCACGCCGCCGAACGCCGCGCCGTAGCGGGCCCAGCGGTAGGGTACGATCGCCTGGAGCCATCGCTCCGCCACCAGGAACCAGAACGCCGCCGCGCCCGCGCTCGTCACCGCCGCGAACAGGTTGATCCGCACCGCGTACGACTCCACCAGCGGCACGATGCCGAACACGTGCGCCAGCAGCACGAACAGCGGGTTGCCCGGCGGGTGCGGAATGCCCAGCACCCGGGCCGCGGCGATGTACTCCGACGCGTCCCAGAACGCCGTCGTCGGCGCCAGAGTGAGCACGTAGATCACGAGGACGAGAGCGAACGTGGCCAGCGCCCAGAGGTAGGGCGGGCGTTCCTGCGAGGCGTCGGTCATGGGCTCGGGGTCAATGACGGAACTGGCGGCGGCCGGTCATCACCATGGCCATGCCGTGGCGGTTGGCCGCTTCGATCACTTCGGCGTCGCGCACGGAGCCGCCCGGCTGGATGACCGCGGTCACCCCGGCGGAGGCGGCCTGCTCGATCCCGTCCGCGAACGGGAAGAACGCGTCGGAGGCGAGCACCGTGCCCGCCGGGTCGTGCCCCAGCGCCCGCGCCTTGTGCACCGCGAGGAAGGTGCTGTCCACTCGGCTGGTCTGCCCGGCGCCGATGCCGATCGCCATCTCGTCCCGCGCCAGCAGGATCGCGTTCGACTTCACCGTGGCCACCGCCGCCCAGGCGAACCGAAGGTCGTTCCACTCGCGCTCGGACGGCTGCCGGTCGGTGGCGACGCTCCACTCCTGGTCCGACGCCTCGAACTCGAACTGCTCCTGCACCAGGAAGCCGCCGCGCACCCGCTTGAAGTCGAGCGATCCCGCGCCCCGGCTCACCGGCAGCTCCACCACCCGGAGCTGCTTCTTGGCGGCGAAGACCGCCATCGCCTCGTCGTGGAACGACGGCGCGACCACCACTTCGACGAAGAGGTCGCTCATCGCCTGGGCGGTCGCGCGGTCCACCACCGTGTTGAACGCGATGACCGAGCCGAAGGCGGACACCGGATCGGTGGAGCGCGCCTTCTTGAACGCCTCGACCGCCGTCGGCGCCACCGCGATGCCGCAGGGCGTGGTGTGCTTGATGATGCAGCACGCCGGCGTGTTGGCCCAGCCCGCCACCGCCATCATCGCGGAGTCGAGGTCGAGCAGGTTGTTGAAGGAGAGCTCCTTCCCCTGCCGCTGGGTGAGGTCGCGCATGCCGCGCGGCTCTTCGGTCACGTAGAGCGCGGCCCGCTGGCTCGGGTTCTCGCCGTAGCGGAGGGTCTGCAGCCGCTCCATCGCCAGCGCCAGCCGCTGGGGAAGGCCCTCTTCCTTCGGGGTCAGGTAGCTGGCGATCGCCGCATCGTAGTCCCCGGTGTGGGCGAACACTTTCGCCGCGAACTCCCGGCGCACGCCGGTGTCCACCGCGTTTCGGCGGAGGAGGTCGAGCACGCGCGTATAGTCGGTCGGGTCCACCACCGGCAGCACGAACTCGTGATTCTTGGCCGCGGAGCGGAGCATGGACGGGCCGCCGATGTCGATGTTCTCGACCGCGTCCTCGAACGGCACGCCGGCCCGCGAGATCGTCATCTGGAACGGATAGAGGTTCACCGCCACCAGGTCGATCGGCACGATGCCGCGCTCGCTGATCGCGGTGACGTGCTCGGGCAGGTCGCGCCGGGCGAGCAGGGCGGCGTGGATCGCGGGGTGGAGCGTCTTGACCCGGCCGTCGAGCAGCTCCGCGAAGCCGGTCACCTCGTCCACCGGGATGACGGGCACGCCGGCGTTCCGGAGCGCCGCGGCGGTCCCGCCGGTGGAGATGATCTCCCAGCCGAGGTCCGCCAGTCCCTGCGCGAAGGCGACGATCCCGCGCTTGTCGCTGACGGAGATCAGTGCGCGGGGCATGCAGGCTCGATCACTGGTGCGACTCCACCGGTTCATGGATCGGTACGGGCCGGCCCGCCGCGGCGGCGGCGAGAACGGCGGCCGGAAGCAGGCGATGCTCCACTTCGAGCACCCGGGCGGCGAGCCGGTCGGCGTCGTCGCCCGGGAGCACCGGCACGCGGGCCTGCCCCAGGATGGCGCCGCGGTCGTACACCTCGTCCACCAGGTGGACCGTGGCGCCGCTCTCCGGCGCGCCGCTCGCCAGCACCGCCTCGTGCACCCGCCGGCCGTACATCCCCTGGCCGCCGAACTTCGGGAGCAGCGCGGGATGGATGTTGATGATCCGGCCCCGGTAGCGGGCGATCACCTCGGCGGGCACCAGCTTGAGATAGCCCGCGAGGACCAGCAGGTCCACCGCGTGGCGGTCGAGCGCGGCCAGCCACTCGCCGGAGGCTGCATGATCCTGCAGCGTGACGCTGGGCGATCCCGCCCGCCGCGGCGCGCTCCAGGGCCGGGGCGTCGGCCCGGTTACTCAGGACCAGCACCACCCTCGCCGGTGCGTCCGGGCCGAGGGCACGCAGCAGCGCCTCGAGGTTGCTGCCGCGTCCTGAGACGGCCACGGCGACGTGCATTGGCATGGGGGGAGAAGCTAATCGTAGCGGGGACGGCGGGGCAGCGGTTGCAGCACGAGATCCACCGCGTCGCCCAGGTCGCGCGCCAGGAGGAAACGTCCGGTCGCGTAATTGGACAGCTCGTCCGGTCCGGTCTCGCCGATGAGCACGCCCTGGCCGCCGAATCGTTCCGCCGGCAGCACGTCCCGCATCCGGTCGCCGACCCACCAGCTCCGCGCCAGGTGGAGCCCGTAATCCGCGGCCGCGCGCTGGTAGAGCAGGGGTCCCGGCTTCCGGCACTCGCACGGCCCGGTGTAGTCCGGATGATGGGGACAGTGATAGTGCGCATCCAGCCGGGCCCCGCCCGCGGCGAGCAGCTCGTCGAGTCTCCGCGCGGTCGCGACGTACGCGGTCTCGTCCAGGATGCCGCGCGCGATGCCCGACTGGTTCGTCACCACGATCGTCGGCACGCCGGCCCGGTTGAGCCGGCCGATCGCCTCCGCGGCGCCGGGCAGGAGCTGCACCGCGTCGGGGGTGGCGACGTAGCCGCTGTCCTCGATGATGGTGCCGTCTCGGTCGAGGAACACCGCTGACCGCTCGCTCATTCGCGCAGCGCCTCGGTGAGTGCCGCGGCCACATCCGGGAAACTGTCTTCCGGCAGCGTGCGCGGGTCGAGCAGCACGCGCCCGCCACCCACGCGCGCCACGATCGCGGGCTCGCCCAGCCGGAGCCGGAGCGCGAGCCCGTCGGGACCGATGGCACCGGCGTCGAGGGCCACCAGCGTGGTCGGCAACGCCGCGCCGGGGAACGACCCGCCGCCGACCGCCGACTCGCCCGGCTCGAGGCTCGGCCGGAGCTGGGCCGGACACGCGGCCGCCAGCCGCGCCGCGAGCGCCGACAGCTCGCCGGCGCCGAGCGTCAGCATCCGCAGCACCGGGATCTCGCGCACCGCCGCCTCCGGCTCCCGGTAGAGCGCGAGCGTCGCCTCGAGCCCGGCGAGCGTCATCTTGTCCGCCCGCACCGCCCGGGCGATCGGATGCTCGCGGCAGCGAGCCAGCGCGGCACGCCTCCCCACGATGCACCCCGCCTGCGGCCCGCCGAGCAGCTTGTCGCCGCTGAAGAGCACGAGGTCGGGCCCCGCGGCGAGCGTCTCCGCCACCAGGGGCTCGCCGCTGAGGCCCCACGCCGACAGGTCGGCGAGCAGGCCGCTGCCCACGTCCACCAGGTACGGGATGCCCGCCTCGCGGCACAGCGCCACGAGATCGCCGATCTCCGGCGTCGCCACGAACCCGCGCTGCTCGAAGTTCGAGCGGTGCACGGTCAGCACGGCGGCCACGTCGGGGCCGAGCGCCTTGCGGTAGTCGTCGAGGTGGGTGCGGTTGGTGGTGCCGACCTCCCGGAGCCGCGCGCCGCTCCGCGTCAGGATGTCGGGAATCCGGAACGAGCCGCCGATCTCGATCAGCTCGCCGCGGGAGATGAGCACCTCGCGCCCCGCCGCCAGCGCCGCGAGCGCGAGCAGCAGCGCGCCCGCCGCGTTGTTCACGGCGAGCGCGTCCTCCGCCCCCGTCGCGGCGCGCAGCGGCGCGCGGCAGTGGTCGCTCCGGCTGCCGCGGCTCCCGGTGTCGAGGTCGAGCTCCAGGTTGCTGTATCCCGACGCGACCGCCGCCATCGCGGCGACCGCCGCGGGCGCCAGCGGCGCGCGGCCGAGGTTGGTGTGCAGCACCACGCCGGTCGCGTTGAGCACCGGGCCGCAGGCTGGCGCGCGTCCGCTCGGTGAGCCGCTCGCGCACGTCCGCCGGCCCAGCTCTCCGGCGGGCCCGCGCGCCGCGTGCGCGCGGCGGCGAGCGACTCCCGCACCGCGTCCACTACGGCGATGCGAGGCGCCGCGTGCAGCAGCGCCTGGATGTCCGGCTCCAGCAGCAGCCGGTCTACCGAGGGCAGCTCGCGCCTGCGGTCCGTCACTGGGGCGTGGTCGGCGTCGGCTTGGCCGGTGTCGGCAGCGTGGGCTGGGGCTTCCGCCCGGACGGTGCCACCGGACTCGGCTTGGCCGGGGCAGGCTTGGTGGGAACCGGCTTGGCCGGAACGGGCTTGGCGGGCCTCGCGGAGGGCTTCGCCACCGAGTCGGCCTTCGCGCGCGTGGTATCGGCGCGCTTCTTGAGCGAGTCGGCGGGCTTCTTGAGCGAGTCGGCGGGCAGCGCCAGCGTGTCCGCCGGCGGCTTCTCCGGAATGACCAGCGTGCCGACCACATCGCCGGCCGACCCCGGTCACGTTGCGCACGCCCTTGATCTCCACCGTGTAGCGCGTGCCCGGCCGGAAGAACGTGGCCGGCCGCAGCACCAGTTGATCGGTGAGCGGCGGCCGTCCGGTGAGCGCCACCAGCTGCCGCGCGGCGGGGACCCGGTCTCGCGCCCGGTGCGCCCGGCGGCTGCCGCCGCGTGGTGTCGCGCGCGGTGGTGTCGGCCGCCGCGGAGTCCGGCTTGGTCGGAGCCTTGGCGTGGAGGCTGTCATCCATCGCCTTGGGCAGCAGCGAGACGACCTTCACCGCGCTCGAGTCGGGCATCAGCGAGAGCCGCACCGCGGAGGGCTGGAACCGCTGGCGCGGATCGAGCATCTGGGCGAACTCGACCGTCGCGGACGCGCTGTCCACCGGGGTCACCGTGCGAATGCGCGGCGGCGCTGTGTCGTGCACGAAGGCCCACAGCTCCAGCGCGCTGTCTCGTCCTGCCTTTGACGAGCACGCTGTCGAATGCCTCGCGGGGATCGTCGAGGTTGTTGCGGTTCTCGTCCAGCACGCCCTTGATGACGTACTCCCCGTCGGGGAGCGGGCCTAGGTCGAAGCGCCCCGAGGAATCCGCGAGGCCGCGGTAGGGAAGGCTGTCGGGCATCTGGAGCGCGACGACGAGCGCGGCAGGCGCCGGCCGCGCGGTGGTCCAGTCCACCACGGTGCCCTGGAACGTGCGCGTCGGACGCGGCGCGCCGGTCGTGAACGTCAGCAGCGCGCCCTGGTTGAGCCGGTTGCGCTGCAGGTCGGTGACGCCCGGCAGGAGCTGCACCCGGTAGACCCGGTCGCGCTGCCATCCCTCTTTCGGCTGCACCGTGATGCGGTTGCGCCGCCACCGTACCCGGGGGAACTCGGTGGTGGGGGACAGGATGACGAGCTTCTCGAGGTCGCCGGTACCCTGGCCGGTGTTGGGCGACCCGCCCTCCGAGATCACTTCATTGAAGACGAACTCGACGTCGTCGTCGAAGTCCGGCAGGACGGCGAAGGTGTCGGGCGAAACGGACGCGAGCTGAGGCGCCTCGGTATCGATCGGTCCGCCCGGCGGCGGCTCCATCCGCGCGCACGCGGCCAGACAGAGAAGCACTGCCGCGGGGGCGCTTCTCACGCGGACCCGCGCAGCCGAGCAGCTCGCGCTTCCGGCCGAGCACGTCGCGCTGCTCCCGCCAGGTGGCGGCCTTCTCCCGCTCCCGCTGCACCACGTCGGCCGGCGCCCGGCTCACGAACTGCTGGTTCCCGAGCTTCTTCTCCTGCGCTTCCACTAGCTGCGCCAGCCGCGCCAGCTCCGCGCCGAGCCGGCCGCACTCGCGCTCCACGTCGATCGCGTCGCCCAGGGGCACGAAGACCGCCGTGCCGTCGGACAGCACCGCGTGGCCGCCCACCCGGTCCTTGGGCTCGCCGAACGACAGCTCCGACACCTTGGCGAGGCGGGTGACCGTGGCCTGCTCCCGGCGGATCGCGCCGTCGCCGGTCTCGCTCCGCGTCACCACGGCCCGCACTGGCTGGCCCGGCTGCACGCCATACTCGGCGCGGATCGCACGGATCGCGCCCACGACCTCCTGCACCAGGCCGAAGTCGCGCAGCGCATCGGGATCCTCCGCGCGCTTGTCGGCGAGCGGCCACGGCGCGACGGAGATGGACGCGTCGGCCGGACGGCCGGGGAACCGGCGCCAGAGCGTTTCGGTGATGAACGGCATCACCGGGTGGAGCATCCGAAGCGCCACGTCGAAGGTCTGCACCGCCACCGCGCGCGCCACGTCGCCGCCGGGCGTGTCGCCGTAGAGGCGCGGCTTGATCTGCTCGATGTACCAGTCGGCGAGGTCGCTCCAGATGAAGCGGTACACCGCGCCCGCCGCCTCGTTGAGCCGGAACCGCTCGTACGCCTCGGTGGCCTCGCGGACGGTGGCCTCGCAGCGGGCGATGATCCACCGGTCGGCGAGCGTCAGCTCCTCGCGGCGCACCACATTCCTGGCGCGCCCCGCGAGCGGCCGGGTGGGTCCCTCGAGGTTGCTGAGGATGAACCGGCCCGCGTTCCACAGCTTGTTGGCGAAGTTGCGCGCCGGCGCGAACGACGAATCGAGATCGTTGGGATCGAGGATCACGTCGGTGCCGACCGACATGCCCGACACGAGCGAGTAGCGCAGCGCGTCGGCGCCGTACCGCTCCACCACCTCGAGCGGGTCGATCCCGTTGCCCAGCGACTTCGACATCTTGCGGTGCTGGGTGTCGCGCACCACGCCGTGCAGGTAGATGCGGGTGTACGGCGGCTCGCCCATGAACTGGAGCCCGGACATGATCATCCGGGACACCCAGAAGAAGATGATGTCGGGCGAGGAGACGAGCGTGTGACCGGGGTAGTAGGTGGCGAGGTCGTCGGTCTTCTCCGGCCAGCCGAGGCTGGTGAACGGCACCAGCCAGGAGGAGAACCAGGTGTCGAGCACGTCCTCGTCCTGCCGCACCGCGCCGCCGCAGGCGGGGCAGGCGGTGAGGTCGGTGCGGCTCACGCTGATCCGGGCGCAGCGCTCGCTCTCGCAGTACCACACCGGAATCCGGTGGCCCCACCAGAGCTGGCGGGAGATGCACCAGTCGCGGATGCCGTCGAGCCAGCGCTCGTAGTCGTCGCCGCGGCGCTCGGGGATGAACTGGATGGTGCCGTCGCGGTAGCGCGCGAGGGCGGGGCGGGCGAGCGGCTCCATCTTCACGAACCACTGCTCCGAGAGCCGCGGCTCGATCACCGTGTCGCACCGGTAGCAGTGGCCCACCGCGTGGCGGTGGTTCTCCACCTTCTCCTGCAGGCCCAGCTCCTCCAGCTCCTTCGACACGCGCTTCCGGGCCTCGAAGCGGTCGAGGCCCTGGAACCGCGCCGGCACCGCGAGGCTCATCCGCGCCTCGGGCGTCATCACGTCCACCGACGGGAGGTTGTGCCGCCGCCCGATCTCGAAGTCGGTCGGGTCGTGGGCCGGCGTCACCTTCACCGCGCCGGAGCCGAACGCCGGATCCACCGCCTCGTCCGCCACGACCGGGATCAGCCGGTCCACCAGCGGCAGCCGGAGCTGCTTCCCGATCAGGTGGCGGTAGCGCTCGTCCTCGGGATGCACCGCGACGGCCGTGTCGCCCAGCATCGTCTCGGGCCGGGTGGTGGCGATGGTGATGTGGCCGTCGCCCTCGGCCAGCGGATAGCGGAAGTGCCAGAGCCGGCCGTCCTCTTCCTCTTTCTCCGCCTCTTCATTGGAGAGGGCGGTGAGGCAGCGGGGGCACCAGTTGATGATGTAGTGGCCCCGGTACACCAGCCCCTTCTCGTAGAGCTGGACGAACACCTCGCGCACCGCGCGGGAGAGGTCCTCATCGAGGGTGAAGTAGGTGCGCGACCAGTCGGCGGAGCAGCCGATCGCCTGGAGCTGCTCCAGGATCCGGGCGCCGGTGGCGCGCACGTACTCCCACACCCGCTCCACGAACGCGTCGCGGCCGAGGTCGAAGCGGGTGAGTCCCTCCTTGGCGAGGAGGCGCTCCACCACGTTCTGGGTGGCGATGCCGGCGTGGTCGGTGCCGGGCACCCAGAGCGCGCGGCGGCCCCGCATCCGCTCGAACCGGATCAGGACGTCCTGGACCGTGTTGTTGAGGCCGTGACCGGTGTGCAGCTCCGCCGTCACGTTGGGCGGCGGCATCTGGATCACGTAGGGCTCGCCCGGCGCGCCGCCCCGCGCGCGCTGGACGGCTTCCGGCTCGAACAGCCGCCGCTCCCGCCACCAGGCGTAGAGCGGGGCTTCGATCTGCGATGGGTCGTATTGGGGAGCGAGCGGCGCCGTCATGCGCTCTGGTCGGCCGCCCGCGGTTGGTCCGACGCGGGGCGATCATCCTCCCCGCGGACCAGGATGCTGTTGATCACGCTTTCGATACCCGGCACCGCGAGGGCCGCGCGGCCGGCGGCGGTGCGGATGGTCCGGGTGGGCACCCAGCCGCGCAGCTCCACCGCGCCGCGGTTCACCGGCGCGGGCCTCGATGGTGAGGCCGGCGAGCCGGGGGTCGGCGGCCAGGGCCGCCTCCACCGCGCGCACCGACGCGGCGGCGGTGAGCCGGGTGGCGCCGGAGTCGCGGAGCTTGTCGGCCACCCGCTTCACGCGGTCGGGATTCACGTCGCCCAGCCACTCGCTGAGCGCCACGGACGCGACGCAGGCCGCTCGCGAGACCGAGCACCGTCCACAGCAGCACTTCTCCTCCGCTCAGCTCGTCGTCGTGGCGCACGTGAAGTCCTCTTACGGAAGAAATCTCTATGCGGTTAAGTTAACGCCGTCGCGCTTCACGCGCAGGGAATCCTCGGACCTCAGGACCTCTCGAAGGACCACCGACGATGGACGAACGATCCGGAGTCTCCCGCGGCCCCGATCGGGGCCGCTGGTTCATGGTCGCCGCGCTGATCCTCATCGGCATCGCGCTGTACTTCTGGTTCGCGCCCTCCAACCGGCCCGCGGCGCCGCCCACGGCGGAGCTGGAATGAGCGGCCGGTCGGTCAACGTGACGCTGCCCGACGGCAGCGTGCGGGAGGTCGCGTCGCGGCACCACCGCCCGCGCCGTCGCCGAGGGCATCGGCCCGGGGCTGGCCCGCGCCGCCGTCGCCGCCAAGGTGGACGGCGCCGTGTGGGACCTCGACCGTCCCATCGAGCGCGACGTCTCCCTCGCCATCCTGACCGAGAAGGACCCCGAGGCGCTCGAGGTCCTGCGCCACTCCGCGGCCCACGTCCTCGCCACCGCGGTGCGCGAGATCTTCCCTGGCGCCGGCATCGGGTTCGGCCCGCCGATCGAAGACGGCTTCTACTACGACTTCGAGGTTCCGCGGCCGTTCACTCCCGAGGACATCGAGAAGATCGAGGCCCGGATGGGCGAGGTGGCCAAGTCGGACTACCCGTTCGTCCGCGAGGTGGTGGACCGCCCGGCCGCCAACCGGCGCTTTGCCGACGATCCCCTCAAGCTCGAGCGCATCGGCGAGCTGCGCGACGACGAGACCATCACGGTCTACACCGACGGGCCTTTCACCGACCTCTGCCGCGGGCCCCACATCCCGCGCACCGGCCGCCTCAAGCACTTCAAGCTGCTCCACGCCGCCGGCGCCTATTGGCGGGGCGACGAGAAGCGGCAGATGCTCCAGCGGATCTACGGCACCGCCTGGTTCAAGAAGGAAGACCTCGACGCCTACCTCCACCGCCTGGAGGAGGCGCGCAAGCGCGACCACCGGGTCATCGGCAAGCAGCTCGACCTCTTCTCCATCAGCGACGTCGTGGGCCCCGGCCTCGTGCTGTGGCACCCGAAGGGCGCGATGATCAAGTGGCTGCTGAGCCGCACGGTCGAGGACGACAACGTCGCCAACGGCTACGACCTGGTCTATACGCCCAACGTCACCAAGGAAGAGCTGTTCAGAATCTCCGGCCACCTGCCCGCTCTACGCCGCCAACCAGTATCCGGCGATGGGCGCCGGCGCCGGCGAAGCGGAGGACGTGCGCTACCGGGTCAAGCCGATGAACTGCCCGATGCACGCGCTGATCTACAAGAGCCAGCAGCGGAGCTACCGGGACCTGCCCATCCGGCTGAGCGAAGTCGCCAACGTGTACCGGAACGAGAAGTCGGGCACGCTGCACGGGCTGCTGCGGGTGCGCGGCCTCAGCATGGACGACGCCCACATCTTCTGCACCATGGAGCAGATCGAGGACGAGATCTTCCTCTGCCTCGACCAGGTGGACCGCCTCGTCCGCGCCACCTTCGGCTTCGAGCTGGACTTCGAGGTCTCCACCCGTCCCGAGGAGCGGCTCGGCGGGGACGAGGTCTGGGACCAGGCGGAGAGCTTCCTCAAGCACGCGCTCGACCGGAAGGGCATTCCGTACCGCATCGATGAAGGCGGCGGCGCGTTCTACGGTCCCAAGATCGACATCAAGTTCAAGGACGCGATCGGCCGGATCTGGCAGGGACCCACGATCCAGCTCGACTTCAACCTCCCCGAGCGGTTCGAGCTGGAGTACACCGGCGCCGACAACCGCCCGCACCGGCCGGTCATGATCCACCGCGCCATCTACGGCACGCTGGAGCGCTTCACCGGCAACCTGATCGAGCACTTCGCCGGCGCGTTCCCGGTGTGGCTGGCGCCGGAGCAGGTGCGGGTGATCCCGATCTCGGATGCCCAGGCCGAGGCGGCGCGCGGCCTCGCGGCGCGGCTCAAGGCGGCGGGCCTCCGGGTCCACGTGGACGACCGGACCGAGACCCTCAACTACCGGATCCGCGAAGGCGAGATGCAGAAGGTGCCGTACATGGCCGTCATCGGGCAGCGCGAGGCCGAGAGCGACAGCATCGCGCTCCGGGTACGCGGGGTGGGGAAGAAGCAGGAGGTGATGCCGGTGGGGGCGTTCCTGGAGCGGGTGGGGGAGGAGGTCAGGAGCCGGGCGCTGGCGCCGTAGGTTTATCGGTAGGGTATGGTCAGGAGATAATGTCACCCTGAGCGCAGCGAAGGGGACCATGCCCGCCATGGTCCCCTCGCTGCGTTCAGGGTGACACATGCCGCCACCCCCGCTATCTTCCTCGCGGCTCGTACCTTGAGGACTTTCGTGACCGACGCAACGACCCCCGTCATCCTGTCGGCGGTCCGCACTCCGATCGGCAAGTATCTCGGCGGCCTGTCCGGCTTTACGGCGCCCCAGCTCGGCGCCATGGTCATCCGCGACGCCGTCGCCCGCGCCAAGGTGGACCCGGCCGCGGTCGAAGAAGTGATCATGGGCCAGGTGATTCAGGGCGGCTCCGGCCAGGCGCCGGCCCGCCAGGCCCTGATCCACGCCGGCCTCCCCGCCGTCATTCCCGCCCTTACCATCAATAAGGTGTGCGGCTCCGGCCTCAAGGCCGTCATGCTCGCCTCCCAGGCCATCAAGGCCGGCGACGCCGAGTGCATCGTGGCCGGCGGGCAGGAGTCCATGTCGAGCGCGCCGCACTATGTCTACGGCATGCGCGGCGGCATCAAGGCCGGCAACCAGACCATGGTGGACGGCATGATCCACGACGGCCTCTGGGACTCGTTCGGCTGCTGCCACATGGGCGAGTACGCGGAGTACACCGCGGAGAAGGCGGGCGTGAGCCGGCAGGACCAGGACCAGTTCGCCTACCAGAGCCACATGAAGGCGGTCGAGGCCACGCAGGCGCGGCAAGTTCAAGGCGGAGATCCTGCCGGTGCAGATCCCCGGCAAGGGCGGGCCCACGACGGTGGCCGCCGACGAGGCGCCCCGCAAGGACACGAGCCCCGACACCCTCGCCAAGCTCAAGCCGGCGTTCCGGAAAGACGGCGGCACGCGTGACGCCGGGCAACGCGCCCGGCCTCAACGACGGCTCCAGCGCGCTGGTGGTCGCGTCGCTCGCGTTCGCCAAGGCGCACGGCCTCACGCCGATGGCCAAGGTGACCGGCTACGCCACCGGCGGCGGCGAGCCCCGCGAGATCTTCTTCGCCCCGGTGCAGGCGGTGCGCAACCTGATGGGGCGCACCGGCGCCACCATCAAGGACTACGACCTGATCGAGGCCAACGAGGCGTTCGCCGTGCAGGCGCTCGCCGACGGCCGCGAGCTGGGCTGGGACTGGGACCGGGTGAACGTCCACGGCGGCGCGGTGGCCCTGGGCCATCCGATCGGCGCCAGCGGCGCCCGCGTCCTCACCACTCTGCTGTACGCCCTGCGCGACCGGAACGCCTCGACCGGCCTCGCCACCCTCTGCCTCGGCGGCGGCAACGCCG
The DNA here is from genome assembly GCA_963720365.1 of uncultured Gemmatimonadales bacterium. Taxonomy (GTDB): domain Bacteria; phylum Gemmatimonadota; class Gemmatimonadetes; order Gemmatimonadales; family GWC2-71-9; genus CAVVWJ01. The sequence continues at coordinate 190,200 of CAVRFK010000017.1, read as the reverse complement.
TGGCCCTCAGCGTGGAGATGCTCTGATGAACTCTGATCACTCCGCCGACATCCTGGCGGCCCCCGCCCGGACCTCCGCGGCGCGCCGCGGGCTCGCGATCGCCGCGGGCGCGCTCGTCGTCGCCGCCTCCGCGCAGGTGACCGTCCCGGTGCCGCTCAGCCCCGTGCCGATGACGCTGCAGCCGCTCGCGGTGCTCGTCGTCGGCGGCCTGCTCGGCGCGGTGAACGGCGCCGGGGCGCTGATGCTCTACGTCGCGCTCGGCATGCTCGGGCCTGCCGGTGTTCGCGGGCGGCAGCGGCGGGATCGTGCATCTGCTCGGACCCACCGGCGGCTACCTGCTGGCGTTCCCGGCGGCCGCGGCGGTCGCGGGCCGGTTCGCGGGGAACACCGCCGCGCCTGGTGCCGGTGCTGCTGGGCTGCGCGCTCGCCATGGCGGTGATCCACGCCGGCGGCGCGGCGCAGCTCGCGGTGCTCGGCGGCGATCCCGCCCTCGCGCTCCGCGTCGGGTTCGTGCCCTTCCTGACCGGCGACCTCCTCAAGGTCGGACTCGCCGCCGCCGTGATCCTCGGTCTCGGACCCAAGCTTCGCTCCCTCCTCTGATACGGTTCGGCGATGCCCGAACGGCGTGATCTCGTGAAGGCGATCGGATGGTCGATCGCCTTCGTCGTGCTTACCCTCGTCCTCACGGCGCTGCTCGCGTTCGGCGTCGCGCTGCATCGTCGCCGGTGAGGGCGGGCCCGCGTGGCTGGAGGCGAACGGTCCCGGCGCCACGCTCGACCAGGCGCTCTCGACGCTGGTGAGCGCGGCGCTCTTCACCTGGCTCATCGGGATCAAGGTCTGCGGGCTCACTCTGGACGACCTGCGATATCGCGGCTCGCGCGGCGGCAGGGGCTTCGGACTCGGCATGGCGGCGGGCGCGGTCACGGCCGCCGTCGCGCTCGCGATCGGCGCGGTGGGCGGCGCCGAGTGGGTGCCGGACCAGGGAACGGCGTCGAGCTACCTGCGGGCGGTCGGCACCACGATCCTGATCCTGGCGCCCGCCGCGCTCGCCGAAGAGATCATCTTCCGCGGCGTGCCGCAGGTGCTGCTGGCGCGGGTGATGGGGCGGGGAACGGCGATCGTGCTGCTCGCGGTGCTCTTCTCGCTGGCCCACTTCGCCAATCCCAACGTCACCGCGCTCGGCATCGGCAACATCGCGCTCGCCGGCATCTTCCTCGGCCTCGCGTTCTACGCGCCCGGCGGCATCTGGACCGCCTGGGGCGCGCACCTCGGCTGGAACGCGCTGCTCGCCGCGCTCGACACGCCGGTGAGCGGCGTCCCGTTCCCCATTCCGGTCCTCGACTACGTGCCGGGCGATCCGGCCTGGCTCACCGGCGGTCCCTTCGGTCCCGAGGGCGGCCTCGCCTCTACGCTCGCGCTCACCGTCGCGGTTCTCGTCGCCAGACGCTGGGCAGGAAAGGATTCCGCATGACCCGAGCCGCCGTCATCGGCGCCGGCACCATGGGCAACGGCATCGCCCACGTCTTCGCGCAGCACGGCTGGGAAGTGGCGCTGGTGGACAGCGCGCCGGCCGCGCTCGACAAGGCCGCCGCCACCATCAAGTCGAACCTCGACCGCCAGGTGAAGAAGGGCGCCATCCCGGCGGACGCCCCCGCGCAGATCCTCGGCCGGGTCAAACCCGGCACCGCCCTGGACGCGGCGGCGAAGGCCGACCTGATCATCGAGGCGGCGAGCGAGAACCCCGCGGTCAAGTTCTCCCTCTTCGAGCAGCTCGACCGGATCGCCTCCCCGAAGGCCATCCTCGCCACCAACACCAGCTCCATCTCGATCACCGAGATCGCCGCGCAGACCAGGCGCCCGGAGCAGGTGATCGGCATGCACTTCATGAACCCGGTGCCGGTCATGCAGCTGGTCGAGGTGATCCGCGGCCACTCCACCAGCGACGCCACGACCAACATGGTGATGGATACGGCCCGAGCCCTCGGCAAGACGCCCGTCGAGGTGCACGACTACCCCGGCTTCGTCTCCAACCGGGTGCTCCTGCCGATGATCAACGAGGCGATCTTCTGCGTCATGGAAGGCGTCGCGACGCCCGAGTCCATCGACACGGTGATGAAGCTGGGCATGGCCCATCCCATGGGCCCCCTCGCCCTCGCCGACTTCATCGGCCTCGACGTCTGCCTCGCGATCCTCGACGTGCTGCAGAAAGGCCTGGGCGACGACAAGTACCGGGCCTGCCCGTTGCTGCGGCGGATGGTGGCGGCGGGGCAGCTGGGCAAGAAGACGGGCCGAGGCTTCTACACCTACTGAGCCACAATGTCATCCGCGTGAGGAAGTCGAAGTGACCATGAGTCAGCTCATGCCTTCTTCGCTCCGCTCAGAATGACGACAGCCAGACCTGGAGACCTGATGGACATCTTCAAGGCAATGCAGTCCTTCGGCCACGAGCAGCTTCTTCTCTCGCACGACCCGTCGTGCGGCTACCTCGGCATCATCGCCATCCACGACACGACTCTGGGCCCCGCGCTGGGCGGCACGCGGTTCTGGCAATACCAGAACACCGACGAAGCCGTGACCGACGCGTTACGGCTCGCGCGCGGGATGACCTACAAGGCGGCCGTCGCGGGCATCAACCTCGGCGGCGGCAAGTCCGTCATCATCGGCGACAACCGCCGGGTGGACCGGGAGGCGCTCTTCCGGGCGCACGGACGCTTCGTCGAGACGCTGAACGGCCGCTACATCACCGCGGAGGACGTGGGCACCGGTCCGGCCGACATGGAGTACATCAAGCTGGAGACCGACCACGTCGCCGGCCTGCTCGGCCTCTCGGGCGATCCGTCGCCGGTGACGGCGTACGGCACCTACGTGGGGATGAAGGCGGCGGCGAAGGCGCGCTGGGGCAGCGACTCGCTCGAGGGGAAGACGGTCTCGGTGCAGGGCGCCGGCAACGTCGCCTACCACCTCTGCCGCCACCTCCACGAGGACGGCGTCCGCCTGAACGTGACCGACATCCGCCCCGAGAAGGTGAAGCGCGTGGTGGACGAGTTCGGCGCCGCGGGCGTCGCCCCCGACGCGATCTACGACCAGAAGGCCCACATCTACGCCCCCTGCGCCCTCGGCGCCACGATCAACGACGACACCATCCCTCGGCTGAAAGTCGAGATCATCGCCGGCGCGGCCAACAACCAGCTCGCCGAGGACCGCCACGGCGACGAGCTGGAGAAGCGCGGCGTCCTCTACGCCCCGGACTACGTGATCAATGGCGGCGGGGTGATCAACGTCTACGGCGAGATCCACCGCTGGCCGGCCGAGCGCTCGCTCAAGAAGGCGGGAGAGATCTACGAGACGCTGCTCCGGATCTTCGAGATCGCGCGCAACGACAAGATCCCGACGTACAAGGCGGCGGACCGGCTGGCGGAGCAGCGCATCGCGGCGGTGGGGTCGTTGGATAAGATGTGGATGAGGGGAGGCGGAGGTGGATGGGGCAGGCGGACGGCGAGGCAGTGCATCCGAGCGAAGCGAGGGATCTGCTTCGGCTGACGCCGGCGGATCCCTCGCTCTCGTACCGCCTCGCCGTCCGCCCTGCCGCCCCTCTACCGCTCCTCCTATACATTAGGTACCAGATGCCCGAAGTCATTCCCATCGGCGCCGATCACGCCGGATTCGAGCTCAAGCAGCGGCTGGTCGAAGAGCTGCGGGCGCTGGGGTATGAGCCTCTCGATCTCGGGACCACCAGTCCCGAATCGACCGACTACCCCGACTACGCCCATCAAGTCGCGTCCCGGGTCGAACATCACCAAGCCGACCGAGGGGTGCTGCTCTGCGGCACCGGGCTGGGGATGTCGTACGCGGCCAACCGGCATCACGGCGTTCGCGCCGCGGTGGCCTGGACGCCCGAGATCGCCCGCCTCGCGCGGGAACACAACGACGCAAACGTCCTGATCCTCCCCGCGCGCTTCGTCAGCGAGGCCGAGGGGGTGGACATCCTGAAGACCTGGCTCGACACGAAATTCGCCGGCGGGCGTCACGTCCGCCGGGTCGAGAAGATAGACGGGGAACACGCATGAGCCTCGACCACAACGCGAGCCTGAGAGACGCCGATCCGCTGGTGGCCCACCTGATCGACAAGGAGCTGGGCCGCCAGCGGCACGGCCTCGAGCTGATCGCGAGCGAGAACTTCGCCAGCCGCGCGGTCATCGACGCGATGGGCACGCCGCTCACCAACAAGTACGCCGAGGGGTACCCCGGCCGGCGCTACTACGGTGGGTGCGAGGTCATCGACGAGATCGAGCAGCTCGCCATCGACCGCCTCAAGCAGATCTTCGGCGCGGAGCACGCCAACGTGCAGCCGCACTCGGGCGCGCAGGCCAACTTCGCCGCGTTCATGGCCGTGATCCCACCGGGCGAGAAGATCATGGGGATGTCGCTCCCCCACGGCGGCCACCTGAGCCACGGCGCGGCGGTGAACCACAGCGGCGTCATCTGGAAGGCCGTGCACTACGGCGTGGACCCGGCCACCGGCCGCATCGACTACGACGTCGTCCGGGAGCAGGCTCGGCGCGAGCGTCCGCGGCTCATCATCGCCGGCGGCAGCGCCTACGCCCGCATCATCGACTTCGCCGCGTTCCGCTCCATCGCCGACGAAGTGGGCGCCATCTTCCTGGTCGACATGGCCCACTTCGCGGGGCTGGTGGCGGGCGGCGTCTATCCCTCGCCCGTGCCCCACTCGCCGATCGTCACCAGCACCACCCACAAGACGCTGCGCGGTCCCCGCGCCGGCCTGATCCTGTGCACCGCGGAGCACCAGAAGGCGGTGGACAAGTCCGTCTTCCCCGGCACCCAGGGCGGTCCGCTGGAGCACGTCATCGCCGCCAAGGCCGTCGCCTTCGGCGAGGCGCTGACCGACGACTTCAAGGTCTACAGCAAGCGCGTCGTCGAGAACGCCAAGGTGCTCGCGCAGTCGCTGATCGATCGCGGCTTCGCCATCGTCTCCGGCGGCACCGACACCCACCTGATGCTGGTGGACCTGCGGCCCAAGGAGCTGACCGGCAAGGTGGCGGAGAAGACGCTCGACAAGGCCGGCATCACGGTCAACAAGAACACCATCCCCGACGACCCCCAGTCGCCGTTCGTCACCAGCGGCATCCGCCTGGGCACGCCGGCGCTCACCACGCGCGGGATGGGGCCGGCGGAGATGGAGCGGATCGCGGAGCTGATCGACCGGGCGCTGACGCGCCCCGACGAGGCCACCCTCGCTCGTGTCCGGGAGGAGGTGGGCGAGCTCAGCTCGAGCTTTCCGCTCTACCAGACGAAGTCCGCCGGTCGGGTCCGGCGGAGCGCCTGAGGCATGGCGACCCGCGGCGCAGAGACCGTCCGGTGAACGAGCTGCAATTCGCCGAAGACGTGATAGCGCGCATTCGGGCGCGGGGCGGGGCGTATAACGAGCGCGCCTACCTCTTCCTGCTCGCCACCATCGAGTATCTCCAGACCCGGATCGAGGTCCGCCGCCATGTGAGCGGCGCGGAGCTCGCGTGGGCCTGCCGCGACTTCGCCCGGGAGCAGTTCGGCCTGCTCGCGCCCCACGTGCTGGGACACTGGGGCGTCACGCGCACCGAGGACATCGGGCGCATGGTGTTCACCCTCGTCGACGTCGGGCTGCTGGTCACTCAGCCCGGCGACCACGAATCCGACTTCGAAGCCGTCTACCAATTCGCCGACGCGTTCGGCGATGCCTATGAGTGGCAGGGAGTGCGAGGCGCCTGAGCGGGGTGGATCGACAGCGGAGGGGAACATGGAGAAAGCCGAGTGGCCGGCGTGCCAGAAGTGCTCCAACGGGACCTTGATTCCTCTCTCGGACTATGGCCGAGAAGGGGCTCCCATCACCTACAAGGCCTGGGTCTGTACCAACCCGGACTGCGGCTTCAACCTCCGGATCGACAACGGGGAGATCTCGTTCGGACGGGCGATCGGGCAGAGTTACAAATAGGCGGACGGGCGGTCAGGCGGTCAGTCGGTCAGGCGGATGGTCGCCCGGGGCATCGGAACGGTGCTTGCCGACGACCCGACCGCCTGACCGTCTGACCGCCTGACCGCCCGGCGGCCAACCGTCCCATGCTTCCCATCCTCACCCCCGCCCAATCCACCGACTGGGACCGCAAAGCCGTCGCGGCCGGCATCGAGCTCGCCACGCTCATGGAGAGCGCCGGCCGCGCCGTCGTCTCCCTACTCGCCGCACGTTTCCCCATCACGCTCGCTGAAGGCGTGCTCGTCGCCGCCGGTCCCGGTCACAACGGCGGCGACGGCTGGGTCATTGCCCGTGCGCTCCATCGGCTCGACGTGCCCGTCTGGGTCACCGCGCCGGCCGGCAACGCCGCGCCGCTGCGCGAGCGCATGGCCGCGCTCGCCCGGGCGGAGGGCGTGCGCGAAGTGGCGCCCGACGGGCCGTGGCCGCGGGTCGGCGTCGTGGTGGACGCGCTGCTCGGCACCGGGGCGAGCGGGATGCCGCGGCCGCCGGTCGCCGCGCTGCTCGAGCGGCTGCTCGACCTGGAGCTGCCGATCGTCGCGGTGGACGGGCCGACGGGCGTGGACCTGCTGAGCGGCACCGTCTACGGCGCGCCGCGCGCCGATCTCACCGTCACGTTCGGCGGGTTCCGCCGCGGGCACCTGCTCGCGCGCGACGAAGTCGGGACCGTCGTCGTCGCGGACATCGGGCATCCGCCGGCCGATCCCGGCTGGCCGGCGCTCGTCTCCGACCGCGACGCCGCCGAGTGGCTGCCCCGGCTCCACGCCCGCGACCACAAGGGGACGCGCGGGCGGGTCGTGATCGTCGGTGGGGATGCGGGCATGACCGGCGCGGTCCGCATGGCGGCGCGTGCCGCGTTTGCCGCGGGCGCCGGACTGGTGCACGCCATCGCGCCGCCGGACACCGTCGCCGCGCTGGTGCAGGCCGAGCCGGATCTGCAGACGCACGCGTGGGCGTTCGACGGCGCGCCGACAGCGGCGGTGAAGGAGCTGGTCTCCCGCGCCGACGCGCTCGTCATCGGCCCCGGGCTCGGCCGCGCGCCCGGGCGGCGCGAGCTGGTGGCGGAGCTGGCCGGCAGCGCGCAAGTCCGTCGTGCTCGACGCCGATGCGCTCGTCGCGTTCCAGGGCGCGGTGGACGAGCTGGCCAAGGTCGTCGAAGGCCGCGCCGCCGTGCTGACGCCGCACCCGGGCGAGTTCCGCACCCTGTTCCCGGAGCTGGCGGCCCAGCGCGAGCTCGATCCATGGGGCGCGGCGGAAGCCGCGGCGGAGAAGAGCCGGCGCGGTCGTCCTGCTGAAAGGCGTGCCGACCGTCGTCGCCTCGAAGGGCCGGCCGCTGCTCACGGTCGCGTCGGGCAATCCCGGCCTCGCCACCGGCGGCAGCGGCGACGTGCTGAGCGGCCTCATCGGCGCCGCGCTCGCCCAGGGCGTCGAGCCCGAGGTGGCCGCCGCGCTCGGCGCCCAGGCGCTCGGCCGCGCCGCCGACATGGCCGCGCGGCGCATGTCCGCCCGGAGCATGCGGCCGATGGACGTGGTCGCGTCGCTCGCGGATCTCTGGCGGGAGTGGGAGGTGCTGCGCCGCTCGCCGCCGCCGCCGCACCCGCCGGTGCTGCTGGAGCTGCCGCGTCCGCGACGCTGTAGCGCAGGGATGGGAGTGACGCGGGGTAGGGAGGAACGCACACTCGCCACCTCATCCCGAGCGCAGCGAGGAACCCTCCGCCGCTTCGGACCATCGCCCGCACATGGTCCCCTTCGCTCCGCTCAGGATGAGGTGACGCACATGGCATCGCTTGCCACGCTCCACTGACATATTTCTTCCCCTCCGCGTCGCTCACGGGAGGCTCGAGGCTACATTCCCCTCATGCGTTTCCCCCTCGCGATCCTCCTCTCCACGGCGGCCCTCCCCGCCGCCGCCCAGTCCCCCAGCCGCGACTGGCGCCCCGAGGACCGCACCATCATCGGCGACTTCAGCCGCATCACCGCCGTCGCGACGTCGTTCGACAAGGTCTACGTCACCTCGACGACGTCCCTCGTCATCTGGAACCCCCAGTTCCGCACCTGGGCCGGCCCCTACGAGCCGCCCGACCGCGGCCTCCTCACCGGCGTCTTCACCGCGCTGGTGGATCCACTCGACCAGACGCTCTGGCTCGCGACCGGCAACGGCTGGCTCCACTACCAGCCCGAGCTGCGCATCTGGGATCAGGGCCGAGTGCCCGACGCCGTGGTCTCGATCGCCTTCGACGAGAACGATCCCATCAGCGGGCTCTACATCCGGACCCGCGGCGGCTGGTTCCTCGTTCCGCGCGGCGGCATGGTCGCGACGCCGGGCCGTCCGCCCGGCCGACCGATTCGCCCCCTCTCGGTGGAGGAAGTGCAGCGCCAGGCGCCCACGCTCCAGACCAACGCCGCGCAGTTCCTCATGGACTCGCGCATGCGCCCCGTGCGGCTCACCGCCGCCGCCCGCGCCGCCGACAACCAGGGCTGGTACCTCGGCACGTCCGGGCTCGGCCTCTTCTTCCTCCAGGACGCCGGCGCGATTCCGGAGCGGATGCCGTTCGGCCTCCCGGCGCAGTTCGTCGGCGCGGTGATGAGCTGGCCCGGCGGGATCTGGGCCGCGACCAACCGCAGCACGCTCACCGACGCCGCGTTCACCTTCGTGGACGGCCAGCTCCGCGAGTTCAAGACGGTGCGAGGCCTCCCCGCCACCGGCACGCCGTTCAACCGCGTGCTGGAGCTGGCGGGGCAGGACCGCTCGCTCTGGGCCGCGACCGACTTCGGCCTCGCGCGGGTGGACCCGTCGGAGGAGCGCATCGAGCTGTGGGACATCGGACGCGGCCTGCCTGACAGCCGGGTGTACGACGTGGCGGGACGGCAGGGACGGATCGTGGTCGGCACCGCGCGCGGGCTCGCGCTGATGGACGAGTCGCGGCAGGTCGTCCGGGTCGCGCCGCAGTTCGTGGAGGCCGCCTACGCCGTCTGGCCCGCGGGCGACTCCATCTGGGTCGGCACGCCGCGCGGCGTGTTCGTCGCGCTGGCGGGGCAGGACGATCTCGTGCGCCCCGGCACCCTCGCCTCCGCCAGCCAGCAGGCCCCGGTCTTCGGCTTCGCCACCATGGGCGACACGCTCGTCGCCCTGACCCGCGACCACATGATGTGGCGCAACCCGACTACGCAGGCGTGGACCGTCGGCCCCAACCTCTCCGGCCTCCTCGGCCGGCTGCGGCGCTTCACCGCGGACGGTCCCGGCTTCTGGGTCGCGGGCGACCGCGGCGTCGGCTTCGCGCGGATCGGCGCGTCGCCCGCGCTCGCGCTCCGCGAGGGCGACCTCCCCGGGCCCGCGAACGATCTCGCGGTGGACCGCGAGCACCTCTGGGTCGCCACCGAGGCCGGCCTGGTCCGCTTCCGCCTCGACGCCGTCCGCCCGTGACGATTCCGAACGACCCGCACCCGAACGATCAGCCCGATCCGTTCCACGATCCCTGGCTCGCGCCGATGCCGTTCCACGGCTCGGCGCTCGGTCCCGGCCCCGAGTTCGATCGCATCCGCAAGATCGCCCGCGCCCTCGGCGATCGCGCCCGCGCGCTGGGCGACGACTGCGCGCTCCTCCCGCTGTCCGACGGCGCGCTCTGCCTCTCCACCGACGTCAGCGTCGAGGGCGTGCACTTCAAGCTGGACTGGATCGAGCCCAAGGAGGCCGGCTGGCGCGCGGCGGCCGCGGCGCTGTCCGACCTGGCGGCGGAAGGCGCGGCGGCCGTCGGCGTGCTCTCCGCCATCACCGTCCCCGAGGGCGTCTCCGACCGCATGCTCACCGCGATCGCGGGCGGGATCGGCGACGCGGCCGTGTCGGTCGGCGCCACGGTCATCGGTGGCGACCTGTCGGCGGGACCGGTGTGGAGCATCGCGATCACCGTCGTCGGCCGGAGCGAGCGCCCCGTGACCCGCGCCGGCGCCAAGCCGGGCGACGGTCTCTGGGTGACCGGCGTCCTCGGCGGCGCGCGCGCGGCGCTCGAGGCGTTTCGGCGGGGCGACAAGCCGGAGCCCGATGCGCGGCGCGCGTTCGCCCGTCCCGAGCCGCGGATCCTGCCCGGTCTCTGGCTCACCGCGCACGGCGCGCGCGCGATGCTCGACCTGAGCGACGGCCTCGCGGGCGACGCCGGCCATCTCGCCGCCGCGTCGCAGGTGCGGCTCAAGCTCGATATCGACTCGGTGCCGGTGCATCCGGCGGTGATCGAGGAGGCGCGGCGGCTCGACATCCCCGTGCAGCAGTTCGCGGCGGAAGGCGGCGAGGACTTCGAGCTGCTCGTCGCGCTGCCGCAGGCGTTCGACGCGGAGAGCGTGCGCGCCTTCGAGGGCGCCTGCCGGATCTCGCTCACCCGCGTCGGCACCGTCGAGCGAGGCCACGGCGTGCGCGCCGAGCTGTCCGGCCGGCGGCTCGAGCTGGACGGTTACGACCACTTCCGTTGACCTTGAGCCGCCGCTAGGTTGCCCCCCGTTCCCATCCTATAGAGCGACCATGAGCACGATCATCGAAGTTCACGCCCGCGAGATTCTCGACAGCCGCGGCAACCCGACCGTCGAGGCCGACGTCGTGTTGTCGAGCGGCGCCCAGGGACGAGCCGCCGTGCCGAGCGGCGCGTCCACCGGCGAGCACGAGGCCGTCGAGCTGAGGGACGGCGACCCCAAGCGGTTCGTGGGGAAGGGCGTCACCGAGGCGGTGCGCAACGTGAACGAGGTGCTCGGTCCCCGGCTGGAGGGCATGGCGGCGACGGACCAGATCGCGGTGGACGCCGAGATGATGGACGCCGACGGCACGCCCAACAAGGGCAAGCTGGGCGCGAACGCCATTCTCGCCGTGTCGCTCGCGGTCGCGCGCGCGGCGGCGCAGGACTGCGGTCTCCCGCTCTATCGCTATCTCGGCGGGCCCATGGCGCGGGTGCTGCCGGTGCCGATGATGAACATCCTCAACGGCGGCGCGCACGCGTCCAACAACGTGGATGCGCAGGAGTTCATGGTCGTGCCCATCGGGGCGGAGACGTTCCCCGAGGGGCTCCGGATCGGCGTCGAGGTGTTCCACTCGCTCAAGAAGGTCCTCAACAAGATGGGCCTCTCGACCGCGGTGGGTGACGAGGGCGGCTTCGCGCCGATGCTCCCGTCCAACGAGGCGGCGCTCGACGTGGTCATGCAGGCGGTCGAGGCGGCGGGCTACGAGCCCGGGAAGGACGTGGCCATCGCGCTCGACGTCGCGGCGTCGGAGCTGTTCCAGGACGGCGAGTACGTCTTCAAGAAGGGCGACAAGAGCCGCCGCTCCGCGCAGGACATGGTGGACCTGTACGCGGGGTGGGTGGACCGCTATCCCATCGTCTCCATCGAGGACGGCCTGGCGGAGAACGACTGGGCGGGCTGGGCCCACCTGACCGAGCGCCTGCACGACCGGGTCCAGCTCGTGGGCGACGACCTCTTCGTCACCAACGTGGACCGGCTGGGGAAGGGCATCGAGGAGGGCGTGGGCAACGCGGTGCTGGTCAAGGTCAACCAGATCGGCACGCTGACGGAAACGCTCCAGTGCATCGAGCTGGCCAAGGGCAGCGCCTACGGCGTCGTGATCTCCCACCGCTCGGGTGAGACGGAAGACACCTTCATCGCCGACCTCGCGGTGGCCACGGGCGCGGGCCAGATCAAGACCGGCAGCGCCAGCCGGACCGACCGCACGGCCAAGTACAACCAGCTGCTCCGCATCGCCGAGGAGCTGGGCGAGCTGGCGCACTATCCCGGACGGGACCTCTACCCGCTGTGACGCCGGCGCGGTGGGCGGCGGTGGCGGCGATCGCCTTCGCGGTCTACTTCGCGATCCAGGGCGGGGAGTACGGGACGACGCACCTGCTGGAGCTGAACGCGGACATCGCGCGGGAGCAGGAGCAGGTGGGGCGGCTCAAGGTGGTGGTGGACTCGCTGGAGAAGGAAGTGAAGGCGATCCGGACCGACAAGCGGGTGCAGGAGCGGGTGGCGCGGGAGCAGTTCGGGATGATCAAGGACGGGGAGTACCTGTTCCGGATCGTGCCGGGGGATACCGCGGACACGGCGGATCGGGTTGAGGAGCGGTAGGCCGGCGGTTAGGTTTTGCGGCTCTGGCAGGGTAGCTCAGCTGGTTAGAGCACGGCACTCATAATGCCGGGGTCGCGGGTTCGAGTCCCGCCCCTGCTACTTTAGTCCCAACCAGTTGCGCGTTCATTCTCATCTAATTTCTCAACGTAGACAAGCCCGCCTGTTTCCCCATCTCCACCGGCTGCCCGGCAAGCTCCTTGCAGGATCTCGATCGCTCGCCACGGTCCATCCCGGGCTGGTGAGGTGCCTGCCGATGGGAGAAGTGATCAATGGATGAACTGTTGCTGGTTGCCTTCGCAGGCTTTTGTGCGTCGCTGGTCGATGGCGCGCTCGGGATGGGCTTCGGGCCCACCAGCTCGAGCATCCTGCTCGGAGCCGGCCTCAGTCCGGCGTCGGTCTCGGGCACGGTCAACATCGCCAAGGTCGCCACCGGCATCGCCTCGGCCATCTCCCACTGGCGGTTCCGCAACATCGATCACCGACTGGTCCTCCAACTCGCCGTGCCGGGATGTGTGGGTGCGGTGGCCGGGGTCATGGTGGTCTCGCAGGTAGACGGCAACACGCTGCGCCCGATCCTGGCCGCCATGCTGATCCTCGTCGGCCTCCGCATCCTCGTGCGGTTCAGCACCCCGGTCGCCATCGACGCCAAGGAGTTCAAGGACGTCGAGCACGACCCCGACCGCATGCCGCCCTTCGATTCGCGCGGGGTCGTCCCCTGCGCCGCCATCGGTGGCGTGACCAACGGGCTGATCGGCGCGTGGGGCCCGATCGTCACCCCCTTCCTCCTGCACCGAGGCCTGTCGCCCCGCTTCGCGGTCGGCTCCGTGAACACGGCGGAGGTCGCCGTCGCGACGGTGGCCGCGGGATCGATCCTCGCGGCGGCCGGTGAGACCGCCCTCGATTGGCGGATCGTGGTTGCCATGCTCACCGGCGGGATCATCGCCGCGCCGGTCGCCGCGTGGTCCGTCCGCCACCTGCCGGCGCGTCCCATGGGCCTCGCCGTGGCCGCCCTCTTGTTGCTCACCAACGCACGGGAGCTCGGCAAGTGGGCCGAGCTGGGTCAGTCGACCTGGTTCGCCTATGGCGCCATCGTCGTGCTGGTGGCCATCGCCGCGCTCCGGCGCTGGTTCAGCTTGGTGATCGCCGAGCCCGACTCCGACCGGGCTGAATGATCCCCGGCGCGCGGGTCGTGCAACCAACAGGAGAGCGGAGCCAGGCAAGAGAACGGCTGACTTGGGCGATTAAGTTCAATCCCTGGCGCGACACCACGTACCGCTGCTCTGACCTGGGGTACTCGCCCACATGTGGGTTCTTCTTGCGTTATGCCTCGGCGGCCTCGTCGTCCTGATCGTCGCGAATCTCTCTTCCAGCGAAAAGAAGCTCGAGCACCAGATCGACCACGTGTACGCCGTGGGAGACCCGCAGTTCCTGCGAGTCATGGGCACCATGCTCGGGCCCGCGGTCCTGCCGGGCAACCGGATCACGGCGCTCTGCAACGGCGACGAGATCTTCCCGGCGATGCTGGCCGCCATCGGCGCGGCCAAGCGCACGATCACCTTCGAGACTTTCATCTATTGGTCCGGCGCAATCGGCAAGGGGTTCGCCGACGCGCTCGCGGAGCGGGCTCGAGCCGGCGTCAAAGTGCACGTCATGCTGGACTGGGTCGGCACCGGCAAGATGGACGAAGCGATGCTGGCGGACATGGAGCGCGCCGGCGTCGAGGTCGTGAAGTACCACCCGCTCCGGTGGTACAACCTGGGCCGGCTCAACAATCGCACGCACCGGAAGCTGTTGGTCGTGGACGGGACGGTCGGTTTCACCGGCGGCGTCGGCATCGCGGACACCTGGCTCGGCGACGCGCAGGATCCGGAGCACTGGCGCGACACCCACTTCAGGCTCGAAGGTCCCGCCGTCGCCCAGATGCAGGCCGCCTTCATGGACAACTGGATCGAAACGCGCGGAGAGATCCTGCATCAGGATCCCTACTTCCCCCAGCTCGTTGCCGGTAGGTGAGCAAGCCGCCCAACTGTTCAAGAGCTCGGCCAGCGAGGCCAGCGAGAGTGTGCGCCTCATGTACCTGCTCTCGATCACCTCGGCGGTGAAGAGCGTGCGCATCTGCCAGTGCCTACTTCGTGCCGGACGATCTGTCCGTCGCGACGCTGGTCGCCGCGCAACGCCGCGGGGTGCGGGTCGAGATCATCGTCCCCGGCCGCTACACGGATGCGTCCGTGGTACGGCAGAGCTTCCCGCTCCCGCTGGGGGCGATCTGCTCGAGGCTGGTGTCGCGATCTACGAGTACCAGCCGACGATGTACCACTGCAAGGTGATGGTCGTGGACGAACTATGGACCTCGGTGGGGTCCACCAACTTCGACAACCGGTCCTTTCGGCTGAACGACGAGGCCAACCTCAATGTCTTCGATCCGGAGTTCGCCCAGGGCCAGGTGCGCTTGCTCGAGGCCGACAAGGCACGATCGAAGCAGATGACGCTGGAGTGGTGGCGCGGCCGTCCCTGGCATGAGCGGGCGCTCGAACATGTTGCCGGACTGTTACGCTCGCAGTTATGAGACGGACATCTCTTACCCATATGAAGAAGTCCGCACCTACTGTTCGAGCTGTCGCGCTACCTCACGGAGAAGCGCGTCACTCGAGAACGGCTTCTCCAGCCTTGGCACATCAGGGGGGAAGTCCCTTGGCAGAGCCTGTGATTGGTCGTCCATATGGATCACCGGCAGATCGGGAAACTCGTCGCGTATCCGGGCGACCAACTGCGCCCCGCTCGCCGCCAGCATGATACTGTTGGTAACTACGAGATCGAAGCGGGCATCTGCCAACAATTCGACCGCTCCTAATGGCGGACTGAGGACGACCACCTCGTACCCCGCCGCTTCTAGAGTGCGGGCCACAAAGTCCCGGATCATTGGCTCATCGTCGAGAACCAGAACGCGGGGAGGAGACGCCTCCGGCCCTCGGCTGGAGCCGTGTTCGTCGGAAGACATTTTGGAGCCTTAGACCCGACAGAACACGCCGGGAGAAGCAAGCAAGGAAGGAACCGCTTTCTCAATATAAGCTTACCGCCTCCCGCCTGCTCCAAGTACTCTGTAACGTGAGAATGATCCCGAGACTGCGCGCATCGAAATGAGGCGGTCGGATCGGTGGTTGGGCCTATCTATCCGCCGGGATCTCAGTAGATTCAGTCAGCATCTCGTAGTTTCCTGCCAGAGCCGGCCGTCGTCGCCGGACCTAAAGGCCTCACATGTCGTCCCGTCCACCAACTCCCCTGAACAGGGAGGGCGTTCGTGTTGTTATCTGTGACTACAACGCCCTGCTTCAGTCGGTCACCGGTCTCCTGAGAATGAACGGCTACTGCGTGTTCCAGGCGTATGATGGGCAGGCTGCCCAGGAGCTGTGCCATGTCCTCCCAGAAGTGGGACTTCTGGTTCTCAATACCTCTGGCACTGGTATCGACACCCCGACGTTGATTCGGGCAATTCGGGTGCGTCGGCCGAGCTTTCCGGTCCTGCACATCGGGGCCACTGGAGTGCCTGATATGCCGGACGACGTGACCACACTGGCGGAGACGTTTACGTCCGACCAGCTACTGGCGGCAGTTCGCGCGGTCGCGCCGGGGGTAGGATCCCAGTAGGGAGACGCGACTGAGGTGGCATGTAAAGATCCAGCAACGGCGGAACCCGTGAGCCCTGGCGAATGTTTGGCAGCGAAGGCAGTATAGCGAACCATTCCTCCAAGGTCCGTTGTTGAAAGGAGCAGTCCCCATGTCAGGAACACCTGGCGCCGCGGCGAAGAACGTCGTCCTCGTGCACGGCGGCTTTCGTGGACGGTTCAGGTTGGCAAGCGGTGTACAGAGCGTTGCGCAAGGAAGGGCTGAACGTGAGCATCGTCCAGAATCCCACGATCTCCCTGCAGGACGACGTCCGAGCAACCAAACAGGTTCTGGCGGCGCAGAAGGGCCCCGTGATCCTGGTTGGTCACTCCTACGGCGGCGTCGTGATCACCGAAGCGGGTAACGGACCCCAGCGTGGTGGGTCTGGTCTACATCGCCGCGTTCGCGCCGGATAAGGGAGAATCGGTCAATTCACTGATCAAGGACCCACCCCCGGGCGCCCCGGTTCCTCCGATCCTGCCGCCGCAGGACGGCTATCTCCTGTTGGACAAGGACAAGTTCCACGCCTCGTTCGCCGGAGACGTGGATCCGCAGGAAGCCGCGTTCATGGCGGACGCTCAAGTCCCCTGGGGAGTGGAAGCACTCGGCGGGACCATCACCGACCCGGCGTGGAAGTCGAAGCCGAGCTGGTACCTCGTCGCCACCGAGGACCGGATGATTCCCCCACCCGCACAGCGCGCCATGGCCAAGCGAGCCGGAGCGACGGTCGTCGAGACCGCGGGCAGCCATGCGATCTACGTGTCCCAGCCTGCCGCGGTGGCTCAACTCATCGCCAAGGCCGCCAAGGGCAAGAGGGAACTGGCTCTCGCCAAGTAGATCGTGGGCCGACCAGCTCCGCAGCTTTCTGCGGGGCTCTGTCCCCTGGCGCTTCCCGCTACACCGTTCCCGCTGGTTTCCTTCGACAATCGTCCTGCTTCCTAAGTTTTGCCACCGCGACCAACCCCTCCCACGCCCCCCGCACCCCCTCGCTCGCCCACGTCCCCTCGTCGTACCGCCAGCTCACGAACGCACAGCTCCCCGCATGCCGCACCGCCATCCCCCCGAACCGCACGATATCCGCCGCCGTGCACGGCCTCCGCACCCCCACCTCGTAGCAGTTCTCCGTGTTCAACCCCATCACCACCTTGAGCCCCAGCCGCTGCCCGATGGTCGCCGCCCGATCGAAGTACGCCTGCGCATCCCCCTTCCGCGTCGCGTACTGCGCCCACGCATAGTCGAGCTGCGCCGCAAGCGGCTGATGCGCGGCCACCCAGTCCGGCGTCACCCGCACGCCGAGCGGGACGCCGGGCAGCTTCGCGCGCGTGTACGCCGCCCACTCCGCGATCTGCGCCTGCGTGATCGCCGTTCCACCCCAGCACCGCAGGCACCCGTAGTCGTCGGCCAGGTTGAGGCCGAGGATCGTCGCCCGGTACTTCTTGATCGTGTCGGCCGGCAGCACCGCCGCGTACAGGTCGGTGAACCGCTTCGCGCTGTCCACCGAGAACGGCCCCGTCGGCTGGCCGTTCGCCGTGAGCATCCGCCGCGGCGGCACCAGCACCAGCCGCACGTTGCACCGCGCCGCGAGCTGGAGCCGGCCCAGCAGCGCCTTGGGATCTACTTGTTGCATCGCCGCCGACATCATGCCGCCGCAGTACTGGTCCGTCGGCCAGGTGCTGAGCCCCGCCGCGAAGCCGCGGTCGCTCGGGGCAGGGGGCGGCGCCTTCGCCGCGCGCACGCTGTCCACCACGCGCGCGCTGTCCACGCCGCGTGCGGTGTCGAACACGACCCGCGGCCGCAGCGTGACGGTCGGGGTATACGTCGTCGTTCCGTAGATGGTGTAGTCGCCGATCGCGAGGGTCCACACGATCGGGCTCGGCGCCTGGGCGGCTCCGGGGCTCGCCAGGGCGAGCAGCAGGAGCAGCGCTGAGCTGGGGCGCAACATGGTCTGGTTCTCCTTCGTCTCCCTGCAATGTGAATAGAGGGGCCGAATCTCCCGCCCGCGCGGTGCCCTGCGCGGACGAGAGACCGGGGAGGTGGACATCACGCCGCCGGCTTCACGACCTCGCTCGGCGGATCCTGCGTTTCCGGCTCGACCGGCTTGGCCTGGGGCGTGCCGACCACATTGCAGGCACTCTCCCACGCCGCGCTCAGCTCCGAGTTGCTGCGGAAACGGTAGCGGTTGAGCCCGTCCAGCAGGGCCACCAGCTCCATCAGCTCTTCCGTCACCGTCTCCAGATCGGCGCGGGCGCCGACGTGCCTGACCCGCGCTTCCCGCGATTCCTCGACCGCCTTGTCGTACGCATCCAGGGTGGCGCCGAGGTCCGTCAGAAACAGCTCCGTCATCCCAGCAGCCAGGAACTGCTCCCGGGCCGCCGCCGCTTCGTCGAACATCGCCCGGGCCGCGATGCGGTAGACGGCATTGGCGATGTTGTGGCCCGGCATCTCGAACCCCTGGCCGACCGTCGCCGTCGTCTTCGCGACCGTCTCGCCCAGGCGGACGAGATAGGGCAGCAGGTTCTCGTGCAGCATCCGCCGCAGCTCCTTCCGGCGCGCGGTCGCCGACCGCGAGGCGAGATGCCCCGCCCGCTGCTGCGTCGCCAGCGACTCGGCTCGACCGAGCCGGCCTTCGAGGCTGGTGAGCACCGCGGTGTAACTGGGATCCTCGGCCATGTGCTGCCGGCTGAAATCCCGGACCCGGCCGGCCATATCGAGCTTCCGGCGCACTTTCGCGTTCATACTGACCTTCCTTTCTGGACTTCCAACCGGGCGGTGGTGGTTGGGGCTCCGCTCGGACGTGAATGAGAAAATCTTTTCCGATCGGACCCAACACCGACTCGGACGGCATCCCACAAATCATGGAGCGTGCCAGATGGTGCGCGCGGTGAATCTGCGCCGCGCAGTACCAGTCGCGAGGCGCGCCGGTGACAGCGGCGTGAATGCAATCGACAGCGTGCGCCGCGTGACGCCCGTCCCGGCCGGAGAGATGCTCGGCCGGACCGGCGCGATCTCACGTGAGGATGGCGCTGATGACGGTCGCGAATGCGCTGTCGCGGGCGGTCGTCGCGCGGCTGTGATACTCGATGGAGCTGTCGCGGGGCGACAGGACGAAGTGAGCGTCAGAATTGGCGATACGTGTGGCCATGCGCGCGTGAGCCTCAGCAAGGCGGGCGCGACTCGCGGGGCGCCGCGCGAGGCGTCGGGATGTCGAGCCGGGGTGACCGTGCAGCCGCGCGGGAGCACCGGTATGTCGCGCGCGGCATGCGTCACCACACGCGAGATGATGAGCGCGGTGGATGAGGTGTGCACGCTACCGCGCGCGGTGGTCGGACGGAGCGGCGCTGGGGTCGTCGGATAGCGCGTGATGCCGATGCGTGCTCGCGAACCGTGCAGGCGTCGCGTCCTCAGGCGCGGACAGGCGTTCTCCGCAGGCGACGGCACACAATGGCGCAAAACTGTCTGTTTGCAGGAGCAGCGTCGGGAGAGCGGAAGGATTTGCCGGGAGAGCGTGATCTCCCATGTCTGGCGGATGGAAGGCCGCCTTGGTAGGAATGAAGGGCAGTCGCTAACCCGGAATCACGAGGTGTACCATGAAAGACATCAAGCTCGCCAACCTCGAGGCCGCCAAGAAGATGGCGGGGATCGCCCTGAAGAGATTGCCGGCAGATTGAAGCGGACCTTACTCCAACCTCGGCATCGGAATACACGGTGAGTGATCGAGTCGCGATCGTCGCGGGAGCCACGGGCCTGGTGGGTCAGGCCCTAATGGCGTCGCTGGCGGCGGACCCCGCCTGGAGGGAAGTCCGCGCGCTGGTGCGCCGCGAGCTTCCACCGGAGCTCGCCGCGCCCACCGTGGTTCTGGTTCCGGTGGACTACGACCGTCTCGACCCTCCACCGCCGTGGGCTGCCGCCAGCCACGCCTTCTGCGCCCTCGGCACCACGATCCGCCAGGCCGGGTCCGAAGCCGCGTTCCGTCTTGTGGACTTCGAGTATCCGGTGGCGTTGGCCCGGGCGGCGCTCGCGAGCGGCTGCCGCCACTTCCTGCTGGTCAGCTCGGTGGATGCCTCCCCGACCTCTCGGTTCTTCTACACTCGCGTGAAGGGCGAAGTCGAGGCTGCCATCGGCGCGCTGGGCTTTCGTTCCGTCACGATCGCCCGGCCGTCACTGCTCTTGGGCCCGCGGAAAGAAGTTCGCTTGGGCGAGCGGGTGGGGAAGGTGCTCGGGGTCTTCGCCCCGGCGCGGTGGCGGCCGGTGACCGCGGAGCGCGTGGCCCGCGCCCTCGTGGAGGCAGCGAGGCGGGATCAGCCGGGCGTGCGGATCCTGGAAAATCGTGAGCTACGAAGGAGCATATAGCCCGTGTCCGAGTCCCCGTCGCTCCCGACGGGGTGACTGACGGACTTGTCGCAAAACAGCCCCCCATTGTCGCAATCGAGTCCTTGTCGCCCACTGTCCTGATGCCGAAACTTGGCGAGCCCCCGAAAACTGTCCGCGTCACCCTGCCTCGTTCTGAGGTCCCATGCTTCAGTGGCGCTCCGCGACTCAGTCTGCGCTCGTCGCTCTCCTGGCGACGCTCGCAGCGGGCGCGGTCGCGCCGCCAGTTTTCGCACAAGCGACCGACAGCGCTCCCGCGTTTCAGTTCCGCCAGTTCGCTCCCGGTATCCTCGCGCGAACCGCATATGTCGTCACTGCTTCCGGTCCCTATCGGGTAGAGCTGTGGGACCTGCTGGTCGGGCCCGGCAGGCAGAGCGAGGCCGCTACGCTGAAAGGCGGAGCGGTGTTCGAGGTTCGGGCGGGAACCGGCCGCATCGAGCTCGACGGAAAGTCCCAGGAGCTTCGCCCGGGCATGACGTTCGCCGTTCCGCAGGGTGTCAGATTCGCGATTCAGAACCGGCGTGACGATCTCGGCATCTCCATCCGCGCGGTCGTCGTCGCAGCGGGGGCGCGATGAGCCACATGCGTCTCACGCTCGCCGGGCTTCTGGTCGGAGCATGGATCCTGGCCGGGTGTGACCGAGACTCCGCGGCCAAGGATCCGCACCTCGTGCCCACGCCGGATCTGCGCGAAGATTCGACGTTCCTCTCGCCGCCGATTCTCCAGTATCCTCTCTATGCCTGCGCCCAGAGCGTGGTCGTCAGAGGATTCGTGCCCGGGGCGAAGCTCGAGATCTTCCTGTCCGGCGGCACCTCACCCATCGGCGGAACCCAGAGCTGGCTGTCGGGCGGACAGAACGTCAACGTCACCCCGGCGTTCGTTGCGGGCCAGAAGGTCATCGCGCGCCAGACCTTCAATGGCGCCACGAGCGGACCGTCGAACGAAGTCACCGTCACCTCGCACACCGAGGACTACCCCAACGGACTCCCCAAGCCCCGTCTCGCTCCGGTCCCCTGTCTCGAGTGCGGCAGGGCCGTCGGCATCACGGACGTAGTGCCCGGTGCGTGGGTGAAGGTATTCAGCGAGAAGGCACTGGGCGGTGGTGCATTCGCGGCGCCCGTCGAGATCGGTGGCGTAAGCGACTTCCCTTACGCCTTCGTGAGCCCGGCCTTCGAGAAGGATGCTCGGATCCACGCCGAGTCCGGGCTCTGTACTGATCGCAGCGCTCCGTCCGATCCGGCGATCGTGCAAGCCGAGCCTGCCAGCATTCCTGCACCGAAGCTGGATCCCATCCAGGAGAACGTGAACATCGCGGTCGTCTGGGGACCTGGCGGCCCGCCGAACCTGCCGCTCAATGGGGCCAACCTGGAGGTGTTCAGCAATCCGGGAACGGTGAAGGTCGGCGGTCAACCGACTCCCGGCGGCGGGGGCCAGCAGGTGTTCATCAATCCCAAGGCATCCACCGCCAATCAGTACCTGGCCACCCAGGCGCTCTGCACCCGGAGCCCGCCATCCGATTCGGTGCCGGTGGTCCCCTGCGCCCAGCAGCCACCCGCGACGATCAAGCCGCCCATACCCGGCGACACGCAGATCGAGGTCATCACCTTCATTCCGGGTTCGGAGATTCTGGTCTTCGCCGATGGGGTCGAGATCGGTGACGGAGGCGGACCCGTCGTTCAGTTGAGTCAGCCCGTCGCCGAGGGTCAGACCATCATCGTGCTGCAGAAGGTGGGCGACTGCCGCAGCTCCCAGGTGTATCAGATTCCCGTGCAGTGCTCGCTCGGCGGGGACGGCCGTGCCTGCTCGTCGGAGTGGCCGGCGTTCCGGCACAACGCGCTCCGAACGGCACCCAGCCGAATGTGTCCGTCCTTTCCAATCCGTACCTCGTGAAGAAGCTGGCCATAGTGGGACGGTACCCGGCGACCGGCAGCGTCGGCGCGTTCCGGGCGTCGCCGGTGGTGCATGGGGGCAGGGTGTTCGTCGGCAGCGGCGATGGTCACATCTATGCCTTTGATGCGGCGACCGGCGGGCACTTGTGGCAGTACCCGCCCGCGGGACAGCCGGCTCTGCTGACGTCGTACGCGAACCAGAACCCATCCAGCCGTGGCATCGCGGCAAGCGCGATGATCGCCGCCGTTCCGGACCGGGGCGATGCGGTGATCTTCGCCGCGCCTGATCGGTCCGTGGGAAGCGGTCTCGGTTCCGGGCGTTTGTTCGCGATCAGAGTCACGGACGGCACGGAGATCTGGAAATCGCCCGAGCTCGCGCGGCTCACCGGGACGACTTCAGGCTCCACCAGCGAGCTGCACGAGAACCACGGCTACTCCGCCCCTCTCGCGCTCGGCCGGCTGGTCTACGTGGGCATCGGCGATCATGCCGACAGCCCCATCCAGAAGGGCCGAGTGGTCGCGGTGAGGCTGACCGATGGCCAACCGGCCTCCGGGTTCGGCTTCGAGGCGACGAACACGCGCGGGGGCGATCTGGAGCTCGATCGCCGGTGGCCTGACCGATGATGCGCTCTATGTGACCACGGGCAACTCGCGCGCCGGCGGAGGTCCACCGAACCCGAACCATGGACTCAGCCTGCTGCGTCTGGACCCGCAAACCGGAACCTTGGTGTGGAAGCTGCAACCAGTGCCATACGACATGGATAACGATCCCGACTGGGCGGCCGGCGCGCATCTGTTGAGCGCAACCTGCGGCCAGGTCGTGGTGTCGACCATGAAGGACGGGTGGAGCTACGCCGCCAATGCGGCGAGTCCAGGGGCGCCGGCCGCCAGCCTGCGGTGGCAGTTCCCGCCGACCGGGTTCTTCTCGCCGGGAGACGGAACCGCGCACGGCGATACCCGGTACCTCGTTCCAGGCGCTGCATGGAACGACGTGTTCTTCACGATGACCGGTGGAGAAAACGTGGTGAGCCAGGTCAATTCGGGGTTCGGCCGGATTCACGCGCTGAACGTGTGCTCGGGCGGAGGAGGGCGGGTCCGCTGGACCGCCGACATCCCCTCGGCCACGTTGGGACAAGCCTACCAGATGGGACCGCCCAGCATCACCCGTGGGATCGTCTATGTGGGGACCGCTGCCGGCCACCTGGTCGCGCTGGCCGATCCGAGCGCGTGGCCCACGCAGGGCTCGCGGTGCAGCCGGCCTGATATCAGCAACACCGACTGTGCGGCCAACGGGTACAGCCTGGTACCCATTCCGTCGGTCCTACGCGACCTGAATCTCGCCGGGGGAACAATCCGAACCGAGCCTGTACTTGCGGGGGGCAGGGTGTACGTCGCGACCGAGCAGGGAGTCGTGTTCATCATCGACCGCGTCCCTAGCCCGGAGTTCCGATGCGCCGGAACCTGTTTGCATTGCTCGTTCTCTCGCTATGCCTGGCCGCCGCGAAGCCGGCGTCGGCCCAGGTGACTCAAGCGCAGCCGACCGAATCCCGCGTGCGATTCGAAGGCGTGACGCGGCTGGGGCCACCGCGGGCGGACTCGGTGCGGGTGGACATCAGGCTGTGGAGTATCGACAGCAGGCAGAAGATCGACCCATTGGACTGCCCTTCAGCGGAGTGCTGGCGGTGGAGCTGCGAGGCGGGCATCTGACCACGATCATCGGCGGGCGGCGCGTCGAGCGGCAGGAAGGTGAAGTCTGGACGGTTCCGGCTGGAACCGTGATGGGACTGGAGACCGGAAGCGATAAGGCCACGCTTCAAACCACGCTGGTGGAGGTGCGCTAGCGCTGCCGCCCATACTGCTGCCGGCTAAAAGTGACGCCGGTCACACCTCCGGTAGTGCCCTGTGCCACCGCAGCTTAGAGTGCCAACCCGTATCTAGTCCCCCATGCGAAAAGTGATCCGGGATAACGGGCTGTCGATCGTTCTTCTGACGCTTTTCGTGCTGTTCTGGCTGGGCCAGAGCGTCGCCGGATACCGGGAACACTCGGCCGAGCAGCTCGATCACGGGTCCCCGCCGCAATCCTATTCCACATACCTCCGCTCCGCGCACTTCGGGGAGGCGACGCCGAGAACTGGGAGAGCGAGTTCCTCCAGATGGGCCGCTACGTCTTCCTGACGGGGACCTCTTCCAGACGCGGCTCCTCCGAGTCGAAGGACCCCGACGGCCGGACCCCGCCGACGAGGACCGCGGCACAGCCGCGAGAACCCCAACGCCCCCTGGCCGGTCCGCGGGGGGGGTGGCGCTCAAGCTCTACAAGTACTCGCTCCCCCTCGCGCTTCCCCGTGCTCTTCCTGGTCGTTCGCTCACGCGATCGGCGGGGCAGCCGATACAACGAGGAGCAGGACGAGCACGGCGCCGGCCAGGCCTTCCTTGCGCGTACGCCGGGACTCGCGGTTCTGGTTCGAGTCGTTCCAGAACTGGCAGAGCGAGTTCCTGGCGATCCCCATTGTCGTCCTTCGATCTTTCTCCGCAGCGCGGCTCGCCCGAGTCGAAGCCGGTGGACGCGCCCCATTCGGAGACGGGTGGCGGATGAACCCCTGGAGTCAGCCATGAGCCTCGATACTTTGCACTCGCTCTTTCAGGACGAGCTGAAGGATGTCTATCACGCGGAAAAGCAGTTGCTGCAGGCGCTGCCGCGGCTGGCGAAGGCCGTTGAATCGCCCGAGCTCGAGCAGGCGTTCACCAATCATCTCAAGGAAACCGAAAACCACGTGGCCCGGCTGGAGAAGATCTTCAAATCGCTCGACATGCCGGCGCGCGGCAAGCTGTGCCATGGGATGAAAGGCCTGCTCGAAGAGGGCAAGGAGCTGATGGAGGAGGGGGAGACCGGCGCCGTGCTCGACGCCGCCTTGATCGGGGCGGCGCAGCGGGTGGAGCACTACGAGATCGCGGCGTACGGATGCCTTCGCACCTATGCCACGCTGCTCGGCCTGCCCGACGTCGCCAAGCTGCTCGCCGAGACGCTGGCGGAGGAAGAGGCGGCGGACGAGAAGCTCAACGAGGTCGCCGAGACCAGCGTGAACGCGAGTGCGGCGGCGGTCGTTGGGGAGAAGGAGTAGCGACTAGGGCGAGCGCAGTGGGAGCGGCCCGCGAGTGCCGCTCCCACCGAGGGTACCGGGACCACACTGGTGGGCACTGATGCTGGTGTGGAGCGGGTGGCGGGAGCGACACCAGGGCGCGTCAGGACGCGTAGGTCGAGGAGATTCCGGGCGCAGTTTGCCCGGGCTCCGAGCCGGAGCGTCCGTAGCGACCGGTGTCGTTCCCGCCGCCCGCTCCACGTGCACCGATTGTTGGGGAGAAGGAGTAGGCGCTCAGAGCGGCAGCGAGGCTTTAACCCCCCGGCCATCGGGAGTCAAAAGGAATCCCGGTGGCCGAAGACCGAAGACCTTCCACCGTCCGTGAACGATCTCCGCGCTGGCGATGCCGAGGGCGGCGCCGAACACCACATCCGATCCCCAGTGGCGCGCGTTGTAAATCCGGGACCAGGCCGTACCGGTGGCCGCCGCATAGAGTGCCACCGTGGCGATCGGGTTGTGCAGCTCGTGACTCAGGGAGGTCGCGAGCGCAAAGGCGACCGTACTGTGCCCGGAAGGGAACGAGCCGTTTCCCGAGAAGGGGCTGAAGGCCCACGCGCCCCGGTCCGTGTCCGGCCGGGCTCGCCCGCTCACCAGCTTCATGGTCTCGAACCCCGCCGTGGCGACCACCACGCTGGCCGCGAGCCGTCCGCCTGCACGCAGAATGTCGTCCCTCCCCGTCAACAGCCCCGTCGTAAGCATGGCGGCCGGCAGCGCTGCATAGATCTCAGGCTGCCCCACCCGGCGAAACGCAGACGCCAGGTTGGCCGCCGACTGGGTGGGATGCTCGCGGAACTCGTCATTGGTGCCCTCATCCTGGGACATGACGAGCATCGTGAAGCCTGCCACCGACGCCGCCTCCCACCAGCGCAGGACGTGCGGCTTCCGGCCCGGCAAGTGGACCAGGTCGAACCTGGGCATTGCGACAGCGGTATCGGGAACGAGAGAAGCCCGGGATGTCTGGGCTCCCAACAGGGAAGGGAAAAGTCCGGCCGCCAGCAGCAGTAGCCTTCGCATGCGCCACAATATGATCTGGCGGGTCGGCGGGCGCTGTGACGTCCGCAACGTTGGAGAGTCGAGAATCGTTGGGGGTGCGCAGTGGGGCTACCGTGACCACATTTCGGTGGGCACTGATGCTTGTGTGCCGCCCGCTCCACGTGCACCGACCGCTCGGGCGATCAAGGCGTGCGGGCGCGCTTCCCCTGCATCCGCCGGATGATCGCCGGAAGGTTTTGCAGCACCACGATCCGCGCGGCCGGACTCCGGCGCACCATGACGAACGTCTCCCGTCAGGCGACACGTCGTAGTTCGCGTGCGGGTTGGTCCCCACGATGTCGCCCACCGGGAAGAGCCGCTTCCGCCCCGTCACCGCCAGTGTCGGGCGGGTACGGATGCCGGCCGCAACCAGATACGGCTCGCCCTGCCCGGTCTCGCGGTAGTACAGCTCGCGCCCATCGGGACTCCACACCGGTTCGGTTCCCCCGTCCAGGGAGACGAGCACCTGGTCCTGGTCGCCGGCGAGGTCCCGCACGTACACCTTGTCGCGCCCCGACTGGTCCGAGACGAAGGAGATGGTCCGTCCGTCCGGCGCGACGCCGACGAACCACTCGGCGAAAGGGCTGGCGACCAGGCGCTCGATCGGGCCCTTGCCGGCATTGCGGACGATCGCGACGTCGGTCCGCGCGTCCGCGCTCGAGGAGTCGGCGGCGCCGCCGCCGCCGAGCGCCGTCGTGGTCGTGAGCAGTGCACTGCCGTCGCGAAGCCAGACGCCGGTGTAGGACAGCTTCCTGGAGACTAGCAGGGTCTCCGGCGGCTCGGCGCTCGTGGGTCGCTTCCGCAGCAGCACCAGGGTCACGCCGTCGGAGCCGCCGATGGGCGTGATGTAGGTGATGGAGCGGCCGTCCGGGGTCCAGGTGGCGTCGTGCCGTCGCGGTCGAAGCTGGCCCGGGTGAGCGTGCCCTCGTCCAGGCCGAGGATCCAGACGTTGCGGCCTTCGATGGAGGTGTAGTCGAGTGCGAGACGGCGGCCGTCGGGCGAGAACATCGGGTGATGAAAGTTCCGCCGCTCCGCCGTCGCGACCCGGCTCGACCCCGCGCGGTCCACGAAGACGAGCGAGTAGGGCTCCTCGGGGATGTAGGCCACGTTCCCGTTGGGCGCCACCGCGAACTGCGCCACCCCCGTGCCGGCGACCGCCACGTTGGTCGCGACCGTGACGGGATTCCCGACGACTCGCCGCCCGGTGCCGTCCAGCGGGTCGCCAGAAGGTTGCCGGTGGCCGTGGCGACGACGAGATAGCCGCGCGTGATTCTCGCCTCGATGACGGGCGTGTCGAGGAGGGTCGTCTCGCTCCCGTCCCGCAGATCCACCAGCAGGACCGAGCCGGTGGCGTTCCCCACGCGCGCGCGCACGGTGAGGGCGGTCCGGCCGTCCTCGAAGATCTGCTGGACCCGGTGCTGGCCTTTGGCGACGACAAGGACGAGTGAATCGCCGACGACGCGTCCGACTTGGCCGTTGGCTTGGTCGCTGACCCAGAGGCTGCCGTCGGGACCCCACGCGGCGTCGTCCGAGGTGAGGAGTGCGCGAACGACCAGCTCGGGGCTGCCGCCCTCCATGGGAAGGCGGAGCATCTGGTTTCGCACGCCCTGGGTCGCCACGACCCAGCGGCCATCCGGGCTGACCAGCGGACTGCTCAGCTGGAGCGCGCCGGGGATCGGCGTCGGCGACTCCGCGTCCAGCGGCTGCCGCACCAGGTGCAGCCGGCCGTCGGTCCCGACCATCCCGTACACCAGCGTCTGTCCGTCGGGCGCAAACGCCAGGTGGCGCTGCGACGAGCTGGCGCCGCTGCCGCCGATCCCCGACGCCATGATGGCGAGCCTCGACGGCGGCACCTCCACGCTCGGCCGGCGCCAGACCCACGCGGCGACGGCGGCGGCGATCCCGGCGGCGACCCAGCCGAGCCACGGCAGCCCGATCTCCAGCGCGCCCGCGAGCAGACGGCTGCGGCCAGCGGGACCGTCGGCGCGAGCGGCGTGTGCTGGCCGGTGGTCGAAGCGATCAGCGTGTCGCGAACTCCTTCGCCGAGCCCCAGCGGTCGGCCGGCAGCTTCTGGAGCGCGGTGAGGATCGCGGCTTCTGCCGCGGGCGGCACGCTCGGCCGTTTGGCGCGCAGCGAGGGCGGCGGCTCGGTCAGGACCTTGGCGACGATGGCCTGCGAGCCGGTCCCGGGGAACGGCGGCTCGCCGGCCAGCATCTCGAAGGTCATCGCGCCGAGCGCGTAGACGTCGCTCCGGGGGCCGATCTTCCGCTCGCCCATCGCCTGCTCCGGCGACATGTAGGCCGGCGTGCCGAGCGACA
This sequence comes from uncultured Gemmatimonadales bacterium, assembly GCA_963720365.1. Taxonomy (GTDB): domain Bacteria; phylum Gemmatimonadota; class Gemmatimonadetes; order Gemmatimonadales; family GWC2-71-9; genus CAVVWJ01. The sequence continues at coordinate 161,672 of CAVRFK010000017.1, read as the reverse complement.
TGCCGGTCTGCGTCATCGGTGGCCGCCGGCTTCTTCGACGGCAGCGCGATGCCGAAGTCCGCCACCAGTGCCGAGCCGTCCAGCAGCAGGATGTTCTCCGGCTTGATGTCGCGGTGCACCACGCCCTGGCGGTGGGCGTAGTCGAGCGCGCCGGCCACCTCCCGCGCGAGCCGCAGCGCCTCCTCCACCGGCAGCGGCCCGTCGCGGTGCATGCGCGCGCGCAGCGATTCCCCAGCGACGTAGGGCATCACGTAGTAGAGGAGGCTGTCGGCCTCGCCCGAGTCGATCAGGCCGAGGATGTGGGGGTGCTGGAGATTGGCGGTGACCTTGATCTCTGCCAGGAAGCGGCCGCTGCCGATGACGGCCGAGAGCTCGGGGTGGAGCACCTTGATGGCGACCTTGCGGCCGTGTTTCACGTCCTCCGCCAGATAGACGGTGGCCATGCCGCCCTGGCCCAGCTCACGTCCGATACGATAGCGGTCGGACAGGGAACTCTGCAGACGGGCGTCCTGCTCCACTAGGAAGCGCCCCCCACCAGCGCCTGGAACCGGGGGTGACTCCGCAGGGGGTCGAACGTCGGATCCACCCGCACCAGGCCCTCGAGAGACTGTTCGGCACCTCGATCAGCGGCTCGAGCAGCTCGACCGCCTTGTCCTTGCTTCCGACCATCATGTGCACCCGGGCGAGCAGGAGCTGGAGGTAGGGGCCGAAGTAGGCGTCCCGCTCGATCGGCAGCAGCTCCACCGCGCGCTCCCCCTCGCGGAGGGCGTCCTCGCGACGGCCCAGGAAGGCCAGGGCCAGGCCGCGCAGGGCATGGAGCTGCGCGTCGTCCGGCGCTTCCGGATGGAGTGCTCGTGGGCGAGCTGCGCCGAGTCGGCGTACGCCGCGAGAGCGCCGGCTGTCCCGCATGGCGTAGAGCTGGGCGTTCACCAGTCCCCAGTTGCCGCGATCTCCCTGGTAGAAGTCGTCATCCAGCTCGAGCACCGGCGCTGCTGCCCCTCGTCCAGCAGCCAGCCCAGCTCCTCGAACCGGGCGAAGGTGTAGGCAGCTCCATGTGGTCCACCCCCGGTGGGGGCGTGCGGGCGATGCGCTCCGCCCGCGCCCGGTCCCCCTGCGCCAGCGCCAGCATGGCTCCCTGGTGGATCGTGCTCAAGCTGGCGGCGCGAGACGCTCGGCTCGGCGCTGGTCGATCTCGGCCTCGGGATACCGCCGAAGGTAGTAGAGGAAGAGCGGCAGTCGGCTCGCGATGGAAGGCGATCGGGGTCGAGGGCTGCCGCCCGCTGGACGAGGGTCAGCGCGGCGTCCCAGTTCCCCGCGTTCCGCGCGAGGCTGCTGATCGCCCCGATCATGGTCACGTTGCTCGGTGCCAGCTTGAGGCCTGCCTTCCAGAGTCGTCAGGGCCCGGGCGTCGTCCTTCAGGACGAGGCGCTCGTAGGCGCCCTGGGCGATGTAGCTGTCGGGGCTGGATGGACCGAGGCGGCGGGCTCGATCCATGGCCGCGGCGGCATTCGACGCCAGCTCGGCGGTCGGCGCTGTTTCGCATACTGGATCGAGTACGCACTGGGACAATCGAGACCAGGCCGGCAGAAAACTCGAGTCCAGCTCCACCGCGCGCCGGTAGTACGGCAGCCCTCGCGAGGCTCGGGGAATCCTGGAGCGACAGGCCGGCCGTTTCCGATTCGCCCTTGAGCAGTGCGTCGTACGCCTCGAGGTTGGTTGTCGGCCGCGCCTCCAGCCCGGCCCGGACGCTGTCCGCCAGCGCCACGCCGAGCGCGTCGGCCACCTTGGTAGCGATGTCGGCCTGGACCTCGAAGACGTTGGTCATCGAGGCGTCGAACCGCTCGCCCCAGCGGGTCCGCTCGGACTGACCCGGATTGACCTCCACCAGCTCGGGGCTCACCCGCACCCGGCTGGCGCTGCCGGCTGACTTCTCCCATCGCACCGTGCCGGTCAGCAGGTAGTCCGCGCCCAGCTCCCGCGCGATGTCGGCGGGGCGCTTGGTCGTCCCCCGGTACTGGATCGAGCTGCCTCGGGCGATCACCACGAGCCCCGGCACCGGGGTCAACTTGGTCCTCACCTCGTCGGCCACGCCGTCGGCGAAGTAGGCGTCCGCGGAGTCGCCCAGGTTCTCGAACGGGAGCACCGCGACCACCCGGCCGGCGCCGTCGTCCGCCCCGGAATGGCTCCGCCGCCAGGCGAAGAGCGCGCCGGCGCCGATGAGGAGTCCGAGTATCAGTGCCAGCGCCGCCACCGGCGGGCGGCGAGGGCGGGCAGGGTGAGGACGGCGCGAGTCGGGGAGGAGACGGCCGCCGTCGCCTCCATGTGGTTTCCGTCTCCAGCGCGGCGCCGAACTCCGCGGCGGTCGCGAACCGATCTGCGGGGGTTCGCCGCGAGCGCCCGTTGCAGCGCGCGTTCCACGCCCTCCGGCACCGCCTCGCGCACCTGCCGGATCGGCCGGACCGTCTCGGTGAACCGCCGCGCGATCATCGCCTGCGCCGTCGGCGCGGCGAACGGCGTCTCGCCGGCGAGCATCTCGTAGAGCACGACTGCCAGGGAGTAGACGTCCGACGCCCGTCCACCTCGCGCTGGCCGCTCGCCTGCTCGGGGCTCATGTAGGCCGGCGTGCCGACCGCCAGTCCCGCTCGGTCAGCCTGGCGTCGTCGTCCCGCCGCCCAGCGCCCGGCGATCCCGAAGTCGGCGACCAGCGCTTGGGTGCCGTCAGCAGGATGTTTTCCGGCTTGATGTCCCGGTGGACCACGCCTTTACCGTGCGCGAAGGCGAGGGCATCGGCGGCTCGCGCGCGATACGCACGCGTCGCCCACGGGAAGCTGCGTTTCCCGCCGGAGCCGGTCGCGCAGGCTCTCGCCCCGGACGAAGGGCATGGCGAACCAGAGCAGCGGCGCGGCCCCGGCCACGGGGAGATCGCCGGAATCGAGGACGGTCAGGATGTGGGGATGCTGGAGCCGGGCGGCGAGATGGATCTCTCTGGAGAAGCGCTCGGGGCCGAGGGAGGCGGCGAGCTCGGGATGGAGCACTTTGATCGCGACCGGCCGGTCATGCTTGAGATCGCGGCCGAGCCAGACGGTGGCCATCCCGCCGCGGCCGAGCTCGCGCTCGAAGGCATAGCGGTCGCCAGGCCATCGCGGAGCAGGGCCACCGGCTCGGTCATGAGGTTCTTTGGGTGTCGCGGATGCTCAAAGGTACGGCTAAGGGGCTATCCGGGCTACTGTTGGCCCTCGTGCAGGACCCGGAGTGGCCATGGTGCCGGGCACGCTCCATGACGTCGACTTCATGGTGAAGGACAGCAAGCGGTTCAAGGACAGCGGCGGGTGGGGATATGCGGCCTTCAAGTATGACCCCGCATCAAAGACCTGGACGCCCGCCACGACGTCCGACGCACCGCCGCAGGCGAACGATGCCAAGTGTGGGTTCGGGTGCCACACGATCGTGAAGAACAGAGACTATGTCTTCACCGAGTACAGGGAGCCGCTGACCTCGAGCCTGCTTTTTTGACCACCCCCAACTGGGCCTTCACCTTCTGGCAAAGGCCCATGGGCGGGCCGAAGAGTCGCCGCAGTGAGGCAGTTCCCTGGGGGTGTTCCATGCGTTACCGCGTACTGTCCGGCTTGGCGTTGCTGTGGTCCGTAGGGTGCGGCGGTGGCGGTGGCAATCTCTCCGCGCCACCGCCCCCCGAAGTGACGGTCGCCGAGGTCATGGCTGAAGAGCTCGAGGACTGGGACGAGTACCAGGGCGAGTTCGAGGCGGTCGACGCCGTGGACATCCAGCCGCGTGTCCGGCTGTGCTCGCCGTGGACTTCGCGGACAAGGACGTGCGCGGGGCATGTGTTTGCGAATGGGCCCAGCACCTGGGCCACGCCTCGCACGACCTCCACCGCCGCGGGCGCCGCTCTCGCCGAGGACCAAGGCGGCGCCGCCGTCGGCGGCCGAGGCGATCTCCGGGAAGAACAGGACACCCGGCTCACGCTGGTGTCCGAGGCGCGCGCGGCCGTGCAGGCGGCGGAGGCCGCGGTGCGGGCCGCCGAGCTGGATCTCGGTTATACCAGGGTCCGCTCGCCCGTCGCGGGCCGCACCAGCCGCGCGGAGGTGACCGAGGGCAATCTCGTCACCGGCGGACCGGCCGGATCCACCCTCCTCACCACTATCGTCTCCATCGATCCGATCTACGTCTACTTCGAGGGCGACGAGGCCGCCTATCTCCGTTACGCCCATCTCGACCAGCAGGGCGAGCGCCCGAGCAGTCGCCGGGCAGCCAATCCGGTGCAGATCGGGCTCGCCGACGAGCAGGGGTTCCCCCATCGCGGGCAGATGGATTTCGTGGATAACCGGCTGGACCGGCAGACCGGGACGATCCGCGCCCGTGCGGTCATGCCAATTCCGACCGACTCTTCACGCCCGGCATGTTCGCGCGGGTGCGTCTGATCGGCAGCGGCATGCGGAAGGTCGTCACGATTCCGAGGTGGCGGTCAGCACCGACCAGGACCACAAGTCCGTCTACGTGCTCAACGCCGACAGCACGGTGGCCTACCGGAACGTCACCCTGGGACGGCAGGCGGATGGCCAGCGCCGCATCGTGGACGATGGGCTCAAGCCGGGCGAGCGGGTGGTGGTGAACGGCTTCGCCCGGATTCGCCCCGGCGCGCGGGTCAAGGCGACGGCCGGCGCGCCGTGAACTTCTCCCGGTTCTTCATCGACCGTCCGATCTTCGCCGCGGTCCTCTCGATCGTCATCACCTCGCGGGCGGCATCGCGCTGCTGTCGCTGCCCGATCGCGAGTATCCCGAGATCACGCCGCCGACGGTCGTGGTCCGCGCCGTCTATCCCCGGCGCCAACCCCGAGGTCGTCGCCGAGACCGTCGCCACGCCGATCGAGCAGCAGGTCAACGGCGTCGAGAACATGCTCTACATGTCGTCGCCAGGCACCAACGACGGCATGATGACGCTGACCGTGACCTTCAAGCTCGGCACCGACCTGGACATGGCCCAGGTCCTGGTGCAGAACCGCGTCACCATGCGCTGCCGCAGCTGCCCGAGGAGGTGCGGCGGCTCGGCGTGACGACGATCAAGAGCTCGCCCGACCTGATGATGGTCGTCCACCTCTTTCGCCCGACGGCCGCTACGACGCTCTACCTGCGGCAACTACGCCATGATCCAGCTCCGCGACGAGCTCGCGCGCCTGCCGGGCGTGGGCGACGTGCGCATCTTCGGCGCCGGCGACTACACCATGCGGGTCTGGCTCGACCCGGCCAAGGTCGCCGCGCGGAACCTGACCGCCGGCGACGTCGTGCAGGCGATCGGCGAGCAGAACGTCCAGGTCGCCGCCGGCAAGTCGGCCAGCCGCCGTCGCGCAGCAGGGCCGTTCCAGCTCACCATGAACACCCAGGGCCGGCTGCTCGACGCCGAGCAGTTCGGCGACGATCATCATGAAGACGGGCGCGACGGCCGGGTCGTCCGCCTCCGCGACGTCGCCCGCATCGAGCTGGCGGCGCAGGACTACGACCAGGATCCGGCTTCTGGACGGCAAGCCCGCGGTCGCCGATCGCGATCTTCCAGCTGCCCGGCTCCAACGCGCTCGACTCGCCGAGCGGGTCCGCGCGAAGATGGAGGAGCTGACGCAGAACTTCCCCGAGGGCCTCGACTACGGATCGTCTACGACACGACGCTGTTCGTGCGCGAGTCGATCAACGAGTGGTCAAGACGCTGCTCGAGGCCGTGCTGCTGGTCGCGCTCGTGGTCCTGCTCTTCCTCCAGACTGGCGGGCGTCGATCATTCCGCTGGTCGCCGTCCCGGTGTCGCTCATCGGCACCTTCGCCGTGATGCTCGGCTTCGGTTCTCGCTGAACAAGCTGTCGCTCTTCGGGCTGGTGCTGGCGATCGGCATCGTGGTGGACGACGCGATCGTCGTGGTCGAGAACGTCGAGCGGCAACATCGAGCAGGGCCTGCCGCCGCGCGAAGCGGCCGACCGGGCGATGGACGAAGTCACGCGGCCCGGTGATCGCGATCGCGCTGGTGCTCTCCGCGGTGTTCGTCCCGGTCGCGTTCATCAGCGGGATCACCGGGCAGTTCTTCCGGCAGTTCGCGCTGACGATCGCGGTCTCGACGCTCATCTCCGCCTTCAATTCGCTGACCCTCTCGCCCGGCGCTCGCCGCGATCCTGCTCAGGCCGCACGACGCCGCGCCGGACCGCCTCACCCGCGTGCATCGACCGCGCGCTCGGCTGGATCTTCCGGCCGTTCAACCGGCTCTTCGAGTCGGGCTCGCGAGCGGTATGGCGGCGGCGTGCGAGCGCCTCGCGACGCGGCCGGGCTGGCCGCTCGCGGCTCTACGGCGGGCTGCTGGTGCTCACGGTGCTGATGTTCCGCACGGTGCCGCGGTTCATCCCGCCGCAGGACAAGGGGTACCTGGTCGTCGATCGCCCAGCTGCCCGACGCGGCGTCGGTCGAGCGCACCGAGCGGTGATGCGCAAGATGACGAGATCGCGCTGGACGCATCCGGCGTGGGCACGCGGTGCAGTTCGCCGGCTCTCGGTGCAACGGGTTCGTCAACGCGCCGAACTCAGGGCATCGTGTTCGTGATGCTCGAGCGTTCGAGGAGCGCGAGGGCGGCGGAGCTCGCCGGTCCGGCGATGGCGCAGGCGCTCAACGCCAAGTTCGCCGGGATCCAGGAGGCGTTCGTCGCGGTGTTCCCGCCGCCGCCGGTCGAGGGCCTGGGCACCGCGGGCGGCTTCAAGATCAGTGCAGGATCGGAGCGGCCTGGGCGAGCGCCAGCTGTTCGACGCATCCGCAGGCGCTGGTCGCGAAGGCCAACCAGCAGCCGCAGCTGCGCGGGGTGTTCTCCAGCTTCCGCACGAACGTGCCGCAGCTCTACGATCGACATCGACCGCGAGCGGGCGAAGCGGCAGGGCGTGTCCGTTCGCCGAGTGTTCAACACGCTGCAGGTCTACCTCGGCTCGCTCTACGTGAACGACTTCAACCGCTTCGGCCGCACCTGGCAGGTGATCGTGCAGGCCGACGCGGCCGTTCCGCGAGCCAGGTGGAGGACATCGGCAACCTGAAGGTCCGCAACGCCGCGGCGAGATGGTGCCGCTGGGCTCGCTGGTCCGACCGCGCGAGACGTCGGCCCGGATCGCGTCCTGCGCTACAACATGTACCCGCCGTCCGACATCAACGGCAGCCCCGCGCCCGGCGTCAGCTCGGGCCAGGCGATCGCGCTCATGGAGCGGCTGGCCGCGCGAGATCGCTGCCGCGGGCGATGGGGTTCGAGTGGACCGAGCTGGCCTACCAGCAGATGCGCGCGGGCGACACGCTGCTGCTGGTCTTCCCGCTGTCCGTGCTGCTCGTGTTCCTGGTGCTGGCCGCCCAGTACGAGAGCTGGTCGCTGCCGCTGGCGGTGATCCTGGTCGTGCCGATGTGCCTGCTCGCGGCGATGGCGCGGCGTGTGGCTGACGGGGGGCGACAACAACATCTTCACGCAGATCGGCTTCGTGGTGCTGGTCGGGCTGGCCTGCAAGAACGCGATCCTGATCGTCGAGTTCGCGCGCGAGCTCGAGCATCAGGGCGAGGCATCGCTCGAGGCGGCGCTGGAGGCGTGCCGGCTCCGCCTGCGGCCGATCCTGATGACCTCGCTCGCGTTCATCCTGGGCGTGGTGCCGCTGGTGATCTCGAGCGGTGCCGGCGCCGAGATGCGGCGGGCGCTGGGCACGGCCGTGTTCGCGGGCATGCTCGGCGTGACGGTCTTCGGCATCTTCCTCACGCCGGTGTTCTACGTGGTGATCCGCTCGCTGGTGACCCGGAGGGCGCCGGCCGCGACGCGCTAGTCGCTCATGGCGCCTTCGTGTTCTTCGCCTCCATCACCGGCATCCACTTGCCGTCAGGCCCCGCGAACTCCATGCGGAACGTGTGCTGCGTGGGCGATACCTCCTTGATCGTCACCCGCGATTTCATTTTCTGCCCGCCCATCATGCTTTCGTCGGTGTAGGTCCAGGTGCCGCCTTGCAGGGTGCCGCGCGGTACGGACGCCATCGTCATCCCCGAGTTGTCGGTGCCGTAGTAGGTGTAGACCTTCTCCTCGGCGCTGTAGCTCAGGATGCCGATGCTCTTGGCCGGCCCCGTCGGCATCTTGCCCTCGCTGCGGCAGATGACGCTGAAACCGCCCTCGAACCACTCGCAAGTATCGCTGGCCGTGTACTTCCCGCCGGGGCCCATCGGCCCGGGCTTCAGCTCGCCTTCGACGTTCCACTTGCCCACGAAGTAGCCGAGCCGCTTGTGCTCGGGGCCGGGTGCGGGCGCAGCGCCTTGGGCGAAGGCCGCGGGGGCGGACAATAGAAGGACGGCGAGGAGTAGGGGGAAGGAGCGAGACGTATCGTTCATTGGAAACACCTCCAGGTAAGCGGTGCGTGACCAAGTCCATGATAAGAACTGTCCCCCGCGGAACGCCACCCATCGCGGAGCGGCTGCCCTAGGGGTGGTGGGACAAACCTTACATGACAACGACTTGCACGCTTGCGCTCAGGTGGTTTCTCGATGGCGGTTCTCCAGCGGCCCATTCGCCCTGCGCCTCTTGATATCCACTTGAGTCCGCTGCGGTAGGATTTCAGACAGACGAATCCTGGCGAAGTCCCCCTTCCAAGGATCGGGTCGCGTATGCCGTCCCACCGGTTTTCACTAGCGCCCGCCGTTCTCGCGGCCGGCATCGCCGCGTTGATCATCCTGCACGCCTGCACTGACGCGCCCGAGCCCACGGCGCCCGTCTCGGCGACGGCGGCGGCCGTGGTGAAGAAAACGCTGACCGTGAAGGGCGGAGGGGGAACCGGAAACGGTGTGGTGACATCGAGCCCCGCGGGGATCAACTGCACCATCACCGCGGGGGTCGCGGCGACCACGGGATGCAAGGCCCAGTTCAACCAAGGCGTCGTCGTCACGCTCACCACCTCCACGCAGTTGGGACACGCCTTCAAGGCGTGGTCCAACGCATGTACGGGAAGCGGTGGCTGCCAGGTGACGATGTCCGTCAATCGCACAGTTGCCGCGCGCTTCGTCAAAGGCTCGTTCATCATCAAGATCGCGGGCGGCACCGGAACGGGCAGCGGCAGCGTCACGAGCCAGGCGGGCCTCACCCCGGCGATCGACTGCACGATCACCGGCGGCACGCCGGCCGCCACCGGTTGCTCGGCCAAGTACCCCGCCTCCACCGTCGTCACGCTGACCGCCACACCCGCGTCCGGCTCAGCCTTCTCCGGGTGGGGTGCGCCGTGCTCCGGCTCCGGCTCGTGCGTCCACACCGTCACCCAGGCTCGAACCATCAATGCCACCTTCGGCGCGTCGGGCCCGAACTCGTTCGCCACCGAGGGACGCTGGGAGTCGCTGATCACCACGCCGGTCGTGGGGATCCACGTTCACCTGCTGCCGACCGGCAAGGTGCTGCTCTGGGGCCGCGAGGGTGAAGCCCAGTTGTGGGATCCGGCCAACCCGGGCGCTGGCTTCGCGCCGGCCACGTCGCCGTACGAGCCCTTCTGCGCCGGGCATACGTTCCTGCCGGACGGCCGACTCTACGTGGTCGGCGGCCACAGCGTGGGTACGAAGGGCATTGCCAGCACCGTGCTCTACGATGCGCTCAGCGGAGGCTGGACCGTCACTGCGCCGATGGCGCAGGGACGCTACTACCCGACCGCGACGGTCCTGGCGAACGGCGAGGTGCTCGCCATCTCGGGCACGGACGAGCAGCAGAACCACGTGACGATTCCCGAAGTCGGCAACGGCACCTCCTGGCGCCGGCTCACGAGCGCCAGCCTCGACATCGGCAATCCCTACTATCCGGCGATGTTCCTGGCGCCGAACGGCAAGGTGTTTCTCGCGGGCTTCCTCCAGACGACCCGCTATCTCGATGTGAGCGGGACCGGCGCATGGACCACGGTCGCGGACCGCCAGGTCGCCGACCGGAAGATGGGTTCCGCCGTGATGTACGCGCCGGGGAAGATCCTCTACGTCGGCGGCGGCGATCCGCCGACCAGCTCCGCCGAGGTGATCGATCTCAATCAGGGGTCACCCTCGTGGCGCAGCGTGGCGGGCATGGCCTTCGCGCGGCGGCAGCTCAACGCGACGATCCTCGCCGACGGGCAGGTCCTCGTCACCCACGGCACCAGCGGCGCCGGCTTCAACAACGTGGCCGCCGCCGTCCGCACGGCGGAGCTGTGGAACCCGGCCACGGAGTCGTGGGCCACCATGGCGCAGGAGTCGAGGCCCCGGACCTACCATTCAACCGCGTTGCTGCTGCCCGATGCCCGCGTGCTGGCCAGCGGGAGCGGGGAAGGCGGTGGCGTGGCGCTCGAGAACAGCGACTTCTCCGCGCAGATCTTCACGCCGCCGTATCTGTTCCAGTCCGACGGCACGCTGGCGGCGCGGCCGAGCATCACCTCGGCGCCGTCGAGTATTTCGTATGGAGGATCGTTCTCGGTGGAAACGCCGGACGCGGGATCGGTGGTGCGGGGCACGCTGGTGCGGTTGTCGTCGGTGACGCATGCGTTCAACATGAGCCAGCTCATCTACCCGCTGACGTTCGGCGCCAGCGGAGCGACGACGGTCACGGCCGCGGGCCCCACCGGCCCGACGCTCGCGCCGCCGGGTCCGTACATGCTGTTCCTGGTGGATCAGGCCGGGGTACCGTCCACGGCGGCGATGGTGACCGTCGGGCCCTGACCTACTGCCCGGCCGGCTGCTCGAGCACGGTGATGGTGAGCGATTCCCGGCCGTTCTGGGACGAAGCCTCGATCTTCTTGCTGGTCGAATCCGCCGGGATCACCAGCTCCCCGGCCCCGAGCTCGCCTGCCAGTACGCCGGGGAAGATCCCCGTCCTGGCGGTGCCACCGCCGGCCCGGCACTCGATCTGGCCGGTGGGTTCGTCGTCGAACTGGATGTGATGAATTTTCATGGACCCGGACACCGAGTCCACCAACGCGTACAGCACCCAGCGTTGTTTGACCGCTGCGGTTCCGGTGCAGTTACGCGGAAGGGTCATGCTGATGGGGCGGTTGATCGAGTGCTGCCCCTGGTAGAAGCCCGGCTTGTCGTCACCCGCCGGCAAGAGGTCCACCTCGAACTGCGCGTCCGATGACTCCCTGGAGGGCAATCCTCGGGGAACTTCCAGAGACCATGTGTGCTTGATCTCCAGCTTGATCTTGGGCGCGACGCATCCGCACTCGGGTGAGGCGGTGTAGCCATCGCCCAGCAGATCCACCCACCTCCGCGCTTTGGCCACGAGATCCGCCTGGCTTCCCGGCGGCTTCGCGATGACGACGTTGTTCTCCGCCAGGTCTTCCGCGCTCAACGCGCGGTCCCCGTTGAAGGCCGCTTCGATGAACTGGATCTCGTTGTGGTCGGTCTCGAGGTGGTCCACGAAATCGTCGCCCGTCCGCTCGAACTGCTTCATCGCCCGGCAGATATCCTCGTCACTCTTTCCGTTCCACAACATGGGCAGCGGCGCCACGAGCCAGCCGGCCAGATGGGTCCCGTCCAGCCTCGTGAGTGAGCCGCGGATCTTGCTGTGACAGTTGTCGCAGCCTTCGTGCAGTCGCCGGCGCTCATCGGCGGTCAGGAGGGCGCGCGGGTCCAGCCCGGAGCTTCTCGCGAAATCGGAGCCCTCGTGCTGTTCCGATGTGATGTCGAACGCGCCGTGGCAGTTGATACAACGGGGGTGGCGGAAGACCGGCATCAGCTCGGCGAAGGCCTTCACCGCCTGCAGCTGCTTGCCCACGGAGAGCGGGCAGGATGGAGCGCTCTGGGTAAGCGGGGTCGGGGCTGGCGCGGTGGACGTCGAGCCGCTGAGCAGGACGATGCCGACGGCCCCTAGTGCCAGTGCGTATGGAACTGCCCCCAGAAATCTGGACCTCATAGGGAAACCCATTCAACAATCACGTCATCCTCCTCACGTCCTATCTGCGTTCATCTGCGTTCATCTGCGGCTACTACAACAGGGCCGCAGATGAACGCAAATGAACGCAGATGTAGGGGTATCCTCGCGGAGAATCTTGCCCAATCTAGGGGCCGTCTGCGGCCCCCGTTAGCCGATGATGTAAGTGACTGCCTCGGCGGCGGATAGCGGTACCGGTCAGCGGCCTCTTGAGATCCGCTTGACGCCGTCCTGCCAAGGTGCGCGCACGCGGTCACCGCAATCGTGACCATCTGGCGATCTGGCATGGAGGTTTCCGATGGAGCTCACATACACCTGGGTCTACATTCTGGTCGCATTTCTGACCCATGATTTGTTGAGGGGACATGCAGGAGGCCTGTGGCGTGCCTTGGGGGCCGCCTTCTGGCCCGTCACGTTCGCGTTGGCACTGGTGGCGGGGGTGCTTCTGCTGCCGCTGGTCGTACTCGCGCTGATCGGCCATGCGATCAGTTGGTACCGAGGCCTGGGATCGTGGAGGCTGCATCCGCGGTAGACGAATCTGCGGAGCAGTGACCTCCCCTCGGAGGAGCTGGACCCGAGTCACGGCCAGGGGACGAGCCTGAGGCAAGGTGGAAGCGCCCACTCCCTCAGGAGAACCGTATGCGCGCTCCAGCCGTGTCCGCCGCCCTGCTGCTCGCTTTATCGGTGACCGTCCTTCCGTCGCGGGTCCACGCCCAGGCCGAACGTCCTCCGCTTCCTGCGTGGCAGGCGGAGCTCCCCCTGGGCGGCATGGCTCGCCGTCCGGCGATGCAACGCGAGACCGTGCCTGTCCCCATTCGGCAGATGTCCGTCTCCCGGTCTCACACCAAGACCGGTCTCCTGATCGGTGGCCTGGTCGGCAGCGCGGCGACCGCCGCATTGCTCATTCTCTACTGCAACGATCCCGATACCAGGTGCAGGGCCGGCGAAGTGGCCACGGCCTCGATGGTGATCGTCCTGCCCGCGGCCGCGGTTGGCGCCCTCATCGGGTCGCTGGTGCGGACCGAGGAGTAGCGACGTATGTTCAACTTTCCTGGGAACACCGTTCGGTGACCCCGGAAAGGAGCCGTGGACGATGGAGAAAGAGCCTCAGTGGAAGGGCAACGGCCGGATGGGGACCAACGCCGGCCGTGGCGGGGAGGAAGACGATCGGACGATCGCCGAAGAGCTTCGCGAGACCGGCGAGCTGGGGCGCATCGGCGGCGAGTCCGTCCGGGATGAGGCCGAGTCGGAGCGGCGTCATCAGGAAATGCGGCGCGACGCCGCCGAGGCCGGTCGGACGTCAGCGGAGGAACAGAGGACCTCGGCGGAGGGCGCGCGGCTGCAGGCGGAAGCCCTGCGCGCGGCCGCCGAAGAAGCCCGTTCGGCCGCCGAAGACGCTCAGGATGCGGCCGAGGATGCCCGTGCCGCCACTGTCGAGCAGCGGGCCCTCATGGAGGAGCTGCGCCGCACGATGCAACTCTACGAGCGCGGAGACGCCTCCTGACGGATACCTACGTGTTCGCCGGAAACCCGCACGCCAACTACGACGTCATGCCCGATGGGCAGCACTTCATCTTCCTGCAAGGCTCCAACACGGGGGAGATGGTCGTGGTGTCGAACTGGGAGGCGGTGGTGCGGGCGCGGATGGGGAAGACGCCCTAGACAAATCCGGCCAACATGAAAGACCTCGAATGAAGCGACCGATCGTTCTCCCTCTCATTCTTCTCGCCTGCAGTCACACGCCGCCCCCCGAGCGCTACGGCTTCGTCGCCGTCCTCGGCAACGACACCGTCGCCGTCGAGCGCATCGAGCGCTCGTCCACGCGGCTGGTCGCGGACGGGGTGGACCGCTGGCCGTTCGTGCGCCGGCGCCACACCGAGTTCGACCTCGACCGGCGACGGCACGATCCGGCGGATGGTGATGGACGTGCGCACGCCGAACGGCCCGTCGCCGCGAGAGCGCGGACGGCGGGTCACGGCCGACTTCTCCGAGAAGCCGTCAGTGACATCTCCGTCAGCGACAGCGGCGGTGTCCGGGACACGGCGTTCGCCACCGGCGGCGCGATCACGGTGCCGCACGTGTCGATGATGTACAGCGTCATCGAGCTGGAGATCGCGGCGGCGCTCCGCCGCGCTCGCGGCGGCCGGCTCAGGCGCCGGGCGACAGCGCGCTGTTCCGGCAGTTCTATCCGGACCGGGACGTCGGACCGACCTTCACGATGCACCGGGGCTTCGTGGTGCCGCGCGGCGGAGGCAAGGTGGAGCTGCGGCACGGCTGGCTGTCGGGAACCGGCGACGTGACGGTGGACAGCAGCGGCCGGATGCTGGCCTACTCGGGCATGCGGAGCACCTACAAGGTCGCCGTCGAGCGGACAGCGGCCGTGCCCGACATCGACTCCATCGCGGATCGCTTCGCGGCCGCGGAGCGCACCACCGGCCCCGCCCAGCTCAGCGTGCGCGACACCGTCCGCGCCACGCATCGGCGCCGCGACCCTCTCGGTGGATTACGGCCGCCCCGCTCGCCCGCGGCCGCACGCTGCTGGGCGACGTGATCCCCTACGACCGCGTCTGGCGCACCGGCGCCAACGCGGCGACTCAGCTCACGACCTCGGCGCCGATCACGCTCGCGGGATTGTCGCTGCCGGCGGGGACCTACACCTTGTGGACGGTACCGCGGGCCCGCGGAGGCGTCGATCTCATCGTGAACCGGCAGACGGGGCAATGGGGGACGGAATACAGCCGAGCGCAGGACCTGGGGACCGCGCCGATGAAGGTCGGACAGCGTCGCCGCCACGGTGGAGCGGTTCACCATCTCGGTCGAGCCGAGCGACGCCACGCACGGCACGCTCGCGATGGCGTGGGGGACGTTCCGGTGGACGGCGCCGATCGTGCTGCAGGGTCGCGGCGAAACCTAGGCCGACAGCGAACCGGACCTCCTCCAGCACCTCCAGACCGCCCTCGCCGGCGCCTACACGTTCGAGCGCGAGCTCGGCCGCGGCGCCATGGCCACCATCCACGCCGCCCGCAACGAGGCCGGCGAGCCCATCGCCTTCAAGGTGCTCAACCCCGAGCTCGGCCCCACCGTCGGCGCCGAGCGATTCCGGCGCGAGATCCGGATCGCCGGCCGGCTCCAGCATCCCAACATCCTCGGCATCCTCGACTCCGGCGTCACGTCCGTTCCGGCGGGAGCCGGTGGACGGTCCCTCGAGCTGCTCTGGTTCACGATGCCGCTGGTGCGCGGACAGAACGTGTGGGAGCGCTTCGAGAAGGAAGGGCCCTGCGAGCCGCGCGAGGTCCTTCGGATCGGATCTGCCGTGGTACTCTCGGCAGTTGGCCTACTGCCTCACGCCCACGGCGTGGTCCACCGCGACATCAAGCCCGACAACATCCTGCTGGAAGACTCGCCGGGTGACTGGTGGGCGACTTCGGGCTCGCGCGGGCGGTCAGCGAAGTGCACGACAAGCTCACCGCGACGGGCACCGTCGTCGGCACGCCGGACTACATGAGTCCGGAGCAGGTCAGCGGCGACCGGGAGATCGACGGGCGGAGCGACATCTTCTCGCTCGGCTGCGTGCTCTACGAGCTGCTCTCCGGCGACGCCGCCGTTCGGCGGCGCGACACCGCAGGTGGCGATGATGCGGCGCCTCGCGGGCCCGCCGGCACCCAGACTTCGGCCGGTCGTGCCCGATGCCCGAGCATCATGGAGGCCGCCGTGCTCCGCGCCCTGGCCCGCGATCCGGCGGAGCGATTCGGCCCGGCGGAGGAGTTCGCGGCGGCGCTGAACGGTCGTACCTCGAACGTGGTAGCCAAAGACTCCCACAGTTAGGGACGCCGTCGGCCCCCCTCGACGATATCCTGTTATCGGGAACCAGCGGCCCGACGGGCCGCTCCACAACCAAGGAGGCAGCCATGGGCACCACCGCAGTCAGCAACCAGAGCGCGACCGAACGAGGCGCGGGTCGGGAAGGTGGACATGAAGCTCGAGGTGATCACCCTTCCGGTGTCGGATGTCGATCGCTCCGAAGCGGTTCTATGAGAGCCTCGGCTGGAGGCTCGACGCCGACTTCACCCCGGAGATCGACCACGTGCATCCAGTTCACGCCCTCCGGGGTCCGAGGCCTCGGTGCACTTCGGCACCAACCTCACCACCGCGCCGGCGGGATCCGCCCAGATGTTCCTGATCGTGTCCGACGCCCAGGCGGCGCGCGACGAGCTGCTGGCACGCGGCGTCGAGGTGAGCGAGATCTTTCACTTTGCCGGCTGGAACCGCATCGCACCGAACGCGCGGGTGAGCGGCCGGGGGCCGGGCAGCTACGCGACGTTCGTGTCGTTCAACGATCCCGACGGGAACACCTGGCTGCTGCAGGAGATCACGACCCGGCTGCCGGGACGGGTGGCCGGCGACACGACCTATTTCGTCGGTCGACTGAGCTGGCGAATGCGATGCGGCGGGCGTCGGTGGCCCACGGCGAGCACGAGAAGATCACCGGTGAGCACGACGTGAACTGGCCCGACTGGTACGCCGCCTACATGGTCGCGGAAGCCACTGGCGGAGGCCTGCCGACCTGAACACGTCAGGCGAATCAGCAGTCACCCGAGACCTACCTGGGCTCCGCGCGGAGCGAGAACCAGGTGGCTCCCGGGACGCGGCTGCGGCTCAATCAGTGGACCCTGGAGGGCGATTGGGCGGTGCAGCGGCAGCCCGCGGTGTTGAACAAGGCGGACGGGCGGATTACGTATCGGTTCCACGCCCGCGACCTCAATCTGGTGATGGGGCCGGTGGCGGATGGGAAGCCCGTTCGCTTCCGGGTCCTCATCGACGGGCGGGTCCCTGGCGTCGCACACGGCACTGATGTGGACGAGCAGGGCAACGGGGACCGTGGTCGAGGCCCGGATGTACCAGCTCATCCGGCAGCCGGGGCGGATCGCCGACCGCCAGTTCGAGATCCAGTTTCTCGATCCGGGCGTGGAGGTTTTCGTGTTTACTTTCGGGTAGAACCGCGAGGTGTTATCGATGGATGGCGTCGGCGAACCGAGCGCCAAAGTCGCCCTGCGGGGGCCGGAAGGCGAGGTCGAAACGCTGTGGGCGTTCGACCTGGGAGGCGGCCAATACCGGCTGGACAACCTCCCGTGGTACGCCTATCGAGTCTCGCTCGGAGACGTGATCGAGGCGTCTCCGGACGCCGATGGCCAGCTTCGGATGGTCGGTATCGTCTCGAAGTCGGGCAACCGCACCGTGCGGCTGGTCTTCGCCGGCGTGGATCTGCGAAGCGATTGGCCGGCGGAGATTCGCCATGTGATGGATTGGCTGGTCGCGCAGGGGTGCAGCTACGAGGGCGCGAATCGGCGGTATCAGGCGGTCAACGTTCCGCCCGAGGTCGATCTCGATGCGGTCGCGACCTTCCTGACCGAGCGTGACGTGAGGTGGGAGCATGCCGATCCCACCTATGAGGACCTGCACGGTGGAGCAGGGATACACTGAAGCGGGAGAGACCGTTCTGGGCCATCGACGCGTCCTTCTGACAGCCGGAGTGCTCCTCCTGACCTTGAGCCGGGCAGCGGTCGGCCAGGAGTCCGCCATCTCCCCGGATACCGCCCGCGCTCAGATCCGCTCCGTCCTCCGTGCGTACTACATGCATTTCGAGAATCGCAATTGGGACGCGCTCTCGCCCTATGTCCTGTCGCCCAAGCTCCTGGAACGGCGCGGCGCTCCCGGGCAGGTCGAGACGGTCGCCAGGGACCGGACCCGCGGCCGGGGCGCATCGCATCCGGCCTCCGCGCCGAGGACCTGTCCCGGCAAAGCCCTCGGCATCCGTAGACGAAGCGACGATCCAGGTGGATGGGGACTGGGCGGAGGTGTCGGTGCCGCGATGCAGCGGAGCGGCGGCCGGCGTGGATGAGCTGCGGATGCTCTACTTCGAGGAGCGCTGGCGCTTCATCTACACGGACATGTTCGACGGCTCGTCCGAGGCAAAGCCGTAGTCTCTCAGCCTCCACCACCCACCAGTCCAACCACTCCTCGGCCGAGCCACACGGCGGCGAGTCCCAATCCGACGCTCAGGAGAATGTTGCCGGCGACGACCAGATAGTCGTCGGCCCGCGCCGCATTGAGGGTCTCGTGGGCGAAGGCGGAGAAGGTCGTGAAACCGCCGAGCAGCCCGACCATCAGTAGCCCACGCATGTCGGGGCTCAGGAGACCGCGGGAGTCGCTCAGCTCGGCGAGCACCCCGATGGCAAAGCACCCGATCAAGTTGACGGCCAGCGTTCCGGTCGGAAAGCGGGCGCCGCCTCCCTGCAGGCCCACCGTGACCGCATACCGCAGCATCGACCCTACCGCGCCGCCGAGTCCGATCAGCAGATACCGCATGGCCAGCTCCCAGGTAAGAATGGACCAACGATAGCGTCTATCTGAGCGCCGCGGCGGCCCCAAGCGCTGCCGACGCCGGGGTTTCCCCGGAGAAACCGGCGACGTTCGCAGACCGGCACTTTTTTCCGTCTGGCGCATCATCCTGTCGTCTCCCACTTTACGAAGTTGAACCACCGGAGCAGTACCGAGCGACAAGGGGACATCGTGACCGATCCGCAAGACCAGTCAGTCGAAGCACAGGCGCCTTTCAATATTCTCGTCCTCGAGGACGACGTGACCATCCGGAACGCCATTCTCAAGGTTCTGGAGCGGTCCGGGTACAATACGCTCGCCGCCGCCAACCCGGTCGAGGCGATCCAGATCGCCGCCGATCACGAGCTGGCCATCCGTCTCCTGATCACCGACTTCGGCCTCCACTCCGTGAATGGCCGGCAGGTGGCGGACGTCCTCCTGCGGGACCGGCCGGGGCTGCGAGTGCTCTACATCTCGGGCCACGCCGAGGCCGACGTGGTGCCCCAGGGGCGCCGCGGCCCCGGGGTCGCATTCCTTCAGAAACCGTTCTCGCTGGACGCCCTGCTGCAGCACGTGGACACGCTGCTCTCCTAGACCCACCGAAGCGTTTCGAACCGGGTAACTTCATCCCGAGCGCAGCGAGGGACCCTCTCCGCCGTCGTCGAAGACCGCGAACAAGGTCCCTTGCTGCGCTCGGGATGAGGTAGCTCCCAAGCGCCTCCACTCTACCGCCTTACCGCCTTACCGTCCTACCGTCCTACCGCCCTCCATCTCTACGCCGACTCCCTCAGCACCTCACCAAGCACGCGGGTGGCCTGGAAGAGCTGCCGCTCGGTCGAGCCGCCGAACCCGAGCAGCAGGCCGCTCCGGCGCTCGCGGCCCGCGTAGCAGCTCGACAGCGTCATCGCGGTCAGGCCGCGGTTGCTCAGCCGCTGTACCACGTCGGCGTCGTCCAGTCCGTCGGGCAGGAGAGCCGTCAGGTGCAGGCCGGCGTCGGCGTTGTGGACCGCGAGCCGGCCATCGCAGTGGCGGTCGAGCCCGTCGAGGAGGGCGTCTCTCCGCTTGCGATACACGCCGCGCATCCGGCGCACGTGCCGCACGAAGTGACCCTCGCGGAGGAACTCCGCCAGCGCGAGCTGATACAGCGTGGGCGATCGCAGGTCGAAGGCTTCGCGCGTGTCGGCAAAGCGCTGCCAGAGCGAAGGCGGCACGACCAGGTAGCCCACGCGCAGCGCGGGGAACAGCACGTTGCTGAAGGTGCCGATGTAGACCACCCGGTCCTGCGGGTCCATCCCCTGGAGCGCGCCGAGCGGGCGGCTGACGTAGCGGTACTCGCTGTCGTAGTCGTCCTCGAAGACCCAGGCGCCGCGCCGCGCCGCCCAATCGAGCAGGGCTCGCCGCCGCTCGGTTGTCATCGCCGAACCGAGCGGGAACTGGTGGGAGGGCGTGACGTACACCGCCCGGACCCGGCCGCCCCGCTTCGGCAGCGCTTCCACGCTCAGTCCCTCGCCGTCCACGGCCACCGGCACGACGTCCGCTCCCGGCCGCCTCGAGCGCCGCGCGAGCGAGCGGATAGCCGGGGT
This sequence comes from uncultured Gemmatimonadales bacterium, assembly GCA_963720365.1. Classification (GTDB taxonomy): domain Bacteria; phylum Gemmatimonadota; class Gemmatimonadetes; order Gemmatimonadales; family GWC2-71-9; genus CAVVWJ01. Next base: position 141,791 of record CAVRFK010000017.1, on the reverse strand, counting down.
CTTCGATCGCTACCCGGTCGCCCTGGTCGAGCAGCACCGCCGTAGCCAGGCGGAGCGCCGCCTGCGATCCCGACACCACGAACACCTGATCGGCCTCGCACCGGACCGCGCGCGCGGCCCGCAGGTGCTCCGCGATCGCGAGGCGCAGCGGATAGAGACCGGCCGGGTCGCCGTAGCCCATCTGCGCGTGGGTCATCGCGTGCGCGTGGCGGGCCACCATGCCGGCCCAGGCGGCGTGGGGGAACTGGTCGAGCGCGGGGAGACCAGGGCGGAACGGATGGAGCTCGCGGGCCTGGCCGGGTCGGCGGCCGGGACGCCGGTCGGTGGTCGGCCGCGGCGCGCGGGGCAGGCCGGTGGACCGAATCAGGTCGTCGGGGATCGTCGCGCTGACGAAGGTGCCGGCGCCCACCCGGCCCTCCAGGTAGCCCTCCTGCAGCAGGTGCTCGTACGCCGTGAGCACCGGCAGCCGGGACACGCCGAGGTCCTGAGCCAGGGTCCGGGTCGCCGGGAGCCGCTGGCCGGGGCGCAGCCGCCCGCCGACGATGGCGCGCCGTAGCGCCTCAGAGATCTGCCGGTGGATCGGGACGCCGGCGCCGCGATCCACGGTGAGCTGAACAATGGTCATGCTGGCAATCCGCTGAATGGCGATGGCGAGGGACAGCGCGCTTCCGACATTGGGAGGACGACTCGACCTCCGATTCATGCACTGGAGCGCCCGACCCGGGTCGTTTCGCCACCCCGCCAGACGCTCACGCGCGGCTTCGCGCGTGAGGACCACCGTGGTGCATTCGGTTTTACCCACACGGAGGAGGACCCATGCCGCACACCCTTGTTCGAGCTCTGCGCTGTACCGCCGCACTCGTGGTCACGCTTCTGCTGCTCTCCCCGCCCGGCGAGGCAGGCGCGGCCGAGCCCAAGCCGGGCCGGCGCGCCTTCCGTCTCTTCGCGAGCGCGGAGAAGGTCTTCACGGTGAACCGGGTGGCGTGCCGGATCTTCTCCGACGGCTCCATCTGCGCCACGGGGTCGTCCACGGTCGGCGGCGGCATCTGGCCCCGCGGTACGGCGGACCAGTACATCTTCGGCTCCGGCGTCAACATCGCCGGCATCATCGAGGCCGGAGACCGGTCGGTCAACGGCTTCGCGGGCGACACCGCCGGCGCCTTCTTCAACAACACGGCCGGCGGCAACAACGGGGAAGAAGTCCGGCAGATCTTCGACTCCAACGACCCCGTCGACGCGGCGACCTGGCCGGACGAGGCGAGGGTGCCGTGCGCGGTCGGATCGACCTCGCCGGCCTGCGTGGAGAACGCGCTCGGTGGCGACGCGCAGGGCGACCTGTTCGACCCCGCACTGCAGGGCTCCATCGCCGCCTCGCAGGGAGACCTGTGGTTCATGAGCGGAGAGGCGAATCCCTCGCGCCTGGAATCCCGCGCGCATCCGATGGGTGTCGTGGTGGAGACGCGAGCGCTGGGCTGGAACTTCCCGCAGGGCAACGAAGACATCATCTACTTCCTCTACACCTTCTACAACATCAGCAGCACCAACGAAGCCGACTACGCCGCCGTGCGCCCCTCGCTCCGGCCGACGCTGCTGGAGCAGGCCCGGAACTTCCAGGCGACCACCACGGCGCGGTTCGGCATCAACCTGCCTGCGGGAGGCTACGCGATCAACGACCTGTTCGCCGCCTTCGTGGCGGACATGGACGTCGCCAACGCCAACACGAACTACGCCACGGTAAACGTGCCGTTCGCGCTCGGCGTGACGTATGACAACACCTTCGGCTCCGGCGCCAGTCTTGGGTGGACGTTTCCCCCGGCGATCTTCGGCTCGGCGCCGTTCTTCCCGGGGTTCGGCTTCATCGGCGTGAAGTTCCTCGGCAGTCCGGACGATCCGGAGACCGGCGAGCCGGTGGGACTGTCGCTGTTCGGCACCTTCTCCCGCTCATCCGGCTCACTGCAGGATCCCAAGGACGAAAAGCAGCTCTACCGCTACATCACCGGCGGGCTCGTCCCGGTGGACGGCGCCTGCTCGCTGCCTGATCCGCTGCAGAGCAAGATCTGTTTCGTGAACGTTTCGAGCCCCGCGGATATGCGGTTCTTCCAGTCCACGGGACCGATCACCCTGCCCCCGGGCGGATTCGGCACCATCGTCGTGGCCTACATCTTTGCGGCGCCGGTCACCGCTCAGGGCTGCCCCGGTGCCGCCTGTGACGTGAAGCCGGCCAACACCAACGCCGACCTCACCATCCTCGGCGATCCGGCGCGCATGGCGAACGGCGTGAACAAGATCGACACGATGATGGGCTACCTGGACTTCAGCAACGCCGGGCCCAACGACAGCGACCCGAGCAGAGTGACGCAGGACGAGTTCGTGACGGTGCCGGGCTCGCTGCTGCGGAAGGCGCAGACGGCGCAATCGGTGTTCGACAACAGGTTCCTGCTCCCGTTCGCGCCCGAGCGGCCGGAGTTCTTCCTCGTGCCGGGCGACAACCAGGTCACCGTGCTCTGGGCGCGCTCCCCGACCGAAACCAACCCGGACCCGTTCTTCGCGGTGGCGGGGCAGCCGCTGATCGACGGCGTGGTGAACCCGCTCTACGACCCGAACTTCCGCGGCCTCGACGTCGAGGGCTATCGGATCTATCGGGGCAGGGTGGACAATCCCGCCGAGTTCCAGCTCATCGCGCAGTTCGACTTCGCCCCCGATCCGGCCACCGGACGCGGCGTGTTCACCGATTTCCGCGGTCTCGTCAACCCGGTGCCGGGATGTGCGCCGGAGCTGGGCGTCTTCACCGGCTGCGATCCGAGCCTGCAGCCTCCACCGCCTCCCGGGCACGCCGTTCACCGGGTCGGTGGCTGTGGATCTCGCGGGCACCATCACCCAGGTGACCCCGGGCAACCGGGTGCTGCTGGCCAACGGTGAGGCGCAGATCCTGCCCGGGCGTGCTGGACACGGCCTTCTCGCAGGTCACCTCGGGCCGCGTGGCCCAGGGGGCCAGCTTCACGATGGCGAACACCGGCGTGCCGTTCCTCTTCATCGACCGCAACGTGCGGAACAGTCTCCGCTACTTCTACGCCGTCACGGCCTTCGATGTGAACTCGCTGGTGTCGGGACCGTCGAGTCTCGAGTCCGCCCGGGTGACCAAGCAGGTCATTCCCGCGCCGGCACCGACCAACCAGCAGGTCGCCGCGAACCTCGTCACCCACGTCATCGGCAACGACGGCGTGGCGATGGACACCATCATCACCGGCTACCCGAGCTTCAACGCGGCGACCGGCCAGTTCGGCGGGCCGTTCCCGCCGGCCGATGGCGGCGTGATCGGGTTCGTCGGTGAGTTCGCCGCATCGATCATCCAGCCCAGCCAGTCGGGCGCACTCACGCTCCGGCTCGACGACATCGAGCTCGGTGTCTATGGGAACATCGGCGCGGTCTTCGGAGGAGTCAGTGGGATCTCGGCTCCCGCGATCTACCACGTGACGGTCGGCAATGGCGTCGAGGAATTCGAGATCGCGATCCCGCATAACCAGGTGCAGTTCGGCGGTGGCGGCGCCAACGGGGCCGCGGCGGTGAGTACCGGGGTGGACGAGACCCCGGCCTTCTTCGAGGCGCTGGTGGTGGATCCGGCGACCGCGCGGCGGTTCGAGGGCTCGGGTGACTTCCGCCTGCAGGGTCAGGCGACGATTCGGACAGGCCCCGGCCAGGAGGCCGGCGCCTGGGGCGTCGGGGCCCGGTTCTCCGACTTCGGTACGCCGGCAAACTCGAAGTACAACGGCTCACGCTGGTTCGACGGCCCCTCGCCGACGGCCAACGAGACCGTGGCCAACCCGCAGCTCAACAACTGCACGCCGAATCGCGGGCGGCAGCACCGCGCTCCTCACGGTGGCGGACTGCGGCAGCGCGGAGATCTTCGGGAACTTCAACAACGCCGGCGGGCTGACGGGCGTGACCACGATCCAGCAGGCCGCGGCGTACATGCACTTCAACGGCGAGTGGCGGAACTTCGAGTGGGTCTTCCCGACGGTGCGCCGCGCCGCCGACTTCAATGTCACCTGGGGACCCGGCGGCACCGTGGCGTCGGTATTCGACGTGACGCACAACGTCGAGGTGCCGTTCCAGCCGTCGCTCGGTGGTGGCTGGGGAATTCTCAACACGTCGGCGGGCGTGACCGCGGGCCCCGACAACCGGGCCGCCGTGCTCACGGCGGCGGACCTCGGCTGCGTCGAGCCGTTCGCGACCGGACGGCTCGCGGCAGAAGCCGCACTCCGCATTCCGTGCGCCAGTGGGCCGGTGGCACTGAGCAACACGGCGCAGCTGGGCCCGGTGGCGTTCTTCCGGAACCTGGCCGAGGCCGGCACGGTGCCGGTGGCGGCGGAAGGCGGGTTCCTGTTCTACCTCGCGGGTGACGTGTTCGTGATGTCGATGCCCGCAGTTGCCCGCCGAAGGCGCCGTGTGGTCGCTCCGCTCGTATCAGGGAACCATCACGGGCGCGCCCGGGGCGTACACCTTCACCGCGCCTCAGGTCAGGTCCTTCACCGCGATCGGGGCCACGTCGGCGCTCGAGTTCGGTGTCGCGAACACGATCGCCGGGGCCACCAAGAACGACCTCACCCGCGTCCACACGGTGCCCGACCCGTACTACGTGAAGAGCGCGTACGAGGCCAGCACCGAGCAGAAGCTCCTGAAGTTCGTGGGCCTGCCGGCGCGCGCGATCATCCGGATCTATTCGGTGAGCGGCGTGCTGGTCCGGCTGCTGGAGCACGACGGCACCCGCTACAGCTCGACCAGCCGGTCGCAGGGGAGCGAGTTCGATTGGGATCTCCGGAACCGGAACAACCAGGTCGTTGCCAGCGGCGTCTATTTCTATCACGTCGAAGCCGGCGACGCCCGACGGGTGGGCCGGTTCACCGTCGTCAACTTCGCCCAGTAAGGAGCCACGCCATGAGACACCGCATCGCATCGGGCTGGCTCCTCGCGGCCGGCCTCCTCTCGGCTCAGCCCGTGCTGGCGCAGAACGACACCGGGCAGCCGATCGGTCAGGAAGACAACACCTCGTATGGCACCACGTCCGCCGAGTTCCTGCTGCTCGGCGCGGGGGCCCGGGGTACGGCGCTGGGCGGGTCGTTTGCCGCCATCGCCACCGATATCAGCTCGCTGTACTACAATCCCGCCGGCGCGGCCCTGATCGAGAAGGCGGGCCTGACCCTCGGGACCTATGACTACGTCGCCGACACCCGCTACTCGTGGGGCGGCGTCGCCTTCCCGTTCTCCGGCGGGAGCCGCACCATCGGGTTCCAGCTCGGCACCTTCGGGTTCCGGGACCAGCCGGTGTTCACCGAGGACCAGCCCGACGGGACCGGGGCGACCTACTCGGTGAACCAGACGTTCGTGGGCATCACCTTCGCCCAGAACTTCTCCGACCGGTTCTCGGCCGGGTTGACGGCGAAGTACGTGGACGACCGGCTGGGGACGGTGAGCGGGAGCGCGTTCGCGGTGGACTTCGGGACCAACTTCCACGCGACGCTCAACAACCACCCGGTGAAGTTCAGCTTCGTGCTGGCGAACCTGGGGTCGAACCTGACCTACGAGGGCACCGGGTTGCAGGGCAACGTGCCGCGGACGCCGCTGCCGGGAGAGGATCCGGTGCCGACGCTGCCGCAGACGTCGAACCTGCTGACGAAGGACTTCCCGCTGCCGACCACCTTCCGGGTGGGGCTGGCGTACGACGTGATCGCGGGCGACAACAACCGGCTGACGGTGCTGGGCGACTTCAACCAGCCGAACAACAACACGCCGGGCTTCGCGTTCGGGAGTGAGTGGATGTCGAACCGGATCGGGGGCTCCAACTTCGGCTTCGCGCTGCGGGGGAGCTACAGCTACACCGGGGCGAACGACCTGGATCCGGTGACGATCGACACCGGGCTGAACGACGAGGAGAAGCTGCACGGCCTCGCGTTCGGCGGCGGGCTGCTGTACGGGACCGGGAACGGCGGGTTCAGCCTCGGGCTCGACTACGCGTACAAGTACCTGGGCGTTCTCGGCCCGACGAACTTCTTCAGCTTTACGCTGGGCTGGTAGTCGGCGAGCAAGAACCTCATCCCGAGCGAAGCGAGGGACCTTGTCTGCCGAGTTCGATGACGGCGGGCAAGGTCCCTCGCTGCGCTCGGGATGAGGCGTTTAAAGCATGACCTAAGTGCCGCTTACGGCGCAAGCCTCATGCAAGTTCTCAAGGAACGGTACCGCCAGTCACCCTGTGCGCCCACATTTCCTTCATGAACCGCCCCGACCGCCGTGTCTCCCGTGTCGCTCCGCAGGGCCGGCTCCGGGCCGGCTGGCTCGGCTTCTATCCGACCATCCAGCCCGGCGTCTGGTACTCGCTCTATACCGAGCACGGAAACCACGCCGCCTACGTCTGGCTCGAGACCTCGCACGGCATCACCCGAGTTCAGCGCGACGACGTCGAGCTGCGGGACTCCCACTAGGCCGGCGGGCCGCTGCGCAGCAGGCTGCGAGCCTTCTCGACCGCATCTTCCGCTCCCGCCAGTGCCAGCACGTCACCCGGTTCGAGCATTTCCTTCCCGACGGGCAGGATCACCGACTCATCGCCTCGGACGATCACGAGCACCGTGGCGTCGGTGGCGTCCCGGACGTCGAGCTCCGAGAGCGAGCGTCCCGCCGCGTAGTCCTCGGCCCCGATCTCGATCGAGACCGGCCGCCCCAATCCCGGGATGAGATCGTAGATCCCGGACAGCGTCTGCTCCCGCGGCGGTGCATCCGTGATCGTCGCGGCGGCGCCCTCGCTGTCGCTGGCCCGGCGCCGGTGGGCGACTCGGGCCTGCGGGCGACTCGGTGCTTCCCGCCATCTGCTTTGCGAGCGCGGCGACGATCACCTCCGCGCCGGCCCGGGTGTGACCCTGGAGGTTGGTCGCGCTGCGCCAGAAGGCGATCGCGAGGATCGCGAGCACCGCGAGGAAGAGGATCGGCGCCAGGTGCCGCGGCAGGAACGCCGAGCTCAGCGCCACCAGCGGCACGCCGGCCATGGCGACCATCACCAGCTGCCAGGTGACGAGGAACGCGCGCCGCGGCGCCGCGCCGAGGTCCACGCCGCGCGTCGGGGCGGGCAGGGCGCGGAGCGCGATCGCCTGGCCGAGGCCGCGGGCCGTGCGCACGAGGCCGATGAGGAGCGGCGCCGCGAGCGCGCCCGCGCCGCCCAGCACGACGAGCCGCGCGGTCTCCGCGCTGAGATCCATGCGCCGCGAGATGGTGGCGACGGCCACGTCGAGTTGGAGCGCGAGCCCCACGGCGATGGCTGCGAGGAGCACGGCGTCGAGCAGCAGCAGGCCGGCCAGGCGCCGTGCGCGCGACTGGCGTCCCTGGTCCTGCGAGCTGCTCCGGAAGCTCGCCATCCACGAGCCGTAGAGCCCGACGAAGTTCTGAATGGGGCGGGGGAGCGTCCGGTCCACCCACGACGCGACCGGCCCCGCGGCGCGGATCAGCCACGGCGTCGTGAGCGTCGTGATCGCGGAGACCGCCACGGCGACGGGATAGAGGAAGTCGCGGGTGCCGCCGGACGCGAGTCCGATGCCGGCGATGATGAAGGAGAACTCGCCGATCTGCGCCAGGCTCATCCCCGTCTGCACGGACATGCGGGTGCCGTAGCCGGCGAGGAACGCGCCGGCGCTCACGAATACCAGCTTGCCCAGGATCACCAGCAGGGTGAACACCACGACCGCCACCCAATGCTCCGCGATGAGCCGGGGATCGATCAGCATGCCCACGGCGACGAAGAAGATCGCCGCGAACAGGTCGCGGATCGGCTGGACCAGGTGCTCGATCGTGCGCTCTTCGCCCGACTCGGCGACCAGGGAGCCGGCGAGGAACGCGCCCAGCGCCACCGAGTAGTTGAAGCTGAGCGCGAGATACGCGATGCCGAAACAGATGCCGATCGCGGTGACGACCGTCGTCTCGGGGCGGTTGAGCCGCACGACGGCGCGCATCAGCCGCGGGATGGTGAACACGCCGACGACCAGGAGGACCACGAGGAAGGCGCCGAGCCGGCCGGCGGTCACCGCGAGGTCGCCGGCGGAGACGCCGCCGCTGCTGGAGACCGCGGTGAGGATCGCGAGCAGGAAGATCGCGATCAGATCTTCCATGATGAGCACGCCGAACACGACCTGGGTGAACCGCTCCCGGATGCCCTGCTCGGCGAACGCCTTCACGATGATCGTGGTACTGGAGATCGCGATGATGGCGCCGGCGTAGACGCTCTCCAGCCGGGTCCAGCCGAACGCCTGGCCGGCGAGGTACCCGATCGCGACCATCGCGCTGGTCTGCAGCACCGCGATGACCGAGGCCGTCGGCCCGACCGCGAACAGCTTGCGGAGGCTGAACTCGAGCCCGAGGGCGAACATCAGGAGGATGACGCCCAGCTCGGACAGCACCCGGACCATGCCCTCGTCGGCGACGAGAGGGATCGGCACGTGCGGTCCCAGGATCATCCCGGCGACGAGGTAGCCGAAGACGACCGGCTGCCGCAGTCGCTGGAAGATGATCGTGGCCGCCGGCGGCGACGCACAGGACCAGCACCAGGGTTCGCAGAAACTCGTGCGGATCGCTCATTTGCCAAACTTCAGGCATCGCAGACGAGAGTCAACCGGTTATTTTTGAGGGTGATGGATCTCCTCCAGGAGTTCGGCCGTACCCTCGCGTCGCTGGCGCTGCCGGAAGGCCGCGCGCTGGTCGCCGTGTCCGGCGGCCTCGACTCCGTGGTCCTGCTGGATCTGCTCCATCGCACCGCCGATCCCCGCCTCGAGCTGGTCGTCGCCCACGCCGATCACGGCATTCATCCCGAGAGCGCCCGGATCGCCGCGCGCGTCGTCGCCCTGGCCGAGCGGCTCGGCCTCGAGGTCGAGGTGGCCCGGCTGGGGCTCGGCCCCGAAGCGGGAGAGACGTCGGCGCGCGAGGCCCGCTACGCCTGGCTCCATGCGCTGCGCGAACGGCTGGGCGCCTCGACCATCTTCACGGCGCACCACGCCGACGATCAGAGCGAGACGGTCCTCATGCGCGCCCTCGAGGGCACCGGGCTCGGCGGGCCTGGGCGGAATGCGCGTCGTGAGCGGGCCGCTGGTCCGGCCGCTGCTGCGGGTGGAGCGGGCCCGGCTGGCCGCCTACGCGCGCCAGGGTGGGCTCCAGGTCTGGGTGGATCCGGCCAACAGCGATCCCGCGCACCTGCGGTCCTGGATCCGCTGTGACCTCCTCCCAACGCTCCGCCGGCGGCTGCCGCAGGTGGATGCCAGGCTCCGCCGGCTCGGCGCCAATGCGGGTCGGGACCGGGAGGCGTGGGAGCACGTGCTGGACCTGCTGCCGGGGCTCGATCTACGGGAGGAGGACGGGGGAATTTCCGTTGCTGCTGCCCCGGTCGCGGCCTATCATTCAGCCTTGAGCCATTCGGTCATGATCGCCGCCGCTCGACGGGCGGGATTCCGCATGGGAGCGGGTCGTGCCGCCCGCGTCTTGCGGCTCGCCCAGGAGGGGACCAGCGGGCGGGAAGTGCCGCTCGGTGGGGGCTGGCGGGCGGAGCTCGCCTTCGACCGTCTCCGTATCGTGCGCCGGGTAGAGCAGGCCGTGCCCGTGGCTCTCGCGCTGGAAGGCCGGAGCGGCCAGGCCACCTGGGGTGAATGGAAAGTGACCTGGCGGCCGGAGAGCGCCCCCGACCGGCAGGAGCGGGCGAGCCGGACCGCCTGGTTCAGCGCCGAGGGCCTGGTGCTGCGCGCCTGGGTGCCGGGCGACAAGCTCCGTCCCCTCGCCGGCGCGGGCCGACGGCCGGTGGTCCGCTGCTTCCAGGAGGCGCGGGTCCCTCGAAGGAGCCGGGCGGAGTGGCCGGTGCTCGCCGGAGTGGACGCCATCGTCTGGATCCCGGGGGTCTGCCGGTCGGACGCCCTCCTTCCTCCCGCTGGATCGGAGTCGCTCCGTATCGATGTTGAGCACGCCTGAGGTTCTGCGCCGCACCGGCGGCAAGCCCGTCAAGTCCATCATTTACGACGAGGCGACCATCGCCGCCCGGGTGGCCGAGCTGGGCGCGGAGATCACCCGGGCGTACCCCGACGGCGAGCTCCTCGTGCTGGGGCTCCTCAAGGGCAGCTTCATCTTTCTCAGTGACCTTGGTGCGGACCATCGAGCGGCCGGTCCAGGTGGACTTCCTGGTGGCCAGCTCGTACGGGGACGGGAAGGTCTCCAGCGGCAAGGTCCGGCTCCTGTACGACCCGGAAACCCGCCTGGAGGGCAAACATATCCTCCTCGTTGAGGATATTATTGATACGGGCAAAACCCTGAAGCGGCTCATGGCCCTGCTGGTGGAACGGAAGCCCGGCAGCCTGGCCATCTGCGCCCTTCTCGACAAGCAGTTGGCGACCGAAGTGCGCCCGGAGCTCCGATTCGTGGGCTTCAACGCGCCGCCGGCGTTTCTGGTCGGGTATGGTCTCGACCATGCCGAGAACTACCGTCATCTCCCGTTCATCGCGGACCTGGAATAAATGGCAGACCGACTCCCATCCCGCCCCCCGCGCACCAACTGGGGCAACCTGAGCAAGAACCTCGCCCTGTGGCTGCTGGTGGGCCTGCTCGCGCTGGCGCTCTTCCAGATGATGAGCCGGCAGCGCAATCCCACTCAGGAATTCTCGTACACCGAGTTCAGCCGGCAGCTCGACCAGGGCAACGTCGCCCGGGTGGAGGTGTTCGACGGCAAGCGGCTGGAGGGCGATTTCCGCGCGCCGGTCACCCAGGAAGGCCGCACGGCCAAGAGCTTCACCGTGCTGCTCCCGGTGGCGAACAGCGAGGTGTTCATCAAGCGGCTGGAGGACGCCGGCGTTCCGATCCTGGCCAAGGAGCCCAAGGGCGGCATCACGGCGATCATCATCGCGGCGCTGCCGTGGATCGTCATCCTCGGCCTCTGGTTCTTCCTCCTGCGCCAGCTGCAGGCAGGCGGAAGCCGCGCCTTCGCGTTCGGGAAGTCGAAGGCCAAGCTGCTCGCGGGCGACACGCCGAAGGTCACCTTCGCCGACGTCGCGGGGGCCGACGAGGCCAAGGTCGAGCTGCAGGAGATCATCGAGTTCCTGAAGGACCCGCAGAAGTTCACCCGGCTCGGCGGGCGGCTGCCGAAGGGCGCGCTGCTGGTCGGGCCCGCCGGGCACCGGCAAGACGCTGCTGGCCAAGGCGGTCGCCGGAGAAGCCGGACGGCCCTTCTTCTCGATGTCGGGCTCCGACTTCGTCGAGATGTTCGTCGGCGTCGGCGCGAGCCGGGTGCGCGACCTGTTCGAGCAGGGCAAGTCGCACGCGCCGTGCATCATCTTCATCGACGAGATCGACGCCGTCGGCCGGCACCGCGGCGCGGGGCTCGGCGGCGGGCATGACGAGCGGGAGCAGACCCTCAACCAGCTCCTGGTCGAGATGGACGGCTTCGAGTCGAACGACGGCGTCATCCTGGTGGCGGCCACCAACCGCCCCGACGTGCTCGATCCCGCGCTGCTTCGGCCGGGCCGGTTCGACCGCCAGATCGTGGTGGACGCGCCTGACGTCCGCGGCCGCGAAGGCATCCTCCGGGTCCACACCCGGAAGATCCCGCTCGGCAGCGACGTGCGTCTCGATACCATCGCCAAGGGCACGCCCGGCATGGCCGGCGCGGACCTCGCGAACCTGGTGAACGAGGCGGCCGTGCTCGCGGCGCGGCGCAACAAGACGCTGGTGGACATGATCGACTTCGAGGACGCGAAGGACAAGGTGATGCTGGGCGTCGAGCGGCGGAGCCTCGTGCTCACCGAGGACGAGCGCAAGCTCACCGCGTATCACGAGGCGGGCCACGCGATCGTGGCGCTCAAGATTCCGGGCAGCGATCCGGTGCACAAGGTCACCATCGTGCCCCGCGGCCGCGCGCTGGGCCTCACCGCCTCGCTCCCCGAGGTGGACCGCCACAACTACAGCAAGGACTGGCTCATCGGCAGCCTGGCGATGTTCTTCGGCGGCCGGGTGGCGGAGGAGATCATCTTCGGCGCGGACAAGGTCACCACCGGGGCGGGGAACGACATCGAGCGCGCCACCGGACTCGCGCGCCGGATGGTCACGCAGTTCGGGATGAGCGAAGTCATCGGGCCGCTCGCCGTGGGCGACAAGGAGCAGGAGATCTTCCTCGGCCGCGAGTTCGCCCAGCGGCGGGAGATCTCGGAGCGCACGGCGCAGATGGTGGACGACGAGGTGAAGCGTCTCATCGACGAGGCCTACGCGCGCGCGATGCAGATCCTGACCCACAACCGCGAGCTGCTGGACCGGATCGCGGTCGCGCTGCTCGATCGCGAGACGATCGACCGCGAGGATCTCGACCGGCTGGTGAAGAACCTGCCGCTCGCGCCACGCAACCTGCCGCTCGACCCGCCGGCGGCGGCGAGCCCTCCCTCAGCGAAGCCGGGCGCCGCGCCGTCCCGGGCGCCTATCCTCGGAGCCCCACCGGCCGAACCCGCCGGCGCGTGAATGTCACGCCGCTGGCGCTCCACTCGCCGGGAGCGGTGCGTGACGCGCTGCGCTCCCACGGGTGGGAGGACGGGCTCGCCCGCGCCTCCGCCGGCGGTATTCACCCGCTAGCCTTTCACCTCACCGGCCTGAAGACCGACACACTCGAGGCCCTGGTCCGCTTTGGCGGGGGCCTGGGCCTCGAGGTCGTGACGGGCGACGACTGGGCCATCGTCGCCGGCAGCCGCTCGCGACTGAGCGCGTTCGCGCGGCCGTGGACCGCACCCGAGCCGCTCACCGACGTCGCGCTCCAGGTAGGGCTCGCCATGCCGGCTGATCCCCCGGCGATCTGGCAGACCGCTCGCGGGGCGATCCCGCTCGACCATCCGGTCATTCTCGGCATCCTCAACGTCACCCCGGACAGCTTCAGCGACGGGGGCCGGTTCACCGGCGCCCGCGCGGCGCTGGCGCATGCGGACGCACTCCGGCGCGACGGCGCGACGGTAGTGGATGTCGGCGGCGAGTCCACGCGGCCGGGACGCGCCGAGATCGTGCCGGTTGGGGAAGAGCTGCAGCGAGTCGTACCGGTGGTGAAAGCCCTGGCCCGCGAGCATCCCGACCTGATGATCTCGGTGGACACGGTGAAGTCGGAGGTGGCCGAAGCGGCACTCGCCGCGGGTGCCGCGATCGTGAACGACGTCACCGCGTTCCGGCACGACCCGGCGATCGCATCGGTCGCCGCGAAGTCGGGTGCCGGGGTCATTCTCATGCACTCGCGCGGCGGGCTGCTGGAGATCGCATCGTACGATCGCGCCGACTATGGCGGCGACGTCGTGGGCGGCGTGCTCGCGGAGCTGCGGGCATCGCTCGCCACCGCGACGGACGCGGGTGTGGCGCAGGAGGCCGTCGTGGTCGATCCCGGCTTCGGCTTCTCCAAGACCGTGGAGCAGAGCGTGGCCCTGTTCGACCAGCTCTCCGCGCTCCAGTCGCTCGGCCGCCCGCTGGCGATCGGGCCGTCGCGCAAGCGGTTCCTCGGCGCGATCACCGGGCTGCCGGTGGAGGACCGCGACCGCGCCACCGCGGCGGCGTGCGCGCTCGCCTGGGAGCGGGGCGCGCGGGTGTTCCGGGTGCACGCGGTCGCGGCGGCGCGTGAGGCGCTGGCCATCGCGGAGGCGCTGGAGGCTTCGGCCCGGGCATGAGCGAGGCCGAGCGTCCTCCGTACCGCGCCGCGGCGATCGTCGGCGCGCTGGTGCTGGCGGTGTTCGTCGCCACGCTCGCGCCGACGGTCACCTTCTGGGACGCGGGCGAGTTCATCGCCGCGGCGCGCACGCTCGGCATTCCCCATCCGCCGGGCACGCCGCTCTTCGTGCTGATCGCCCACGTGTGGGCACTGCTGGTGCCGGTCGGGGAATACGCCTACCGCACCAACCTGCTGAGCGCCTGCTGCAGCTCGGCGGCGGCGGCGTTGCTGTTCCTGGTGGTGCACCACTCGATGCGCGGGGTCGTCGCCGGCCTGCCCGATGACGCGGCGCGTCTCCTCCGGACGGGCGGTGCCGCGGCGGCCGCGATGCTCGGCGCCTTCAGCTTCACCAACTGGCAGAACTCCAACGAGACCGAGGTCTACACCGTCGCCACGCTGACCACGGCGGCGATGGCGTGGGCCGCGATCCTCTGGCGCAGCCGGCGCGGCACCGAACGGGCGCCGCGCTTCCTGCTGTTGATCATCTATCTCGCCGGCATGTCCATCGGCAACCATCTGCTGTCGCTGCTGGCGGTGCCGGGCGTGCTGCTGTTTCTCGTCGCCACGCTGCGGGACGAGCCGGCGCCCGATCCGGGCCGGCGTCGCGAGGAGTGGGGGCAGGTCGCGGTGGTCGCCGGCGTGTGGGCGCTGCTGGTCGGCACCGGGCTCGGAAGCGCGTCGCTCACCGTGGTCGGCGCGGCGTGCTTCCTCGCCGCCGCGGTCTTCGCCGCGTCCGGCGGCGCGGGTGCCTTCGCGCTGCTGGCCCTGGGGATCGCGGCGGTGGGCATCACCCCGTACGCGTTCGTGTATCTCCGCTCGGCGCAACATCCGATGATCAACGAGGCGGATCCGTCCACCTTCGACTCGCTGCTGGCGGTGATCCGGCGAGCGCAGTATCCGCCGCGCACACCGCTCGACGATCCCACCGAGATCAGCGGGCCGGACAATCCGGGTCGCACGCTCTCACTGATCTACTGGCAGCTCATCAACTATTTCCAGTACTTCGACTGGCAGTGGGCCCGCGCGCTGGGCGACGTGGCGCGGAAGCCGGTCACCATTCTGTTCGTAACCCTGGGCCTTCGCGGCCTGTGGGAGCAGCGGCGCTCCGACCGTGCGACCTGGTGGATGCTGCTCGGCATCTTCCTGGTCACCGGGCTCGGGCTCGTGTTCTACATGAATTTCAAACCCGGGTTCAGTCTCGCGCTGGAGCAGTGGCCCAACCTCGACGACCACGAGGTGCGGGAGCGGGACTACTTCTTCGTGGTGAGCTTCATCGTGTGGGGGCTGTGGGCCGGGATCGGGCTCGCCGCCTTTGCGGCCGATGCGGTCCGGGCGATTCCGCGGGCCAGGCTGGTGGCGCCGGCGTTGCTGCTCGTCGCACTGGTGCCGGTCGCCCTCAACTGGAGCAAGGCGTCGCGCCGCCACGGGCCGGATGCCCGCCTCGCGGCCGATTTCGCCTACGACCTGCTCAACACCGCGCCACCGTACGGCATCCTTTTCACCTTCGGGGACAACGACACGTTCCCGCTCTGGTGGGCGCAGGAGGTGGCCGGCATCCGGCAGGACGTGACCGTGGTCTGCCTCGCGCTGGCGAACACCGACTGGTACATGCGCCAGCTCCGGGAAAACCCGGTGCGTCCGGTGGATCCTGCGCAGATCCCGAAGCTCTGGCGCGATTCGATTCCGCCGGCGCCGACCTGGAAGGCTGCATACGATGACCGACTCGATGATCGCGTCGGCCATGCAGGGGTACTACGTGCAGCAGGCGCAGGAGGTGAAGCTCGGCCCCCTGGTCCGCAGGATCGACGCCGGATCGTTCCTCTATCCCAACGAGATCCTGACTCTGAGCCTGGTGCAGAACAACGTGGGCCGGCGGCCGATCGTCTGGTCGGTCACGTCCGGCACCGGTGTCGCCGGCCTGCGCGCGTACGTGGTCCAGCGCGCGCTCGGCTTTCATCTTCAGGCGACACCGCCGGACACCACCAATCCCAATCTCGACCTCCGCCGGCTCGCGGGAGCGCCGCTGGACGTCCCCGCCACCGAGACCCTGGCGTTCGAGACCTACCGCTACGGCGACCTGCTCGCGCGCGGGGCGGCCGACCTCGACCCCACCTCCGCCAGCGCCGCGGCGAGTCTCGCGCTGCCGCTGATCCAGTTGGTCTACGCCCACCAAACCACCGGGGACCGAGAGCGGACGGAGCGCGCGATGCAGGCGGCCGTCAAGATCTCCCCCAATCCCCAGCTCCGGCAGGCCCTCGAGGAGCTTCTGGCCGCGCCTCCCGACACCGCGAAATAGGGGTCCCTCCACTCTCCCTTCGTCGCATCGTATCTTGGCCCAGCTTCAAGGGAAGAGTGCATCTGAAGCCGAGCCACGTCCTCCGATGCACCCGCACGGCTGTCTTGGCTACTCGATGTATGTTCCTCTGAACGTACTGGAGCCGGTCTCCGTGAACACGTACCGAGTACCCCGCCATTCCGCCATGCTGCGGCTCGCCGCGGCTCTGGGCTGGTACGGCTTTGCCGCCGGCCTGATTTCGTTCCTGGGCTGGGTGCTCGACGTTCCCCGCCTCGCCACCTGGGGCGGCGAGATCTCGATCCAGCCGAACACCGCGCTCGCGGCCATGGCTGCCGGCGCCGGACTGGCCCTCCTCGCTCATGGCTACCGCCGCCCGGTCGTCGCGCTCGGGGCGCTCTGCGGACTCGTCGGCTTCCTCACCCTCAGCGAGCACGCCGCGGGCATCGATCTCGGCATCGACGCCCTGCTCACGTTCGGGCGCCCCTGGGGCGGGATGATGACCATGGCTCCCGGGCGCATGGGGCCGCCGGCCTCCGTCGCCTGGAGCTTGCTCGGGATCGGACTGCTGGCTGCGCTCGGCGGCTCCCGGATGCGTCAGGCGGCGGCGTTCCTCGGTCTCTCGGCGCTGGCCATCGGCACGCTCTCGTTCATCGGGTACGTTTTCGGCGCGGATCCGCTGTACGCCGTGGCCCGCTTCACGGCCATCGCCCTGCAGACGGCCACCATGATCGTCGCCGTCGGTCTGGGGTTGGTGGCCGTGCTGCCCGACAGCCAACCGATGCGGACCTTTCTGGAGCCGGGCGGAGCGGGTCTGCTCGCGCGCCGGGCCCTTCCGTTCGTCATCGTCGTGCCGCTCGCGCTCGGCCTGCTCTTCGTCCAAGGGCGGGAAGCCCGGTGGTTCGATCGGGGGCTGGGCACCGCGCTCCTGGCCCTCGCGCTCGTCATCGCGATGAGCGTCGGGCTCTGGTGGTGCCTCCGCGCCCTCTCGGCCCACGAGCGCGCGCTGGCGGCCGCGACCCGGACGGTGCGCGAGAACGAGGCGCGGTTCCGACGCCTGGCCGACGCCATGCCGCAGATCGTCTATGTGCTGGGCGCGGACGGCGAGGTCACCTTCATCAACCAGCAGTGGCGGGCCTACACCGACCGGGATGCCGCGTCTGCCGGCGACCTCACCACCGGCATGCACCCCGACGACCGTTCCAGTCTTGTCGCGGAGTGGGACCGCGCTCGTCGCGAGGGTGTGGAGTACACCGCCGAGGTCCGGCTCCGCGGCGCGGGGGACGGCGGGTACCGCTGGTATCTCTCCCGCGTCGTGCCCGTCCGAGATGACGGCGGGCGACTGGAACAGTGGTACGGCACCTCGACCGACATTCATGACCGGAAGCAGGCGGAGGAACAGCTCCGCCAGGCCGCCAAGATGGAGGCGATCGGCCGGCTGGCCGGCGGCGTGGCGCACGACTTCAACAACCAGCTCAGCGCGGTGGGCGGATTCGCCGCCTTCGCGGCCCGCGACCCGGGACTCGGCGCCCAGGCCCGGGGCGATCTCGAGGAGGTCCTCAAGGCGGTCGAGCGCATGGCGGGTCTCACCCGCCAGCTCCTGGCGTTCAGCCGCCAGCAGGTACTTCAGCCCGAGACGCTGGAGCTCAACGCAGCGGTCGTGGACGGATCGACACTGCTCGAGCGCCTCATCGGCAGCCACATCGAGATCGCCCTGGAGCTCACGCCCGACCCCACCTGGGTGCGAGTGGATCGCGCCCAGCTGCTGCAGGTGCTCATGAACCTGGCGATCAACGCGCGGGACGCGATGCCGGACGGTGGCCGCATCCGGATCCGGACCGGCCGGCTGGAGGTGTCGGATCGGGAGCCGAAGCGTGCGGCGGAGGCGACGCCCTCCGGCGCGTACGTGCTGCTCGCGGTGGGCGATACCGGCGCGGGGATCCATCCGGAGCATCTGCCCCGCATCTTTGAGCCGTTCTTTACAACCAAGGAGCAGGGGCAAGGCACGGGCCTCGGGCTCGCGACCGTGCACGGGATCGTCACCCAGTCGCAGGGCCGGATCACCGTGGAGAGCCGCCCGGGATCGGGGGCTGAGTTCACGGTGCTCTTTCCCGCCATGTCCGGTCCGCCGCGGGTGGCGGCGGTGCCGGCCGCCCCACGCGGCCTGCCGTCGCGGCCCGCGCGGCTGCTGGTGGTGGACGACGAAGACGCGGTACGCGCGCTGCTGAGCCGGATCCTGACAGAGGAAGGCTACGAGGTGAGCCAGGCGCGCGACGGCCATGAGGCGCTCGAGTGCCTGACCCGCATCGGGCGAGTGGATGTTGTGCTCACCGATGTGGTGATGCCCCGGCTCGGCGGACGCGAGCTGGTCGAGCGGCTCGCGGTGCAATACCCCGATCTTCCGGTCATCTTGATGTCGGGCCATGCCCGGGATGTGGCCTTCGGCAACGGTACGCCGGCGGGGGCCCAGACGTTCCTGCAGAAGCCCGTATCGCCAGACGTGCTGATCCGCGCGGTGGTGGGGGTGCTGGCGCAGCAACGGGCGTAAGGCCGAAGTTTACCGACGATGACGACCCTGCCTATAGGAAGTCTCCTGCTCGACGCAGGCGGACCGTCCATTCCCCCCGCTGGCTCTGCACAGGTCTTCGGGAGTCACCAGATCGGCTTAAATTGTAAGGCTATGGAATTCCCGGACCTGCCGAGCCGCCTTGCACTGGTGCATGAGACGGTCGCGAGGCATCAGGCGGCCGGGGGCTGGACGCATCCCGTCAGGATCATCGCCGTCACCAAGGGTCATGGGCCCGCCGCCGTACAGGCGGCCGTGGCCGCCGGCCTCGAGGATGTCGGGGAGAACCGGGTCCAGGAGGCGCTGTCCAAGCAGGAATCAGGCCGCCGACGTCCACGTTCGATGGCACCTCATCGGAACGCTGCAACGGAACAAGGCGCGGCACGCGGCAGGGCGCTTCGTCCTGGTTCACTCGGTAGACCGGGCCGATCTGGCCGCCGAGATGGACAAGCGGGTCACGGGCGACAGCCGTCAGCAGGTGCTGATCCAGGTGAACTGCTCCGACGAGCCGCAGAAGGGCGGGGTGGAGCCCGACGGGCTTCGCTCGCTGCTCGACACGCTTCGCGGGATGTCCCAACTCGAGGTGATCGGTCTGATGACGATGAGCGCGCTCACGGACGATGCCGCCGAGCAGCGGCGTGCCTTCCGCCGGCTGCGCGAGCTGCGCGACGGGGCGGAGCGGGAAGGGCATCGGCTGCCGGAGCTGTCCATGGGGATGTCGAGTGACTATGCGATCGCCGCGGAGGAAGGTGCGACGATGATGCGACTGGGAACCGTGCTGTTCGGCGAGCGCCAGGGATGACCGCGACGCCCGCGCTCTACGATCGGGTGGCCGGTGCCGCCGCCGCGATACGCGGGCGTACCAAGGTCACGCCCGAGCTCGCCATCGTGCTCGGCACCGGCCTGGGCGGCCTGGCGCGCGAGATCACCATCGAGGCGGAAATCCCGTACGGAGACATACCGGGCTTCCCGCTCTCCACGGTCGAATCGCATCCCGGGAAGCTGCTGGTGGGCCGGCTGGGCGGCCGTCCGGTCATGGCGATGCAGGGCCGCTTCCACCGGTACGAGGGGTACGACCTTCAGCAGGTCACCTTCCCGATCCGCGTGCTGCACACCCTCGGGGCCCGGACGCTGGTCGTCTCCAACGCGTGTGGCGGGATGCATCCGCTGTGGGCGCCGGGCGATCTGGTACTGCTGAGCGATCACATCAATCTGCTGGGAGATAACCCGCTGATCGGCGCCAACGACGAGCGTTTCGGTCCGCGGTTCCCCGACATGTCCGCGCCCTACGATCCCGATCTCCGTGCCCTCGCGCGCCGCACCGCGCTCGAGCTGGGCATCGTGCTGCGGGAAGGGGTCTACGTGGCGGTGCCGGGTCCGAACCTGGAGACGCGGGCCGAGTACCGGATGCTGCGCATGATGGGTGCCGACGTCGTCGGGATGTCCACCGTGCCGGAGGTCATCGTCGCGGTGCACCAGGGGATGCGGGTGATGGGCATCTCGATCATCACCGACCAGTGCCTTCCGGACGCGCTGGAGCCGGCCTCCCTCGACCGGATCATCGCGACCGCCAGCAAGGCGGAGCCGCAGCTCACCCGCCTGATCTCGAGTGTCGTGGAGCGCCTCGCCTGATGGCGTACCCGCCGCTGCCCGATCTCACCGCCGACGAGCTGGAACGGCGGCAGCTCGCGCTCTGGAAAGAGGAGGACCTCTTCCGGCGCACGCTGGCGGCCAATCGCGACGGCACCCCGTTCGTGTTCTACGAGGGTCCGCCGACGGCCAACGGCCGTCCCGGCATCCACCACGTCTTCGCGCGGACGATCAAGGACCTGGTCTGCCGCTTCCATGCGATGCAGGGGAAGTCGGTCACCCGGATCGCGGGCTGGGACACGCACGGGCTGCCGGTCGAGATCGAGGTCGAGAAGGAGCTGAAGCTCAACGGGAAGAAGGCGATCGAGGAGTTCGGGGTGCGCGAGTTCAACGCCCGCGCCCGGCAGAGCGTCTTCAAGTACCAGGAGGAATGGGAGTCGCTCTCCGACCGCATCGCGTACTGGCTGGACTACGACCATCCCTACGTCACCTGCGAGAACGACTACGTCGAGTCGGTCTGGTGGCTCCTCGCGAAGCTGCACGAGAAGGACCTGTTGTATCGCGGCCACCGGGTGCTGCCCTACTGCCCGCGATGCGGCACCGTGCTTTCGAGCCACGAGCTGGCACTCGGGTACGAGGACGTCACCACCAACTCGATCTACGTGACCTTCCCGCTGGAGGACGGCTCGGGCCGCGAGCTCCTGGTGTGGACCACCACGCCGTGGACGCTGCTGTCGAATGTGGCGATCGCCGTGCATCCCGAGCTGGAGTACGGCGAGTACGAGGTCGGTGGGCGCACGCTGGTCCTCGCGACGGCGCGGGCGGAGCTGCCGAGCGGGCCCAACAAGGGTGCGCCGAGCTTCGCGGAGCTGGGAGCGCGACGGACGTTCCGGGGCAGCGAGCTGGTGGGCCTCACGTACACCCGGCCGCTCGACGTCGTGCCGTTGCCGGCGGATCGCGCCTCGCGCGTCGTCGTGCCGGGTGACTTCGTCACCGCGGAGGACGGCACCGGGATGGTGCACCTGGCGCCGGCGTTCGGCGCCGACGACTACCAGGCCGGCCAGACCCATGGGCTGGCGCTGCTGCGGCCGGTGGGTGGGGACGGGACCTTCACCGGAACGAGCTGGCCCGAGATCGAGGGCCGGCTGGTCACCGACAAGGCCACCAACGATCTCATCGTCCAGCGGCTCAAGCGCGAGGGCCGCTGGCACCTGACCCACGCGTACAGCCACAGCTACCCGCACTGCTGGCGCTGCTCCAGCCCGCTGATCTACTACGCCCGCGACTCCTGGTTCGTCCGCACGTCGAGCTTCAAGGACCGGATGCTGGAGATCAACCGCGGGGTGGACTGGCATCCGCCCGAGGTCGGCTCCGGCCGATTCGGCGAGTGGCTGGAGAACAACGTGGACTGGGCGCTGTCCCGCGACCGCTACTGGGGCACACCGCTGCCGGTGTGGGTGTGCGAGCGCGATCCGGGTCACGTCGAAGTCATCGGCAGCTACGCCCGCCTCGCGGAGCGGAGCGGGAAGCCGCTGCCGGCGGACTTCGATCCCCACAAGCCGTTCATCGACGAGTGGACCTGGGCGTGCCGGTGCGGGGGCATGATGCGGCGGGCGCCGGAGGTGATCGACGCCTGGTTCGACTCTGGGGCGATGCCGTACGCGCAGTGGCATTACCCCTTCGCGAACCAGGAGGAGTTTGCCCGGCACTTCCCGGCGGACTTCATCTGCGAGGGGCTGGATCAGACGCGGGGATGGTTCTACTCCCTGCTCGCGATCGCCACGGGCGCGTTCGACGGCCCGGCGTACCGGCACGTGATCGTGAACGGCCTGGTGCTCGACGCCGAAGGCCAGAAGATGTCGAAGACTCGCGGGAACGTGGTGGACCCGCAGGAGATGATCGGCCGGTTCGGGGCCGACGCGGTGCGGCTCTACCTGCTGGTGTCGAGCCAGGTGTGGCTGCCCAAGCGGTTCGACCAGGAGGCCATCGGCGAAGTCGCGCGCGGCTTCATGAACCAGTTGCGCAACACATACAAGTTCTTCGCCGACTACGCCGAAGATTGGTCGCCGGCGCAAGCACCCCCGGCGGCGGAGCGGCCACTGGTGGACCGGTGGCTGCTGAGCCGGCTCGACGCGACGATCGAGGCGGTGCACGCCGAGTGGAGCGGCTACGACCCCACCGCGGGCGTGCGCACGCTGATCGATTTCGTGGACGAGCTGTCCAACTGGTACGTCCGGGTCAACCGGCCGCGATTCTGGGCGGTGGACGCGGTGGCCGATCCGGCCGCGCTCGCGACGCTGCACGAGGCGCTGCTGGCGGTGAGCCGCATGCTGGCTCCGGCCGCGCCGTTCCTGAGCGACTGGCTGCACCGGTCGCTGGCGGGAACCTCGGTGCACCTCGCGCGGTTTCCGGAGTCTTCCCGGCGCCGTGATCCGGGGCTGGAGGCGGCGATGGAGGCCGTGCGGCGGCTCGCCTCGCTCGCCCGGGCGGCGCGCGAGGAGCGTGGGCTCCGGGTCCGCCAGCCGCTCGCGAGGATGCAGGTCGCGGTGCCGACGGCGGCGCGGGGGCCGGCGCTGGACGAGCTGCTCGAGCTGCTGCGGCTCGAGGTCAACGTCAAAGCGGTGGACGTGGTGGCCTCGGACACCGATCTGGTGCGGCTCAGAGCCAAGCCCAACTTTCGCTCGCTAGGCAAGCGCTACGGCAAGCGGACGCCCGTGGTCGCGGCGGCGGCGGAGCGGTTGAACCCGGCGCAGCTTCGCGGGCTGGAGCGGGGCGAGGAAGCGACGCTCGAGGTGGACGGCGAGCCGGCCACCTTCCTGCCGGAGGACGTCGTGGTCGAGCGCGACGTGGCGAGTGACTGGCTGGTGGCGAGTGACGGGCCGTACGTCGCGGCGCTGGATCCCCGGTTGGACGAGACGCTCCGGCTCGAAGGGCTGGCGCGCGAGGTAGTGAACCGGGTGCAGCGACTCCGGAAGGAAGCGGGATACGTCTATACCGATCGGATCGGCCTCTGGATCTCGGGGGACGGACCGCTGCTCGA
The DNA here is from genome assembly GCA_963720365.1 of uncultured Gemmatimonadales bacterium. Classification (GTDB taxonomy): domain Bacteria; phylum Gemmatimonadota; class Gemmatimonadetes; order Gemmatimonadales; family GWC2-71-9; genus CAVVWJ01. The sequence goes on along the minus strand of CAVRFK010000017.1, from coordinate 118,570 downwards.
CGCCGTGCGCGGCCACGCGGAGTTCATCCAGGGCGAAACCCTGGCGCGGCGCCTGGAGCTGGGCGGGCGGGCACCGGCACCCGATCTGGAGCAGGAGCTGGACATCGACGGACATGGTGTGGTCATGGGAGTGCAACGGGACCTGGACGGCCGCAACGGGGCCGGTCCGCAACTCAGGGGTAGGGAATGAACAAGAAGCAGCTGACGCATCTCGAGAAGCGCCTGCTCGAAGAACGCGCGCGGGTCATGAAGGAGCTGGGCTACTACGACGAGTCCTTCAACGCTACCCTGCAGTCCTCCGACGGCGATCTGTCGTCCTACTCGTTCCACATGGCCGACCAGGGCACCGACGCGATGGAGCGGGAGAAGCAGTTCCTCTTCGCCTCGCAGGAGGGGCGCTATCTCTGGCACGTGAACGAGGCGCTGCGCCGCCTGTACGGCACGCCCGACAAGTTCGGGCATTGCCATCAGTGCGGGCAGGAGATCAACTTCGAGCGGCTCGATGCGCTGCCGCATGCGCGCCTGTGCATCACTTGCAAGGAGAAAGAGGAAGATGGGAAGCGCCGTTGAACCCCTGGCGGGGCCGGAGCGCTGGATCTTCTGGGCCGCCGCGGCGGTCGTGATCGGCCTCGACCTGGTGACCAAGATCATTGCCGAGGCCACGCTGCTCCGGACGCCGGGCATCGCGGTCCTGGGTGACTGGTTCCAGCTCCGGCTGGTGTACAACCAGGGCGCCGCCTTCGGACTGCATCTGGGTCCCTACTCCCGCTGGATCTTTCTGACCGTCGCGGTGGTCGCGGTGTTCGTGCTGCACCGGATGTCGCGCACCAGCCCGTTGGGCGACTCGTTCCGGCAGCTCGCGCTCGGCCTCGTCGCCGGGGGCGCGGCCGGAAACCTCATCGACCGCATCCGCAGCGAGCGCGGCGTGGTGGACTTCCTCGACGTGGGCATCGGCGCGCTGCGCTGGCCGACGTTCAACGTGGCGGACATCGCCGTGAGCTGCGGCGCCATCGCGCTCGTCATCTCGATGTGGCGGGAGGACGCCCGACGCGCGGAGCCGGCCTCGGCGGCGTGACCGAGGCGGGGCAGGTCGAGTTCTCCGTCGTTCCCGAGGCAACCGAGCGCCTCGACCGCTTCCTCGCCGATCAGCTCTCTCTCTCCCGCACCCAAGCCGCCCGCCTGGTCGCCGACCGGGCGGTGGACGTCAACGGCAAGCCCGCCCGCGCCTCGCGGACCCTCGTTCGGGGCGAGCGCGTGGTCGTCCGGTTCCCCCAGCACGAACCTCCCCGCACGCTTCGTCCCGCCGCCATTCCGCTGGTCGTCGTCTACGAGGACGATCACCTCGCCGTCATCGACAAGCCCGCCGGGCTCGTCGTCCATCCCGCGCCCGGTCACTGGGACGACACCCTGGTCAACGCGCTCGTCGCCCGCGGCACGACCCTCGCCGGTGGAGCGGAGGGACGGCCGGGCGTCGTCCACCGGCTGGACCGGGACACGTCGGGCCTGATGGTCGTCGCCAAGACCGACCTCGCGCATCGCCGGCTCGGCGCCGCGATCGCGGCGCGCCGGGTCCGCCGCACCTACGCGGCGCTCGCCTGGGGTCATCTCCGCGAGTCTCCGACCGTGATCAACGCGCCCGTCGCGCGGCATCCGGTGGACCGCAAGCGGATGACGGTGACGCCGGGCGGACGAGCCGCGCGGACCGATGCGTTCGTGGTGGCGCGCTTCGAGCTGGTCGATCTGCTGCGGCTCGAGCTTCACTCCGGCCGCACCCACCAGATCCGGGTGCATCTGGAGCACCTCGGCCACCCGGTAGTGGGGGATCCGACCTATGCCGGCGGGGGCAGCCGCAGGGTCTCGGGCGCGGCCCGGCGCGAGGCGGAAGCGCTGGAGCGGGCCACTCCCAGACAGGCGCTTCACGCGGCCGGTCTGGCATTCCGCCATCCCGCGACGGGTGACCCTATGGAATTCCGGGCGGAATGGCCTTCGGACCTGCGCGAATCCCTGGTTCTGGTGGGGGGGAGGGAAGTTGTTGCTCACCCGGAACCCTTGAGCTATCTTCTTTTCTATAATAGAGATGGCTAATTCGAAGACGCTCCACGCCGTCATCTTTCGCATCGGTGCGCTTATTTGCGCTGCCCCGGCAGGGATCGTGCGGGAGATCCTGCCGCGCCTGCCGGCCACCCGAATCCCGGGTGTCGCGCAGGCGGTCGAAGGACTGGTCAACGTGCGGGGTACCCTGCTCACCGTGCTCGATGGTCACGTGCTCCTGCAACAGCAGCGGCGGGCCGAGGACGAGGGGGCCATCGTGCTCGTGGAGGTAGCGGGCCGCCGGTACGGACTCGGGGTCGGGCAGGTGCTCGACTTCCTCGAGGTTCCGGAGCAGTCGGTGGCGCAGCGCGCGGACCTGCCTGGGGTGGACCCGCGGCTCGTTCGCGCCGTGGGACTCCGCGACGATCAGCACTTCATACTGTTGGACATCGACCGGTTGTTCGAGCCGATCATCGGCGGGTAAGCCGTCTCGCGGGCGGCTGCCCAGCTACCCGGAAGGAGCTGTCGTGAGTCACACCGTTCTCGTCTGCGACGACGCCATCTTCATGCGCACCATGATCAGCGACATCCTGACCCAGGCCGGGTTCGAGGTCGTGGGCGAGGCCGAGTCCGGCGTGCAGGCGGTGGACAAGTACCGCCAGCTCAAGCCCGACCTCGTCACCATGGACATCGTGATGCCGGACATGGGCGGGATCGAGGCGGTGCGAGAGATCTGCAAGACCGATCCGGACGCGAAAATTCTGATGTGCAGCGCGATGGGGCAGCAGGCCCTCGTGGTCGAGGCGATCCAGGCGGGCGCCAAGGACTTCGTGGTGAAACCGTTCCAGCCCTCCCGCGTGCTCGAGGCCGTACAGCGCGTCCTGGGCTGACCCATGGACGTCTCGAAGTACGCCGCGCTGTTCCTGACGGAGAGCCGGGAGCACCTGAGCGGGTGCAACCAGCTGCTGCTGGAGTGGGAGCGCGAGCCCGGGGGGACCGGGCAGGTCGGCGGGCTGTTCCGCGCGATCCACACGATCAAGGGCATGGCGGCGACGATGGGGTACGCCGGCCTGGCGGACCTCGCCCACCGGCTGGAGAACCTGCTCGACGCGCTGCGCCAGCGCACCGTCGCGCCGGCTCCCGCGGTGTTCCAGCTCCTCTTCCGCTCGGTGGACGCGCTGTCCGTCGCGGTCGAAGGCGCGGTGCAGGGCGCGGAGCCGGAGCCCGATCCGAAGCTCGCCGCGGATCTCGATGCGGCGGCGGCCGGGGTCACCAAGCGCGCGGCGCGGACGCCGGCGGAAGCCGGAGGCCGGAAGAGCGGGGCGCTGGAGGTCGGCGAGCGGGTGCGGCCGGTCCAGGTGGCGCTCCGCCGCGACGCGGTGATGCGGGGCGCGCGGGCGGCGCTGGTGGTGCGGCGCGCGGAATCGCTCGGCGTGGTGACCGCGCTGCGGCCGCCGCTCAGCCAGTTCGACAGCCAGGAGTTCGACGGCCGGCTGTCGTTCCGGCTGGCCAGCATTGCGGGCGACGAGCAGATCCTTACCGCGCTGCGGGGCGCGGGCGACGTCGAATCGATCCGCTTCGAGGACGACCAGGCCGGCTCGCAGGCCGCGAGCCAGGGCCGGCAGATCCGGGTAGATCTCGGCCGGCTCGACGCGCTGATGAAGCAGGTCGGCGAGCTGGTGGTGGCAAAGAACCGGCTGGGCGTGCTCGCGACCGAGACCGAGGATCCGGCGCTGTCCGAGGTGAGCGACCGCATCGCGCGGCTCGTCTCCGACATGCAGGCGGAAGTGATCGCCTCGCGGATGACGCCGGTGGGCGAGGTGCTGGAGCGGTTTCCCCGGCTGGTGCGCGACCTCGCCCGCGACCTCGACAAGCGGATCCGCTTCGACGTCGAAGGCGACGAGATCGAGCTGGACCGCTCGATCCTCGACGAGATCGGCCAGCCGCTGCTGCACCTGATCCGCAACGCGGCGGATCATGGCATCGAGCGTCCGGAGCAGCGGGTCGCGGCGGGAAAACCGGAGGAAGGCCGGATCCTCCTCTCGGCCAGCCGCGAGCGAAACACCGTGGCGCTGCGACTGAGCGACGACGGCCGCGGCATCGACCGCGGGGCCATCCTGGCGAAGGCGCGCCGCGAGGGGTTGGTGGACGGCGGGTCGGACGGACTCTCGGACGATCTGCTGCTGCGGGTGCTGGCCCGGCCCGGGTTCAGCACCGCCCAGGCGGTGAGCGACGTGTCGGGCCGCGGGGTCGGGGTGGACGTGGTGGTCACCAAGGTCCGCTCGCTCGGCGGGACGATCGAGGTGCGGAGCGAGCTGGGGCGGGGCACCACGTTCATCATCCGGGTGCCGCTGACGCTCGCGATCGTGCGGGCCCTGCTGGCGAGCGCGAACGGGGAGCGATACGCGGTCCCCCTCGCCTATGTCGCGGAGACGGTGGAGTTCGACCCGCGCTCGGTGACGTCGGTGCGCGACCGCGAGGCGCTGGTGGTGCGCGATCTGGTGGTCCCGACGGTCCATCTGCGCGAGCTGGTCATGAACAACCCGCGGCCCGCGCCTCCGCGCGCGCCGACGGTGATACTGGAGATCGGCGACCGCCGCGCCGCGCTGGTGGTGGACGCCCTGGTGGGTCAGCAGGACATCGTGGTGGAGCCGTTCGATGCGCCACACGGGATGCCGCCGTACGTCGGTGGCGCCACCATCCTCGCGGATGGCTCGCCGGCGCTCATCCTCGACGCAGCGGCGCTGGTGTAGGAGGGGGGTATGGAAGACGTGCGGGATCTCAAAGAGCTTCAGCTCGACGCGCTGCGGGAGGTGGCCAACATCGGCGCCGGCCACGCGGCCACGGCGCTGTCGCAGATGACCAACCGCACGATCATGATCGCCGTGCCGGAGGTCAACATCCGGGCGCTCGAAGAGGTCACCGACCTCGTGGGCGCGCCGGACACCGTGATCGCCGCCGTCATGATGCACATGATGGGCGACCTGACCGGCCGCACGCTGGTGCTCTTCCCGGAAGGATCGGCGCGAACGCTCTGTGATATACTGCTCCGGCGGAGTCCCGGAACCACCCGGGAGTTCGGCGAGATGGAGCAGTCGGGCATCAAGGAGGCCGGCAACATCCTCGCGAGCGCCTACCTCAACGCGCTGAGCGACTTCATGGGCATGATGCTGGTGCCCTCGGTCCCGAGCCTGGTCGTAGACCTGAGCGCCGCCGTGCTGACGACCGCCTACCTGAACTTCGGCCACGATCGCGACTTCGTCTTCTGCGTCGACACGTCTTTCCGGGTGGAGGGCACCGAACCCCTGCGCGGACACTTCCTGCTCCTGCCCGACATGCCGTCGCTGCGGGCGATCTTCGACGCCATCCGCCTACCCTGACCGCGATGCCGGGCCCCGTGCTCTCGGAGCGCGACCTCGCCGTTCTCCGCTCCTTCGCCGGCCGCATCGATCCGTCCGATGCCGGGGCGCATAACAACCTCGGCGTGCTCTACCACCAGAAGGGTCTGGTGGAGGAGTCGATCGGCGAGTTCGTGAAGGCGCTCGAGCTCGACCCCAAGATGCAGGTCGCGCAGGACAACCTCGACATCGCCTACCGGGAGAGCGGCCACTACGACCGCCGGATCACCGAGCTGCGCGAGCGGGTCCGCCGCCAGCCGGAGGATCGGGAGGGCCGCTGGGAGCTGGCTCGCTCCTATGCCGCGCTGGGCCGTTTCGTGGAGGCGATCGCCGAGTTCGAGGCGCTGCTCGCGTGGCACCAGACCGATGTGCCCGCCATGCTCCAGCTCGGCCTGGCGGAGAAGGCCCGCGGCGATCTCGATGCGGCGAGCGCGTGGCTGGAGCGGGCCTGCGGCGCCGATCCCACCAGCGCGGTAGCTCGCTTCTACAGCGGCGAGGTCTTCTACAACCGCGGCCTCAACGACGCGGCCCTCGCCGCGCTGCGCGAAGCGATCGCCCGCAATCCCGACTACGCCGAGGCGCACTACCTGCTCGCGTTCGTCTACGGCGACCTCGGACAGCACGAGGCCGCCCGCGAGGCGACCAAGCGAGCGATCGCGCTCAATCCGACGCTCGCCAAGGCGCAGGCCAACCTGGCGCTCGAGCGGTACGAGGACGCGGGGCTGCGCAACGGCGCCAACGGCAACGGCCGCGAGCGCCCCGGCGCGCCACGGGCGCGGCGCCGTTCCCCAGCCGGTCGCCGGCTCCACGCTGGTGCACTTCAACCTCGGCCTCGCGCTGCGGCAGAAGGGCTACCACCAGGAAGCGCTGCGGGAGTACCGGCTCGCGCTGGAGGCGGGCGAGGATCGCCGGCTCAACCTCCAGGCGATGGCGGAAGTGCATCTCGTGCGGCGGGAGCTGGGTGCCGCGCTCGAGCTGTACGAGACACTGGTGCGCGATTTTCCCGACTCGCCCAAGCTCTGGAACGAGCGAGGGGTCTGCCTTCACCAGGCGGGCCGCCGGGCGGAGGCGGTGGTGTCGTACGAGCGCGCGGTCGGGATCGACTCCGCCTACCAGCTCGCGTGGAACAATCTCGGCGTGGTGCGCGCCCACGAGGCCAAGCCCGACGCGGCGATGGCCGCCTTCCGCCAGGCGCTCGGCGCCGACCGTCCCCTGCTCGCGGCCCGCCTCAATCTCGGCCTGCTCTCCTTCCAGCGGCGCCAGTTCCGGGTCGCGCTGGAGGAGTACCAGCAGGCGCTGGCGGAGCAGCCCGGCAGCGCCGTCGCCTGGAACGGCGTCGGCCTGGTGCTGATGGAGCTGCGCCGCTACGAGGACGCCCGCAACGCGTTCGGCCGCGCGGTGGATGCCGACGCCAACTTCGCGGCCGCGCACTACAACCTCAGCTTCGTTCTCAGCCAGCTCGGCGACTTCGACGCCGCGCTGCGGGAGACCCGGCGGGCGCTGGAGCTGGAGCCGTTGTACGTGCCCCAGAAGTTCTCGCTCACGATCGATCTCCAGTACGAAGACCCGACCATCGCCATCGCGCCCGAGCTGGCGGCCGACACGACCGGCGGCGAGCTGGCGGCGGGCGAGTTCGAGTTCGACGCGCCGGTGCTCGACCGGCTGTTCGAGGAGCTGGCGCCGGCGGCGCCGCTGGTACCGTCCACCGTGCCGGGCGACGCGCTCGACCTCGCGCGCGACTACATCGGCAAGGGGCTGCTCGACCTCGCGCTGGCCGAGGTGTCCCGGGCGACGGCCCGCGGCGCACCCCGCGCGGCCGCCGCGGTGCTGCTCGGTGACGTGTTCGCCAAGCGCGGCCTCTACGGCGAGGCGCTGGAGCGCTACCGGGAGGCGCGAGCCGCGGCCCCCGATGATCCCGACGCCACGCTCGGCGAGATCCGCGCGCTGCTGGCGCTCGGCTGGGCCTCCGATGCCGCGCCGCTCGCCGACGAGCTGGCGCGCCGGGTGCGCGGCGACGTCGAGGTGCTGGTCGCTCGGGCCCGCGTCCGCCTGGCGGTCAACGACGCCCTCGGAGCGCTCGACTGTATCCGCGAGGCTCAGATCCTCGCGCCGGGCCGGTCCGATCTGCTGCACCTCCAGGCCCAGGTCTCGTCCAAGCTGGGCGATCGCACCGCCGCGCTCGCCGCGTTCAATGCCGCCCTGCAGCTCGACCCGACGCTGGTGCGCGTGTGGTACGAGCTCGGTGGTTTGGAGGAAGAGCGGCAGAACTGGGGCCCGGCGCGCGCGGCCTACGAGCGCGCCCTCGATCTCCTGCCGACCTACAGCGCGGCCGCGCTCGCGCTCGCCGACCTGGTCGGGCGGCGGGAATCGCCCCGCGCCGCGATCGCGGTACTCATCCGGCTGCTCGAGACCGATCCGTACGAGCTGGAAGGCCTCACCGCGCTCGGCCGCAACCTGCTCGACGATGGTCGGACCACGCAGGCGCTGGAGGCGTTCGCGCGGGTGCTTCGCTTCGACCCCGAGCATGCCGCCGCGCTCTATCACCAGGGCGCGGCGCTCGCGCGGCAGCGGCAGTTCAGCCAGGCGGTCGAGGTGTGGGAACGGGTGGTGCAGCTCGATCCTTCCGGACCGTACGCGGCGCAGGCGCGCAGCCGGGCGCGCTCGGCGCGCGACCTCCAGCACATCTTCGCAACTTCGGCGGGGTGACGGGTGGCGCTCGAGGGACCGCTCAAGGACCTGCACATCCAGGATGTCTTCCAGCTGCTCGACCTGGGCCGGAAGAGCGGTGTGCTGCGGGTGACGTCCGAGCTGCGGCAGACGGCGGCCACCGTCTGCTTCGATCGCGGCGGCGTGGTGTCCGCCTCGCTCGGCAGCGACCCGCAGCCGATCGGCTCGCGGCTGGTCCGCGTCGGCAAGATCACCGCGGAGCAGCTCCATCGCGGCCGGGGCATGCAGGGCAGCGGGGATGGTCGCCGCCTGGGCGACATCCTCGTGAGCATGGGCGCGATCTCACGCCGGGAGCTGGAGCGCCAACTCAAGGCGCAGATCGAGGAAGCGGTGTTCGACCTGCTCGGGTGGACCGAGGGGTACTTCCGCTTCGAGGAGGGAGCGGCCTACCAGGCCGCCGTCGAATCGCCGGTGCGGACGCCCACCGAGGCGCTGCTGATGGAGGGCGCGCGGCGGCTCGACGAGTGGTCGCGCATCGGATCGAAGGTGTCGCACCTGGGGCTGGTGCCCCGGCTGCCGGACCAGAACGGCGTGGGCAGCTCGCCGCTCGACCTGGTCCCGTTCGAATGGGAGGTCCTCGCGGCCGTAGACGGGCAGCGCGACCTCCATGCGCTGGCCGAGGTGCTCGGCCGCTCGGAGTTCGAGGTGGCGCGGACGGTGTACGGGCTGACCTCGGCGGGCGTCGTGGTGCTGGGCGATCCGGCGCGCCCCGGCGAGGAGCCGGAGCCGGGCCGCGACCTGGCCGCGTTGCTGGTGCCCGCCCGCGACGCCCTGGCGCAAGGCGAGTACGAGATCGCGGCCGGTGCGCTGGAGGAGCTGCTGCGGCGGGATCCGCTCATGCCCGAGGCGCGCCGGCTGCTCGGCGTCTGCCAGGCGGCAACCGGCCGGTTCCATCAGGCGCTGGACACCTGGCGCGCCTGGAGCCGCCTGGGCCCCCGGTCACCCGGAGAAGAGGCGGAGCAAACCGCCGTCGAGCGGATGCGCCGCGCGGTCGAAACCATGTTGCAGGAGCTGGAGCGCCATCGTGAGTGACGACATTCGGACCCTGACGTCGCGGCTCGCCGAAGAGCCGGGGAGCCTCGCGTTCCTCGAGCTGGCGGAGGCACTGCGGCGCCGGGGCCAGCTCGAGGCAGCGGTGAAGGTGGCGCGCGGCGGACTGAGCCGGTATCCCGGCCTGGCCGACGCGCACGACCTCATGGCGCACATTCTGAGCGACCAGGGCGACCTCGCGGGCGCGTTCGACGCGTGGGCCGATGCGCTCCGGCTCGATCCGATGCGTACCGGCGCGCTCAAGGGGATCGCCTTCCTCTATTTCCGCGCGGGCGACTCGACCGCCGCGATCGACCATCTCCAGCGCGCCGCCGAGGCCGACCCCGACGACGAGAGCATCGCCCAGGCGCTGGCGCGGGTGCGGCGCGAGTCGCGCACGAGGGCGCAGCGCACGTCGGCCCCGGAGCCGGTGGTCGAAGAGGTGTCCGTGGCCGAGCCCGACACGGTGTTCGAGCCGCATCCGATCGCGGTCGAGGAGCCGCCGGCGCATCCGGTCGAGCCGAGCTCCCCCTTCGCGAATCTGGACAACGGCGACGCGCTGCTCCTGGTGGATGCCAATGGTCTCCGGCTGGCCGGCACGCTCACCTCGGCCGACGGCGCCGAGTCGGGCGACCGGGTCGCGGCCCACCTCGCCGGCGTCTCTCGCGAGGCTGCCCGCGCGGCCCGCCTTCTCGGCCTCGGCACCTGGCAGTCCATCACCATCGAGTCGCCCGACGCGCACTTCGTGCTGGTGCCCCCCACCGGCGAGACGATCCTGCTCGCGACGCGCGAGACCTCGCTCCCGATGGCGCGCGTGGTCCTGGTCGCGGATCGCGCGGCGCGCGTGGCCAGGCAGTGGCTGGAGCGGGTGCAATGACGGACACCCAGCTCGCGCTCGACCGGGTCACCCGCGTGTCCGGTGTCCGCGGCGCGCTGATCGCGTCCGCCGGCGACGGCATCGTCGTCGCCGAGCAGCTGATGGACGGCGTGGACGGACGTGCGGCGGCGGCGCTGGCCGGCAGCCTGGTCGGCCGTCTGGTGCGGACGGCCGAAGGCGCCGGCCGCCGGCCGCCCGCATTCGTGCAGCTCCGCGCCGAGCGCGGCTCCATCCTCGCCGCACCCTGTCCCCACGACCTGGTGCTCATCGCGGTCGTCGGCCCCGACGCCAACGTCGGTCTCGCCCGCCTGGAGATGCTCGACGCCGCGAGTCGGTTGAACTGATGCGAGCGCTCGAGCCCTGGGTCGAGGCGCCGTTGCAGGCCTTCCTCGACGAATCGTCCGCGCGGCTCACCCTGCTCATGACGTCGTCCGGCCAGGTCGTGGCGCAGCACGGCTTCAGCCGCTCGCTCGACGTCATGACCGCGGCGGCGCTCGGCGCGGGCATCGGGGCGTCCACCGAGGAGCTGGCGCGGCTGATGGGCTCGCCCCGGTTCGGGGCACTGGTCCACCACGGCTCCCGGCAGAGCTGCCTCCTGTCGGGGTTCAGCACGCCGCGCGGCAAGTGGCTCGGTCTGGTGGTGTTCGGGCCGGAAACGTCGGTGGGGATCGTGCAGCTCTTCTTCGATCAGATGGTGGAGCAGCTCGCCGCGGCGGCGCCGCGGGATCAGCCCGTGGCTCCGGCGCTGCCGGAGAATTTCGAGCACGAGCTCGACGCCAGCCTCAAAGCGCTTTTCGGACGGTAGCCGATATGTCTCTGGTCAACTTCACCGCACGCGAGATCACCTGCAAGATCGTGTATTACGGGCCAGGCCGGTCCGGCAAGACCACGAACCTGCAGTACGTGTACGGCCGCGTGCCGGAGAGCCGCCGCGGGCGGATGGTGTCGCTCGCGACCCAGACCGACCGGACGTTGTTCTTTGATTTTCTTCCGCTGGAGCTCGGGTCGATCTCGGGCTTCACGACCAAGTTCCAGCTCTACACCGTGCCGGGGCAGAGCTACTACAACGCCACCCGGAAGCTGGTACTCCAGGGTGCGGACGGCGTGGTCTTCGTGGCCGACAGCCAGGCACGCCGCTTCGACGACAACCTGGAGAGCCTGCAGAACCTGCAGGACAATCTGCTCTCGCAGGGCGTGGACATCCGCCAGCTCCCGGTGGTCTTCCAGTACAACAAGCAGGACCTGCCGCGCGACCTGATCCTCACCCACGAGGAGATGGATGACGCGCTCAATTTTCGCTCGGTACACAGCTTCGCGGGTGACGCGCTGCACGGCAGCGGCGTCTTCGAGACGCTGCGCGGCATTTCCGAGCTGGTCCTCAAGCGGCTCGCGGCAGGGGCGGTGGTCGGATGACGGTCACGCTCAACCCGCTCTATCGCTTCGACACCTTCGTGGTCGGCTCGGCGAACCGTCTCGCCGTGACCGCCGCCAAGGCCGTGGCGGAGTCGCCGGGGACGGTCTACAACCCGCTGTTCATTTACGCCCGGCCGGGCCTGGGGAAGACCCATCTCCTCATGGGTCTGGGGCATGCCGCGCGCGCCATCGATCCCAATCTGGTGGTGGAGTACCTCACGCTGGACGAGTTCGTCGAGGCGTTCCACGCGGCGATCGCGGCGGGGCACGGCGAGGCGTACCGGAAGCGCTTCCTCGACGTGGACCTGCTGCTGGTGGACGACGTGCAGTTCCTGACTCACCGGCGGGAAATGCAGGCGGAGCTGCTGCGCCTCACCGACGCGCTGCAGACGACCAACCGGCAGATCGTCCTGACCTCCGACCGGCCGCCGGCGGAGATCGAGGCGCTGGACGAACGGCTCATCCGGCGCTTCGCCGGCGGCCTGATCATCGATGTCTCCGCACCCGACTACGAGACCCGGGTGGCGATCCTGCGGCGGAAGGCGGAGGAGCGGCGTGCGTCCTTCTCTGACGGTGTGCTCGAGGCCGTCGCGAGTCTCGAGATCGACAACGTCCGCGAGCTGCTCGGCGCGCTCAATCGGCTGGTCGCGTTCCAGGCGGTGAACGAGAAGCCGATCACACCCGCGCATGCGCGCGAGCTGATCGGCGGAGCGGCGGAACGGTCGGACGGCGGCGCCGCGGCACGGCGGAACGAGGCAACTGCGGAACGGGCGTCGGCCGAGTCGGTCGGCACGATGCCGTCCGAGCAACCGGCCGCCCTGCCGCCGCCCCGCCGTGGCGCCGATGCGGACGAGTTCTCCGACTTCCTGAGCGAGATCTCCGCCACCGTGGCGCAGCAGGTGGACGCGTGGCGCACCCAGATCGGCGCCGCGATCCTCCGCTGGGAGGGCGAAGGCTACCGGACCGGACGGCTTCAGAAGCTGCTCGATCAGGAACTGGTGCCCGATCCCGCCCATGCCCTCCAGTCCTTCGAGTGCGACGTCCAGCGGCTCCGCGAGCTGGAGACCGAGACGGCGGAGCTCGCGCCCGACCTGGTCGGCTCGGCGGCATTCCGCGATCCCGGCGACCTGGCCGCCGCCGAGTCGCTCCTGTCCCGGGCGCGCGAAGGGGCGGCACCTCCGTCGGCGCCGTCGCCGCTCTGGAAGCTGGAGGAGTGGGTCGAAGGACCGTCGGCGAAAGTGGCGATCGAGGGTGCCCGCACGGTGCTCCAGGATCCGGGCGGCCGTTACAACCCGCTGGTGATCGTCGGTGGCAGCGGGGCGGGGAAGACGCACCTGCTTCACGCCATCGGCAATGGCCTCGCCGAACGCACCGGCGGATCGATCGCGTGTCTCAGCGCGCCCGGAGTACACCGGCGAGCTGATCGAGGCGATCGACCACGACGCGGTCGGCATCTGGCGCTCGCGCTACCGCCGGGTGGGCGCCTTCCTGCTGGATGACGTGCACCTCATCGCCGATACCGACCGAACCCAGGACGAGCTGTTCCTGCTCTACAACACCCTGCTCGAGTCGGGGCGGCAGATGATCTTCACCTCCGCCGTGCCGCTCTCCCAGCTCGCCGGCCTGGAGCCGCGGCTCCGGACGCGGCTGGAGGGTGGCCTCGTGGTCGAGCTTCCGCCGCCCGACCGCGAGGTCCGGGAGCGCGTGGTCGCGCGCACGCTCGAGGCCAAGGGCGCCGCGGACTCGGATCTGATGGAGCACCTCGCGAACCGGCCGGCCGATTCTATCCGCCTCGTGGTCGCGCAGCTCCAGCGCGTGCTCAACGCGGCGGAGGCCCGCAGCGTCCCGCCGTCGGTGGCGCTGGCGCGCGAGGTCCTCGACGGCGTGTTGCCCGGCCCGCCCGCCGAGGCGCCCGCTGCCGCGCAGGCACGCAAGTCCGGCCAGCGCTCGAGCGGGATCGTGGCGCCGACGGTCGGCGGCGCGCGCAGCCGTGAGAAGATGGTGTGGGAGTGGCCCGACCTGTCGGACCGCGTGCTCGAGGACTGGCGCTGATGGCGATCAAGGGAAGCCTCAAGGAGGCCAGCCTCCCCGACGTGATCCAGCTGCTCTTCCTGGGGCGGCGGACCGGGTGCCTCGCGCTCGCCGACCGGCACAACTTCGGCACGATCTACTTCGACGAAGGCCAGATCGTCTACGCCTCGATCGTCAATCGGCGCGACCGGCTGGGCGATATCCTCCAGCGAAGCGGGCGGATCACGCCCGAGCAGCTGCGCGAGGCGGTGGACCGGCAGGAGGGCGACCGCGAGCACAAGCTGGGCGAGATCCTCGTGAGCATGGGCTTCCTGCCGCGGGAGGAGCTGGAACGGTACATCCGGGTCCAGATCGAGGAGGCGGTCTACTACCTGTTCACCTGGATCTCGGGGACGTTCAACTTCGAGGCCGGCGTGCGCCCGGAGCGGGAAGACTTTCTGGTGCGCATCAATCCCGAGTACCTGCTGCTCGAGGGCGCCCGCCGGGTGGACGAGTGGAGCCTCATCGAGAAGAAGATCCCTTCGTTCGACCTGATCTTCGCGGTGGACGGTACCCACATCGGCCAGTCGGCGCCCGAGCTGTCCGTCGAGCAGCAGCGGCTCGTCCCGCTGCTCGACGGCACCCGAGACGTCAGCGCCGTGTTGGAGGAGAGCGGTCTGGTCGAGTTCGAGGTCGGCAAGGCGCTCTTCGGCCTCATCACCGCCGGCTTCGCCCACCGGGTCGGCACGTCGGCGGCGAGCGCCCCGCGGATCAACGACAGCCGCGTGGACGAGCATCGCAACCTCGGCATCGCGTTCTACAAGGCCGCGATGCTGGACGAATCGCTGCGGGAGTTCCGCCGCGTCTCCGATCTGCGCCCGACCGACGCCAGCGCGCCGTTCTTCCTCGGCCTGATCGCGCTGCGGCAGGCGCGCTGGGAGGAGGCGGTCACCGCGTTCCGGCAGGCGATCGAAAAGGGCGGCCAGCGGCCGCAGGCGCTCCACAACCTCGGCCTGGCGCTCGAGCGGCTGGGACGGCTGGACGAGGCCGATACCGCCTACGGCGACGCCGCGGGCCGTGCCCGCGAGGATGCCCGGGTGATGTTGGGGTGGGCGGTCGTGGCGCTGCGGAAGGGCGAGTACCAGGTGGCGCAGGGCAGGCTGGCTCGCGCCCGTGAGCTCGCCGCCGACAAGCCGACGCCGCCGCTCTGGTACTGGGCCTCGACTCTCGCGAGCACGGGACTCGACGACATCCAGGGCGCGATCGCGACGGCGGAGGAGGGCACCAACGCCCATCCGGGCAACGCGGTCCTGCGGAACAACCTCGCGGTGCTGCGTGAGCTCGCCGGCGACATCGCCGGGGCGGAGACGATGCTGCGCGCGGCGCTCGCCGAGGATCCCTCGCTGCCGCAGATCTCCAAGAATCTGGCCGACATTCTCTACCGCAACGGCCGCTTCGACGACGCGAAGGAAGCCTACGAGCGCGCGGCGAAGCTGGCGCCCGATCTGGGCGACGATCTGTACTTCAAGCTCGGCAACATCGCCTACAAGCGGCGCGACCACGAGGCGGCTCGCGAGAGCTGGCAACGTGCGACCGAGCTCAATCCGGGCCACGAGCTGGCGCGGACCAACCTCGAGATGCTGGACATCAGCCGGTGATCCCGATCGACGACCAGGGCTTCGCCGACCTCGCCCGGAAGATCTCCAAGGGCTCGGGCTTCACGCTCGAGGTCTACAAGGACAAGTGCATCCGCCGCCGGATCGCGGTTCGGATGCGGGCCTGCGGCGTGCACACCTACGCCGACTACCAGGCGCTGCTCGACACGAGTCCCGCCGAGTACGAGCGGCTGCGCGACGCGCTCACGATCAACGTCACCCGCTTCTACCGGAACGCGGAAACCTGGAATCTCCTGCGCCGCGACCTGATTCCCCGGCTCTGCGCGCCGGGCGCGGGCGAGATCCGGGTGTGGAGTGCCGGCTGCTCCTCGGGCGAGGAGGCCTATACCATCGCGATCCTCGCCGCCGAGCACCTCGAGCGCGCCGGCCGCGCCGCAGAGCTGAGCCGGCTGGTCGTGGACGCCACCGACGTGGATCGGCTGAGCCTCGACCGGGCCAAGGCCGCGCGTTACCGGCCGGAGAACCTGACCGAGATGCCGCCCGAGCTGGCGAGCCGCTATCTCGAGCCGGCGGGCGAAGAGGTTCAGGTCACCGAGCGGGTGCGCAGCCGGGTGTTCGTCCGCCGGGTGGATCTGAGCAGCATGCGTCCCCCTCGACGGGACTATCACATGGTGGTGTGCCGGAACGTGCTGATCTACTTCGACCGCCCCATGCAGGAGCGGCTCTTTCAGCTCTTCACCGACAGTCTGGCGCCGGGTGGCTACCTGGTGCTCGGCAAGGTCGAGAGCCTGTTCGGTCCCAGCCGCGACCGTCTCGCCATCGTGGATCCGCGCGAGCGGGTGTACCGGAGGCCGGCGTGACCGGGCGCGAGATCATCGTGCGGGTCGCGGACATGCAGGTCGGCGTCGCGGGCGACTCGCTCATGACCGTCGGCCTGGGCAGCTGCATCGCCATCGTGCTGTACGACGAAGAGGCGCGGGTCGGCGGGCTGGCGCACGTGCTGCTGCCGTCGCCCGCGCTGACCCGGCAGGATGGCAATCCCGCCAAGTCGCCGCACACCGCGGTGCCCAAGCTGATCGAGATGATGGCCGCCCGCGGCGCGAGCACCCGGCGGATCACGGCGCGGCTCGCGGGCGGGGCGAGCATGTTCGCGGCGCTGGCGCCTCCGGGCACGATCCAGATGGGCGAGCGGAACGTGGTCGCCTCGCGCCAGGTGCTCAGCGCCCACGGCATCCCGGTGGTCGGCGAGTCCGTCGGGGGCGATTTCGGGCGGACGGTGCGGCTCGATTGCGCGGAAGGCCGGCTGGAGATCCGGTCGGTGGCTCATGGTACCGACACGATCTGAGGCCCGCACGGTCCTGGTCGTGGACGACAGCCCCTTCTTCCGGCGGCTGTTGAGCGACGTCGTGGACGGCACCGGTGAATTCTCCGTCGTGGCCACCGCGCGGAACGGGATGGATGCGCTGCGGAAGGTGCACTCCCACACGCCGGATCTGGTCCTCATGGACCTGGAGATGCCCGAGCTCGATGGGCTGGGCGCGATCGGGTACATCATGTCCGAGTCGCCCCGGCCGATCGTGGTGGTGAGCTCCTACGCCGGGCCGGGAACCGCGGCCGCGATTCGCGCGCTCGAGCTCGGCGCGGTCGATCTGGTGGCAAAGGAGGAAGAGCGCTCGGAGGCGGCTGCCGGCCGCCTCGCGGATCGGCTGCTCGGTGCGCTCCGCGCGGCTCGCTCCGCCGACATTCATCGCATGCCGGTGCTGGCCCGCCCGTCGCGCGGCACGCCGGCGGCCACCCTGTTCGCGCTGCCGGGCCGGGCGCGGTCCTGCGTGGCGGTCGCCGCCTCCACCGGCGGACCCCGCGCGCTGGCGGAGCTGGTGCCGCAGCTGCCGGTCGGACTCGACACCGGCGTCGTGATCGTTCAGCACATGCCCCCCAAATTCACCCAGAGCCTGGCTGAGCGCTTGGCGGGACAGAGCCAACTCAACGTGGTCGAGGCCGATCACGACACGCCGTTCCTGGCCGACACGGCCTACATCGCGCCGGGCGACTACCACATGCGGATCGTCGCCGGAGTGGATGGGCCGCGGATCGAGCTGGGACAGGAGCCGAGCGTCTGGGGCGTGCGCCCGGCGGCGGATCCGCTGTTCCGCAGCGTGGCCGAGCTCTATGGAAGCCGCGCCGTCGGTGTCGTACTCACCGGCCTCGGCCGCGACGGGGCCGACGGGCTGCGCAAGATCCACGATGCCGGCGGCATCGGCATCGCCCAGGACCGCGCGACCTCCACCATCTATGGCATGCCGAACGCGGCGCTCCAGGCCGGTGGCGCGCGCTACGTCCTTCCCGTCGGCCAGATCGCCGGCAAGGTGGCCGAAGAGCTCAAGAAGATGGGAAAGCGATGAGCCGCGAGGGGTGGCTGCTGGTTCGGGCCGGAGGCCGCACGGTGGGCCTCTCGCTGGAGCACGTCATCGAAGTGGTCGAGCTGGGACCGGTGTATCCGGTGCCTTCGACCGAGCCCGCGGTTCGCGGCGTCACCAGCTCGCGCGGTCGGATCGTGCCGCTGGTTCACCTGGCTTCGCTGCTCGATGCCCGCGCCACCACCGAATCGGGCGGCGGCACCGCCGTCATGATCCGGCTGGGCGATCGGCGGTTCTGTCTCGAAGTGGATGACGCCGAGGAAGTGCTTCGCGAGCCCGGGCTTCCCGTGCCTCACGACGTCGCGCTGCCCTTTGCCGTGGCGGTCGCCCGGCAGTCGGACACCATCGTACCCCTGCTCGACCTGACCGCGGTCGGCGCGCGAATCTCGGAGACCACGACCTCATGAATGCCGCCGACGACATCCAGGTCGTGACCTTCCGGGTGGGCGCGCAGGAGTTCGCGTTCGATATCCTGCAGATCGAGCGGATCCTGCGCTACGAGCCGCCCGCTCGGCTGCCCAAGGCCCCCGATTTCCTGGAGGGCGTGGTGCAGTACGGCGGCGGCGCGGTGCCGGTGGTGGACCTGCGGAAGCGGTTCGAGCTGGAGGCCCCGATCCGGGACGAAACCCGGCTCATGATCGTCGACCTCGGCGACCAGCGGGTGGGCGTGCTGGTAGACGAGGTGCGCGAGGTGATGCGGGTGGACAGCCGCACGATCACCGCGCCCGGCCCGGTCGTGAGCGGGCTCGCCGCGGCGTACATCTCGGGTCTCGTCACCCGCCCCGGCCGGACCATCGTCATTCTCAACGCCCGCAAGCTGCTCACCTCCACCGAGCGCCTGGCTCTCGGCGCGACCGGGAGCGCCTGATATGAACGAATCGCTCGTTCCCACCCTGAAGACCCAGTTTCAGGAGATCGAGGGCCGCCTGGAGGCCGCCCAGGATGGGCCGGCGCGGGAACAGGTGAAGCGGGAGATCATCGCCCTGTTCAAGCGGGTGGATGGGGCCCTCACCGAGCTGGGTCAGCTCAAGGACGGCATCCGCGGTCTGGCGGAGAAGTACAAGCAGCTGAACAACGCGGCCGGCGCCGCGCCGAACGGTCCGGCGCCGGCCCCGCAGTTCACCGGGGCGAGGCCCGCCGTGCAGGCCGACCATCTCGGCGCGTCGACGTTCATCGAAAAGGGCTGGAGCCTGATCTCGCTCGGCGACTATTCCGGCGCGATCCAGTCGCTCGACAAAGCGCTCGCGCTCTCTCCCGGCGCGGTCCAGGCGATGTCGCTGCTCGGGTGGGCGCAGATGCTGCACGAGGACTACGACGACGCCCTGGCGACCTTTTCCAAGGTGCTCATGAAGGAGCCGGCCAACGCGCTCGCCCGGATCAACGTCGGCTACATCTGCCTCAAGAAGCGGATCTTCGGCGAGGCGATCGAGCACCTGTCCAAGGCCATCCGGCTGGACAACGACCGCAAGGCCACGCTCTACGCGCACTATTATCTTGGATTGGTGTACCTCGAGCGGGAGATGAACGAGGACGCCCAGACCTTCTTCCGCAAGACGCTCGCGCTGGGGCCGAATCTGATCGAGGCCTACTTCGATCTGGGCCGGTCGCAGTGGTTCGCCGGCGACAAGGACGCGGCGCGGCGGACCTGGGCCGACGGCCACAAGGCCAACAAGTTCAATCCCTGGGCCAAGCGATGCCAGGAGATGCTCGACCTGGTCGCTTCTGGAGGTGAGGTCCCGCGCAGTCTGCCTTCCTGACGTCGCTCGCCTCGAGAGTCCTCGAGGCCATTCTCTTCGTCATCCTTCAGGGTACGCCGACCTCGGTCCAGGTCGGGCAGGTCACCGCGGTCGCGTGGCCGGCGCAGATGACCCTCGCGATCTCGCTGGCGGAGCAGGCCGACCGGCCGGCGGAGTGGCCCGGGTTCGGCCGGCTCGCGTCGGGGCCGCTGCGACTCGTCGTGGTGCCCGATAGCCGGCGGCTCGACTCGCTGACCCTCGGCCGCGCGCCCCGCTGGGGCGCCGCCGTGGCGCTACCGGCACTCCGCACCATCGTGATCCGCGCGGACGGCGAAAACCTCCCTCGCACGCTCCGACACGAGCTGGCTCATCTGGCCCTGCACCAGCAGGTGAACGTGCGCGTGCCGCTCTGGTTCGACGAGGGATACGCCGCGTGGGCGGCCGGGGAATGGGAGCGCCTGGGAAGCCTGGAGCTGAACCTCGCCGTCGCACGGGGTGCGCTGCCGGGACTTCGGCAGCTCGACGGCGCGCTTCGGGGCACGGAGACGAGCGCGGACGCCGCGTACGCGCTCGCCGCGTCCGCCGTGACCGAGCTGGCGCGGCGAAACCCGAGTGGGTCGCTCGCGCCGCTGCTGCGGCAACTGCACGAGGGTACCAGCTTCGACGCCGCGGTCCTCTCCACGACCGGGCTCAGCGTGGATCGCTTCGAGGAGGAGTGGCAGCGGACGGTCCGTCGGCGATACGGTCTCGCGACCTGGCTCCTGGCCGGCGGCGGGTGGGCGCTCGTGGCCATAGCCGTCCTCGGATTAGTACACTTTCGCCGCCGAGCTGATCGGCCGCGCCGCGCGGCGCTCGACGAGGGGTGGGAAATAGAGCCGGAACCGCTGGATGGGAATGAACTTGACCCGACCCGATAACGGTGATAGCCTCATGGCTTATGCCCAGTGACCGCCCGTCGGCCTCTGCCCCCGCGCCCGGCTCCCGGCGATTTTTGCTCGCCCGGAGAAACCTCCTTATTCTAGCGGCTGCGGTGTTGCTACTCCTGGCCGGGTACCTCACCCTGATGGCCGGGCACCCGAGCGCGGCTGCCGTCATTCTCGTAGTCGGCTATTGCGTACTCTTTCCGCTCGGCATCGCACTCTGAACGAACGTGTTGGTCATCACGGCACGGTCCCTGCGCATACGGTACCTCTGCGGTAGCGGCGTGGGTCGGGATCGGACACCGGGCGAATAGCTCAGCTGGTTCAGAGCGCCTGCCTTACACGCAGGATGTCGGGGGTTCGAATCCCTCTTCGCCCATTCGCACCCGCGTCGTGAGCGCGGAATTCGTCGGTCCCGCGGGACCGTTCCTTTGGGGAGGCACTCGCATGTATCTGCTCCGTCTTGTCACCCTCGTGGCCCTGGGTGGAGCGTTGTCGGCGCCGCTCGCGGCCCAGGGCATCCCGCGCAATGCGCAGAGAAGCGGCCAGGCGACCATGGCCCCGCGATTCATGGTCGCGAACCCGTTCGCCTTCGCGCCGGCCGACTCGGCAGCAGCGGTGGCGATCGGTTCGGGGATGCGGGATGAGATGAAGGGCGTCGTCGGCCGGGATTACCAGGTCGTCGAGCAGCAGCAGATGAACGACGCCCTGACCCAGTACGGCTATCCGAAGGACGCCATTCTGAGCCCGGCGCTCGCTACCACGCTCGCCAAGAACATCCAGGCGCGGTTCCTGGTGACCTCCACGCTGCAGAAGGGGCAGGGCGGCCGCTACACCGCTACCGCCCGGGTGCACGGCGTGAATGACGACGCGGGCAACGTGATCGCGACGGCGCAGCAGCAGGGCGAGAGTCCCGCAGGCGTTCGGGAAGCGCATCGTGGAATCGCTCGATCCGATGGTGGGGTCGCTCGCCGACGCCAAGTCCTGCATCGAGCAGCGTACCAGCAAGCCCGACAAGGCCGCCGACGCCGCCAACAAGGCGATCAAGGCGGTCCCGAACCACGGTCTGGCCCACTACTGCCTGGCGCTTCTGGCCCAGGACAAGAAGGCTCCGCGCGGCTGAAGTGGTGAAGCATCTTCGGGCCTCGGTCAAGGGCGACCCGCTCAGCCTGCCGGTCTGGACCGCGCTGTCCACCCAGTACCAGCAGGCCAACGACACGGCCAACACGCTGGTGGCGTTCAAGGAGATGCTCCGCGTTGCGCCGACCAACCAGAAGCTGCGCGAGGAGCTCTTCAAGTACTTCCTCCAGAGCGGACATCCCGAGACCGCGCTCGAGGTGGCGGACGAAGGCCTCAAGATCGATCCGTACAATGCCGACCTGTACGACCTGAAGAGCAACGCCTGCCTCTTCCTCAGCAACTTCAAGTGTGCGGTGGATGCGTTGGAGACGATGTACGCCACCGACTCCACCAAGGCCGATACGCTCTTCTTCACCAAGATTTCCGCGGCGGCCGCGGAAGGCGAGAAGCCCGACACGGTCCGGCTGCTCAAGTGGGCCCAGATCGGCGTGCGGAAGTACCCGGACAACCCGACGCTGCTCGCCTATCTGAACCGTGGCTACTCCATGTCGGGGCAGGTCGACAGTGTCGTCTCGGTCACCACCCGGATCATCGCCAAGGACACCACGGCGGTCGTACCGGCGCTCGAAGCGGCGCAGGCGCTGATCAACGCGGTCCCCGTGGCCGGCGGCGCGCCGATGCCCACGGATACCACCAAGCGGGCGGCGGGTGACACTGCGGCTCCGCCGCGATTCCGACCACCACGCGCGCGAAGGAAGCGTTGCCGTTCCTCGAGTTCGTGCTCAAGTACGGCGACCCTCAGGCGAAGGAGAACGCGGCGTCGCTGCTCTACCTCGCCGGGGGCAAGCTCCTTCAGGAGAAGCCGCAGGACTTCCAGGGTGCGGCCGAGATGCTGCGGTTGGGGGTCCAGTCCGCCAACCCGGCCGGCAAGGTCGCGGCGCCGTCCAACTACCTGCTGGGTCTCGCGACCCTGTTCCAGGTGCCCCAGCTCGATCCGCAGGCGGAGAAGGGAAAGAGCTGCCCGATCGCCCAGCAGATGGACTCCCTGCTCACCCAGTCCGAGACCGCGCTGACGGCGGGCCGGACGGTGAACCAGGAGGCGGTGGACAAGAACCTCGGCATCGTGAAGCAGTACAAGCCGCGGATCGCGTCCATGCTCAAGGCCTACTGCAAGTAAGCCTTTGGAATGGGGGGCACGGCGCTTCCATACACCGCCGCTGCCCCCTATATTCCGCCCGCGTTGCTGGGGGCTGTAGCTCAGCTTGGTTAGAGTGCCGCACTGTCACTGCGGAGGTCGCGGGTTCGAGCCCCGTCAGCCCCGCTCCAGTCATCCATGCTGCACCCCGTCCGGTGGACGGGGTGTTGTCATTTCTCCCGGCTGAGTCCGCATGGCCGACCCAACGGTTCCGTATCATGTCCCGGTACTCCTGCAGCCGGTGGTCGAGGCGGCAGCGGGCGCCGGGCGCGTGGTGGATGCGACCGTGGGCGGCGGAGGCCACTCCGAAGCGCTGCGGGCCGCCGGTCACCAGGTCCTCGCCATCGATCGAGATCCCGATGCCATCGCGTTCGCCCGGTCCCGACTCGGCGACGCGGGCATCCGGTACCTGCAGGCCTCCTATGACGCACCAGAGGCGCTGGAGGCGGTCGCGGAGTGGCGGCCTGGCTTCATTCTCCTCGATCTCGGGGTCTCCTCCCACCAATTGGATGCGACGGGCCGGGGATTTACTTTCCGACCGGGCGCCCCCCTCGACATGCGGATGGAAGGCGAGGGAGCCTCGGCAGCCGATCTCCTGAACGAAGCGGACAACACCACGCTGGAGCGGATCTTCGCCGAGTACGGCGACGAGCGGCGAGCCCGGCGTCTGGCCGGCGAGATCGTTCGACGGCGGGAGCCGGGCCGCGTTCCTCGTCAGCGACGATCTGGTCAACGCGATCCGCGCGACGCTCGGACCGCGAGCCGGCCCTTCGGAATTCGCCCGTCTGTTCCAGGCGGTACGCATCGCGGTGAACGACGAGCTCTCCGGATTGGCCCGCGCCCTCCCGGCTTTTCGGGATGCGCTGGTGCCGGATGGCGGCCTGGCCGTCATCACCTATCACTCGGGCGAAGACCGGCTGGTGAAGCTGGCCTTCAGGGAGTGGGCCAGCGCCTGCGTCTGTCCACCGCACCAGCCGATCTGCACCTGTCGCGGGCGGCCGCTCGGCCGGGTCGACCCGCGCAAGCCGATCCTGCCGTCCGAGGCGGAAACCGCCGCGAACTCGCGGGCCCGGAGCGCCAAACTGAGGATCTTTCGTGCCGGTCATGCGGCTTAAGGGGCGACACTGGCTGATGCTCTGGCTGGTCGGATTCGTCTGCGTGCTGCTCGCCATCGCGACGCGCCAGCGGTCCGGCCTCCTCGCCGCCCGCCGGCTGGGCGAGCTTCGGGAGGAGCGCATGTCGCTTGACGCGAGACGGGCCGAACTGGAGCGTCAGATCCGGGTGGCGTCGAGCCGGCAGGTGCTCGTCCCGCTGGCCGAGAAGACGTTGGGCCTGCACCAGCCGTCGGACTCCGAGTTCTCCATCCTTCCGCTGCCCACGGCGGTTCGGCCCTGATGGCGAAGCCCGCCGCCCGCATCGCCGCCATCCAGCTGGGCTTCGCGCTCGGCGTGCTCGGGATTCTGGCCCGGGCGGTTCAGCTCCAGATCGTGGACGGCGAGCAATGGAAGAAGGAAGCGGAGAGCAAGCGCACCGAGCGGCGCGTGCTCCAGGCTCGGCGCGGCGCGCTCTATGATCGCAACATGCTGCCGCTGGCGATCACCCAGGAGTTCTATCACGTCGGCATCGCGCCCAACGAGCTGGAGGATCCCGGCTCCGCCTTCCGGGTGCTGGTGCGCAACCTGGGATCCAGTCGGGTCCGCTCGATCGCGAGTTCCGCGCCCGCAAGCGCTGGATCTATCTCCACGGTCCATTCAACGCGACCCAGGTCCAGCCGCTTCGCGAGATCAAGGGGATCCATCTCCAGGGCTCCTTCCAGCGCTTCTATCCCGCGCGTGAGCTGGCGCGGCCGATCATCGGCGGGCTCGAGGCCGACAGCGCGCGGGGCGCCGCCGGGCTCGAGCTGGCGTTCGACTCCATTCTGACGGGGACACCGGGCGCGGCGGTCCTGCTCAAGGATCGCGCGGGCCGACGCTACGCGTCGCCCGCGCGCGTCGTCGGGGATCCCGTGCCAGGCAATGACGTCGTGCTCACCATCGACTCCGAGCTGCAGGAGATCGCCGAGCAGGGTTTGGCGGATGCCCTGGACGCCATGGAGGCGCAGGGCGGAGACGTGGTGTTCCTCGATTCCCGAAGCGGCGAGCTTCTGGCGCTGGCGTCGCGACAGGTCAACCCGGGAGCGGTGCCTCGCGCGTCGACCTTCACCGATCCGTTCGAGCCGGGATCCACCGCCAAGCTCTTCACGGCCGCCGCGCTGCTTCGAAACCAGCTGGTGGACAGCACGGAGCAGGTGTTCGGCGAGGGCGGCGTCTGGCTCATGCCCGTCACCAGAAGCGGCAGGACCCGCCCGATCCATGACGTCCACAAGCACAAGGGCAACCTCACGCTCGCCGAGGCGATCCGCACCTCCAGCAACATCGCGATGGCGAAGTTCAGCCTTCGGCTGACGCCGGAACAGCAGTACGAGACCTTGCGGGACTTCGGATTCGGCACGCCGACGGGCGCCGAGTTTCCCTCGGAGTCGCGCGGGCTGCTGGCGACGCCCGACGGATGGGCCCCGATGTTCACTCGCGCCAGCATGGCCATGGGCTACGAGATCGGCGTGACGGCGGTACAGCTGGCGACGGCGTACGGCGCGATCGCGAACAACGGGCTGCTGATGGCGCCGACGCTGCTGCGCGAGGTGCGCGATCCGTCCGGCACCGTGCTCTACCGCCGCGCCCCGGAGCCGGTCCGCCAGGCGGTCAGTCCCGAGATCGCGGCGAAGCTCCGCGACTTCCTGCGCCACGCGGCCGAGGAGGGGGGCACCGGTGAGGAGGCTCAGCTCGCCACGTACGCGGTGCTGGGAAAGACCGGCACCGCCCGTCGGTACCAGGACGGAGGCTACGTCAAGGGGAAATACACCGCCTCCTTCGCCGGAATCTTTCCCGCCGACAGCCCGCAGGTCGTCGTCATCGTGAAGATCGACAACCCCAAGGGGAGCTACTACGGCGGGTCCACCGCGGCGCCGGTGACCCGAATGATGCTCCAGCAGGCGCTCGCCTCTCGCCGGGTCGCGATCGACCGCAATCGGCTCGTGCAGTCCACGGGAAGGGTGGCCGCGGGACCACCTTCGCCCGCCTCGGGTGTTCCGCCGACGAAGCCGGTCGTGGTGGTGAAGTGGCCGTACGAGAAGACCGATTCGGCCGGCCAGCCCGTGGCGGTTCCGAAGCTCATCGGGCGATCTGTCCGCGAGGCCGCCCTGGCGCTCCACCGCCGCGGCTTCCGCATGAGCCTGAACGGTCTCGGCCGAGTGGTGCGGACCGAGCCGGCGGCCAACGAACCGCTGGCGCCTGGCACTTCCGTGATGGTCTGGGCCCAATGAACGGGGACGCGGCGCCATGGGGCTGAGCTGGGCGCGAGCTGCTCGACACGCTGCGCCGGGCCGACCTGCTGGTGTCCGCGCCGGCGAGTGGTCCCGCGCCGGTGGAGCTGACCGCGGACAGCCGGTCGGTGCGGGCGGGCGCGATGTACCTCGCGGTGCGCGGCTCGCAGGCGGACGGTCATCGCTTCATTCCCGACGCCGTGCGTCGGGGAGCTACGGCCACGGTGGTGGAAGCGCCGTCGGAATCGGCCGTGCCGGAGATCGTGGTGCGCGACGGACGCCGCGCGGCACTGCTGCTGGCGGCCGCCTGGTTCGGCAATCCGGCGCGACGGCTCACCCTGGTCGGCGTCACGGGGACGAACGGGAAGACGACGACCACCGGACTGATCCGGCATCTGCTCAACAGCGCCGGCACCTCCGGCAGCATCGGCACGCTCGGCGCGTTCGACGGGGCAGGCGAGCCGGTCACATCGACGGCAGGCACCCTCACGACGCCGGGACCGGTAGACCTCCAGGCGACCTTCGCCGCTCTGCTGGCGCGCGGAGTGGACCGTGTGACGATGGAGGCGTCGTCGCACAGCCTCGACCAAGGGCGTCTCGACGGCCTCACCTTTGCCGCCGGCGTATTCACCAATCTCACGCGCGACCATCTCGACTACCACGGCACGATGGAGTCGTATCTCACCGCCAAGCTCAAGCTCGGCAGCATGCTGACCGAGTCGGGCGTCGAGGTCGTCAACCTGGACGATACCGCCTGGCAGGTCCTGCCCGCCCGCTCGCGCCGGCTGACCTTCGGCATGCATGCGGCGGCCGACGTCCGGGCGGCGGAAATCACGCTCGGCGCGGCGGGCAGCCGCTTCCGCCTCGACGGGTGCTTCGGCGCGGCGGAGGTCTCGTTGCCGCTGCTGGGCGATTTCAACGTGGCGAACGCGCTGGCGGCGGCGGCGTGCGCGCTGGGGCTCGGACTTCCGCTCGCCGAGGTCGCGGATCGGCTCTCGACCTCTCCCCAGGTGCCTGGCCGGATGGAGCTGCTGAGCGAGCGGCCGTGTGTCGTGCTGCGGGACTATGCCCACACCCCCGACGCGCTGGAGCGTGCGCTGGCCACGCTCCGTCCGCTCACGACGGGGCGTCTGGTCGTCGTGTTCGGATGCGGTGGCGACCGGGACAAGGGCAAGCGGCCCCTGATGGGACGGATCGCCGCGGAGGGAGCGGACGTGGCGGTGGTCACGTCCGACAATCCGCGAACCGAGAATCCGGGGGCGATCATCGACGACATCGAGCGCGGCATGGGCGGCGTGCCCCACGTTCGGATCGAGGATCGTCTGGCGGCGATTCACTCCGCTCTGGAGCAGGCTCGGCCGGGCGACACGCTCCTGCTCGCGGGCAAGGGCCACGAGACGTACCAGATACTCGGAACCGAGAAAGTCGCCTTCGACGAACGGGAAATCGTGACCAAGGCCGTGGGCGGCTCGTGAAGGCCGATCAGGCGCAGCCCGTAATCCCCCCGTGGCGCGAATCGGCCGTGCGCGCGGCGCTGGGACTGCCGCCGGCCGGCGACCGCACCTTCACCACGATCTCCACCGATTCGCGAGCGATTCCGGCGGGTTCCCTGTTCGTCGCGCTCGCCGGCGAGCGGTTCGACGGGCACGACTATCTGGATGCGGCGTCGGCCGCCGGCGCCACAGCGGCGATCGTGCGCCAGGGAACCGCGCCGGTCACGGGCCTCGACCTGATCGAGGTCCCGGACACGCTCCGGGCCTTCGGCGCGCTGGCCCATGCGCGTCGGAGGGCCATTTCGGGACCGGTCGTCGCGATCACCGGCACCAACGGGAAGACGAGTACGAAGGAGATGCTGGCCGCGGCGCTCCGGACCAGGTTCACCACCTACGCCACGCGGGCCAACCTGAACAACCTCGTCGGGGTGCCGCTCACGATTCTCGAGGCGCCGGAGGGCACCGAGGCGCTGGTGGTCGAGGCCGGCGCGAATCTGCCGGGTGAGATCGCGCGGTACCGCGAGATCATTGCGCCCAGAGTCGTGATCGTCACCAACGCGGTGGCGGGGCACCTCGAGGGGTTCGGATCGCTCGACGGCGTCGTCGAAGAGAAACTGTCGCTCACCGATGGGGCGGAGCTGGCGGTGGTCGGTGTGGATCCGGCCGCGCTCGCCACCGGTGCACGCCGGCGCGCCCGGCGGGTGCGGACGGCGGCTCTCCAGGGCGCCGATCTCGTGCCCGAGCAGGTCGAGGTCGGCGCCGATGCGAGGCCGGTGCTGACCATCGGCGGGAGGACGTTCACCCTCGCCGCGCGGGGTCTCCATCAGGCCGATAACGCGGTCCGGGTCTGGGCGGTGGCGGAGGAGCTGAAGCTCGATCCCGCGGCGGTGGCCGGGGCGCTCGAACGGTTCACGCTGCCCGGCGGCCGGGGCGAGCTGCTCCAGGTGAAGCGGCTGACCGTGCTCAACGATTGCTACAATGCCAATCCGCAGTCGTTCCGCGCGGCGATCGCGACGGCGCGCACGCTGCGAACGGGGCGGCGACTGGTCTTCGTGGCCGGGACGATGCGGGAGCTGGGCGCCGAGTCGGAGCGTCTGCACCAGCAGGTGGCGCGGGAGCTGGCCGAGCTGAAGCCTGACCTGCTGGCGGTCGTGGGGGACTTCGTTCCCGCGCTCGAGCCGCACCGCGGGCGCTTCGGGGACACGCTGCTCACCGCCGCCGATCCGTTGGCGCTGGCACCGGTCCTGGCCGAGCGTCTGCAAGGCGACGAGGTGATCGTGCTGAAGGCATCCCGCGGCGTAGCGCTCGAACGTATACTTCCGGCGCTCACCGCTCGCGCCAATTCACTCGGCTGAGGTCGGATGCTCTATCATTGGCTCGCGCCGCTCGGCCAGACCTACATCATTTTCAATCTCTTCAACTACATCAGCTTCAGGGCCGCGGGCGCGACGGTGACGGCGCTGCTGCTCGCCTTCATCGTCGGGCCGCCGGTCATCCGGCGGCTGCGGGCGCGGAAAGTAGGCCAGGTCATCCGGGCCGAAGGGCCCGCGAGCCACCAGAGCAAGCGGGGCACCCCGACGATGGGCGGCCTCATCATCCTGCTCTCGACCATCGTGCCGACGCTCCTGTGGGCGCCGCTCACCAACCGCTATGTCGTGGTGGCCATGCTCTCCATTCTCTGGATGGGGTGCATCGGGTTCCTGGACGATTACCTGAAGATCGTGCAGGGGAAGTCGCGCGGGCTGGTGGCGAAATGGAAGCTGGCGGGGCAGGTGAGCTTCGGGGTGCTGCTGGGACTCTTTCTGACCTACAATCCCGTGGTTCCCATCGAGACCATCCCGGCCACCGCCACGACGCTCCCCTTCTTCAAGTACCTCGTCATCAACTTCGCGCCGCTGCTGTACGTCATCTTCGTGACCGTGGTCATCACCGGGAGCAGCAACGCGGTGAACCTGACCGACGGCCTGGACGGCCTCGCCACGGGGCTGGCGGGCATCTCCGCGGCGGCGTTCGCGGGATTCGCCTACCTGTTCGGACGCACCGACGTCACCGGCTATCTGAACCTCTTCTATCTGCCGGGCGCCGGTGAGCTGGCGATCTTCTGCGCAGCGCTCATGGGCGCGACGATCGGCTTCCTCTGGTTCAACGCGCATCCCGCCCAGGTCTTCATGGGCGATACCGGCAGTCTCGCGATCGGCGGCGCGCTCGGCACGGTGGCGATCCTGCTCAAGGCCGAGTTCCTGCTGCTCCTGATCGGCGGGGTCTTCGCGGCGGAAGCGATCTCGGTGCTGATCCAGACCGGCGCCTACAAGTGGCACAAGCGGACGCGGGGGAAGGAGTACGCCGACACCCACCGGGTGTTCCGGATGGCTCCGCTCCACCACCATTTCGAGAAGCTCGGCTGGGCCGAGACGACGGTCGTGACCCGGTTCTACATCCTGGGCCTCTTCTGCGCCCTGATCGCCCTGTCGACGCTCAAGGTGCGTTGAGGATGACGATCATCCCTCTGCTCGAGCGGTGGCGCGCCAGCGGGCGCGAGGTGTCCGTCGTCGGGCTGGGGAAGAGCGGGGTGGCGGCTACGCTGCTGCTGCGGGATCACGGCGTTCCCACCTACGCATCGGACACCGGGACCGGAGCCGTGTTCGACGAGTGGGCCGCCAGGCTGGGCAAGGCCGGCGCCACGGTGCACCTGGGCGGCCACGACATTCCCCGTATCACCCGTTCGGTGGCGGTGGTCGTCGCGCCGGGCGTGCCTCCCGATGTGCCACCGCTGGTGGCCGCGCGCGGCGCGGGCGTCCCGATCCACGCCGAGGTGGACATCGGGTTCCTCGCGCTCCCGGGTACGCGCTGCATCGGCATCACGGGCACGAACGGGAAGACGACCACGACCTCGCTTGATCGCGCAGGTGCTGGTGGCCGGCGGGCTCAAGGCGGAGACAGCGGGGAACATCGGCCGGCCGCTCTGCGACGTGGCCCGCTCCGCTTCGCCGCCCGACTGGCTGGCGCTGGAGCTCTCCTCCTTCCAGCTGCACGATACGCCCCACCTCAAGCCCGCCGTCGGCGTCCTCACCAACCTCGCGCCCAACCACCTCGACCGGTACCAGACGCTGGAGGAGTACTACGGGGACAAGGCGCTGCTCTTCCGTAACGCGGACGCCGGCTCGATCACGGTGAGCAATCTGGACGACCCGGCCGTGCAGGAGATGGTGCGGACGGTGCCGGGTCGACACGGGCGATTCTCGGTACAGCAGCGGGCCGATGCCTGGTTCGACCGCCAGTCGAACCGGCTCATGCTCGGCTCGGAGGCGCTGCTGCCGCGGGGCGAGCTCCCGCTGCTCGGCGACCACAACGTCGCGAACGGGCTCACGGCGGCGCTCGCGGCCCGCGCCGCCGGTTGTCCGACGGCGGGGATCGCGGAGGGTCTCCGCACCTTCCGCGCGATCCCACATCGCGTGGAGCCCGTGCGCGAAGTGGACGGCGTGCTCTGGATCAACGACTCCAAGTCCACCAACATCACGTCGACCGAAGTCGCGGTCGCCGCGCTCGACCGGCCCTTCGTGCTGCTGCTCGGCGGCCGGCACAAGGGCGAGCCCTATACCCGGTTGGCGACGCCGCTGCGGGATCGCTGTCGGGCCGTGGTGGCGTACGGTGAGGCGGGGCCGCTGGTGATCCAGGACCTGGGCCAGGCGCTGCAGGTGGTCCCCGCGGGATCGTTCGACGAGGTGCTCGCCACCGCGCGAAAGCTGGCTCGACCGGGTGACGCGGTGTTGCTGTCACCCGCCTGCAGCAGCTACGACATGTTCAAGAACTACGAGGAGCGCGGCGCGCGCTTCCGGCAGGCCGTGGAGGCGATGTGACTGAGCGGGCGGCGGTCCGGCACCCGGGCGAGATGCGCTGGGAGACCCGCCTGCTGGGCACGGTCACCGCGCTGCTGCTCGGATTCGGCATCGCCGCCACCTACGGCGCCGCGAGCCTGGCGACGGTGCACGGCCAGAACGTCGGGCTCGACTTCGCGATGCGTCAGCTCAGCGGAGCGCTGCTCGGCGGTGTGCTGCTCCTGCTGGCCTCGCGGCAGGACTACTACCGGTGGCGGACGCTGGCGTGGCCGCTGCTGCTGGTGACGCTGGTGCTGCTGCTGATCCCGGTCCTGCCGTTCACCAAGGGGATCTCGGGTACGATCAACGGGGCCCGGCGCTGGGTGGAGCTGGGCCCGGTGAGCTTTCAGCCGTCGGAGCTGGCGCGCATCGCGGTCGTCGTCTGGTGCGCGATGCTGGCGGCCAAGAAGGGCAAGCAGGTCCGTGAGTTCAAGAAGGGAATGCTGCCGTTCCTCGTCGTGCTGGGGCTGGTGTCCTTCCTGATCCTGCTGCAGCCCAACCTCTCGATGGCCACGCTGGTAGCCCTCCTGGGCGGGCTCGTGCTGTTCGCTGCGGGCGCCAAGATCGGCCACTTCATCCTGCTCAGCGGACTCGCGGCGATCCTGGTATTCCAGCAGATCCAGGATGCCCAGTATCGCCTCGCGCGGCTGCTCACCTTCCTCAATCCCGGGGACGCGACCACCGAGGCGGGGTTTCAGATCCATCAGTCGCTCGTCGGGATCGGCTCGGGCGGGGTGTTCGGAACGGGCTTCGGCCAGGGCCAGCAGAAGCTGGGATACCTGCCGTACGCCTACTCCGATTTCCTCTTCAGCACGATCGGCGAGGAGTGGGGATTCCTTGGCGTGTTCGTCGTCGTCGCCCTGTTCGCCCTGTTCTGCTGGCTGGGGTTCCGGATCGCCAGGACCGCCGCCGATCCGTTCGGCCAGTACCTCGCCGTCGGACTCACCTCGGCGATCGGGCTCACGGCGTTCATGCACATCGCGGTCTCGCTGGGATTGATGCCCACCACCGGGCTCACGCTCCCGTTCATGAGCTACGGGCGATCGAGCCAGATCATCTCGCTGCTCGCGACGGGCATCCTCATCAATATCGGCCGCTCGCGCGGGCGACCGCCGAAGGCGTCGGCGCGGCGCCAGGAGCGCGACCGCGAGGAGACCGAGTGAGCGCGGGCGGCGCGCGGCGGCGGACGATCCTCATCGCGGGCGGTGGGACGGGCGGGCATCTGACCCCGGCGCTCGCCATCGCTTCGGCGATCGAGGCGATGGGGGATGGGCTGGAGCCGGTCCTGGTGGGTGCGCTCCGCGGCGTGGAAGCCAAGATCCTCCCGACCCGGGAGTTCCGGTATCATCTGTTGCCTTCGGAGCCGATCTACCGGCGGCAGTGGTGGAAGAACGTGAAGTGGCCGCTCGTCGTCGGCCGGCTGCTGCGAGGCGTGGACGAGCTGCTCAAGGCCGAGCGGCCGGCGGCGGTGATGGGGACCGGGGGCTATGCGTCGGCGCCGGTCGTCTGGCGCGCGGCCCACGCGGGCCTGCCGACCGCGATCCAGGAGCAGAACGCCTATCCCGGGCTCGCGACGCGGTGGCTGAGCCGCCGCGTGCGACACGTCTACCTCGGACTGCCGGAGACTCGTCAGTCTCCTTCGGTTCGGGACCCGGACGCAGGTGTTCGACACCGGTAATCCGATCGTTCCGCCTACACCCGAACGCAGCGCCGACTCGCGAAGGCTCTTCGACCTGACCTCCGGCGTTCCGGTCGTGCTGGTGACGGGAGGGAGCCAGGGAGCGCTCGCGATCAACCGCGCGGTGGCGGGTTGGCTGGACAGCGGCGGACCCGGAGCGGCCTCCCTGATCTGGGTGACGGGTCGGGGCACGTATCAGGAGTTCGCGCGGTACCACAAGCCGCCCGGCGTGCGGGTGGTGGATTACCTCGACCCCATGGCCGACGGGTATGCCGTGGCCGACCTGGTCATCTCGCGGGCGGGGATGATCACGGTGGCGGAGCTGTGCGCCTGGGGACTGGCGAGCGTGCTGATCCCGCTCCCGACGGCCGCGGACGACCACCAGACCCACAATGCGCGAGTGCTCGCGGACGCCGGAGCCAGCCTGATGCTGCCCCAGTCGGAGCTGACGCCGGTCCGGTTGGGCGAGACGATCGCGCGGCTACTGTCGGAGGATGGGACACGGTCGTCGATGGCGAGTCGCGCGCTTGCGCGTGGGAAGCCCGAGGCGGCGGCCGAAATAGTGTCGAATTTGTTGACGCTTGTTCGATAGCGGCGAACTCTTTGAGAACTCGCAGCGACACCTTACATTAGCTCAAAGCCAACATGGACCTGTTCAACCCCGCGGATAAGCGTCCTGTCCATTTCATGGGAATCGCGGGGGCTGGCATGAGCGCCCTCGCCTCTGATTGCGTATCGCCGGGGAATCGTGGTCTCCGGATGCGATACCGATCCTTCGGGCGCCGCCGATCTCACCGCACTCGGCGTGCAGGTCCATGCTGGGCACGACCCCTCCCACCTGGAGGGTGCTCGAGCCCTCGTGGTGACGGCCGCGGTTCCAGCCGAACACCCCGAGGTTCGCCGGGCTCGAGAGCTGAACCTGCCGGTCGTTCCAAGGAAGGTCGCCCTGGCCCAACTCGTGGGTGGAGCCAGGTCGGTCGGCGTTTCAGGCACCCACGGGAAGACCACCACCACCGTCATGACTACCGAAGCACTCGCCGCGGCCGGGCTGAGTCCCACTGGGCTCGCCGGCGGGCGGGTGGCTGCGTGGGGCGGCAACGCCAGGATCGATGGCGATGCGCTCTTCGTGGTGGAGGCGGACGAGTATGACCAGGCGTTCCTGACCCTGCACCCTACGATCGCGATCGTGAACAACGTCGAAGCCGACCACCTGGAGTGCTACGGCACGGTGGACGCGCTCGAAGACGCCTTCGTCGAGTTTGCCGGGCGCGGCGAAGTGGCGCTGGTCAGCGCGGATGATCCGGGTGCGCTGCGGATCGCCGTCGCGACTGAAGCGGGCGCGCCGGTTCGGGTTCGCGGCGGACGCGGAGCTCCGGATCTCGGATGTGGTCCAGGGCGCCGGCGGCACGGAGGCGACGGTCGCATGGCGGGGCGGACGGAGCATTCGGCTGCGGCTCGCGGTGCCTGGCATCCACAACCTTCGGAACGCGGTGGCGGCGATGGGTGCGGTGGAGGCGCTGGGCGGCGCCCTCGAGCCGGCGGCGGATGCGCTGGCGGCGTTCACCGGTGTGGGGCGCCGGTTCGAGCGGCTGGGCGAGCACGGCGGCGTCGCGGTGGTGGACGACTACGCGCACCATCCCTCGGAGCTGGTGGCGACGCTCTCGGCGGCGCGCCAGGCCTATCCGGGGCGGCGGCTCGTGGCGGTGTTCCAGCCGCACCTGTACTCGCGGACCATCGCGCACGGTGAGGCGATGGGGCAGGCGCTCGCCGCGGCGGATCTCGTGTTCGTCACCGAGATCTACGCCGCGCGCGAGCAGCCGGTGCCGGGCGTCAGCGGCCGGCAGGTGGCGGATGCGGCCGTGCGGGCCGGCGCCGACGCGCGCTTCGAGGGCGTGCGAGCGGATGTCGGACGACACGTGCATCAGGCGCTGCGGCCAGGTGATGTCGTGCTCACGCTCGGCGCCGGCGACATCACCCGCGTCGCCCCGGAGCTGATTCGGTGGCTGAGCGCGGCCTGAAGCGGATCGCCTGGATCGTCGGCGCCGTTGCCGGCGCGCTGCTCATCTGGTTCCTGCTTCCGTTCGGCCTTCGGCATCTCGATTTCTTTCGAGTTCGCCGAGTAGAGATGATCGGATTGCAGTATCTTGATGCGGCCACCGTGATCGCTGCCGCTCGCATCGGGCCGCAGGCGAGCGTCTTCGACGAGCTACGACGCGGTAGCGGCGCGGATCCGCCGGCTGCCGGGCGTCCGCGACGCGAGCGTGGGGATGCGCGCACCAGGCACGCTGCGCATCGAGCTGACCGAGGTGGTACCGGTCGCGCTCACGCCCAGGGCGGACCGGCTCGCGATGGTGGACGAGCGCGCGGAGGTGCTGCCGTTCGATCCGCTGGGCTCCGCGCCGGATCTGCCGGTGCTGGTCGGCGGCGGCCGCATGGTGGCGTCGGCGCTGGCGCGGGCCAAGGAGTTCGATCCCGCCCTGTTCGCGCGGATCGACGCGGCGTGGCGAGTGGGGCCCGATGTGGTGTTCGAGGTCGGCGGACGCTGGTTCTGGTTCGGCTCCACGCTTTCGGCGGAGGATATTCGAGCGGTGACGGCGGTGGAGCAGGAGCTCGCGCGCCAGGGACGCGCGTACCAGCATCTCGACGGCCGATTCGCCGGCCAGGTCGTCGTGCGGAAGGCGCGAGGATGAGCGCGCATCCGCAACGGCTCGTCGCCGCGCTGGATCTCGGATCCACCAAGGCCGTCGCCCTCATCGCCGAGGTCACTGGCGATCCCCGGGACGCGGGCTGCCGGATCCTCGGCGTCGGCGTGGAGCGGAGCGGCGGGATCCGCCGCGGCGTGGTCCGCGACATCGAGGAGACCACCCGCGCCATCGACAAGGCGATGAAGAGCGCCCAGCGGATGGCCGGCGTGCAGGTCGGATCGGTCTACTGCGGGATCGCGGGCGAGCACGTCGCGGGCCGAAGCTCGCATGGCATGGTGTCGGTCACGGGCGACGAGATTCGGACCAGGGACGTCGCCCGGGTCAACGATATGGCCAGCAACATCAGCTTCGGCCGGGACCACGAGCTGCTGCACGCCATACCCCAGGACTACCTGATCGACCAGCAGGGCGGCATCAACGAGCCGATCGGCATGACCGGCTCCCGGCTCGAGGCCGAGGTCTATCTCGTCACCGTGCTGTCGAGCGTGCTGCAGAACCTGCGCAAGTGCGTCGAGCGGGCGGGGTATCACGTCGCCGAGTTCGTGCTGGAGCCGCTGGCCGCCTCGCTGGGGGTGCTCACGGCGGACGAGATCGAGCTCGGCTGCGCGATCGTCGAGCTGGGCGGCGGCTCCACCAACGTCTCGATCTTTCATAACGGCAAGATCCGTCACACCGGCTCGCTGCTCTGCGCCGGCGGGCACGTCACCGCCGACATCGTGCACGGGCTTCAGGTCACCCAGCTCGACGCGGAGCGGCTCAAGGAGCGGCATGGCGCCGGCTTCGAGCCGCTGGTGCCGGAGAGCGACGTGATCGACCTGCCCAGCACGCCGGGTCAGGGCGCGCGCAACGCGCAACGGCGGGTCCTCGCTCACATCATGCACATGCGGCTCCAGGAAGTTCTGGAGTATGCGCTGGATGAAGTGACGCGTGCTGGGTATCATCAGCGCTTACCCGCTGGCGTCATCCTCACGGGCGGCGGCGCGCTCACACCCGGCATCGTCGAGCTGGCCCGCGAGGTCTTCGCGATGCCCGCTCAGGACCGGTATCCCGGGCCAGCGGTTGCGGGGCCTGGCGGACAGCGTGGAATCGCCGAGGATGGCGGTACCCGCGGGTCTGGTCCTCTACGGGGCCAGGCAGGTGGCGCTGAGCGGCGGTCTCGGTACCGGCAGCCGCAAGTCGCCCGCGGTAGAGAAGGTGCTCGCTCCGGTAAAGCGGTGGCTCCAGGACTTCTTCTGAGTAGTGCCCCGGGGGAACCAACCATGATTTTCGAGCTCGAAGAGAGCGGCGTCCAGACTGCGCGCATGAAGGTCGTCGGCGTCGGCGGGGGCGGCGGCAACGCCGTCAACCGGATGATCGAAGACCAGCTGGGAGGCGTTGAATTCATCTCGGTCAACACCGACGCCCAGGCACTCGCGCTGTCGAAGTCCGGAGTCAAGATCCAGATCGGACGCAAGCTCACCCGCGGTCTCGGGGCGGGTGCGCGGCCGGAAATCGGCCGCCAGGCGGTCGAGGAGAACCGGGACGAAGTGGCGGTCGCCGTCCAGGGCGCCGACATGGTCTTCGTCACCTGCGGCATGGGAGGCGGCACCGGCACCGGCGCCGCGCCGATCGTGGCGCAGATGGCCCGCGAGGCGGGCGCGCTCACCGTCGGCATCGTCACCAAGCCGTTCCTCTTCGAGGGTCGGCGGCGGATGAAGCAGGCGGAGCAGGGCATCTCCGAGATGCGGAAGAACGTGGACACCATGATCGTGGTGCCCAACGAGCGGCTGCTCGCGGTGGTCGGGAAGGGAATCCCCTTCCAGGACGCGCTCAAGAAGGCCGATGAAGTCCTGCTCCACGCCACCCAGGGTATCGCCAGCCTCATCACCAGCACCGGCATCATCAACGTCGACTTCGCCGACGTCCGCACCGTCATGCAGAACGGCGGCGCCGCGCTCATGGGCACCGGCATCGGGCGGGGCGACAACCGGGCGCTCGAGGCGGCCCAGCAGGCGATCTCCAGCCCGCTGCTCGACAACGTCTCCATCGCCGGCGCCACCGGCGTTCTCATCAACATCATCGGCGGCGACGACCTCACGCTGGGCGAGACCACCCAGATCAACGACATCATCCACGACGCCGTGGGCGACGAGGCCGAGATCATCTTCGGCGCGGGGAACGACGCCGCCATGCACGGCGAAGTGCGCGTGACCGTCATCGCCACCGGCTTCGACAGGGCGCTGCCGCTGGAGCATCCGGTCCCCGTGGGCCGTCCCTCGGGCGCCGTCGGCGTGCTGAGCTTCCCGACCACCCGCGGCCGTCCGTCGGCGCCGGTCGCCGCCCCGCAGGCTCCGGCCGCGCAGCCCGCGCCCCGTCCGCAGCCGCGGGCACCGCTCGCACCGCCGCCCGCCGGCACGCCGGACACCCCGGAAATGGAGATCCCCACCTTCATCCGCAGGCAGATGGACTGATGCGGGGGCTGCGGCTGGCTGGAGGGTTCCTCGCCATGGCCGCGGCCGTCGTCGCCCTCGGAGTGCGGCGGCCGTGGCAGCGCACCGAGCTGCCCGTCGCCGCCCCGATCGAAGTGGTTGCCGACCTCTCCACCGAAGTGCTGGATACCCTGCGGCGAGGAGAAACGCTCTCCGAGCTGCTGGCCCGCCAGGGCATCCTCGATCTCGATCTCAGCCGTCTCGATCCCACCGTCGCGTTCGATCCCCGCCGGCTCCGCGCGGGGATGGTCTTCAGCTTCCGCCGGCCGATGGCCGACTCGCTTCCCGACCGGATCACGGTGCGCGCCACCCCGGAACAGCGGGTGGTGTTTCGCCGCGCCGCCGATCGGTGGGACACGCAGGTGGATTCGATCCTCTGGCGCAGCGAGCCGTACCGCATCGAGGGCGCGATCGACAACTCGCTCTACGAAGCGCTCGACGCCCAGGTGAGCGACGACCAGCTCGACGCCGGCCAGCGGCAGCGACTCGCCTGGGACATCGCCGACATCTACGCCTGGCAGATCGACTTCACCCGCGACATCCAGACCGGTGACCGGTTCCGGGTGGTCTTCGACCGTCTGATCTCCGAGGACGGGGAGATCCGCTTCGGCCGGGTGCTGGCGAGCGAGCTGACGATGTCGGGAAAGGGGATGACGGCGTTCCGGTTCGAGTCCGGCGGACGGCCGACCTTCTATGACGCCGATGGCAAGTCCTTGCGCCGGGCGTTTCTCCGCGCGCCGGTGCAGTTCCGCCGGATCTCCTCCACCTTTGCCCGGTCACGCCGCCATCCCGTGCTGGGCATTACGCGCCGGCATCAGGGCACCGACTACGCCGCGAATCCCGGCACGCCGGTGATGGCCGCGGGCGACGGCGTCGTGCTGCGCGCGGGTCGGGCCGGCG
This sequence comes from uncultured Gemmatimonadales bacterium, assembly GCA_963720365.1. GTDB lineage: Bacteria > Gemmatimonadota > Gemmatimonadetes > Gemmatimonadales > GWC2-71-9 > CAVVWJ01. The sequence goes on along the minus strand of CAVRFK010000017.1, from coordinate 79,641 downwards.
GCTACGGCAACCTGATCGAGCTGCGTCACCGGAACGGCATCACCACCCGGTACGGCCACCTGCGCGGATTCGCGCGGGGTATTCGTGGCGGCATGCGGGTGTCGCAGGGCCAGACGATCGGCTATGTCGGCTCCACCGGCCTCGCGAGCGGTCCGCATCTGCACTACGAGTTCCGGGTCAACGGCGTGGCGAAGGATCCCCGGCGGGTCGAGCTGGGCAACGGTGCGCCGATCGCGGATCCTGACCGCGACGCGTTCGAGCAGGAGCGAGACCGACTGCGGCAGATGCTGGACGCGCCTCCTGCCGGGGCGATCGCCCAGGCCTCGAGCGGCACCGGCGATCGGTGGCTTCCGTAGTACCCTCGGTGGACCTCTATCCCGCCATCGACATCCGAAGCGGCCGCGTCGTTCGCCTGAGTCAGGGCGAGGCGACGCGGCAAACCGTTTATGGGACGGATCCCGCCGCGGTCGCCGAGCGGTTCGCCGACCAAGGGGCGCGGTGGGTGCATGTCGTGGACCTCGACCGCGCATTCGGTGAAGGCGACAACGAGTCGGCCGTCCGGGGCGTGCTCGAGCGGGTCGGCGGACGGGTCCGTGTGCAGCTCGGTGGGGGATTCCGTTCGCTCGACCTGGTGCGCCGTGGGGTGGAGATCGGCGCCGACCGGGTCGTCATCGGGACGGCCGCCGCGCTGGACCCCACCTTCCTCGCCAGCGCGGCGGCAGCAGTTCCCGCGGATCGGCTGGCGGCCGGGGTGGACGCGCGCGACGGTCAGGTGGCGGTCCGCGGCTGGACCGAGACTTCCGCGCTCACCGCGGCCGAGCTGGCGCAGCGGGCGCTGGATGCCGGCATCACGACGCTGATCTACACGGACGTCGCCCGCGACGGCATGCTGGGTGGGGCGGACGTGGATGGTGCGGTGGCTCTGCAGCGGCTGGGTGCTCAGGTGATCGCGAGCGGCGGCGTTGCCTCGCTCGACGATCTGCGCCGTATCGCTCGGGCCGGGCTGGCCGGGGCGATCGTCGGGCGGGCGTTGTACGAGGGCGTGTTCGATCTCCCCCAGGCGCTGGAGGCGGTACGTTGATCCCGGCCGCCCTCGTGGTCATGCTGGGCGCCACGCTCGCCGCGCTCACGTATCTCGGTGTCGAACGGGCGGGCCGCCGGGTGTGGGTACCACTGGTCGCCCGGGCAGTGGCCTGGTCGTCGATCGGTCTTCTCCTGCTCAACGTCGAGCTGCCCCGCGACCGCCCGCCCTCGGCCGGCACTCGTCCTGATGGACGGATCGCTCAGCATGACCGCGCCCGGCGGACGCTGGGCGGAAGCGCGGGATTCGGCGCGTCGCGTGGGCGAGATTCGCATGTTCGGCGGCGAGCAGCCGGCCAGCGACACGATGCCCGACCGGGGTAGATCCCTTCTGCGCCCCGCGCTGACGGCCGCCGCGGCCTCCGACCGCCCGGTCATCGTGATGACGGATGGAGAGATCGAGGACGCCGGCGATCTGACGCCCGAGCTGTTGGGCCGCGCCACGGTCCACACCTTTCCCCGGGAACCGCGGCCCGACCTCGCGATCACCTCGGTGACCGGCCCGTCCCGCGTCACGGCGGGAGATTCGGTCGTCCTCGATGTCGAGGTTCAAGGGATCGCCGGGGCGACGGCGGACAGCTTGGCGGTCGAGGTCGCGTCGGGCAACAAGAGGGTGGCCACGCGGCGACTCGGCTCCCTGCGTGAGGGAGGGATCAAGACCGCCGTAGGCTTTCCCTCCGGCGCCCTCGGTCCTGGGGATCACGTCCTCCAGGTCCGGCTGAGCGGTGCCAAGGACGCCGAGCCGCGCACCGACGCCCGTCTGCATCTGATGACCGTGGCACCGACACCCGGCGTCGTGCTCCTCGCATCCGCGCCGGACTGGGATTCCCGCTTTCTCTTCCGCGCCCTACGCGACGTCGCACAGCTGCCGGTTCGAGGCTACGCTCGCCTGGAGCGCGACCGGTGGCGCTCGATGAACGACCTCACGCCTGTCGGCATCGAACGGGTCCGGCAGGCGGCCCGCGGGGCGGACCTCCTGATTCTCAAGGGCGCCGCCGGTCCGTTGGCGGAGGGCTCTCGCGCGCGCGGCATCTGGCGCTGGCCGAGCGGGGAGTCCGGCCCGGCACCGATTCCCGGGGACTGGTACCTGACCGGTTCCGACGTGTCGCCGATCGCCGGCGCGTTCCTCGGACAACCGGTGGATTCGTTTCCGCCGGCCACCCAGCTCACGCCCTACGAGCCAGCCCCCGGCGACTGGATCGGCCTCACGGCGCAACTCGGCCGGCGCGGCGCCGCTCGGCCGGCGGTCGTCGGTCGCCAGGAGGGCAGGGTGCGGTCGGTGACGGTGGCGGCCGACGGGCTCTGGCGCTGGGCGTTCCGCGGAGGGTCGAGCGAGCAGAGCTATCGCACCTGGGTCGCGGCGACCACGAGCTGGCTCCTCGGCGGTGCGGATTCCGTGCGAGGCGTCGCCGCCCCGGTCCGGACGGTGGTCCAGAACGGACGCCCGCTGGTGTTCGAGTGGACCGGCAGCGGCGCCGCGACGGCGGCGGCGGTCGTGTGGGCCGGACCGCAGGGCGCGCGTTCGGACACGCTGCGGTTCGACGGAGCGGGGAGAGCCAACGTGTTCCTGCCACCCGGCGAGTATCGCTACCGACTCGGCAGCGGCGGCGGCGGTACCGTGGCCGTCGAGGAGTACTCGGACGAGCTGCTGCCGTCCGCCGTCACCCTGCCGAGCCGCAGGGCGAGGATCGTGAGTCCGGACGGACGCACGGCCGCGCGCGACTGGCTGTGGCTCTTTGCCCTCTGCATCGCCGCGTTGTCCGTCGAGTGGCTCGCGCGACGCCGCCTCGGCTTGCGGTAACGCGGTATTAGGATTCAGCATGGCCGACGGTAGAATGAAGGATCGGGAACGAGGGCTTGTGGACGCGAATCAAACGGTTCGCGCTCACCGACGTTGGCGCGCTCATGCGCGGGCTCAACGCCGAAGACCTCGAACGGATGGAGCGCGTCCTCATCGAGGCGGACTTCGGCGTGCCCGCCACCGTGGAGCTGACGCAGGCGCTCGAAGACGAAGTGCGGAAGGGAAAGCTCAAGACGGAGAACGATCTCCGGCAGGCGCTGGAGAGCCGGCTTGCCGCCATGCTCGACGGCTCGCCGGATCCGGGCGCCATCGCGAAGAGTCAGAGCGGGCCGACCGTCATTCTGGTCATCGGTGTCAACGGCACCGGCAAGACCACCACCACCGCCAAGCTGGCCCGACGGCTTCAGCGCGAAGGCCGGAAAGTGCTCCTCGCGGCGGCCGACACGTATCGGGCGGGCGCAATCAGCCAGCTCCAGATCTGGGCCGATCGGCTCGGCGTGCCCTGCGTGGCAGGCGCGCCGGGCGGCGATCCCGCGGCCGTCGCCTTCGACGCCATCGACGCGGCCACGTCTCGCGGGCTCGACACCGTCATCGTGGATACCGCGGGACGGCTCCACACCCAGGAAGGCCTGATGGATGAGCTCCGGAAGGTGGTGCGAGTCGTCGTCGCGCCGGCTGCCGGGCGCGCCGCACGAGACCCTCCTCGTCCTCGACGGCACCGTGGGTCAGAACGCAATTCAGCAGGGGCGTTTGTTCAAGGAGGCGGTCTCACCGACCGGCATCGTGGTCACCAAGCTCGACGGCAGCGCCCGCGGCGGTGCGGTAACGGCGCTTCGGCGGGAGCTGGGGCTCCCGATTCGGTTCATCGGGGTCGGGGAAGCGCTCGACGATCTCCAGCCGTTCGACGCCAAACGGTTCGCGGAGCACCTTCTCACGGGGTCAGCATAGGCTTGCTGGCTCCGGTTACCTCCGTGGCCTCCCTGCCTCCGTTCTACCATCGTAGGAGCGTCGTCCGACCCAGATGCACGCTAAGGCCCCATCGCCCTCCGGCGCCATCCGGCTCGACATGCCGGTGAAATTCCTCAAGGGGATCGGCGAGCGGCGCGCCGAGCAGTTCGAGCGACTCGGCATCCGCACCGCCCGCGATCTGCTGTGGCACCTCCCTCATCGCTACGTGGACGCCTCTTCCGTCACACCCCTCGCCCGGGCAGAGATCGGGCAGGAGGTGGCGTGCGTCGGGCGCGTGGTGGCGAAGGGCGTGCTGCCGACGCGGCGCGGGCTCCGGATCTTCCACGCCGTGCTCCGTGACGACAGCGGGGTGCTCGAGTGCGTGTGGCCCGGGCCAGGCCTTCCTCGACCGCACCATCGCCGTGGGGCAGACCTTGCTGGTCGCCGGCCCGGTGCGGTTCTACCACGGGCGCCAGCTCGCCCCCCGGGAATACGTGGTATTGGCCGAGGCGGAGGGGGATGGGGATCCGCTCGCTTCGGGCAAGGTGCTGCCGGTCTACCCGGCCACCGAGGGACTGAGCCACCGGATCATCCGCTCGCTGATCGAGCGGCACCTCGATGCGCTCGTCGCGCTGTCGGCGGACCCGTTGCCCGAGACGTCTCGGCAGTCCATGGGTCTCCCTCCCTTGGCCGACGCGCTCCGTGCCGTGCATCGGCCGTCGTCCGCGGACGAGGCGGAGCGCGGTCGCCGGCGGCTCGCGTTCGACGAGCTGCTCGATCTGCAGCTCATGCTCATCCGGGCGCGGGCCGTCGCCAAGCGCCAGCGGCTCGGCGTCGCCTTCGAGATCAAGCGCGACCTCACGACCAAGCTGCGGCAGAATCTTCCCTGGGAGCTGACCGGGGACCAGCAGCGCGCGCTCAAGGAGATCACCGGCGACATGACGGCGGCGGAACGGATGCATCGCCTCCTGATGGGCGACGTGGGCACCGGCAAGACCGTGGTCGCGCTCTTCGCGATGTTGCTCGCGGTCGAGAACGACTTCCAGGCCGCGCTGATGGCACCTACGGAGCTGCTCGCGGAACAGCACGCGGCTACGCTGACCCATCTCCTCGAGCCGCTCGCCATCCGCCCCGAGCTGCTCCTCGGCCGGCAGACCGGGGGAGAGAAGCAGGCGGTCCGCGACCGCATCGCGGCCGGGCAGGCGCGGATCGCGGTCGGCACCCACGCCCTGATGCAGGAGAGCGTCTCCTTCCGACGCCTGGGGCTGGTGGTCATCGACGAGCAGCATCGCTTCGGCGTGGAGCAACGGGCCGCGCTGATCGGGAAGGGCGCCGCTCCCGACGTCCTGCTGCTCACGGCGACGCCGATCCCACGCTCGCTCGCGCTCACCATGTACGGCGATCTCGACGTCTCCACACTGAAGGAGCGTCCACCGGGCCGCGGCGCGGTGAAGACGGGGCTCCGGATGTCCAAGCAGCGGGAGAAAGTGCTACGAATTCATGCGGCAGGAATGCGCCCGATGGCCGGCAGGCGTACGTGGTGCTCCCGGTGATCGAGGAATCAGAGCGCGCCGATCTCCGTGCCGCCACCACGATGGCGCAGACGCTGGCCGGCCGCTGGCCCGACCTCCAGGTCGGGCTGGTGCATGGCAGGCTCAAGCCCGACGAGCGCGACGAGACCATGCGGCGGTTCCGCGCGGGCGAAATCCAGGTGCTCGTGGCGACGACGGTCATCGAGGTGGGGATCGACGTGCCGAACGCGACCGTCATGGTGATCGAGCACCCGGAACGGTTCGGCCTGGCGCAGCTGCACCAGCTCCGCGGCAGGATCGGCCGAGGGGAGGAGGAGAGCTACTGCATCCTGCTGGCGGAGGGACCGGGGCTCGACCGGTTGAAGGGCTTCGCGGCGACGCAGGACGGCTTCCGCATCGCGGAGCTGGACCTGGCGGAACGGGGCATGGGCGATCTCATCGGGGCGCGACAATCGGGCGGGTTCGAGCTGCGCCACGCCCGGTTGCCCGTGGACGAGGATCTGCTGTCACGCGCCCGCGAGCTGGCGACCCGCCTCATCGGCACCGACCCGGCGCTCCAGCGAAGCGAGCATCAGCCGCTGCGGGAGCGGGCGGTGTCGAGATATCCGCGGGCGGTGGAGCTGTTCAGGGTCGGCTAGTGTCATCCTGAGCGAAGCGAAAGGAGCCGAAGCGGCGCGATGGCTCCTTCGCTCCACTCAGGATGACACCGTATCTACCACGCGAATCTAAGTCCCACCCCCGTCGCCTGCCTCAGACTCCGCACCTCCGGCTCGAACGGGATGTTGTCGGGCTTGTGAGTCTTCCGGGTCATTTCCCACACGAACAGCACGGCGGCGCCGAGCAGCGCCGACTCACCGGCAATCAGCCAGCGGCGGGCGCTGCGGTCGTAGTGGAGTGACGACTGGTAGAGTCGCTCGATGCCGGGGTCGGCGTAGGCGCCGTCGGGGCGGACGATGCAGCGGGTGCTGTCGGTGAAGCAGGCGTTCTCGATGGCGCCGAAGGCATCGTCGGCGCGGTTGTGGGCTTTCGCGGCCAGCAGGTTCATACCGACGGCTCCGGCCGCCAGGACCCACTTGCCGTACCGCATGAGCGGTCCGCTCTTCTGCGCGACGCCGGGCGTCGTTAGGGTGACCGCGAGAGCGACGAGGACGGAAAGCACGCGCGTCATTGCCGGTACCGGTGGAGGTCGCCGTTGCCGCCGATCGCGAGGAGCCCGTCCTCGAGTGCGAGGGGCTGGAGCTCGATCGGACGCCAGAGCTGGAGTCGCCAGGCCTCGGTCCCATCGGTCCGAAACGCCCGAAGCGTTCCATCCGCGCCGCCCAGCAGAATCTGGTCATCCAGGATGCTCACGGGCGAGGTGACGGGCCAGTCGAGCTCGACCATGCGCTCGGCCTTGGGGGAGTCGGACGGCGCGATGCGGTAGAGCGTTCCCCGCCGGCTCGCGACGTACAGCGTGTCGTGCCAGGCCGCGGGCGAGCCGAGCACCGGAGCGTCCACTCGAACGTTCCAGCGCGGTTGGAGATCGGCCGGGTCGATGGATACGACCTGGGAGTCGGTAGTACCCGCCACCAGCCCGCCGCGGTAGAGGATCCAGGGAGACACGACGGTCCCCGGCGTCGCCACACCGTGGGTGACTTTCCCGTCGGCGGCGTTCACCCGATAGATCGAGTCCACCGTGGCCACGACGACGATGGAGTCCGCCACCGTGACCGGCGCGACCCTCGCCATTCCCATGCGCCGGCGCCAGCGGAATGCGCCGGTTCTGGGGTCGAGGCCGAACAACAGGCCGCGCTGGCCCGACACCACGAGTGTCCCCGCAGTCAGGGCCAGCGGGGCGGCCACCGGTCCGGTCTTGGCGCGCCAGATCCGCTTTCCGGTGCTGCGGTTCAGGGCGTACGCCCGACCTTCCGGCCGGGAGCTGGCCACGAACACGGTATCGCCGGATACGAGCACGCCGCCCGCGATCACGCCCGTCAACCGGCTGGACCATTGCACGGCGCCGGTCTCGAGGTCCACCGCGTACACCTTCCGGTCCACGCCGCCGCCGTAGAGGATGCCGTCCTCCAGCCTGACCGGACCGGTGAGACCCCGGCCGGTACGGGAAGCCCAGACCTGGGTCGGGCCCGCGCCGGAGACGGCATCGCCTCGGAGCGGCGCCGCCGTGGGCTTCCGGTAGGCGGTGCAGCCCGCGTTGACGGTCCCCAGGAGGAGGACTAGACTCAACGCTCCCCGTACCACCCTCCCCCTGCACACGGACGAGGCATGTCGTCGGTTCAGATCAGCGAGCTGCGCGCACACGTCGGTGAGACGGTCACCGTCCGGGGCTGGGTCATGACGACCCGGTCCAGCGGCAAGATCGCGTTCGTCGTTCTGCGTGACGGATCGGGAACGGTGCAAGGGGTCCTGTCCAAGAAGGAAGTCCCGCCGGACGGTCTGGGATGCGTTCGGCACACTGACGCAGGAAACCAGTGTCGCGCTCACCGGGCTGGTGCGGGAGGAGCCGCGCTCTCCGGGCGGGTTCGAGCTGACGGTGACCGGCGTCGCGGTGCTCGGCCAGAGCCATGAGTATCCGATCACTCCCAAAGAGCATGGGACGAGTTACCTGTTCGAACATAGACACCTGTGGCTCCGGAGCCGCCGCCAGGTGGCCGTGGCCAAGGTGCGCCACGAGGTGGAGCAGGCGATCCGGGACTACTTCTACCAGGAAGGCTATACCCTGGTGGATACGCCGATCCTGACCGGGGCGATCGGCGAAGAGGCGGGCAATCTGTTCGCCACCGAGTACTTCGATCTCGGCAAGGCCTATCTGGCACAGACGGGTCAGCTCTACGTGGAAGCCGCGGCGGCGGCGCTCGGTAAAGTCTACTGCTTCGGCCCTACGTTCCGCGCGGAAAAATCGAAGACCCGCCGGCACCTGACCGAGTTCTGGATGGTAGAGCCGGAGGTTGCCTTCAACGACTCCGACGCGAACATGCGGCTCCAGGAATCGTTCGTGAGCTACGTCGTCGCCCGCGCGCTGGAGCGTCGTGCCGAGGAGCTGAAGGAGCTGGAGCGCGACACCGCGCCGCTGGAGCGAGTGACCGCGCCATTTCCCCGGATCTCCTACACCGACGCCGTGGCGACCCTCAACCGGCTCGGCTCCGATATCGCCTGGGGCTCCGACCTGGGGGGTGACGACGAGACCCTGCTGGCAAAGGAGTACGACCGCCCGGTCTTCGTCTTCAACTATCCCAAGCAGGTGAAGGCCTTCTACATGAAGGAAAACCCCGAGGACCCGCGGACGGTACTGAACAACGACTGCCTCGCGCCCGAAGGATACGGGGAGATCATCGGCGGATCCCAGCGCGAGGACGACTACGACAGGCTCCTGGCCCGCATCCACGATCAGCAACTCGATCCCGAGGCGTACCGGTGGTACCTCGACCTGCGCCGCTACGGGACGTTCGTACACTCAGGCTTCGGGCTGGGGATCGAGCGGACCGTGGCCTGGATCTGCGGCATCCCGCACATTCGGGAGGCGATCGCGTTTCCGAGGCAGATACATCGATTGTATCCGTAGGACTTCTCAGGGTGACATGTCAGCGCATTTCCCTTTTCACACTCTTCACCTCATCCCACATCCCGTCCAGCACCGCCAACCCTGCACTGTCCAGATCGATCCCGCGCTCGACACAGAGCGCCTCCACCGCCTCGAATCGCTCGCGGAACTTCCGGTTGGCCCGATCGAGGGCGGGCCCGGGCTGCACGTCCGCCTTCCGGGCGAGGTTGACGACCGCGAAGAGCAGGTCACCGATCTCGTCGCGCAGGTGATCGCTGGGCGGCCCTTCCGACAGCTCGGCCTCGACCTCGGCCAGCTCCTCCCGGACCTTGGCGAGGGGGCCGGCGGTGTCGGGCCAGTCGAAGCCGACCGCCGCGGCGCGCTCCTGGAGGCGGTAGGCCTTGAGCAGAGGCGGCAGGGTGGGAACGATGCCCGCGAGCGTTCTGCCGCGGCGCTCGCGCCGCTTGATCCGCTCCCACGGCTCCTGCTCGCCGAGATCGAAAAGGTGGGGATGGCGACGCCGCATCTTCCGCTTCGAGATCGTCCGCGACTTCGTCGGCGGTGAACTCGTGGCGCTCCTCCGCGATCACCAGCTGGAACGCGAGGTGAAGGAGCATGTCGCTGACCTCGCCGCGGATCCCGTCGGGATCGCCCCCGCCCAGCGCGTCGTCCAGCTCCAGCGCTTCCTCGACGAGGTACGGCCTCAGGGTCTCCCGCGTCTGGGCCCGGTCCCAGGGGCACCGCCGGCGGAGGTCGCGCACCATCGCCAGAGCACGTCCAAGCGCTGAATTGTCTTGCATTTATCCCCCGCGCCCCGTAAGATTCGCGCCGGTTTCCCCAATGACACTTCCCTCCGACACGGCCCGGTCCTGGGTCGACATCGACCTCGGCGCGCTGGTGGCCAATGCCCGCACAATCGCGGAAGCCAGTGGGACCCGCCTGTTGCCGATGGTCAAAGCTAACGGCTACGGATTGGGAGCGGCCCGGGTCGCGGGCGCACTCGAGGCGCTGGATCCCTGGGGATACGGCGTCGCGACCGTGGACGAGGGTGTGGCGCTCCGTGCCGCCGGCATCCAGCGGCCAATCCTGGTCGTGAGCCCGCTGTCCCCGGAGACCCTGGAGCCGATCGAGGAGCACGGATTTCGCCCTGCTATCGGCGACCCGGAGATGCTGCGTTGCTGGCTGGCTCGTTCCACCAGCCCTTTCCATCTCGAGATCGACTCCGGCATGTCGCGCGCGGGTTTCCGTTGGGACGACGAGCGGCGCTCGCCGCTGCGCGCGAGGCCGTCGCCATGGCCGCCGGATGGGAAGGCATCTTCACCCATTTTCACTCCGCGGACCGCGACGCCGAGTCGGCTTCGGTTCAGTGGCGCCGGTTTCAGGCGGTGGTCGGCGGGCTGCCGGGCCGGCAGGTCCTGGTGCATGCCGCCAACAGCGCGGCGTCCTTCCAGCGGGGAGTACGCGGCCGACATGGTGCGGCCGGGCATCTTCCTGTACGGCGGCGAGGCGGGTGCGCATGCGCCGCGGCCCCGCACGGTCGCGGCGCTGCGGGCCCGCGTCCTGGCGGTTCGCCGAGTGGCCGCCGGGGAGTCTGTCAGTTACGGGGCCGCGTGGTGCGCCTCGCGGCCGACCACCGTCGCCACGCTCGGTGTCGGCTATGCCGATGGGGTCCATCGGGATGCCGATCGCAGCGGGGGCGGCGCCACGAATGGTCGAGCTGCGGGGCCGCCAGGTGCCCATCGTCGGGCGGGTCACGATGGACCAGACCATGGTGGCGGTGGACGACGGCGAGGTCGCGGTGGGCGACGTGGCGACCATCTTCGGCGGGCTCGTCTCGCTCGACCAGCAGGCGGCCGCCACCGGGACGATTTCCTACGAGCTGCTGACCTCCCTGGGCGCCCGGGTTACCGAGGCGATACCGGTGACCCGCCGGGCGGCGATCATCGTCCTCGACGGCGTCGGCATCGGACCGGCCCGCGACACCGCCGCGTATGGAGATACCGGAAGCGACACCCTGGGCAACGTCGCCCGGCAGGTAGGCGGGCTCGACCTGCCGAGGCTGGCGGCCCTCGGATTGGGGCACTGCGGAGCGATCGCGGGGATTCCTGCCGTCAGCCACTCCGAGCGCGGCGTACGGAAGCTGCGAGCCGGTCAGTGCCGGGAAAGACAGCATCACCGGTCACTGGGAGATCTGCGGTCTCAAGCTTTCGGCCCCGTTTCCGACGTACCCGTCGGGTTTCCCGGATGCCGTGATCGCCGAGTTCTCGCGGCTCACCGGGCGGGGCGTGCTGGGGAACCTTCCGTCGTCGGGCACCGCCGTGCTGGATCGGTTCGCCGAGGAGCACCAGCGTACCGGCAAATGGATCGTCTACACCTCCGCGGACAGCGTGTTTCAGATCGCCGCCCACGAGAAGACGATTCCGCTGGCGGAGCTGTACGCGGCCTGCCAGGCCGCCCGCGACATGCTGCAGGGCGAGCATGGGGTCTCCCGGGTGATCGCGAGGCCGTTCGACGGCGAGCCGGGCGGGTGGGCGCGGACGCCGCGCCGGAAGGACTACAGCCTGCCGCCGCCGGGCCCGACGCTGCTCGACCGGCTCGCCGAGCGGCACATTCCGCGGGTCGGCGTAGGGAAGGTGGACGACCTGTTCGCGGGGCGGGGAATCACCAGCATCCACACCGACACCAACATGGATGCGTACGTGCTGATCGAAGGCGCCCTGCTGTCCATGCAGCGCGGGCTGCTGCTGGCGAACGTGATCGAGTTCGATCAGACCTGGGGCCACCGGAACGACGTCCCGGGATTCGTGCGGGGACTTCGGGAGCTGGATCGCATGTTGCCACGGCTCCTGGCGCCGGTGCGGCCGGAGGACCTCGTTATCTTTACCGCCGATCACGGCAACGACCCGACGACGCCGTCCACCGATCATTCCCGCGAGGTCGTTCCGCTCCTCGTCACGGGTCCTCGGGTGCGGCCGGTCGGCCTCGGACGCCGTGCGACGATGGCCGACATCGGGCAGACGGTGGCCGAGTTTCTCGGCGTGGCGCCGCTGTCCACGGGCACCTCATTTCTTTCCGAGGTCTGGCTTGACTGATCCTCTGGTGGCAGCGGCGCGAGCGGCACAGGCGCGAGCCTACGCGCCCTACTCCAACTTCCGCGTCGGCGCGGCACTCGAAGGCGAGGGCGGGGAAGTCTTCGCGGGGTGCAACGTCGAAAACGCATCGTACGGACTCACGATTTGCGCCGAGCGCGCCGCGGTGTGCGCCGCGGTGTCCTCGGGCACCCGCCGGTTCCGCCGCGCGGTCGTGGTCAGTGATTCCGAGCCGCCTGCCGCTCCGTGCGGCGCCTGCCGCCAGGTCCTCTCCGAGTTCGGCCCCAATCTGCGGGTGGACGCGATCGGGCCGCGAAGCTCCGCGAGCTGGACCATGGCCGAGCTGTTGCCGGCGGCGTTCGGCCCGGACCAGCTGTCGTGAGGCGTGGGCTCGGCTGGGTCGCCGCCTTCGGTATCCTCGCGGCGGCGACGATCGGCTGTCAGGAGCGCCTGACGGCACCCGGCGAGTGTCCTGACCTCTGTCCGGGCGGCGAGTCGCCCGTGTTCGATCTCATCCTCAATCCGCTCCCTGGTTCCGACACCACGTACACCGGGTACATCTCGCGCGACTCGGCGGGGTCGCTGCTGTCGTCCAACGGCCTGCCGGCGTCCGAGGATCGAGCGGTCTATCGCTTTCAGCCGCGGGAGGACTCGGTCGAGCTCCGCGACACGCTGCGGGCCTACGTCGTGGACTCCGCGCTGCTGGCCATCAACCTGGTCGCGCGTGACACGCTGGTGAACGGACTCAAGCTCTATCTGTACCGGATCAACCCGGACGTGGATCTCGGCGACACCTTCGAGACCATCGACCAGCAGCTGCTGCCGGAGGCGATCATCGACAGCATCCTCGTCCCGGACTACCGTCAACACCGATCAGGTCGAGATAAAGCTGAAAGGTCCCGACCTCGCGAAGATCGCGCTTACCGGTTGGAACCGGTGGGGTGCTCGCCATCGCGGTGGGTATGGTGGCCGACGAGCCGAGCGGCGTGCGTCTGGGGGCCAGAGCGGCCGGCAATGGCGCCACGTTCATCAGCTATATCACCCGGGACGTTCCCGACACCGGCTCGCTCAAGAGAACCTCCATCAGCAAGGTCCCGGAGTTCAACGCGACTTTCACCCGAGACCCGCTGGTTCCCGATATCGATTTCCTCACCGTCGGCGGCGAGCCGTCGTCGCGGACCTTGATCCGATTCGATCTGCCGGAGCCGGTCGAGGATTCCGCGACCATCGTGCGCGCCACGCTCGAGCTGATCCCGGCCACGCCGCTGCTCGGGCTGCGGGGCGATCCCGCGCTGCTCGAGGCGCACGCGCTCTTCGCCGACCTGGGGGGCAAGTCGCCCGTCGTCACCACGGATGCACGGTTCATCGCGGCGGATACGATTCCCACGGCCGGTGCCGACACCATCCGGCTGGATGTGACCAGCATCGTCCGGCTGTGGCAGTCCACCAACGAGCGGCCGGAGGCGATCTTCCTTCAGCTGCGGCCCGAAGCCGGGACGTTCACCCGGCCGGTGTTCGGCTCGACCCGGTCGGGCACGGTCGGACCGCCGCGGCTGCGGATCACCTATCTCAAGACCTTCCCCTTCGAGAATCCCTAGGTGCGACGCCTACTGATTGCCGGACTGCTGGCCCTGGTGCCGGCCACCGCCATGGCGCAGGCATCGCAATTCGGCGTGCGCGGACTCGGCGTGCCGGGACGGGCCCTGTCTACTCGAGCCGCCGGATCGAGTGGTGCCTTCGGGATGTTCGACGCGGAGTCCGGCCTCAATCCCGGTGCGCTCGGCGGCTTGTCGGTGATGACCGCGAACTTCAACATCGCCCAGTCGTTCCGCACCGCGGAGAATCCGGTCGGGTCGGAGTCGCTGCGGGACGTGCGGTTCCCGTTCATCTCCTTCGGCGGTCCGATCCGGACCACGCCGGTGGCGGTGGCGATCAGCTACTCGACCTACGCCAACCGGGACTTCAGCGTCGCCACCGGGGATACGATCGTCCTGCGCGACGTGCTGGTACCGGTGTTCGACACTCTCTCGAGCCGCGGGGGCCTGAGCGACCTCCGGCTTGCCGGGGCCTATCGTCTGCGCGAGCGCACGGTGGTGGCCGGCGCGCTGCACGTGATCACCGGGTCGAACCGGATGCAATCGCGCCGCAGCTTCGCCGATGACCAGTACCTGCCAGTGGCCCAGAGCGCCGAGCTGTCGTATGCCGGCGTCGGCTTCGAGCTGGGTGCCGTTCATCAGGTGGGCAGCGGACTCTGGATCGCCGCCACCGCGCGGAGCGACGGGAAGGTCATTGTCGACCGTGACTCGGCGCGGGTATCGGAGGTGGATCTGCCGTATGCGCTCGGCCTGGGACTGCGGTGGAAGGCGAGCAGCAGGCTCGACCTCGCCACCCATGGCACGTTCAAGACGTGGTCAGGCGCCAACAGCGATCTCCTCGCCTCCGGGGGCACCGGGGCCGACAACACGTTCGAGGTCGCGTTCGGTGGCGAGTACATCGGGGATCCGCGCCGGCCGTACCGGCGGCCGATTCGCTTCGGCGCCCACTTCGCGACACTGCCGTTCCCGGTGCGACCCGGCGTCCAGCCTCGTGAGTTCGGCGTCTCGTTGGGAACCGGCGTGCGATTCGCCCAGGATCGCGCGGGGATCGACCTCTCGGTCGAGCACCTGTGGCGCTCCGCGGACGCGTTCAAGGAGCGGGCGTTCGTGATCTCGGTCGGTGTCGGGGTCCGTCCCTGACGGCTATCTTGAGGCCCATGGCCAAACGCGTCTACATCGAGACTTACGGCTGCCAGATGAACGTAGCCGACACCGAGCTGATGTTCGGTCTGCTCGGGCGTGACGGCTACGTGCGGACGGAGGAGCCGAGCGACGCCGACGTGATGCTGGTGAACACCTGCGCCGTGCGGGACAACGCCGAGCAGCGGGTGATCGGGCGGGTGGGAGAGCTGCAGCGCTACAAGCGCGCGGACGGCGTGCTGGGTGTGGTGGGCTGCATGGCGCAGCGACTGGGCCCCGCGCTGATGGAGCAGGCGCCCCGGGTGGATCTGGTGGTCGGCCCGGACGCCTATCGGAACCTGAGCCAGCTCATCGGGCTCGCCGAATCGGGGCAGCGGGCGTCCGACACCGAGTTTCGCGCCTGGGAGCACTACGAGGATGTGCCCCCCGTGCGGGAAAAAGGTCCGACGGCGTTCGTCACGGTACAACGCGGCTGCGACTATCGTTGCACCTTCTGTATCGTCCCGTACACCCGGGGGCCGGAGCGGAGCCGCCGTCTCGCGGACGTCGTGCGGGAAGTAGTCGAAGCCTGGCCGCTGCAGGGTACCACCGAGGTCACGCTGCTCGGCCAGACGGTCAACTCGTATCACGACGGCGAGCGGGATTTCGCCGACCTGCTGCGCGCCGTCGGTGCGGTCGACGGCATCCGTCGGGTCCGCTTCACCAGCCCGTACCCCACGGACTTCACCCCACGGGTCGTGGAAGCGATGGCCGACACCGACGCGGTGTGCGAGCACGTGCACCTGCCGGTGCAGAGCGGCTCCAACGCGGTGCTGAAACGGATGCTCCGCCGCTACACGCGCGAGCGGTATCTCGAAGTGGTCGCCGCGCTGCGGCAGTCCATCCCCGGGATCACCTTCTCGACCGATATCATCGTCGGGTTTCCGGGAGAGACGGAGGCGCAGTTCCAGGAGACGCTGAGCCTGGTCGGAGAACGCGGATTTCGACGATGCCTACACCTTCAAGTACTCGGTCCGCGACGGCACGCCGGCCACCCGGCTGGGCGATCGCGTTTCCGACGAGGTCGGCTCGGAGCGTCTCCAGCGTCTCATCGAGGCGGTGCGGCAGAACGTGCGGCGCAAGAACCTCGGACGCGTGGGCCAGGTCCACGAGGTGCTGGTCGAGCGCCGGGCCAAGCGGGGCGAGCTCATGCTTGGCCGCACCAGGACCAATCACCTCGTGCTGGTGGATCTCCCGGCCGACTCTGTCGGCGAATATCACCGGGTCAGGCTCACCGGCACGACCGGCTCCACCTTTACCGGCTCGGTGGTCACACCGGCCCTGGCGGTCCTGTGATACACAACTTGGTCGAGGAGCATGTCATCGCGGCCTACGACGCGATGCGTCCCCATTTTCCCGACTTCTGCGGGTGCGAGACCTGCCGCGAGGACGCTCTGGTCTTCACCCTGAACCGGATTCCGGCCCGCTACGTCTCGACCACGACGGGCTCGGCCGTCACCGAGGTGAACCTGGAGAAGGAGCAGAGCCGCGCCGCGATCGAGGTCGCGATGATGGATGCGCTCCGCAGAATCACGCTGGCGCCACGCTGCGGGAACCGGGTCAAGCCGGGCAAGCGAGCCTGACCCCGGGGCCGCGGTGATGCCGCGGCCCGTCATCCTGTTCACCGCCGTCTACTGGGCCGGTCTTGCGACCGGCCTTTTGCGTTTCGGGGAACCGGTCTGGGTTGGCGTGCTTGCCGTCGGCGCGGCCGCGTGGGGCAGAGGGCGTGGATTGGCTGGTGGGGGCCGCGCTGCTCGCGGGGCGACTGGGTGGTGAGCTGGCGGTACATCTCGAGCGTGCCCAATGTGCCGCGCAGATTCCGGAGGGGCGGATCCGCCTCCGGGTGCGGGTGCTCGACCCGGTGGATGCGGCCGGCGGAAGGATCACGCTGGCCCCGGACGCCGCGTGTCGCGGCCATTTCTCGGCGCGATGGCCGCGCGGACGACGCGGTGGAAGCCGGCGCCGGAGCCGAGGTGAGCGGCTTCTGGATGCCGCGACCGGGACTCGGCGGCAGACCGGGAGGGACGCTTGCGGTCACGCAGACCGTCGTCACTCCGGGCCAGGCCAGTCTCTCGGATCGGCTGCACAACCACCTGTACGCGGCGAGCCACCGGCTCTACGGCGCACGTGCCGGCATGGTGGACGCCTTGATCCTCGGACGGCGGGGCGCGATCGACGCCGATCTCCAGGATCGGTTCGCGCGGTCGGGCCTGGTGCATCTGCTGTCCATCTCCGGCTTCCACGTCGGGCTGATCACGGCGTGGGTCTTTCTGTTGTGCCGGCTGGCACGGGTGGGCCGGACGCGGTCGCTCGCGATCGCCGCGACGACCAGTGCCGCGTACGTCGCCTTTCTCGGCTGGCCTGCTCCCGCCGCACGGGCGGCGGCCCTCGCCGCGATCGTGGCGCGTTGCCACACCGGCCAACGACGGGTACAGCCCAACGCCTTGCTCGCGGCCACCTGTCTCGCGGTGCTCCTGGTGGATCCCTGGGCCGCCCTGGATCTCGGCGGATGGCTCTCCGCCGCCGCGCTCTGGGGTGCGTCCCGGTTTACCCGGTGGTCGGACCGCGCGCTCGGCACCGGGTTCTGGGCTCGGACCACGTTCTCCTCGCTCGGCGCAACGCTGGCGACGGCGCCGATCACGGCCGCCTTTCTCGGCACCGTCGCGCTCGCCGGCCTGCTGCTCAACTTTCCGGCCATCCCGCTGGCCGCGCTCGCCGTGCCCGGTGTGCTCGCGAGCCTCTTCGTGCTGCCGGTGTGGCCGGTGGCGCGGCGGCGCTCGCGGCGGGCTCGGGACTGGGCCTTCACCTGCTGGAGCTGTGCTGCCGCCGCGGGTGCGGCCTTGCCGCTCGGGCACGTATTGGGTCGAGGCAGGAACGGTCGGGGCGTTGCTGCCGTGGGTCGCCGTGCTAGGCGTGGCGCTCTGGGTGCTGGCAGAGCGGAATACGGTCGGGGAGGCCGGTCGCCGCGCGGGCTGGACGGTCACCGCGGTGCTGTGGCTTGGGCTCGCGCGTGACACCATCCGGTATCCGTCGCCTGACGGCGGTGGAGGCCTCGCGTTACATTTTCTCGACGTGGGGCAGGGCGACGGTGCAGTACTTCGCACGCCGGGCGGCCGCTGGCTCGTGATCGATGCGGGGCCGGCCGACGAGCGCCGCGATGCGGGGCGCAGGGTGGTGGCGCCGTTCCTGGAACGGCAGGGCGTCGGCTCGCTGGCCGCCATCGTCGTCTCCCATGCCCACGCCGACCACATGGGCGGGGTTCCCGCCCTGCTCGGCCGATTCCCGGTGGGATTGCTGCTGGAGCCTGGCGCGCCGGTCGCCGATCCGGCTTATGCCGCGTTGCTCACCGCGCTCGACCGCGACAGTGTCGCCTGGCATCCGGCCCGCGCGGGCGAGAACTTCACGCTCGACGGCGTCCGCTTCTCGGTGCTCCATCCCGAAGCGGGGTGGAGCGAGTGGGGCGAGGACGTGAACGAGGATTCGGTGGTGCTCCTGGTGGAGTACGGAGATTTCCAGGCGCTCTTCACCGGAGACGCGGGGTTTCCAGCCGAGAGCCATCTGCGCGGGCGGCTGGGGCAGGTGGATCTGCTCAAGGTGGGCCACCACGGCAGCCGTGGCAGTACCGGTGAAGAGCTGCTCGATTCGCTCCGCCCGCTCGCGGCCGTCATTTCGGTGGGACGCAACGACTACGGCCATCCATCGCCGGCTGCGCTCGCCAGGCTGGAGCGTCGGGGCATCGCGGTACGGCGCACCGATCGGGATGGCACGGTCAGCGTGACCAGTGACGGGACGACGATGTCCATCGTCGTCCCGGCAGGGAGAGGTGACGTATCCGGTGGGACGTCGCGACTGACGTTCCGCGACTTTCGAATCATCACCCGGGGGCCTCGTGCAGACGTCCGTTACGACCATCGAGCGGTTCATCTTCGATCAGGAACACCGCTATCCCGAGGCCACCGGCGAGCTGTCGAACCTGCTCTACGACATCGCCCTTGCGGCGAAGATCATCGCCGCGGCGATCCGGCGGGCGGGCCTGGTCAACATCCTCGGCGCCGCCGGCGCCAAGAACGTGCAGGGCGAAGACCAGCAGAAGCTCGACGTCATCGCCAACGAGACGATCAAGAACTGCCTCAATCACACCGGCCGGGTGTGCGTGATGGGCTCGGAAGAAGACGAAGAGATCGTCCCGGTCCCACCCGAATACCCCGTCGGCAAGTACGCCGTGCTCTTCGACCCCCTCGACGGCTCCTCCAACATCGATGTCAACGCCGCGGTCGGCACCATCTTCAGCATCTATCGCCGGGTGAGCATGGAAGGCCGCGGCACCGTGGCCGACGTGCTCCAGCCCGGCTGCAAGCAGGTGTCCGCGGGGTACGTCATGTACGGCTCGAGCACGATGCTGGTCTACACGACGGGCCAGGGCGTGCACGGGTTCACGCTGGATCCGACCATCGGCGAGTTCCTGCTGTCGCATCCGCGGATCGTGACGCCGCGAGTGGGCATGTACTACAGCGTGAACGAGAGCAACTTCGGGCGGTGGGATCGGCCGATGCAGGCGGCCGTCCGCGGGCTCAAGGGCGACGTGCCCGACGTGATGAAGGCGAAGAACAGCCGGTACATCGGCTCGCTGGTCGCGGATTTCCATCGCAACCTGATCGCCGGGGGGATCTTCCTCTATCCGAGCGATTCCCGGAACCCGCAGGGCAAGCTCCGGCTGCTCTACGAGGCGAGCCCGATGGCGTTCATCGCCGAGCAGGCCGAGGGCTCCGCGACCGACGGAACCAACCGGATCCTGGACATCATTCCCCATTCGCTCCACCAGCGGACGCCGCTGGTCATCGGCTCGCGGGAGGATGTCGGCTTCATCGCCGACACCTTGCGGACCAACGCCGCCACGCGGGCGAGCGGGCCGGTCGTGCAGCCGGCGCTGTGAAGAAGGTGTACGGCCCGGGCGACTGGGCTGGAGATCCAGCGCACGACCTGGGGCAGCCGGGGGAGTTCCCCTTCACCCGCGGCGTCTATCCCGAGATGTATGCCGGCCGGCTCTGGACGATGCGCCAGTACGCCGGGTTCGGTACCGCCCGCGAGACCAACCGCCGATTCCGCCAGCTGCTGGCCGCCGGCCAGAGCGGGCTCTCCACCGCGTTCGACCTCCCCACCCAGATGGGTTACGACTCCGACCACGCCATGGCCCAGGGAGAGGTCGGCCGAGTCGGCGTCGCGATCGACACGGTCGAGGACCTCGCCGAGCTCTTCCGCGACATCCCGCTGGATCGCGTCTCCACCTCGATGACGATCAACGCCACCGCGGCGATCCTGCTCGCGATGTACGTCGTCGTGGGGGAGGAGCACGGCGTCCCGCGGACCAAGCTCACCGGGACGGTGCAGAACGACGTGCTCAAGGAGTACGTGGCGCGCGGCACGTACATCTATCCGGCGGGGCCCTCGCTCCGGCTGGTGGCGGACATCTTCCGCTTCGTCGCCGACGAGAAGATGAGCTTCAATCCGATCTCGATCAGCGGCTATCACATGCGCGAGGCGGGCGCGACGGCGGTGCAGGAGGTGGGGTTCACCATCGCGAATGCGCTGGAGTACGTGCGCGTGGCGGTCGAGGCCGGCCTGCCGGTGGACGCGTTCGGGCCGCGGCTGTCGTTCTTCTTCGCCAGCCACAACGATCTCTTCGAGGAGGCGGCCAAGTTCCGCGCCGCGCGCCGGCTCTGGGCCCGGGTCGTTCGCGAGCGGTTCGGGGCGGGCGACGCGACCGCGCGGCTCCGCTTCCACACCCAGACGGGTGGCGTCACCCTCCAGGCCCAGCAGCCGCTCACCAACGTGGTGCGGGTGACGGTCCAGGCACTGGCCGCGGTGCTGGGCGGCACCCAATCGCTCCACACCAACGGGTACGACGAGGCCCTCGCATTGCCCACCGAGCAGTCGGCGACGCTGGCGCTCCGCACCCAGCAGGTGATCGGCTTCGAGAGCGGGATGGCGAAGACGGTGGATCCGCTGGCCGGGAGCTACTACGTCGAGGCGCTGACCGACGAGATCGAGCGCGGCGCGCGAGCGCTGATCGAGGAAGTGGACGCGCTGGGCGGCGCGGCGAAGGCGATCGAGCGGGGGTTCTTCCAGGAGGCGATCGCGCGAAGCGCCTACCAGCTCCAGAAGCGGCAGGAGTCGGGCGAGCTGGTGGTGGTAGGAGTCAACCGCTTCACCGACGACTCGCCGCCGATGCAGATCGAGACCCCGGACTTCAGCGCGCTGGAGACCGACCAGAAGGCGCGGCTCGCGGCGGTCAAGCAGCGCCGCGACCAGAAGTCCGTCGAGGGCGCCCTGGCCGCCGTCCGCGCGGCCGCCGGGGGCAGTGCGTCGCTCATGCCGCCGATCCTCGAGGCCGTCCGCGCCCGGGCGACCCTCGGCGAGATCAGCGATACCCTGCGCGCCGCGTGGGGGGTCTACCGGCCAGCGTAAATCTGATTGCGGTGGCAATCGCTCGTGTTGCCGGCGGTTGGTTCTGGGTCAGAATCAGTAATGGAGTCGAACAGAGGCACGGAGGCCACGGAGGGTGATGATCGGAATCTCACCCGGCTGATCATCGGAGGGGCGATCGAGGTCCACCGGGTTCTTGGGCCCGGGCTACGGTCTCCTCTTCAACTTCAATGTAGAGTTCCTCCGAAGCGGTGTGCGACGTATCGCGAATGGGTGAGGAGACCCTCCGGCCCTCCGTGCCTCTGTGGTGCGCCAACGAGAACGTCGCTTGAACAGGCACCCGGATCAAGCTAACTTACGCTGCTGATTTCGGTTAACCCTCATCGAGCGCCGATGCCCACCTACGAATACGATGCCCCGAAGGCCACGGCTTCGAGAAGTTCCAGAAGATGACCGACAAGCCCCGGGCCAAGTGTCCGGTCTGCGGCAAGGCGGCATCGCGGAAAATCTCGGGCGGTGCCGGCCTGGTCTTCCGCGGCAGCGGCTTCTACATCACCGACTACGGCAAAGACGGCAAAGGGCCCCGGAAAGCGGACCCCTCCGAGAAGCCGGCGGCGGAGAAGCCCTCGGAGTCCAAGACCGATTCCAGCGCCAAGGAGCCCAAGGCCAAGAAGGCCGAGGGCAAGGCTCCCAAGGAGTGAGCGACACGATCCGCGCCGAGCTCGAGCGGGTGGCCGCCGGGTTCGGTGCCGACGGGCTGGAGTTCGTCCTGGAGCGTCCCCGCGACGCGGGCCACGGTGACCTGGCGACCAACCTCGCCATGGTGCTCGCCAAGCGCGATCGGGTGAAGCCCCGCGAGATGGCCGAGCGGGTGATGGAGAAGCTCCAGTTCGCCCCCACCGTCGTCTCCCGCACCGAGATCGCCGGCCCCGGCTTCATCAACTTCTGGCTGGCCGAGAATCAGCTCTCGGCCTCGGTCGCGACCATCCTCGAGCAGGGCCCCGCCTACGGCCGCGCGACCGCGGCACCGGGCCTCAAGATCAACATCGAGTTCGTCTCCGCGAATCCCACCGGCCCGCTGCACGTCGGCCACGGCCGCGGCGCCGCGCTGGGCGACGCGATCGCGGCGCTGTACGAGTGGAGCGGCCACCATGTCACCCGCGAGTTCTACATCAACGACGCGGGCGTCCAGATCGACAAGCTGGCGGCGAGCCTGTGGGCGCGGATCAAGCAGGAGGCCGGCCACGCGGGCGACGATCCCCGACGGCGGCTACCACGGCGAGTATCTGAAGGAGAACGCCCGCCAGGTGCTCGCGGAGCAGGGCGCCGAGTTCGCGCGGCTGCCGGACGACGAGGGCATCCGCCGCTCGAGGGCGCTGGCGATCCGGATCCAGCGCGAGGAGCAGGACCGCGACCTCGCCGACTTCGGCGTGCGCTTCGAGGTGATGAGCTCCGAGCAGGCGATCTACGACGCCGGCCGGGTCGAGCGCGCCATCGCGCTGCTGGGCGAGCGCGGACTGACCTACGAGTCCGAAGGCGCGCTCTGGCTTCGCACCACCGAGTTCGGCGACGACAAGGACCGCGTGCTCCGGAAGAGCGACGGCTCCCTCACCTATCTCGTGCCCGACATCGCCTACCATATCGACAAACACGAGCGCGGCTTCGACCGCGCGATCGACGTGTGGGGCGCCGACCACCACGGCTACATCCCGCGGATGCGCGCGGTGCTCGCCGCGCTCGGCTACCCGGCGGATTTCTTCGGCGTCGAGCTGGTGCAGCTGGTCAAGGTGATCCGGGATGGGGAAGAGGTGAAGATGTCGAAGCGGTCGGGCGAGTTCGTCACCCTGAGGGAGCTGGTGGACGAGGTGGGGGTGGATGCCGCCCGCTACTTCTTCCTGGCCCGGAAGGGGGCCAGTCCGCTCGATTTCGACGTCGAGCTCGCCAAGAAGCAGACCGACGAGAATCCGGTCTTCTACGTCCAGATGGCCCACGCCCGGCTGAGCGGCATCTTCCGCACGGCGGAGCGGGAGCCCGACTCGATCACCGGCAACCTCGACCTCGGCGCGCTGCCGGCGCCGCAGGACACCGAGCTGCTCAAGAAGCTCGCGACGTTCCCCGAGATCGTCGCCCGCGCCGCCCGCGAGCGGGAGCCCCACCGGATTACGGTCTTCCTGCACGAGCTGGCCACCGTCGTCCACGGCTGGTACCACCACACGCGCGCGGTCGGCGCGCCCGAGGGTCCCGAGACCGAGCGGGCCCGGCTTCTCCTCGCGCGCGCCGCCCGGATCGTCCTCGCCAACGGCCTCACCCTGCTGGGCATCTCCGCGCCCGATCGGATGTGACCTGATGAGCCTTCTCGTCGTCGGCAGTGTCGCGCTGGACTCGATCTTCACGCCGTTCGGTGAGACCGCCGACGCCCTCGGCGGCTCGGCGATCTATTTCGCCGTCGCCGGCTCGCTGCTCCATCCGGTGCAGGTCGTCGGGGTGGTCGGCGACGACTACCCGGTGCCCGAGCTGGAGCGGCTCGCGGGGCGGGGGATCGACTGGTCGGGCGTGGAGCACGCCAAGGGTGAGAGCTTCCGGTGGAAGGGCAAATACAGCTACGACCTCCAGAGCCGCGAGACGCTGGAGACGCGGCTCGGCGTGTTCGCCGACTTCCAGCCGAAGATTCCCGCGGCGTTTCAGTCGGCGGACTTCGTCTTCCTCGGCAACATCGATCCCGAGCTGCAGGTCGGCGTGCTGGGACAGGTCCAGCGTCCGCGCCTCGTGGCGTGCGACACGATGAACTACTGGATCCAGGGGAAGAAGGCGGCGCTGCTCGATCTGCTGAAGCGGGTGGACGTCCTGATGGTGAACGACAGCGAGGCGCGGGAGCTGAGCGGCGACTGGAACATCCACCGCGCCGGCCGCTGGATCCTCGACCACGGGCCGTCCCGGGTGGTCATCAAGCAGGGGGAGTACGGCGCGCTCCTGATCGAGCGCTCCCGCACGTTCTATGTCCCCGCGTTCCCGCTCGAGACGGTCTTCGATCCCACCGGCGCCGGTGACGCGTTCGCCGGCGGGTTCATGGCGTACCTGGCGCGCACCGGATCGCTGGACGACAACAACATTCGCCGCGCGATGGTCTACGGCGCGGCCATGGGCTCGTACGCGGTGGAGCAGTTCGGCATCCGCGGGTTCGAGCGGATCGGCCTCCAGGACCTCGAGGCCCGGGTCCGCGCCTTCCAGGACCTCACGCACGTGCAGCTCGCCGAGGCAATGCCGTGACCCGCCAGTACGCGGAAGCGGGGGTGGATCTCGAGGGCGCCGAAGCCGCGAAGGCGCGGATCGGCCGGGCGGTCGCGACGACCCGCACCCCGCTCAGTGTCGGTCAGGTCGGTGCGTTCGGCGGCATGGTGCGCATTCCCGACGGCATGCGGCGCCCGACCCTGGTGCTCAGCACCGACGGCGTCGGCACCAAGGTGCTCGTCGCGCTCGAGGCGGGCCGTTTCGACACCGTCGGCGAAGATCTGGTGAACCACAGCGTCAACGACATCCTGGTCCACGGCGCCACCCCGATCGCCTTCATGGACTACATCGCCGGATCGGGATTGGGCGTCGAGCAGATCGCGGGCCTGGTCGAGGGGATCGCGCGGGGCTGTCGAGCACATCAGATGGCGCTCGCCGGCGGCGAGACCGCCCAGATGCCGGGGCTCTACCGCGCCGGGACCTACGACCTGGCGGGGACGATCATCGGCGTGGTGGAGGAGGATGCGGCGCTTCACGGGGACAGGATTCGGCCCGGGGGACGTGTTGCTCGGATACGCTTCCACCGGGTTGCACACGAACGGGTACACCCTGGCTCGGCGCGTCGTCTTCGAGACGATGGGACTCGGAATCGGCGATCGGTTCGGGAGTCTGGATCGTTCCGTTGCAGACGTGCTCCTGGACGTGCACCGGAGCTACTTCCGCAGCGTGATGCCGGTCATCTCACAGCTTCACGGATTGGCGCACATCACCGGGGGCGGAATCCCCGGCAACCTGGTGCGGATATTGCCCGCCGGGTGTGAGGCGCTGGTGGATCCCGACTCGTGGGATCTGCCGCCGCTCTTCACCACACTGCAGCAGGCGGGCGGGATCTCCACCGAGGAGATGCGGGACGTGTTCAACCTCGGCGTCGGACTCATCGCCGTGCTGCCGCCCCAATCCGTTCCGGCCGCGCAGGCGGCCGCCGCGGCGGACGGGGTCGCCACCTGGACGATGGGCGAGATCCGGCCGGGCACGCCGACGGTGCGGTTCGTCCGCTGAGGAACATCCACCATGCGCATTCCGGTTCTCGTCGTCGCGCTCACGCTTGCCGCGAGCGGTTCCGCCGCCGCACAGATTTCCGACTGCTCGAACTTCGGCGGTAACACCCGCCGCATCTGCGACGCCGCGGTGGATGGGACCCGCGCGTTTCATCCGATCGCCGGCCTGCTCGTGAGCGGCGGCAATCCGGTGATCGGAACCGCCAACACGCTTGGCGGGCTGGGCCGTTTTTCCATCACCGCCCGGGCCAACGCCGCCGACATCGTCCTGCCGGATCCGGGCTACGACGGCAGCGCCAACGAGGTTCCCTCGAGCGAGGAGCTGTACGCGCCGGTGCCGCTGGTCGAGGGCGCGGTGGGTATCTACGAAGGCCTTCCCTCGGGCCTGCTCTCCATCGATCTGCTCGGCTCGGCGCAGCTGCTTCCGACCGAACCAGATCGACCACCTGACGGTCGATGCCGATGCCACGCGCCTCGGCGACGTCGCGCTCGGATTCGGCTACGGCGTCCGGGTCGGCCTCCTCCGCGACGAGGGGCCACTCCCCGCGGTGTCCGTCAGTGCCATGCGGCGGAACATCCCGCGAAGTCGTCTACGGCGACGTCGAGCAAGGCGACGAGTTCCGCTACGGGGTGGATCTTCAGGCCACCAACCTTCGCCTCGTGGCCAGCAAGCAGTTCGCGGCGCTTCAACTGGCCGCCGGGATCGGCTGGGACCGCTACACGGGCCAGGCCCGGATCGAGCTGCAGGATCAGCCGCTGGCCAGGCTGTCGGTCGAGCTCGAGGAATCGCGGACGGTGAGCTTCATCAACGCCGGCCTCGACCTCGCGGCCGTGTCCATCATTGGAGAAGCAGGGTATCAGAGCGGCCGGGATCAGGAGCTGTCCACCGACTTCGAGGACTTCGACACCAGGGACGGCACGTTCTTCGCCGGCCTCGGGTTGCGTATGGCGTTCTGACCGCGGCCTGGGGATCGCATGGACGAACCTGAGGCGATGAACCGTGCGCTCGAGCTCGCCTGGCGTGGCTGGGGCCGAGTGCATCCCAACCCGCTCGTCGGCGCGGTGGTGCTCGCGGGCGGCGAGGTCGTCGGCGAGGGATGGCACGCGGAGTACGGTGACCGGCACGCGGAGCCGCTCGCGATCGATCGGGCCGGCGAGCGCGCCCGGGGTTCCACCCTCGTCGTCACGCTCGAGCCCTGCGATCACCAGGGGAAACAGCCTCCGTGCACCGAGGCCATCGTCCGGGCCGGGTGTCCGGCGCGTCGTCGCGGCGATGGCGGATCCCAATCCCGAGGCCCGTGGCGGCGCGGCCCGACTCGGCGCCATGGGCCTGGAGGTCCAGGTCGGCACCGGCCGGGAGCAGGCCGCGGCCCAGAATGCCATCTTCCTTCACCGGTTCCGCAACTCGTCGCGACCCTTCGTCGCGCTCAAGCTGGCCACCAGCCTCGACGGCCGCATCGCCGATGCCTCCGGTCACTCGCGCTGGATCTCGGGCGAGGCGGCTCGCGACTACGTGCACTGGCTCCGCGCCGGGTTCGACGCGATCGGCGTCGGCGGTCGGACCGCTCGAGCGGATGACCCCCAGCTCACCGTTCGCGGCCCCGTGATACCGCGGGTGGAGCCGCGCCGCGTGATCTTCGATGCCGGCGGGGATCTCGACCCCGGACTCACGGTGGTTCGGACGGCCCGCGAGACGCCGACCACGCTCGTCACGGGTCCCGGCGTGCCGCCCGACCGGTTGCGTGCCCTCACGGCTGCCGGCGTGACGGTGATCCAGGCCCAATCGTTGGAAGAGGCGCTTCTGAGACTCAGGACCGACGGGATCGGATCATTGCTGATAGAGGGTGGCGGTCGCCTCGCGGGCACGCTGCTCGGCCTCGGCATGGTGGACCGTTACTACTGGATACAGAGCCCGATCTGGCTGGGTGACCGCGGGGTGCCCGCGACTGCCGGCCTCCCGAGCGACCCGATCGCGCGGGTGGACCGCTGGACCGTGGTCGAGCGACGCGCCCTGGGCAATGACACCTTGCTGGTGGTGGACCGAGCCTGATGTTCACCGGCATCGTCACCGACGTGGGCACCGTGCGCGACGGCGCACGCGAGCGAGCAGGGGCTGGAGCTGACCATCGCGACGGCGTACGGCGACCTCGAGCCGGGCGAGAGCATCGCGGTGGACGGGGCCTGCCTGACGGTCGCGGCGACGGCTCCAGGGAGCTTCACCGTCCAGGTGGTCCCGACCACCCTGGAGCGCACCCGCTTCGGGGACCTGCGTGCCGGCAGCCGGGTCAACCTCGAGCGCGCCCTCAGGGTCGGGGACCGCCTCGGCGGCCACATGGTGCAGGGTCACGTGGACGGCGTCGGGAAGGTGCTTCGGGTGGAGGCCGCGGACGGGGTCCGGATCCTCGACCTGGAGGCGCCCCCCGAAGTGGCCCGGGTCTCGGTGCCGCTCGGCTCGGTCACGGTGGACGGCGTGAGCCTCACCGTGAACGCCGTGCCGGCCCCCGGCACGATCCAGATCTCGCTGATTCCGTTTACTTTAGAGCATACCACGCTAGCCGATCGACGCCCCGGCGACCGGGTGCACCTGGAAGCCGACACGATCGGGAAGTACGTGGAGTCGCTGTTAAGGCGGGAAAAGTGAACACCTTCGGCACCATCGAACAAGCGATCGAAGACCTCCGGAACGGCAAGATCGTCATCGTTGCCGACGACGAGGACCGCGAGAACGAGGGCGACCTCGTCTGCGCGGCGGAGCTGGTCACGCCCGAGACCATCAACTTCATGACCCTGCACGGCCGCGGCCTCATCTGCCTCGCCCTCACCGGCGAGCGGTGCGACCAGCTCGGCCTGCCGCAGATGACCGACCGGAACAACGAGGAGCTGGCCACCGCGTTCACCGTCAGCATCGACGCCGAGCGCCGGTTCGGGGTCACCACCGGCATCTCCGCCCGCGACCGGGCGAGCACGATCCACGTCGCGATCAATCCGGCGACCGTTCCCGCCGACCTTCGGCGGCCGGGCCACATCTTCCCGCTCCGGGCCCGCCCCGGCGGCGTGCTGCAGCGGGTCGGCCAGACCGAGGCGAGCGTGGACCTCGCGCGGCTGGCCGGACTCATCCCGGCCGGCGTCATCTGCGAGATCCTCAACCCCGACGGCTCCATGGCGCGGCGTCCCGAGCTGCACGAGATGGCGGTGCAGCACGGACTCACGTTCATCACCGTGGCACAGCTCGTCGCCTACCGGCTGCGCACCGAGCAGCTGGTGCACCGGGTGGCCGAGGCGCGGATCCCGACGGAGTTCGGCGAGTTCCGGATGATCGGCTATCACAACGACGTGGACGGCGCGGAGCACGTCGCGCTGATCTACGGCGACATCGCCGGCCAGCCGGACGTACTGGTGCGGATGCACTCGAAGTGCCTCACCGGAGACGTCTTCGGCTCCCGGCGCTGCGACTGCGGCGTGCAGCTCCACCGGGCCATGCAGCTGATCGCGCAGGAGGGGCGCGGCGCCATCGTCTATCTCGATCAGGAAGGGCGGGGCATCGGCTTGCTCAACAAGCTCCGGGCCTACGCGCTCCAGGACAGCGGCGCCGACACGGTCCAGGCGAACGAGCGCCTCGGCTTCGCGCCCGACCTCCGCAACTACGGCATCGGCGCCCAGATCCTGCGCGATCTCGGTCTCTCCTCCATCCGGGTCATGACCAACAACCCCCGCAAGCTGGTAGGTCTCGACGGATACGGCCTCCAGATCGTGGAGCGGGTCCCGCTGGTCGCCGAATCCAATCAAGAGAATCGCGACTACCTCCAGGTCAAGCGCGACAAGCTCGGCCACCTCCTCTCCCACTGACGTGCCGGACATCGCGTTTCGCCTGCGCCCCGTGGGGCGGGTGGCGATCCTGGTGAGTCGCTACAACGAGCTCATCACCACGAAACTCCTCGAGGGCGCGCTGGCGTGCTGCGAGGAGGCGGGGGTGAAACGGCAGGACGTGGACGTGGTCTGGGTGCCGGGTGCGTTCGAGCTTCCGGCCGCGGCGGCGGCCGCGGCGGAGAGCGGGCGCTATGCCTGCATCGTCGCGCTCGGCGCGGTGATCCGGGGGGAGACACCGCACTTCGAATACGTCGCGGGCGCCGCGGCGAACGGCCTCACCGAGGTCTCCGTGCGGCACGCGCTCCCCGTGGGGTTCGGCGTCCTGACCGTAGACACTCTACAGCAGGCGTCGGAGCGGGCGGGCGGCTCGGCGGGCAACAAGGGACACGAGGCGGCCGCCGCGGCGCTGGGCACGGCGGACGCGATCGCCCAGCTCAAGGCGGGGCATGCTGCGGACTGAGACCAAGAGCCGGGCCCGCGCGCTCCAGCTCCTGTACGCGTGGGAGCTTCGCGGCGCGCCGCCGATGCCCGTGATCGCGGCCGGACTGTCCCGCCTGACCGGCCCGGAGCCCAAGCTGCTCGACCGGGCGGAAGAGCTGGCGGCCGGCGTGATCGCCGACCGCGAGTCGCTCGACGCCGAGGCGGCGCGGGCCTCCGAGAACTGGCGGATGAGCCGGATCGCCGTGGTCGAGCGGAACATCCTCCGGCTCGCCATCCTGGAGCTGCGCCGCGGCGAGGTGCCCCCCAAGGTGGCGATCGATGAGGCGGTACGACTGGCTCACTGGTTCGGCGGGGCTCGGGCGCCTGGATTCGTGAACGGCGTGCTCGACGGGATCGCGCGGGCCACGGGCAGGCTGTGAGCCTCGGATGAACGTCCTGCTCGTCAATTGGCAGGACCTGGAGAATCCTCAGGCCGGCGGCGCGGAAATCCATCTGTTCGAGATCTTCAGCCGCCTGGCGGCGGGCGGGCATCGAGTGCGGCTGGTGTGCTCCGGGTGGGACGGCGCGCTGTCCAACGCGGAGGTGAGCGGCATCGAGGTGATCCGTTCCGGACGACGCAACTCCTTCGCGCTCGTCGGACGCCGCACGGTGCGCAACGCGATCCGCCACGAGCGGCCGGACGTGGTCGTCGAGGACATCAACAAGCTGCCGCTCTTCCTGCCGACGATGACCGATCTGCCGTTCTGCGCCCTGATTCCGCATCTGTTCGGGGAGACCGCGTTCCAGGAGGCGCCCTGGCCGATGGCGGCGACGGTGTGGGCGGCCGAGCGGCCGCTGCCGCGGCTGTACCGGCGCGCGGCCTTCCATGCGATCAGCGAGAGCACCCGCGACGACCTCGTCGCGCGAGGCATCGCCCCCGGCAGGGTCCGGGTCATCCATCCAGGCGTGGACAGCGTCCGCTTCGCCCCGTCGTCCGCGGAACCGCGTGCCGCGGAGCCGCGGTTCTTGTATGTGGGGCGGCTCAAGCGTTATAAAGGAATAGGTCTGGCGATCGAGGCGCTGGCCGTCGCCCGGCAGACCCGCCCCGAGCTGCGGCTCGACATCGCGGGAACCGGCGACTACCGGTCCGAGCTGGAGCAGCTCACCGCGCGGCTCGGCCAGGCGGAGGCCGTCACCTTTCACGGGTTCGTCAGCGAGGCGCGCAAGATCGCGCTGTTGCGTGGCGCCTGGGCCAATCTGTTTCCATCACCGAAGGAGGGTTGGGGCATCACGGTCGTGGAAGCGGCCGCCTGCGGTACTCCGTCGCTCGCGTCGGACAGTCCCGGGCTCCGTGATTCGGTGCGCCACATGGAGACCGGCTATCTCGTTCCCCACGGGGACGTGGATGCGCTCGCCGCCCGCATGCTGGAGCTGGCGGCCGATCCGGAGCTGGTCGCGCGGCTGGGCGAGGCGGCACGCCGCTTCGCGGTGCGGCTGACCTGGGAGCGAACCGCGAACGAGACCGAGCATCACCTTCGAGACATCATCGCCGGCTCGGCCTGAGGCCGGACCAGGAGGATTCCCCTATGCAGACGACGATCACCGCCCGCCACTGCGAGATTTCCGAGCCGCTGCGGGAGCGCGCCCTCACCGTCGTCGAACGCCTGGGCAACATCGCCAGCCGGCCGATCGAAGCGACGGTCGTGTTCGACATGGAGGGGCCGATGCAGACCGCGGAGATCCGGCTGCACGTCTCGCACGGCGAGATGCTCGTCGCCACCGGGGAAGCCGAGGACCACCGCACCGCACTCGACCGGGCCGAGGAGAAGCTCCGCAAGCAGGTCGAGAAGGCGTCGGCGTTCCCTCGCCGCGGCCGCGCCTCCCAGGCCAAACAGCCCTGATGCTCCGCCTCCGGGACTTCCTGTCGCGCCGGGGCGATCCGCTCCAGCTCGAGGCCCTCACGGGCGAGCTGGGGCTCGACCGGCAGCTGCCCGACGCCGAAGTGGCCGGGCCCGGCCTGGCGCTGGCCGGGTACACGGGCCGATTCGCCCCCAACCGGCTGCACGTCTTCGGCGAGACCGAGATCACCTACCTGCACGCGCTCTCGGCGGAGGACCGGCGGAAGTCGCTGGAGAAGTTCTTCGAGTTCGAGCTGCCCTGCATCTTCGTCACCAAGGGTCAGGAGGTCCCGGCCGAGATGCTCGAGCTGGCGCTGGCCCGGGGCGTGCCCGTGCTGCGGAGCAAGCTCAAGACGGCGGAGTTCTATCGGCGGGTCAAGCCGATCGTGGAGGAGGCGTTCGCTCCCCGCACCACGCTCCACGGGTCGCTCGCGGACGTGTACGGTGTGGGGCTGCTCTTCGTCGGACGCTCCGGCATCGGGAAGAGCGAGTGCGTGCTCGACCTGGTGGAGCGGGGGCACCGGCTGGTGGCGGACGACGTGGTGCAGGTGGTCCGCCGGGGGAACGACATCCTGATCGGCCGGGGTCACGAGCTGGCGGCCCACCACATGGAGATCCGCGGGATCGGGCTGATCGACATCCCGGCGCTGTTCGGCGTCCGGTCGGTGCGGCAGCAGAAGCGGATCGAGGTCGTGGTCCAGCTCGACGACTGGGAAACCGCCAAGGACGCAGACCGCACCGGCCTCTCCCGGGAGGAGACCACGATCCTCGACGTCGCCGTGCCCCGTGTCGTCGTGCCGCTCAACCCGGGGAAGAACATCACCGTCGTCTCCGAAGTCGTGGCCATGATGCACCTCCTCCGGTACTCCGGCGTGGACGTGGCCGCCGCGTTCAATGCCCGGCTGATCAAGCGGATGAAGGAGCAGCGGGGGGTCCGGGAGTATCTTCAGGAAGACTATGAGTGATGCCCTGCGCGGGGTGGTAGTGTGCCATGGAGGGTTGGCGAAGGCGCTGGTCGAGGCGGCCGAATCGATCACCGGGGTGACCGGCGTCCTCACGCCGGTATCCAATACCGACTGCGATCGCGGCTTGCTCGAGGCCCGCGTGGCCGAGGCGGTCGGCGAACGTCCCACGGTCGTCTTCGTGGACCTCTCGTCCGGCTCCTGTCTCTTCGCGGTGCTCAAGCGGCTCCGCGCCATGTCCGGCGTCAAGGTGGTGACCGGCGTCAACCTCGCGATGCTGGTGGACTTCGTCTTCCACCTCTCCCTCACCCCCGATGCCGCGGCGGAGCATGCGCTCGCGGCCGGTACGCAAGCGATCCGGATTCCCTGATGGCCATCGTGCTCTTTCGGGTGGACGACCGGCTGATTCACGGACAGGTGGTCGTGGGCTGGGGGCGTCCGCTGGGGGTGAGCCGGATCGTGCTGGTGGACGACCAGGTCGCGGGGAGCGACTGGGAGCAGGACCTCTATCGCATGGCGGTGACGCCCGACGTCGAAGTGGTGTTCCTGACCGTGAGCGATGCCGCGGCCAGGCTCCGCGAGTGGCAGGCCGACGCGCGCCGCACCCTGGTCCTGACCGGTGACCTCGACACCATGATCGCGCTCCACGATGCCGATCCGGTGACGGTGCACCGGATCAATCTCGGCGGGATCCATCATCGGGCGGGCCGCCGCGAGCGGCTGCCGTACCTCTACCTGACGGACGAGGAGATGAACCGGCTGGCCACGCTGGAGGGGGCCGGGGCGGCGGTCGCCGCCCAGGACCTGCCGACGACAATGCCCGTCCCGCTCAAGGCGCTCGGATGACCGATCTCTCTGCCACCAGCGCGCTGCTGCTCGTGCTCTGGGGCACGCTCGTCGGGCTCGACCTCGTGAGCGTGCCCCAGGCGATGATCGCGCGCCCGGTCATCGCGGGCACGGTCGCCGGGTGGCTTGCGGGTGACATCGAGGCCGGACTGCGGGTCGGCGTCCTCTTCGAGCTGTTCGCGCTCGACGTGCTGCCGGTCGGGGCAGTGCGGTATCCCGACTACGGTCCGGCCACGGTCGCGGCGGTCGCGCTGGCGGCGGACTCGCCCTGGGAGTTCTCGCTCGGGCTCAGCGCGGCGCTCGGCCTCGCGCTCGCCGTGCTGGGCGGTTTCAGCCTCCAGCTCGTGCGGCGGGCCAATGCGCGCGCCATTCAGCACCGCTCGGCCGCGCTGGCCGCCGGGGAGAGCAGCGCCATCCGCCAGCTGCAGTACGGCTCGCTGGCTCGCGATGCCGTGCGGGGCGCCGCGCTCACGCTGCTCGGGCTGGCGTGCGCCTGGGCCTTGGCGCGCTACGCGTGGCTCGACCGATCCACGGCGCTGGGCCTTACGCTGGTGGCGGTGGGGTGCGGGCTCTCCGCGGTCATCGGTGGCGCCCTGCGCGGTGCCGGACGGGGACCCCGGCTTCGCTGGCTCGGCGCCGGTGCGCTGGTCGGGCTGCTGACGGCGGCGTTGCGATGAACGGCGGATGGCGGGCGTGGCTCCGGCTCTTCGCGGTCCAGGGTACCTGGAACTACGAGCGGATGCTGGGCGTCGGCATCGGATACGCCGCCGAGCCGCTGCTGGAGGACCTGAAGACGGTGGATCCGGTCCGGCACACGGAGGCGGTGGTGCGGTCGGCCGAGTTCTTCAATTGCCACCCGAACCTGGCGGGGCTCGCCGTGGGCGCGACGGCCCGCGCGGAATACGACGGCGCCCCCGGCGCGCAGATCGCGCGACTCCGCACGGCGCTGTGCAGCCCGCTCGGTGCCCTGGGCGACCAATTCTTCTGGGCGGGTCTGGTCCCGCTGCTGGTCGGGGCAACGCTGATCGCCGCGGTGCTGGGCGTGCGGTGGTGGGCGGTGTTCGGCTTTCTGGCGCTCTACAACCTGGCGCGAGTCGCGACCGGTGTCTGGGCGCTTCGCACCGGTCTCGACGCGGGGATGCGCGTCGGCAGCGCCATCGCGCAGTCGTGGCTCTCCCGGGCCACCGAGCGCGTGGGACCCGCCGCCGGCTTCGTCGTCGGCGCGGCGATTCCTCTGGTCGGCGCCTGGTACCTCGAGCCGATCGGATGGCCCGCGGCATTCGGTGCCGTCGCCGTTGCCGCAACCGGGGTCGCGGTCACCCGCTGGTTCGGAGCCTCACTCACGACCGTGCGGTTCACGCTGCTCGCGCTCGTGCTCCTCGTCCTCTTCCGCTGGGTGCTGCCATGATCGAGCGCGAGACGCGGATCGTCAATCAGGAGGGCCTGCATGCAAGACCCGCGGCCAAGATCGTACGCATGGCGAGCAGCTACGCGTCCGACATCGAGCTGCTCAAGGACGGTGTGGCGGTGAACGGGAAGAGCATCATGGGCGTGATGATGCTCGCCGCGGAGTGCGGCAGCTCGATCATGGTCCGCGCCAACGGCGATGACGCCGAACAGGCCGTGGACGCCATCTGCCAGCTCGTCGCCGGCGGGTTCGGGGAGCCATGAGCGAATCACGCGTCGTCCGCGGCATCGGTGTTTCGCCCGGCGTCTCCATGGCGCCGGCGCTCATCGTCCAGTGGGAGTTTCCCGCCGTGCCGGATCGGGCCGTCGCCCCCGACCAGGTCGAGGTCGAGGTCAAGCGCCTGCGCGAAGCCGTGGCCGAAGTCGTCGCGCAGCTCCACGAGCTGGGGCAGAAGGTGCTCCGGCGCGCCGGACCCGAGGAAGCCCGCATCTTCGACGCGCAGATGCTGATGGCGCAGGACGAGGAGTTCCTCAACTCGGTCGAAGTCCTGATCCGCAAGAACCAGCTTCAGCGCCGAGACCGCGTACGAGTTCAAGGCGCTCGAGCTGCGGAACCTCTGGTCCGGCGCGGCGAGGCTGCGCGAGCGGCTCGCCGATCTTCACGCCATCCAGCTTCGCATCATCAACCGGTTGCTGGGCCGCGTCTGGCACCGAGCTGTCCGCGCTGCCCACCGACGAGCAGGTGATCGTCGTCGCCCACGAGCTGTCCCCGGGACTCACCGTCCAGCTCGACCGCGAGCACGTGGTCGGCCTGGTGAGCGAAGAGGGCACCCGAACCGCCCACGCCGCCATCCTGGCGCACAGTCTCGGCATTCCCGCCGTGATGGGCGCGGTCGGTGCGCTGGCCAGCATCCCCAACGGGACCATGCTGCTGCTCGACGGCCAGAGCGGAGTGATCCTGCTCGATCCCACCCGGGACGAGTTGGACGACGCCAAGACCCAGGTCAGCCGCCGGCACAAGCTCGAGCTGCAGCTCGAGGGCGTGGTCGACCAGCCGGCGGTCACGCCCGGGGGCAAACCCATCCTCCTGATGGGCAACGTGGACCTTCCCGAGGAGATCGAGGCGGCGCAGCGGCTCGGCGCGGAAGGGGTGGGACTGCTGCGGACGGAGTTCCTGCTCACCGGCCGGGCCACGCTGCCGACCGAGGACGAGCAGGCCACCTACTTCCGTCGCGTGGCGCTCGCCTTTCCCAACCGCACGGTCATCATCCGGTCCTTCGACCTGGGCGGCGACAAGTTCCCGGTCGCT
Source organism: uncultured Gemmatimonadales bacterium (assembly GCA_963720365.1). Taxonomy (GTDB): domain Bacteria; phylum Gemmatimonadota; class Gemmatimonadetes; order Gemmatimonadales; family GWC2-71-9; genus CAVVWJ01. The sequence goes on along the minus strand of CAVRFK010000017.1, from coordinate 43,461 downwards.
TTCAAGGCGCCGTACGAGGCCAACCCGTTCCTCGGCTGGCGCTCCATCCGCGTGTGCCTCGACGAGCCGGAGGTGTTCCGCCCACAGATCCGGGCCGTTCTGCGGGCCGCCTGGGGCAGGGACGTGCAGCTCATGCTGCCGCTGGTCACCCGGGTCGAAGAAGTGCTGGAGACGCGCGCGATCGTCCAGGAGGAAGCCGAGGCGCTGAAGGCGTCGGGCGTGCGCGCGGCGGAGACGGTGCCGGTCGGCGTGATGATGGAAACGCCCGCGGCGGTCCTGATCGCCGACCGGCTGGCGGAGGTCAGCGCCTTCTTCAGTGTGGGGACCAACGACCTCACCCAATACACCATGGCCGTGGACCGCGGGAACGCGCGACTGGCCGACCGGTTCACCCCGCACCACCCCTCGATCGTGCGGCAGCTGCACCGCGTCGCCGAAGTGGGCCGCTCGGCGAACATCCCGGTGAGCGTCTGCGGCGAGATGGCCTCCGAGCCGCTCTCCGCGGTGCTCCTCATCGGGCTCGGCTACGAGCGCCTCAGCGTGTCCCCGCCGGCGCTGCCGCTGGTCAAGTGGGTGGTGCGTACGGTCCCGGAAGAGGCCGCCCGCCGGGCCGCGGACATCGCCATGACCGCGTCGAGCGCGGAGGAGGTCTCGGCGGTGCTGCGCGACACGGTCGGCGAGTTCATCGACGTGCGGCTGCTCGACCCCAGCTCGGCGTTGCCGGGCAGGGGACGCGTCGGTAGTTTGAGGCCGCACTGAGGTGCCGAAACCGGTGAGTCACCCTCTATCCCGAGCGACACGTATGAAGGGTCCCAAGCACCACGTCTTCACCTCCGAGTCCGTGACCGAAGGCCATCCGGACAAGGTGGCGGACCAGATCTCCGACGCCGTGCTCGACGCGATCCTGGCCAGGGATCCGGCCGGGCGCGTGGCGTGCGAGACGCTGGTCACGACGGGGATGGCGGTCGTGGCGGGGGAGATCACCACCAGCACCTACGTCCACATCCCCGACCTGGTGCGGGAGACCGTGGAAGCGATCGGCTACACCGATGCCTCCTACGGCTTCGACGGCCGGACCTGCGCCGTGCTCACCTCGATCGACCGGCAGTCGCCGGACATCGCCATGGGCGTCAACTCCGGCAAGAGCAAGGAGCAGGGCGCGGGCGACCAGGGGATGATGTTCGGCTACGCCACCAACGAGACCCGCGAACGGATGCCGCTGCCGATCATGCTGGCGCACCGCATCGCCGAGCGTCTCGCCGCCGTGCGGAAGGGCCTCCCGGGACATCCGCACATCGACTGGCTCCGGCCCGACGGCAAGTCGCAGGTCTCGGTCGAGTACGAGGACGACCGGCCGATCGCGGTGCGGACCGTCGTCGTCTCCACCCAGCACGCGGAGCGGCGCGGCTCGCGGCAGCTCGCCCAGGGCACCATTCGGGAAGCGGTCATCGAGGAAGTCATCAAGCCGGTTCTCGACGCGCAGGGCCTGGAATACCGCGGCACCAAGTTCCTGATCAACCCGACCGGCCGGTTCGTGATCGGCGGTCCGCATGGCGACGCCGGGCTCACCGGCCGGAAGATCATCGTGGACACCTACGGCGGGATGGCCCGCCACGGCGGTGGGGCCTTCAGCGGGAAGGATCCCTCCAAGGTGGACCGCTCGGCGGCCTACGCCGCCCGCTGGGTGGCCAAGAACGTGGTGGAGGCCAAGTTGGCCCGCCGCTGCGAGGTGCAGGTCGCCTACGCCATCGGCGTGGCCCGGCCGGTGTCGGTGATGGTGCAGACTTTCGGCACCGGCGCGATCCCCGACGCCGCGATCGAGCAGATCGTCAACGAGGTGTTCGACCTGACGCCCAAGGGCATCATTGACGCCCTCAAGCTGAGGCGGCCAATTTACAGGCAGACGGCAACCTACGGTCATTTCGGCCGTCGGCCCACCACCGGCGTGTACCAGAACGGGACCAAGGACCACAAAGTCGATCTATTCACCTGGGAGCGCACCGACCGCGTGAAGGACCTGCTGTCGGCCGCCCGATGAGGAGCGCATGAGCGTGCAGACCGAAGTCGCCAAGTACGACATTCGCGATATTGCCCTGGCCGATGAGGGAAAGCGCCGGACCGAGTGGTCGGAGCGGTCCATGCCGGTGCTGCGCCAGATCCGGGCCCGGTTCGCCAAGGAGAAGCCACTCAAGGGCGCCCGGCTGTCCGCGTGCCTGCATGTCACCACCGAGACGGCCAATCTGATGATCACGCTCCGCGCCGCCGGCGCGGAGATCGCGCTCTGCGCCTCCAATCCGCTCTCGACCCAGGACGACGTCGCGGCACACCTGGTCCGCGACCACGGCGTGCACGTGTACGCCATCAAGGGTGAGGACCACGAGACGTACTACACCCACATCGCCCAGGCCCTCGCGTTCAGCCCCGACATGACGCAGGATGACGGGGCGGACCTGGTCGGCTCGCTGCACATGGTCGCGCTCAACCGGCTCGACGACCTGGCGCCGCCGATCCGCCGCTGGGTGGAGACCCTCTCCGCCGACGAGCGCCGTGCCCTGGTGGCCGGCGTGCGCGGCTCCACCGAGGAAACCACCACCGGCGTCATCCGCCTCAAGGCGATGGCCAAGGAAGGCGTGCTCCAGTTCCCCATCATCGCGGTGAACGACTCGAGCACCAAGCACATGTTCGACAACCGCTACGGCACCGGGCAGTCCACGCTCGACGGCATCGTGCGGGCGACCAACCTGCTCCTGGCCGGCAGCACCGTGGTCGTCGCGGGCTACGGCTGGTGCGGCCGCGGCGTGGCGATGCGGGCCCGCGGGGCCGGCGCGCACGTGATCGTGACCGAGGTGGATCCGCTGCCGGCGCTCGAGGCCCGGATGGATGGCTTCGAGGTTCGGCCGATGGCCGATGCCGCCCCGGTCGGCGACCTGTTCATCACCCTGACCGGCAACCTCCACGTGATCCGCGGCGAGCACTTCACGGCCATGAAGGACGGCGCGATCGTCTGCAACTCGGGCCACTTCAACGTCGAGCTCGACCTCGAGGGACTCGGCCGGATCGCCTCGGAGCGGCGCATGGTCCGGAACCTGGTCGAGGAGTACGTGGTCAAGGGCAAGCGGGTCGTCGTCCTCGGCGAAGGCCGGCTCATCAACCTCGCCGCGGCCGAAGGGCACCCCGCGAGCGTCATGGACATGTCGTTCGCCAACCAGGCCCTGGCGGCGGAAGTATTGGCCAAGGAATCCAAGACCTTGTCGAAGGCGGTGCACCGGCTGCCCGCGTCGGTGGATCAGGAGATCGCCCGCCTCAAGCTCCAGAGCATGGGCATCGCGATCGACACGCTCACCAGCGAACAGGCGGAGTATCTGGCCAGCTGGGATGCGGGAACCTGAGCTCTGAAAGCGTGATCGAAGTTACCGTCGCCCACTTGGGGCTCGACCGAACGACCAACACGCCGGTCGTGATCCTCAGGGAAAAGGAGGGCGCCCGGGTCCTGCCGATCTGGATCGGCCCGGCCGAGGCGAGCGCGATCGCGATGGAGCTGCAAGGGATGAAGGCGCAGCGGCCTCTCACCCACGATCTCCTGAAGCAGATCCTGGTCGGGCTCGGCGGCGATCTGCGCCGGGTCGTCATCAGCTCGGTGAAGGAGAACACCTACTTCGCCGAGCTGCTGATCCGCCGGGACGATCACGTGTTCCAGGTGGATGCCCGGCCCTCGGACAGCATCGCGCTGGCGCTCCGGATGCGGGCGCCGATCTTCACCAGCGACCAGCTGCTCGACCAGAGCGGCGTGGAGACCGACGAGCCCTCGCCCAACCCGTCGCTCGAGGCGGACAAGCTCAAGGAATACCTCGAGAAGATGGATCCCCAGGACTTCGGGAAATTCAATCCCTGAAGGCAGCGCTACCTCTTCTTTCCCTGCTGCTCGCCGGACCCCTCGCCGCCCAGTCCGTTTCAGGAGTCGTCGTGCGTCTCGCCGGAGGCGACTCGGTCCCGGTGCCCGGCGCGCGCGTCATCCTGCATCGCGTGACGCCCGAGATCCAGGGCCCGGTGGACTCCGTCGCCAGTGACGCCGGCGGCCGCTTCCGGTTCACCTATGCCCGCGACACCAGCGCCCTGCATCTCCTCAGCGCCCGGCACGACGGGATCGAGTACTTCTCGACACCGATCGACGGCCGCGGCACGACCCAGGCTCCCTCGCTGACGGTCGTGGTGCACGATACTTCGAGCAGCGCGCCGGTCGGCGTCTCGGCTCGTCACGTGGTCATCCCGCGGCCCAGCGAGGACGGCTCGCGCGAGGTCCTGGACCTGGTGATGCTGAGCAACCAGGGCGAGAAGACCCGCGTCGCGCCCGATTCGTCCAGCGCGTCGTGGACCGGTCCGCTGCCGAGCGGGAGCGAGGGCCTGGAGCTGGGCGAGAGCGACGTCTCTCCGGACGCGGTGCTGCGCCGCGGAGATACCGCCGTCGTGTCGGCGCCGATCGCCCCGGGCGAGAAACAGCTCGCGTTCCAGTACCATCTCCTCAGCGGACGCCGCGAGATCGAGATTCCGGTCGGACGGGACTCGACCACGTTCAGCGTGCTCCTGGAAGAGCCTGGCGCTCGGGCCAGCGCGCCGGGGCTCGCGCTCGCCGACAGTCAGCTCATCGAGGGCCGATCGTTCCGCCGCTGGACCGGTGAGCTGCCGGCCAACTCGACGGTGCGGGTCACCTTGCCGGGCGCGGCCACCGATTCGCGGCCGCTCCTCGCGGGCATGGTGGCGGTGCTGGCGCTGGGCCTGCTCCTCGCGGCCTGGCGGATGGTGCCGAAGCTTCGGCCGGTGTCGGTGGACCGGCTGGTCGGAGAGATCGCGATCCTCGACACGAAGTACCAGGGCAGGGAGGCCGATACGCCTCCGGATGAGTGGTCCGGATACCTGGCGAGGCGCGCCGCGCTCAAGGCCCGGCTCTCGGTCGCCCTTGCTCGGGAGTCCGGCGCCCGGTAGTGCCGCTCCGGTCCCACGAGGCGTAACTTTCGCAATGCCCCGCCTCATTCCTCTGGCCCTGGCCGCCGGCCTGCTCGTCGGCTGCGCGGACACCAATGCGCCGCCGCCGGAGCCGCTCGAGCTGCTGCTGGTAGTGAACCGCCAGGCCAACTCGCTCACCATCGTGCCGGTGGACCAACCGACCGCACCCGTCGACGTTGCGCTGGGGCCGAGCGGCGCCACGCCGACGACCGTCGCGGCGAGGGAAGGCATTGCGGTCGTGCCGCTCGGCACCGCCGACGCCATCGCGGTGGTCGGGCTGATCGGCCGCGCGCTGGTCCACCGGATCCCGCTGCCCGCCGGTTCGGGCGCGACCGGCGCCGTGATGCTGAACGACTCGATCGCCTACGTGGGCAATCCAGGCCGCAACAGCATCTCGCGCGTCAACGTCTTCTCGCGCGAGACGGAAGAGATCCTGGTCGGTGCCACCCCCAAGGCCTTTGCGATCTCCCGCGGACGGCTGTTCGTCGTCAACGCCAACCTGGACCAGGACGGCCAGCCCGCCGGCGCGAGCTGGATCACGGTCCTCAATCCGGCGACCAACGCCCCCGCCACCGGTATCGATTCGATTCCGCTCACGGGTCCCGGCAATGCCTCGTTCACCACGGTCGGCCCCGATGGGCTCATCTACGTCGTGAGCCGGGGAGGAAGCGCCCTCGCCGAAGGACGGCTCTCGGTGGTGGACCCGCTGGAGCGTGTCGAGGTCGCGAGTTTTGCCGGCCTCGGCCTCATGCCGGGGGAGGCGGCGTCCGACGGGCAGGCGCGGGTGTTCATCAGCTCCGTGGCCGAAGGGCTGCTCGAGTTCAACACCGACAGTAACGCCGTGGTTCGGGGACAGAGCGAAGGCCTGCCGATTCCCGGCAACACCGGCGTCGCCGTGGACAGCGACGGGCAGGTCTACGCCATCGAGACGGGCGGCTGTGTCGCCGGTCAATTCGGTGCGGCGCACATCCTGGACTCGGAGCTCGAAGAGATCGGCCGGATCGCCCTGGGGCGCTGCTCCGCGGGCGCGGTCGTGGTACGGATCGGGCTGGAGGCGAGCGGCGGCGGCCCCTGATCGCCACCGGTATCTTTCTCTCATGCCACAGCTCGAGACGCCGGCGATCGTTCTCTCCAGCCTGCGCTACGGTGAGACCTCAAAGATCGTCCGGCTGGCGACGCGGGAGCATGGCGTCCAGAGCGCGATCGCCAAGGGCGCCCTTCGGCCACGGAGCCGGTTCGGCGCCTCCCTCCAATCGCTCAGCGAGGGCCAGGCCCGTCTCTTGATGAAGGAGCATCGCGAGCTGCACATCCTCGCGAGCTTCGACCTGACCCGCTTGCACGTGGGCCTCGCCACCGACCTCGAGCGGTACGCCACGGCCTCGACCCTCGCCGAAGTCATGCTGCGATTCGCCCCCGCCGATCCGCATCCGGAGAGCTTCGACCTGCTCCTCGACGCCCTGGGCTTTCTCGAGGTCGCGCCGGCCGACGAGTTGGAGCCGCTCGGCTTTCGAGCCTTGTGGCTGCTCGTGAGCACGCTCGGCTTCGCGCCCGGTCTCGACGCCTGCGTGCACGATGGCACGCCGCTTCCGGCGGAGGGCGGCATCGCCTTCAGCACCCGGGAGGGCGGGGCCCTGTGCGCCTCGTGCGCGGCCACGCATGGCGCCACCAGGCTCCCTCCCGAGGCCCGCGCCGATCTGATCGCCCTGCTCGATCCGGATGCTCCGTTGCCAAAGCTGGACCAGCGCCATGCGGAGTCTCACCGCCGGCTTCTCGCGCGCTATGTCCGGTACCATCTCGGGGAAGGCGCGGATCTGCCCGCGCTCGATTTCTGGCTGCGGCGGCCCTGGGTCGCGGCGTGATCATCGGTATGGCCGGCCACATCGACCACGGCAAGTCGGCCCTGGTTACGGCGCTGACCGGCCGCGCCATGGATCGCCTTGCCGAGGAGCGCCGCCGCGGTATCACCATCGATCTCAACTTTGCGTCGTTGGACCTGGGCTTGGGCAACGTCGCGGGAGTGGTGGACGTCCCGGGCCACGAGGATTTCGTACGGACGATGGTGGCGGGCGCCTCCGGCATCGACCTGGCGCTCCTCGTCGTCGCGGCCGACGAGGGCATGATGCCGCAGACGCTGGAGCACCTCGCCGTCCTGGAGCACCTCCGCGTGCCGCTCGGCATACCCGTCGTGACCAAGACCGATCTGGTGGATCCCGAGTGGCTCGCGATGGTGTCGGCCGAGCTGGCGGAGCGCCTGGCGGGCTCGCCGGTTGGGTTCAGCGCACCCATCGGCGTGTCGGCCAGAACAGGAATGGGGCTCGACCAGCTTCGCCGGCGGATCGCCGACTGCGCGGAGGGAGTGCCTCCCCGGCCGTTGACGGATCTGTTTCGGCTGCCGGTGGACCGGGCGTTCTCGGTCGCGGGCGTCGGCACGGTGGTGACCGGCACGGCATGGTCGGGACAGGTGGCCGTCGGTGACGATGTGACGCTGCTGCCGGCCGGCATCACCGGGCATGTGCGCTCCATCGAGACGCACGGGCGCACGGTCGAACGGAGTCTCCCCGGCGCCAGAACCGCCGTGGGTATCGGAGGCGTCTCCAGGGACGCCATCGGTCGCGGCACCGTGCTCGTTGCCGCGGGGAGTCCCTGGGAACCGACGAGGGCGCTCGACGTAGAGCTGTCCCTCGACCGCACGGCGCCGCGGCCCATCGTCCACCGCACGCGGATCCGGCTGCACCTGGGCACCGCGGAAGTGATCGGCCGCGTGCTGCCGAGCGCGAACATCCTCCCCGGCACGCGAGGGCTCGCGAGAATCGCGCTGGAGGAGCCGCTGATCGCCCGCGGAGGAGACCGCTTCGTGCTTCGCAGCTTCAGCCCAGTCACGACGATCGGGGGAGGCGTGGTGCTCGATCCCGCGCCGCCGGCGAGGCGGGCCCGATGGCTCGCGGGCCTAGATGCCCCGCGTGCGCAGCAGCGGCTCATGCCGCTGGCCGAGCGGCGGGCAGAGGGTATTTCGGTCGAGCAATTGCCACTTCTCCTGGGATTGCCGCCGGCGGACGCCGCCCAGGCCGCGCAACAATCGCTGCGCCTCATCGCGGACCGATGGGTCACCTCGGAGCTGCTGAAGCGGCTCGAGCGGCAATCGCTCGAGCGTCTCGATCGCTATCACCGCGAGCATCCGCTGGAGCGCGGGATGCCGCTGGAGACATTGAGGCGCTCGTTGCGGGCGCCGGATGCGATCGTCGAGGCCGCGCTCGACGACCTGGTCAGCGCAGGACGGATCAGGCAGGCGAACGGCCTCGCCAACCTCTCGGGTTTCATCCCTCGCGCGGAAGGGGGAGACGCGGCCGTGACCGAGCTGGTGCGGCTGCTGGAGGAGGCAGGCCTGGCCCCACCCGACGTGGCCGAGCTGGCGCATCGCACCGGCCGCCGGGACGCCGGCGCGATGCTGCGGCTCGCCGCGGCGGACGGTCGGGTGGAGGCCGTGGGGCGGGATCGGTACTACGCCCGGGCCGCTTTGGACCGGTTCGTGCAGACCCTGCGGGAGACCGCCCCCGAGGAGGCGGTGGTTCCCTCGCGCTTGCGGGACCGGCTGGGCATTACGAGAAAGTACTTGATACCGCTTCTAGAATGGGCTGATGCGAAAGGAGTTACGATATGGGTGGAAGGGGTCAGAAGGGTGCGCTTGATTCGCCGCGCTTGACACTCAAACCGGCGCTTGGCCATCTTGCCGTAGACTGTACTGTTTTTCGTCCGTCTCCCGTGGAGGTGCCCACCGTTCAACACCAGGTATGAAGAGGAGCGCCCATGGTCCGCATTGCGTGGCCGGGGTGGTGGCTCGGGCTTCTGGTGGGCATTGGCTCTCCGGCTGCGGCACAGGCGAACCTGCCCCCGCCTCGCATCGAGCTGAAGGAGAACTACCCCAATCCTTTTTTCCCGGCGACGACGATTCCCTTCACGATCTCCAAAGAGGTCTGCGGCAGGGGACACCAGCCGGTAGTCAGCTTGAAGATCTACAACGTGCTGGTGCAGATGGTCGCCATTCCGGTGCTCGCCGACGGATCCGCGGAGCGGCTCGACAGCCTGCGGCTGCGGTGCGGTGCCTACCAGGCGTACTGGGATGGGAAGTATCTCGACGGGAAGCGCGAGGCGACACCCGGGATCTACTACTACCAGCTTTCGGTGGACGGTGAGCGGTACACCCGGAAGATGATCGCGCAGAACAAGGTGACCAATCAGCCATAGGGGCGACACCCATGTCGCCCCTGTGTGCTGTTGGGGTGTAGTGCCGAGGCGAAAGCCCAGCCACATGAGGACGTGATGATCCGACCGGATCGGATGACAATCAAGGCGCAGGAAGCGTTCCGCGAGGCGGGCGAGGAGGCTCGCCGCCGGGGCAATCCCGTCGTGAACGACGCCCACCTGCTCTTCACCCTGCTGCAGCAGCCCGAGGGCGTGGTCCAGCCGCTTCTCCAGAAGGCCGGCGTCAATGTCGCCAGGGTCGTGGATGAGGTGGAGCGCGAGCTCGCCCGCTTTCCTCGGCAGGAAGGCACCGGCGCCGAGCCGACGCTGAGCCGGGAGCTGCACCGGGTCTTCGATCGTGCCGAGTCGGACGCGCGGGAGATGAGTGACGCGTACGTGTCGACGGAGCACCTGCTCCTCGCGCTGGTCGAGGAGAAGGGCACCACGGCGCGCACCATCCTCACCGCGCAGGGCGTCACCGCCGCCGACCTGCGTCGCTCCCTCCAGGAGGTGCGGGGTGTCCACCGGGTGACCGACCAGTCGCCCGAGGAGAAGTACCAGGCCCTGGAGCGGTACACCCGCAACCTCACCGACATCGCCCGACGCGGAAAGCTCGACCCGGTTATCGGACGGGACGAGGAAGTCCGTCGTGTGATGCAGGTTCTTTCCCGGCGCACCAAGAACAACCCGGTTCTCATCGGTGAGCCCGGCGTCGGCAAGACCGCGATCGTGGAAGGTCTGGCCCAGCGGATCGTGAACGGCGACGTGCCCGAGTCGCTCCGCGATCGCGAGCTGGTCGCGCTCGACATCGCGCAGCTCCTGGCCGGCGCCAAGTTCCGGGGCGAGTTCGAGGAGCGGCTCAAGGCCGTGGTGAAGGAGCTGACGGAGAGCGAAGGCAGATTCATCACCTTCATCGACGAGCTCCACACCATCGTGGGCGCCGGCGCGGCCGAAGGGGCGATCGACGCCAGCAACATGCTGAAGCCGGCGCTCGCCCGGGGTGAGCTCCGAGTCATCGGCGCCACCACACTCGACGAGTATCGCAAACACGTCGAGAAGGATGCCGCGCTCGAACGGCGCTTCCAGCCGGTGCTGGTCGGCGAGCCGAGCGTGGCGGACACCATCGCGATCCTGCGGGGTCTCAAGGAGAAGTACGAGGTGCACCACGGCGTACGGATCACGGACAATGCGCTGGTCGCCGCGGCCACGCTGTCCGACCGCTATATCGGCGACCGGTTCCTGCCGGACAAGGCGATCGACCTGGTGGACGAGGCGGCCAGCCGGCTCCGGATCGAGATCGACAGCATGCCCCAGGAGATCGACGAAGTCGAGCGCCGGCTGGTCCAGCTCGAGATCGAGCGGCAGGCGCTGCTCAAGGAGAAGGACAAGGCCGGCCGCGACCGGCTCGCCGCCGTGGAAGCGGAGATCGCGGAAGCCCGCGAGCGCAGTGCCGCCATGAAGGCGCAGTGGCACGCGGAGAAGGAAGCGATCGATCGCAGTCAGGCGATCAAGGCCGAGCTGGAGGAAGCCCGGAACGACGTGGATCTGGCGACCCGGGCCGGCGATCTCCAGCGGGCGGCCGAGCTGCGATACGGGCGGCTCCCGGAACTGGAGCGCCAGCTCCAGGGAGAGCAGCGCCGGCTGGAAGAGATCCAGGCCAAGGGCAGCTACCTGAAGGAAGAGGTGGACGCCGAGGATATCGCGGACATCGTCTCGCGCTGGACCGGGATTCCGGTATCGCGGATGATGGAGAGCGAGCGCGAGCGGCTGGCGCACCTCGAGCGGGAGCTGGCGCAGCGGGTCATCGGCCAGAACCAGGCCGTCACCGCCGTGGCCGATGCCGTGCGGCGAAGCCGGGCCGGGCTGGGTGATCCCAATCGTCCCACCGGCTCGTTCATCTTCCTCGGCCCCACCGGCGTCGGCAAGACCGAGACCGCGCGGGCCCTGGCCGACTTCCTCTTCGACGACGAACGCGCCATGGTCCGGCTCGACATGTCGGAGTACATGGAGAAACATTCCGTGGCGCGGATGATCGGCGCGCCGCCGGGCTACGTCGGCTACGAGGAGGGCGGACAGCTCACCGAGGCAGTGCGCCGGCGGCCATACAGCGTGATCCTCTTCGACGAGATCGAGAAGGCACACCCCGACGTCTTCAACGTCCTGCTCCAGATTCTCGACGACGGGCGGCTCACGGACAGTCAGGGCAGGGTGGTGGACTTCCGCAATGCGGTCATCATCATGACCAGCAATATCGGGAGCCAGTACATCGTGAGCGCGGGCACCACGGCCTGGGATGTCGTCGAAGAGCGGGTACGTGACGAGCTGCGCAACCACTTCCGGCCCGAGTTTCTCAACCGGGTGGACGACATCATCGTCTTCCGGCCGCTGAGCAAGGACGATCTGGTGCGCATCGTGGACCTCCAGCTCATCCGCCTGGAGCACCTGCTCGAGCAGCGCGGTCTTCGGCTCGACGTCACGCCCGAGGCCCGGGAGCTGCTGGCCGACCACGGCTACGACCCGGTGTACGGCGCGCGTCCGCTCAAGCGGGTCATCCAGCGGGAGCTGCAGAACCGGATCGCCCTCGATCTCCTGGAAGGCACCTTCAAGGAGGGACATACCATCAGGGTCGAGCGCGAGGGACAGACCCTCAAGCTGAGTCCCGCGTCGCCGATCCCCGAGCGGGCGAGTGCGTAGAGGCACGCCGTCTCCCAGCGACCTGACCGGCATGCAGGCCGCGCTGCGGCTGGCCCGGGCGGCGTCGGTGCGCGAGGAGGTGCCGGTCGGCGCCGTCATCATGAGCGATGGCGACATCCTCGCCGAGGCGCACAACGAGACGGTGCAGCGGCGCGACCCCACCGCGCACGCCGAGATGCTGGCGCTCCAGCGCGCGCTGCAGAAAGTCGGCGAGGATCGGCTGTCCCTGGCCACGATGTACGTGACCCTGGAGCCGTGCGCGCAGTGCGCCGGCGGCATCGTGCTCGCCAAGATCGGGCGGATCGTATTCGGGGCGTACGACGGTCGGTGCGGGATGGCGGGATCGGTCTATGACCTGCTCCGCCATCCGCGGTTGAATCATCGGCCGGAGGTCGTCGGCGGCCTCCTGGCCGAGGAATGCGGTGATCTTCTCAAGCGGTTCTTCCAGAGCCGGCGGGCGACACTCTAGCTCCCCCCGGAACCCGCGCTATTTGTGCTCGCTCAGGTTCTTCCGCAGGGCTCCCACGTCCAGCACCGGCATCCCACCCTCCGTCGGCACGATCAACACTATGTTGCTCGAGGTACGGAGGTCGTGCAGTACCTCGAGGTATTGCTTCGTCAGGGCTTCCGCCGTGAGCGTCTGATTGAGCAACCGCTGCTGCTCGGCCTGGAGCCGGGCGACCTCCACGCGGTGGCGCTCGGTCGCGATCTGCTGTTCCTGGGCGATCTTGTTGTTGATCGCCTGAACCACCTGCGGGCGGCGGCTGCAGATCCCGGAGGAAGAACGCGGTTACGGTGGCGATGCGGAACCGCTCGCCGCCGGCGCGCGGAGTGGTGACCAGGGCGGAATCCACCTCCCCTGACATGGTGCTCGCGATCCGGTTGCGCTGGTGGATGTCGTTGATCGAGAACTGCACCATGCCGTCGCGCACGCCGTTCCGGATGGCGTTCAGGACGACGTTCTTGATCTGCTCCTGTGCGCCCAGCTCGCGGAAGATGTGCGGCGCCTGCATCGGGTCGATCTGCCAGCGCACCGCCACATCCACCTGCATTCCCATCTGCTCGCTGGAGAGCGCGCTGATTTGTTCGGCCTCGTCGCTCCGGGCAGGAAACTGCTCTTCGCGAGAGGAGAAGCGCTCGATGTTCGACCAGGGAGTGACGAACCGGACGCCCGGCAGGAGCGGCGTCTCGTCCACCTCGCCGAACGCATGACGCACCCCGACCTGGCCCGCGTCGATCACGATGACGCTGGATGACACCAGGATGATCGCGCCGACGACGGTGAGGAGCCAGCCGCCGGTGCGGAGCAGGGTGGCGCTGGCGCTGGGAGTGCCGGAGGACCGCCGCCCGGCGGCAGCAGTGAACAGCAGAAACGCCGCGACGAGAATCGCGCCGCCGAGCATCAGGGAACCCATGTCTGCTCCTGGGGAAGGTGCAGAAAGGTAGAGGCCCGACGGCACGCTGTCACCTCAGCGTCAGGCGCTCAACGCTTTGACATCCTCCTCATCCAAGGTCAGCTCGGCGGCGTGCACGTTGTCCTCGAGGTGGCCCACCGACGAGGTACCGGGGATCACCAGCATCGCCGGCGACCGCGCGAGCAGCCAGGCGAGGGCGATCTGGTACGGGGTGACGCCATGCTTCGTCGCGACTCGCGCGAGCGGACCGGTCTCGTCCAGCGAGCCCGCCGAAAGCGGGAACCAAGGCAGGAAGGCCAGTCCCTCCCGCTCGGAGTAGTCCAGCTCGGCCTCCCACTCGCGGTCGGTGAGATTGTACCGGTTTTGCACCGAGACGATCTGCAACACCTGACGCGCCCGCTCGATCTGGCCGACGTTCACTTCGGAGAGCCCGATATGCCGCACGAGGCCCTCGCGCTGGAACTCGCGGATCGCGTCGAACTGCTCGCGCTCGGGCACGGCGGTATCGATGCGATGGAGCTGCCATAGATCGATTCGGTCGAGCTTGAGTCGCCGCAGGCTGCCCTCGAGCTGCTTCCGCAAGTATTCGGGCCGGCCGTTCGGCACCCACACGTCCGGGCCGGGACGCTCGAGCCCGGCCTTGGTCGCGATCACGAGACCCTCGGGGTAGGGATGGAGCGCCTCGGCGATGATCTCCTCCGAGACCCTCGGCCCGTAGCTGTCCGCGGTGTCGATGAAGTTGATCCCCAGCTCCACCGCGCGGCGGAGCACCCGGATCGCCTCGGGCCGATCCCTCGGCTCGCCCCAGATACCCTTGCCCGTGAGCCGCATCGCGCCGAAGCCCATGCGCTGGACGATCAAGTCGTCACCCAGGGTGACGGTGCCCGCCGCCGGAAGCCGGCTTGGTGGCTATTGTGTTCGACATTGAGTTCCTCATGCAGGAAAGACTGCGTTCATTGGATGTCAGTGAGAATCCGCCACCGTCAGGCGGACGGAGGTGCCCCAGGGATCGGTGGCGATCAGATCGGGGCCATCGGACCGGATGGCGTTTCCCGTGGCCGCCAGAGACGCGGCCGCGCCACCGATGTGGTTCCGCCCGGGCAGCCGGATGGTCCATTCCAACAACCGGGCATCGCCCTCGGTGGGAACCGGAGCGCCGGCGGCCCAGGTATTGGTGCCGAGATGGTGGTGATAGCCCCCTGCGGAAAGAAAGAGTGCGCCGGGAAACCGAAGGAGAATCCGGTCGAGCCCCAAGCCGGCGTGGTAGAAGCTCGCCGCCTGGTCCAGGTCTCCCACGTAGAGATGAACGTGACCCAGGGAGGTCCCCGCCGGCATCCCGCTCCATGGCTCGTCTCCGCCGGCCCGGACCAGGTCGTCCACATCGAGCGGGTCGCTCGCCATCGCGAGCACTCCACCATCCATGCGCCAGGTGGAGGGAGGACGATCGGCGTACACCTCGATACCCAGCCCGTCGGGATCGGTGAGGTACAGCGCCTCGCTGACAAGGTGGTCGGCCATGCCGGCGTACTCGCCCAGGCGACCGAGGTGCGCCAACAAGCGGCCCAGGTGGGCGCGGTCGGGGAGGAGCAGTGCGTAGTGATAGAGACCGAGGCGGCCGCGGCGGGGTACCGGCGTGGCGTTCGGAAGCTCGTTCAGCTCGACCAGCGCTGAGTCGTCACCGGCGGCGGCGAGGGTGGCACGCGTCCCATCGGAAGTCAGCACCCGCAGGCCGAGGACCCGCCGGTAGTAGTCGACGGACCGGCTGAGCTCCGCGACCTGAAGTCGGACCGGTCCGAGGGTCAGGTCGCCCGGCAGCCGGAAGCCCGGTGGGGCCACCGTGAACTGCGCCTGGCTCGGACCGGTCCCTTTGCGATCGATCAGCATCCGTTTCTCCCCAGTGAAAAAGCACCGGTGCTCGCGCGCGACCTCAGATGAACAGTCGCAGCGCTGGAAAAGTTCGCCGTGGGGGAGTACACTTCGCACCCCGAACCTGGCGTTCGTCAGGACAGGTGTCCGAGTGGCTGAAGGAGCCGGTCTCGAAAACCGGTATACCGGCAACGGTATCGTGGGTTCGAATCCCACCCTGTCCGCTGTCCTACCGCGCTTGTGCTTTCCCTCGTCACACCCATCACCAATGACGCACAGCAACCCCACGTTGGAACGGCGGCTGGGGCTCATGTCGGCCACCGCCATCGTGATCGGCAGCATGATCGGGAGCGGCATCTTCCGTGTGCCGAGCGCCACGGCCGCCCAGGCCGGGACGCCTGGCGCGATGATGCTGGTGTGGGTGGCGGGGGCACTGGTGGCGCTCTGCGGCGCGCTGACCCTCGGGGAGCTGGCCGCAATGTACCCCCGCGCCGGCGGCATCTACGTCTACCTCAAGGAAGCGTTCGGCGACCTGCCGGCCTTCCTGGTCGGCTGGCTGCTCCTGGTGATCGCACCCATTTCCATCGGGGCCGTCGCCCTGGTCTTTGCGGAGTACCTCGGGCGCATCGTGCCGGCGGTCGCGGAGCGAACCCGGCTGGTCGCCGCGCTGGCCGTGGTGTTGGTCGCCGCCTGGAACTATCGGTCGGTCCGGTTCGGCGCGGCGATCCAGAATTTTTCGTCGGCCGCCAAGGTGCTCGCGATCCTCGCGCTCACCGCCGCCTCGTTTCTCGCCGAGCATCCTCGCGAAGGCGCCTGGCTCAGCGACGCGGGCGTGGCCCCCCCGACCTGGGCGGGCTTCGGTCTCGGCCTGGTGACCGTGTTGTGGGCGTACAACGGATGGCAGGATGCTACGTACGTCGGGAGCGAGATCAGGGATCCGGGCCGAACGCTTCCGCGCGCGCTGACGCTGGGGACGCTCATCGTCGCGGCGGTGTACCTCGCCGTCAACGCGGCTTACCTCGAGGTACTCCCGATGGCGTCCATTGCCCGGTCGCCGCTGGTGGCGGCCGACGTGGCGGTGGAGCTGTTCGGGGATATTGGGCGGGGGCTCATCGCGGCGCTGGTGTGCGTCTCCACCTTCGGCACCATGAACAGCGGAACACTCTGCTATCCGCGGATCTTCTACGCGATGGCGGAGGACCGCCTCTTCTTCCGCAGCATTGCCGCCGTCCACCCGCGGTACGGTACGCCCCACGCATCCATCCTGTTGATCGCCGCGTTGTCCATCGGCTACCTCTGGGTGCGGACCTTCGAGCAGCTGATCGAGGCCTTCATCCTCGGCATTCTGCCGTTCTGGGCGTTGGCGGCCGTAGCGGTGATCGCGCTCCGCCGCCGCCGGCCCGATCTGGAGCGCCCGTACCGCACGCCCGGCTATCCGGTGGTACCCGTGCTGTTCATCCTCGCGACCATCGGTCTCCTGCTGAACTCCCTGGTGGCGCGGCCGCTGCCGACGCTGGGGAGCTTCGCCGCGATCGCGGTAGGCGTGCCGATCTACTACCTCTGGCGGATGCTGCCCGCCGCGCGGGCCGCGAAGGCACCCGAGCCGCCGGTCCGATAGCGCGGCGACGGAACGGCGATTGCCCCTCGACCTCGCATCGGCGCTGAGCGGGTGCCTGCTGGGACAGGCGCTGGGTGACGCGCTCGGCTTCGTGGTGGAGGCGAGGCCCCCAGCCGAGGCCCGCGAGTACGTCGAGCGTTGCCTCCGAGCCGGCCGGGCCGGCGCCATCTCCCATCCCGACTTTCCCTTCGGCCAATACAGCGATGACACCCAGCTCGCGCGCGAGCTGCTGTTGAGCGTGGTGGAAGCGCGCGGGTGGAGCGCTGACCGGTTTGCCGGGCGGATCGCGCAACTCTTCGCGACGGGGCGCGACGTCGGTGCCGGGCCGGGCACCCGTGCCGCCGCCCTCCGACTCCACGCAGGCGAGCACTGGACTCGCGCCGGCACCCCGGCACCGTATGCAGGGAACGGAAGCGCCATGCGGGTGCTCCCGGTGGGGATCCTGTTCCGGACCGACCTCGAGCGCGTGGCTGCCGTGGCTTCGGAACAGAGCCGGGTGACGCACCTCGATCCCAGGTGCGAAGCCGGTGCGATCGCCGTGGCGATCGCGGCGGCGCTGGCGACCCGCCACGGGCCGCTGGATACCAGGGGCTTCATCAATGACGTGGCCCAGGCGGCCGAATCGGTGGATGGATCGGTCGGTGAGGCCATCAGGCTGCTCGAGGAGTGGATCCCGTTGCCGCCCTCGACGGCCGCCCAGCGGCTGCACGAGGCAGGTCTCGATCCAGCGTTCACCGGAGCGTGGCAGGGGATCTCGGCCTTCGTCATCCCGAGCACGGTCTGGAGCCTCTATGCCTTTCTCCACTCGCCCGACGACTACTGGACGACGGTGTGTACCGCGATCGAAGTGGGCGGCGACACCGACACGATGGCCGCGATCGCTGGCGGGATTTCGGGAGCACGGCTCGGTCCCGCGGCGCTCCCCGCGCGCCTGACAGAGCTGGTCACCGACCGGGGCGAGTGGGGACACGCCGAGCTGAGCGAGCTGGCGCGCAGCGCCGCAAGGCTGGTGGAGCGATAGCCGCAGGTTATAGTTGCCGAAGGAAGCCGAGCCGGACCAACCTCGAGGATATCATGCCGCACGGGAAGATCTACCAGGACGTGGCCGAGACCATCGGCAACACGCCGCTCATCCGCCTCAATCGCCTCGGCGCGGGGCTCCCGGGACGGATCGCGATCAAGCACGAGGGCTACAACCCTTACGACTCGGTCAAGGACCGCATCGGCGCCGCGATGATCGACGACGCGGTGGAGAAGGGCCGGCTCAAGCCCGGGATGATCATCGTCGAGCCCACCAGCGGCAACACCGGCATCGGATTGGCGTATGTCGCCGCGGCGCGAGGCTATCGCTGCATCTTCACGATGCCGGACACGATGACCATCGAGCGCCGCCACCTGTTGCGCGCCCTCGGCGCCCGCGTGGTGCTGACCGAGGGCCTCAAGGGCATGAAGGCGGCGATCGCTCGCGCCGAGGAGATCCTGGCCAAACTGGGCGATCGGGGCTGGATGCCGCGGCAGTTCGACAACCCGGCCAATCCCGCGATCCATTACCGCACGACGGGCCCGGAGATCTGGGCCGACACCGCGGGACAGGTCGAGATCTTCGTCGCCGGCGTCGGGACGGGCGGGACGATCACCGGCGCGGGCCGGTACCTGCGGGAGAAGAAGCCCGATATCAAGATCGTCGCGGTGGAGCCGGCGGAAAGCCCGGTGCTCTCCGGCGGGCAGCCGTCGCCGCACCGGCAGCAGGGCATCGGCGCCGGCTTCATCCCGGCCATCCTCGACACCAAGGTCTACGACGAGGTGGTCCGCGTCAGCAACGACGACGCGATCGCCACCGCGCGGCGGCTGGCGAGAGAGGAGGCGATCTTTGCGGGGATCTCCAGCGGATCCATCACCTGGGCCGCGCTGCAGGTGGCGTCACGGCCGGAGAACCAGGGCAAGCTGATCGTCTCCGTGATCTGCGACTTCGGGGAGCGCTACCTGAGCCATCCGGTCTACACCGAGCTCGCCGATCCGGACTACGCCGACCTCGAGGCCGCGATCGGCGCCTGACCCGACAAAATTGTCGCTTTGGCCGGATGCGCCGTCCGGCCGCTCGGCGGGCTCCCCGTCGGCGCGGCCGGACGGTTATTTTCTCTCCTTTCCCGGCCACCCCAACCAGCGAGGGCATGCTCCCCGTGACCAACCTTCAGCCCGCCGAGCGGGTCGACTCGATCTTCGGCAGCGATACCTTCTCCCGTAGCGTGATGCGGCAGCGCCTCCCGAAGGAGGTTTACCGCAGCCTTCTCCGCACCATCGATCGCGGCGAGCCGCTCGACCCGGCCGTGGCCGACGTCGTCGCGGCCTCGATGAAGGACTGGGCGATCGAGAACGGGGCGAGTCACTACACCCACTGGTTCCAGCCGCTCACCGGGCTCACCGCGGAGAAGCACGACTCGCTCGCCGCGCCGGACGGCAACGGCGGCGTAGTCTTCAATTTCTCGGGGTCCGAGCTGGTGCAGGGGGAGCCCGACGCGTCGAGCTTCCCGTCGGGCGGCATCCGGGCCACTTTCGAAGCCCGCGGCTACACCGCGTGGGACGCGACCAGCCCGGCCTTCCTCATGCGGGGCGACAACAACGTCACCCTCTGCATTCCCACCGCGTTCGTCTCCTGGACCGGTGAAGCGCTCGACACCAAGATCCCGCTGCTTCGGTCGGTCGAGGCGCTCTCCCGTCAGGCGCTTCGCATCCTCAAGATCTTCGGCACCGACGAGGGCGTGTCCCGCGTCTACACCACGGTCGGCCCGGAGCAGGAATACTTCCTGGTGGACCGGGAGCTGTACTACAAGCGGCCCGACCTGCTGATCTGCGAGCGGACCCTGTTCGGCGCGCGGCCGCCCAAGGGCCAGCAGCTCGAGGATCATTACTTCGGGACCATCCCGCCCCGGGTCCTGGCCTTCATGGCGGAGTCGGAGCGCGAGCTGTACCGGCTGGGCGTCCCGGTCAAGACGCGACACAACGAGGTGGCGCCGGGGCAGTACGAGATCGCGCCGCTGTTCGAGCCCAGCCACATCGCCAGCGACCATCAGATGCTGATCATGGAGACGCTCAAGCGGGTCGCGCCCCGCTACGGGCTCCAGGCGCTATTGCATGAGAAGCCGTTCGCGGGCGTGAACGGCTCGGGCAAGCACAACAACTGGTCCATGTCCACCGATACCGGCGTGAATCTGCTGGACCCGCGGGACGACACCCACACCAACATGCAGTTCCTGGTGTTCCTCGTCGCCACGGTGCGGGCGGTAGACATCCACGCCGACCTGCTGCGGGCCTCGATCGCGTCCGCCGCGAACGACCACCGGCTGGGCGCCAACGAGGCGCCGCCGGCGATCATCTCGGTCTTCCTCGGCAAGATGCTGTCCGACATCCTGGCGCAGGTGGAGCAGGGCCTGCCGAAGCGCACCATCCGCGGCGGCACGCTCGACCTGGGCGCCAAGACCCTGCCGCAGCTGCCCAGACACTCGGGCGACCGCAACCGGACCTCACCCTTCGCGTTCACCGGGAACAAGTTCGAGTTCCGGGCCGTGGGCTCGAGCGCCAGCATCGCCTGGCCCAACACGGTGCTCAACACGATCGTGGCGGAGTCGCTCGACTACGTCGCCACCGAGCTGGAGAAGGCCGTCGGCAGCCGGCCGACGCCGGCGAAGCTTCAGGCCGGCGTGATCACCGTGCTCAAGAAGCTCCTCAAGCAGCACAAGCGGGTGTTCTTCGACGGCGACAACTACACCGAGGAGTGGCACCAGGAGGCGGCCAAGCGCGGGATGCCGAACCTCCGCGATTCGGTGGAGGCCTTCCACGTCCTGAAGGCGAAGAAGAACGTGGATCTGTTCAAGAAGTACGGCGTGCTCGACAAGGCGGAGTACCAGTCGCGGGTCCACATCACCATCGAGAAGTACGTCAAGCAGCTCGCGATCGAGGCGGAAACCATGATCTCGATGGCCCGCGGCCAGATCCTCCCGGCCGCCCTGGAGCATCAGCGCCGGGTCGCCGAGGCGGTGTCCGCTACCAAGGCCGCCGGCCTCGAGCCGGGCGAGACGCTCGGCGCGCTGCGCGAGTTCGTGAAGCTGGTGGACCAGTTCCGCGAACGCACGGCGGAGGTCGAGCGCCTCGCGGCGCACCACGACGCCGACCCCAGCCGCCACGCCGAGCAGATCAGCCCGGAAGCTCAAGCCGGCCATGGAGCGCCTCCGGGAGATCGGCGACGCGATCGAGAGCCAGGTGGCCGCGGACGTGTGGCCGCTGCCGACGTATCGGGATCTGTTGTTCTTGAAGTGAGCTGAAGGGTTGTCACCCTGAGCAAAGCGAAGGGGACCATGCTTGGCATGGTCCCCTTCGTTGCACTCAGGGTGACATCGCGTTCCTACGCTGGCCACCCCACCGGCCTCGCCCGCGTCAGCACGAACAGCTCCGACGGGCACCGCGCGGGCGTCAGCAGGCCGGCCATCGCCTTGAACGCGACGGTTTCCTCGGGCGTCGTGTCGGGATCGAAATAGACGGCGAGTGCTTCCACCAGACGAGGACGATTGCTGCGGACCAGCGCTTCCATCCAGGGCTGCGTCTCCGTGAGGTGGCGGCTCTCCAACCGCACCTTCACCGCTCCGTCGAGCCAGCACGGCACCGTGCCCAGCTCCTGAGCCAGCGGCTCGGTCAGCAGCAGGCTCTCTCCGCCGGGGGTAATCGCCCCGAACCGCAATCTGCCGCGCTCGTTCCGGCGGTGGATGACCGCACCCCAACCAAATAGCGGCCGCTGGTGCTGGTACCAGTCCAGCACGCGGATGAGTTGTTCTCGCAGGGCGTCAACGACCAGTGGCGATTGCATCGGTCCCGCCGGCCCGAAAGCCGGGCACACGTGAGAGGGGAAGGGGGACGCACCGGTATCCAGCAGGATATGGGCCATCTCCCGCCAAGCCCCTCCAAACAGGGCCGTTACCACTGGCGCGAGGTGACGAATCCCCTCACATTCCGCGCTCGGAGACCACCAGGGTCCTCCGTTTCCCCATGCAAACCGCCGAGCCCATGCCCGATCCCGCCACGACCGATTCCCACGTCTTCTATCGCAAGTTGACGCGGCGATTTCCCAGAATCGTCCGGGGGGAGGGCTGCTACCTCTACGACGAGGCCGGCCGGCGGTACCTGGACGGGTGCGGCGGGGCGTTCGTGGCCAACCTGGGTCACGGAGTAGGTGAGATCGCCGATGCCATCTCACGACAGGCTCGGACGTTAGCCTATGTGAACGGAACCACCTTCACCCATGACCCGGTGGAGGAGTTCGCGGCGGAGATCGCCCGGCTGTCCCCCGGCGACCTGGAGCTGGTCTACCCCCTCGGCAGTGGGTCGGAGGCGATCGAGGCCGCGCTCAAGCTGGCGCGGCAGTACTGGGTGGAGTCGGGGAAGCGGGATAAGCGCAAGCTTGTGACGCTGATGCCGTCCTATCACGGCAACACCCTTCTGGCGCTGTCGGCCTCGGCGCGGCCCCACTACAGCACGCTCTTCAAGGACTGGATGGTCGAGGTCGTCCGCGTGCCGGCGCCGTACGCCTACCGCTGCGCCTGCGGCGGCAGGCCGCCCTACTGCGATGCCTGCAGCGGTGCCGCGATCGAGATGGCGATCATCGCGGCCGGCCCGGATTCCGTCGCCGCGTTCGTGGCAGAGCCGGTCGGCGGATCGTCCACCGGCGCGTCGGTGCCGCCGCCGGAGTACTGGCCGCGGGTGCGGGAGATCTGCGACCGCTACGATGTCCTGCTCATCGCCGACGAGGTGCTGACCGGCGCCGGACGCACCGGCACGTGGTCGGCGCTGGAGCCGTACGGCGTGGTGCCGGACATCATGACGCTGGGGAAGGGCATCGCCGGCGGGTACGTGCCGTTGTCCGCGGTCGTGACCACGCGCGCGATCGCCGACGTCATCGCCCACGGAACGGGCGCGCTGGCCCACGCGCAGACGTTCTCCCACCATCCGGTCCTGTGCGCGGCCGGGGTCGCTACGTTGCGCTACCTGCGCGAGCGGCGCCTGATCGAGCGCTGTGCCGAGATGGGGCCGGTGCTGCAGCGGCGGCTGGCGGATCTCCGGGCGCTGCCGCTGGTCGGCGACGTGCGAGGTCGCGGCCTGCTGGCCGGCATCGAATTCGTTGCCGACCAGGCGACCCGCGAGCCGCTGCCTCGCAGCGCCGCCTTCGCCGAAACGTTCACCCAGGCGGCCCTCGACGCCGGGCTCGTCGTCTGGCCCAACGTGGGCCACGCCGACGGGCGCAATGGAGACCTTGTGATGCTGGCGCCGCCCTTCATCGTCACCGAGGATCAGATCGATGAGATGGTGGTGCTGTTGACCCGGGCGCTGCGCGACGCGGCGGACCGGGTGGGAGCCACGAAATGACGACCGCGACGAAGATCACGTATACCTCCGCGTCGGGAAACCTCGACGACTTCCACCGCAGCTTCGACGAGGCGCTCGCCCGAGTGCGCGCCGCGGCCGGCTGCGACCTATCCCAACATCATCGGCGACCAGCCGATCCCCGGGACCGGCGAGCCGCTGGACGACACGTCGCCGATCGACACGTCGCTCCTCCTCGGCCGCTTCGCGGCGGCGAGCGCGGCGGATGTGGATCTCGCCGTCCGGACCGCCAAGGAGGCGCAGCGCGGCTGGGCGCGGCGAACCTGGCAGGACCGGGTGGCCGTGATGCGGCGGGCGGCGGAGCTGATCCGCGAGCGGAAGTACGATCTCGCGGCCCTGATGTCCCTCGAGGTCGGGAAGAGCCGCCTCGAGGCGATGGGAGACGCGGAGGAGTCGGCCGACCTCATCGACTACTACTGCGGCCAGGTGGAGGAGACCGACGGGTTCGTCCGGCCCATGGGCCAGATCACCCCGATCGAGCGCAACACCGACGTGCTGCGGCCGTACGGCGTGTTCGTCTGCATCGCGCCCTTCAACTTCCCGCTCGCGCTCTCCACGGGGATGTCGTCGGCCGCGCTGATGGCGGGGAATACCGTGGTCTACAAGCCGTCCGAAGACACGCCCTGGACCGGCCTGCGGCTGGCGGAGATCTACAAGGACGCCGGCCTGCCGGCCGGAGCGTTCAACTTCCTGACCGGGCGGCGGGAGGACATCGGCGACGCGCTCTGGCAGCACCCGGGCGTGGACGGCGTGGTCTTCACCGGATCGAAGACCGTCGGACTCCGGATTCACCATGGCATCAGCAGCCGCTGGATCAAGCCCTGCCTGATGGAGCTGGGCGGCAAGAACGCCGCGATCGTCACCGCCAGCGCCGACCTCGACGCGGCCGCGGAAGGCGTGATGCGCTCCGCCTTCGGACTCCAGAACCAGAAGTGCAGCGCCACATCCCGGGTCTACGTGGATCGGAAAGTGGCCGCGCCCTTCCTCGAGCGGCTGGTGGAGAAGACCCGCGCCATCCGCATGGGTGACCCGACCGAGCGCGACGTCTACTTCGGTCCGGTCATCAACCAGCGCTCGGTCGAGCGGTACGAGCGCGCGGTCGCGCAGGCCCGCCGGGAAGGGACGATCGTGCTGGGCGGCGAGCGACTCGAGGGCGGCGTGTTCGACAAGGGCCACTTCGTCGCGCCCACGATCGCCACACTGCCCCTGACCAGCTCGCTCTACCGCGAGGAGCTGTTCGTGCCGTTCCTCGCCATCGGCGAAGTGAGCGGACTCGACGAGGCCATCGCCGAGTCGAACGCCGCGGAGTACGGTCTCACCGCCGGCATCTTCTCCGCCGACAAGCGTGAAGTCGAGCGCTTCTTCGACGAGATCGAGGCGGGCGTCTGCTACGCCAACAAGCGGAGCGGCGCCACGACGGGCGCCTGGCCGGGAGCGCAGGCGTTCTGCGGCTGGAAGGGCTCGGGCTCGACGGGCAAGGGCGGGTGCGGGCCGTACTACGTCGCGCAATTCCTGCGCGAGCAGAACCGGACGGTGATCGAAGCGTGAGTCTGTGACTTCATCCGCAAGGACCTAGCGTGCGCGACTACCCCAAGATCCTGGTACCCCCTCCCGGGCCCAAGGCCCAGGCCCTCGTCCGCCGAGACGAGGACTGGACCGCGCCCTGCTACATCAAGGAGTATCCGCTCGCCATCTCCCACGGGCGCGGCCCGATGGTGGAGGACGTGGACGGCAACCGCTACCTCGACTTCATGGCGGGGATCGCGGTCTGCTCCACCGGGTACTCCCACCCCAAGGTGGTCGCGGCCATCAAGGATGCGGCGGACAAGTTCCTCCACATCTGCGGCTCCGACTTCTACTACGAGGGCATGGCCGCGCTGGCCGAGCGGCTCGCGAAGATCGCGCCGGGCCCGTCGCGCAAGCGCGTGTTCCTCACCAACTCGGGCACCGAGGCGACCGAGTCCGCGATCAAGCTGGCGCGCTACGCCACCCGGCGCACCGCGATCATCGCCTTCCGGGGGGCCTTCCACGGCCGCACCACCGGCGCGGTGACCCTCACGTCGAGCAAGGCGCGCCAGCACGCCGGCTTCGGCCCGCTGCTGCCCGACGTGCACCACGTGCCGTTCGCCTACCGCTACCGCTGTCAGTTCTGCGCCGACCAGGACGGCTGCAACCGCGGCTGTCTCGCCAACATCGAGCAGGAGCTGTTCACCCGCCAGCTCGATCCAGGCGATGTCGCCGCGATCTTCGTCGAGCCGATCCAGGGCGAGGGCGGCTACATCATCCCGCCGCCGGGCTGGCTGCGCGACCTCCGCGAGCTCTGCGACCGCCACGGCATCCTGCTCGTGGCCGATGAGGTCCAGTCCGGCGTGGGGCGCACCGGGAAGATGTGGGCCTGTGACCATGACGGCGTCGAGCCCGACATCCTGCTCACCGCCAAGGGGCTGGGCTCCGGCATGCCGATCGGCGCGATGATCGCGCGCGAGTCCATCAGCACCTGGGAAACCGGGTCTCACGGCTCGACCTACGGCGGCAATCCGGTGTGCTGCGCCGCGGCGCTCGCGACGCTCGACCTGGTCGAGAGCGGGCTGATGGCGAACGCGGTCAAGATGGGTGACCGGCTGATGGCCGGCCTTCGGAAGCTGGAGGCGAAGCACGCCTGCATCGGCGACGTCCGCGGCGTCGGCCTGATGATCGGTGTCGAGTTCGTGAAGGATCGCCGCACGCGGGAGCCGGCGCCCGAATTGCTCGACAACCTGGTGAGCCGCGCCTTCCAGCGCGGCCTGCTGCTGCTCGGCGCGGGGAAGAGCACCCTGCGGCTGGCTCCGCCGCTGGTGGTGGACGAGCAGGACGTGGATATCGCCCTCGCGATCCTCGACGGGCTGCTGGGCGAGCTGGATTGAGCGGCGGCGGCAAGGTCGCCACCATGCGAGACGCCGTCGCGGCGCTGGTCCGCGACGGCGATACCGTGGTGATCGAAGGCTTCACCCACCTGATCTGCTTCGCCGCCGGCCACGAGATCATGCGGCAGCGCCGGCGCGACCTCACCCTCTGCCGTCTCACGCCCGACCTCATCTACGATCAGATGATCGCCGCCGGCTGCGCCAGGAAGCTGGTCTTCTCCTGGGCGGGCAACCCCGGCGCCGGGTCGCTGCACGCCTTCCGGCGCGCGGTGGAGAAGGGTGAGCCGCCCCTCGAGCTCGAGGAGTACTCCCACTTCGGCATGGTGGCGCGCCTGAGCGCCGGGTCGGCCCGGCTGCCGTTCTGGACCCTGCGCGACTACATGGGCACCGATCTTCCCGTCGCCAACCCCCGCATCCGCTCGGTCGTCTGTCCCTACACCGGCGAATCGCTGGCCACCGTGCCGGCGTTGAACCCCGACGTCACCATCGTGCACGCGCAGCGCGCCGACGCGGAGGGCAACACCCAGATCTGGGGACTCCTCGGCGTGCAGAAGGAGGCGGCCCTCGCGTCCGAGCGGGTGATCGTCGTGGTGGAAGAGCTGGTGGATCAGTCGGTCATCCGGGCGGATCCCAACCGGACGATCATCCCGGGCCTCGCGGTGGACGCGGTGGTCGTCGAGCCGTGGGGCGCGCACCCCTCCTACGCGCAGGGCTACTACGACCGGGACAACGACTTCTACGTCGGCTGGGAGGCGATCTCGCGCGACGCATCGGCGCTGCATCGCTATCTCGAGGAGTTCGTCTTCGGCGTGAAGGACCGGGCGGAGTACGTCGAGCGGTGCGGCGGGTTGGAGCGGCTTCGCGCGTCGAGCAGGGTGTGCGCGGGGGTGAACTATGGGTACTGAGGCGGCGGTGACGCCCTACACCCCCTCCGAGATGATGGCGACCGTCGCCGCCCGCGAGCTCCGCGACGGCGAAGTCGTGTTCGTCGGCATCGGGCTGCCCAACCTCGCGTGCAACCTCGCCCGCGCCACCCACGCCCCGAAGCTGCTGTTGATCTACGAGTCGGGCGCGGTCGGCGCGGAGCCGGAGCGGTTGCCGGTCTCCATCGGCGATCCGTCGCTGGTGACCGGCTCGCTGATGGTCTGCGGTATGGCGGACGTGTTCCAGTGCCTGCTGCAGAACGGCCGGATCGAGGTCGGGTTCCTGGGCGGCGCCCAGATCGACCGCTACGGGAACATCAACACGACCGTCGTGGGCGACTACGAGCACCCGAAGGTGCGCCTGCCGGGCAGCGGTGGCGCCGCCGAGATCGCGATTCATGCCCGGCGCACCGTGGTCATCTCCCGGCTCAACAAGCGCGCCTTCCCTGAAGCGGTGGACTTCATCACCAGCCCCGGCCACCGGATGCAGGGACAGACCCGCCGCGAGCTCGGGATGCCCGGCGCCGGCCCCGTCCGCGTCGTCACCGACAAGGGCATTCTCGACGCCGACGAAGCGACCGGCGAGCTGGTCTTGAGCGCGCTCTATCCCGGCGTCACCGCCGACGAGGTGCGCGCCGGCATCGGCTGGTCGCTTCGCACCCGCGACACGCTGGGCACGGTGGAGCCGCCGGCGGACCGGGACCTGCACCTGCTCCGCGACGTCCTCGACCCGCGCGGCCTCTACCTCAAGAGCTGACCATGGCGACGTTGACGGCAGCACCCGAGACCCAGGTGCCCGCGCTGCCGCGCACCATGGGTCTGCGGGACCTGGTGCTGTTCAACATCGTCGCGGTGCTGAGCCTGCGCTGGGTCGCGACAGCCGCGGCGGCAGGCCCCAGCTCCGTGTCCCTCTGGATCCTCGCGGCGCTGTTCTTCTTCATTCCCCAGGGCCTCGCGGTCAGCCATCTCGCCGGGCGGTATCCCAACGAAGGCGGGATCTACTACTGGACCAAACGCGAGTTCGGGGAGGCGCACGGCTTCCTGTGCGGCTGGTGCTACTGGGTGAACAACATCCTGTACTATCCCAACCTTCTCATGTCCACGGCGGTCGTGGGCACCTACGTGATCGGCCGCGGCGGCTCCGGGCATGGAGAACGACTGGAGCTACGTCCTGCCCGCGACGCTCGGCGCGCTCTGGCTCGCGGTCGGGATCAACATCGTCGGGCTCCAGACCGGCCGCTGGCTCCAGAACGTCGGGGCGCTCGGCATCTACATCCCGGGAATCCTGCTGGTCGGGCTCGGGGGGTACGCCGCGCTGACGCTTCCGCCGGCGACGCCGATGACGCTCGACACGCTGATCCCGGACCTCACCGACTGGTCGTCGCTCAATCTCTGGGCCTCGATCGCCTTCGCGTTCGCGGGACTGGAGCTGTCCGCCGTGCTGGGCGATGAGGTGCGCAATCCCAAGCGCACGCTGCCGCGGTCCATCCTGATCGCCGCGCCGCTGATCGCGTTCCTCTACATCGCCGGCACGGTGTCGGTGCTGTGGCTGGTGCCGACCGGCCGAGGTCAACATCGTCTCGGGATTTCTCCAGGCGATCGCCGTCGGGGCGTCGGACGCCGGCGTCGCGATGGCCTGGCTCGCGCCGGCCGCGGCGGGGATGTACGTGATCGGCAACATCGGCAGCGTGGGCGCGTGGCTCACCGGCCCGGCCCGTGTCGCCTTCGTCATCGGGCTGGACCGCTACTTCCCGCCGGCGTTCGGACGGATCCACCCCAGGTGGAAGACGCCTTACGTCGCCATTCTCACGCAGGCGGTCCTGGCGTCGGTCTTCCTGCTGGTCTCGGTGCTCGGGCACGGCACCACGGTCGAGAAGGCCTATCTCATCATCCTCGACACGATGCTGCTGGTCTACTTCATCCCGTACATCTACCTGTTCCTCTGCTACCTGAACGACCGCCTGCGCCACGCCGAGGGCGCGGTCGGCGGTGTCGAGCGCGCGAAGTCCGCGCTCATCGGCCTCGCCGGCCTTTCCCTCGCGCTGCTCGCGATGATCATCGCGACCGTCCCACCCGGCGGAACGACCGACCCGTGGCTGTTCCGGCTCAAGGTGATCGGCGGCGCGGGCGCCTTCGTCGTGCTCGGCGTGTTGATCTACCTCCGGGGTCGCCGGTGATCCGCTGGCGCTGCCTCTCGCTCTCGCTCGGCTTGCTCGGCGCCGCCGCGGCGCCGGCGGCCGGCCAGCGCGCCGCCGTGCTCCGCCAGGTGAAGACGCCGCATCCGTACTATTTCCGCGAGATGTTCATCCCGCAGCTCACCACCGGCCCGAGTGGAGCCGCGTGGTCGCCGGATGGCTCCGAGCTGATCTACTCGATGCAGGGCTCGCTCTGGCGCCAGCGGCCGGAGGCGCGGGAAGCCCGCCAGCTCACCGATGGGCCGGGCTATGACTATCAGCCCGACTGGTCGCCCGACGGACGCCGCGTGGTCTACGCATCCTATCGCGACGACGCGATCGAGCTCCGGCTGCTCGACCTCGAGTCGGGCAGGTCGTCGGCGCTGGTCGCCAACGGCGCGGTCAACATCGAGCCTCGCTGGTCGCCGGACGGCCGCCGAGTCGCCTACACCTCGTCCGCGCACGACGGGCTGTGGCACGTCTTCGTGGTGGACGTGGGCGAGGCGGGCGCCCGCGGGGAGCCGGTCCGGATCAGCGAGGAGCACGACAGCGGCCTGCCGCGCTACTACTACCACAAGAAGGATCAGTATCTCTCGCCCACCTGGTCGCCCGACGGTAAGGAGCTGATCCTCGTCTCCAATCGCAATCACATCTGGGGATCGGGCGGCTTCTGGCGGGTGGATGCGAGGCCCGGAGGCGGATCGCGCGAGATCCACTACGAAGAGACCAACTGGAAGGCACGGCCCGACTGGAGTCGCGATGGCCGCCGCGTGGTCTACGCCTCATACCTCGGCCGCCAATGGCATCAGCTCTGGCTCATGACGGCCGACGGCGGCGACCCACTGCAGCTCACCTACGGCGAGTTCGATGCGACGGCGCCGCGCTGGTCGCCGGCCGGCGATCGGATCGCGTACGTGAGCAACGAGCGCGGCAACACATCGCTCTGGGTGCTCGACTTCTTCAGCGGGGCGCGGCGCGAGGTCCGGGTCGACGAGAGGAAGTACCTCCATCCGGTCGGGGCCCTTCGGATCGACGTCGTCAGCCAAGCCGGCAGGCCGCTGCCGGCGCGCGTCTCGGTGACGGGAGCGGACGGCAGGACGCCACGCCCCGGCCGGAGCCTGGCAGCACGCGGATGACGGCTTCGACCGGCAGGAGCGGCGCTTCGAGTACGGGTACTTCCACGTCACCGGCGCCGCGACGCTGACGCTGCCGGTCGGCCGGTACACGATCGAGGTTTCCCGCGGTCCGGAGTACCGCGTCGTGACCCGGTCGGTCGAGATCACCGAACGGCGGTGATGCGCCTGTGCGCGTCACGCTCGGACATGCTGGACGACCTGGAGGCGCGGGGCTGGTACAGCGGCGACCTCCACGTCCACATGAACTACGGCGGGATGTATCGCAACGATCCCACCCGGCTCGCCCTCCAGGCCCGGGCGGAGGATCTCCACGTGGTGGAGAACCTGATCGTGAACAAGGAGGGCAGGGTCCCCGACGTCGAGTGGTTCCGTCCCGGTCCCGATCCAGCGTCGAGGCCGGGCACGCTGATCGTGCACGGGGAGGAGTTCCACACCAGCTACTGGGGCCACGTCGGCCTGCT
This sequence comes from uncultured Gemmatimonadales bacterium, assembly GCA_963720365.1. Classification (GTDB taxonomy): domain Bacteria; phylum Gemmatimonadota; class Gemmatimonadetes; order Gemmatimonadales; family GWC2-71-9; genus CAVVWJ01. Next base: position 12,602 of record CAVRFK010000017.1, on the reverse strand, counting down.
CGGATTGACCGAGCACCTCGTGCTTCCCGGTTACACCGCCTACACCAACACCGGCGTCGCCACCCTCCAGCCGACCAATGCGCGGGTGTTCGACATCGCACGCGAGCAGGGCGCGATCACCGGGTACGTCCATCCCTACGACCTCGATCCCGATCCGAGCGACACGACCCGCGCGATCACCCATGCCCTGCCGGTGGATCTCGCGCTCGGCAAGGTGGACTACTACGAGGCGCTCGGCTTCGTGGACGATCTGATGGCGACGGCTACGGTCTGGTACCGGCTGCTCAACTGCGGGTTCCGGCTGCCCACCGGCGCCGGCACGGATGCGATGGCCAACTACGCCTCGCTTCGCGGTCCGGTCGGGATGAACCGGGTGTACGTGAAGAGCGGCGCGCCGCTGGAGCATCGCCGTTGGCTCGCCGCGCTCAAGGCGGGACGGAGCTTCGCGACCAACGGACCTCTGCTGGGGCTGACGGTCGACGGCACGGAGCTGGGCGGTGAAGTCCGCCTCCCGGCGGGCGGACGCGAGGTATCGGTCGCGGTGCGGCTCCGCTCCAACGTTCCGGTGGACCATCTCGAGCTGGTTCAGAACGGCCGGGTCGTCCGCGAGATTCCGCTCGACGCCGGCGGCCGTTCCGCCACGACCACGGTCCGGCTGCCCGTCGAGCGCAGCGGATGGCTGCTCCTCCGAGCGAGGGGCGACAAGGCCGCCTATCCCACGCTCGACATCTTTCCCTACGCGACCACCAGCCCGGTCTACCTGACGGTGGGCGGGCAACCGCCCCGTTCGGCCGAGGACGCCCGGTACTTCATGGCGTGGATCGACCGCATGCGGAAGTCCGTCGAGGCACACAAGGACTGGAACTCGGACGCCGAGCGGCGTGACGCGCTGGAGATGCTGGACCGGGCGCGCGCCGAGTACGAACGGAGAAGCGCCGAATAACCACCTACGCCCGCCGGCTCGGCCTCTTCTCCGGCACCATGGCCGTCGTCGGCGGGATCATCGGCGGCGGCATCTTCCGAACGCCGGCCGCGGTCGCGGAGCGGGTGGGATCCTCGACGCTGATCCTGGCGGTGTGGGTGGCGGGTGGCGTCGTGGCGGTGATCGGAGCGCTCTGCTTCGGTGAGCTGGGTCATCGGCGTCCGCGGGCCGGCGGAGGATACGTCTACCTGCGAGAGGCATGGGGCCCGCTGCCGGCCTTCCTCTACGGCTGGGCGCTGCTGCTCGTGATCGCGAGCGGCGCCATCGCGGCGATCGCCGTGACCTTCGCCGATTACACGCTCGCCCTCACGGGGCTGTCAGCCCGGTTCACCCTTCCGCTCGCCATCGCCGCGATCCTGTTCGTCTCCGCCGTGAACTACCTTGGCGTGCGCCCCGGCGCGATGCTGCAGAACGTCTTCACACTCCTCAAGCTGCTCGCGCTTGCGCTCCTCGTCGTGGCCGGGCTCGCCGCCGGCCTCCCGGCGGACGCTCCCGCGCCTCCCGGCGCCCCGAGCGCGATCGGCGCGGCCCTGGTGCCGGTGCTGTTCACCTACGGCGGGTGGCAGCAGACCAACTTCATCGCGGAAGAGATGGTCGATCCGGAGCGGGACCTCCCGCGCGCGCTGCTGCTGGGCGTCGGCATCGTCGTGCTGGTCTACCTGCTGGCGAACCTGGCCTACCTGCGCGTGCTCGGTCCCGCCGGTCTCGCCGCGAGCACCGCCCCAGCGGCCGACGCCATGCGAGTGGTGATGGGCCCGGTGGGAGGCAAGCTGATCGCCGCCGGGATTGCGGTGTCCACCTTCGGGTTCCTGAATCTGGTCGTCCTGGTGACGCCGAGGGTATTCCAGGCGATGGCGGCGGACGGGGTGTTCTTCCCCCGTCTCGCGCGACTGCATCCGGTTCACCGGACGCCGACCGCCGCGATCGTGCTGCAGGCCGTGTGGGCCACCGCCCTCGCGCTGTCGGGCAGCTTCAGCCAGCTGGTGGACTACGTCGCATTCGCGGACTGGGTGTTCTTCGGGCTGACGGTGGCGGCGCTCTTCGTCTACCGCGCGCGCGATCGGGAGACCCCAGGTACCGCGACCGGGATTCCGGACGCCGGGCTATCCGTGGACGCCGGCGTTGTTCGTCGCGGCCTCGATCTTCGTGGTGGCCAGCTCGGTCGCCGCCAATCCGCGCAATGCGCTCGTGGGAACCGGTCTGCTGCTGCTGGGTGTGCCCGTCTACCTGTACTGGCGCCGCCGGACCACCGGCTGAGCGGCGGTCAGGGCTTCGCGGTCGTCCCGCGGACCACCAGGGCAGGGGCCATGACGACGCGCCGGGCCGCCGTGCGCCGGCGCTCCAGCCGCTCGAGCAGGAGATCCACGGCGGTACGGCCCATCGCCTCGCGAGGCTGATCGATCGTGGTGAGATCGATGTGTCGGAGGGCCGCGAGCGACGTGTTGTCGTAGCCGACCAGCGAGATGTCCTCCGGCACCCGGAGGCCGCGGCGGGTCAGCGCATCGAGTGCCCCGACGGCGCTCAGGTCATTGGCGGCGAAGATCGCGGTCGGTCTGGGTCCCTCGGCTGAGCAGGGCGTTCACGCCCTTGGCGCCGCCCTCCTCCGTGTAGTCGCCCCGGGCGGTGCGGGCCTGCCCGGCCAGCCCGTGCCGCCGCATGGCGCGCACGAACCCGTCGCGCCGCGCCTGCGCGCCGGCACCCTGGCCGCCGTCGATGTGCGCGATCCGCCGGTGGCCCAGCTCCACCAGGTGATCCACCGCCAGCGCCGCTCCCGCCGTGTCGTCGTTGCTCACGCAGTCCACCCGTGACGCCGTGATCGTTCTCGCTACCAGCACCACCGGTACCGAGCGCGCCGCCTCCGCGATGCGGGCGGCATCGAGGCGCGGCGCGGCGAGGATCAGGCCGTCGCTGCGCAGCTCCAGCAGGGTCTCGATCGCCTCGGCCTCACCGCTGACGGCGCGGTTGCCGGTGTTGAGCATCGCCTTGTAGCCCCGCTCTCCCGCGCGGCCCGCCACGCCGTCGAGCACGTCGGCGAAGAAGGTGTTGTGCAGATCGGAGAGCATCACGCCGAGGACGCGGGTGCGGCGCTGCACCAGGCTCCGCGCGACCGCGTTGGGGCGATAGCCGAGCGCGGCGGCGGCCTCGAGCACGGCCTGCCGCTTGCCCTCGCTGACCGACGGCGAGTCGTGCATGACCAGGGAGACCAGTGATTTGGACACACCGGCGCGGGCGGCGACGTCGAGAATGGTGGCTTGCGGCATGGCGGCGTCCTCGGGTGACGGCCGGCGCCGTGCTTGACAGTCGGCGGGCCGGGCCGTATCTAGGATAGTCGCTGGAACGTTCCAAACGCAAGTTGGAGCGTTCCAAACCGCCCCGCCAGAGGATCTCCCATGCGCATCGGCGTCGCCGGCGTCGGTCGGATCGGCTCGTTTCACGCCCGCGTGCTCAGCCAGCATCCCGGGGTCGCCCGGGTGCTGGTGACCGATCCGGACCAGGCCCGAGCCGCCAAGGTCGCCGGCGACATCGGCGCCGACGTGTCGCCCTCGGTCGAGGCCATGCTCGGCCAGGTGGACGCCTTCGTCATCACCACGCCGACCGACACCCACGCCGATCTCCTCCGCCAGGCCGCCGATGCCGGCCGTCCCACGTTCTGCGAGAAGCCGATCACCATCGACCTCGCGTCCACCGACGCGGTGGTCCGCCACATCCAGCGGCGTCACGCGGTGGTGCAGATGGGCTTCCAGCGCCGCTTCGATCCCGGCTATCGCCGGGCGCGCGAGCTGGTCGAGCGCGGCGACCTCGGACGGATCTACATCGTGCGCATGTCCGGCCACGATCCCCACCCTCCGCACGACGACTACATTCCCGGCTCCGGCGGCATCTTCCGGGACTTCCACATCCACGACTTCGATATCGTCCGGCACGTCATCGGCCAGGAAGTGACCGAGGTCTACGCCGACGGATCCGACGCGGGCTTCGAGATCTTCGCCCGCCACGGCGACGTCGCCGCCGCGGTGGCGACCCTCCGGTTCAGCGGCGGCACGCTCGGCATCCTCTCCGGCGCCCGGCACGACCCGGTCGGCTACGACATCCGGATGGAGCTGTTCGGCGCCGGCGACAGCGTCGCCGTGGGATGGAACGGGCGCACGCCGCTCAAGTCCCTGGAGCCGGACGGGCCGCCGCCACCCGAGCGGCCCTACGGATTCTTTCCTCGACCGCTTCGAGCAGGCGTACCGCGACGAGCTGCACGCGTTCGTCGAGGTGGCGGCGGGACGGCGGGCCAATCCCTGTCCGCCGGAGGAGGCCCGCGAGGCGATCCGGGTCGCGATGGCCTGCGATCTCTCCCGCCAGCTCCATCGTCCGGTGCGGCCGGAGGAAGTCGAGTGATCGCACCGCGGGCGCGGCTCGCCGGCGCGCCGATCACCTGGGGCGTCTGCGAGGTGCCGGGATGGGGATGCCAGCTCGGCGCCGACCGAGTGCTCCGGGAGATCGCGGAGCTGGGCCTCGAGGCCATCGAGCTGGGCCCGCCCGGCTTTCTTCCCGGCGATCCCGCGGAGGTGGCGCGAACGCTTCGGCGCCACGACCTTCGGTTGGCGGCGGGGTTCCTTCCCGTCGTTCTCCACCGGACCGAGTCGCGTGCCACGTCGCTGCAGGATGTCGCCACCGTGGCCGAGACGCTCTCGGCGGCCGGCGCGGACATGCTGGTGCTCGCCGCGGAGCTGGGCAATGGCGGGAATGGCTACGAGCATTCGGCCGAGCTGGCCGAGGCCGAGTGGTCGCTCCTGCTGGCCGGGCTGGATGAGGCCGGGTCGGTCGCGGCCCGGCATGGGGTGTCGGTGACGCTGCATCCCCACTACGGCACCGCCGTCGTCCGCGGCGACCACGTGGAGCGCGTCGTGGCCGGCAGCGATATCGGACTCTGCCTGGACACCGGCCACCTCCTGGTCGGCGGCACCGACCCGGTCGGGGTCGCGCGAGCGGCGAGCCACCGGATCACCCACGTGCACTTCAAGGACGTGGATGCGGCGCTCGCGGCGCGGGTCCGCACGGGCGAGCTCGGCTACCGCGAGGCGGTCGCGAGAGGACTGTATCGGCCGCTGGGTGACGGGGACGTGGATGTCGCCGCGGTCGTGCGCCTGCTCGAAGCGGCGGGCTACCGCGGCTGGTACGTCCTGGAGCAGGATGTCGTGCTCGAGAGGGAGCCACCCGCGGGAGACGGGCCCGCCACGGCCGCCGCGCGGAGCGTTCACTTTCTAACGAGGATCATGCGCGCGTGACGTTTGCATCGAAACGACTCGCCGTGCTGCTGGCGGCCGCGGCCTTCGCCTGCGGCGGTGAGCGGAGCGGCGCGGAGAAACCGGCAGGCACGGACGCGGAGCGCACCGAGGTCCGGATCGTGATGGTCAGCCACGGCCAGACGTCCGATCCCTTCTGGTCCATCGTGGCCAACGGTGCCGGCGATGCCGCACGCGAGCTGGGCGTCCGATTGGAGTATCAGTCGCCCACCGGCTTCGACATGGTGCGCATGAGCCAGCTGATCGACGCGGCGGTCGCCAGCCGGCCGAGCGCGCTCGCCATTTCGGTGCCCGATCCCGATGCGCTCGGCCCGTCCATCAAGGCGGCGGTCGCCGCGGGCATTCCGGCGCTCTCGGTCAACTCCGGCGATCAGGCCTGGGAGCGCCTCGGATTCCTCGGGCACATCGGGCAGACGGAGTACGAGTCGGGCAAGGCCGCCGGCGAGCGGCTCGCCGCCGGCGGAGCCAAGCGCGTGCTCTGCGTCAATCACGAGGTCGGCAACGTGTCGCTGGACACCCGCTGCCGGGGTCTGGCCGATGGCCTCGAGCCGAGCGGCGCGACTATGGAAGTCCTCGGCGTCAGTCTCTCCGATCCGGAGGACGCGGCGCAGCGGATCCGCGGCGCGCTCGCGCGCGACGCGGCGACGGACGGCGTGCTCACGCTCGGCCCCGGCGGCGCGGCGCCCGCGCTGGCGGCGCTCCGGGAGAGCGGCAAGCTCGGGAAGATCGCGGTGGGGACCTTCGACCTCACGCCCGAAGTGCTGGCCGCGGTGCGCGACGGCCAGCTGCTGTTCGCCATCGACCAGCAGCCCTACCTCCAGGGGTACCTCGCCGTCGTGCTGCTGGTGAAGTACCTCGACACCAAGGCCATGCCCGGCGGCGGCCAGATCATCCGCACCGGCCCGAGCTTCGTCACCCGGGAGAATGCGGCCGACGTGATCGCCCTCGCGGAGCGGGGCATCCGGTGAGGTCATGGGCGCGACCCGAGGTCGGCGCGGCGGTCGGCGCCCTGCTCATCTGGCTCATCTTTGCCGCAGCGGCGGGACCTCCGTTTCGAAGCCTCGAGGGCACGGCGGCGGTCCTCAACGCCGCCGCGCCGCTCGGCATACTCGCCGTGGCGGTGGCGCTCCTGATGATCGCGGGCGAGTTCGACCTCTCGGTCGGCTCCATCATCGGCGCGGCGGGCATGACCATCATGCTGCTCACCCGCCACTTCGACTGGAGCCTCTGGCCCGCGATCCTCGTGGCCGTCCTGCTCTCGCTCGCCATCGGCTTCGGGAACGGCTACCTCGTCGTCCGCACCGGCCTTCCCTCGTTCATCGTCACGCTCGGCACGCTCTTCGCCTTTCGCGGTCTCACCATCGCCGTGAGCCGCCTGCTTACGCGGCGCACCCAGCTCGGTGGCCTGGACGAGGTGTCGGGGTACCCGCCGGCGCAGGCGCTGCTCGGCGGCGACATCCTGGGCCCCTTCCGCGTATCCATCGTCTGGTGGCTGGCGCTCGCCGCGCTGGCGACCTGGGTGCTCCTCCGCACCCGCTTCGGCAACTGGATCTTCGCCGCGGGTGGCGCGCCCGAGGCGGCGCGGAAGATGGGCGTCCCGGTGGCGGGCGTGAAGATCGCGCTCTTCATGGCGACGGCGCTCGCGGCGTGCCTGGTCGCGGTGATCCAGGTGGTGCGGTTCACCGGCGCCGACGCGCTGCGGGGCGAGCAGCAGGAGTTCCGCGCCATCATCGCCGTCGTGATCGGCGGGACGCTGCTCACCGGCGGTTACGGCTCCGCGGTCGGCGCGGTGCTGGGCGCGCTCATCTTCGGCATGGTGCAGCAGGGGATCGTGATCACCGGCGTGGACGCCGACTGGTTCCAGGTCTTCCTCGGGGTCATGCTGGTGGCCGCGGTCATCGTCAACAACTTCATCCGCCGGCGTGCATCGGAGGCGCGATGAGCGAGCCGGTCCTGCGGGTGGAGCGGGTCGGCAAGCGCTTCGGCCAGGTGGTGGCGCTGCGCGAGGTCTCGATGGCGGTGCCCGCGGGCCAGGTCACCTGCCTGCTGGGCGACAACGGCGCAGGGAAGTCCACCCTGATCCAGATCCTCGCCGGGGTCCATCGGCCCAGCGAAGGCCGGTACCTGGTGGATGGTGAGCCGGTGAGCTTCGGCTCTCCGCGCGAGGCGATGGCGCGCGGCATCGCCACGGTCTACCAGGACCTCGCCATGATTCCGCTGCTCAGCGTGTGGCGGAACTTCTTCCTCGGCGCGGAGCCGTGCCGGGGCCGCGGCCCGTTCCGGCGCATCGATGTGGCGCATTGCGAGCGCGTCGTACGCGACGAGCTGGCGCAGCTCGGCGTCCAGCTCCGCGACCCGGCCCAACCGGTCGGTACGCTCTCGGGCGGCGAGCGGCAGGCGGTGGCCATCGCGCGGGCCATCCACTTCGGCGCCCGCGTGCTCATCCTCGATGAGCCGACGGCTGCACTGGGCGTCAAGCAGGCGGGTGTGGTGCTCCGCTTCATCGCCCGCGCGCGGGACCGGGGCGTCGGTGTCGTCTTCATCACCCACAACCCGCATCACGCCCATCCGGTGGGCGACCGCTTCGTCGTCCTGCGCCGGGGCGAGGTCCTGGGCGACTTCGCTCGGCAGGAGATCCGGCTCGAGGAGCTGGTGGGCATGATGGCCGGCGGCGAGGAGCTGGAACACCTCGGTCACGAGCTCAAGCGATGACCGCACCCGCCTTCGACGTGCTCACCATGGGCCGGGTCAGCGTGGATCTCTATCCGGAGCAGAGCGGGGTCGCGCTGGCGGACGTCCGTACGTTCGCCAAGTCGCTGGGAGGCAGCCCGACCAACGTGGCGGTCGCCGCGGCGCGGCTGGGACGGACGGCCGCGGTGATCACCCGGGTCGGCGCCGACGGGTTCGGTCCCTACGTGCGGAGCGCGCTGCGGGGCTTCGGCGTGGACGATCGCTTCGTCGGCACCGACCCGGATCTGCGCACGCCGATCGTGTTCTGCGAGCTGCATCCACCGGATCACTTCCCGCTGCTGTTCTACCGCGAGCCCACCGCTCCCGACATCCGGATCCGCCTGGAGCATCTCGACCTCGAGGCGATCGAGCAGGCGCGGGTGTTCTGGACCACCGGCACCGGGCTCTCCGACGAGCCGAGCCGCACGGCGACCCTCGGCGCGCTGGAGGCGCGGGGGCGGCGGGGGATCACGATCCACGACCTCGACTTTCGCCCGACGCTCTGGTCCCAGCCCGACGCCGCGGGCGCGTATCAGCGCTGCGCGTTGCGGCAGGCGACGGTCGCCGTGGGGAATCGTGGAAGAAGCGTCCGTCGCGGTAGGCGGAGGAAGTCCCGAGCAGCTGGCGCACCGGCTGCTGGCGCAGGGACCTGAGCTGGCGGTCGTGAAGCTGGGCGATCGGGGCGTCATGGTCGCCGCCGGCGACACGGTGACCCACGTGCCGCCGGTGCAGGTGGAGGTCGTGAACGGGCTCGGCGCGGGCGACGCGTTCGGCGGCGCCCTCTGCCACGGGCTGCTCGCGGGATGGGATCCCGTACGGGTCGTGGAATTCGCCGCGGCCGCCGGCGCGTTCGTGGCCGCGAGACTCGCGTGCGCCGACGCGATGCCCACCGAACGCGAGGTCAGACATCTGATGGCGGAGATTCCCGCGTGATCGACGATCGCCGGTTCCTCGAGCTCCTCGACATCCGCGCCAATCACCCGGAGCGCATCGGGCAGGCCGCCGGCAAACGCCGTCGCCGCTCCCTGCTCGCCGGCGACGGCCGCACCTGCATCATCGCCGCCGATCATCCGGCGCGGGCCGCGCTCAAGGTCGGGTCCGACCCCCTGGCGATGGCGCGGCGGCGCGACCTTCTCACCCGGCTCCTGGTGGGGCTCGCGCAGCCGGGGGTGGACGGTGTGCTCGCCACGCCCGACGTCATCGAGGATCTGCTGCTGCTCGGCGCGCTGGAGAATCGCGTCGCCATCGGCTCGATGAACCGCGGAGGACTTCCGGGTGCCGCCTGGGAGCTGGACGATCGGTTCACCGCCTACGATGCGGATGCCATCGCCGCGGGCGGGCTGGACGGCGGCAAGATGCTGCTGCGGCTGGCGCTCAACGATACGGGGACGGCCGACACGCTCGAGGCTTGCGCCCGCGCGGTGTCGGCGCTGGCGGCGCGCAGGCTGGTCGCCATGATCGAGCCGCTGCCCGCATGCCGCGAGTCGAACGGCACGGTCACCATCTCCAAGCAACCGGACGACCTGGTGCGGGCCATCAGCGTCGCGTCGGGCCTCGGTACCACGTCAGCCTACACCTGGCTCAAGGTGCACGTCACCGACGACATCGAGCGGGTCCTCGACGCGACCACACTGCCGACGCTGCTGCTCGGCGGCGATCCCGGCACCCGCCCGGCGGAAGTGTTCGAGGGCTGGAAGCGCGCGCTGCGAGTGCCGCAGGTCCGTGGGCTCGTCGCCGGGCGCGCGCTCCTCTATCCACCCGACGGTGACGTGGCCGGCGCCGTCGCCGCCGCGGCGAACCTGGTTCACGGATGAGCCAGCGGCTGCACTGGCCCGCGGGGCGCGCCGCCGACGATCTCGACGCCGTCGCCGTCACGCCGAAGCTGGCGGGATGGAAGTACACCGGACTGCGGGTGATCCGGCTGGCGGCGGGGGAAACGCGGACCCTCGCAACAGGGACCCGCGAGATGCTGGTGCTACCACTCTCGGGCGAGTGCGAGGTGCTGGTAGCGGGCGAGCGCTTCCGGCTGAGCGGTCGGCCCAGCGTGTTCGAGGGAATCGCCGACTTCGCGTACCTGCCGATGGGCTGCGAGGCGGTGATCGTCAGCGCCGGTGGCGCGGAGGTCGCGCTGCCGAGCGCCGAGACGGACCGGCGGCTGCCGCCGCGCCACGTGCCCGCGCGCGACGTCGGGATCGAGACCCGCGGCGCGGGGAGTGCCACCCGGCAGATCAACAACCTCTTCGTCGCCGGCGGTGCACCGGCCCACCGCCTGATCGTCGTCGAGGTGCTCACGCCGGGCGGCAACTGGTCCTCGTATCCGCCCCACAAGCACGACGACGCCGGCACGGCGGGCGAAGCGGAGCTGGAAGAGATCTACTACTTCCGGATCCACGGCGCGGAGGGCTTCGGCCTGCACCGGACCTACACCGCGGACCGGTCCATCGACGAAACCGTCGTAGTGCGAGACGGCGACGTGTTTCTCGTGCCGCGGGGCTATCATGGCCCCTGCATCGCCGCGCCCGACTTTCCGATGTACTACCTGAACGTGCTCGCCGGCGCGAGCGACGAGCGGTCGCTCGGGTTCAGCGACGACCCGGCGTATGCCTGGATCAGGAAAGGGTGGGCCCGGCGATGAGCCCGCGCCCATCGACCGAGCGGCTCACCATGGCGCAGGCGCTGGTTCGCTTCCTGGCCGAGCAGCAGGTGGAGCGCGACGGCGTCGAGCGGCCGTTCTTCGCCGGGATGTTCGGCATCTTCGGCCACGGCAACGTGGCGGGGATCGGGCAGGCGCTCCAGCAGTACGCCGGCCGCCTGCGGTACTTCCAGTCGCGCAACGAGCAGGCGCAGGTGCACACGGCGGCGGCGTTCGCGCGGATGCACAACCGGCTCCGGACCCTGGCATGCACCAGCTCCGTCGGACCGGGCGCCACCAACATGATCACGGCGGCGGCCGGCGCCACCATCAACCGACTGCCCGTCCTCCTGCTCCCGGGCGACGTGTTCGCCACCCGCCGGGTAGGGACGGTCCTCCAGCAGCTCGAGGTCGGCTCGTCGCAGGACGTGTCGGTGAACGACGCGTTCCGCCCGGTGTCACGGTATTGGGATCGGATTGCCCGGCCGGAGCAGCTCGTCTCGGCCGCCCTGGAGGCGATGCGCGTGCTGACCAGCCAGGCCGACACCGGGGCGGTGACGCTCGCTCTGCCGCAGGACGTGCAGGCGGAAGCGTACGATTATCCGGATGAGTTTTTCGAGAGGCGGGTCTGGCACATTCCGCGTCCATTGCCCGACGCCGCCGCCCTGGCGCGGGCGATCGAGCTGATTCGCCGCAGCAGGCGGCCGCTCATCATCGCCGGCGGGGGGGTGATCTATTCCGAGGCCACGCCGGCGCTCGAGCGGTTCGCCGAGGCCACGGGGATTCCCGTGGCGGAGACGCAGGCGGGGAAGGGATCGCTGCGCTTCGACCATCCCTCCTCACTGGGCGCGTTAGGGGCCACCGGGACGCCCGGAGCCAATCTCATGGCGCGCGAGGCGGATCTCGTCCTCGGCATCGGCACACGCTACAGCGATTTCACCACCGCATCGCGGACCGCGTTCCGGCACGAGGGCGTCCGATTCGTGAACCTCAACGTCGCCGAGCTCGACGCCGCGAAGCACGCGGGGCTCGGCGCTGGTGGGGGATGCCCGCGCCACGCGTCGAGGCGTTGACGGAGGCGCTCGTAGGCTGGGCGGTCGCGCCGGAGTACCGGGCCGCGGCGGCGAGACACAACCAGGAGTGGGACCGCGAGGTCGCGCGGATCTACTCGCTCGGCAATCAGCCGCTCTTGAGCCAGGGCGAAGTCGTCGGCGCCGTCAACGGCGCCTCGGGCGAGCGGGACGTGGTCGTCTGCGCTGCCGGCAGCCTGCCCGGCGACCTGCACAAGCTGTGGCGCACGCGCGACCCCAAGGGCTACCACGTCGAGTACGGCTACTCCTGCATGGGCTACGAGGTCGCCGGCGGGCTCGGCGTGAAGATGGCTGCGCCGGACCGCGAGGTGTACGTGATGGTGGGCGATGGATCGTGGCTGATGATGTCCTCCGAGCTCGTCACCGCGATCCAGGAAGGGATCAAGCTCACCGTCGTCCTGATCGACAACCACGGGTTCGCGTCCATCGGCGGGCTCTCCGGCGCGCTCGGCTCCGCCGGCTTCGGGACCGAGTACCGCTACCGCAACGCCGAGGGAGAGCTGGCCGGGAAGCACCTGCCGGTAGACCTCGCGGCGAACGCAGAGAGTCTGGGCGCCTGCGTGCTGCGGGCGCACAACGCGGCGGAGCTGCATGCGGCGCTGGCATCGGCGCGCGGCATGGACCGCACGGTCGTCATCCATGTGGAAGTAGACCGTAACGTGCGAGTGGGCTCGTACGAGTCGTGGTGGGACGTGCCGGTGGCGGAGGTCTCGGAGATGGCGTCGGTACAGGACGCGCGCCGCGGATACGAGCAGGCCAAGGCGATGGAGCGCTGGTATCTCTGATTTTTTCGCCGGCCCGGTCGCCGGCGTGAGTTCGAAGATTTTCATCGTCGGGGGACACCCGACGCCACCCCAGCCGTACCCCTCCTG
>CAVRFK010000016.1:0-31332 GCA_963720365.1 uncultured Gemmatimonadales bacterium | reverse complement strand
GGAAATACTGGGACCGCCCGTGTCGGAGCGGGACTGAGCGGTTAGCGCGGGTGGCCGGGCGCGTGGTATCTTTCGCGGGCGCCCGAGTGGCGGAATGGCAGACGCAGCGGACTCAAAATCCGCCGGGGGCAACCCCGTGCGAGTTCGACTCTCGCCTCGGGCACTCTTCTCGTCGTACGGCTTCCTATCGCAGCGCCGCACTCCCCATCATCCGATCCAGCACTGCGGCCGCCACCCATTGGTGGCCCTTGGCGTTCCAGTGACCGTCAGTCTGGTAGTACAGATCCGGCCGCGCTGTTCTGGTCGGGGCCTCGATCAGATCGGCGCCGTGACGCCGGAAGATCTCCTGCAGCGTCGCCAGCCGCGCTCCCTCCACGCCGACCTCCAGCCCGAGGACGGGCCAGCCGGCCCGCTCGCACAAGGCGAGCGATTCCTCGATGAGGCGATAGGTCAGGGAATCGGCGGCCGCGGTGGCCGTGGTCTGGGGCGCGCCCCCGCCGCGTGCCGGCTGCGCCTGACGCAGCAACCCGATGAGATAGGAGTAGTCGAGACCGGGAATCGCCTCGATCCAATCCTGCGCGGTCCGCGACCAGCCGGGTTGAGGAATCGGCTTTTCCACCAGAGCGCCGCCAGGTCCGATCGCGAACAGTCCCTCTTTCCGGTTGTCCGAGAAATCGTTCTCGGAAATCTGCAGCACCACGACGCGGGGGTCCAATCGCTTGGCATCGCCCCGCAGGAACTTGATCCAGCGCCCGTTCCCGTTGTCGCCCATGCCGGAGTTCACGACCCCGATGTGGGGATTCTTCGCGACCAGGGCCCGCCGCACCAGCTCGGGGAACTCCTCGCCGTCGTTGACGCCGTACCCCATCGTGAACGAGTCACCGATGAAGAGGGCCGAGCCGCCGGGTGCGGAATCGGGCTCCGGACCGCGGAATCCGAGGGAATTGGTCGTCAGGGTGTTGGTGAATTCGGGGGTGTATCGGACGGCGTGAAAGTTGCGCTTCAGGCGTTTCCCGTAGACTGCATCGTAGGTGCTGTACGAGGGGCCCACGTTGCGCACCTGCACCAGCAGCCGGACGGCGATTTCGGCGGCCCCCAGGGCCAGCGCCGTGACGCCCAGGGCAAGTGCCACATTTCGCACCAGGTCGGCTCTCACAGCGGCCGCCCGGCCGGCAAGGAGGATGGCATGGCTGGGAAGCTATGAGTCGCGGGAAGGTGACACAACTCGGCTAACTTCATGATCGCCCACTCTACATCCGAGCCCAAGTGAAGTCGACTCTCAAGAAACTGGTGCGCACGGGCCAGACCCGATTCCCCGGCTTTCTCGACGCGAAATTCGCGATCATGCGACGGTACAGAAACGCCCTCGGCATCCCGTTCGAGCGCGACTTCCGGGCGCTCCGGCTCTTTCCCGACCAGCCGGACGCGCTCTACCTGGATGTGGGAGCCAACCGGGGGCAGAGCACCGACGCGATTCTCATGACCACTCGGCGAAGCCGGATTCAGCTCTTCGAGCCGAACCCGCTGCTCTGGGAGAAACTGGAGCGCCAGTACGCCGGCAATCCGAGAGTCGTCATCCACAAGGTCGGCCTGGGTGATGTACCCTCGGACCAGGTGCTGCACATCCCCTTCTACAAGCAGTGGATGTTCGATGGGCTGTCCTCCTTCGATGAGGCCAAGGCGAGAAACTGGCTCAAAGGCCGGATCTTCGGGTTCCGTGACGAGGACCTGACCGTCCGGAAAGTGCCCTGCCACATTCGAACGCTGGACGACTTCCAGCTCGATCCGTTCTTCCTCAAGCTGGACATCCAGGGGTACGAGTATCAGGCGCTGCGCGGAGCCGAAGCCACCATCCGCCGCAGCGAGCCCATCGTGCTACTCGAATCACCCAGCGATGAGATCTTCGCGTTCCTGAAGCGGTTCGGGTACCAGCACTACGCCTTCAAGGGCGACACGTTCGTGCCCGGCGTTCGGGGCGGGATGAACACGTTCTTGATGACCCAGAGCAAGGCCGCGCTGATTCCGCGGCACATCGCGAGGGCCGGCTGAGCACCAGAAGCGGGTGGCTCGCCCTGGCGGGCATTCTCGCGCTCGGGGTGTTCCTGCGGCTCTGGCACCTGGAGACCCAGAGCCTGACGATGGACGAGGTGGCCGAGCTACGGCTCGCCGCGACCAGCGTCCCCGAGATCGTGCGGTATGGCGACGGCTTTCCGCCCTTGTTCAGCCTGCTGGTCCACTGGTGGATGCAGGTCCCGGGAGCGGAACAGGCGCCACGCCTGTTCGTCGCGCTGATCGGCATCCTCGGCCTGCCGCTGATGTGGCTGCTGGGACGCGAGCTCGGCGGTCAAAAGCTGGGCCTCCTCGCCGCCTTTCTGCTGGCGATCTCACCGATCCACGTCTGGTATTCCCAGGACCTGCGGGCGTACGGGTTGTACTTCCTGACCGTGATCCTGGCCGGCTGGCGGTATGCCGTTGCCCGGCGAACGGAACAGCCGCGTGATTGGCTGCTGTACGCGCTGGCCGGGGCGTTCGGGCTCTGCATTCACTACTACTTCGCGCTCTTCATCGCGGGCCTGGTCGCCATCGACCTGCTGGAACCGGGCGTGCCAGGCCGGGTTCGCCGCACGGTGAGGCGGCACTGGCCCGTCGCCCTCGCCGGGCTCGCGCTGCTTCCGCTCCTGATCCCGGACATCCAGGCGCAAGCGAGCTTCGCCATGCTCGAGCGTCCCCTCGACCTGAGCGCGCTCTTCTACACCCTGTTCACCTGGCTGGCCGGATTCAGCCTGGGTCCCTCGCTGCGAGAGCTGCATACGATCTCCTCGCGGGAGGCGATCCGCGAGGTGCTCTGGTGGGCGGTCCCCATCGGCCTGGCAGCCGGGTATCTGCTGCTCCGCGGACTGCGTGACCCGGCGCAGCGGCGCACCTGGCTGGCTCTCGCGCTGGTCGCCGGGCTGCCGCTCCTCATCTGCGCGGTGCTCGGAGGCGTGCTGGGATTGAGCTATCGGCCGAGGTACGTGGCGTGGGGCGCGGTGCCGGTGCTGTTGCTGCTCGCGACGGGCGCGATGCGGGCAGGGCGTGGAGGGATGGTGGCCGTGGGCATGCTGGCCGCCATCTCGCTCGTTGCCCACGTGAACCGCCACACAGGCGAGCGCTATATCAACGAGGATGCGCGAGGACTGGCCCGGGAGATCGAGCGACAAGTCGAGCCTGGCGAACCCGTCTTCGTCGTCTCGGGCTACATGGGCGAACCACTCGAGCACTACCTGAACCCGCGCTGGCCCTTGCACCCGTTCGGACTGGCCGAGACGACGCCCAACCCGGCACCGGCGCTGGGAGAGATGCGACGGGCGGTCGAGCCCGGACGGCGTTTCTGGCTGGTGTATTCCCGCGCATTCGACGGAGATCCTCGCGGCCGGATCCTCGACTCGCTGAGCACCGCGGCGGGCCTTCGGGTACGCAGCGCAGTGCCGGGCATGGAGCTCTACGAAGGGCGGGGCTGGTAGGGAAACCCACCCCCCTGATGGGGCTCAGAACTTGCTTTCCAGTGCGCCGTCAGCCCAGCGCCTGTCTTTGCAGCACAGCAACCCCAGTGGCGCGGAGGCCATACGAGCCGCTACCGATACGGATAAGTGATTGGGATACAGCTACTTGTATACGGCGCAAAAGCTGGCGGGGAGAGGGGTGCCGCCGCCCCCGGGCTCTTGTTCCAGGCGTCACGAACACCATATTGTGGCGGAGGTGCAACGTCGGCGTGGGACCTTCCCACGCGGTCGATACGCACCCTTCTCCCAAACCTACAAACCATGAATCTTCGCGCTGTTAGACAAGGCTGCCTTGCCGCCCTCGTGTATCTGGCCGCGCCGGCCGTGCCGGCGTCCGCCCAAGACTCTCTGTCTGCGCCCGACAGCGCGAGCGGCGGGCTGCTGAGCCCGGGTGACATCATCAAGCTCAACGTGTGGCGGGAGCCGGAGTGGTCGGGCGAGTTCGCGGTCAATGACAACGGCATCGCGGTGCTGCCGCGGCTGGGAGCGATTCAGGTGACCACGATGACCGCCGACTCGCTGCGCGAGTTTCTGGTGGACTCGCTGGGCCGCTTCCTTCGCAACCCGTCGATCGAGGTCATTCCGCTGCGCCGGGTGCAGGTCCTCGGTGCGGTCCGCACCCCTGGGCTCTACCCGGTACCGCCGACGGTCACCATCGGTGACGTGATCGCGCTCGCCGGGGGAGCGACCAACGACGGCAAGCCCGACCAGATCATCCTGCGCCGCAACGGTGAAGAGCTGCGCGTCAAGCTCAGAGGTTCGACCCGG
The DNA here is from genome assembly GCA_963720365.1 of uncultured Gemmatimonadales bacterium. Taxonomy (GTDB): domain Bacteria; phylum Gemmatimonadota; class Gemmatimonadetes; order Gemmatimonadales; family GWC2-71-9; genus CAVVWJ01. Next base: position 27,022 of record CAVRFK010000016.1, on the reverse strand, counting down.
CTGGCCGACACGCCCATCCGTACGGGGGATCAGATCTACGTGCCGCAGCGCAGCTGGGTGAGCCGGAATGCCGGCCTGGTAGCAGCCGGGTTGTCCGCGACGACCTCACTGGTCATCGCGCTCCTCTTGTCGCGCTGAGGGATTCTCTGTGAGCCAGCTTCCGGCCCCCATGGACGGTCGCTCCTACCTGACCGTGCCCGTCCGCCAGCCATCTCCGGAGCCTCCGGAAGACCACGGCGAGCTGCCGATTGCCCATATGTGGGGCATCCTCCGCCGCCGCTGGCTGCAGATCGGGCTCTGCGGACTCGTCATGGTGGGCCTCGCCATGGCGTACGCCATGACGGCCGTGCCGACCTACGAAGGGGTCGCCACCCTCCGGATCAAGGAGAAGGTGGGCAATTTGCCCGACATGCTCAGCCCTTTCGGGACGAGCGGGGAGATGCTCACGGAGCTGGAGGTGCTGCGCAGCCGGACCATGGTGGAAGACGCGGCGCGCGTGCTGCGGCTGCAGATCTCCCTCGAGTCGCCCGAGCGGGTGACCCGCGCGGCGCTGCTGACGCAGCTCTCGATCTCCGATAGCGTGGAGCCCGGGTTGTATACCCTGCGCCGGGTGCCCGGCGCCGGGTTCGAGGTGAGCGATACCTTCGGCCAGGTGCTGCAGCACGGGGTCCAGCCCGGCAAGCCGGTGCACGTGGCCGGCGTCGAGTTCACCCTCACCCCCGCCAGCCAGCGATACGACGAGATCGTGGTCAAGGTTCAGGGTCTGCCCCAGACGGTCGAGGGGCTGCGCCAGAATCTGGTGGTCGCGCAGGCCAGTCCGGAGGCGAAGGTGGCCACCCTGACGGCTCGCAACAAGGATCCCGACCTGTCGTGGCAGGTGCCGAACACCATCGCGGACCGGTTCATCGCCCGGCGGCAGTCGGACCAGAAGTCCACCGCTCGCGCCACCGTCGCGTTTCTCCGTGACCAGCTCGACACGCTGACGCGGCAGCTCAGTGCCGCCGAAACGGCGCTGCAGCGATTCCGTGAAGCCGAGAACGTCGTCAACCCGCTGGTCGAGGGAAGCGGCCAGGTCACGCGGATGATCGAGCTGCAATCGGCACGTGCCACGGTCGAGACGGAGCGGGCCGCCCTCACCAGCTTGCTGACCGAAGTCCAGTCGGCGGCGGCGGGACCCCAGACCACGGGAGACCCCTCGCCGTACCGGCGGTTGATGGCATTCCCGACGCTGCTGCGGAATCAGGCGACGGGCGAGCTGCTCACCAACCTCCAGCAGGTCGAGGGACAGCGGTCGGAGCTCATGGTTCGCCGGACCCCGGATGATCCCGAGGTCCAGGCGCTGAACGGGCGGATCGGGGAGCTGGAAGGCCAGCTCAAGTCCGTGGCGACGACGTATCTCGAGGGCCTGTCCAATACCGTCACGAGCATGGACACGGCCCTGGCAGGCTTCGGCCAGCAGCTCAGCCAGTTGCCGCGGAAAGAACTGAGGTACATCCAGCTCGACCGGCAGCCCAAGGTGCTGGCGGAGATGTACTCGCTGCTCCAGACCCGGCTCAAGGAAGCGGAGATCGCCCAGGCGATCGACGACCCCAGCGTGCAGGTCGTGGATCACGCAGTGGCGCCGCTCGAGGCGGTGAGCCCGAAGAAGGCGCTGCTGGTCGCGGGCGGGCTGATCGTGGGACTGCTCCTGGGCATCGCGATCGCGTTCCTCAGGGAGTACTTCGACAAGTCGGTGCATACCCGCAGCGATATCATGGACGCCACCGGGCTGCCGGTGCTCGGCCTGATTCCCAGAATTCCGCGGAACGGCAAGCGGGTCGCGCTCATCAGCCAGCGCAAGGTGGCTCAGCCCGACGCGCCGGTGGTCTCGCCCCCGAACGTTCGGACCGAGCAGGGCGGCGGACCGGCTCGTCCCGAATACACGTTCCTGCGCGACAGTGCTCCCGTTGTGGATGGCGACACGGGTGCCGAGCTGCGCTCGCTGTCGGCGTTGGTCCCCGCGCCCCAGCGGCTCCAGCGCATGGCGATCACCGGCGTGGGCACGGCGCTCGCCGAAGCCTACGGCAGCCTGCAGACGAACCTGCTGCATTCCCGCCTGGACCAGTCGGTTCGCGCGGTGGTGTTCACCAGCGCCCAACCCGGAGAAGGGAAGACCACCAGCGTCGTGAACCTGGCGCTGTCGCTCACCCATCGTGGCGGCAAGGTGCTGCTGATCGACGCCGACCTCCGACGCGGCACGGTGCACAGCGTCTTCGATGTCCCCCGCGAGCCCGGCCTGTCCGACGTCGTCCGGGGCTCCGTGTCCTTCGTGCAGGCCTGCCGCCAGGTGCAGGTGGACGAGGGCGGCACGCTGCACTACCTGACCAGCGGCACCCTGCCCGCGAATCCGTCGGCGATGCTGGCCTCGACCGAGCTGCGCCAGTTCCTCGAGGATCTGCGGGTGGAGTACGAGACGATCATCATCGACTCGCCGCCGGTGAACATGATGACGGACGCGGCTATCCTGGGCGCGTCGGCGGACGGCGTGGTGGTGGTCGCCCGCGCGGGCATGACCCACAGCGCCGCGCTGGGCTACGCGATGGAGCAGTTGAACCACGTGCGGGCGCGGGTGCTCGGCGTCGTGCTGAACGACATCGACTTCCGCCGCGACGTGACCTACGACGCCGCGTACCGCTATTACGACTACGGCCAGTACACGGCCAAGGTCGAGTCCTAGTGGAATTGGGGCTCCCCGACGCCTTGCCGGCCGTGCCCGAGCCGACCATCTCCGCGGCACCGGTACGCAAGCGGACCCGGCCCAGACGCTCCGAGTTCCTGTACATCGCCATGTGCCGGAACGTCGAGGTGCCGCTCGCCGTCCTCCTGTTGCTCGCGGCCTTCCTGGGCACGAACCTTGGCCGGCACTACGCCCTCGACGACTTTCTGGCGCTCCGGATCACCGTCAAGAACCTGCTGATGGTGGTCGGCTTCTCGGTGGCGTGGCGCCTCCTCGCCGCCGGCTTCGGGGTGTACACCTGGGACCTGGTCCGGAACAAGCGCGACGAAGCGCTCCGGGTGTTCGCACTCTGCAGCACGATGAGCTGCCTGGCGCTGATCTTCCCGGCGATCTCGGTGACGGGCGCCTTCGGGTACTGGACGGTTCTGTGCTTCTGGCTCATCAGCACGCCGGCGCTGCTGGTGGTCCGGACCGGGCTTCGCATGCTCGCCGCCGGGAATGTCGCGCCGGTGCGCGACGTCCTGATCCTCGGCAGCGGTCCCCGTGCCGAGCAGCTGTACCAGCAGATGGCGGACGAATCGGACGTGCGCCGGGTGGTCGGCTTCGTGGATACGTTCAACGGATCGGCCACCGACTTGGTCCGGCAGCGCCATCTCGGCCGGCTGGACGAGCTCGAGAGCGTGCTGATGCACCGGGCGATCGACGAGGTGCTCATCGCCCTGCCGATGAAGTCGTGCTATTCCGAGATTCAGGAAGCCATCCGGGTCTGCCAGCGGGTGGGCGTGCGCGCCCGCTACCACGCCGACATGTTCGACCACGGCGGCAACGGCCCTGCGATCGGCGAGGGCGCGGTGCAGGTGGTGGATGTCCCCATCGCCAAGGACGACCACCGGCTCATCATCAAGCGTCTCATCGACGTCGCGGGCGCGGGGGTGGGGCTGATCCTCCTGAGTCCGGTACTGCTGGTCATCTCCCTGGCCATCAAGCTCACGAGCCCCGGCCCGGTCTTCTTTGCCGGCGAGCGCTACGGTTATAACCGCCGCCGCTTCCGGATGTTGAAGTTCCGGACCATGGTCCAGGACGCGGAGCAGCTCCAGCATCTGTACGAGGATCAGAACGAGGTGGCGGGACCGATCTTCAAGATCCGCGACGATCCGAGGATGACCGGCATCGGCAAGATCCTGAGGCGGACTTCGCTCGACGAGCTGCCCCAGCTCTACAACGTGCTGGTCGGTGAGATGTCGCTGGTCGGACCGCGGCCGATGGCCACGCGCGACGTGCAGCAATTCAATGAAGCCGCGCTCATGCGGCGCTTCAGCGTCCGCCCCGGCATCACCTGCCTCTGGCAGGTCAGCGGGCGGAGCAATCTCGGCTTCGAGGACTGGATCGCGCTGGATCTTCAGTACATCGAGCGCTGGTCGCTGGGTCTCGATCTCCTGATCCTGGCCCGCACGGTGCCGGCGGTCGTGCGGGGAACCGGGGCCGCCTAGCCCCGAGCCACGCGCGCATGACAGACGCCTCGACGGCCATAGGCAGGCACCTTCCACCGCAGCCCTGGTCGTCCGCCATCCCGGACTCCCGCTCCTACTGCCTCATCACGCCCTGCCGGAACGAGGCGGCGTTCGCACGGCGGACGCTGGACTCGGTCCTCCGACAGACCGTACCGCCGACCCTCTGGGTCATCGTAGACGACGGATCCACCGACGACACCCCACGCATTCTCGCCGAGTACGCCGCGCGGTACGACTGCATCCGGGTCATCAGGCGGGAAGACCGGGGGGCTCGCAGCGTCGGTCCCGGGGTGATCGAGGCCTTCTACGCCGGCTTCGCCACCATCGACCCGGTGGCCTACGCCTACCTGGGCAAGCTGGACCTCGATCTGGATCTTCCCGAGCGCTACTTCGAAACGGTCATGGAGCGCATGGAGGCGGAACCTCGCCTCGGGAGCTTCAGCGGACGGCCCTACAACGAGACGGCGCACGGCCCGCAGCCGGAGCCGGGTTTCAGCGACGAGATGTCGGTCGGCGCCACGAAGTTCTACCGCACCGCCTGCTTTCTGCAGATCGGCGGCTTCGTGCGCGAGGTGATGTGGGACGGTATCGACTGCCATCATGCGCGCATGCTCGGCTGGGTGGTGGGCTCCGCGGCCGACGTGCCGGCCCTGCGCTTCCTGCATCTGCGGCCGATGGGATCGTCTCAGCGCGGCGTGCTGAACGGCCGCCGCCGTCACGGCTTCGGCCAGTACTTCATGGGCACCGGACCGGTGTACGTGCTGGCGAGCGCCGTGTACCGGCTCGCGTCGCCGCCGTTCGTGACCGGGAGCCTGGCGATCCTGCAGGGGTACCTGGGCGCCGCATGGCGGCGGATTCCGCGCTATCCCGACGCGCGCTTTCGGCGGTTTCTCAATGCGTACCAGTGGCGCATGCTGCTGATCGGCAAGCGTCGCGCGACGGCGGAGCTGAGCGCCCGCCAGGGTCTGGTCTGGGATCCGCGCCGCCATGCCGCTCCGCCGCGCTCACGCGAGGGCCAGCCACCGTCCGTCGCGCTCGACGAGGTTCCCATCCACGTGCTGGACGAAGCCGGGGCGGTGGACCACATCTTCGGCGCGCTTCAGCGTGGCGAGGGCGGCTGGGTGATCACCTACAACACCGACATCCTGCGCCGCTACGCGAAGGATCCGCTGTTCGCTGAGCTGGCTCGGGGAGCAACCCTCAACACGGCGGATGGCATGCCGCTGGTCTGGGCGGCGCGGATCGCGGGCACCAGGCTCCCGGGCCGCGTGTGCGGGTCGGATCTGGTGGTCAGCATGTCGGAGCGGGCGGCGGTGGAGGGCCGATCGGTGTTTCTGGTCGGAGGAAATCCCGGCGCGGCGGAGGGAGCGGCGGCCATCCTCCGCCACCGGCACCCGTCGCTGCGGATTGCCGGGCACATCTGTCCCCCGCTCGGCTTCGAGCACGATCAGGACCAGCTCCGCGCGCTCGATGCAGCGGTCACCGCCGCGGCTCCGGACATCGTGTTCGTGGCGTTGGGCAGTCCCAAGCAGGAATGGCTGATTCAACGCCTCAGACACGACCTGCCGCGCTCATGGTTCCTCGGCGTCGGCGTCGCTTTCAGCTTCGTGACCGGTGAGGTGATCCGCGCGCCCCGGTGGATGCGGGCCAGCGGCCTGGAGTGGGTGCACCGTCTGGCCCAGGAGCCGGGACGCCTCTTTCGCCGGTACGTGATCGACGATGCGCCGTACGCGTCAAGCCTGCTGGCGCGCACCGTCATGCGGCGGCTGGTGACCAGGCGCGCCCGCCGCTGAGACGTTCAGGCGTATTCGCGGTAGCGCACGCCCACCAGCCCCGCCAGCTTGCCGGCATTGCTGAAGACCCGGAAGAGCCAATTGGCCGCGCGCCGTCTGCCGAAGGGCAGCGAGACGAGTGTGAGTCCGGCGGCGACTGCCAGTTGGCCCAAAGCGCGGCCCGCCAGAAGCGGTACGGTCCACGGTCGAACGGGGCCGTAGAGACCGGTGACCGTCAGGCGCGCGAAGTCGCTCCCGCCCCGAAAGCGTCGCATCAGCAGCCAGCGCAGCGTCAGGCGCTTTTCTCCGACCAGCTCCTCGACCTCCGCCTCGTCGCACCACACGAACCGGGCGCCGAGACCGGCCAACCGGCTGAAGAGCACGCCATCGGAGCCGCCGGTCAGACCATAGGCGGGATCGAACGGGCCGTCCACCCGGCGAAGCCAGTCGGCCTCGCAGAGCGCGTTGCTGGTGCGAAACTGGTTCCGGGGCACGATCGTGCCGGTGGGGAAACGCGCGCGCTCGTAGAAGTCGCCGCCGCGGATCCACTCGGGTGCGCTGTCGGGGACTACCGGACGGACCGGGCCCATCGCGCCCTGTGCCTGATGCGCGGTCACGGTCTCGAGCATGCGCCGCAGCCAGGGCCGCGATGGCAGCTCGTCGTCGTCGATAAACGCGATCCATTGGCCGGTCGCCATGGCGACCGTGCGGTTCCGGGTGAGGGCGATGTTCTTTTCCGGCTGCACGTCATAGCGGAGGTCGTAGGGCAGACCTCGCGCGAGCGCGGCCTGGACGACGTCCCGGGCCGAGGCGGCCGCGTCGTTATCGACCACGACGACATCGAAGGCAGCCGCAGTGATGTCCTGCTCCTCGAGACGCCGCAACAACTCCGCGAGCTGCGCGGGGCGGCGATAGGTACAGATGCAGACACTCACCGCAGCCACGAGGACGCCTTCCGCGAGAGGTACCCGGTTGGATCGGAACTTGCCTTCCAGACCGCCGACCCTGCACGAAACCGGCCTTGGTTCGATCGAACGGTCGGACACCAGGGGCCGACGAGCTAACATGTTGCCTGTTATGATGTTACAAACGATTGACCGATCCCGGGTTTTCGGCCGGCACCCGCTGGCCCACCGCGTGGTCTCAGTATACTATGGCTGTCCTGCAACGCCCGAAGGGGTTCGCTCCTGAGAACGACGCACGTCATGACTACCTCAACCCACCCACCCACGGCCGCTGACCCGCTGGCCGGTGCCTCGCCGTATCCGCCGAGACGCCGGACGCGGAACGTCAACCGGTTGGGCCAGTGGCTGGGCCGACACGCGGAGCGGCTCTTTCTGCTGTACCTCCTGCTTCAGGTGTCGGGCGCGTACTACTCGCCGCCGGTAGTCGGCGTGCGCGGCGCTCCCGTGGGGCAAAGCTCCTTGCTCGACTCGCTGTTCGTGGTGTTCTACTTGATCCTCGGCGTGCTGCTCCTGTGGCAGGCGAAGAACGTCGTCCGCGTGGCCTTCGCGCACTGGTGGACGCTCGTCGTCATCTGTTTCGTCGGGGTCTCCTGGATCTGGAGCTACGCTCCCGACGTTACGCTGAACCGCACGGTGGCGGTGCTGGTGACCTGCTCCTTCGGCTGGTATCTGGTCGTTCGCTATCCGCCGCGCGAGATCGTTCGCCTGTACGTGATCGTCCTGACGTTTGCGGCGCTGCTGAGCCTGGGCTACGGCGTGGTGAACCCGGGTCTCACCAGCGGCCTCGAATGGCGGGGAGTGTTCGAGCACAAGAATGTCTTCGCCCGGGCGATGGTGCTGAACGCCACCATGTGCCTGCTTTTGTTAATGGAGCCGATCCGGTTTCGCTGGCTGATCTGGGCGAGCTTCGGCCTCTCGTGCGCCATGGTGGGATTGTCGCTGTCCGCCACCGGGGCGATCCTCCTGATGACGCTCGCCTTCCTGATCCGATTCCACCGGGTTTTCCGCCTCCGGGCCACCATCCTGATTCCGTTCCTGATCGGAGGCGGCATTCTGGTAGTCGCCGGACTGGCGTGGCTGCAGCTCAACGCCGCGGAGGCGGCTGGGCAGGTCGGCAAGGATGCGACGCTCACGGGCCGCACCGATCTGTGGGCGGTCGCCCTGAGAATGATCCAGCGGCACCCATGGTTCGGCTATGGCTTCGGCGGTTTCTGGCGGGGACCACTGGGCGACTCGGGAGAGTTCTGGCGCGCGGTCAAGTGGAGGGCACCGCATGCCCACAACGGCTTCGTCGATCTGACCCTGGATCTGGGGGTGGTGGGATTGGCGCTGTTCCTCGTCGGGTTGATCGGCGCGCTGATCGCCGCCCTGAATCGGGCGCGGTCGGCTCAGACGATCAGTGCCGTGGCGCCGTTCGTGATGCTGATGTTTCTGACGCTGTACAATCTGACGGAGAGCTCGCTGCTGCGGCACAATACGATGTATCTGGTGATGTACGCCGTGGGGACGTCGCTGGCTCTCGGTGGGGGAGACCGTCGCCAGGTCCCGGGAGGCTAGCGGCAGCTCACGTTACTGAGGGTGCCGCCCGTTACCGAGTTGTCGCAGGAAATGCTCCCACCACCGTTCATCCTGATGCCGAGTCCACCGGCCCCGGTCATGTCGATGGCATTGCCCCGGATCTGGTGCCCCGACCCGCCATACACGTAGATCCCGTTCCCCTCGGCCGAACCATCCTGAGCGGCGGGCTCCAGCGTATTGCGTTCCACTATATAGTCTGCGGTGTTGGTCTTGATGGCGATGCTGGCCTCGAAGTGCCCGCTGATGGCCATCTTTCCGCGGCCGTCCGAGATGTTGCCCCGCACGACCCCTCCTGAAGTGCCCTCTTTCGCATCCACGTCTTCGCTCGGCACGTTGGGGCCGAACCGGTTGTTGAGCACCTGATTTCGGTCGCTGCGATCTTCCGAGCCGCGGCACGCTTCCCAGAGGTTCCCCGGATAGGTGCCCAGGTAGACACCCTCGCCGGACGACGGCTTGGTCTTCCCAGTGTCGTGGATGTAGCTCGACTCGAGCACATTGTCGGTCGAATTGCAGAGGAAGTGGACCGCCTCCTGGTCCACTTCATGGATCTCCAGCCCCTGAACCCGCGTGTTCCGCATGCCCTTGGCGTAGAACGCCTGGAAGGCGTCGCGTATGGTGAACCCCTGAAAGACCCACCAGCTGAGGCTTTCCGAGCGAAAGTCACCCGTCAGGACGGCGCTCCGCGGCCCGCAAAGCACGATGGGACGACTCTGGGTTCCGCCCCGCGCGGTCACCTTCTTGGCCCCCGCGTAGGTCCCGGGCGCCAGGACAATACGATCCCCGTCGCGCGCGTCGTCCAGGGCGCTCTGGAGGGCACCCACGGTGGACACATTGACCGTGCGGGCCGCCGGCGGAAGCCCTTCGCAGGCGACGTAGCTCTCGGCACCGGGAGGCGGTGACGGGGGCGGCAACGGGGGCTGCGGCGACGGGGGCTGGTGAGCTGGCGGGCTGGGAGGGTCTGGTGCGCTCGCATTGGGGTCCGAGGCACTCTGACACCTCGGAGCCACCAGCAGGAGCAGCGGTACGCAGAGCCAACTGGGGCGCATATGGGGTTGAAGATGAAGGTGGGGTATAGCCCCCGCAAGGCGCAGGGACCATGAAAGCAGAACAGGCCGAGCGTTGGCTCGGCCTGTTCTGTTTTACCCGATCGTGCGGCTTGCGGTTACTTGCAGCTCACATTGCTGAGCCGGCCGTCGGTCACGGAGTTGTCGCATGACACGCTGCCACTTCCGTTCATCTTGATTCCGTAGCCGCCGGCGCCGGTCATGTCGATGGTGTTGTCCCGGATCTGGTGTCCCGAGCCACCGTACACGTAGATGCCGTTGCCCGTCGCGGAGCCATCCTGCGCGGCCGGCTCCAGGGTATTGCGCTCGACCACGTAGTTCGAGGTGCTGCTCTTGACCGCGATGCTCGCCTCGAAGTGGCCGCTGATCGCTGCCTTGCCCCGGCCGTTCGACACGTTGCCCCGGATGATGCCGCCCGAGGTGCCTTCCTTGGCATCCACATCCTCGCTCGGCACGTTGGGACCGAACCGGTTGTTCAACACCTGGTTCCGGTCGCTCCGGTCCTCGCTGGAACCGCACGCCGCCGACAGGTTGCCCGGCCAGGTGCCGAGATACACGGCCTCGCCTGAGGAGGGCTTGGTCTTGCCCGTATCGTGGATGTGGCTCCCCTCGAGCACGTTGTCGGTCGAGCCACAGAGGAAGTGCACGGCCTCCTGGTTCACGTTGTAGATCTCCAGGCCCTGCACCCGGGTGTTCTTGGTGTTCTTGGCATAGAACGACTGGAACGCGTCCCGCATCGTGAAGCCCTGGAAGATCCACCAGCTGATGCCATCGGGCCGCAAGTCGTCGGTCAGCACCGCGCTGCGCGGTCCACAGAGCACGATCGGCTGGCTCTGGGTGCCGTGCCGGTTAGAGATCTTCTTGCCGCCGGAATACGTTCCCGGGGCCAACACGATCCGGTCTCCAGGCTGCGCGTTGGACAGCGCGCTGGCGAGCGAGCTCGAGCTCGAGACGTTCACCGTCCGGCCGGCCGACGGCAGATCGTCGCACGCGTTGAAGCTGCCACCACCCGACGGCGGCGGCGGCGGCGGCGGGGGGGGCGGGGGAGGCGGCGGCGCAGGCGCGTCCACATTGATCGACGCCTCGCCCTGCTTGCCACCACTCGTCGCCGTGATCTTCGCATCCCCGGTGGCGATCGCCTTCACCAGCCCGGAGGTGCTGACCGTGGCCACGTTCTTGTCGGAGCTGGCCCAGGTCACGCTGGACGACATGGTCTTGCCGTCGCCGTCGCGCACCGTCGCGGTCAGCTGCTTGGTCTGATCCTTCAGCAGCGTGGACGACGTGGGGCTTACGGAGACCGAGGCCACGGACGGCGGCGGCGGCGGCGGAGGTGCGGCTTCCACGGCGACGGACGCCTCGCCCTGCTTGCCACCACTGCTCGCGGTGATCTTCGCGCTCCCGGTGCTGATCGCCTTGACCAGGCCGGAGGAGCTGACCGTGGCCACGTCCTTGTCGGTGCTGGCCCAGGTCACGTCGGCCGACCCCATGGTGTCGCCATCACCATCGCGCACGGTGGCCGTCAGCTGCTTGGTCTGGTCCTTCTGCAGCGTGGAGGACGTCGGGCTCACGGAGACCGAGCCCACGGAGGGCGGCGGGGGCGGAGGCGGTTCGGTCGGCGGATTCGGATCCCCGCCGCCGTTCCCCTGCTCGATGGTCACGTTGGAGGTATCAGCCAATCCCGAGGCCGCATCCTTCGCGATGACACGGAACGTCCCGGCGGTTCCGCCAGCCGTGTAGGTGCCGCGGCTCGAGATGGTCCCGCCGGTCACGGTGTACTGCGGATCGACCTCGAAGGTCGAGCCGTCGCTGACCTGGCCCGCGAGCGTAAACCGCTGCGTCTCGTCCTTCGCGAGCGTGACGTTCTCAGGATTGAGGACCACGCGGCGGGTCGTCGGATTCCCGGCGGCGCCGGTGACGACGACGATCGCAGTGTCGGCCGCGCCGGTCGACGCCGTGGCGACGACGACGTAGCGGCCTGGCGTCTTGCCCGCGACATACCGGCCGGTCTCATTCACGGTGCCGCCGGTCGCGCTCCACTTGAGCAGGAGACGGATCGAATAGCCCCACGGCGTCTGGGCGGTGGCGCTGAACGTCCGCGAATCGCCTGCGGCGATTTTGACGGAATCCGGATTCACCTTCACCCGCAGGAACTGGCCGCGCCACCAGCTCGCGGACGCGGTGTTCCCCGCCTGGGCGTCGAACTGCACCTCGCCGTCGACACCGACGGAGGCGGAATCTGGGAAGACATCGATGGAAGAGGATTCACCGGACTCGGGGTCCAGTTGCGGTTCGCTGATCGATTCGCCGCCGGCGCAGGCCAGCGTGAAAAGGATTGCCAGAAGGCCACCCGACCTGAATCGCGCGAGCCGGCGTGCGAGCTTGAAGGTGTAAGTCATGTCTGCTCCGCTAAGCCGCTCCTTGTGGTGGTCCCAACCGTCCCGTTCCGCCGCACCGCCCTTGGGTGAGCCCAATATCGGCCGGAGCAAGGACTCACGAAAGCGCAATTTTTCGACAGTTTCCCAGGTGCCGCCGCTATGCGTGCACACATCTCGCGTTGTTGTGGTCACTTATGGAACCCACCATAGAGAATTGTAACAAAATTCCGCCTAAAAATTTGACACCGTATATGAGACGGCAGGCGGGAGCCTGGCGGGCCTTCCGGAGGAAAGCACGCCGCGCGAATGCCAAGGCCAGGTGCCATGGCGGTCGAGCCTTTCGGGTTTTGTCCACAGATGCCGGCGCCGCAGCCGAGCGCCGTTCAGCACAACGCTGAGCGACACGACGGATGAACCCGGCGAGGGTCTGCGGGTTGTCCCGCTGGAGCGACTTGTTTTTCTAGGGGGGGTCTACTGCCGAACGACCGCGGATGGGTCGGGCAGGGCGCGAGGAATGGACACCGGATGAGCGGCCATCTCGTGATCTAGAGGGGCTCGTGCCGCACACAGTGTCGTTAGTGGCTGCTCTCTTGTCAAGACTGAAAAAACGGACGGCACCGCTACATTGATGCACATTCTGGCACTCGGCACGAATTGTGATGTCCACGCCTCGTCCCAGTCGGATTCCTCTTCAGGAACACGCGTGCCTTCTCCCTTGCGCTCGACCAGCTCGCGCTCGTGACCGTCACCTCGACGCCATCCCTCGGCTCGCAGGCGCGGCGCGGTGTCGCCTGGGGCGGGGCCTCCACCGTCGTCGTGTCGGCCCTCGGCCTCGCCACCAACCTGGTGCTGGCGCGCATCATCGCGCCGAGCCACTTCGGCCTGCTGGGCATGGCGACGGTGTTTACCGGCCTGATGCGCATCCTGAGCGAGATGGGCGTCGCCGCCGCGCTCATCCGCCGACCGGAAGAGATCGTCGAGGAGGAGGTGCTCGACACGGCGTTCTGGACCAGCCTCGCCGTCTCGGGCGCGCTCTTTCTCGTGAGCGCGCTCGCGCTCGCGCCACTGGTGGCGCGCTTCTACGAGACGCCGGCGGTGCGTGGCGTGCTGGTCGTGGTGTCGGTGGCGCTGCTGGTGAGGCCCTTCGGGGTGATCCACCGCGTGCTGTTGACGCGGGCCCTCCGCTTCAAGGCGCTGTCGCTGGTGGACGCGATCAGCACGGCCATCGGCAGCGCGCTCACGATCGGGCTCGCGCTCGCGGGGTTCGGGGTCTGGAGCATCGCCCTCAGCGGCACGCTGGTCGCGGCGGCGAGTCTGCCCCTGCTTGCCCGCGAGATCCGGTGGATGCCACGGCTCCGCTTTTCCAAACCCGCCTGCCGCGAGGTGGTGTCGTTCGGGAGTTTCGTGACCGGCAGCGAGGCCGCTGTCTTCGTCACCAAGAACGTGGACTACCTCCTCATCGGCCGGCTGCTTGGGGCATCGGCCCTGGGCGTCTATACCCTCGCGTTCCTGCTGACCGACACGTTTCGATCCGCCATGATGGGCGTCCTGAACAAGGTGATGTACCCCATCTACGGGAGACTGCAGGGCGACGTGACGATGTTGGGACGGTTCTACCTCCGCGTCATCCGATACAATACGCTGATCATCGTCCCGGTGATGGTGGTCCTTCTGGTGCTCGCGCCGTCGCTGCTCGAGCATGGCTTCGGACCTCAATGGCTGCCCGCCGCGGGCGCGCTCCGCCTCCTCGCGGTGTCGGTCATCCTGCACACGATCGGGGGCACGTCGGCCGCGGTCCTGAAGGGGATCGGCCGGGCCGACCTGGAATTCCGGATCAACCTGGTCACGGCCTTCTTCGTGGCCGTGCCGTCGCTGTTCATCGGCATTCGGTGGTGGGGCATTACGGGAGCGGCCGCGGCCGCGCTGGTCCACACGGTGGCGACCCGATTCTTCTTCCAGTTCTACATGCGCCGCCTGGTGCACATCTCCGAGACCATGATCCTGCGCTCGGTGTGGCCCGCACTCGCGGCCGGCGCGGGCGCCGGCGCCGCGGGTGTGGCGCTCATGCTGGCGCTCCCGGCGCCCGGGCTCGTCGCTACCGCCGCCATCGCCGTCGCGATGGTCGGCGTCTACGTGCTGACGATCGCGCTCGTGCTCCGCGATGAGGCCACCGACCTGCTCCGCCAGCTCCGGGCGCTTCGCGCGGGGCAGGGCGTGCCGGGCTGACCCGATCGAGCCATCGTTGAATTGCGCCGACCTGCTCGTCCTGGTTGCCGACGCGACGCTGCCGCAGCAGCGTCCCGATGGCTCCATGCCTCCGGGCCACAACGGACCGTACCGGCATCCCGAGACGCCGGTGCGGAACTCCGGCCATTGGCTGCACACATTCATCAAGGCGTTTTCGCTCACCGGAGACCGCCGATTCGAGGACGCGGCCCGTCGGATCGCCGAGTATCTCCTCCGGCCGGACCTGCGGCCGGGCGGCTTCACGTTCCACCATCGCACCACCCCGAACCGGGACCGCTGCAACGGCCTGGTGGGGCAGGCCTGGACCATCGAGTCACTGGCCCTCGCCTCGTCGCACTTCCACAGTCCCGACCACGCCGCGCTGGCGCTCAAGGTGTACCGGGCGCACGGCTTCGACGCCGGCACCGGTCTCTGGACCATTCGTGAGATCGACGGCACCAGCCTCGGATTCGATCCCACGCTCAACCATCAGCTATGGTTCGCCGCCGCCGCATCGAAGCTGCTGGAGACCGGCGCGGCGGACGTGGCCGAGGCGATGAAGATCTTTCTCCGCCGGCTGCCCGGCCACATGCGAGTGTTTTCCAACGGCCTGATCTTCCATCCCATCGTGCATCTCCAGACCGCGCGCCAACGGGTCAAGGAAATCGGCAGCCGAGTGGCCGGCGCGGAACTCTTTCCCCGATCGCTGTTGCGCCATCCGGCCGTCGCGAACATGACCTACCAGTACCTGAAGTCCGTCGGATATCACGCCTTCTGTGCGCACGCCCTGGCGGCGCTCAAGCCGCGCACTGCCTCGCACGCGCTCTGGAGCTCCGCGCCCCTCGATCGGGTCGCACGGTATCTGCTCTCACCCGAGTACGCCTGGCTGATCGAGCACGAATCGCGCTACGGCTTCGCGTACAACGCTCCTGGATTCGAATTGCCGTGGGCGGTCGCGACGCTCACGCGCGCCACCGACGGAGAGACCTCGGCACTGGCCTCAGCGTGGGTGGCCGCACAGGTACAGCGCACATACAACCGGGAGACGAAGGCATTCGACCGGGGGACCGCGGATCCCGTCACCCTGACGGCGCGGATCTACGAGATGACCGGCATCTCCGATGGGGTCCTGAGGGCCGCCGAGCTGCCGGCGCAGGGATGAGCTAGGAGGGGATCAGCACCCGGGCGCCCGCCGGCGCGAGCGCCGGGCGCCGGGCCACGGCGATGCCGACGTGGGCGAAGAACAGCAGCAGCAGACAGACGGCGTTGGCGGACGTCATCGCCAGCCACATCCCGCGGGACGGGTGCAGCGCGTTGATGGCGCCCTGGGTGGCGAACCAGTTGATCGCGGGAATCAGGTAGAGCACTCCCATCGTGCGGCGCATCGGCGCGGGCACCTCCGCCAGCCCGCCCGCCGCGAGTGCGGCCGCGGGCGCCGCGAGCAGCACCAGGTCGTAGGTCGAGTGATGGCCCGCGACCAGCAACGCCGTGCACACGATGCCGATCGCGAGGTTCCGCTCGAAGGCATCCTCCCACCGCAGCCGGGCCACGACCAGCCCGGCGACCACCGTCACGCCAAGTGCGATCGCCACGGACACCACCGCCCCAGGCGTCCGGCCGAGCATGCGGCTCAGCAGGCTGGTGGCGTCAACCAGCCATGCGCTGGTGGCGGGGTTGGCGAACGGCCGGGCCTGCCACGCCGCGTAGCCGCTGCCGACGCTGTCGAGCAGCTTTCCGAGCCCCCCGGCCACGCCGGCGAGATGGACCAGCAACGGCAGATTGAGCGCGAAGGCGATCACGCCCGCCGCCAGCACCACGCGCACGTGGCCGGCGACGAGCAGGATGAGCGCCAGCACCACGCCCCACGTCGGCTTGTAGCTCGCGACGGCCAACGGCAACGCGCTCCAGAGCGGCGCGCGCTGGAGCAGCAGGAGCGTGAGATAGACGAGGATCGCGAGCAGCAACGCCGGCTGTCCGAGCAGGAGACCCCACTGGCCCGGGCGAGAGAGCAGCAGCAGCCCGGCGACGAGTCCGATGGCCTGGCCCGTGGCGGGGACGCCGGTGAGTCGCAGCGCCAGGAACGTCAGCAGCAGCGTGAGCCCGATGTTGAGCAGAAAGTACGCGAAGCCCGCCTCGCGCGGCGGCAGCAGCGCGAAGGGGAAGTGGAGCGCGAAGTTCAACGGGAGGTACGGCGGATACGCGTCGGCGACCGGATACTGCGCCATGAACCGTTCGCGGTCGTGCGGGTTCACGCCCTCCATCACGGCGCGGGTCGGGTAATACGCGCTGCTGTAGAAGTCCGTCATGACCCAGGTCGCGGCGGCCGGGCCGGCGCGGGGAACCGTCGCCAGCCCGACCCGACCCACCGCGACACCGAGTCCCAGGATCAAGACCAGCCAGGCAAGCGCGGTCACCCGGCGGGAGCCGGCCCAGGACTCGAGCACGGGCCGACTCAACTCGCGATCTGAACCGCGGGCACCGGGGACACCGGCTCGATCGGGGTGGTGAGCTGGCCCGACTCCGCGGTCAGCGTCATGCCCTTCGGCGCATGCCCGTTGGCGAAGCCTTCCTGCGCGACCAGGCGCTTCTGGAAGGCGCACACCCGCCGAACGCCTTCCTGCAGCGAGACCAGGGGATCGACGCCCAGCAGGTCACGCATCCGGTCGAGGGTCGGACGTTTCACCAGCGTCATCTGGCCCGGCTGGGCCGTGACCTTGATCAGGCTCGGATCGGCATTGAGCTCGTGCCGCATCATCTGGGCGAGCTCCGCCATCGGGTGGATATCCGGGTGGCCGACGTTGATGATGGAGTAGCGATCCATCCGTCCGGCCGCCTCGATGGCGCGGACGGCATCGGAGACGTGCAGCCAGCCGCGCGCACTGCCGCGGTGCACCTCGATGGACTTTCCGCGCGCGAGATTCGCGGCGAAGCGGATCATGGCGGACCGGTGGTCGCCGAGATCCTCGGTCTCATCGTAGATCATGCACGGCCGGATGGTCACCGCGCGCAGGTTGTTGGCCCGCACCTCGTACTCCACCAGCTGCTCGCCGAGCCATTTGGTCAGCCCGTACCGGTTATTGGGCTGCGGCAGCGCGGCGGCGTCGTCCATCGGGTCGCAGGCGGGGCCGTAGACCTCGGAGGAGGAGAAGTAGACGCACATCGCGTCGGCCCGCTTGCAGAGCTGCAGCACGTTGTTCATGCCGTGGAGGTTCGTCAGCACCGACAGCGACGCCGCCTGCTCGCAGGTCATCCGGCCCACCGAAGCCGCGGCGAGGAAAACCACGTCGGGCTCCCAGTCGAACGCCGGCAACAGGTCGAGCGGCTGGGTGATGTCGGCCATCAGGTAGTCCTTCCGCCAGCCGGGCTTCAGGTCCACCTCGAGGACGGCATATCCGGTCGATCGGAGGTACGTCGTCAGGGGAGCGCCGATGTTCCCCGCGGATCCGATGACGAGGGCCCTACGAAACGTGTGCGTGGTCACAAGCTCTCCCAGGGGGTTCGTGAGTCGCGAACTCTCGTGATCGTGATCAGGCAGCCAGCGCCGGCACCCGGAGCGCGAGCTCGCCACCGGACAGCCGGTTGGCGTGGGCGCCCATGGTGACGAGATCGAATTCCGAGCCAAGCATGTCGAGCACTTCGAGGAACAACCGCTGCTTCCGTTCCGTGGGCAGGTTCATGCCCGGGAAGAAGGAGAGCTGCGGGACCAGATCGCCGCCCAGGATGTCGAGCGGGTGGAGCAGGAAGCTCGGCTGCACGCCGAACAGCTTGCAGGTGGCCATCGCCGTCCGGAGATACGCCCGCATGAGCGCCGGCGAATACACGCTGAGGTAGAGCAGGTAGCTCATGTGGAACGGCAAGCGGACCACCGGGACGGTCGTGACCGGAATCTCCAGCAGGTGCCGGTCCTCGCCGAGCTGCCAGCGGTAGGGCTTGTTCGGGCGGAACCCGTCGCTGAACGCGCCGAAGAGCGCGCCGCGCTGTTCCCGCTCCTCGCGGGTCATCCGCGCCGACCCGATGAGATAGAGCCGCGCCAGGGGACCGATGAAGGTCGGCAGGGTGGACGCGTCGTAGCTGTACTGATGCTTCGCCAGCACCTCGAGCAGCTGCGGCGACCAGGTGAAGCCCGGCCCGCGGAACCCGATGGGCCGTTGCCCGGTGGCGGCCTGAATGGCGCGCTCTGCCTGGCTGATCTCCTGCTCCAGCTCGTCGGGAGGCAGCAGCTGCATCCAGGTGTAGTGGTTGAACGAGTGATTGCCGACTTCGTGCCCGTGCTCGGTGATCGCACGCAGGTGGGGCCGGTTCGCGTCGCGGGTGGCGTCCTGGCCCACCACGAAGAACGTGATGTGGGTCCGCTGCTGCTCCAGGATCTCGAGCATCCGCGGCAGGAAGATCGGCAGGTAGGACGGCCGTGCTTCCCAGCTCGGGTCGCCTCTGGTCCGGAGATAGGTCCAGAGGTCGTCGAGGTCGAGCGAGATGCTCGCGATCGGGCGGGAGGCCGCCATCAGTTCTCCACCGTGGTCATCGACAGGGGCCGCGCCGCGAGGCGGGACCGGAGCCGGGCGGCACCTTCATTCGCCACCGCGACCGTTTCGTTCACGTTGAGCGTGCCGTTGGCGATCTGGGCCGAGTTCACGACGAACACGTTCGGCATCGAGGTCTCGACCGCGGGCCGGGCCTGGGCCGTGTAGTCGAGCGTGGTGAGCGCCATCATGTCACGCACGCGAGAGACCTGGAACGCGAGCACGTCGTCCCGCTTGAACTCGGGGTACATCCGCTCCAGCGCGCCGAGGAACTGCTCCTTGATCTCCGCCTCGGGCAAGGTCCAGAACGGGTCGTCCTGCGTCAGGTAGCGCGGCAGGTAGACCAGGGCGTTGCCGCCGAAGTTCTTCCGGTTCACCAGTGCAGTCATCTCGATCACGGCCGTGAAGGGCACCCAGGACTCGGTGATGTTGGTGATGTAGTACTGGGCCAGCGGCTTCCGGAGCAGCATCGACGCGCAGGCGATACCCATGTACACGACCTTGCCGAGGCGCTCGCGTTCGGCGTCGGTCAGCTGGGGGCACACCTGCTGAATCCTCGGACAGGAAACGGTCATCACCGCGCGATCGAAGGTCAGCGTCGCGCCGCCCTTGATCCGGATGTCCACGTCCTGGCCGTTGTCGTGTACCGTCTCCACGGGATGGCCGCACCGCACCTCGATGCCACGGGCCTCCAGCTCTTCCCGAAAGCGGCTCAGGATGGTGGCGTACCCGCCCTCGACGTAGCCGAACATCTCCTGCTTCATCCCCGACCGCCTCGCCGCGTACATCCGGGCGATGGTGGCCCAGATGAACGAGGCGCTGGTGATCCGATAGTTCTCGCCCAGCTTGGTCTTGAGCAGGGGGAGCCAGATTTTCTCGAGCGTCCGCCGGCCGGAGAACCGACGCAGCCAGTCCACCACCGGGATCTGTTCCAGCGGCTGCCAGTTCCGGATCCGCGACGCGTACAGGATGGTCGCGGCGAGCCGGAGCTTGTCCACCAGGTTGAGGGCCGGGAATCGCAGGAACTCCACGCTGTCCGACATCGAGTGCAGCTCGCCGTCGGTATAGAAGCCGGTCCGCGTCGTGCCCCAGCGCAGCGACTCCGAGAGACCCAGCTCCTGGAGCAGCGCGTGCAGGTGACGGTCGGACTGGAGGATCACGTGGTAATAGCGATCCCACGTGAACCCACCAAGACTGTGCGACCCGACCAGGCCGCCAATCTCCGGCGCCGCCTCGAGGATGGTCACCCGGCACCCGCTGCGCTGCAGCCGCAGCGCCAGCGTCATGCCCAGGATCCCACCGCCGACGACAGCGACTCGGACGCCTTCACCCGGCAGATTGGCCGCAGCGTTCATTGATGCCTATTCCCAGACTTCGGTCGGCCGTCCCCGATTCGAGCTCGGGGCGCTCCGATCGTGAGTCCCGCCTCGATGCCCCGAGACCGGGTGGTCATGCTGCTGGTGACTGTACGGGAAGTTGCGACTGCAAAACGACTCAGCCCCCCAAACTGGCGGCCGGTCCGTTCCACCTGCTTGGGCAGGATTTACGCCAGTCGGGGCCCGAAAGACAGGGGGGTGAAGGAGGGCGAGAAACCGGTTCCGGTCATCCTGCCAACCACTTGTGAGATATGATCTTCTGGTATCGTGTCACGGAGGGGTATCGAGCGGTGGGGAAGGGAAGTTTCTGGTCCGGACTCTACGGGGTGGCGCACGGAGTCCACACCTCTGCGGACCCGATGCTCACCGGCGGATTCCGGTCATCCGCTGGAACAGCAGCCGGGTCAACAACCCCAAGTGGCCAAAGATCGTACGGACGACCTTCATCTTGGAGCGACCCAGGACCCGGACCTCCAGGACCGCGGGGAACTCCACGATGCTCCCGCCGTTGAGATCCACCTGGCCGATCAGCTCCGTAATGCCCAGGAATTCGGGCTCCCGGAGCTCGAGACCCAGCACCGTGCTCCGGCGATACACGCGGAAGCAGCTGGTGTACGTCTGCAGCTTGTGCCGGAGTACCACCCGGTAGAACGCCGACGCGGAGCGGGACAGCGACAAGCGCCAGGCCGGGACGTTCTTGACCGAGCCCTTCGGGTGGTATGGCGAGGCCGTCACCAGATCCACCCCATCCGTCAGCAGCGGGATCATGTCCGCCAGCTGGTGGGGATCGTAGGTGCAGTCGCAGTCGATCGAGCAGACGACGTCGGTCTTGGACTCACGGATCCCGGTGAGAATGGCCGCCGAGACGCCCTGGTTCCCCGGGTGGTGGATCACGGTGCAGTCGGAACGGGGCGCGAAGGTGCGGTCGAGGATGGCGGCGGTCTGATCGCTGCTGCCGTCATTGACGAAGACGTAGTGCAGCCGGTACCGGTCGGCCACGCCGGCGGCCACCTCGTCCAGGGTCTTCTGGAGATAGGGGAGGACCGCCTCCTCGTTGAAGCACGGCACCACCACGCTGACCGGCGTGGCGGCCGCGCCGTGCTTCGACGGGGCCACCGGGGCGGTCACGCGGATGGGCGTGGTGCCCATCGCCCCGCCTGCCGCGGGCGAAGGCGCGTCCGGATCAGCGGTTTCCACGTCGAGCCGCTGGGCGATGCTCTGGAACCGGTACCGCTCGAGGTAGTCGCGAAGCATCCCCTCCATCTTCCCCAGGTTCCGGTAGTGCCGGACCCGCTGGTACAGCGGCGCCGCGGTCACGCGCGGCTGGTCAGGGTCGAGCTCCCAGGTGTGGAAATACATGACGAACGGCGCTTCGTACTTCCGGTCCCAGTGGGCCACCGCCCGCTGGACGAGCCCGTGCGGCAGCTGCCGAAAGTAGTTGCCACCGGCGATGGGGACCGTGAGGCCGAGGACTTCCGCCGTGGAAAGGGGGAACTCCCAGATCGACCGGGACCCGGCCTCGTGCTTGTGGGCGAACCGCCGCCAGGGCTCCCCGGCGAACGCGCGCAGCATCGGTTTGATGCTGGAATCGTAGAGATAGCCTTCCTCGGCGAGGACGTCGAGAGCCCAGAGGTCCTTCGAGGACAGCCACCGGCGACCCACCCGAAATCCGATGATCCGCTGGCCGCTGGCCCGGACGAGGACCTCCCGCGCCTTGGCCAGGTCGTCGCGGAATTCCCCAGGGCTGAGCTGGCGGAGGCCGTGGGGGCGATAGCCCTTGCTGGCGATCTCGTGCCCCCGGGAGGCCACTTTGCGCACCAGCTCGGGGACCATATCGGCGACCCAGCCAAGCACGAAGAAGGTGGCTTTGACGCCGTACTCGTCGAGCAGATCCAGGGTCCGGTCGGTGCCGATCTCGACCCGACTCTCGAACCGGGACCACCGGGTGGGCTCGATGATGCGTTTCAGTGCGGAAACGTGGTAATAATCTTCGAGGCCGACGGTGAGCAGGTGCAGCTTGTTGCACTCCTCGGGCTTAGCCTCGGCCCGGGGCCCGAGCGGCCGCGTGAGCCGGGCCCCGGCAGGTCGAACCCAATTTTTTGCTGGTTTACCCGGAGCGGCCACTGGTTTGGTCTGGTTTGAGATAGCACATGCCGACGCAGACGTCATGCCCGGCTCATGGCCCCCGTGGGGGGGCATCTGCGTAATCCATGCAACACCTTTCGCCCGGGAGTGTTGTACCCGGCGCACATGGCCCCGCCGGCGGGCCGGGTTCCGGCTGGGGGACCGGGCACGACACTGGCATCTTGGCTTCCGTTTTCCGCCGATTCACTTGCCATTACTTTGCGGGCTCGCTCATGCTCGACTTGCCATGGTAGACGTCCTTCGCGCGCACGCGAACTTCCGGGACCCGGTCGGTCTCCTGCTTCGCATGCTGCGCTCCGGCGACCAAGGGGCCCGCGCCGCGCTGGTCCGGGAGGTTTCCCGGCTCGCCCTGGCACCGGTCGACCTGGCGCTGGAGCCGCGCGAGCGGAAGCGCATCGCCGAGGCTGAGGGCCCGATGCAGCCGCTCGTCCTCATCGTGGGCGGCTCGCGGGCCGGCACGACGCTGGTCTACCAGACGCTCGCCCGTCATCTCCCGGTCACCTACTTCACCAACATCAGCTCGCTCTTTCCGCGCGCGCCCCTGACGGCCACGAAGTTCTTTCAGTCCGGCCCCCAGAACGCCCGCGTCAGGTTCCACAGCTATTACGGCAACACCGTCACCCTGGCAGGACCGAACGACGCCTTCCACATCTGGAACCGATGGCTCGGCGCCGACCGCTACCGCGCACCGCAGGCGCTCAGCGACAAGTCGGTCGGCGACATGCGCCAGTTTCTCACCGCGTGGACCCGGACCTTCGGCCGCCCGCTCCTGAACAAGAACAACCGCAATGCGGACTGCGTGGCCCTGCTGGGCCGCGTGCTCCCCGAGGCAACCTTCGTCGTGGTGCGCCGCGATCCCGTCCGGGTGGCGCAATCGCTCCTCGTCGCCCGGGAAGAGATCCAGGGCAGCAAGCGCTGGAAGTGGGGCGTGCGGAGCGAGGACCAGGAGTCCGAGACGGATCCGCTGGGATACGTGAACGTGGTGTGCCGCCAGATCATGGACGTCGAGCGCAAGCTCACGGAAGATACCCGTACGCTTCCCGCCGCCCGGCTGATCGAGATTCAGTACGAAGCCTTCTGCGAAAACCCCGCCGGCGCGATCGTCGAAATCTCCCGCCGGGTCTGGGGAGCGCCCAGCTCCACGCTGCCGGTTGTCCCCGAGGTCCAACCTCACCGCCAGTCGGACAACCGCAGCCGGGTCACCCCGGAGGAGCTCGAGCGGATCCGCGGTTGTCTCACTGGCTTCGAGCGAATCCGGGCGGGCTGACACCGCTCTTGCCGCGCACTCCCTCACGAGTCATAGGCGCGATCCGACGCCTCCAGACTCGCCTCTACACCGGCGGCTGGGTCGTGCGGCTCGCCCGCGCGCTGGGCCTGTCGGTCAGGGAGGTGACGACCACCCGCGTCTCGGTCGAGATCGCCGTCCCCGTTGCCGGCGTGAGACCGCTCACGATCGGTTACGCCTCGGACTTCCACGCCGGCCCCACCACCGACCCGGACGTGCTGCACTCCGCCGTGAGCGCCCTGCTCGCGGCCGAGCCGGACGTCGTGCTGCTGGGCGGCGACTTCGTGAACTTCCGCCCGAGCGAGGTGGACCCGCTCGCGCTCGAGCTCAAGCGCCTCGCCGCCCGCCATCGCTGCTTCGCCGTGCTGGGGAATCATGACTGGCTGGCCGATCCGCAGTACATCGTCCGCCGGCTGGAGGAGCAGGGCATCGAGGTGCTCACCAATCGGAACGCTCGCCTCGATCCGCCGTTCGACCAGGTGTGGATCTGCGGGCTGGACGATCACTGGTACGGCCGCCCCCATGCCGACTTGACGTTCGCGGGAGCGGAGGGCGCCCGGATCGTGCTGATGCATGCGCCGTCCGGCCTGCTCGACATCGGTGAGCACCGCTTCGACCTCGCCCTCTGCGGCCACACTCACGGCGGGCAGATCGCGCTTCCGGGAGGCCGGCCGGTGATCCTCCCGAACGGCGCGCTCTCCCGTCAGTACCCTCGCGGACGGTTCGACCTGGCTGATGGTGGGACCTTGATCGTGAGTCTGGGAGTGGGGTGCGCGCTGCTGCCGTTGAGGATCCACGCCGATGCGGAAGTGGTGGTCTGCACCGTGACGCTCAGGCCGGCGCCTCCACCGGCGCGGGCGATCTGACCGCCTCCCAGGCGTACGACGCGAAGAGGGCCAGCAGCACCACGCTGTTCACCGAGACGACCGGAACCGCCCAGGGCGAGTCGAACCCGATGGCCTGCAGCACCGTGTAGGTGCTCAGGTAGTTGACCGCCAGCAGCCCCAGGAGCGAAAGCCGGAACCACTCCCCGGCCGTGGCCGCGGCGGGTGCGTGGGCGACCCTCCAGGCCAGCGCGGTTGCCGGCCAGGTGAGCAGCAGGAGATCGTAGCCGTTGTGGTAGACGCAGAGCAGGATGGCGGCACAGGTGAGGCCGACCTCCAGGGGCTCGGCGTTCGCGCCTCCGGCGCGGCGGGCGTAACGGCGGGCGCCATACACGACCACGGCGATGACCGCGGCGGCGACGGCGAGGGAGAACACCAGGCCGAGCGGACGACCGGTGATCCGACTCAGCATGCCGCTCGCGTCGATCCGGAAGGCGCCGAAATTCGACGTGATGTCGCTGGCATCGAGTGACCGGGTTGGCTCGAGCATGAGGGCCACCGCGCGGCCGAATCCACCCGACCGCTCGGCGAGCACCGCCAGCACCGCGAGGTTCGCCGCCGCGGTCAGCACCCCGCCCAGCAGGATGCCGCCGATCTGCTGTCGAAACAACATCACCACCGCCAGGGGAATGCCGTAGGTCGGCTTCAGCATGGCGATGGCGAGTGCGATCCCGGCCGGGACGGTCCGCTCCCTGGGGAGGGACAGCACGACATAGACGGCGAGCACCATGGGAGTGGTCAACTGGCCCAGCATCAGGTTCCAGTGGCCCGGCCGGCTGAGCAGCAGGATCCCGAGCAGCGCGGTCACGCGCACGAATGTCGGCTGGATCCCACTGAGCTTGAGGCTCACGAATCCGAGCAGACCGGTGAGCGCGACCGTCGTCCCGGCCTTGACCAGCATCGCGGTCGAGAGCCCCAGGGCGGCATACGGTACGTTGATCAGCAGCACCGCGGGGGGATAGCCCTGGAACGCCGCGGGCGCGCCGTATCGCGGCCGGTACGCCGCGTCGTCATAGGGATTGATACCGTCGGCGAACGCCGTGGCGGGGAAGTACGCGATGGTGCGGAAGTCGGTCATGAGCCAGTGCGAGACCCCGAGATCGACGTCGCCGACGCGGTCCATCGTTCCGACGCGGAAGACCGCGAAGAGCAGGGCGAGCGCCAGCAGGGCGACCGCGCCCACCGGCGCCAGGCGGCCCGCCCACACACGCGGCATCGTCGCTATTGGGAGCGTCGGCTCGGCCGACGAGCACCCTTCAGGTGGGGCGAGCGCTTGTCACCGCACGCCTCCATATCCAGCCAGACCTGAAAGGACGGTCGCGCGGCGGTCGGGAAGGCATCGACCCGGCTGGCGCGGACACTGAAGAAGGACATGGCGGGCTTGTTACTGGCGAGGATGACGCCACGGAGCCGGGTGAAGCCCTGGGCCCAGACTTCGTCCAGCACGTAGTCGATGAGCACGTCGGCGACGTGAACGCCGGACTGACGGATGAATTTGCGGGTCACGTACTGCGGCAGGACGCCGAACGCCACGCACTCCGCGAAGGTGCCGACCGGGACGGGAATCTGGTCCCGACGGCGCTCCCAGAACAGCCGCAGGGCACCCGGAAACCGGAGCAGCAGGGAGGGCTCCGCCACCACGGCGCGGATCACCTCTCCGACGAGGAACGGGAAATGTCCCCGGAGTGCAGCCCCATGCAGTTTCTTGGGATCACTCGAATAGGCGGCGAGGCCGGCCGGCTGGCCGTCCACGTCCATGATGACCGCCTTCATCAGGCCGGTGCGAAGCACGTAGCTGTAGCAATAGCGCTGGAGCAAGCGCTCGCCCAGCTTGGCGATCGGCCCGATCTGCCCGAACAATTCGACGTGCAGACGCGCGGCCGTGGCGACGTCGGCTTCGTTGTCGGGATCGATCACCCGAATCCGAACGCTCGTCTTCCCTCCCGCTGATTGCGGGTCGGAGGCCGTAAGAAAGCGCGACATGATCCTCTGGTGTGCAACGGCGTGACGAGCGGGAAGTTCGCCCGAACCAACTTTATTCACTGGGTCACTTTGAGCAAGCGGCGAGCCAGCGTAAAGGCCTAGTCCTGTCTGGGGTTCGGACCCAGGAGTGTGGTGCCCTTACCGCAGTGGATGCGCGCCACCTACAAGCTGAACGCCCCCTTTGCCGGGAGGGGGACTGGACCAGAGCCCTCGATCGCGGCAGGATCATGCATGGCCGCCCTCTCCCTCTCCCGCCTCACCTACTATCCCATCAAGTCGGCCGCCGGCACGTCTGTGGATGCCTGGGATGTGGACGACTTCGGCCTGCGCTACGACCGCCGCTGGATGGTGGCGGAGCCCAACGGGCATTTCATCACCCAGCGCACCTCGCCCCGGCTGGCATTGGTGCGCCCCGAGATCTGCGACGGCCGACTGGTCATCCAGGCGCCCGGCGCCGAGCCGCTGACCGTGCCGCTGGAGCCGGAGGAAACCGAGCCCTTCCGCGTGAGAGTCTGGGACGACACGTGCGAGTCGCTGTGGCTGGGACCCGAGCCCGCGGCGTGGTTCTCCCGATACCTCGGCCTCAGCTGCGGGTTGGTTCATATGACGGAGCGCCAGGTGC
>CAVRFK010000015.1:0-55194 GCA_963720365.1 uncultured Gemmatimonadales bacterium | reverse complement strand
CATGGTCCGTGGCCCCGTGGGTGGTTGCAGCCATCGCCTTCATTGTCCGAGAGAGGGATATCGTACGGTAATTACCCGGCAGGCCCAGGAACACCCCCCTCGCCGGGCGCTCAGCGCGCTGCCGCCCGGCCGGCCAGCCGCTTGGTCATGAGCCGGAGCCCGCGCTCGGCGAACCCGCTGCGGCGGTACAGCGCATGGGCCCGCTCGTTGGTGATCTCCACCTCGAGGTGGAGCGCCCCGACGCCGGCGGAACGGCATGCGGCCTCCGCCAGCTCCACCGCCTGCCGGCCGAATCCAAGGCCCCGACAGGCCGGGGCGACGTAGAGCTCGTCGATGAACGCGTCGCGCCCGTGGAATTCGAGACTGAAGCCCCACGTCACCACCAGGTAGCCGGCCGGCTCGCGGTTCCGCTCGATCATCCAGACCTGCCCGCGCTCGGGTTGCTGAAGCAGCTCCCGCAGGGCGCCTTCGACCAGGTCCCGGGAAAACGGCGTGGAACCGTCCTCCTCGTAGAGGCCGCGCATGAAGGCGAGCAGCTGCTCGACGTCCACTTCTCCGGCCGGGCGAAAGGATCCCGCTGCCACCGCCCCTCCTGTCTGGGAATCCCCAATCCTACGCGGCCTTTTCACCGACCGCGAGCAGGTGCGCGCTGACCCCGATGACGCTCGGCTCGGTCTCGAGCGCACGAGCGATCAGCAGCACGGCGTCGCGCCGGGCGTCGTCCCCCATGCGCTCCGCGATATCCGGGAGGATCCAGGCCGGACCCTCGATACCGAACACGCCGAGCGAGCTCAGGCCGGCCTCGTCAAGCTCCGCCACCAGCTCGTCCGGCCGGTGGAAGTAGGCGGTGGTGAAATAGTCGAGGCGCTCGGTCGGATTCCGGTGCTGGCCGTCGCGCAGATCGCGCGCGACGATGGCGGCGAACCGGTCGTCCGAGAGCAGCTCGCGGCTCAGGCCGTCGAGTGCCGACGCGGAGCGGGAGATCGCAGCCGCGAGCACCCGCCCGCCGGGCTTGAGCACGCGGGCCGCCTCGCGCAGTGCCAGCACGCGGTCGGCCCGGGCAGGAAGGTGATAGAGCGGCCCGAGCAGCAGCACGAAGTCCACGGAGGCATCGGGGACATCGAGGGCGCGGGCGTCACCGACACGGCAGGATGCGAGCGGATGGGGAGCGGCCGCGCTGCGCCGGGCGGCCTCTTCGACCAATCTGGGCGCGGCGTCCACCAGGTGGACCCGGTATCCCGCACCGGCGAGCCATAGCGCGTAGGCGCCGGCCGCCCCGCCGACGTCGAGCACCGTCGCGGGCGGCGGCGGCGCGTGCCGCGCGATCAGCTCGCGGGTGCGCGCGCTTTCGAGCAGGAAGGCGCCGTGCTCCAGCCGGGATTCCTCGGGCGCCCGTTCGTAGTAGTCCGCGACCGAGGGATCGAGCGACACCTAGCGATCGTCGACGTGCAACAGGCGGGTGCGATGCTTGACCGTGCGGACCGCGACGCAGAGCACCAGGGTCACGCCGAACGCGGTACCCCAGACCGGATCGATCGCGAGGCGCCCCGTGTAGGCGTGATCGGTCGCCATTTCGAGTGCGGTCAGCGACGCGATGAGCGCGAGCAAGCTGGAGTGCTCGCGACGGAGCACCGTCAGCAGGCAGAACCGCTCGGCGGGCCGGTGCCAACGCGCCAGCCGGGGGAGAAAGGCCGGCGTGATCGCCGCCCACGCCGTGTAGACGCTGCCGAACTTGCGGCGGAGAAACTCTTCCTCCGCGAACATGATCCGCTCGTAGTACAACCAGAACACGAGGCTGACGATGACGGGCGGCCACCAGACCCGGGGGAAGAGCGATACCCCGAGCCACATGAGATAGTTGCCGAGGTAGATCGGGTGGCGCACCACCGAGTAGAGGCCACTGGTGTTGAGCGACTCGGCCTGCGGCGTGCCCGTGTTGCGGCCGGAGGTGTCTTTGGGGACGAACCCCACGGTCGCCACGCGGATCGCGAGTCCCGCGAGCGAGAGGAACAGGCACATGGCCTCCCACGCGAGGTCGAGGCGATGATCGCCGCGGGGGTACCCGCCCTGTCCCGCGGCGACCAGCAACATGGGAAAGAGCACCAGCGGCAGGTATCCCCGCCGCCGAAAGAGCCAGTGCCCCGTTGCCTCGAACTCCTCACGCAGACCCATCGTGGCCTGTCCCGTCAGCCGTCGAGGTCGCCGACCCGCTCGATGATCCGGCCGACCAGCCCGTACCGGAGCGCGGCCTCCGCGCCGAGCCAGAAGTTGCGGTGGGTGTCCTCTTCGATCCGCTCGAGGGGCTGCCCGGTTTCCCGGGAGAAAATTCGGTTGAGCCGGTCACGCATCCGGAGAATCTCGCGGGCCTCGATGTCGATGTCGCTGGCCGTGCCGCCGGCGCCGCCCGCAGGCTGGTGGAGCAGGAAGCGGGTGTTCGGCAGGCAGTAGCGCATCTCCTTCGGCGCCGCCACGTAGATCAACGCGCCCGCGCTCGCCACCCAGCCGGTGCCGATCATCTTCACTCGGGGCCGAATGAAGCGGATGAGGTCATGGATGGTGTCCCCCGCCTCCACGTGGCCACCCTGCGAGTTGATGTAGACCGTGATGTCCGCCTCGGACTCCGCGGCGAGCGCCAGGAGCTGGCCGGAGACGCTGGCGGCAAGCCTCTGGTTGATCTCCCCGCTGATGATGATCGTCCTGGCCCGAAGGAGGCGTTCCCCCACGGGATCGGCGACGGCGGTAGGCGGACTCTCGTGCTCGTGGTGGCGGAGCATGGATAGGCTCTCCGAAGTGGATCGGTTCGAGGGCGACGACGCTGTCAGCTCTTGAAGACTAACATCATTGCCCTCGCACCTCGCTCATCAGCACCAGGAGATTCCCCTCCGAGTCACGACACTCCGTCATCCACAGATCATGATCCGGGAGCCGGGCAATGAGGTGCGGCGCCGCGAGGAATTCCACGCCCTGGCCGGTGAGCCGGCGGTATGCCGCCTGGATGTCCTCGACCAGGTAGTAGACCAGTCCGGCCCGGGCCGGCGTATCCGGGCCCTCGGGACGGCTCAGCATCAGCCGCACACCGCCGCAATCGAAGAAGGCGAGACCCGGCGGGGCGCGGAACAGCAGCCGCAGGCCGAGCACGTCGCCGTAGAACCTGACGGCGCGGTCCACGTCTTCTACTGGGATCGCGATCTGGCCGATCCGGCTCGGTACCGTGGCAGCCCTCGACTCCGTCATCGCGTCCTCCTCAGACGTCGACGAATCCCTGTTCCCACCGGCGTGACGCGTCACGGTTGCGCAGGTCCACCCCGAAGTCCACGCTCGCCTTGAGCGCCAGGAGCAGGCTCACCCACCCGGCGAGATTGTCGAGCCGCTCCGATTCGGGCACACCGCTGTCGGTAAGCGTCAGGTCGGTCCCGCCCCGGTCATCGGGCTCGAGCTCGAACGCCGCGCGGCTGCCGCCGAAGTAGGTGAGCACGAAACGACGAGGAGGGGTGCGCTCCAGAATTTGGCTCTCGAGGATCTGACCATTGAGGAAGCGGAAGGTGACCACGTCGCCGTGCTCCGCCGCGCTCTCGGCCCAGAACCGCGCGCGACCCTCCGGCGTGGCGAGCGCCTGGTAGACTCGCTCCGGCGGCGAGACGAGCGACAGGCGCCAGCGGATCGTTCCATCCTCCTCGAGCCCCATCGCGACTATCGCTCCGGCAGGGCGAACGCCATCACCATGTCGCCCTGGGTAAACCCGAAGAGCGCGTTGCCGCCTACTGCGACCGCCACGTACTGCCGCCCATTCACCGAGTAGGTAACCGGCGGAGCGTTGACCCCGGCGTCGCATTGCCAGGACCAGAGGCGGCGACCGCTCCCCGACTCGAACGCGGCGAACGCGCCCTTGCCGGCGCCGGAGAACACGAGTCCGCCGGCGGTCGCGAGGACGCCGCCGATCAGCGGCTCGTCGGTCCGTGCCTGCCACCGGAGCCGGCCGCCGTTCGCGAGGTCCACCGCGCTCAGCGTGCCCCAGGCTTCCTCGACGTTCTGCGTGCTCGCGTAGTGCAGCACGGTGCCGTCCGGACGCTTCGCCTCGTGGGCGACGTAGCGGGTGGGGAGATGCAGCGCGGCGACGAAGAAGAGACCGCGCGTGGGGTCGTAGGCGGACGGCGACCAATTGGCGCCGCCGGCGATGCCCGGCGCGATGATCACGCCATCGCCCGGGCGCGGAGGCGTGAACAGGTTGCGCTGGGGCACGAACGGCTCCGACTTGAAGAGCAGGCGGCCGTTCCGCCGGTCGTGCACGTAGACCCAACCTGTCTTCGCAGCTTGGGCCACCGCTGGGACGCGCGTCCCCTTGTCATCGATGTCCACCAGCACCGGCGAGCTGGCTACGTCGTAGCCCCAGCGGTCGTGGGGCACCTGCTGATAGTGCCAGACGCGCTTGCCCGTGCGCAGATCGAGCGCCACCAGCGACGACGTGTAGAGGTTGTCGCCGGGCCGCGATGCATCGGCCATCTGGGGCGACGGGTTGCCGGTACCGAAGAGGAGCAGCCCGCGCGCGGTGTCCACCACCGGCGAGGCGTAGATCGAACCGCCGCCGAAGCGCCACGCGTCGGCTTGCCGCGCGGCCGCGGTCCGTTCGCGCGGAATGTCCCGGCTGAGCGGTACGCCGTCCGGTGTCGCGCGGCGGTACTCGCCCTCCCACCCGGGTCCGGTCACGTCGAAGTCCCACAGTCTCCGGCCGGTGGCCGCGTCGAACGCCGCCATGAGTCCGGGCCGGCCGTACTGACCCGAGACGCCGACCACCGCGAGTCCCTTGTCCGGGTGCAATCCGTACCCGACACCGGCGATCCCGATGAATACCCGCCCATCGTACACCAGCGGCGCCGCGCTGATGCCGACGCCGGTCGATCCGGTGGCCTGCGCGGCGGCCAGCGGATCGTCCGCCCGAAGCTGGGAGCTCGCCTCGGTCGTGCCCTGATACTCGGCGACCGTCACGTCCCAGAGCAGCGTGCCGTCGGCGGCATCCAGCGCGAGCAGGCGGCCGTCCACGGTGCCGACAAAGACGCGTCCGTTCGCCACCGCGACGCCGCGGTTCGCCGGACCGCAGCAGAGCTTGGCCGCCCGTGACTCGTGGCGGTAACGCCAGCGCTCTCGTCCGGTCCGCGCATCGAGGGCCACGACCCCGCTGAACGGCAGCGAGACGACCATGGTGCCGTCCACCACGATCGGCGTGGCCTGGAAGGTCGCGGTCACCCCGCTGTGATAGGTCCAGGCCGGGACGAGGCCGCGGACGGTGGCGGTATCGATCGCCGTCAATGGCGAAAAGCGGCCGCCGCCGAGCTCGAGTCCGTGCAGCGGCCAGCCGCTCGTGTCCTGAGCCCGAGCGGGCAAACCCGCGACGGCCTGGAGCGTGGCCACGAGAAAGAGGAGCTTCATGTCAGAAGAAAACGAGAAGATCGCTACGGGGAAAAGACCAGGCGCCGGAGCGCTTTGGCGTCGCGGCTGCAGGGATGGCCCATCCACAGGCGCCATTCCAGCCCGTCCTGATCGGTGCCGAGGAGATATCGCAGGTCGATCGCGCCATTACGGTGGGAGCCCGAGAGGAGGTGCACGGTGACGTCCCAGCGGGCGGCCTGCTCATGCGCCACGCCCCGTCCGGCGCAGTCGAGGAAGTCGATGGAGCCGATCTTATTGTAGGGCACGAACACGTTGCCCGACGAGGTGAGCAGCTCGATGGCCGGCTTGTCCTGGGTGTAGGCGTCGGCCGAGTAGCGGAAGCCGTGCACCTCGAGCTCGATACGCTCGCGGTCGCCGGCCTGCCACTCGACCTTCACGCGCTGTCCCTGCGCCGCGGCCGGCAACGTATCGAGCGCGACGAACAACCCGAGGAGCCAGAGCCCGCGCATGGCTGCTACGCCGGGCCGGGCTGCTCCGCGTGGCCCGCGATCTCACACAGGTAGGTGACCGCGGCCTGCACGCCGCCCTTGGGACCTGCCGCCACCTGGAACGCGTGCGTGAGATGGCGCGCCAACGACTCGGTGCCGCCTTGATCGGCCGCACCGAGCTTGGCGATCGCGCCGGCGAGATCGCGGAGGACGTGATCCTCGACGATGCTCTGCCACCCCGCCACGAACTCCTTCGTGTCCTTCATGAGGCCCTCCGCCTGGGGGTCTGAGTTCGACCCTACCAAGATACGCGCCGTGGCCGAGAGCGTGAGGGGGCCGGCTAGTCGAGCGTAAAGCCAACCTTGATAGTCACTTGCCAGTGAGCAATCTGGCCCTTCTCGATGTGGCCGCGGGTCTCGGTCACCTCGAACCAGCGGAGGTTGCGCACCGTTTCAGACGCCTTGGCCACGGCACGCCTGACGGCGTCCTCGGCCCCGCTGGCGGACGATCCGACGATCTCGATGGTCTTGTAGACATGCTCCGACATGCTGACTCCTGACGTACCGAGCTCCGGTACCGCTATCGGTTAATTGTGGATTCCGACGCACTGATGACCGCGCGGATGTCGGTCACCCACCCGGTTGCGTCGTCCGGGGGCACGAAGGACCAGATCTCCTCGTTCCGCCCCTCGCCCGACCTGAGCCGCACCCGATCGCGCTCGCGCTCCACCGCATAGAACCGCCGGCTGCGCGGCGTGATCTCGAGGCCCACCTTGGCGTTCTTGTGGATCAGGACGCTCTTCCGGGTGACCACGATGGACGCGAGGCGGTCTTCCCGCCGCTCCGAGCGGGAACCCGTCGCCTTGGTGAAGCGGAAGAGAAGATCCTCCTGGCGACGGAGGATGCCTTCTTCTGTGAACCGGGTCTCCTGGCTCGGTGACAGCGCGCCGGTGCGCTCCCGGCACGCCGGCAACGACAACAGCCCGAGCGCGCACAGGACGGCGGCTCGAGTCACCCGGTGGGTCCCAGCATGCGGCGAACGGCTGAGCCCGCGACCGCGCCCGCGAGCGCGAGCAGGGAGTAGAGGGCCAGGAAGAGAACGCCGAGCGGCCACAGTCCGCCGCTCCCCGGCTCCGCCAGGACTCGAGCCACGAGCACGACGGCCTGCCCCGCGAAGACGCCGACCGCCACCTCGATCCAGTGGGCCGGCACCAGGAATCCGCCGATCGCGCCGGAGGCGATCAGGGCACCCGCGTAATACATCCCGGCCGAGTCCCACGGCTCCGCACGGCCGGTAATCGCGCCGGAGAACACCCAAACGGCGACCCCGCACGCCAGCCCGATGGGCAGGCCGGAGGAGACCTGGGTCGGCTGCGGCAAGAGCGCTATCAGGGCGAGCGGAAGCGGGCCAGCGGTCCGGCGGCGCCGCTCAGGGTGAGCATCGAGTCGGCGACGGCGTAGGTCGTGACCTCGGGCAGTACGGCGAGGTATAGACGCTCCAGCTCATCACCCTCGCTGCACGCCATCTTGGTGGCCATCGCCGGGCCGAAGGTGAGACCGTCGCCGGCCGTCTTGAACTCGGCGCCGTACCGGTTGCACCCGGCGAAGCCCGAGCCGCGGTGTGCCGCCGTATCGAACATGATGGTAGCGGGCCGGCCGCCGGCGCCGGTCGGTGCGGGCTGGTCCTTCAGGTCCACCAACAACCACTCGCGGCCATCCAGGGCTGGAGCGGGGGCCGCGGACTGGGACTCATCAGCGACGGGTGGCTGATCCTCCGGCGGAGGCGGCTTGGGTCCGCACGCGACCGCGACCGCCAGCATCAGGACTGGGCCTGCACTCGACACGACTCGCATTCAGGTAGTCTCCTTCGCTGTGCCACGACGAACCAGCCGCATCGCCGCCGCCAACGCGCCGACGAGTGCACCCCCAGCCAACCCGTATCCGGCACCCCGCAGCATGGCCGCGTCGGGATCCACCGCCGTCGCCATGGCGGACCCGGCCGACGCGAGAAAGGCGCCGAGCGCGGCTCCGACCGCGGCGGCAGTGGCGATCGCCACCCCGACTCGCCCTCCCGTGAGGCGAAGCGCGACGGCGTATCCGGCCCACGGCACCAGCGCCAGCACGGCGAGCACGAGCCACGTCATCTCGCCTCCGAGCAGTATGAGCGGCGATCCCTCGGCGAATTACTCGATGCTACGTCGGTTCGGTCCGGTCCGAAAGAGGTGCGGGCCTGAGATTGATCACGCGCAGAGGCATCCGCGCCGCGAGCGCCTGGGCGACCAGGCTTCGATGGCAATGAGTGGGATCGGCCTCGAGGCAGAGCAGACACGCCCGGCGCCCGGATCGCACGATCTCCATGACGGTGGCGAGCTCGGCCTGCGCTTCGTGGGTCGCGAGGTGGACCTCGAAGATGCGCCGCATCTCCGCGTGGCGGCCGGCTCGCGCGGCCGCGCGGCCTTCCGCCGGCGTGCCGAGGTCGCGGAGATGCAGATACTCGATGCCCGCGGAGGCGAGGTTGGCAGTGAGCGCGGACTTGGCGAACCCGGGCCGGCGGCTGCTGGCGACGGCGCGAATATCGATCAGCAGGTCGATCCCGTGCGACGACAACGCCTCGAGGAATGTCTGGACCGTGGCCGACTCGTAGCCGATCGTGGCGAGCTCGGCGACTCTCACGCGTCCGATTGGCTCGCGTGCTTCGCCCGGTAGCGGATCAGATCCACCAGCAGAAACACGCCGAGCAGCGCCACGCCGGCCCCGGCCAGCCGCAGGAGCGCGATGGCCGACCGCGCGTGGGCCTGCTGGGCGATGGCCGTTTCCGTGAGAAGCCGCGTCGTGGCGGCCGATGGGGTGCGCGCGCCCTGCTCGACGTCGCTGGCGTACTTCCGCCATTCCTCGACGGTGCCGGGTGGCAGCTCCCGGACCTGTGCGGTCTGCGCGCCGATGAAGGCCCCGAGACCGAGGCCCACGAATCCTACCGCCACGACGATCCATCCGGTCAACGCTCGGCGCATCCGATCCTCTGCGTGCTGGGTAGACGGTGATTTACGCCGGTCGGCGTCCTTCGCGGATCGCGTCGAGAATCTCGTCGCGGGTGAGCCGGGCCTCGATGGCCGGCACGTCGAGCGGCGAGCGGGACGCGGGTTCGGGGCGCAGCACGAAGGACTGGCCGTCCTTCCGGCGGATCCGCACCGCGCCGTCCTTGCTCGCGCGGTCGAGCAGCGACGCGAGTCGCTGGCGGGCCTCCGCGGCGGTGAATTCCTTCACCTACACCTCGAGCACTTTCACCCCCGCCTCGGATGCCACCCGGCCGAGCCGAGGGTCGAGCGTGAGCAGCGGAGCCGAGTGCCGTCGGGCGCACGCCATGAGGTACGCGTCGTACGCGTACAGACCCAGCCGGTCCGCCAGCTCGAGGGCCACGTCCAGCTCGATGTCGACCAAGCGGATGGGGATCCGGGCGTAGGCGGCGAGCGCGGTCTGCACGTCGGCGAGCTTGAGGCGGCGCCGTTTCACCAGCGCCGAAAGCGCGTTGCCGGTCTCCCAGTGCACCGAGCCCGGCGCCAGCAGCTCGGCGCCCTGCGTCCGGGCGATGATCCGGTCCCGGGTGGGCTCGGCGGTGAGGACGGCGACGATCGCCGACGTGTCGATGACCAGCTCCATCGGCCGGATCACCGGGCGAGGAAATCGCGGAAGCGGCGGAGCGTATCGCCCCGCCCGGCCTGGCCCGAGGCGGTCGGACGCTCGCCCTCCGCGCCGGAGAGCAGGAATTCGCCCGCGCTTCCCGGAGTTCCGACCGCGACCGCCGCGAGCCAGCGGTCGCCGTCGGCCACGGTGATCTCGGTGCCGTCGGCGATGGCGGTGTCGGGCGAGAACACCTGCTCCACCACCTCCGCCGACGCCGGCACGATGCGCTCGTTGCCGTTGTCGCAGATCCGAAGCACCGTGGCCAGCCGGTACCGCTCGCGGAGGACGCGGCCGTGGTGCGTCAGGTGGCCGGCGATGATGTAGAGGAGCGCCCGGGCGCTGACGCGCTTGCCGCTCGCCTCCCCCACGCGAGTCCACCCGGCGGCCGGCATGTTGTCGGCGAGCGCCAGCGTCGCCTGACGCACCGCGCGCAGCTCGCCGATGATCGCGGCGAGCGGACGACCGTCGAAATCGCCGGCGGGCACGTACACGTTCTCGTCGAATCCGGGGAGCGCGGTCGTGTCGCCCCGGCCGATCCGGAGCATCCGGTAGGAGAAAATCCGTTCGGCATCCGCGAGATGGCCCAGCACTTCCTTGACGCTCCATTTGCCGGGAGCGTAGCGGTACCGCGCCGCCGCGTCGTCGAACGGCGCCAGCATGCGCTCCAGCTCCTCGAGCTGGCTCACCAGCAGGCCGCCGATGGCCTCGCCGGTCACCTGCGCGATGTACCCGTGATAGAACGGGGCGGATTCGTCCGGACCCGGACGCGGCACGGAAAGCTGGCTCATGGGCGACTCCTGGAACGGTCTGGCGCGATGCGTCGGCGCGGCGGCATAGCGGTAATATGTCGGATACCCGCGCGGGTTACGCGGCAGGCGGAGGCGGCTGCCCCATCCGCTTGACCGCGGCGCGATTCACCAGCACCCGCACGTTGTTGCTGCTGGAGTCGGCCGGCAGTATGAAGAAGAAGGGTCGCACCGGCGGGTAGCGCACCGTGAGCCCCACCAGGCGCTCACCGTCGGCGAACTCCAGCTCGATGGGGAAGGCGCCCAGCGCGCGCCCGTCCTTCGGCTCGAGCTGGAGGATGTCGTTCCGCCCCTTGTCGCCCACCAGATCCTTGACGAAGAAGAGCGCCTTGAGGTCGGTGAGTTTCACCTCCAGCGTACCCTCCCCCGTCGTGCGGATGTGGCAGAGAGGCTTGCCGGGATCCACGTCGAGGCTGATGCCTTTGACGACCCGCCCGTCCAGATAGTGCGCGACGACCTCGTTGGCCATGGAAACTCCACCGTGTGCAGGTAATCGACTTCAGCTCGTCGCGCCCGCGCTCCTCGCCCATCCGATCCAGATCCGCAGCGCCGCCCAGTGCGCGCTGCCGACCACCACGCCGGTGATGACGGCGACGAGGAGCTCGCGGGTCACCAGAAACTTCGCGTTGATCAGCTCGGCCACGGTTCCGGTCGCGAGCCCCGCCAGCGCGAACGGCCACCACGCGATCCGGTCGGCCGCCGAGCGGTTCCCGAATCCCACCAGGGTGCACGCGTAGAGCACCACCGCGCTGGCGAGCGTCACCACGAGACGCCGCTCCCGCATCACCGCCTCGTGCCAGATCATCATGCAGGCGACCATGAGCACCACGACCGTGGTGCCCAGCGTCTCGATCCGGCTGAGCCAGAAGGGCCGTTCCGGCCGGCCGCCCGCGCCGTCGTGCCTCAGCGGAACAGCTCCCATTTGAGGAAAGCGACCTGCCAGCGGCCCTGCGCGTGGCGCCAGCGGAGATCATAGCGGGCCCGCACTCGGTTGCGCCCGAAGGCGAAGGTCCAGGTGCCTTCCTCGACCAGATAGGCGCCGTCGGTGGTGACGTTGCGGGGCCGAAAGTCGGATTGCGTCACCCGGGAGGACAGCGCCAGCCGGACGAAGTAGTCGACCGCGGCCGTGCCGCGCCGCGCCGTATCGGGAGCGGGAGGCCAGATCATGACATCGGGAGACAAATACCGGCGCAGCTGCACCGAGTCGCGCTTCACGAACGCGGCCGCGAGCTGCCAGCGAGGCGGGTCGGTCTGCGCCACGATCTCCGTGGCGCCGCACCACAACAGCAACAGCAGGACGCCTAGATGCCGCATCGCTGGCTCGCTTGCCGAGTATGGGGTTGCACGGTATGGTAGCCGCATGATCGCGCCGCCGGAGCCCCTGCCACGTCTGCTCGCCTTTCCGCCGCTGCTCTACGTCACCGCCTTCGCGCTCGGACTCGCGCTCCACGCGATGATGCCGCTCCAGGCCCTGCCACCCGTGATCGCACGGACGAGCGGCGTGCTGCTGCTCACGGCCAGCGCCGCGCTGCTGGTCTGGGCCCGGCTCACGTTGCATCGCGCGCGCACCACCTGGGTGCCCGGAGGCTCCACGGTCGCGCTGGCGCTGGGCGGTCCCTATACCCTCTCGCGGAATCCCATGTGTCTCGGCATGGCCGGCCTGCATCTCGGCCTGGGGTTGCTGCTCAATGCCGTGGCGCCGTTGCTGCTGTTCGTTCCGGTCTTCCTGCTGGTGGAGCGGCGCGTGATCCGCTGGGAAGAACAGAACCTCACCGCCAAGTTCGGCGCCCCCTACCTCGAGTATCTCGGTCGCGTTCCCCGCTGGCTCTGAGGTGTCACCCTGAGCGCAGCGAAGGGGATTATGCCGTTGTGCCGCCCCTTCGCTGCGCTCAGGGTGACATCAAGGCCTGTTCGCGCAGCACCCGCACGGCCAGGTCCATCGTCCGCCGGTGAGTGCGAAACGCGAGCGACGCCATCCTGAGGGTATACCGCCCATCCAGCATGGTGGACGAAAGAAAGACCCGCCCGTCCCGGCGGGCACCTTCCACGATCGCCTGATTCAGCGCGTTGACCCGCTCCAGCGAAGCCCCCGGCGGCACCCACCGGTACGTCACGATGGACAGGTCCGGCTCCGGTCCCACTTCGTATCCCGCCAGCTCGATCTCCCGCCGGAAATAGCGCGCGAGCAGCAGCTTCTCCTCCAGCGCCGCGCTGAAGGGCGCGGTGCCCAGCAGCACCAGCGGCAGCCACATGCGGAGACCGCGGAAGTGCCGCGACAGCTCGGGCGACGCGTCGGCAGGTGAGATCTCCGTGGGCTCTCGCGCGGCATCCTGCATGTAGCTGCCGGCGTAGTCGTGGCTCGCCATGAGCGGTGCGGCATCACGGACGACGAGCACGCCCGAGCCGTAGGGGAGGAACAGGCCCTTGTGGGGATCGAGCACGGCCGAATCGGAGCGTTCGATGCCGCGCAGCGCGGCGCGTCCCTGGTCCGTCAGCAGGAAGAACCCGCCGTAGGCCGCGTCCACGTGGAACCAGCAGCGCTCCCGCTGCGCGATGTCGGCGATCGCCTCCAGCGGATCCACCGCGCCGGTGTCCGTGGTCCCCGCCGACGCCACCACCAGCCAGGGGATGAGCCCCTTCGCTCGGTCCGTTGCGATCGCGTCGGCGAGCGCGTCGGGCCGCATCCGGTAGCCCGCATCGACCGCCACCTGCCGCACCTGCGCCTCGGCCATGCCGGCGAGACGGAGCGCCTTCTCGATACAGTGGTGCGCCTGGGTGGTGAGGTAGATGGCCGCGTTGGGATAATCCGCCGCGCGCAGTCCGTGAGCGTGCCGCGCGGTGGCGATCGCCGTGAGGTTGGCGATACTCCCGCCGGAGGCGATGTTGCCGCCCGCGCCCGGCGGATATCCGACCAGGTCGGCCACCCAGCGGATCAGCATGTTCTCCATCCGCACCGGCCCCGGCCCGGTGAAGAAAATGCCGGAATACTTGTTGGTGACCGCCGCGATGAAGTCGCCCAGGGCGGAATGGTAGATGCCGCCACCGGGGATGTAGGCGAGGTGGCGGCCGGTCGCGGTGGCGGCGCCCGGCGCCACGACGTCGCGCTCGATCAGCTCGATGACGTTCTCGAGCGCGAGCCCATCGGCCGAGATCGGATGATCGAGCAGTCCGATTCCGCGGTGCGCGACGTCGTCGAATCCTTTGATGTGATCGATCCGGCGAAGGAATCGCTCCGAGGATGCGATCACCGCATCGCGCAGGCGCCGGCGGCGGCTCGCGCCGGGCTCCAGCGGGCGCGCCGCGCGCTCGAGGCGCCGCAGACGTTCCTCGAGCTCGCCCTCAGCCACCGCGGAGTCTCTGCTGCACCCGGCGCACTTCCTCCACGATCGAGCGGGCGCGCTGGACCGACACGCCCTCGCGGAAGAGCGCCCGCTCGGCCGCCTCGTCCGACTTGCCTTCCGCCAAGAGATCCATGACTCGGCGGGTAAGCCGGATGGTCTCCTCCGGGCGTTCCGCACCACCGAAGAGCGAGCGCCACCAGCTCATCGGGACAGGCGCCAGACCGCCACGATCGAGAGCACCAGCAGGACCGGGTAGATGAGCAGCAGGTCCACCCGGATGTTGCACTCCCCCGTGCAGAGCCACCGCTGCCGCATGCCGGTCTCGTATGCGGCGTAGACCAGCCAGAGCACGCCGGCCACCACCGCGACGCGCCGTCGCCCGAAACCCAGCACGAGGAACCCGACGCCGATGATCGCGGCGAGGGCCGGATACTGGATGAAGATGCCGAGCGCGCTCAGGCGTGCTCCCGCATCAGGATGATCTCGGTCCGCACGTCGAAGCCGAGGTCGCCGAGACCGACGACGCGCCATCCTTCCGCGCCCATGCGGTTGAGGATGACCGGCAGCTCCGATCCGACGGGCTTGGTGATGCCGTTGACGTACCAGGTGACGCCGCCGCCGGGGCCGGCCTCGTCCCGCCCGATCAGTACCGCGTATTCATAGGTGGCCATCGCCGTGCCTCGCTGAAGGTGGACCGCTCAGGGCACGATCACCCGCTCGTGCCCGTCCTTGGTGGCGAGCCGCAAGCTGCTGCCTTCCGACTTGGCCAGCAGATGCACGCCCGGCTCGGTGGCGTCGTTGAGGAGCACCAATCCCGAGCCGTCCTTCCCCGCGCCCAGCTTGACTCGGATGGTGCCTTGCTGATCCAGCAGCCGGAGCACGACCTGTCCGTCCTCCTCGACCCGGATGGACGCGCGAGATTTGCCGCGCTCGTCCGTCAGCTCGAGTCCTCGGCCGCGCAGGACCTCGTCGCCGGCCGGGTCGGCGGGCCGAGTCCGCATCGCCGCCCCGCTGAGGATCGCGAGATTGAGCACGCTCAGCGTGAGCGCAAGTCGTTGGGTTGTCATCGGGCCTCCTTGCCGGAATATCTCGCCTTCGGGTGGGGACCCGCCACCGCGACGTGCCTAGTCGTCCTCGGGTACTCGCACCGGCGGAAGGGTCCATCCCCGGAGAATCGCGCCGAACCGAAGCCCGGCGATCGCGGCCATGCCGGCGAGCGACGCGACGTTCACCGGCACACCGATCCGCACCAGGATGAGATACAGCCCGGCGCCGGCCGCGGCGGCGGTCGCGTACAGCAGGCCGGGGCGCAGGACGAGGGGAATCTGCGCCGTCAGCACGTCACGGATGATGCCCCCGGCGACCCCGGTGATGGTTCCCATCAGGAGCGCGATGCCCGGCGAGTGGCCGGCCATCTGGGTGAGCTGCACGCCGGTAATCGTGAAGAAGGCGAGTCCCAGCGCATCGGCCACGAGCAGAGCACGACGGGACGCAACCCAGAACCGCAGGTAGGCCAGGGTCACGGCGGTCGCCGCCAGGATGACGGAGAGATAGGTGGTATTGGCGATCCAGAAGATCGGATGCCGGTTGAGGAGCAGGTCGCGGACGGTGCCGCCACCGATCGCCGTGACGACCGCGATGACCACGACGCCGAGCACGTCGAGCCCCTTGCGGCCGGCGGCGAGAACGCCGCTGACGGCGAAGACCGCGACGCCCAGCAGATCGAGCACGTAGCGCACGATCAGCTCCGTTCCAGCCGCGCCGCCACCGCTTCGATCTCCAGCAGCCACTCGGGAGCGAAGGTCTGGGCGATGACGACGGTCAGCGCCGGCCTCGCGTCGCCGAGGCGGGCACGCCGCACGCCGCTGTTGACCTCTGCGTGGCTCCGGTCGGTGAGGTACGTCGTCACCTTCACCAGATGCTCCGGCCCCATGTCGGCGTCGGCGAGCACCGCCAGCAGGTTGTCCCAGACGACGTGGCACTGTCCCTCGAAGTCCGAGGGGACGGTGCCGTCCGCCCGAACCGGAACCTGCCCGCTCACGAACAGCAGGCGCGCGCCGGGGGACACCCCCAGGCCCTGGGTGTAGTTGCCGACGGGCGCCGGCACGGATGCCGGGTCGTGCGTGCGATGAGGCATGTGGATTCAGCGGGTGACGGAAGTGGTCAGGTCTTCGAGCGGCACGCCGGCGGCGCAGAGCGGACACCCACCGGGAGGCCAGGTCTCGAAATGATGGCGCAGCACGGCCTCGACCGGTACTCCCTCGGCGGCGAACCACTCGGCGCCCACGCTGCCGAGCACGAGCAGGGCACCCGCGACCACGGGGTCGGCGCCATGAATGCGGAGCTCGGTGCAGGTGGCCCGCAGCGCGGAGCCGGCGCTCATGACGTCGTCGACGATCGCGACGCGGCGGCCGGCGGCGCGCCGCGCCAGCGCCGGCGGCAGCACATAGTGAGCCGGAAAGAGACCGGCAGGCTCGGCATCGGCCACGCGCTCGGCGAACCAGAACTCGACGCCGAGATCGCGCGCGACCAGCTGGGCGAGAAACGCGCCGCCGAGGAGCGGGCCGCACACGGCGGCGACGCCGTGCGGGCGCAATGTCTCGCCGAGCTGTCGGACGAGCGGCGCGATACGGGAGCCGTCGGCGAAGAGGGCGTCGAGGTCGAGCCAGAGTCGGCTGTGCAGACCCGACTCGAGCCGGAAGTGACCGGCGCGAGCGCCCGCGAGGTCGAGCAGGCTCGTGAGACTGTGCTGGCTCATGTCACGGCTTGGGTGGAGAGCGACGGGATTCCTCCCGCTGCCGCGTCAGCGTCCGCTCGGCGAAGTCGAGACGATCCTCCATCTCGCTCACGCGGGTGCCGACGTCGGCCAGCTCGTCGAGACGACGCTCGGTCTCCTCGAGTACATCGGTCTGGCGGCGCGCGATCCGGAACCGGCGCTGGAGCAGGACGATCGCCACCCCGACTCCGCCGGTGACGGCGCCGGTGAGCAACGCCCAGATGATAATGTTCTCCATGTCACGTCTCCTAAACATCGGTAAATCAACACTATAGAGATGTCAGTTCGAGTGATTTCCGTCAAGTTGCCCCCGCCCGCTGGCCGACTCGTCAGTCCCGTGGTACGTTAATCCCATCCCATCCCAGGCGACTCTTCCCATGCGTCCGATCCAGGCAGTGGTAGCCGGCATTGTACTCGGTGCCGTCGCAGTCGTGGGCTGTTCGCGCGGCGAATCGCCCACCAGCTCCTTCCAGCCCGCGGCGTCAGCGGCCGCACCGGCGGCGGCCGAGTCGGACCCCGTCATCGTCGCCGCGGGCGACATCGTGTGCGGCACGGGGACCGCGACCGCCACCGCGTGCCAGCAAGCGGCCACCTCCGCGCTCGTCGCCTCGATCGCGCCCCAGGCGGTGCTGCTCATGGGTGACATCCAGTACGAGAACGCGACGCTGAACGATTTCAACACCTACTATCAGCCCACCTGGGGCCCGCACAAGCCGATCACCTACCCGGCGGCCGGCAA
Source organism: uncultured Gemmatimonadales bacterium (assembly GCA_963720365.1). Lineage (GTDB taxonomy): Bacteria > Gemmatimonadota > Gemmatimonadetes > Gemmatimonadales > GWC2-71-9 > CAVVWJ01. The sequence goes on along the minus strand of CAVRFK010000015.1, from coordinate 37,979 downwards.
CCACGAGTACCAGACCGCCAACGCGGCCGGCTACTTCGACTACTTCAACGGCGTAGGCGTGCAAGCGGGGCGAGCGGGCGAGCGGGGGAAGGGTTACTACAGCTTCGACGTCGGGACCTGGCACCTGATCGCCCTCAACAGCAACTGCGCCTCCGTGGGCGGCTGCGGCGCGGGCTCGCCGCAGGAACTGTGGCTGCGCGCCGACCTCGCGGCCCACCCCAACACCTGCACGCTCGCCTACTGGCACCATCCGCGGTTCAGCTCCGGCTCGCACGGGAACGTGACGGCCATGCAGCCGATCTGGCAGGCGCTGTACGACTACCGCGCGGACCTGGTGTTGGCCGGACACGACCATGACTACGAGCGGTTCGGCCCGCAGAACGCCACGGGCGTCCTCGATCAAGCGGCCGGCATCCGGTCGTTCGTCGTCGGAGTCGGCGGGAAGGAAATGCGGGGCTTCGGAACGATCCGCGCCAACAGCGAGAAGCGCAGCAGCTCCGCCCTCGGCGTGCTCAAGCTCACCCTCAGGCCCACGAGCTTCGACTGGGAATTCGTACCGGTGCCGGGGCACTCGCTGACCGACGCGGGCTCCGCCGCCTGCGTGGTGGCGCCTACCCAGCCCCCACCGCCGCCCCCGCCGCCACCGACGCAGACCACCCTCACGGTCACGGCCAACGCGGACGCGCACGTCCTTCGCGATTCGCCCTTCAGCCGCTACGGAACGCGGACGACGTTGCTGGTGGACGGCTCACCGGCGGCACGGACCTACCTGAAGTTCTCCGTGACCGGCATCGGCACCAAGTCGGTCGTCAGCGCCAAGCTCCAGCTGTACGCGGTCGATCCCTCCGACGCCGGCGGGCGTCTGCACCGGGTATCGTCCACCACGTGGAGCGAGAGCACCATTCGCTGGAGCGGCGCCCCCTCGTACACCTCGACGGTGCTCGGCTCGATCGGCAGCGTGGTGGTGAATACCTGGTACGAGATCGACGTGACCAGCCAGGTGAAGGCGAACGGGACCTACAGCTTCGCGCTCGAGTCGGCGTCCACCAACGGCGCGGACTACCGCGCGCGGGAAGCCGGTGCGACCACCGCCCCGAGACTGGTGATCGTGGTGCAGTAGGTCAGCGGGAGCCGGGCTGGGGGAACATGGCCGGCAGGGCGTCGATGAGCGCCCAGCCGGTTCCCTCCACCACCGGCTCGACCGCGAGCCCGTCGAAATACCGGTCCAGCACCGCCGCCCGCTCTTCCGCGAGCGGCGGCTGGCAGTAGTCCTCCTCCTCCCACATCGCCTTGCCGTTCGGCAGCCGCCGGGCCCGGCGAAGCGAGTACGTCAGCGCCTTCCCGAACGGTCGAAGCCCGGAGAACTCGTTCCGGGCCAGCCGATCCTCCAGCTCCGCCAACAGCTCGGCCCGCGGCGTCGCGGTGACCAGGTAGTGCGCCATGTCAGCCCACGTCGTGGCCGGCGGCGCGCAGCGCCTCCAGCGCGGCAGGGAGGTCGCGCGCCTTCACCAGCACGTAGTCGGTGTCGAAGGTGGAGATCGCGAAGATGCCGAGCCCGGCCCGCGCCAGCGGCTCGGCCATGGAGAGGAGAATGCCCACGAGATTGGGTGGCAGGGTGCCGCGCACCCGGAGGGCGCGGTAGTCTCGCTCGCTCGCCACGGTGGGCGGCACCGCGCTCTGGAGCGTGGTGATCGACAGCTCTTCGGGGGTTCGGCTGATCGTGAGGAACGATCCGCTGTTGAAAGCCCAGTCGGGAATCTCGGCGTCCGGCGGGAGACGACAGATGGCGAGTGTGTCGGGCAGCAGCTCGAGGGGCAGCGCCATCGCCGCTAAATCCGGGAAAATTCGTGCACGGTGCGCTCGCTGACCACGTTTCCCGTGTGGCGCGTGGCCTTCGGCTCGATCAGCATCAGGTGCACTTCCTCCGCCGCGACCGGGCGGTGCTCCACGCCCTTGGGGATGACGACCAGCTCCCCGGGACCCAGGGTCACCTGCCCGTCGCGGAGCTCGATCGTGAGCTGTCCCTTGAGGACGATGAACAGCTCGTCTTCGTCCGCGTGATGATGCCAGACGAACTCGCCCTGCACCTTGGCGAGCTTCACATGGCTGTCGTTCAGGTCGGCGATGATCTTCGGGCTCCACCGGTCGGTGAAGCGGCCGAACTTCTCCGCCAGGTTGATGGTCGTGACCACTGGTTCCTCCTGCTAGTCGGTGGCCCAGGTCTCCAATGCCAGCCAGACTTCACGCGAGACCGTGATGCCTCGAGGAAACTCCGCCGCGAAATGGTCGCGCAGCCGGGACGCATGCTCCGCCAGATACCGCTCCAGCGCGTCCTCGGTCGGTGCCTCGTACCGGATACGATAGCGGCCCTGCCCCGACCGCGTGAAGGCCGCGCCGTGAAAGCAGCCCGTGGCCAGAAGCTCGGGGATGTGCGTCGCGCGCATGAACCGTTCGTAGCGCTCGACCAGGTCCGGCTCCACCACCGTGGTGATTTCGTACGTCACGCTCACGGGTGCCCCCTGCGCCGCATGACCTCCGCGACCAGCGTCCGCAGCGCCGCCACCTCCTCCGGCGTGGGCTCGCGCGGCGTCATCTCCCATTGTGGCGCCTCCTCATCCACCGGTTCCGGTCCCGTGATCAACCAGCAGGTCCCCCTGAAATCACCGTTGACCTCGAACCGGCCTCCGATGCTCTCCTGCCGCATCAGAACGGCCGCCTCGCGAACCGGATCATGAAGGGGGGAGGAAACCGGAACAGGACGTGGTCCGACGCGCTGAGCAAGCGGCCGTCCGCATCGAGCAGCACCTGGACGATCCGAAGGCCGGCTGCCTCGGCCGAGAGCTCGAGCACCAGGCTTTCCCACCCGGCGATGGGACTCGGTGAGTCCGACGGCGCCGGCTCCGCGGGGACCAGCGGCGACACGCGCGGGACGACGCTCTGCGGCAGTGGCGCCAACAGGGCATGCCACGGACGATGGTCGGACATGCCGCCGGTGCCCATCTATTCGCTGGGTACTTCCTCGACCGTAATGGTGCCCGCCATGCGCACGCCGGCCGGACCGCCGTGCTCCGCGCAATAGTACCGATATACACCCGGGGTCGTGAAGCGGAAGACATGCCACTTGGGCCAGTCGGCGAGCGCGCCCGAAGGCGGCGGTGACTCGCCGTCATCGGCGACGATGTTGTGGCTCCGGCTCCCTTCCGGCCAGAACCAGTTCACCGTCGCACCGACCGGTATCGTGAGATTGGCGGGCTCGAAGGTGTTGCCGCCGCCGGGGCCGACGAGGACGGTGGTGGGCCCGTCGGGATCGGGCGTCGCGATCGCCCTGAAGGCGATCGTGGCGCCACCCTCCAGATCGATCCGCGCCGCCATGAACTGCTCGGCGAAGAGATCCATCGGCGCCCACGTGGTCGCCGTCATCCCATCGGCGCCAGTGACCGAGCCGGCCGGGTCCACGATGCCTTCGGTGGTGAACCAGGCGATCGGCACGCCGGCAACGGGCTGATCGTCGCGCGTGACGATGACGCGAATACTGTCGGGCAGCTGCTCGCCCGCCACGCCGACCTGGTTGTCGCCGCTGATGTCCTCCGGCTTGCCGAGGAGCAACGTGGTCGGATCGGGCGCGGCGCGATCCGACCCGCCGCAGGCGAGCAGGAGCCCGGCGGCGGCGCGAACGCAGGCAGCGAGAACGCGAGAGGGTGGAGTCATGTCGCAGGAGACGATCCGGACGCCGGCAATTGGACGCCGAAGCCGGTCAGCCCTCGAGATCTTCGTCCATCTCACATCTCCATTCACTCGACCGCGGAGGCTTCCACCCGGCTGAACTCCATCGTCCAGTTCGTCTCCCACGTGCCGCCGCCATCGGTCGAGTACGCCTGCTCCCAGCGGCAGGAGCTCGGGGCACGCACGGTCCAGACGAAGCGGCTGAAGATGTGCCGGCCCTCGAACAGCTCCTGGGCGTAGAACACGCCGCGCGGCCCATCGAACCTCCCGACCATGGGCACGTCGAACCGGCCGCTCCCCGCCGACCAGTAGATGCTCCACTCCCGGGACGCCGGGTTGAACAGCCGCACCGTGACGGCCTGGACCTGCCCCGAGGCCCGGCCCATGGTGAACTCGTCGATGTTGCCGAGCCCGCCGAGGATGGCGCGAGCCCGGCAGGTGGCGCCGAACTCTTCCCATTCGGTGCAGCCCTTCAGCCGCTCCTTGAGCCGCCGGTTGCGCACGGTCCACTCGCCGTGGAGAAAATCGAAGTCGGCCCGCCCGTCCGCCTCAACGCCGTTGGTCACCATGGTCTCCCACCATCGCATGGGTGCCGGATTCAGCTCGTGCGCTGGTGGCGGCGCGCTCCAGGAGCACCCCGCGCTCGCGGCCGTTCCGCGTGAGTCCGGCGGCACGCTCGAACTCCGCCCTCGCCTCGCCGAAGCGGCCCAGCTTGTCGAGCAGGTCGCCGCGCACCGCGGGCAGCAGGTGATAGGAGGCGAGGGTGCCCTCCGCACGAAGCGCATCAGCCAGCTCGAGACCGGCCGCCGGTCCGAACGCCATGCCCACCGCGACCGCCCGGTTGAGCTCCACGACCGGCGAAGGCGCGACCCCGCTCAGGCGTTCGTAGAGCGAGGCGATCCGCCGCCAGTCGGTGTCGGCCGCGGCCGCCGCCCGGGCATGACACGCGGCGATGGCCGCCTGGAGCGCGTAGGAGCCTTCCGCACCCCCGAGACCTTCGGCCCGCTCGAGCGCGGCGAGCCCGCGGTGAATGAGCAGCCGGTCCCAGCGGGTGCGATCCTGGTTCAGCAGCAGGATCGGCTCGCCCGACGGGCCGAGGCGCGCGCGGGAGCGGGAGGCCTGGATCTCCATCAGGGCCACGAGGCCGTGGACCTCGGGCTCCTCCGGCGCCAGACCGACGAGGATCCGCCCCAGGCGGAGCGCATCGGCACACAGCGCCGGGCGCATCCAGTCGTCGCCCGCGGTGGCGGAGTAACCCTCGTTGAACACGAGGTAGATCACCCCCAGGACCGAGGAGAGGCGCGCGGCCAGCTCGTCCCCGCGCGGCACCTCGAACGGCACCTTCGCCTCGGCGAGCGTCCGCTTGGCCCGCACGATCCGCTGCTGGATGGTGGCCGTCGGCAGCAGGAACGCGCGGGCGATCTCTTCCGTAGTGAGACCGCCGATGAGCCGGAGGGTGAGGGCGACCCTCGCCTCGGTGGACACCAGGGGGTGGCAGGCGGTGAACATCAGCCGCAGCAGGTCGTCGCCCACGTGGTCGTCGAGGGCGGCGTCGAGGTCGGGGACCGCCTGTTCCTGCTGGGCCTCGAGCTCGTAGCCGATCTGCTCGTGCTTCCGGGTGAGCATCGTCTTCCGCCGCAGCAGATCGATCGCGCGATGTTTCGCGGTGGCCATCAGCCAGGCCCCGGGGTTGTCCGGCACACCGGTCTCAGGCCACCGTTCGAGGGCGGCGAGCAGCGCGTCCTGGGCGAGGTCCTCGGCGATGCCGATGTCGCCCACCATCCGCGCCAGGCCGGCGATGAGCCGGGCCGATTCGATACGCCAGACGGCGTCGATCGCGCGGTGGGGATCGGTAGCGGTCACGGACCGCAATCAGGCCAGGTCCATGGCGGAGAGCAAGAGGCCGCCGGCGGGCCTTCGAGTAGATTGACCCGGTCGGCGTCAGGCGCCGACGCAATCGCAACGTCAGCAGGGAGCAAGCGATGAGCGGCGTACGTGTGCTGGTGGGAACCCGGAAGGGCGCCTTCGTCCTCACGGCGGATGGCAAGCGCGACCGGTGGGACGTCAGCGGTCCCCACTTCGCGGGCTGGGAGGTCTACCACGTGAAGGGGTCGCCCGCCGATCCCGACCGGATCTACGCGTCGCAGTCGAGCGGCTGGTTCGGACAGGTGATCCAGCGCTCGAACGACGGCGGCAAGACCTGGGAGACCATGGGCAACGAATTCAAGTACGAGGGCGACGCGGGGACCCACCAGTGGTACGACGGGACCCAGCATCCCTGGGAGTTCGCCCGGGTGTGGCACCTGGAGCCGTCGCCGAAGGATCCGGACAGCGTCTACGCGGGAGTCGAAGACGCCGCTCTTTTCCACTCGGCCGACGGAGGCCGCAGCTGGCGGGAGCTGTCGGGGCTCAGGAAGCACCCGTCGGGCCCGTCCTGGGCGCCGGGAGCAGGGGGCATGTGCCTCCACACCATCCTGATCGATCGCGCCCGGCCCGAGCGCATGTTCGCCGCGATCTCGGCGGCCGGCGCCTTCCGGAGCGAGGACGCGGGAACGACCTGGAAGCCGATCAATCGCGGACTCAAGTCCCAGGGCATCCCCGATCCCGACGCCGAAGTGGGCCACTGTGTCCACCGGCTCGCGATGCATCCATCACGTCCCGACGTGTTGTTCATGCAGAAGCATTGGGACGTGATGCGGAGCGACAACGGCGGCGACTCGTGGACCGAGGTCAGCGGAAACCTGCCCAGCGATTTCGGTTTCCCCATCGACGTCCATGCCCACGAGCCGGAGACCATCTACGTGGTGCCGATCAAGAGCGACTCGGAACACTTCCCGCCCGACGGCAAGCTGCGGGTCTACCGAAGCCGCTCCGGAGGCAACGACTGGGAGTCGCTGACGAAGGGACTGCCTCAGCGGGACTGCTACGTCAACGTGTTCCGCGACGCGATGGCGGTGGACTCGCTCGAGGACTGCGGCATCTACTTCGGCACGACCGGCGGACAGGTGTACGCCTCCGCCAACGGCGGGGACAGCTGGGCGCCGATCGTCCGCGACCTGCCTCCGGTGCTCTCGGTCGAGGTCCAGACGCTCGCATGATTCGCGTCGTGCTGCCGGCGCATCTCCGCACCCTGGCCCGGGTGGGTGAGGAGGTGCAGGTCCGGCTGGACGGTCCGGCCACGCTGGGCGCCGTACTGGATGCGCTCGAATCCAGCTACCCCGTCCTCCGGGGAACGATCCGCGGCCACGACGGCGGACGCCGCCGTCCCTTCATCCGATTCTACGCCTGCGAGCAGGACCTCTCGCACGAACCGCCCGAGGCTCCCCTCCCCGACGCCGTGACAAGCGGCGCCGAGCCGTTCCTCGTCGTCGGCGCGATGGCCGGCGGTTGAGTCGCGTGACGCTCTAGCCGTGCGGATCATGGGGGATCTCCTCTGGTCGCCGCTCTCCAGCCGATGATGATCGCCGCCCCGTACAGCAACACCCCCGCGAGAAACACCCAGCCGCCGATCGTCTGATCCCGCTGGAGCCAGTCGAGCTCGGCGAGCATCAGTGCCCAGTCGTGCTCGCCGCCACCCACCAGAGGGAGTTCCTGCGCTCTCGCATCCCGGACGTAGACCGAGATGTTCCAGCAGTTCTGCCCCAGCCACCACAGCGGGACGGTCGCGCCGTGGCGATCGCCCTGCCGCCAGAGCGCCGCCACCAACGCCGCGGGCACGATGAGCTGGAACAGCGTGCCGCCGAGCAGCGTGAGGAACTCGCCGCCGAACGCGAAGACCAGGTGGCCGGTCTCGTGGATCGCGAGATCGAGGCTGTCGAGCCAGCGGTACTCCGCGGGGTTTCGGAGACAGATCCAGCCGTACACGGCGAGCAGAACGGTGAGCGCGAGTCGCCAGCGGCGCGCGGTGGGCGAGTAGCGCTGCGGCTCGGCCAGATCACCTCCCGCCGGATGGAATGACCGCCTCGACGGCAACCTCGATCATCAGCTCCGGCCGGACCAGCGCGACCACCTGCACCAGGGTGCTTGCGGGCGGCGCCTCCGCCGGGAGATAGCGCGCGCGGACCTCGCGAAGCACGTCGAGCCGGCTCAGGTCGGTGACATACATCGTCGTCGCCACCACGTCCGACCAGCTCGCCCCCGCGGCGCTCAAGGCGCGGCCGAGGTTCTCGAACACCTGGACGCACTGGGCTCGGAAATCTCCCGCGCCGACCACGTTGCCGGCGCTGTCCACGGCCACCTGACCGGCGACCGAGACCAGCCGACCTGGCGGCGCGACGACGACGTGCGAGTAACCGCGCGGGGGTGGCAGCGATGGCGGATTGATCGCCTTGCGGCCCGACGCCTGGCCCTGAACCACCTCGGGCGCGACGTAGCCCAGGCACACGACCAGACCGAGCGCCTCCCAGCACCTCATCGCGCCACCTCCTTCAGCAGGCCCATCGCATCCCGCAGCTGACGATCCGAGAGATAGGGCGCGGGGCCGAAGCGGAGCACGTCGCCCCGGGCATCCGTCATCACCCCGCGTTCCTTGAGCGCCCCGGCCAGCGCCGTTGCCTTCGGCGCGCGCAGCGCCAGAAAGCCGCCGATCTCGGAGAGCGGCGCGTCGCGCTCCCGCCGGACGACCGAGGGATCGAGATCGAGCCCATCGAAGGCGGACGCGAGGACCCCGATCTGATGCTGGCTCACCTCACGCAGCAGCGACGGCGTCAGCGCCTGCTCCCGGAAGAACTCGAACACCGCGGCCGCCCGGTAGTGACTGGTCGGATCGTACGTCGCGCCGGCGAACCGGTCACCGCCGGTCCCGTAGGCCACGCGGTCGGGACGGTCCCGGTCGGCCAGCGCGGTGAACTCGCTGTACCAGCCGGTGATCACCGGTCGCAGCTCGTTGCCCTCGGGAATTCGGAGAAAGCAGTTTCCCTCGCCCAGCTGGCAGTACTTGTAGCCACCCCCGACCACGAAGGCCTCGCTCAATCCGTCGTCGGCCAGGGAGACCGGCACGACGCTGAGCGCGTGGTACGCGTCGACCAGCAGTGACGCCCCGTGCCGCCGGCAGCTCTGGGCCACCCGATCGAGATTCCGGGCGATCCGTCCGCTGTCGAAGAACACCAGCGACACCAGCACCAGCGCGGTGCGGTCGTCCACCGCGGCGGCCAACCGCTCGGCGAGCGAGTCGAGCGGCGCTTCGGGCACGCGCTCGACCGCGATTCCCTCCTCCGCCAGACGGTCGAGCTGCCGGCGAATGGTGTGGAATTCGCCGTCGGTCGTCACCAGCCGGGGGCGGATGCGGAGCGGCACCGCCGACAGCAGCCGGACCACGAGCTCATGGGTGTTGCTCGCGAGCGCGATGCCGGCGCCCTTGTCACCGAGCAGACGGGTGAACCCGTCCCGCACCCGATCCGCCTCCTCGAAGGCCCGCTCCCACTTGTCGTCCACGTACCGCGCGGCGTCGAGCCACGCCGCCGACTGCGCCTCGAAACCCCGGTCCGGCCACGCCTGATGCGAGTGCCCGGTGAGGAGGAGGCGCTCGGAAACCCGAAATCGGGAGTAGTGAGTGGCGAGCGCGTTGGGAGAGGCGTAGAGCGAGGCGGCATCCATGCTACAGCTCGGTGCGGATCGCCCAGAGATCGGGGTACAGCGGCTGGTTGAGCGTCTTCATCAGGTACTCCGCGCCGGCGCTTCCACCGGTGCCACGGCGGGTGCCGATCGTGCGTTGCACCATCTTCACGTGGCGGTAGCGCCACTCCATGATGCCCTCATCGAGGTCCACCATCCGCTCGCACAGGTCGGCGAGGGCGGGCCGGTTCCGGTAGACATCGATCAGCGCGGTGCGCAGCTCGGGCGAGGGCTCGACCCGCGCTGTGACGTTCCGCTCCAGGTCCTGGCGCGGGACCGGCACGCCGTGCGCGGCGAGGTGCCTGAGAAAGGCGTCCCACAAGGTGCGCGCCTGCATGCGCCCCTCCAGCCGGCGGCGGGCATCGCTGCCTTCGGGATAGCGCTCGACGGCCCGCGGCTCCTTGAGCCCGAGCGCGAACTCCAGCTCGCGGAACTGATGGGATTGGAAGCCGCTGCCCGATTCGAGCCGGTCGCGGAAGGAGAGGAACTCCAGCGGCGTCATGGTCTCCAGGATGTCGATCTGGGCGACCAGCACCTTGAGAATGGTGAGGATGCGCTTCAACGTGTGGGGCGCCTTGGCCCCTTCGTCGCGCTCCAGCAGAAGCCCCAGGTAGTCCACCTCGTGCAGCATCTGCTTGAACCACAGCTCGTACACCTGGTGGATCACGATGAACAGCATCTCATCGTGCTCGGGACCGTCCGAGAGCGGTTGCTGGAGCTCGAGCAGCTCGCGGACCTTCAGGTATTCGCCGTATGTGGGCATGGCCGCAGGATCACCACGCCGGATCACCGGCGCAAGAGCGTCAGGCGCTCGACGGTCCGCGTGCTACCCGCGGAGGGCGGCGAACACCGCGATCACGGCGATCACGACGCCGATACCCATCTTCACGGCGGCGGCAGCAGCGCGGCCGAGCACGGCACCCCACCCGGCGCTGGCCGCGGCGCCGGTCTGCCGCGCCTGCGTGTACTCGAACAGGGCTGCCCCAACGAAGGCCCCGACGAAACCGCCGACCACCGATCCGATGAACGGCACGGGCACGCCGATCACCGCCCCGACCAGTCCGCCCACGAGCGCGCCCCACCCTGCCCGCCGCGAGGCGCCGTACCGGCGCGCAAAGTGGAATCCGAGCCAGGCCTCGACGGCCTCGCCGGCCAGCGCGAGCGCGAAGGCGATCCCGAGGGCCCAGCCGCTCAGCGTGCGGAAGTCGGTCAGCCAGCCGTAGCCGACGAGTCCGAGCAGCATGACCCAGAGCCCGGGCAGGCCGAACGGGATCAGCACCAGTCCGGCGAGAATGCTGGCGATGAGGAGCAGGAGCGCAGGAAGATCAGCCACGGGCACCTTGGGGAGAACGAAAGAAGAGACTCACGAGGAACTCGCGACCGCGTACACGTAACCGATCGCGCGCATTCCTGCTTCCGAATAGAACGGCACCAGGATCCGGCGGTAGGCCCGCCCTTCGAATCGGTCGAGCTCGCTCCAATGCGCGCCCAACGCGCCAGACCGAAGCAGGTAGGCCGTGACTCGAGGGCCGCCGGGCCGCCAGCGAAGCGCCGGGAAGCCCAGCTCGGCGCCCCACCCCACGGTCTCCCGCTCGCCTTCCACCCATCCGCGCTCCCACGCGCCGCCGAGCGGCGCCAGGCGGCCGTGATTCGGCGCGCCGGGCGAGAGGCTGCCGTACACGATCAGGTGTTCCGCGGCCTTGAACGCCGCCTGCGCCAACCGGTCCAACCGTAATGCCCAGGGTTCATCCGAGAGCGAGGCATGGCGCGCCGCGTTGAAGTCGGCCAGCGCCTCGTCGAGGCTCATCGCGGCTCGGCGGGGAGCCATGGCGAGGTGGCGTCGTCGCGCTGGAACATCAGGATCCGGTTGGCCAGCACGGGGGCCGAATGGTCCTCGCCGAGCAGACGGACCGAGACCGTCGCGTCGCGGCACTTGGCGTACTCCCGCTTCACCGCGACGGTCTGGAGGAAATCCTGGGCTTCGTCGAGAATGTCGGCGGGCGTGGGCGACACCAGGCCGGAGAGGTACTCGAAGGTGAGGAGCCGATAGGACGGCGGATTGAGGATCGCGACGGAGCTCACCAGCTTCACCCGCCGGCCGTCGGACAGCTCGATCCGGGTTGGATCGCGGCGGCCGGCGACGTACCGGTAGGTGAAGTACGCGGCGAGGCCGCCGACGACGAAGGGGATGGGGATCAACGGCACGGGACCACCCGCGGATTACCCGATCAGGGAGACTTCTTCTGGCCGAGCGCGACGGCCAGCACCACACCGAGCGCGACACCGGCTCCCGCGCCGATGGCGATGTTGCCGAACGCCACGCCCAGGGCCGCGCCAAGCGCGACGCCGATGCCGATCCACTGCGCAGCGAACGCCGGACGTTCCTTGCTCATACGCCCTCCCTCACGTTGCGGGACAGGTGTCGTCCGTGGGCACGTCGTCTCGGATGACGGGCGACCCGTCGGGTCCAAACGGCTGGGCGAAGCTGAACGCGAGCGGCGTCGGCCCGAAGCGCTCGAGCTGCGCCAGGCGGTCCACCGCCTCGGTTACCGGCGGCCGGTGTCCGGCCGGCACCCACCAGAGCGCGACATACACCCGCTCGAAGCGCTCGAACCACTCGCGCCGGCGGCGCATGACGGCGGCGTGCGGGCTCCGGAATACGAACTCTCGGAGCGACCCCAGATCGGACCAGACGGAGAGATTGATCAAGATGCGGTTGTCCGCATACGGGCGTACCGCGGTGGCATCGCCGTCCTCCGTCTGCATCCGCCATACGAATCCGGGAAAGCCGTCCGCCAGCGCGTTGATGTCGGGCAGCCGGGCAACGAAATCGGCCATGACCGGATCGGTCATCTCCCCGCGGGCTCGCCCGATGTTTACCTGCGCCAGGTGAAACTGCGTGGTCACGGTGTCCTCCCGGTCATTTCGCGTAGTGCGCCGCGTTGAGGAAGTGGAGCGAGACGTACGGCTCGTCGCCCACCACCCAGCTGTCGTGCGGCTCCGGCGGAATGTAGAACAGCTCGCCGGCGCGCAGCTCCACCACTCGGCCATCCTGGAAGGCGGCGGTGGCGATGCCGGAGAGGACCAGCCCGACGTGCTCGACCGTGCAGTGCGTGGCGCCGACCGCCGGCCCTACGTGGGACGACCACCGCCAACCGGGCTCGTACGTCGCGCGGCCGATCGTCACGCCGCCCAGGTGTACCAGCTCGAAGCGGCCCTTGGTCATCGGACGCACCTCATCGGGGTTCTCGAACCGCTTCAGGATCACGTCAACCATGGACTCCCTCTCGACCGTCAGCGCCCGCCGCGACCCACCGAGGTCGGCTGGACGATCAGAATCACGAAGAACACGACGAACAGCACGACGAGGCCCGCCAGCAACAGGCGCTCGGGCGTCACCAACGCTCTCCATCGGGTCATGGTCGCCCCCTATCGGCCGTGGAGCAGCCGTCCGTCCTGATGATAGGTGAACAATTGGTAGACCCACTGCCGCACCTTCTCGCCGCCATGACGGGCCGGCTGGTAGCGCGCTTTTCGAAGCTGCTTCACCACCGCGGCGGTCCAGATGGGGGTGGTCTCCTCGACGACCTCGATGCTGCAGCGGTCGATCCTGCCCGACGGCTCGACGATGAACCGCAACACCGTGCGGCCGGCGATGACCTCCCTGGCGCGGAACGGCATGTCCTCGATGTCCAGGCGCTGCGGCTTGACCGGCGCCTCCACCGACTCGCCGTCGTAGACCGAATCTGCCGCGGGAGCCGCCAGCGTATCGCAGCCGGTCTCCCGGGCCGACAGCCGGCGGCCCAGGCTCTCCGGCGCCTGCGCTGCCAAGGGCCCAATGGAGAGGATGCATCCAACCGCGACAACGGGCAATGTCGGTCTCATGCCTTCTTCCCCCCACTATCGGCGCCACCCGACGTCCCGAAACTACCGCGATCAGCTCCCCGCCGATCTCATCCCAATCCGAGTGCGGGGGCGCCCATCATGAACGCAGCCGATAAACGTCCGTGCTCAGATACTTGAGACCCGAATCCGCCATCAGCGTGACCACCGTGGCACGGGGACCGAGCCGCTCCGCCACCTGGAGCGCCGCGACGACGTTCGCGCCGGACGAGGTGCCCGCGAAGAGCGCTTCCTCACGCGCGAGCCGCCTGGTCATCGCCTTCGCGTCGGCGGTCGGAACGGCCACGATCTCGTCTACCACGGAGGGATCCCAGAGCGGAGGCAGATACCCGATCCCCACGCCTTCGATCTTGTGCGGCCCCGCCTGGCCCCCACTCAGCACCGCGGACTCCCCCGGCTCCACCGCGACGATCCGGACTTCGGGCTTGCGGCGCTTGAGGGCCGCGGCCACGCCCCGGATCGAGGCCGCGGTGCCCACCGAGTGGACGAAGGCGTCCACCGCACCGCCCGTCTGGTTCCAGATCTCCTCGCCGAGTGGATGGTACCCGGCGATGCTGTCCTGGTTGTTGAGCTGATCCGTCCAGTAGGTCCTGGGCTCCCGGCTGAGCAGGCGGGCGGCGTCGATCATGTCGAGGATCAGCTTCTTGGTGGTCAGGCCGCCCTCGCTCGGCACCAGCGTCAGCTCGGCGCCGAGCGCGGCCATGTGATCGAGCTTCTCCCGGCTGAACGCGTCCGAGCTGACGATGTGGATCGGATAGCCCTTGGCGGCACACACGAGCGCGAGCGATGTCCCGGTGCTCCCGCCGGTGTAGTCGACTACCCTGAAGCCGGCTGCGAGCCGGCCATCCGCTTCGGCCCGCTCGATCACCGCGCGGGCCATGCGGTCCTTCATGCTCCCCGTGGGGTTCTCCCACTCGAGCTTGGCGAAGATGCCGGACCCGCTCCGGGGTACGATGTTCCGAAGCCGCACCATCGACGTGTTGCCGATGGCGTCGAGGACGCTGCCGTTGGTCAGGAGACGACCTCGAAGGTGCCTCGCACCGGAACCCATTGCCCCTGGCCCGAGGCGAATCCGACGATCTGCGCGCTGGCGAAATCGAGCACGACGGTGAGCGTGAAGCCCGACTCCGCCAGGTCGGTCGCCGCCTTGGCGGACGAGCCCTTCGCGGGATCGCCGGGCTTGGCGTCGTGCCACTCGACGGTGCCGTCAGGGTGAAACACGTGCTCGTGGACGTTCCCCTTGGTCGGGCCGTCGGTCCACGCGAATCGTATGGTCTTGCCTCGAATGGCCGAGGCTCGAGGAATGTCGGCCATGTTCGCTCCGATGTCTGAGAACTAGGTTCTGTCCGTTTGCCGGCCGCCGCCGGTCCATGCCTGCACCAGGAAGATCGAAATCAGCAGCACACTGTACTCCACGCCGTTCCGTCCGCCACCCACGACGAACCAGCCTTCCCGCAGGTGTACCAGGACGATGCCCATCATGAGCTCGGCCGCGAAATAGAGGCTGAGCAGCCGGACCCGGAAGCCGGCGGCGAGCGCTACGCTTCCGACGATCTCGAGCAGAGTGATCGTCCAGGCAATCGGGGTCCCCAGCGGAAACCCGACGGCACTGAGGAACTGTCCGAACGGGTCCACGCCTCCGCTGAACGCGCGGTAGAGTCCGTGGATCAGTATCAGCGATGCGGCGACGATGCGAAGTACGAGGAGTCCGGCTCGAGGAGAGGCAGTCATGATCTGGTCGTCCGGCAGTCTCAACGTGGAACCCTGGCCACACCGCTGGGGTGGACTTGAGGGTGTCCCTTCATGGCCGCGGACGCAACCCTTCCGCGATCTGCAACCGCTCTCACCCCCGTGCCGTAGAGGAACAGATGCGTCCAACCATTCCTCTGATGCTCGTCCTGCTGCTCGCAGCGTGCCGGTCAGCCGATGGCGGGCCGAGCACCGAGGCCGACCTCAGGACCCTCAGAGCCGTGAACGATGCCTATCGCATCGCGTGGCTCGCGGGGGACTCCGCGGCCGTTCTCCGCCTCTTCGTGGCGGATGCCGTGCTGCTGCCGCACCACGGGGACCCACCGGTGGTCGGCCTCGACGCGATCCGCAAATTCTGGTGGCCGCCGGATGCGCCGGCAACGGCCATCACGACGCTCGACCTGACGACGGATGGCTCGCGAGTCGACGGCCACACCGGCGTGTTGTGGGGTCGATTCGCGCTGGCGTTCTCGTTCGAGTCCGACGGGCGGACTCACTCGGTTCGCAATGGGGGCACCTACCTCATGGTGCTGCGTCGTTCGTCAACGGAGGGAGAGTGGCGCATCACGCATCGGATGTGGGACGATCCGGTCGCGCAGCAGGAGTAGGCAGCACCGGCTTGACGTCCACCACGGGGGTGCCGTCGATCGCCTCGAGCTGCTCGAGGACGAGCGTGACGAAGTTCTCGATGCGCAGCACCCGTGTGCGATGGAGACCGAGCGGGTTGGGACGGTCCGCCGAGCGGGTGGCGAAGACGCCGGTGAGGGGGTTGGCGGGATCGTCCCGAGGATGCACCGCCAGGACGGCGCGATCGCCCAGGTGCAGCCAGGTGATGACGATGACCTCCTGGCCCGGCTCGAGACCGTCGAGGGCGGGCAGAAACTCGGGCTCGATCTCCACCCTCGCCTCCGGCGCGCCTTCGTAGTTCTGCTTGGGCGCGGCTCCCGGATCGTGCAAGACCGAGCGCACCCATCCGATCGGCCTCAGGCGGTAGGCCTCCGACTCAGGGGGTCGCCAGTCGCTTCTCATAGCGCCAGGTCTCCAGCGAGAAGGGCCCCTCCGGCGTCTCCAGCCGGTTGAGCATGTTGCCGACGCGGCGCCAGCCGCATTTCTCGTAGAACCGGGCGGCTCGGTCGTTGCCGATCGCGCACGCGAGCCACGCCGTCCCCACGCCGTCCTGCGCCAGCCGTTGCTCCACGTCGGCGATGAGCCGTGCCGCGATGCCCGTACCGCGGGCCGCGCCCGAGACGTAGAGCTGGTACAGCTCGTCATCCTTGACCATGGAGAATCCGACCGGGTCTCCGCGCATTCCCGCGACGCGCACCGTCGCCAGCGCGGCCCGCAGCCGCTCCTTGAACCGGTCGAGCGTCCGCACCCGGGCGAGCTCGGCGGGTACGATCAGCGCGTGCGCGTCCTGCCAGCCCTGATACCAGATCTCGCCCAGCCGGTCGACGTCGCTGGCGTGAGCGTCACGTATTTCCATCCCGGCCTCCTCGATCGCCCGGTAGTATAGTTGACTTCTCGGAACGAACGTCCGACGAGGAGGCGGCATGACGTTGGGAGGGAAGGTCGCGCTGGTCGCGGGGGCCACCCGCGGCGCCGGCCGTGGCATTGCGGTCGAGCTGGGCGCCGCGGGCGCGACGGTCTACGTGACGGGGAGGACCATTCGCGGGCAGCCGTCGGAGTACGAGAGGCCCGAGACGATCGAGGAAACCGCGGAGCTGCTCGCGGCGGCCGGCGGCACCGGCATTCCCGTCCAGGTGGATCATCTCGACCCCGATGCGGTGCGCCGGCTGGTCGAGCGCATCCGGCGGGAGCAGGGTCGTCTCGACATCCTGGTGAACGACATCTGGGGTGGCGAGAAGCTGATGGAATGGAACAAGTCGATCTGGGAGCACGACCTCCAGAAGGGCCTGCGGATCCTCCGGTTGGCGATCGACACCCATCTGATCACCGCGCACCATGCCCTGCCGCTCCTGATCGAGCGCCCGGGCGGCCTCCTGGTCGAGATGACCGACGGCACCGCGGAGTACAACGCCGACCATTACCGGCTCTCGCCGTTCTACGATCTCGCCAAAGTGGCCGTGAACCGGATGGCATGGGCCCACGCCAAGGACCTCGAAGCGCACGAGGCGACATCGGTGTCGCTCACGCCCGGATGGCTGCGCTCCGAGATGATGCTGGAGACGTTCGGCGTGCGCGAGGACAACTGGCCTGAGGCGACCTCGAAGGTGCCGCACTTCGTGATCTCGGAGACGCCGCGATTCGTAGGCCGCGCGGTCGTGGCCCTGGCGAGCGATCCCGAGCGGGCGCGCTGGAACGGGCAGTCGCTGTCGAGCGGAGGCTTGGCGCGAGTCTACGGGTTTACCGACCTGGATGGATCGCAGCCGGATGCGTGGCGGTATCTCGTCGAGGTTCAGGAGGCCGGCAAGCCGGCGAATGCGGAGGGATACCGATAGTCTAGGCCGGCGCATCCTCCGGCGGATCGGTGAGCAGCTCGCGCAGCATGCCTTCGGGATTGTTGAGGAAGCTCCTCGTGATCACGTAGTGCTCGGTCTCGGTGTACGGCACCCGCGACACCTTGTCCTCGGTGAAGAGGTAGATCGTCGCGCCGGGATAGCCGAGCAGGATCGGCGAGTGGGTCGAAACGATAAACTGCGAGCCGCGGCTGACCAGATCGTACATCGCGGCCAGCAGGCTCATCTGGCGTGTGGGCGACAGCGCTGCCTCGGGCTCGTCGAAAAGATAGAGACCGTGGCCCCGCAGCCTCTCTAGCACGAGCGCCATGAACGACTCGCCATGCGACTGAGCGTGCAGTGAGCGGCCGCCATACGCCCGCATCAGTGGATCGTATTCCTCCGCGGCCGTGGCCACGTTGTAGAAGCTCTCTGCGCGCAAGAAGAAGCCATCGCGCGGTCGGCCAGGGGGACGGATCAACCGCAGATATTCATGCAAGGTCGAGTGTGACTCACGGGTGGCAAACCGGAAGTTCCTGCTCCCGCCTTCCGCGTTGAACCCCGAGGCCACCGCCACTGCCTCGAGCAGCGTGGATTTGCCCGTGCCGTTTTCTCCGACGAGGAACGTCACTGGACCCTGCAGCGCCAGCGTCCGCAAGTTGCGAATCGCAGGAATCGAGAAGGGATACTCTTTGAACGAGGGTACCGCCTCGCGCTTGAGCGAGATCGAGCTGACGAACGGGGCGGTGGACTTGGGCATGGTAGGTTGCGACAAGATGGACCTTCTGATATCTCAGCGCCACTCCAGGAACTTGCCGATGCGTCGCAGCTCGCTCGTCATACTACTCGCCGTGATCGCATGCAGTACCCCGAGCGTGCAGCCCACGCCCTCGCCGGTGGCGGGGCGCTTTCCTGACACCACCGCGCTGGCCCGCGACATCCCGGGACTCCTGCGCGAGAGCGACGTGCCCGGCCTTTCCATCGCCCTCGTCCAGGCAGGCCGGGTCGTCTGGACCCGCGCCTACGGTACGGTTGGCGACAGCGCGCGCACGCCGCTCGATCCCGGCACCGTCTTCGAGGCGGCCTCGATGAGCAAGCCGGTGTTCGCCTACCTCGTCATGCGACTGGCGGACCGTGGGGAGCTCGACCTGGACCGCCCACTCTACGAGATCCTCGAGTACCCCCGCCTGGCGCACGACGAGCGCTACAAGCGGATCACCGCCCGCATCGTACTCTCGCATGGCACTGGGCTCCCCAACTGGGGAGGCGACACGCTGACCCTGCGATTCGATCCCGGCACCGAGTACGGTTACTCCGGCGAGGGCTTCGTCTTTCTCCAGAAAGCGCTCGAGCGGCTCACCGGCCGGTCGCTCGACGAACTCGCCCGCGTGGAGGTGTTCGAGCCACTCGGTATGACGCGGTCGAGCTACGTCTGGCAGCCGCGTTTCGCCGGCCACGAGGCGTATGCCAGGAAGTGGCTCTGGACGGTCGCGCCGGTGAATCATTGGGCCGAGGGCAATGCGGCCGCGTCGCTGCTCACGACCGCCGGAGACTACGCCCGCTTCGTCGCCGCGGTCATGACCGGCAAGGGCCTGTCGCCCGCCGCGTGGCAGGAGTACCTGACCCCGGTGCGGGAGTCGGCTCCGGGACTGGGCGTGGCGCTCGGTATCAGGGTGGAGGAGCGGCCCGGCGGCAAGGTGTTCTATCACAGCGGCAGCAACGGACGTCGCTTCACCTGCTACATGACCGGCGACATCGCCCGGGGCATCGGGCTCGCCTACTTCACCAACGCCTACAACGGGACCACGCTGGTCGAGGCGATCGCATCCCGAACCCTCGGCCGCGACGACCCGCCCAGCCACTGGGCCGTGTACGACCGGTACGACGAGCCCCGCCGGCTCGCGGGACAGTCGGTGCGGCGGGCCGCCGCCGAGCATGGCGAGACTGCCGCACGGGAACGGCTCCGCGAGATCCAGGCCGACAGCACGACCCGTCCCACGTTCGACGGTATCATCGAGCTCGGCGATTTCTTCACCGGCCGCGGACTCGGAAGGCTGGCCGTGGAGGTCCTCCGGGAGTCGGTCGCGGCATTCCCCGACTCAGCGGAGGCACATCGCGCCCTCGGCCATGCGCTCGAATCAACCGGCGACCTGCGTGGTGCTATCACGGAGTATCGCCGCGCCGGTTCCTTGCAAGGCGACGCCCGTGAGATGGACCGACAGATCCGCTGGACCGAGGAGCGCATCGCCACCGGCGGCCGTGAGGTCACGGTGCCGAGATCAACCTTGGAGCGGTACGTCGGCACTTACCAGGAGCGAACCATCCGACTCCGCGGCGACCGGCTGTACTATGCCAGCGGCATGGACCCCGAGTCGCGGCTCGTCGCGATGGCCGAGGATCTCTTCGAGGTCGCGGCCGATCCGTCCGTCAGGCTACGGTTCGTGGGAGACCGCGGACGCCCGGCGGTCAAGCTGATCGGGCTGTCCAGCGATGGGGGTAAGGAAGAGTGGCCGCGGTCGAACTAGGCCGGTGGATGCCTCCGCTCCACGAGAGCGCCACCGGGAGCGCGGTCAGTGCGGTCCGATCCGAAGATGCCGGGTCGCGAGGAAGATCTCGCGCAGGAAGTTCACCAGAGCGATGAAGAGCGCCAGCATCGCCCCGATGAAGATGAGGCTGATCAGGACCGACACGTCGCTGGAGAGAAAGGCGCCGACGAAGAGCGCCACGATGACCGCGCAGATGAGCAGTGCGCAGGTGGTGCAGAGCCCGATTGCCCGATTGATGAATCGGGCGCGCTGCGACAGGAGTCGCAACTCGGCGTGCATGCCGGCCTCGGCCGGGGCGGACGCGGCAGGCAGTCGCTCCTCGAGTGCCCGCGCCCGGTCGATGATCCGGCTCAAGCGGTTGGTCAGCACGGCCAGCAGTCCGCTGACGCCCGTGAGGAGGAAGACCGGTGCCACCGCGAGCTGAATGACATGCCCGATGGCGGCGATTTGAGAGTCAGCCTGCATCCGGCCTAGCGATCCGGTTCCACTCGCCGCGACTCCGCCTCCCGCACCATCAGCCGCTCGGCGAAATCGAGCCGCTCCTGCGTCTCATTGAGCTCCCGCCGCAGACTGTTCATCTCGGCGTCCAGTTCCTCGAAGCGGTCCTGGTCATCGCCGGGGGGGAGACTGGTCGGCATGCGGTAGCTCCAGACACCGAAGGCCAGTGCCAGGACGACGTGCACGGCCGCGTGGATCGGCTCGGCGAGCGCGATCGCGTAGCCGGCTCCGGCCAGGTTGATCGCAGTCGCCACGGCCGAGACCGGCCGCCAGATCGTGGGCTTGAAGGTCATGGCGCCCTCCGGGTGAAGTCAGCCGAGAACCTCGAGACGCCCGCCCCTACGACTCGGGCGGTTCAAAGGTGACGACTTCCCGGTCCGGCCCGCCAGGGGCAGCCGGACTCAGTCCGTCCGGGTCAGGACGACCCGAAGCGTCTGGCCGGAGAATTCCCCTTCGGCGGTCAGGCGGTCCTCCTCGGCGGTGAACTCCACGTCGCGCAGGAAGGTGTCGGCATCCTGGTTGAAGGTGACGGTCGATCCCGAAAGGGTCCAGGTCCCGGCCAGATCGGCTTCGAGATCCTCACCGCCCTCGCCGCCTCCGGGCACGAAGAGGTCCCCACTCGTGTCGCCGTCTTCCTCCAGGGTGACCGACACCTCGGCGCCCAGGGCGAGGAGGTCGACGGTGCCGGCGCCCGATGTGGCTGTGAAGGTCTGAGCGGTGTAACTGCCGGATACGTTCTCGACCGTCGGAGAGAAGGCATCGTCCCCACAGGCCGCCAGCGAGAGCGTCAGACCCGCCGCGATCATCGCCGAGATCAGTGCTCGCATGTCTTCTCCATTGTCAGGTGCTTACGGTGAAATGGCGCGAAGCCAGGACCGCCGCAGTCGTTCCAGCGGCTCGCCTGCCGCCTTCTCCAGCAGGGGACGCCAGGTACCCCTGGGAATGGCCGGAAAGAGCGCGATCAAGGCGGGAAGCCCGGTCCGGGCCACTACGTACTTGGTGAATGATTGGCTACACGCATAGTACGTCGGAGCCACCTCGCCACGCTCGGCGGTGAACACTGCCCTGAGAGGGCCCGTTCGCCCGATCCGCTCACGAATCTCATCACCTCGAGGATTCGCGGCCAGCCGGGCAGCACACACGCTATCCACTTTGCCCAATCCGCCGACCTCGAAGACGTCACCCTCGGGAAAGCCCCACTCTGCCGCCGTCGTCTGGGCGAGATAGTCGGCGAGTCCTTCGGATAGCCAGTAGGGGAACTTGGCCGCGGCTCGCTCCCAGGCAATCGAATCACCGTGCTCAAACGGATAGAACGGCGGTGGTGCGGCCAGGAGCTCGTGCACGGCCTCGTGCAGAAACGGGGCGCTGCGTTCGCGCGCTCGGGCCATCGCGATGAACACGCCCCCGCGTCCATCCGCATGGGAGACGAAGCGGCTGGGACTCAGATAAAAGTGAATGCGGCGGGTGCCCAGCCGCTGCCAGTCATGGGGGCCGCCGATCAAGGCCTTGAGACTCGCGACGCCGGCGTCGAGCGTGTCGGCGAAGGAGGCGAGCCATGCTTGGTCCAGCGAGTCGGGCGGCGCCCACAGGATGACCGAGGCGCGCGTGTAGGGACGGCCGCGGGCCATGAGATCCCCGACCCGGGCGGAGTCGTCGCTCGACCAATCCACCAGCGCGGTAACCGGGGTCTGGGCGAGGGCCGGCGCCGCGCCGGCGATTACCAGCAGGAGCGCGCTATGGATGACGCGCATCGCACCTCCGTTGAACGCTGAATTCCTAGTCGCCGACGACGTCACGAAGCTCACCGAATGCCTTCGCCAGATCGGGGAGCTGATGGTTCGCGTTGAGTCCGCTCGGATTCGGCAGGACCCACAGCAGGGTCGAGCCGAGCATGGAGACTTGGCGGCCGACCCCGGCGCGAGGATCATCGAAGGCTACCCGGTAGGCGCCGATGCCGAGCACCGCGAGGACTCGCGGCCGATAGCGGAACACCTTGCGCGCGAGACGCTCGCGCCCCGCCCGCAGCTCCTCGTGTTGCAGCTCCGCCGCCGTCGCGGTGGCTCGGGCAACCAGGTTCGTAACGCCGAGCCGGTAGTCCAGCAGGCGGCGCTCCTCCCACGGCGGCACCAGTTCGGGCGTGAAGCCGGCCGCTCGGAGCGCGGGCCAGAAGCGGTTGCCGGGCCGCGCGAAATGATGCCGCGTGGCGCCCGAGTACAGGCCGGGATTGATGCCGCAGAACAACACCCGGAGCTCGGGCGCGATCAAGTCCGGCACCGTCTTCCCCACCGACGCGGCGATTTCGGCTCTGGTGGGCCGTGGCTGCGCCCCCGTCAGGTCATCACCACAGGGGCATGATCGCTGGTCCCCACGTCGGCCTGCACCACGCAGGCCTGCACCCTCGCGAAGACGCCGGGAGAAGCCAGCAGATAGTCGAGTCGCCAGCCGATGTTCCGGGCGCGGAGGTTTCGCCAGGGTGCCCACCAGGTGAACAAGCCGGCGTTGTCCGGGTCCATCGCACGGCCTACGTCGGTCAGCCCCGTGTCGAGGAGGCGCTCGAACATCGCCCGCTCCTCAGGCAGCTGCCCGACGGCGTTTGGCTTTCGCTCTCGCGGATGCACGTCCATCTCGCTGCGGGCGATGTTCAGGTCGCCACAGAGAATCAGCTCGCGCCCGCTCGCCCGAAGCGCTCCCGCCCACTCGATCAGGCGGGTGAGAAAGGTGAGCTTGGCGGGAAAGTCCTTCCCCCCGTTGGGGACGTAGATGGAGGCGATGACGAGACTCCCGACGTCGGCCGTGACGACGCGCGATTCCAGATCGAAGGGCGGATGGCTGTAGCTGGGCACCTCCGCAAAGGTGTCCTTCCGAAGCTGGAGCGATACCCCGGAGTAGCCCTTGCAGCAGTGCCAGAACGCGTGATAGTCCTGCCGCTGAACGACCTCCGGCACCTGACTCAGCTCCGCCTTCAGCTCCTGGAAGCACACCACGTCGGGCCGCTCCCGCTCCAGCCATTCGTGCGCCTGCGCCGCGCGAGCACGGATCCCGTTCACATTCCAGGTCGCGACTTTCATCGCGGTCGACGCCCCTTCATCTCCGCCGCACCAGGAACCACCGCGCGGCGAGCCACGTCACCGCGAGCCCGTACGCCGCCGTGCCCACGACCGGTGCTCCCAGCAGCCACCCCGACGGCGACGAGACGGCACCCGAGGCACCCAGCAACAGCAGCAGGGCCCACCGCAGGATGTGCGCGGTTGCCAGGGCCGCACCGTGGCGCACGTCCGCCGCCCATCCCTGCCCCTTCGCTGCGGGCGCCCCACGTCACCAGCGCTGCGACTATCGCGGCACAGATCAGGAGACCGTTGACGAGGAACAGCGCGAAGACGAGATCGAGTCCGAGGCGGTGGCTGAGCATGGATGGGCTCGGTCAGGAGCCGGAGTCCAACGGTTCGAGGTTGCGAAGCTCGTACGACAGCCCGCAGTCGAGAATGTTCGGATGACACTGGAGGTTCACCCGCCTCGGATAGCCCAGATCCGGATCGTACTCCGTCTCGACTGAGGAGTAGACGTCGCCGTTATCGGCCGCGCGCTCGATCGCCTCGAAGGCGGCGGGGACGGTGGGCCAGAGGTCGAGTGGGATGCCCTCGACGTCGGGATCGGGATCCACTGCCTGCGCGGCCACGACCTGCCCGTCGCGGACCTCGAGCTCGGTGAAACCGGGGAGGGCGTGAATGCAGAAGCAGCCCACCCGCACCTCCACCCGATAGTCCGAGATCCCGGCCGCGCTCCACCGCTCCTCGGCCTCGGCGAGCGCCAGCTTGTCGCCGGTGCCAAGCGGGCCGGAGCCGCACGCGGTCACCGCGCAGAGCATCACGAATCCGTAGAAGCGTCGTCTCGATGACATCGGCATGATCGGGTTACCCTATTTCAGCAGGCGCTCGTAATACACGAGTGGATTCCCCTTGTAAGCTATCCTGCCGCGCTCCGCGAACCCGCAACCGGCGTAGAAGCCTCCCGCACCTGCGGCCGCATCGTAGGCGTCGAGCCGAATGGCGTCCGCCGGCCACTCTTCAGCAGCCTCGCAGGCATCCTCCAGCGCCAATCTCCCCCAACCCTTCCCCTGGTGCGCCACCGCGACCGCCATGCTCGTGAGGTACAACGGCCGCCTGACGGGTGTGAAGTATGACACGTCGATCGCCCACGGCTTCTTCGTGGCCAGCCTGAGCACCGTGACGACACACCGGCCATCCCGGCCAACCCGAAGCCGCGCATGACGCTGGGCGAGCTGCGCGTCGCGCTCCTTCACCAGCGAGGACCACGGTCCAGGGCCGTACCGTGCGGTCAGCGCGCCGGCGGTGGAATTCTGCAGGCCCGCGATGGCCGCCACGTCCTCTGGTGAAGCGTCACGGAACTTGAGCGGTCCTCGGGATCTCGAGCGAGCGGTCAAGGCGTGGAACCGCAGCGGAACAGGATGGGGATCTCGTTGCGGAAGCCGAGGTCCTGGGTCCCCTGACCCACGTCGAATGCGAGGCTGGCTTCCCGGTGTCCCGCTGCCCGCATCCGAAGTCGAATGGTGCGGTACTCGATCTGGGCACCGGACAGTGTACGACCCACGGCCGGATGGACCAGCTCGAGATCGAGCCAGGCCTGCTCAGGGACGCTGGAGGCGCACAGCTCCGCCGTGGTGCCCGCTTCGTTGTGCACGTTCACGAGGAACTCCCGCCATTCGCCGGCCACCAGGTGAGCCTCCGCCGCACCCCGCGCGACTTTCACTCGCAGCTCGGGATTGATGTGAACCGAGACGAGACACGGGCGCTCGTCAGTCACGATCACTCTCGGCCATGCGCCGGCGATAGGTCTGCCGGGCGTGCTCGTAGTCGGCCCTGGCCTGCCCGCGCTCCGCGCCGGCAATGAACCGCTCCTTCTGGCTCCAGCACTGGTCCACGCCTTTCAGACACCACTCCGCGCTGCGCCTCGACGCGCGCACCGGTTGGGTACCGACCAGCACCCAGATCGGATTGGTGTGCGAGGAGCCGAGAATCCGCACCGCGAGCCAGCTGCTCCGCTCGATCGGCGCCTCGAAGGTCAGCTCGCGGAGTGACCCATCCGCCGCCAGGGTCTGCCGCGCGACCGGGTAGCCGTTGACGACCAGCTCTACCGGCACGGTGCGACTCCCGCCGATGCGCGCGTGTTCCAGGTCCCAGAAGAAATCCGGACGCAGCGCCGATCTCGGTTGCGGCTTCGGGGCGAGGAGCGCCGCGGCTTTTAGGCTGACTCGCACGGCGGCCGGCCTGGCCAGCCTCAGCTCGCTCCCTCGCTCGCCCAGTGCAACGCCGTTCGCCTGCAGCTCCAGCAGGTGGCTCTTTCCGTCGCTCACATAGGCGCGGCCCACTCGAAGCCCCTCGCACCAGGCCCCGTACTCCAGCGGGCCATCGAGCTTCACGTAGGAGCGTCCCATGCCGACGCGGTCGCCGGAGACGCAGGGGAAGTCCGTCTCTCCGCCGATGCGGGTGCGGAACCCGACGTTGAGCGTGTGATACCAGATGTTCAGCTCGCTCGCGTACGGCGTGTCCACCGTGGACATGAAGTCCACCGCGGGTACCGGCCTGCCGTCGGGCCCCGGCACCTCGTGGGTCACGTCCACGATGTATTCGTTGGCGCCGATGCCGTCGAACGGTGGGCAGATGTAGTTCGGCAGGTCGGTGGAATCCACGCCGAGCCCCCAGCCGGAGTGGGCCGGCCCACAGACGGCTCCCTGCCGCTTGGCCCAGCGCAGCGTGTTGAGGCCGAGCGTCGGCCAGTGCTGGTAGGAATCGCCGCCCGGCGGGAACTGCTCCTTGAGGCGCAGCAGCACCAGGTGACCGGAACGGTCCGAACCGAACCCGCTCACCTCGATATCGTAGTGCAGCAGGTGCGACGGACGTGACACCCGGTCATCACCGCCGGTGAAGAACTGTTTCTGATAGTCGAAGCCGGGTCCCCAGGTGAGCGTCGCCCCGACCTTCAGGTCCTCGCCGAGTGTGTGCCGGATCATGTCCTCGGGACGCACCCCTTCGGTCGGCTTGATGTAGTGGGCGCAGCCCGCGGCGTGGATGTGATGGTCGCCCGACCACCAGCCGAGCCGGGCAGGATCGATCCACCGCTCGATCTGGAAGACCGCCTCCTGGACCGGAGCGCCGGGGCGCGCCTCGGCCACCGTGAGCCTCCGAGCGCGCGCGTGCGACTCGGGGCCCCGCCAGAACTCCACGTCGTACTCCCCGGCCGGCAAGGCGAGCAGCTCACCGTCGTTCCGGTACACCTGCGGATGAAAGGCGAAATCCGGGGCGAGACGCTTCGACTGGGAGGGATAGACGCGGCCCTGCGCATCTCGAATGACGAAGCCCGCCATCGCGGGCTTGCCGGTCTCGTCTCGCACCCGCCAGCGCACGGACATGGCCGGCCGGCAGGTGAACCTGATCGGCACTCCGTTGCCGTGCCAGTCGATCGCCGGCACCAGCGCGCCTTCGGGCCACACAAGCTCGAACGTCAGCTTCGCGTCGCGGTTGCCGGCGTCGCGGCTGGAAAGCTGGAGGATCCGATACTCGAGCGAGAGTCCGGTCAAGGAGTTCGTCAACGGTTGGCGATCGAACGTCATCAGTTCCAACCACCGCGAGGCGACTTCGTCCGCCGGTGCATCCGCGAGCGGCAGGGCCTGAGGGCTCGCGCCACGCAATCCGGCCTCCACACCAGCCGCATTGTGCACCTTCACCAGAAACAACCGCCAGCCATGCTGGGCCAGCTCCGGCTTGGCGGGACCGAGTGCCACGACCGCTGGAGCGCCCGGATGGATGGTGACGCCGAGGAGGCAGTGCGGATCGAGGACCCGCTGGATCGCTTCCACGGCTCGACGCGAGTCGGTCAGCTTGGCGGCGTTACCGATAGCCTGTTTGTCGGAACCGGGGAGGGGGGCACCCAGGTAGTCGGTGGCGGCGAGGAGACGCCTGACCTGGGAGAGAAGCGGCTGCAGCTCGACGCGGCGGACGATCGGCAGGTCGGGCCCGGACCCCACGGCGTGGGCAGTGCCCACCCGCAGCAGCTCTGGAACGGCGAGCGCTCCGACGGCGAGCCCGGAACGCTGGAGAAAAGTCCGGCGATTCCACATCCGGTACTCGGCCTTTCGAAGAAACTTTGGGTCGGCGGGAGCCTAGGGAGTCGGCACGCGAACGGCCCGCCACTGCCCTCTGGTCTGTACCTGGGTTTCCGTCGCAACATACCTGAGGTTGGACGACATGCCACCGCTCATCTCATCCTCGTCGACACGACCGGCGAACTGGTAGGTGCTGGCTCGTGGAACGAAGCGGATGTAGCCGGCATTGACGGTGAGGCTATCGAGGACAAAGCTGAGAAAAACCAGCCGATCGCTGTCGATCAAGCCGGAGCAGGATCCTTCTCCCCCGCCCCACGATCCTGCTTGTGCCTTCTTCGGGTCGCGGAACGTCAGCGTGACATTCGACCAGGTGCAGGAGATTCCCGGGCCGGTCTCCGTCCAGGACATGGTCCATTCGCCCCGGAGGTCGTCGAGCGACGGACCGGCGATCGGCTCCGAGCCGCAGGCCATCAACAACAGGCCGCAGGCCCCCACTACGCGTCGGTACACCGAGATGCCCTCCTCAACCTTCCAGCTCGACCTCGATCCCGCCCACGAATCCCGCCACGAAGTTGTAGATCGCGCACCCGAGGGCGGTGAAGATGAATCCCATGACCCCGTAGAGGATCGGCAGCGCGATCGCGAGGCCGGTGCCGTAGGCGTGTTCCTTCGGCCAAGACATCGCCATGACCAGGACGATGGGAATGAGCACCACGCCTAGAAGCGTGTACAGCGCCCCCACGACTTTCGCGGTCTGAAGGACGCCGAAACGACGGACGCGCTGACCCATGACCCCTCCCGATCTGGTGTGAGTTCACCGCCTCATTCTACCGAACGCTTGTTCCACTGCCAGAGACCGTCCGTGACCTGTGACGGAAGCCGAAGGTCCAGTGCCCGGGCCGCCAGCACGATCTGGCCGCGGTGGTATGCCTCATGGGCCACGAAGTAACTCAGCACATGGCCGACGTCGAGCGGGAGGTTGCGCCAGACGTACGCGGAGGTCGGCGGCAGCCGCCCGCCGTGATCGCAGCCGAGGGTCAGAAGCTGCAGCATGCGCTTGCTGCTGCGATTCAGCGCCGCGACCAGCGTGCGCCGGACCACCTTCCGGCGGTCGACGCTCACGGGTGGCTGAATTCCGAGCTCCGCTCCCAAGGTCTTGATCCACTGGCAGCGAGAGTTATGTATGTGGCCCGCCATCATGCCGATGGTGCGTCTCGGCGCGCCGGGGATCGCGCTGGCCCACAGGTCGGGGGGAATGGCCTCGATCAGGAACGTCGTCACCCGGTTGGCGGTGCGCCACGCGCCGAGGATCGTCGGCCGGAGGTCCGGTGCGCTCATGCCTTCAGCGTCCCGAGCTCGCGCGACGGGCGCGGTCCGCGAGGACGAGCCGCTTGAGCGGCAGTGTCCAGGCGACGATCAGGAGACAGGCGACGCCGAAGACCGCGAGGGCGACCCAACCCCGGGTATCGCGCCCGAAGACCATATGGAAGAGGAGTAGGGCGCCGAGCGCGACGGCCAGGGTTCCCGCACGCCGCCGCCGCAGCGGCGCCTCACCGACGATCACGCTGGAACCGGCCCGCCGCACGTCGTACACCAGAACAGCCGCGAGCGCTCCAACCTGAACCGTGGCGAGCCATCCGGGCGTTCCCGACGCAATCATCACCCCTCCATGGTAGCTGTGCGGAGCGATGCAGCGCCAGCGGCTGCTCTACAGCTTCTAGGGGGCCGAGACCCTGGCCACGAGGAAGGCGACGAGGAAGGCGACGACAGCCGGCACCGCGAACACCACCACGAAGATCGGCGCCTCTTCCGCGATCGAGTATCCCGCTCTGGCCACGCCGACCCACAGGTTGATCCCCGCCCCGACGAGCCAGACGGGAATGAACCAGCGGGCCGCGGTCGCCATGCCGCCGTGACCGCCGGAGCTCAGCAGTCGTCCGGCGAGCAGAAACAGTCCCAGGAGCACGAGCCCACCGGCGATCACCTTGATCGTGTGCGACATTGGCCCTCCATCATCGTTGCGGCGGGGCGGCCTCAGCCGCCAGGCGGGACAGGTGCGTCAGCACGCATCGCCATTGACCTTCCTGCCGCACGAAGACGCACGACGCGCGCTCGAGCTCGCGAAACGGCTGCCCCTGGTACCGCCCACCGGAGACACCGCGCGCCACGGTCACCGCCGTGTCGCCGTACACGCGGATCTGCATGTCTTCCGTGGTCATCACGTCGTGGCTCAGGGCACCCGATCTCACCAGCGCCAGGAACGTGGCCTTGTCGCCGATGCTGCCGTCCGAGCCGACGATCGTCCAGTCGTCCGCCATGTGGCGTCCGATCGCGTCCGCGTCGTTCGCGGTCATCGCGCGGTCCCAGTCGGCCGACACGGCCATCAGCTCGGCGTGACTATCGGAAGCCAAAGACATATCAGCGCCAGTCCAGTTCGTAGATGACGATGTCGGTAGATCCTTCGTTCCGCAGCACGTGGCGTCCCGGTGTCTCCCGCCAGCTCCAGCTTCCGGCGCCCTTCCCGCCCCTGGCTCGCGCAGTGCCATCCTCAGAAAGGACACCCGCGGTGCCCAATACGACCAACCCCGGCGAAGCGTGAGTATGCGGCTCCGTCACCGCGCCGGGGGCGAGTGTGATCTGGTAGACTCGAGTCGTCGGACTCTCTTTTACGAGTTGGCGTCCGCCGCCGTCGGGCAGACTCGGAGCCTCCGGCCCGCTCCGGGCCAGCCATTCGGCAACGATATAGTGAAACGGCTGTGTATCCGCGTTCGCTATCCGATGCGTGTATGGCAGGTCCTGGGTCCAGTTGTCGAAGAGGTACGGTACCGACTTGAGGGTCGTGACTGGCCCTGGCGCCGCACCCGGCGCTTGCGCCCAGAAGCGAGCATCCTGGACCGCGATGCCGACCAGGAGGTTGGCGTGAACGTGGTAGCCGGTGGTTTCTCCGGAAGCCACGGTCACATCCATCACCCTGACTTCGGGACTCTGGAATACCAGTCGATGCCTCGGCTCCTCGTAGACGGGCACCGCGAGTGTCGAAGCGACCGGCGCAGCCGGGTCCGGAGGACGGTGGCCGCACGCCACCGTAGCGCCCAGTGCCGCGCAGAGGCTGAAGAATCTGCCGTTCCTCGCTGACCACATACGTGCTCCGGGGCGCGGCGTTTACGTCCGCACCTGCTCGGCGGATGGCACCGGCAGGACTCCGCGCGCCCACCGATCGCCGGGCTCTCTCACGTATCTGGTCCAGACGTAGCGCCAGGGAATCGCCACGCCGAACACCACGAGCCCCATCAGGCAGGCGTTCCAGGTCTCGCGAGTGGCTTCGTCGAGTCGGCCCGCCGACCAGAGCGGCAGCCCGATGGCGAGGATCCAGATCGTCTTCCAGGTGAGCTCGAAGAACAGTAAGGGCAGCATCTTCAGGGGATACCGCAGTCCGAGAACCGCGAGGAGGGACACCGCGCCCAGGACGCTCCAGACGACCCCGCGCATGTGCTCGACGTCCCGGGACGACTGGAGGATCAAGGTCCAGATGTTGGGCCCCATCCCCAGGATGATGAGCAGAAAGGTGGCACGGAGGATGTACAGGCGGAGGAGGGAGACTTCGTGCATGATGAATCCACTAGTTGGACGGTTCTGCCACAGGCGCGATCTGAACGCAATGCTCGCTGACCAGTTGCCACGCAACCCTGCGCACCCACGTCTGCCCGCAGAGCTGATTGTCCACGAACGCCTTGCCCCGATACCGGCCGTTGCCCTGCCACCTGCTGCTCGCGATGGCGACGGGGCCGCTGACGCGGATCCCGACGTCGGTGCGAGTGGCGCGCTCGAGCTGGTAGTCCGGCGACGCCAGGAACCTCATCGTCTCCGCGCGAGAGTTCAGTTTGCCGCGGGACGTGAAGTACTGGTACTCGGGCGCGAGCAGGCCATTGACGGTAGCCGTATCCCGGCCATTCCATGCCTTGTCGTAGCGTGCGATGGACGCCGCCACCGAATCAGTCACGGCTTCCGATGCCTGACCATGAGCGACCGCCGGGATCATGGCAAGCAGGAGCCCAGCGATTCCATTGCGAAAGAATGCGATCATGAGACCAACCTAATGCTTGTCGCCGGACCTTCGCTCGTCCCGACCATCGCACTGATCGCCGCGAAGGCCGCACGAGCGATCCCGCCGCCACCGTCCTCGGCCGGCGAATAGGAGGTGACGGCCGCCGCGCGGAGCGGGACACGCGCCCGGATCGCGGCGATGGCCCCCGTCAGCTGCGCGAGTGACAGGCCGTTCGGTACCGGGAAATAGTTGGCGTGGCCGATCGTCGGATCCAGCACGTCCAGGTCGAGGTGGATATACCCGATCGTATCGGCCAGCCGTGCCTGAGCCAGCAAGCCCGGGAGCTGCTCCCCGATCCGGCCGACCTCCACCAGCGTGATCGCCGATTGCCGTAGGAGCGCCTCTTCAGGAGGATCGAGATCGCGGGCGCCCAGGAGAAAGGTGGCGTCCTCCTCAACCGGCTGATACCCGGGCACCGTGGCGAGCAGCCGCTCCCAGCAGCGTCCGACCGTCATGGTCAGGCCCATTCCATCCAGAAATCCTGTTGTCGTCGTCTCAGGCGTGTTGTAGTCGCCGTGGGCGTCGAACCAGAACGTCGCCCGACGGGAGGGGCTGAGACCGCTGAGAGTCCCGACCGCGGAGTTGCAGTTGCCGCTGAGTACGAGCGCGAAGCGCCCCGCCTCATGAGCCGCACGGACGGCGACGGCGAGACGCCGGGCCAGCTCGAACGCCGTCCGGATCTCCGCCGGCCGGTACCCGGGGTCATCCTCGATCACCTGCACATCGGCCACGGCGTGACCCTCGCGCTGGAGATGGCCGACGAGCCCCGCGTTGAGCAGGTGGTCGGGCCCCAGTCCGCAGCGCCAACGATGGTGGCCGGAATCGTAGGGAACGACGAAGATCTGAATGTCCATGGCGTAGAGACGTCGTCAATGAAGGAGTCGAGCGAGATCGGCCAGTACGGCGGGCAGCAGCAGGATGTCGTGGGTCTCGCCGGCCAGCTCGGTCAACGTGACCGGCTTGCCGATCTAGGGCGAAGATGATCGCCAGCGGGGAAAGGATGCCCGGGGAGATCGCCTTGAACGCGCCGGCGCGGTCACCGACCGCGAATCTCGACACGATCAAATAGAGCGCGGCGGTCCAGAGGTAGATGGCGCCGAGGATCAGGACGCCCATCCACACCACCGGCAGGTTCAGCAGCCAGTCGCCCATGTTACCTCAATGGTGGAACGGTACGTCCGCTGCCCGCGGAGCCCAGAATGTGGCCTCTACCGTCAGTTCCGGAAGTCCCGACGCCGGTGGGAACACCGGCACGAGCGTCCCATCCAGTGAGCCCACGAGGCTGGTGTCCGTCACCTTGGCCAGGGTCACGGTTCCCTCCGACGCCGCCCAGATGCCGATGCTGGACTCGGCTTCGAGGATGACCTGCTCCGTCTGCGTGAAGCCGAGCGAGTACGTCCCGGGCGTGGGTAACGGGTCTGGAATGCTGCGCCAGTGCAGCTGCAGGACCAGTGGCGGCTCGATGGGATCAGGCGGACTGAGCACCAGAATGTCCATGGTAACCTGGTGACTGGGCGGTGCACCTATGGGAACCGGTCGTGGGAACACGCGCCAATAAAGGGAGTCCCCATAGAAGGTCCTGTTGCTCACCTCCGGGATTGTCAATCGAACGGCGTAGCCAGGCCCATCCAGTGGATCGGTGCTTCCACAGGCCGACAGCGTCGTCAAGGCGAGCAACACGGACAGAGTCTTCATTGTGGTGAACCCTCCAGTATCGGCAGACGGCCATTCCTGGCCTCCCCTGCATAGGATTCTGTCGCGCCAAACCACAAGGGGCCAGCATGCCGAGAAAGACCACCGCCATCGGATCGATCGCCGGGGCACGACTGCACGCCCAGCGACTGGATTCCGGCCGCATGCCCAGTCCCCAGGACATCGTTGGCTGGCTCGGCGCGGTGCAAGCGCAGGAGTATGCCCTCGCGAAATGGGGGATCGGCCTGCGGCTGCGTCGCGCCAGCGACGCGTCGATCGAGCGGGCTTTCGCCGCCGGATCCATCCTGCGCACCCACGTGCTCCGTCCGACCTGGCATTTCGTGACGCCGGCCGACATCCGCTGGATGCTGGCGCTCACGGCTCCCCGCATCCGAGCCAATCTCGCGTCCTACGACCGGATGCTCGGAATCGACGCCGCGGTGGTCAAACGAGCCGTTCGGGCGATCGCCGCGGCCCTCGCGGGCGGCCCGCATCTCACCCGCGCCGAGCTGCAAGCCGTCCTGGCTCGGTCGGGCGTCGCTTCGGAGAGCACCCAGCGATTGGGCCACCTGGTCATGCACGCGGAGCTGGAAGGCCTCATCTGCAGCGGGGCGCGGCGCGGCAGCCAGATGACCTATGCCTTGCTGGATGACCGCGTGCCACCGTCGCGGCAGGGTTCCCGTGACGATTCGCTGGCAGAACTCGCCCGGCGCTACTTCACGGGCCACGGACCGGCCCAGCTCAAGGACTTCGCCTGGTGGTCAGGGCTCACGGCAGCCGAGGCGCGCGCCGCCCTGGAAATGTCACGAGCCCACCTGGCGTGCGAGGAGCTCGAAGGCAAGACGTACTGGTTTTCGCCGTCGCTCGGCACGGTGGAACCACCGGGCCGCATCGCCTACCTGCTGCCGCCGTATGACGAGTATCTGATCGCCTTCAAGGACCGGAGCGCCGCCCTCGATCCCGCACTCTGGAACCCGGTCGCGGCGCGCAACGCCTTCATAGCACCAGTCGTGGTACGCGGCCAAGTCGTGGGTGGCTGGAGACGAATCCTCAAGAAAGGGACGGTCGTCGTCACATTGGACCTGCCCCGAAAGCTGAGCCGCGCCGATGCCCGGCTGGTCGAGGAAGCGGTCCGGCGGCATCAGGCCTTTCTCGGGTAAACACGGCACCGGCTCACCTAGGCCGTCTCCTCACACCCCCGGCACTCCAGCTCCATGCCGAGGTGCGCCTGCCGGCCCTCGGCAGTCAGCACCCAGGGACGCACCTGCCAGGGCGGATCATGCCGCACATGCTGGGTGTGCCGACACTCGAGGTCGGCGACCCAGTGCCCCTCGTCATCGAGATGAAAACCCACGACTCGGCGTTTCAGGCTTGCATCCTCCGCGCTGATACTTTATGCTGCAAAGTACTTCAATAGCATAAAAATCATCCGATCCGGACGGCATGCATGCGAGTCAAGCTGATCCTCCCCGCCCTCACGGAAGCCAAGAGCCCCTTCTTCCGGCCGATCAAGTACTCCCTCTTCCCACCCCTCGGTCTCGCCACGCTGGCCGGGTACCTCGACGAAGACGATGAAGTCACCCTGCAGGACGAGCACGTGGAGACGCTCGATCTGGACGATGAGCCGGAACTCGTCGTGATCCAGGTCTACATCACCTCCGCCCGCCGGGCCTACCAGCTCGCCGATCACTACCGCCGGCGGGGAGCATACGTCGCGCTGGGCGGACTGCACGTCACGTCCCTGCCGGACGAAGCCGCGCCCCATGCCGACACCATCTTCCTCGGCCCGGGCGAGGACACCTGGCCCGCATTCCTGGCCGACTACCGCGCGGGACGGCCGGGGTCATGCTATCGCTCGACGATCCGCACCCTGGTCGGCATCCCCCGCATCCGGCGAGATCTCATCAAGCGGCAGCTCTACCTCGTGCCGAACTCGATCGTGGTCTCACGGGGATGCCCCCACTCGTGCGACTTCTGCTACAAGGAGGCCTTCTTCCAGGGCGGCAAAGGCTTCTACACCCAGGCCGTGGACGACGCGCTCGCCGAGATCGAGCGGCTGCCGGGGCGGCATCTCTACTTCCTCGACGACCATCTCTTCGGCAACGTCCGCTTCGCGAGCGCGCTCTTCGAGGGCATGCGCGGGATGAACCGGGTGTGGCAGGCCGCCGGGACGGTCCCGTCGGTGCTGCGCCCCGGGCTGCTCGAGCAAGCGACCGCGGCCGGACTGCGCAGTCTCTTCGTGGGGTTCGAGACGCTCAGCGCCGAGAACCTGCGCGAGCAGGGGAAGCTGCAGAACCTCCACCGCGACTACGACGCCGCGATCCGCCGCCTGCACGAGCACGACGTGATGGTCAACGGCAGCTTCGTCTTCGGCATGGACGGGGACGACGCGTCGGTGTTCGACCGCACGGTGGACTGGGCGATAGCACAGGGAATCGAGACGGCGACGTTCCACATCCTCACCCCCTACCCCGGGACGGCGCTGCACGACCGCATGCGGAGCAGCGGGCGCATCCTCCACGACGACTGGGACCTCTACGATACCCGCCACGTGGTGTATCGCCCGGCGCGCCTCACGCCGGATGAGCTCGAAGCCGGCTATTGGCGGGCGTACCAATCGTTCTATCGCTGGGGCTCCATCCTTCGGGGCGCGGCGACCAAGCGGTCGTTGGTGAACGCCATGCGCCACGTGGCGTACGCCGGAGGATGGAAGAAGCTGGAGCCGTTCTGGGACCTGGTCATTCGCGCCAAGCGGGTGTCGGCGCTGCTGCCGGCGCTCGAGTCGGTGCTCAGGGGGTTTGGCCGGGGTACCCCTATCGGTACCCGCTCCCGTGCCGTAACTCTCAGCGTTCCCGCACTGACCATCGCTCCACCCGACGTCCCACCCGGGAGGGTGTCATGCATGCCTTGAGGACTTGCGCCATCGCGCTGCTGATGATCGGATGCGGCAAAGCCGAGGACAAGCCGGCGGAGGATATGACCGTCGGGGAGGCTCCGGCGGCGGAACAGGCGCCCGCCGATATCGCTCTCGCGGACGTGGCCGGCAAGTGGAAAGTGCACACCACCGTCGTGGGGAAGGAGGACCAGGCGCTGGACTACGAGATGACGGCGACCGGCGATCGCGAGGGCTGGACCATCAAGTTCCCCGATCGCGACCCGATTCCGGTCCGCGTCGTCGCCGTCGAGGGTGACAGCATCATCTCCGAGGCCGGCCCCTTCGAGAGCGCGTTGCGCAAGGGTGTCCAGGTCAGGACCCGTGTCGTCAGCCGTCTGAAGGACGGCAAGCTCGTCGGCTACAACACGGCGCGCTACGACGTTGAGGGAGCGGATACCGTCACCAATCTCATCTTTGAGGGTACCCGCGCGGAGTAAGTGCAATTGCGCGCGACCTCATCCCGAGCGAAGCGAGGGACCTTCTCGGCGAGCATCGTGGCTCGCATGGAAGGTCCCTCGCTTCGCTCGGTTCATCCCCTGTCCACTTACCGGAGCTGCAACCGCGCCGTACAATGGGAGGCACCCAAGCCCCAACCTCCGTTATCCCGCTGATTCCCCACAGGAGACTCCTCGTGCGGAGGCTTCCCCTTGCGCTCGGCATCCTGCTTCTCGGATGCTCGACCTACACGCCCCCACCGTTGCCGTCCCCTCGGCATGCGACGGCGGTATCGGCCTCTGCCGGCCAAACTTGGGATGCGGTGATTGATTTGTTCGCCGCCCGCAACATACCCATCCGCACAATCGAGCGAGTGTCAGGTCTCATTGTGACTGACAACCTAAATGTGGACGCGGAGCGTGATGGCATCTATTGGGCTAATTGCGGGCGGATAAAAGGGCTGAAGGCTCCCCAAAGAAAGAAGGGGATGCCGAAGCACCAAGGACCGAACCGCGGTACATACAATCTGCTGGTCCGCGGCGATTCCAACGGGTCCACCGTGAAGGCGACCGTCCGATGGTCGCTGTTCCGTACGGACTTGGACGTGCACGAGTGCTCCACGACGCATAAGTGGGAGATGGAGTTTGAAAGTGAGATTAAGGAGCGCGCCGAACAGAGACAGAGTGTGACTATGAGGAGAATAGAAACGCCACTCGTGCCGTCCGCGACGCCCGCGAGGCGTGAAGGTTCAGCGCAAGCGCGTACGTCGGCTCCTGAGTCACCCAGACCGCCCGCGACGCCGTCAAGCACTTCGGCTGATGACTCTAGGGCGATGGCGGGACTTCCTCGTGGAAATGCCGAGCTGCTGGAGGTCTACGACTTCCGACTCGCCGCGGACGATGTCGCTCGCCTGGGGCTGGTAAGCGCCTATGGAGAGACGGCGCGAGGAACGCTTGTCGTGGATCTCACCCAGGCCGCGATGTCCAGCACCGGGACCGAGTACAACCTCGCCCGGCTCTACGACGGTTACCGCCGCACGTTGGTTACCGACGAGCCGGCACGCTTGGAGCTCCGGCTTGGGGGCTCAAAGGTCGGCGAGTATACCCGCAATGGCTTGGTGAAGATCGGACGATGGTAGGACGGCTAGGGATCGGATGGTTAACCCAGAGCACCAGCCGTGGTTAGTCGCGGTTGCCTGCAGTAT
>CAVRFK010000014.1:0-15095 GCA_963720365.1 uncultured Gemmatimonadales bacterium | reverse complement strand
CGGCGTCGAGAGGAAGATGATGCCGCGCTCCGCCGCATGAGCCGCCAGTTTCGCCAGCGCCTCCGATGGCAGCACCAGCCGTCGCAGCATCTCGAGCTGACTCTCCTGGTGGCCGGTGGCCTCCGCCTGGTAGGCCGCCTTCCGCGCCAGCGGTGACACCAATCGCTCGGGATCGAAGGTCTGGAACTTGACCGCGTCGGCGCCCGCTTCCGCCGCGACATCCACCAGCCGGTGCGCCAGCTCGACGTCCCCGTTGTGGTTGACGCCCGCTTCCGCGATGACGAAGCAGGGTCGGCCCGGACCGACGCCCTTCCCGGCCAGGTCGAACACACCGGCCCGTTGCGACGCCAGCCGCGCCTCCGCCTCCGCGAGGTCGTCGGCAGTGTCCACGTCCACCGACCGTGCTTTCGGAAGCAGCACACTCCGCGTGACGCCCGGAACGATGAAGCGGCGCTCGGCTCGCAACAGGTCGTGCGAGATGATGTAGACCGCTCCGGATGGCCAGCAGCCCTCCGCGACGTCCTGCCGCCGCGGGGGCGGCGCATCTCCGGCGAACCAACGCACCAGCCCGGCGGCGTCGCGCCGCAGCGCGATATCCGGCGCGTGCTCCGCTCCAACGACCGACACGACCGAGGGCACGCGTGCTCGGTCGTACTCCCGCCAGCAGGCGAGCACGTCCGCGCCGGTGCGCAGCGGCGAGGTAGGCTGCAGCAGGATCACGTCGGCCACGTCGAGACCATCGCGCTCCAACCGCTCCAGCGCGGCGAGCGAGCTGGTGACGCTCGAGACGTCGTCGCCCGCCAGCTCCGGCGGCCGGAGGAACGGCACGGCGCCGCCCCACCGTCGCGCCTCCTCCGCGATCGCCGCCGAATCGGTGTCGACAACGATGGCCACGTTCGCCAGGCCGGCCTGCCGCGCGAACTCCCGGGCACAGAGCACGGCCCGGCCCACGAAGCTCACGCCGCCGACGGCGCGCAGATTCTTGTCGGGAAGTCCCTTCGATCCGCCTCGCGCCGGGATGAGGCAGATCGGGCTCATCGGGCCGATGTCGTCCCGGCCCTTCCGCGGGCCGTGCGGACGCCGCTGGGGAGATTGATCAGCCGCCGCTCGATGCTCTCGGCGGTGCCGAGATCCATCCGGGGCGACGCCTGGTACATCGGCAGCCGGTGCATCAGCGTCCACGCCGGGCGGGTGGTGACGCCCGCCGTGTTGGTGGCGTCGAGCACCGTGTCGCGGTGCGCCTCGAGCCCCGGATCGAGCAGCAGCACGTTGAGCCAGTAGTTGCTCCGGCTGTGCGGCGGCTCGCGGAAGACCTGCGCGCCGGGCAGCTCCCGGAACGTCTCCATGTACCGCGACGCGAGCGCGCGCTTCGCCTCCAGAAATCCGGGCAGCTGCTCCAGCTGAGC
The DNA here is from genome assembly GCA_963720365.1 of uncultured Gemmatimonadales bacterium. Lineage (GTDB taxonomy): Bacteria > Gemmatimonadota > Gemmatimonadetes > Gemmatimonadales > GWC2-71-9 > CAVVWJ01. The sequence continues at coordinate 13,689 of CAVRFK010000014.1, read as the reverse complement.
ACAACCCAGCGCCGCGTTGATGTTCGGCATCCGGTAATTGTAGCCCACCATGTCGTGGTTGAAAGACCATCGGTGCGGCTGCTTCGCCGTGGTGGTGAGGTGCTTCGCCAGCGCGCCGAGTGACTCGTCGTTGGTGAGGATGGCGCCGCCCCCACCGGTCGTCACCGTCTTGTTGCCGTTGAAGCTGAGCGCCGACACCCGGCCCGTGTTCCCGGTGTGCGTGCCGCGATAGTAACTGCCGAGCGATTCCGCCGCGTCTTCGATCAAGGCCAGACCATACCGCTCGCAGACCACGGCGAGCGCGTCGATCCGCGCGGGATGACCGTACGTGTGCATCACGAGCAGCGCGGAGACGCGGCGGCCGGTGTGGCGGTTGCGCGGTCCGTCGGCACCGCCCGTCAGGGTCGCCCCCAGATACTCGGCCAGCTTGTCGGGGTCCACGCCGAGCGTGGCCGACTCGCTGTCCACGAAGTGCGGGATCGCGCCGGCGTAGGCAATCGGATTGACGGTGCCGATGAACGTCAGCGCCGGAACCAGCACCTCGTCATTCGGCTTCACGCCGACCAGGCGAAGGCATGCGTGCAGCGCCACCGTCCCGTTCGCCACCGCAACCGCGCGGGCGACGCCGGTGAAAGCCGCCAGCTCCTGCTCGAACCGCTCGACGAACTTGCCGACCGAAGAGACCCAGCCGGTCTCGATGCACTCGGTGAGGTAGGCGACCTCGTTGCCCTGGAACACGGGGTCGTGCAGCGGGTGGGGCGCGTCGGGCTCCGCGGCGGCCGCACGCGCCGCCCGGATCACCTCGCGCGCGAGCTGCTCACCCGTCATGGGCCCGGTCAGACGGCGTAGGCATCGGGCCGATAGCGGTCGAGGTTCGCGCGAATCCATTCCGCGGTCCGCGCCAGGCCGTCCCGCAGGGACACCTTCGCCTCCCAACCCAGCCGCTGCCGAGCCCGCGCGGGATCGGACTGGAGCGCCATCACCTCGCTCTGCCGCGGACGCACTCGCGCAGGATCCTCCTGCACCGTGGCCTGCACCCCGCAGACCTCGCAGGCAGTCCGGAAGACGTCGGCGATGGATTCGGCGCGCCCGGTGCCGAGGTGGATCGTCTCACCCTCGAGACCGGGACAGAGGCCGGCCGCGAGAAACCCCGCGATGGTATCGCTCATGAACGTGAGATCGCGCCGGGGCGTGAGGCTGCCGAGGCGGATCGCCGTGCGGCCGCTCAGAAGCTGCGCGAGGATGGTCGGGATGACCGCCCGTGCCGACTGCCGGGGCCCATACGTGTTGAACGGCCGAAGCACGACGACCGGGACCTCGAAGCTGCTGGCGTACGCCTCGCACAGCTTGTCCGCGGCGATCTTGCTGGCACTGTAAGGTGACTGACCCTTGAGCGGATGCGACTCGAGGATCGGCAGCGTGTCCGGGGTGCCGTAGACCTCGCTCGTCGAAGTGTGCACCAGGCGCGCGCAGCCCTTCCGCCGCACGGCCTCGAGTACGTTCATCGTGCCGCGGATGTTCGTCTCGAGAAAGGATTCGGGCGCGAGGTAGCTGTAGGGAATGCTGACCAGCGCGGCGAGATGGAACACCACCTCGACGCCATCGCACGCCGCCTCGACGCTGCGCGCGTCGCGCACGTCACCCAGCCTTGTCTCCAGCAGGCGAGAACGGCCCGCGTCGAGCCGGTCGAGCCAGCCGAGCGAGCCGTTGGAGTTGTAGTAGCAGAAGGCGCGGACGTCGGCACCGGCGTCGAGCAGCCCCTCGGTCAGGTGACTCCCGATGAACCCGTCGGCGCCGGTCACCAGGACCTTGCGCCCGGTCCAGCCGGCGCTCCCCGCCTGGCGCTCGCCGGCCGCCACCTAGTACTCCAGTGGCAACGCGACCCGGCGGCCGTCGCGCGCCGAGAGATAGGTGGCGATGAGGATCTCGAGGGACTGGAGCCCCTCGCGGCCGTCGGTGTCGGGCGACGCCTCGCCGCGGAGAGACTTGATCACGTTGTCGTAGTAGCCCGGGTGGCCGAACCCGTACACCGACGTGGTCTCGTAGCTCGCCTTCTCCACGAGCTCGTCATCCGGATCCTTATCGGCGAACTCCCAGTGCTCGATCTTGTTGACCGCCACCCCGCCGATGCGGATCGTGCCGGTCTCGCCGATGATGGTGATGGACCCCTCGAGGTTCTTGGGGTACGTCAGCATCGTGACGTTCATCGAGCCCAGCGCCCCGGTGCGCCAGCGGACGCTGACGACGCCGGTGTCCTCGACCTGGATGTTGCGCGCCAGCGTCGCGGTGTAGGCCTGCACGCTCTCGACGGGACCGATGAGCCAGTCGAGCAGATCTACGTAGTGGCTCGCCTGGTTCATGAACGCGCCGCCGTCGAACTCCCAGGTGCCGCGCCACGGCGCGCTGTCGTAATACGACTGCGGGCGGCTCCAGAAGACGTTGATGTTCACCATGTAGATCTTGCCGAACCGACGCTTCTCGACCGCCCGGCGGACCAGCTGGAGCGTGGCGTTCCGGCGATTCTGCTTGACGACGAAGAGGTGGACGCCGGCCATGTCGCAGGCGTGGACCATCCGCTTGCCGTCCTGCCACGTCGTGGCCATCGGCTTCTCGGTCATCACGTGCCGGCCGGCCGCGGCCACCTGCACCGCCTGCTCGGCGTGGACGCCCGAGGGGGTGGAGAGGATCACGATGTCGGCCTCGGTCCCGGCCAGCATCTTGTCCAGGGACTTGAAGCCATGGGCGCCGGTGCGCTCGGCGGCCTTGGCCATGGCCGTGGGGTCCACATCGCACACGCCGACCAGCTCCGCCCCGTCGGCGTGCTTGTCCAGGGCGTCGAAGTGGTTGGCGGAGATCCGGCCGCAGCCTGCGAGGGCGAACCGGATCTTGCGGTCTTTGATGAAGGGCTTGGTGATGAACATGGGCGGTAAATCTACATATGGCCGAAGGTTGGGGGTATGGCACGCGGTGCGCTGCGGTGCCCGCATACTCCTATCTGGCGCGTCGCTGGATTTATTGCTATCTTGTGAATAGTTTCACAAACTTGAGGAGCGACTCATGGCGACTGCGACCCGACCGGTGTCCCCCAACGCTGCCTATCCCGCCGATGCCGTGAGCCGGCTGTTCGCGCCGCCGGAGGCCGAAGTTCCGGCGGTCAAACTGCGCCGCCTGCTGCACGAAGCGCGCGACAAGGGGACCTTTCTCCACACCGCGGGCGCGTACGACGCGTTCACGTCCGCGATCATGACCCGGCTCGGGTTCAAGGCGCTGTACGGCAGCGGCTGGCAGCTCGCGGCCACCAAGAGCTTGTACCCGGACATCGGCATCTACCAGTCGCACCAGATGGTGGACCTGGTCCTCGAGATGCGGAAGGGCATCGAGGGGGCCCGCAATACCGCCTGGTACGATAGCGAGGGCAAGGATCTCATCCAGGCCCCGCCGGCGTTCGTGGACATGGAGGCCGGCTTCGGCGGGCCCACCCAGACGTTCACCCTCGCCACCGAGCTGATCCGGGTCGGCGCCGCGGGCGTACACCTGGAGAATCAGGACCCGTCCAATCGCACCTGCGGCCACATCGTCAACGTGGGCAAGCAGAAGCGGAACAAGGTGCTGGTGCCCCGGAAGGACTGGCTGGCCAAGCTCAAGGCGATCAAGGGCGCCGCGGTCGCCACCGGCGTGGATGTCGTCATCATCGCCCGCACCGACTCGATCGACGGCGCCCTCCCCGACCAGGACTCCGGCGGCGTGAAGATGGCGATCGACGACGCGCTCGAAGCCGCGGAGCTGGGCGTGGACGTGATCTGGCCCGAGTTCAATAACGTGGACCTGGAGCAGCCCCAGGAGTTCTCCGAGGGGGTGCGGAAGCACTACCCGAAGCAGATGCTCGGCTTCAACCTTTCGCCCTCGCTGTACTTCGGAAAAGCCAAGAAGGCCGGCACGCTGATCACCAACCAGCAGCTCGCCGACCTGGGCTTCATCCTCCAGTTCTCGACGCTCTTCAATTTCCGCACGGCCGGCATGGCGCTGGAGAAGGGCCTCAGGAAGTTCCTCGACAGCGGGCTGGAAGCGCTGGCGGACCTCCAGATCGAAGAGGATGCCCAGGAACAGTCGCCGATGACGAAGATGCACCAGAAGTTCGCGGGGATGAACCGCTGGCTGCTGCTGGAGCAGGTGCTCAGCGGGAAGTGACGATGACTCGCTGAGCGAGTCGTGTCATCCTGAGCCAAGCGAAGGAGCCAAGCGCGAACGCATGGCTCCTTCGCTTTTCTTGCTTGACACTCGGCTCACCTATTCGAAGCAAGCCCAGATCAGGGCGTATACCTGCCTGGTAACTGGATCATACGGCGGATTCGGCGGTCCTCGCTTCCAGGTGCACGGCCCCGTCGCCTGCCCAACCGGGACTCCATCCCCCGCCGGTCCACACTCGATACGAGTAGAGCCGGTTCCTGATCAGTCCGCGGATCGAAGTACACGCACTGGTTGAGAGGGGCGACCGTCATCGAGCAGTAGTTCCCGTCGAACGCGAAGATCGTGGACGGCCCTCTCGAAATCGTCACCGGGGCACCGCCGATTGTCGACCCGCTCCACCCAGTATTCCGGCGCGCCGGACGCGGGTGGCCACCGAAGCCAGACCCCGTTCCTGCTGCTCTCCACGGAGAGCGACAGCGACCGCCTCCACGAGAGTGGGACCGGTCAATGGGCGTTCGAGCTGGGCGGCCAGTGGATCGGCAGTCCCGATGGCCAGCAGCGGCACCAGGCAACTCACCATTCGACGCACCATCCCCCCTACTTCAGCTTGATGTCGACGCAGGGCGCCGTAGCGGGATCCCCGATGCTGTAGGGATAGATCGCCCCGACACAGATTCCCGGGTATATCCGGCTCGCCGGCACATTGGTGAACGTGTAGGACGTGGCAGTCGTCGTGAACAGGCTGGAGCCGGCGAAACCGGCCCCGGTGATCCCGTAGTGCGCGATGTTGGGAACGCCGGTCCAGCTCAACGTGACGTTGACCATCCCAGGAGCGCGGGTGAGTGTCACCGCGTACTTGAGGTCGGTAGGCTGTGGAACGGGTATGGACGCGGCGACGGCCACCGGACTCGGCGTGGAGAGCGAGGTACCGAAGAGCGCGTACACCTTGTACGTGTACGTGTATCGCATATCCACCGGCGCGTCGGTGTGTGACCACAGACCGGCGCCCGGCATCTGACTCTGGCTCGAGCATTCGACGAGCTTGCCTTCCGGTTGCGGCTCGTTGCTGGATCGCATGACGCGATACGCGGTCGCGTTGGCCACTTCCCTCCAGGTCAGCTGGATCTGCCCGGGGATCCCGCTGCGCGCGGTGAACAAGGTCGGGCCCGCGGGAATCGGCGTGGGCGTGCCGCGAGGCGGCCTCGGGTCGGTAACGACCACGCCCGGCCTGGACGAAGCCGGCACCGTGTATCCCACCCATGGCGACGCGGCTCTGTTGTTCCGACCCGGACCGATACTCACGACCTGATACTCGTAGAAGACGCCTGGCTCGGTCAGTGGGGCCGAATAGGGCGAGGATGTGACCCTGTCCAACGCAGCCTCGGGTGAGCGGCGGTTCACTTGGTACGAGCTTGCATTGGTCATGTTGTTCCACGATACCGTGAGCGCCGACGCATCCAATGTCACCGCGACACCCGTGGGGGCCGCGACACGGTTCCACTGCGCCGGCAGCATCGACGGGCTCGCCGCCAGCAGCGCTAGGCCGACAGCGCACGAACTCCAGGGGTGAACGCACTTCATGGTAGATCCCTCCTGCGGTTGCGGGTTTCCTGCGTTGGACTAGTTGGTGTCAGTCGTGATGGTGAGGCACGGCGCCGACCTTCGGTCGGTCACGTTGTACGGGTAATGGGCTCCCACACAGACATTGGTGCTGCCGCGCACCGGCATGTTGCGCAGGGTGTACCAGGTCGCGGGACTCGAGCCGTATTCCCACCCTCCGGCCTTATCCCAGACGCTGTACTTCTCCGCGTCCTTGACCGAGCTCCAGCGAAGCGTGATATCCAGCTTGCCGAGTGCGCTGGTAGAGGGCACGACGGTGTAGGTGACACCCGATACCTGCACGAACGGCATCGACTTCGCGGTAGCCACCGGGCTGCCTGCGGTGAGAACCTCCGTCGCGCCCGGCTTCACGTAGGCGTACACCGTATAGGCGTAGGTCCAGCGCGGATCGACCGGCACATCGATGTATTGGTTGCCCGTGTATCCGCCGAGGGCGTCGTGGACCGCCAGAGAAGGCCCCAGCTCTCGCTCGGTGTTTCGAAACCCCACGATGGAACGGACGACGCGATACCTCGTCGCGGACGAGACCACGCTCCAGGAGATGTGGATCTGCCCCGGGATCGGGCTCCATGCCCTAAGCGCCGACGGGCCGGCCAGGATCGGCAGGATCGTGCCGGTCGGCGGAGCGACCGGGAACGCCGAGGGCGGCGCGGTGTACTGGTAACCCACTTGCCCCTGAGCGATCGGCAGTTGTTGCGAGCCGTACGCGGTCACGCGGTACAGGTAGGTTCCGCTCGCGCTGAGGTTGTCCGGCACCTGCAGCAGTTGGTTGGCCGTCAGCCGCGGCGTCGTCTTCATGGTGCAGGTCTCGAGCGCGGCGCCTTCGCACCGCTCCACTTCGTACTCCGACGCTTTCAGCACCGGCTGCCACCGCACCAGCACCTCACCGGTGGTCACAGTGTTGATGACGACCGGAAAGTTCCCCAGGCCCCTGGGTGCCCTGAGCTGGCCGTGGGCCGGCGCCGCGCCGAGCAGCACGAGGCTCGCGATCGCCATGAGACGGGTCGCGCTCATGAGGGCGCTCTCGTCAGGATGAGGTCGCAGGAGCGAACCGTGTCGTCCTTCAGGAACTCTTCGTACAAGGTGATGACGCACACCGTGCCACCCTGGCCGGGCATGACGTTGTCGATCACCAGAGAGGTTTGCTTCACGTTCGTGATCGGGAGCATCGGCAATGGCGGCGCCGGGGGCCTGGTGATCTGGATGATCTGATAGCCCGTCGCCTGGTTCACGGCGCCCCAATCGAGCGCCACGCGCAGCCGGCCCATGATCGGTGAGACCGCTACCCGCGACCTGAGCCCGGGGGGCGCGACGGGACTCAATGCCTGGACAAGGGCGGTCGGGCTCGGAACCGAGAGGGTCTTGGAGCCATCGCGGGCCGGGAACACCGCGTAGGCGGTGTATCTGAACGTCACCGCTCCCGAGCGGGACGGCAGATAGTCCCAGTGGTAGATGTATTTGCCCGGTATGTCCCGGTCTCCGGTCCCCGCCGGGACCTCCACGATCATCCGTTCAGTCGGATCCGAGCTGCTCGATCGCATGACCTGGTACCAGACAGCATCGGCGACTTCCGCCCACCTGAGGTCGATTCGAAGGGGGACGGTAGCCGTCGCCGTCACCCACGACGGTCCGGCGTGATAAATGGTGGGCGACCGGGAACCCGTCGGCCGTTCGAAGGCCTGGGCGAGCAGGGGCGAGAATCCACCGACCATCGCCATCAGCATCGGAACCCATCGCAGCGGACGCATCACGGTTTTCCTCCAGAACACGGCGGGCCAACCTCTCACTCAGGACTTGCGACGCACCACGTTGTTTCGGGCGAAGCCCGCCCCCGTCATGACCTTGGCGGTGGAGAATCCTGCCTGCACCGTCTCGATCTGGATCTCACCCAGCAGCTTGTCCGGCGCGCCGAGATTCTTGCCCGTGTCCGGATCGATCAGAGGCGGCTGGATTTCGTAGACCTCGAGCACCTGGCCGGCTGACACGTCGCCGTCGGCGCCGGCGTTGAGGAACACGACGCCATCCCGCACCTCCACCACCTTGGCGGACCACCGGGGCTCGGGCACATCCGCAACCAGCTGCTCGACCACCTTCGTGATCGCGCCGCGAGATGCCTGGCCCAGCGGCGTGCTCCAGGAACCGGAGGCGGTGATCTGCTGGTCACCCTTGATCAGGTCGGCGGCGACCCCGGTCGAGCTGGCGCTGCCATCGCCCTTCGCGGACGCCAGCACTTCACCGGTCGCGGCATCGATCAGCCGCAGGTCGACGACGACCGACGCGCGCACCCGCGATGCACCGACCTTGAGGTTTCTGATCACATTGAGCGCGCCGCCACCGACCGATTGCTGGGTATAGGTGTAGCCGGTGATGTCGCCGGTGATCATGACCTGGGCGCCGATGATGTGGCCTGTCGCTGCGCCGGTCTCCTTGTTCACCCGTCCCGCGCTGCTGAGGTCCTGTTCCGCGACGATCGCCTGCAGCTGTTGCCGCTCGAGCACCACGAACCGGCCGCTGTTGATGAGCGCGGTGGTAAGGATCTCGGTCAGCGTACGCGCGAATTCCGGCGGCGGCGGCAGGTTGATCGTCTGGGTGGTCTGCACGCCGCCGCCTTGCGGCACCTGACCCTGGGTTTGCTGAATCCGCAGCGCCGACCCGTTGAGCTCCATGACGGCGAGACGAAGCCTTCCGCTTTCGGGAGCTACGCCGATGCCCTGGGCGAGCGCATCGGAGGCTCCGGCAGTCAACCGGACACAGACGGCAGCGGCCTGTGCCAACGTGATCAGGACTTCTCTCGGCATTCGCATGGCATCAGGTTGTCGTACGACTCGCAGCCAGGCGTCAAGAACGGCGTCAACCCGCCACGAAAAAGCTCCGGGATCTCTCCCCGGAGCCTTCGGTATGCCGCGGCAGAGCTGTGGGTTACGACCCACGCCGGACCACGCTTGCCCTACTCCAAAACGCCATCCATGTTGGAATCCGGGGATTCCCACGCGACGACCAGCCGGACGAGCCGGTCAGCCGTGTCGAATTCCCGCTTCTCTCCAGTCGCCAGCCGCTCCACCACACCGGCAACCCGCTCTGGGTCGCCTTCCCGGCGGGCGAGCCGAACCATGAAATAGTCCAGCCGTTCGGGGCCTCCGAGTGGCTGGTTCGATTCCGATTCAGAATTCGTCATGAGCGCGCGGCCCCTCGGTCAAAGCTTCGACCAAGCTGGCTGATCGGCCGCAGCTACGCGTCACGCCGGGCGTCAAGCGCGGCGTGCGGCGCTGAGGTGCATCCCCGTGATCCTGCTACGGACGCTAGGCGAAGTAGCCGTCGAAACCGCGGCCGGGCGGCTGTCGAGCCGTCGCAAGGAGCTCAGTCTCCTGGCGTACCTGGCTCGACGGGTACCGCGCCCGGTGCCGCGGGCCGAGCTGGCCACGTTGCTGTGGGAGGGGATCGACGACGCCCGTGCACGCCAGTCGCTCAGGCAGGCCCTCGTGGAGCTGAAGCGGGTCGTGGGTGAAGGTTTGACCACCGAAGGCGAGCTGGTGCGGCTCGATCCCACAGCGGTTCGTCTCGATGCGACCGCGTTCGAAAGCGCGATCGCTGACGGGACGCCGGCGATAGCGGTCGAATGGTGGAAGGGTGACTTCCTGGCCGGGCTGGAGGACATCGGCGGCGAAGCGTTCCGCACCTGGTTGGAGGTCGAGAGGGAGAGTCTGCGCCAGAGCCTCGGCCGAGCGCTCGACCGCCTGATCGGCTCCGCGTCCGAGCGAGGCGATTGGGACGAAGCCGCGGCGTGGGCCGACCGCTGGACCGTACTCCTGCCCCTCGACGAGCGCGGCCACCGGCATGTGGTGGACTCGCTCAGGCTGGCCGGGCGGCCGGGAGAGGCTCGCACGCGATACGCCGCCGCGGTGGCGCGATTGCGATCCGAGCTCGAGGTGGAGCCGGGACCCGAGCTGCGCCTCGCCGGAGCGCAAGTCGAGCGCGCGGTCGCGGGCACGACGCCCGGTCACCGTCCGGGGTCAGCGGCGCTCTTCACCCCCGACCTGGTCGGCCGGGGGCCGGCCCTGGCCGAGCTGGCAGCCGCGTGGGCCTCGAGCCGATCGGGTCAGCTCACGGCTGTCGTGATCGAAGGAGAGACGGGAATCGGCAAGACTCGCCTCACCGAAGAATTTCTTCGGACCCTGGGTACGGGCGGGGCCGGCGTCATCACCCTGCCCTTGCCGTCCGGCGGCAGGGAGACCGCAGCACAGGTTGCGAAGTCGGTGTTCGCCGGCCTGGCCTCGGCACCCGGTCTGGGAGCTGCGTCTCCGGCCGCGCTCGCCACGATGGTGGCGCTGCTCCCGAGGCTCGGCGCGCGCTTCCCTGCTTTGGCCAATTCAGGGGAAGGGCTCTCGCCCGAGGACGCGGTGGCGGACATCCTCACCGCGGTGGCCGAGGATCGGCCGGTCATCCTGTTCGTGGATGATCTCGAGCTCGCCGACGACTCCGTCGTGGGACTGCTGGCGACCGCGGCGCGACGGGCGCGAGGCCGCATCCTGATCGTCGCAGGGCTCGGCACCGATCACGAGCCGGCCTCGGACGCGCTCGCCGCCCTGAGCGGGGCCCTTGGCGTGCGGCGCCTCAAGCTTCCCCCGCTGTCGCGGGGCGAGGTGGAAGCACTGATCGCCTCCGCACTCGTGCTCGCGCCGAACGACCGGCACACGCTCGCCACGCGCCTCCACGCGGAGGGCGGCGGCAATCCGCTCTACACCATCGAGCTGGTGGCGGCGCTGGTAGACGAAGGCGTGCTGGCGGTTGGCGAAGGGGGTTCCTGGCAACTGGCGCACACCGAAGGTTGGCGCGCCCCGCTGCCGAGCGGCCTCCGCGCGATCGTCGCCCGAAGACTGACCCGGTTGGGAGACGAGGCGCGGGCGGTGGCCCAGGCGATGGCCGGCCTGCCGCCGGACGCGCCGGAGTCAGCCGCCCGGACCGCCGCGAAGCTCTCACCCGAGCAATTCGATCGCGGCCGCGACGAGCTGATCACTCGGCGTCTGATTCGGCTCGCCCCGCGCCAATCAGGCGGCTTTCAGTTCAGTCACGAGCTGGTGCGTCGGGTCATGCTCGACAGCCCGACCGAACCGGACATCAGCCAGGCTGCCACCCCGGCGCGACCGGTCCGGGGGCGCCCTCGCGCGAGATCGATCGTTCTGGCAGCGATGCTGGTTCTGGCGGCGAGCGGCACCGGTGCGTGGGCCTTCCGGTATTTGGCCGCGCGCTCGATCGGGCCGGAGCCGGATCGGCCCGATGTCGTGGTGGCCCGCCCCGCGCTGGCTCCAGGTGCGGCTCGACCGGAATCGCTCGCGGCGCTCACCCTGCGGCTGGCGATCGATCGCGCCGTTCCGTACCGTCAGCTGTCTGCCTCCGCATTGCGCGCCGTCCTCGCCCGCATGCGGAGCAGCGATACCAGTGGCGCGCCGGACGAGCCGACGGCACGGGAGGTTGCGCTCCGCACCGGGACCAAGCTGCTGGTGGTGCCCTCCGTCTCCACCGTCGCCGACCAGCTCACGTTCACCTATCGGCTCGCCGACCCCGAAACGGGCCGGACGCTCAAGCTGCGGCAGGCGGAGGCTTCTCTTTCGGAGCCTCCGCGACGGATCGTCGCTCGGCTGGTGTCGCAGCTGGAGAAAGACGTGGCCGCGGCGGTCGGACGGGTGCCCCCGCGCCATCCGCTTCCCAAGGTCACCACCATTTCGCTGGATGCGCTCCGCACTTACGCCATGGCGACGCAGCTTATCACGCAAGGCGACGCAGGGTGGGTCACCCTGATGCACCGGGCGATCGAGCAGGACTCGGCCTTCGCGGTTCCGTACGGCATCCTCGCGTACGAGTACTGGTTCCACTACGACCAGAAGAGGGCCGCAATGTACGCCGATGCCGGCGAGCGACTGGCCCGGTCGCTTCCCGCGGAGGAGCGGCTCCAGGTGATGCTCGACGTCTCGAACGCTCGCGAGGACTGGCCCGCCGCCATCGCCAACGCCCGGGCGGCCGTGGTGGAGGAGCGAACCAATCCATCCAAATGGCTGGCCCTCGCCCAGTTGTATTACTTCGACGGGCAGTTCTCCCGGTCAGTAGAGGCCTACGATAGCGCCGTCGTGCGGTACGCTCCCGCCCGCCCGGCTCCCTTGCTGCTGAATCAGGCCACGGTGCTCGCTCGGGTCGGTCGGGACCGTGAGGCCGCGGCGCTCTACGAAGAGGGGTTCGCCGCGGAGTCCTCGCTCGTGCGCCATCCATTCCTGAGCCATGAGTACGGAGTGACGCTGGTCCGGTTGGGGCGGGTCGTGGATGCGCGGGCCGCGTACCGCCGGCGGATGGACGACGTGCCCTCCGGGCGTGCCGGGGGTCTCCGCTCGCTCGCGATGCTGGAAGCGCACCTCGGCCACTTCGCGGTGGCGAACCAGCTGCTGACCGACGCCGAAGCGGCGAGTAGCGCCAGTGACGATACCCTGGGGACGGCGACGACGTACCTGCTGCGGGCGGAAGTGCAGCTCGCCCGCGGCCGCAGGGTCGAAGCGTTGGGCGATCTTGCGTCACTCGAGCGAACCGCCGCCGCGCGCCTGCTTCCCTATGAAGTGCTGACGCGGGGCGTCAAGCTGTTGGCCCGGCTGCGCGCGACCGCGCGCGCCGGCGCGCTGCTCCACCGGGTCCAATCGCAGACGACGGCGGTGTCACGTGCCGCCCGGGCTCGGCTGCTGCTGGCGAGAGGAGAGCTGCTGCTGGCGCAGGGGGAAACGGCGGCGGGACGGACGGCGGTGGAGCAGGCGCTGGCGCTGCAGCCGACCGACGACGCGCTGGAGTCGGCGGGTTTCGCGGCACTCGCCGCGCTCGCCTATCGGGCGGCCGCCGAGCGCTACGACAGCCTCACGGCGCGCAGGCCCATCGACCTCGATGGCCATGCCATCCTCGAGCTGCGCCGGTATCGCGCCGCCCTGGCCTGGGAAGCGGCCGGCGATCGCGCCCGTGCGCTGGCGGAACACCGGGCGTTCCTGACCGAGTATTCCGATGCGGACGGCGACCTGCCCGCGGTGGCCGACGCCCGCCGTCGGATAGCCGCGCTGGAGCGGTGACACGACCGGCTGAAGTCAGTACACCGTCAGCGTTACATTTTCCGTCGTATACGTGCCCGGCAGGAGCGCGCCGGAGGGCACACTCTCGAAGCCGAGACCGCTCATCCACCCATCCCCAGGGTATTCGTTGAGGTACTCGCCCGGCTGCGGACAGCCGCTGACTGCCTTTCTGGGGACTTCGGAAGGCAGGGGAACGGCGACGGGCTGGGACTTGAACCAGGCCCCGCGATCGCCCTCGTAGACCTCCAGGGTCACGTCCATGGCCGCGCTCCCGGTCAGGTGCGCGAGGCACAAGGTCACCTGGTCTTCCGTCGGGGAGGGCTTGGTCCCGCAGCCGTCGACATCGGTGGTCCGGCTGAGGCGGCCCTCATAGAAGGCGGCTCCGTCGTCAAAGAGACCCCGCAGGAGGAGTGTCCCGCTCAACGAATCGGTACCGGTGCCGCCGTCGCACATGCCCGCATGCTCCCCGACGTCGCCTTTCGCGACGACCGCGACGCGGATCTGGTCGCTGTTGCCTGACGCCGCTCCCTGGACCACCACGGCAAGCGTGGCCAGGACCGCGATTCCGGAAATCACTGGGGGCCTCCTCTCAGATCCTGATGTGGTTGCCGCCGCCCGCGCCGGACCGGCGCATGGGATGCACACCATGGTGTCGTCGCACCCGCAGCCGGGCGTCAAGAACCGCGTCAACCCGAGGTGGCTCTAGAGTGACGGATAGAAAAACCGGTGTCATCCTGAGCGAAGCGAAGGAGCCATGACTCGGGCTATGGCTCCTTCGCTCGCTCAG
>CAVRFK010000013.1:0-11442 GCA_963720365.1 uncultured Gemmatimonadales bacterium | reverse complement strand
CCGACGACGCTTGCCGCCGGGGATCGCGATCGCCGCGATCGGCGAGCGGGAGGATCCGAGCGATGCGCTGGTGGCCCGCGGGCAGATGCGCTGGCGCGATCTGCCCAAAGGCGCCACCGTGGCGACGAGCAGTCTACGGCGGCGCGCGCAACTCCTGCAGGCGCGCTCCGACCTGCGGATCGAGGATGTGCGCGGCAACGTGGATACCCGCCTCGCCAAGCTCGACCGTACAAACCACTGGTCGGCAGTGCTCCTCGCCTCGGCCGGGCTGCTTCGGCTCGGTCTCGAGGCGCGGATCAGCGAGCGCCTCTCGCCTGAGGTCATGCTGCCGGCGCCCGGGCAGGGCGCGCTGGCGGTGACCGCTCGGACGGAGGACGCCGGGACCATCGCCGCCGTGCGCGCCGCGGTCCATCATGCACCATCGGCTGTGGCCACGAGCGCGGAGCGGGCGTTCCTTCGGCGGCTGGAAGGTGGTTGCCAGGTGCCGGTGGCTGCCCTCGCGACGCTCGACTCCCAGGGATCCACTCTGCGCCTTCGCGGCCGGGTCGTATCGCTCAACGGGGAGCGCATGGTGGAAGGCGAAGACATCCGCGCGGTGGGGTCGCTCGAGGAAGCCGAGGCGCTCGGCGCGGCGCTGGCGGAGCGGTTGCTGGGAGAAGGCGCGGACGGCATCCTGACGGAGGCGCGCGCGGGCGTGGGCCCCGTGGTGTCCGAGCCGTGAGCGATGGAACGGTGGTCCTGACCGTTTCGCCTGGTTCCTTCCCCGGGCTTGCCGACGGGCTGCGCGGGCTACGGCTGGAGGTCAAGGAGATTCCGCTGCTGACATTCGCGCCGCCCGATGATTGGGGCCCGGTAGACCACGCGCTTCACGGGCTGTCGCGCTACGACGCGCTCGCCTTCACCTCGCCGAGGGCGGCGACGGCGTTCATCGAACGCTACCGCGTCATGGTGAAGCGCCCGGGTGGGCGGGGCGAAATGCCCCCCATTTGGAGCGGCGGCTCCGGCACCGCGAGCGCGCTCGCCGCGCTCATGCGGCCGGTCTACGGTGCGCCGGAGGCGCAGAGCGGGCGGGTCGGAGCGGCGGCGGCGCTGGCCGCGGCGATGCTGGACGCAGGCGTGGCGGGCCCGGTGCTGTTTCCCTGCGGGGAGATCCGGCGCGACGAGTTGCCGACCCGCTTGCGCCATGAGGGCGTAGAGGTGGATGAGGTGGTATGCTATCGCTCGGTTCTGGGCGACGAGCCCGCCGCCCGTGCCGCCGCGGAGCGCGCGGCCATCCTGGTGGTGGCGAGCCCGAGCGTGGCCGAGCTGTTGTCGCGCGCCACTGACCGGGCCACGCGGCCGCGCATGCTGGCGGTGGGTCCCACCACGGCCGCGGCGGCCCGCGCGTCCGGGTGGACACCCGCCGCGGTCGCCGAGCGGCCCGACGTCGAGGCGCTGCTCGAAGGCGTGCGCACCCTGATCGCCGCGGATTCCCCTACCTGATGAACGATCTGCTGCTGCGAGCCTGCCGCCGCGAGCCCGTGGAGCGTCCGCCGGTCTGGATGATGCGCCAGGCGGGCCGCTACCTGCCGGAGTATCGCGCCCTCCGCGCCCGCTCCGATTTCCTCACGATGGTGCATACGCCCGAGCTGGCGGTCGAGGTCACGCTCCAGCCGGTGGACCGCCTGGGCGTGGATGCCGCCATCATCTTCAGCGACATCCTCGTGATCCCGCAGGCGATGGGCATGACGCTCACGGTGGAGGAAGGCACCGGGCCCGTGTTCCATGACCCGCTCCGGTCGGCGCGGGACCTCGACCGGCTTCATCCCGTGAGCCCGCCCGAGGACCTGCGGTACGTGCTGGACGCGATCCGTCTCGCTCGGGCACGGCTCGCGGGCCGGGTGCCGCTGATCGGATTCGCCGGAGCGCCGTGGACACTGCTGAGCTACATGGTGGAAGGCTCGGGGACGAGGACGTTCGCGAAGGCCAAACGCTTCCTGGCCGAGCAGCCGCGCGTGGCCCACGCGCTGCTGGAGCGGCTCGCCGGTACGGTGGGGAGGTTCCTCGAGGCCCAGGTCACCGCCGGCGCGCAGGTGGTGCAGCTCTTCGACTCGTGGGCCGCCGCCCTGGGGCCGCGCGATTTCCGGGAGTTTGCCCTCCCTTATATGGCGGAGGCCGTGCGGCTCGCGAAACAGGCTGGCGCGCCGGTCATCGCCTTTGCGCCGGGGGCAGGATGGGCGCTCGAGGAGATCGCCGATGTGACCGGCGCGGACGTGGTGGGAGTGGACTGGCAGACCGATGCGGCGGAGGCTCGGCGACGGATGGCGCCGCGGGAGGTCGCGCTCCAGGGGAACTTGGACCCCACGTGGCTCTTCGCCGATCCGGCGCTGATCCGCGACCGCACGCATGCCATGCTCGACGCGTTCGGCGGCGTGGGACACATCGCGAATCTCGGCCACGGGATCCTTCCGGACGTGCCGGTGCCGAATGCGGAGGCGTTCGTCGCGGCGGTCAAGGAATGGCGGCCGCGGTGACCGATGCCGGCGCGCGGGAGCGCGTCTCCGCCGCAATCGAGTCGCTGCACGACGACGCGACGGCGTACTTTACCGCGCTCGACGGCGGCGGGACGTTTCGGGAGGATCGGTGGCAGCGGCCGGGAGGAGGGGGCGGCGTCACCCGCGTCCTGAGCGAGGGCCTGACATTCGAGAAGTGCGGCGTCAACCGCTCGGCGGTGGAGGGTGTCATGCCCGAGCCGATGGCCCAGCGGCTCGGCGCGCAGGGCGGTGGGATGGGTGATGCGTCATTCTTCGTGGCCGGGATGAGCATCGTCGCGCATCCCCGGAATCCCAAGGTCCCGACTGTCCATCTCAACGTGCGCTACTTCCAGGTCGCCGGTCCCGACGGCGGGGTGCGAGACGCGTGGTTCGGCGGTGGCACCGATCTCACGCCCACGTTTCCGCACGCCGAGGACGCAGTTCACTTTCATCGCACGCTCAAGGCGGCAGCCGAGCGGCACCACCCTTCCTTCTATCCGCGGTTCAAGGCGTGGTGCGACAACTATTTCGTCAACCTGCACCGGAGCGAGGAACGCCGCGGCGTGGGTGGCATCTTCTTCGACCACCTGCGCGCGGGCGACAGCGGACTCACCCACGAGCATCTTTTCGAGTTCGTGAAGGACATTGGCAGGGTGCTGCCCAGCGCCTACGGTCAGCTGGTCGAACGGCGGCGCGACGAGCCGTACGGCGAGCGCGAGCGCCGCTTCCAGCTCGCCCGCCGCGGGCGCTACGTAGAGTTCAATCTGGTCCACGATCGCGGCACGCTGTTCGGACTCCAAACCAATGCGAGGATCGAGAGCGTGCTCATGAGCCTGCCACCGCTCGCGTCGTGGGAGTATGCGCCGACCTACCAGCCCGGGTCCTTCGAGGCGGAGCTGCTGGCGATGCTGGAGCCGAGGGAGTGGGCGAGCTGAGCATGAGACCCGACCAGGCCTACGACGAGCTGATCCAGCGAGTGCGCGAGGAGGCGACCCTCGCGTCGATCGAGGCGCTCCTGGAATGGGACGAGGAGACCCAGATGCCCGCCGGGGCGGTCGAGGGCCGGAGCGAACAGCTCGCCCTGATCGCGGGTCTCCTGCACGAGCACGGCACCGATCCCAGAATCGGCGAGCTGCTCGCCGTGCTGGAGGACTCCCCGCTGCTCGCCGATCCCAATGCGCCGCAGGCGGTCAACATCCGTGAGCTGCGCCGCGACTACGAGCGCTACGTGCGTCTGCCCCGCAAGCTGGTCCAGGACCTCGCGCGCGCGACGGCGGTGGCCCAGCGCGCCTGGTCGGCCGCGCGGGAGGAGGCGGACTTCCCCCGTTTCCGTCCCCATCTCGAGCGCATCGTCGAGCTCAAGCGGGCGGAAGCCCAGTGCGTCGGGTACGCGCGCGAGCCGTACGACGCGCTCATCGACGACTACGAGCCCGGCATCACCAGCGAGATCATCGGCCGGCTGTTCGACGCCATGCGGCGCGAGCTGGTGCCTCTTGCTGCACAAATCGCGGATGCGAGCCCGCGGCCGCATATGGCCACCCTGCGCCGGCCGGCCGGTGTGGAAGGCCAGCGCAAGCTCGGGGAGGCCATCGCGAGGTCGGTGGGGTTCGACTTCGAGCGGGGCCGGCTCGATCTCACCGTCCATCCCTGCTGCACCAGCCTCGGACCGGGCGACTGCCGCATCGGGCTGCGCTTCGATCTCCGCGACTTCGTCGGTGGCGTGCTGACGGTGATGCACGAGGTCGGGCACGGATTGTACGAACAGGGACTCGACCGAGGTCACTACGGCACCGCGATGGGCGAAGCGGTATCGGTGGGGATGGATGAGTCGCAGGCTCGGCTATGGGAAAACAGGGTGGGGAGGAGCCGTGGATTCTGGCAGCACTTCCTGCCGCTGGCGCGCGAGCGGTTTCCCGAGGCGCTGGGCGACGTGGCCCTGGAGGAGTTCCACTTCGCCGTCAACCGGGTGACGCCCTCGCTCATCAGGGTCCACGCCGACGAGGTCACCTATAACGTGCACGTGATGATTCGCTTCGAGCTGGAGCGGGCACTGATGGCGGGAGATCTCGCCGCGGCCGACCTGCCCGGCGCGTGGAACGACGCGTACCGCGATTATCTCGGCGTCACGCCGAGCACCGATGCCGAGGGGTGTCTCCAGGACGGGCACTGGGCGGACGGTCTGTTCGGGTACTTCCCGACCTACACGCTGGGGGATGTATTCGGGGCCCAGCTCTTTGCACAGGCGGAGCAGGAGCTGGGAGCGCTGGAGGAGCAGTTCGCCCGGGGGGAATTCGAGGAGCTGGTGCGCTGGCTGGGTGAGCGGATCTATCGGCAGGGCGCCCGATACCCGTCGGCGCGGCTCATCGAGGTGGTCACCGGCTCGCCACCGGATCACCGGCCGCTGGTCGAGGCGCTGCGCGCGCGGTACGGAGCGCTGTACGATCTCTGAGTCGTAGTGAACTGAAACGGCACTCCGCCTTCGTTTCACGATTCTCTTCCAAGAAATAACCACACCCTCGTGACAAAGCGCGACGTTGTGTCAGACGTCCGCGCAGCGGCATCTCCATGCTATCGGTCGGAGCCCGATTCCCCCTAGCAGAGGAGGCAGCATGTCACACACCGTCCGTTCGCGGTTTGCCGGACGCCGGCTCGGCGTGTCGGTACTCGGTGTCATCGCGGTCATGGTGCTGGCGGCCGCGGTCGCGATCTCGCCTGGTTGGATCGCAGGATCAGTGCGAGATCAGGCTGGAGGCCCGGTTGTCAACGCGCAGGTGTTCGTGGTCGGAACGTCGCTGACGGCGCTGAGCGACAGCGCCGGGAAGTATCGGATCGACGGCGTACCGGCGGGCACGCATGCTGTCCGGGGCGCGCTCATCGGGTACAAGACCATGGAAGTGCGGGACGTCGTGGTGCGTGATGGGCACGGAACCACGGTGGACATGACGCTGGAGCAGACGGCTGTCGAGATACAGGAAATGACCGTCGTGAGCCAGGGAGAGCTGTTGCTACCGCGCGACGAAGCGTCACGGAACGAGCGGGAGCGCAACCCGCAGCCAGTGTCTCCGCAAGCGGGATACCGGGGCGAGGCGTTCCCGGGTATGGAGGGTCTGATGCTGTCGCCCTCGAGTGCCGTGACCGAATCGAGTGCCGCCCCGCCCTCGGCCGGCGCCGTGGCGCCGGCTGGCGCTGCGACGGCCAAGACCGCCGCCCCCTCGACTGCTCCGGTCTTCCCGCGCGAGATGAACACCGAGAACTATGCCGCCGTGGCGGAATCGCGATTCCTGCCGGCGGCCGACAACCCGCGCTCGACGTTCTCGATCGACGTGGACGCCGCGAGCTACACGAACGTTCGCCGATTCCTCACCAGCGGCCAGCGTCCGCCCCGCGACGCGGTCCGGGTGGAAGAGCTCCTCAACTATTTCCGGTACGACTATCCCGAGCCCAAGGGCAAGGACCGCTTCAGCGTGACGACCGACGTCGCCGTGGCGCCGTGGGCGCCGGAGCACCGGCTCCTCCGGGTCGGCATCAAGGGCAAGTCGCTCAAGGCGGAAGCGGTGCCGCCGACCAACCTGGTGTTCCTGATCGATGTTTCCGGCTCTATGAGGCCGGAAAACAAGCTCCCCCTGGTGAAGGAATCGTTCCGCCTGCTGGTGAACGAGCTCCGGGAGCAGGACCGGGTCGCGATCGTGGTGTACGCGGGCGCCGCCGGCTTGGTGCTTCCGCCGACGCCGGGATGCGACAAGGCGACCATCCTCGCCGCGCTCGACCGGCTCGAGGCGGGCGGATCCACCGCCGGAGGCGCCGGGCTGCGCCTTGCGTACGACGTGGCGCGGCAGAGCTACGCCCGAGGCAGCAACAACCGGGTGATCCTCGCGACCGACGGCGACTTCAACGTCGGCGAGAGCTCCGACGCAGCCATGGTGCAGCTCATCGAAGAGCGGCGCGACCAGGGGATCTTCCTCACCGTGCTCGGCTTCGGCACCGGCAACCTGAAGGACAGCCGGATGGAGCAGATCGCCGACAAGGGCAACGGCCACTACGCCTATGTGGACAACATCAGGGAGGGGCGCCGGGTCTTCGTGCGGGAGTTCGCGGGCACGCTGATGACGCTGGCGAAGGACGTGAAGATCCAGGTCGAGTTCAACCCGGCCAAGGTGCAGGCGTACCGGCTGATCGGCTACGAGAACCGGGCGCTCAAGAACGAGGATTTCGCGGACGACCGGAAGGACGCCGGCGAGCTCGGCGCGGGTCACACGGTCACGGCGCTGTACGAGATCGTGCCGGTAGGGGTGCCGTTCGCCCTGGCGGGCGATTCACTTCGGTACCAGACGATCTCACTCCGGTCGGACACGAAGCGCGACGAATGGCTCACGGTGCAGCTGCGCTACAAGGAACCCGACGGGACCACCAGCCGATTGCAGACGCATCCGGTTCGGGTACGCGGGCGGGTCGGTGAGCCCGAGGGCGACTTCCGGTTCGCCACGGCGGTGGCCGGTTTCGGGATGGTGCTGCGGAACTCGGAATACCGCGGCGCGGCCACACTGGATCAGGTTCTGCATCTCGCACGGAGCGCCGAGAGCGAGGATCCGGATGGTGAGCGCGCGGAGTTCGTCAGGCTCGTCGAGTCCGCACGGACGCTGATTCTGGCGGAGGTGGGGGATGGGCAGGATTGGTTCGAAGGGGTGCCGCAGTAGGCAAACCGAGGCTGAGTACCGCCCTGCGGGCTGTTGAGCTATTCTGCAGTCCAGCCAGGGGCGGTAGCTCAGCTGGGAGAGCACCTGCTTTGCAAGCAGGGGGTCGCCGGTTCGATCCCGGTCCGCTCCATTTCATACGCTAATCCCCGCTTCTCGTTACGAGTGGCGGGGGTTTCTATTGCCCTGGCGTGGGAAGGAGATCGTAACGCTAACCGTAGCCAAGCTATAGCCCTTTTCGGTTGACCCGGTCGCTTCGGCGACCATACAGAGTTGCCACATGGACCGGCGAGCCCTGGTCCGCGTTCCCCAGGAATGCAGCCTGAACCCCAGCCCGCTCGACGCTCCTAGAGCTTAAGTCATGCCCATCACGGCCACAGGTGCCAATCTGCGAGTCCTGGTGCCGTCGCCGAGTTGACCGCTGGAGTTGCTACCCCAGCAATACGCTCGACCCGCGGTTGTCAGGCCACAGGTATGGCCGCCCCTCACACCGGTGCTGATCCCCCCGAACGCGGTCGTGCCTACGACCCGGACGGGCTTGCTGCGCAGATCAGTGGTACCGTCTCCGTTTTGTCCCGATTGGTTCAGTCCCCAACAGAGGGCTGCCTCCGCCATCGTTACGCCGCAAGTGTGGTAATTGCCCGCGATCACCTGCCGCCAGCGACGGCTTCCGGCAACAGCGACCGGAGTGGGCCGAGTGGTGCGAGTGCCATCACCGAGCTGTCCTTCACCGCCCCAGCCCCAGCAATAGGCGCGATCGTCTGTCGTGATGCCGCAGGCGTGCGGCGGGTCGATCTCCGTCTGCTGCAAATCGGTGAATCCGCCACCGCCGGCAACGACCTGCCGGAAGCGGAGGCCGCCTTCTACCGCAACCGGCTCGGGCCCGACATTGTAGCCCCAACAATAGGCGCGGTCGTCGGCGGTCACCCCGCAGCTGTACTGGCCGCCGGCGGTCACCCGCTGCCAGCGTAGTCCGCCGGCAATGCGAGCAGGCGTCGCACTGAACCCGCCTCCCGTGCCCAGCTGTCCGAAGCTGTTGTTGAGTCCCCAGCAGAAGCCCACGTCGGACGTGGTCACGGCACAGGTGTGATTGTTCCCCGCTCTCACGTTGCGGAAGCGGCGATTGCCGGTTACAGCGGCCGGCGTCATGCTGCTCGCGATGTTGGAGCCAAGCGGGCCACTTCCCCAGCAATAGGCGCGCTCGTTCGTGGTGATGGCGCAGGTGTGGTCGCCGCCCGCGCTGATCTGGAGAAACCGTAACCCGCCGGCAACGGGCGCGGGGGTTAGCCTGTCGGACGTCGTGCCGTCACCCAGCTGGCCGCTCAGATTGCTTCCCCAGCAGTACGCCTGGCCACCGGTGGCCAGCGCGCAAGTGTGATTCCCTCCGGCCGTGATGCTGGTGAACGTCGGTGGCGCGACCGCTGCGGCGCGCGGCGCCAGCGCCGCCTCGGGGCCCGTGGGCGCCTCGGCATCCTCACGGCATCCCAGGGAGGCGAGCAAGAGGACCGCCAAGCCGGACACGAGGCGGTGAAGCGCATGGAGTTGCATGGGGTGGGCCGCTTTCGGTGAGTGACACACCAACCTACACGGAGCCTGTCAAGCCGATCTCAAGCGGGGAACTAGAGTGTCTCGTCTCAAAATTCCAGTCTCTCATCTCGGCGAGCGGGCACTGCTTCCTGCGGCGCTTGATATCGGCTTGACTCCAAGCCTCTAGGCTGCCTTTCCCGACAGGTCGGTCTACCCGAGAGCAAGGCGGTCTTATGGTTGCGCCTCCCCGCTGCCCCATCTTCCTCGCCCTCCTGCTTGCGGCCGGCCTAGGATGCGCGGACGTACCCACTGCCCCGACCTCGCGCAACCAGCCTATCGAGACGATGGCCGAAGCCGCAACGCCCCTGGCATTCAGTCAAATCAGTACGGGAACCGGAAACGCTCACACCTGTGGGATCAGCACAGACAACCGACTCTTCTGTTGGGGCGATAACCGCGAAGGCCAGCTTGGTGACGGCACGACTACTCGCCGACTGAGGCCGGTACTGGTGGCCGGCTCCAGGACCTACAGCCAGGTGAGCGCTGGTTACGACTTCACCTGTGCCTTGTCGATGAGCGATCGGGCATTCTGCTGGGGCGTCAATACCGGTCATGATGGGGGCCAGCTCGGCGACGGAACGGCCGTCGGCCGTCGCCTCAGGCCGGTGGCAGTCCTCGGCGGACATGCTTTTCGTCAGGTGACCACAGGCCTCTATCACGCCTGTGGAGTGACCATGGACGACCGAGCCTGGTGCTGGGGCAGCAACCGGGTCGGGACGCTCGGGAACGGTACCATCGTCCCGTCGCGGGAGCCCGTCCCGGTCGCGGGTTCGCTTCAGTTCCGACAGATCAGTGCCGGCTGGAACCACACCTGCGGGGTAACTACCGACGATCGAGCGTACTGCTGGGGCTTGAATAAGGACGGCGCGCTCGGCGACAGCACGCGAACGCAACGGCTGGGGCCGATGCCCGTTGCCGGAGGTCGCCGATTCCGTCAGGTGGACGGTGGAGGCTTCCACACCTGTGGTGTGACCACCGACAATCGGGCGTACTGCTGGGGCTGGAACGTCGACGGCCAGATCGGCGATTCGAGAACAACTGAGCGCCGCCTCTGGCCGGTGCGGGCCATAACGGGTGGGCTCTCCCTGCGGCGAGTGGAAGCGGCCGGAACCGCGAGCTGCGGTGTTACGACGGCTGACGTAGCCTACTGCTGGGGCCAGAACCAGGAAGGCGGCGTCGGAGATGGTACGACGACGGATCGCTACGCGCCGGTGCCGGTCGGCGGAGGACATGCCTTCGCACAAGTGACCACGGGGGGTCTGTACGGCTGCGGCCGGACGACAACGTTGCGAGCCTACTGCTGGGGCTACAACGGCAGCGGCGCGCTTGGAGACGGTACCACCATCAGTCGTCTGCTACCCGTAGCTGTCGCTCCTCCGATGCCCTAGCGACGGCGATGGGGACCATGCCCGTACTGCCGGCATGGTCCCCTTCGCTTCGCTCAGGGTGGCATGGCTTCCATCACGGCACTTCGATCTGTCCCCGGATCTCCCCGCTGATGATGTCGCCCGGACCGGAGTTGGGTGGTGCCGCGCCGTCATCGGTGTGCACGTTGACGTAGGCCCCGCCGTTCCGCATGGCTTCGATCAGATCGTCGAACGTGATCGGCGGGTCACCGACGGTCGTGCCGTTGGTGCCTGTCGCCAGCACGCCATCGCCGGTGCCACAGGCCGGCTGCGGGTCGCCGGTGCCGCACAGGTTGAGCCGCACGGGGCCGTTCGCACCCACGGCCTCGAGGTGGATGTGGGCGACGACCGGATTCTCCAGGCCGGTCACGTTGACGGTGTAGTCGAGCTGGTCGCCGTCCAGTGTGAACGTTGCGTCGCCGGTGGCGGTGCTGGCATTGGCCGGGACCTCGTCCCCTCCGCTCAGGGTCGCCACGAAGTTCGTGGCTGGCTCGTTTCCATTATCATCGTCGTCGCTGCAGGCGACGCCGGCGAAGAGCACCGCCGCGGCCAGCGTGAGTATCCGCGCTTTTCTCATTGGGACCTCCCTTTACCCATGCATGCATGTCGTGAGACCTCTGCTGCTGTGCGCTGAGTTACGCTACGCCTCACGATTCCGAGGGTCTTGCACCCGGTTAGCCCGTTTGCACCGGCGCAGCGGGCTACGGCAACAACAAGTCGCTTCGCCCGTGCAAGACTGGCCTCCCCGACCCTTCGTATCTAGCAGCATGCTGCGCCGAGGCGGATTGCTCGTCGCGATCCTGGGCCTGATGGTCCCGGCTCGCCACGCGGGCGCCCAGACGGTGCTCGACCGCACGCCGAATCTGGCGGGGGCGTGGGTCGGGCCGCCGGGGGTGCTCCATTTCAATTTCCTGCACCGGTTCTCCGTCAGCGACGCGCCGGAACGGAAAGTCACCAGCGCGCCCACGTTCCTGCTCGCCGCCGGCCTCCCGTCGCGCATCCTGCTCGGCTTCCACTACGCCAGCAACTCGGAGCTCTCGCCTCGGTATCCGAACGAGTGGGAGCTGTTCGGGCGCTTCGCGCCGCTGGATCAGGAGCTGGGTTCACCGATCGACGGCGCGGTGCAGGCGGGCTACAACCTCGCGGCGGAAGGTCTCGATGCCGAAGCCTCGGTGGCCCGCCGCGAGGGGCCGGTGCGGGTGCTCGGCGCGGTGCGCCTGCTGGCGGAACCTGGCGACGCGAGCG
>CAVRFK010000012.1:0-42013 GCA_963720365.1 uncultured Gemmatimonadales bacterium | reverse complement strand
GCGGTCGCACCGGTCTGGTGCGTGCGCTCGGGACGCCCGATTACGTGGTGGCGCTGGCTGAGGATGCCGTCGCGGTGGGTACTGCACTGTTCGTCGTCGTCGCGGCCGGCTGACGCGGCCGCTGATTCAAATGGAGGAGGTACCGGATGCCTTCGATCGCCGAGCTACTCGTGGCCGAGATGGACAAGGAGATGCCGGGGACCCGGCGCGCCCTCGAGCGGGTGCCCGAAGGACAGAATGATTGGAAACCGCACGAGAAGTCCATGGCGCTCGGCTATCTCGCCGGGCTCGTCGCCACGATGCCGGGATGGATCGTCTCCATGGTGACCGAGGAGCACCTCGATCTGGCCTCGCCGGGACGGTTCGGCACCCGTGCGTTCGACTCGAACGCCGAGATGATCCGCGCGTTCGACGAAAAGGTGGCCGCCGGGCGCGCCGCGCTCGCCGCCGTATCGGATGAGCGGCTGCTCGGCACGTCGTGGCGGCTGGTGATGAAAGGACAGGTGTTGTCGGAGGAAACGCGCTATCAGGCGATTCGCGGGGGCGCGCTCAACCACCTCTACCATCACCGGGCACAGCTCGGCATCTACCTGCGCTTCAACCAGCAGCCGGTTCCCTCGCTCTACGGCCCGTCGGCCGACGAGCCCTTCCCGGGGGGATGATCGTCACGTCGGCTTCCACAGCGTCGCGATTAATGGCCGTGTAGGCCGCGAGCGCGACCGCCCTTTGGCTACCTTGCTACCCCCAGCTGGCGGAGCAGGGTGGCCATGTCGAAGTAGTGCCGCTGCGCCCTCGCCCGCTCGCCCGCCAGCTCCACCACCATGCAGGCCGGGATCTCGATCTGCTTTCCCGTCGGAGCGATCGCACCGTCAGGAAGCGGCAGGTTGCCCTTGTGGGTCCCCGTCCACGTCACCTCGATCGTGACGGTGTCGTCCTCGCCGACGTGAGTCGCGTGGATCGTCCCCTTGGAATCCGGGAACGCGTCGGCCCACGCCTTCCAGACCTCCAGCGTATCGTCGGCACCGGTGACCTTCGCGCCGGTGGCGACTTCGTCATACGCGAAGTCCGGCGTGATGCTCGCCTTCGCCTGGGCCCAGTTCCGTTCGTTGTACGCGATGACGAGTGCCTGGGCGACCGCGGTGCGAGCCTGGGGGGAGAGTTTTGTTGCCTGCGCCATGATGTCCTCCAGCCGTAACGAGACGTGGTGAGGACTCCTGGGGGCCGGGACGGCCTCCGCGACGCGAAGATCCATCTCGGTACCGCAACCGTCAAGACCGCTACGCCACCGACTTGCGGTAGCGCAGCACCGCCAGCGCCAGAACTCCCACGCCGGCGACGGCCAGCCCGGCGATCGGCCGGCCCACGGTCTCCAGGCCGGCGCCCCGCATCAGCACCGCCCGCATGATGGCGACGAAGTGCTTGACCGGATTCGCTTCCGCCACCGTCTGCGCCCAGTCGGGCATCGAGTCAACGGGGGTGAACAGCCCGCTCATCAACAGGAAGATCAGGATCACGAAGAAGGCGACGAACATCGCCTGTTGCTGGGTGCGCGTGATGGTGGAGATCCCCAGGCCCATGCCGAGCACCACGATCAGATACACCGCGGCAGCGAGATAGACCAGCAGCAAGTTGCCCCGCATCGGGATCCCGAACACCAGCTTCCCGATCGCGAGCCCGATCGTGAAGATGAGCATCGAGAGGATCCAGAACGGGATCAGCTTGGCGGCGATGAACTGGATCTTGGTCATCGGGGTGACGTTGAGCTGCTCCAGCGTCCCCAGCTCGTTCTCGCGGGTGATGTTCTGCGCCGTCAGCAGCAGGCCGATGATGGTGGTGAGCGATACCATGAGCGCCGGCACCATCCAGTACTTGTAGTTGCGGGTCGGGTTGTACCAGCGCTGGGTCCTGAGGTCGAGCGGCGCCACTCGCGCCGGCGTCCCACGCAGGCCCGGGAGGGTCCGGCTCAGCTCCGCGGCGTAAGACGCGAGAATCGCGTTGGCGTAGGATTGCACGATCCCCGCCGTGGCCCCCTCCTCCGCGTTGAGCACGAGCTGCACCGGGCCGTGACCCTCGCGAACCAGCCGCTCCTCGAACCGCCGGGGGATGTGGAGCACCGCCGTCACTTCGCGGTCGAGCAGGGCGTGATCCACATCCGCGTCGCTCGCCTCGTAGCGCACGACGTCGAACTGCCGGCCGGCCTGGAGCCGCTGCACCAGCCCGGTCGAAACGGTGCTCCGGTCCTCGTCCACCACCAGCATCTTCACCCGCTTCACGTCGAACGTCGCGGCATTGGCCAGCACCAGGAGCTGGACCACCGGAATCATGAAGATCTGGAAGACCGTGGTCCGGTCACGGAAGATCTGGAGGAACTCTTTCCGGACCAGGAAGAAGACGGTGCGCACCGGTCAGCCCAGCCGGATCGCCAGCCCGCGCGATCCCTTGACGAGGAGAAACAGCGTCATGGCGACGAGGATCAGGGTCTCCTGCCACAGCGTCGCGAGGCCGGCGCCCTTGATCATGATCCCCCGCACGATGGTGAGAAACCAGCGGGCCGGCACCAGGTGCGAGAGCCACTGCAGCGGCGCGGGCAGCGAATCGAGCGGGAAGATGAAGCCGGAGAGCAGCAGGGTCGGCATCATCAGCCCGGCGAGCGCCGCGATCATCGCGGTCCGCTGGTTCGGCGCCATGGTGGAGATCACGATGCCGAGCGCGAGCGCGGTGACGATGTAGAGACCGCTCTCCGCCAGGAGGAGCAGGAGACTTCCCCGCAGCGGCACGCCGAACACCGTGCGGGACGCCACCAGCACCAGCACCACGCTGACGAAGCCGAGCACGATATAGGGGATCACCTTCCCGGCGACGATGGCCACGGGACGAATCGGCGAGACCAGCAGCATCTCCATGGTGCCGGTCTCTTTCTCCCGGGTGATCGAGATCGCGGTCATCAGCGCCGAGACGATGGTGAGCACGAAGGCGACCAGCCCCGGAACGAAGAGGTGGGCGCTCTCCAGCGTCGGGTTGTAGCGCATCCGCGCCTGGGTATCGATCCGGAGCGCGGCCCGCACCGGCACCGCGTCGCGGTACCAGCGGTCCACGACCGCGCCGGCGTACCCCTGCATGATGCCGCCGGTGTTGGGATCGCTGCCGTCGGTGATGAGCTGGACCTGGAGCGAGTCGCCCCGGCCCAGACGGCGCTCCACGTCCGTGGGGAGCACCAGCGCCTGGCGGATGGAGCCTTCGCGAAACTGGCGATCGAGATCCCGGGTGCTCGCCGAGACGCTCGCGACATGGAAGCGGTCGGACGCCGCGATCCGCTCCCGCAGCTCCTGGGTGGCCACGTCGGGCGTCGGGTCCACCACCGCGATGGCGATGTCGCGGACGTCGGTGCGCACCGCGAAGCCGAAGATGAGCACCTGCACGACGGGAAAGAGGAGCAGGATCGCGAGCGTCTGGCGATCCCGCAGCAGGTGCAGCGTCTCCTTGCGCACGAAGCCGAGGAACGCCCTCACGCGGCCGTCCCCGGCCGGGTCAGCTTGAGAAACACCTCGTCCAGTGTCTCCGCGCCCACGGCCTTCCGCACTTCCGCCGGCGTCCCCATCGCCGCGATCGCGCCGTCTACCATGATGGAGATGCGGCGGCAGTACTCCGCCTCGTCCAGGTAGTGAGTGGTGACGAGCACGCTGGTGCCGGCCGCGCCCGCCTCGTAGATCAGCTCCCAGAACCGGCGCCGGGTGATCGGGTCCACCCCGCCGGTGGGCTCGTCGAGGAACACGACCGCCGGCCGGTGCAGCAGCGCCACGCAGAAGGCGAGCTGCTGCTTCCACCCCAGCGGAATTTCGCGCACCAGCTCGTTGCCGGCATGCTCCAGGCCGATCCGGGTGAGGATGTCGCCGGTGCGGCTGGTGATGTCGCGGTCGCTCACGCCGTAGATACCGCCGTACAGGGTGATGTTCTCCCGCACGGTGAGGTCTTCGTAGAGCGAGAACTTCTGGCTCATGTAGCCGATCCGCCGCCGGACCTGCTCGGCCTGGGTCTTGAGATCGTAGCCCGCCACCGTGGCCGAGCCCGACGTCGGCTCCAGCACGCCGATCAGCATGCGGATCGCGGTCGTCTTCCCCGCCCCGTTGGCGCCGAGGAAGCCGAACACCTCGCCGGGCTCGACGTGGAAGGTGATGGCGTCCACGGCGGTGAAGCTGCCGAAGCGGCGGGTGAGCGCCTTGGCGTCGATGGCGTGGCTCGTCATGCCGCCTGCTCCTGCACCATGTACCACATGAACGCATCCTCGATGCTCGCCGGGATCGGCTCCATCGCCACGTTCGCCATCCCGGCCGAGGTACAGTGCGTTCGCAACTCGCGCACGATCATCTCCACCGGTGCATCCGCTCGGGCATCGGTATAGTGCAGCGATTCCCCGAACGGCCACACCGCCGCCGCGTGCGGGAAGCTCCGGAGCGCACCGAGCAGCCCGAGCACATCCGCTCCGTGCCCGCGCACCGCGAGCAGCGGCCGCGGGTACCCACGACCGATCGCGTCCGGCCGGTCGGTCACCAGCAGGCGACCCGCCTGCATCAGGCTCACCCGGTCACAGCGCACGGCCTCGTCCATGTAGGGCGTGGAGACTACGATCGGCAGGCCCTCGTCGCGAAGCCGCGCGAGCAGATCCCAGAATTCCTTGCGCGAGACCGCGTCCACCCCGGTGGTCGGCTCGTCGAGGAAGAGGATCTCGGGGCGATGCACCAGCGCGCAGCAGAGCGCCAGCTTCTGCTTCATGCCGCCGGACAGCGCGCCGGCCCGCCGCCCCGCGAATTGCTCGAGCTGAACCCAGATCGGCGCGATGGTGTCCTGGGCTTCGGCCACGGTGGTGTCGAAGAGCGCGGCGAAGAACCCCAGGTTCTCCGCCACGCTGAGGTCGGGATAGAGGGAGAAGCGGCCCGGCATGTAGCCGATCCTGGTCCGGAGGGTCCACAGATCCTTCACCACATCGCGCCCAAGCACGCGCGCGCTGCCCGCATCCGGCAGGAGCAGGGTAACCAGGATCCGGAACAGCGTCGTCTTCCCGGCGCCGTCGGGACCGATCACCCCGTAGAGCTCGCCCGGATCGACCTGGAACGAGATCTCACGAAGTGCGGCGTCGTCGCCGAAGCGGCGAACCAGGCCCTGCGCCTCGACCGCCGGGCCGTCACTCACCTGCGCGCTCCGCCGCGATCGTCAGCTCGCCGGGCATGCCGATCCGAAGCCGGCCGTCGGGATTGGCGACGGTGATTTTCACGGCGTACACCTGGTCCGCTCGCTCGTCGCGGGTCTGGATCGGCGTGGGCGTAAACTCGGCCGCCGACGCGATCCAGGTGACCCGGCCGGGAACCGTGGCGATCGAATCGGCCCGGTCCACACCGACCTGCACCTGCTGCCCCAGCCGAAGCTGGGTGAGCTGCGCGTTGCTGACGTAGGCGCGGAAGATGAGCGAGTCGAGCGACGCGACCTTGAACAGCGGCTGACCCGCCTGTACGAACTCGCCCGGCTCGACGTAGCGCGCGAGCACGGTGCCGGCAATGGGACTGCTGACCCGGCTTCGCGCCAGGCGGTCGTCGATGGACCCGACCTGCGCGTCGAGCGCGGCGACCTCCTGGCTGGCGCTGCCCTGCTTGGCTCGCGCGCCCGCGAGCTGTTCCTTCGCCATCCGGGAGTCCCGTTCCGCACGATCGCCCTGCTGCGCGGTGGCGGCGGCCTGCTTGAGCAGCCGCTCCGTCCGAGCGAGGTCTCGCTCGGCGATCGAGCTCTGCACTTCCAGCGCGGCGAGGTTGGCGCCCGCCTCGCGCACGCCGCCGGCCGCGGCCGCCCGGCGAGCGAGCAGCGCCCGGCGCTCGAGCAGCAGCGGGACCGTGTCCACCACCCCGACCACGCTGTCGGGCGCGACCCGGTCGCCCTCCTCGACTCCGAACGAGAGCAGGCGGCCACCCACCTCCGCGGCGACCGTCACCTCGGTTGCCTCGAAGTTGCCGTGGGCGTCGACGCCGTCGTCCTTGCACGCGCCGAGGAGCACGGCGAACGCCATTGTCATCCTGAGCGAAGGCATTGTCATTCTGCACTGTTCATTTTTCATCGCTTGTCACTCGCAGTGATCCCCAATGTGGTGAGATATCTCGACCGCGCCTGGGCCAGCTCCACCCGATGGCGCTCCAGCGTGAGCCGCGCCTCGAGCACGTCGGTGCGCGCCTCGACGTATTCCGGCGTCGTCACGGCTCCTTCGTCGTACTGCGCCCGTGCCTGCCGCTCGACCTCTGTCCGGAGGCCGACGATCCGCTCGTCGTCCGCCAGCGCGGCCTTGAGCCGGCCGATGTCCTCCAGGTCGGTGACCACCGCGCGCGCGAGCCGCCGGCCGAGCGCCCGTTCCTCGCTGGCCAGGATGTCCTGCTGCACCCGGAACGCGGCCGCCTTGCGTCCGGCGGAGTTCCAGGTCCACGGCCGCCACTTGAGCTTGACCCCGATCTGGTAGAAGGCGTCGGACGAGGTGCGGAACTGGTCCAGCCCCGGCAGTCCGACGCCGGCCTGGCCGAAGGCGAATAGCTTCGGGCGGTTCTCCGCGGTGGTGTAGGCGACCTCCCGGTCGAGCCGCTCGCGCGAGCGCTGGAGCTGGCCGAACTCCGGCCGCCGGCGCAGCGCCGCCAGCTCGCCGACTTCGGCCGGCTGAGTCCGCTCCGGCTCGTCGGTCGGCAGGACCAGCACCGCGGTCGTGTCCAGCGGCTTGGCGACCAGATCCGAGAGAATCGCGAGCGCCGCCCGGCGGGACGCCCGAGCTTCCGCGCCCTGCAGACCCGCGCGCACCCGTTCCGCTTCGATCTCGGCCGCGTCTCTGCTGAGCGCAGTGCCGGCATCCACCCGGGCACGCACGGCGGCGAGGCGGGCGTCGAGGTCTTCCACCAGCGCGTCGTACTCGGCGGCGCGCTTCTCGAACAGGAAGGCGGAGTAGAACGCCGAGTTGACGTCCGAGCGCAGCTCGTAGAGGGACACCTCCAGCTCGGCCTCGGATTCCGCGTGCCGGGCCTCTTCCAGCTCGCGGCGCCGGGTTACGTCGCCGCCGTCGTAGAGCCGCTGCTCGACGTCGAGCGTGGTCTGCCAGCGCTCCTTGGGAAAGTCGGGAACGCCCACGCCGGGAATGCCGAAGGTCGGACGGGTGACGTCGCTCTGGTGGGTGCCCTGGCCGTTGATCTCGAGCTGGGGCAGCCGGTCGGCCGCGATGACCTTGAGCCTCAGATCGGCGGCCGCGCGCAGCAGCGATCGCTGGCCCGCGCGCGGATCGCTCGCGAGCGCGGCGTCCTGCAGCCGCTCGACGGTGAGGGTGTCCTGGGCTGCAGCCGCTCGCGCGGCGAGAGCGATCGCGACGGCGGCGAGCGCGAATGCACGGGTCATGGCCGAAGCCCCGCCATGAAGAAGTCGGGAAGGAGGCGGCGGCGCTCTGCGATAAATGCGTGCCACTGGGCCTCGTCGAGGCCCAGCAGCTCGCAGAGCGCCGGACGGATGGCGAACGGAAAAATGATGAGGCCCATCATGCTGGCGACGAACTGCTCGGCGCTCGTGGGCCGGTACCGCCCGGCCTTGGCGCCTTCCTTGAGCTGCCGCCGGATGACGTCGAGCGGGATGCGCCCACCCCTGCGCGTCATGAGCCGAGCGATGCGATCGGGCTCCGCATGGAGCTCGGCGACCATGTAACCGGCGAAATACGGGCGGGCCGACTGGAACTCGATCTGTTCCCGGACGATGGCCGGCACCTTCTCCTCGACCGTGCGGTTCGGATCGGCCAGGATGCCGAAGATCCGGGGCATCAGGGTGCCGAGCGCGCGCTCGAAGATGGCGTCGGCGAGCGCCGCCTTGGTGCCGAAGTAGTAGTGCACCAACGCTTTATTGACGCCCGCCTCGGCGGCGATCTCCTGGGTCCGGCTGGCGGCGGTGCCTTTCCGGGTAAAGACCCGCTCGGCGGCGTCGAGGATCCGGTCCCGGGTCTCCAGATCCGGCTTGGGGGCGGGACCAGCCGCCTTTGACCGTTTGGTTGAACTGTTTGGTTTAACCATGCGGTTAATATCGGCGGCGCCCGCGATCTGTCAAGAGCCGCCGCGCCGACGCCGCACTACCTTAGAGCATGGTGCAAGCTGTGACGATCCACGAGCCGGCCGTCGTCTTCACCGATCTGGGCCTCGCGCTGCTGGGCGCCTGGTTCGCCCGGCGGCTGTTCGCGGCCGGACCCGCGGGACCGCTGGGCCACTCGCCGGCGATCCTCATGGCGAGCCTCGCGAGCGCCGCGTTCTGGGGCGCCGTCTTCCACGCCTTCTTCCCCGACGACACCGCGACGCTCGCCGGATTCCTCGCGTGGATTCCGGTGACGCTCTCGATTGTCGTGGCTGCCGCCGCGCTGCTCGACATGGCGCTCCGCGCGGCGGCCCGGCGCATGGACCAGCCGGTGCGCCTCACGATCGTCGGTGCGTACGCCCTCGCCTTCGCGGTCACGGTCGTCTTGGTGGACGAGTCGTTCACCACGGTCGTGCGGTTCTACGGACCGGCGCTGCTGCTCTTCCTCGCGGCGGCGACGGTCCGGGCGCTCTGGAGGGGTGCGGGGTGGGGCTGGATCGCGATGGGACTGGCGCTGTCCGCCGGCGCCGCGCTGTTGCAGCAGTTCCAGGTCGCGGTGCATCCGACGTACTTCGATCACAACGCGGTCTATCACGTGGTGCAGGCCGCGGCGCTGGTGGTGCTCTACCTCGGGTTCAGACGGGTAGCGGTGACGAAGTAGGAGAGAATGTCACCCTGAGCGCAGCGAAGGGGCCCATGCCGGCATGGCCCCCCTCGCTGCGCTCAGGGTGACATTCTCTCTCTTCCCCCACACCCCCCTCCCCCGGCTACACTTCGCACATGAGCATCTCCGACCGCACTTCCCGCTTCCGCGCCCTTCACGATCGCGCCGCCGGCCGCATTCTCGTCCTTCCGAACGCCTGGGACGCGATGAGCGCCCGGGTCATCGAACAGGCCGGCGCTACCGCCATCGCCACGACGAGCGCCGGCGTCTCCTGGGCGCTCGGCCGCCCCGACGGCCACGGCGCCGCGCGTGACGACGTGCTGGCCGTCGTTCGCCGGATCGTCGGCGCGGTAGCCGTGCCCGTGACCGCAGACGTCGAGGGCGGCTACGACGACCTGGCGGCCACGGTGCGCGGCGTGATCGCCGCCGGCGCCTCGGGTATCAACCTGGAGGACAGCCCCGGCCGAAACGACGCCCCGCTGCTCGAGCCCGCCGAGCAGGTGGCGCGCATCGCCGCCGCGCGCGCCGCGGCAAAGGACAGCGGACTCTTCATCAACGCCAGGACCGATGTGTATCTCCGTCAGGTCGGCCCGGAGTCCGGCAGGGTCGAGGAGATCGTCCGCCGGGCCAAGGCCTACGCCGAGGCGGGCGCCGATGGCCTGTTCGTGCCGGGCCTCGTGGAGCCGGAGGCAATCCGTCGGATCGCGGCGGCAGTGAGTCTTCCGCTCAACATCATGACCCACGCCGGCGCACCGTCCACCGGCGAGCTGGCCAAGCTCGGCGTGGCCCGGGTCAGCGTGGGACCGATGATCACGCTCGGCGGGATGGACTACATTCGTCGCGCGGCGGCGGAGCTGCTCGGCGAGGGCACGTATCGGTCACTGGCCGACATCATGCCGTACTCCGAGGCGAACGGGATGTTCAACAGGGAGTAGGTAAAGGAGTATTCCATGCCCACCGCCCATCCGAGTCCGGTCAGCGTCGACACTGAGCGCAAGCCGCGCGAAGACGAGATCGACGCCCACGGGGTCACTCACACCGGCAAGGTCCGTCGCGACAATCAGGACCACTTTCTCCTCTGCTCTCTTCGACGGCAGCTCGTCGTTCGAGGCTCCAGTATTCCCGGCGCCGACGGGCTGCTGGGAGACAGCGAGCGGCTGGCCTCGCTCGCGATGGTCGCCGACGGAGTCGGCGGGGCCAACCGGGGCGAGACCGCGAGCCGCGTCGCGCTCACGACGGTCACCAAGTACGTGAGCCGCAGCATGCGGTGCTACTACCGGGCCTTCGACGATGACCAGGAGTTCTACGACGCGCTCAAGCAAGCCGCGCACGAATCTCACGAGGAGCTGGTGCGCCGGGGTGAGGAGGATCCGGAGTTCCAGGGCATGGCCACGACGCTCACCCTCTACCTCGGCGTGTGGCCCCGCGGCTACCTGCTCCAGGTGGGCGACAGCCGCTGCTACCTGCTCCGCGATGGCAAGCTCTCCCAGATCACCCGCGACCAGACCCTGGCACAGGAGATGGTGGACCAGGGCCTCATGAAGCCGGAGCAGGTGGCCGGGACGAGGCTGGAGCACACACTCACCAGCTCGATCGGCGGCAGTCAGACCGCACCGACGGTCAGCCGGTTCGACATGGACTGGGGTCACGTGCTCCTGCTCTGCAGCGACGGACTCACCCGCCACGTCTCCGAGGACCGCATCCGCGACGTGCTCGCCTCGATGACCTCGGCCCGGCACGGCTGCGAGACGCTGCTTCAGGAGGCCCTGGACGGCGGCGGGAGCGATAACATCACCATCGTGATCGGACGCGCGACCAAACGAAACGACTGAACGCGTCGCAGGTCGCTCGCCTGGTGTGACGGACATCATGGACGCACCGTCAGGATCCGGGTGACATTGAGGCCCGATCCTTTACGGAGCCTTTCATGTCGCCGAAGTCCATAGCGCGGCCGGCCCTCTCGTCGGCCGCGTATCTATTGCTATTTGCCTGCGAAACTCCTCAGCCCACCGATCCGGAGGGTTCCCTCGACCGGATGGCGGCTGCCACATCATCGACCTATTACCCTCCTGCCGAGAACGGTGGAGGCTGGCGCGAGACCACTGACCGTGGCCGGATCGACGACCTCGGCCTCGATCACGACAAGCTCGAGTCGTTGGGCAAATATCTGATGGGGCTGCCACATGAGAACTACTCGACCGGAGTGAGCGGCTACAAACCGAGCAACAAAGCCGCGATCGTGGTGAAGGGTGGATGGATCGTCGGCGAGTACTACAACCAGCCGGGCGCCGACCGCGCGCTCTACTATACCGCGTCGAACGGCAAGACCTTCGCGATGCTGCTGGCCGGGAACCTGGCGCAGACGTACCCCAACCTGAACTTCAGCCTCTCCAGCAAGCTGTACGATCAGCGATGGATGCCGGAGGGATTCCCCTTATCCGACAGCCGGAAGTCGGTGATCACGCTCGACCACGTTTTCCGTCACGCCTCGGGCGTCATTCCGGAAGCACACCACGCGATCGCCGATGGCGCGGTGCAGACGGACAAGGGGTGGAGCTTCACCTCGTTCACCGTCGGCAAGAACAAGTCCTGGGCGCAGAGCTCGCAGCTCGCCTATGCGCCGGGGAAGCCGTCGTCTTACTCCAAAGGCAAGACCTACTCGAGTGTCGCCTTCAATCACTTGAGCCTGATCTTCCGGAACGTGACGGGCAAGGAAGCGGGCGCGTACTTGCAGCAGGCCATGCTCGACCGGATCGGCGTGGGCAAGATCGCCTATAAGGTCAGCTCGGGGATGGACGGCACCAGGTACGCAGCGGCGGGGAACGTGCTGATGACGGCGCGCGACTTCATGCGGGTGGGCTACCTGATGCTGCACGAGGGCAACTGGAACGGGCGCAGGATCTTTCCGGCTTCGTGGCTCCAACGATTCACCCGGTCCACCGCGTATCCCAACGTCCGCAGCAACCAGGACTGCTACTGGGGATCCGAGTACCCGGCCGATCTCTATCGCACGGTGGGCTCGGGACAGAACTGGATGCTCGTAGTACCCTCGCTGGACCTGGTGCTCACGTTCAACGGCCGGACGCCGGCGTCGAAGCGGGCGGAGGTGGACCGGGTCTCGCTCGAGCGGCTCTTTGCCGCGGTGACCGAGCGGTACGTCACATGCAACGGGCGGGTGGTGAACTAGGGTGTCACGTACCGCCGCTTCCACAGCGTGGCGCGAACCTCGCCCGTCGCCGTCATGCTGTTGCCGACGACCCGGCCATCCGGAGCGATCGCGGCGGCCGCGGCGTGCGAACCGCCCAGGGTTTCGAGCGCGAGCATCGTCCCCTGCTTCCATACGAAGGCGCGGACTTCACCTTCCCGCGTCCGGCTGGAGCCGACGACGTTGCCGCGCTCGTTGATGTCCGCTGCCTCGCTGTAATCTCCGCCGAGGGTGCCGAGGTCGGTCATCACGCCCTTGTCCCAGAGAAAGGCATGCATCAGGTCGCCGTTGGCGCCCGCCAGGGAGCTGAAGCCGACGACCTGCCGCGCGCCGTTGATGCCGGTGGCCTGGCTGCGCTCGCCGCCGAGTGTACCCAGCCGGGTAACGCCGCCGGTTCGCTTGAGGACGGCCTGGAGGTCGCTCTCGCCGACGATCTGCCCCGGCCGATTGATCTCGAGTGCCAGACCGTAGCTCCCGCCGAACGCGCCGAGATCGATCATCGTGCCATGGGCCCAGAGGAAGGCGTGCTGCTGTCCCCTGGCCGTCTCACTGTATCCCACCACGTGGCCGACGGTGTTCACACCGTAGGCCCGGCTGTACCTGCCCCCGAGCGTCCCGAGATCGCGCATCACTCCCTTGGTCCAAAGGAAAGCGTGCTCGTCACCGGTCGCGATCTCGCTGTACCCCACGACCTGCCCGGCCGAGTTGATGTCCGTCGCCACGCTGCCGGCGCCGCCGAGCGTGCCGAGGTCGGTCATCAAGCCCCGCTTCCAGCGGAAGGCGTGGGTTCCCCGGCCATCCGGCATGCTGCTATGGCCGACCACGACACCCGCGCCGTTGATCCCGCCCGCCCACGAGTCAGGGCCACCGAGCGTGCCGAGATCCACCGCCAGATACCGAGTCGCGGCGGTGGAGCCGGACGTTCCTTCCAGAGACGGCTCGATGGGGAGTTTCTCTGATGGGGAGGCGAGATCCGCCGATGCTTCCGAGGAGAACAACGAGAACGGCCTGATCGGCGACCCGACGGACATGGCTCCCCTCCCCGAAGCGAACGGACCCTGCTGGATCGCCCGGATGGTGGGGACGCGACGTCAAGCCGTTATCAAGAGGGAGACTTGAGCGACTTGCGATAGACGATCTCTGCCGCAACCAGGTCCTCGACCGCCAGCCCCACCGACTTGAACACCGTGATCTCCGTCTCCGATCGTCGACCGGCGCTGGTGCCCGCGACCACCTCGCCGATCTCGGCCACGATCTCCTTCGCCGCGATCACGTCGCCGGCCTCCCGCGACGCGGCCTCGCGGGAGTCCACGAAGACCCGCGCGTCATGCATGAGCGCGTCATCGAGCTCGCGCCAGTCGGGTCGGCATGCACCCACCGCGTTGACGTGCGCGCCCGGCGCCAGCCATTCGCGGCGGAGCACCGGCGTCCTGGAGCTGGTGGCCACGACGACCACGTCGGCGCCGCGCACCGCTTCCTCCGCCGAGCGAGAGGCACGGACCCCGTGTTGCCGGGCGAACTCTTCCGCTCGACGCGGACTCCAGACTCGCACCTCCGTGAATGCGCGCACGAGCCGAAGCGCCTCGAGGTGGCTCCCCGCCTGCACGCCGGAGCCGAGGATCGCCAGGACCGCCGCGTCAGGCCGCGCGAGATGTCGCGTGGCCACCGCGGAGACGGCGGCGGTGCGCATCTCGGTGATCAACCGCCCGTCCATGGTGACGAGCGGCGCGCCGGTCTCCGGATGAAAGAGCTGGATCAGGGCGTGATGGGTCGGGACACTGCGGTTCTCGGGGTAGAACGTGACGAGCTTGGCGCCGAGAGCCGTAAGCGTGGAGGCGGGCATCGCCGCGAAGAAGCCAGGATGGCCCGACACCTGGAACATCTGGCGCACCGGCTGAACCACGTTGCCGGCGGAGAAGTCGGCGAGGGCGCGAGCCATCGCGGGGATGAGCTCGTCCATCCGGAGGTGCCGGCGGACGGAGTCTTCGTCGAGCAGCATGCGCAAATCTAGCGCCGCGGTGTCATCCTGAGCGAAGCGAAGGAGCCATAGTTGGGCCATGGCTCCTTCGCTGTGCTCAGGATGACACGCTTCTACGATCTCATCACGCAGCGCCGACTGTTTCCTCCGCCGTCGTCGGATCCACGATGACATGGATTTCCATCACGCGATCCGCCGGGAAGCCGCCCCGGCGGGCGTGCTCCCGAACGGTCTCCGCGTCTGGAGAGAGATAGATGCAGAAGAACCGGTCGTCGCTCACGTAGCTCTGGACCCACTGGATGTCGGGGCCGAGCTGCCGCAGCACATCGCACGACTTGCGAGCGATCATCTGGCGGTCAACCGCGGTCAGCTGGCCGGCCGCGGGAATGGTGCGTTCGATCAGAAAGCGGGGCATGGTTGGTCGAGCTCCTTGTAAGGTTGAATTGTGTTGTCATCCCTCGCTCTGCTCGGGATGACACCGTGCTCACGGGCAGTGCACGTGCGGATTCCAATCCGCGAACCGCCCGCTCGGATTGCTCCGGAACAGCCAGATGTGCAGTGCCCAGACGCCGAACACTTCGTTCCGCTTGAAGTTCTGGCCCAGGAGCTGGGGCGGATGGCTCCGGGTCCACGCGTCGAACGGGATGATGTACTCCACCGCGACCAGCCGGAGCTTGCCGTCCGGCTGCGGCTCGTAGAGCAGCGCCTCCGGCTCCTTCACCCGGGCGACGCCGTCGAGGATCTCCGCCTTGGCGTAGTGGAATCCCATCCCGCCGAGCTGGGGATCAGTCAGGCAGCCGGTGAGCTGGGTGGACCAGCCGGCATCGACGGCCGCCTGGAACCGGTGGAACGGAGCCAGCCGCTTGCGCAGGTTGTCGAGCTTCTCGCGGATGGTGGGCGATGCGGTGGCGTAATCGATATCGCCGGCCGGGGCGAGCGCGGCCTGGTCTCGGTTTTCGGGTCCGGCGGCATCGCCGCAGCCCAGCACCAGGGCAACGGCGACGGCGCGCAGCGCGACTGAACGAGGGGACATGGGACAGCCTCCATGAGTGGTGGTGACGTGGACCCGCGCTTGTACCGGCGGGTTGCGCGGCTAGAATAGGAGGCGTCCATCGCCTGGGGTTCGACCCTTCGTCGGCTGGCTCTCGCCACGATCCAACATGTTCTGTCTCAAGCTGTTCGGAGGGGCGACCCTGGTGTCGCCCGAAGGCCCGATGACCGGGCGAGCGGTGCAGCGGCGGCGCCTGGCCCTGGCCGCCCTGCTCGCGGT
Organism: uncultured Gemmatimonadales bacterium; assembly: GCA_963720365.1. Taxonomy (GTDB): domain Bacteria; phylum Gemmatimonadota; class Gemmatimonadetes; order Gemmatimonadales; family GWC2-71-9; genus CAVVWJ01. The sequence goes on along the minus strand of CAVRFK010000012.1, from coordinate 26,775 downwards.
CGCCCGTGAACGGGGCATGAGCCGCGACAAGCTGCTCGCCTACCTGTGGCCCGAGGCCGACGCCGAGCGCGCCCGGCACCTCCTCTCCGATTCCGTCTACCGGATCAACCAGGCTCTCGGCCGGGAGGCCGTCGTCGCGGCGGGGGATGGCCTCCGCCTCTCCCCCGAGCTGCCATCGGACGTGGGCCAGTTCGAGGACGCGGTGGCGCGGGGGGAAGACGAGGCCGCCGTCGCGCTCTATGCCGGCCCCTTCCTCGACGGGTTCTTCGTCCAGGAGAGCGCCGAGCTGGAGCGGTGGATCGAGGGCGAGCGCCGCCGCCTGGGCGACGAGTACGCCGGCGCCGTCGAGCGGCTGGCGGAAGCGGCGGAACGGGCGGGTGACGAGCGGACCGCGGTGCGCTGGTGGCGGCGAGTCGCGGCGCACGACCCGCTCAGCTCCCGGATCGCGCTACGCCTGATGCGGGCCCTCGAGCGCTCGGGCGACCGGCCCGCCGCGATCCAGCACGCGGGCCTTCACGGACGGATGCTGGAGCAGGAGCTGGGCGCCCGGCCGGATCCGGAAGTGACGGCCTTCGCGAAGGAGTTGCTGACGGCGCCGTTGGTTGTGGAACTGCCCCCCGCACAGATCCCCGCCCGCGGTAAGGCGGAACCCCTCCCCACCCCGCTCCCCCCCGGCGGTACGGCGGAAACCGACCTATCGCCGGCGAGGAGCGGGGTGGTGGGCGGGACCGCCCGCTTCGTCGCCGCCGCCATCGTCGTAGTCGGCCTTGGACTCGCCGTCGTCTTCGACCGCCTTCCCACCGACGCACAGCCCCCGGCGCCCATCTCCACCATCGCGGTGCTTCCCTTCGAGAACCTGAGCTCCGATCGCGACGCGGAGTACCTCAGCGACGGCATCACCGAAGAGATCGGGGCCGCGCTCGGCCGCGTGGGAGGCTTGCGGGTGGCGGCGCACACCTCCGCCTTCTCGTTCAAGGGCCAGCGGGTGGACGTCAGAGAGGTGGGGAAACGGCTGGGCGTGGGCGCGGTGCTGGAAGGGAGCGTCCGGAAGCAGGGGGCGCGGCTCCGGGTCACCACCCGCCTGGTGGAGACGGCGCAAGGCTACCAGCTCTGGACCGAGACGTACGACCGCGACTTCGAGGACGCCTTCGCCGTGCAGCAGGAGATCGCGGGCGACGTGGTCTCGCGGCTGCGCGGCGAGGAGGCCGGCGCGGACTCGGCCCGGCTCGTCCCCGGCGTCGGCCCGGACGCGGAGGCCTACGATCTCTATCTCAAGGGCCGGTACGCCTGGCATCGGCGCACCGCTGAAAGCATTCGGTCCGCGGTGGAGCTGCTGGGGCGCGCGGTGGAACGTGCGCCGCACTGGGCTCGGGCCCACGCGGGGCTCGCCGACGCCTATGCCGTCTCCGGCTTCTACGACTACCTGCCCCCCCGCGACGCGTTCCCCGCGGCGGAGCGCTCGGCCCGGCGCGCGCTGGAGCTGGATCCGAAGCTCGCCGCGCCCCACGCAACGCTGGGCTACGTCCACCTCTACTACGAGTGGCGCTGGATCCCGGCGGACGAGGAGTTCCGGCGCGCGATCGCCCTCGATCCCGCCTACTCGACCGCGCACCAGTGGTACGGCAACTACCTCACCGCGATGGGTCGGTTCCCCGAGGCGGTGCAGCACATGCGCGAAGCCCAGGAGCGCGACCCGCTCTCACTCATCGCAAACGCCGCGCTCGGCTGGAGCCAGTACTACGCCCGCGACTATCTCGACGCGGTGAAGCAGTTCCGGCGGACGCTGGAGCTGAACCCCGCCTTCGAGCTGGCCCACCTGTGGCAGGGACAAGCGCTGGTGCAGCTCGGGGACCTGGAAGGCGCGGCCCGTGAAGTCGGCGAAGCGGTACGCCTCTCGAAGGGAACGCCGCTGACGCGCGCCGCGCTCGCCCACGTGCTCGCGAGCGCCGGCAAGAGCGATTCGGCGCGCGCGGTACTCGCGGCGCTGAGCGCCCCGGGCCAGCAGTACGTTCCATCCTACGAGATCGCGAAGGCGTTCCTGGCGATGGGCGACAAGGACAAGGCAATGGAGTGGCTGGAACGGGCATACGCCGAGCGGGCGCACTCGATGGCGTTTCTCAGCGTGGACCCGCAGCTCGACGGGTTGAGGAAGGATCGGCGGTTCGAGGCGCTGCGGAAGAAGGTGACGAATCCGCAGGAGACCCAGCGGTTCTAGAATCCTGAAGCCCTGCTCAGCGCTGCAGCGTCTGGAACCAGTGTTCCGCCAGCACCAACTCGCTCTGCTGCACCGATTCGCCCTCCTGCAGGAACACGAACCGGCGGTCGTCCGGGGTCAGGGAATAGGAGACGACCCCTCCGCCGACCGCGAACGACGTCACCGGAAACAGCGTCTCCTGCTCGCCCAGCAGGAACGTGGGTCCCGGGCGGACCGCCGCCACGACCATCTCATTGTTGCCGTTGATGTAGAAGAGCTCCCGGCCATTCCTTGCCCACAGGGGTTGGGCACCACCGGCAGTCGAGACCTGCCACTTGGCGCTCTGCGTCTCCGGGAAGGGCCGGACGTACACCTCGAATGTGCCCGACTCGTTCGACTGGTACGCGAGCCAGCGTCCGTCCGGGGAGAGTGCCGGGTATCCCTCCGAAGCGGGAGTGGCGATCAGCGGGACCCAGGCCGTGTCCCCAGTTCGCTTCGCAAGGATGTCGGAGCTTGCCGCGTCGCTGATGGCAGTGCGGGTGATGAGCCATCGTCCGTCCCGCGACGGCGTCGCCTGGGCCAGGAGGCGCTTCGAGTTTTCCAGCGGCCGCGCTCCACCCGTGCCATCCGCCTTGTGCGCGAACAGCCCGCCGACGGCCGTTCCGTCACGATCCCGCACGTAGTACACCTCTTTCCCGTCGGGCGACCAGCTGGGCCGGACGCTCGCGGTATCGTCGAAGGTGATCCGCGAGAACGGGCCGCTCGGCAGTTGCTTGACCCAGATGTCCGACTTGCCGTTCCGATTGAGTGAGACGGCCAGGGCCTTCCCATCCGGCGACAGAGCCAGACCCTGAACGACGCCCTGCGGATCCCACCCGATGTCCATCGGCTCGGCTTTTCCATCCCGGCTCACCCAGGCGGCGCGGCGGTCGCCGATGGTTCCGCCTGTGGTGTAGATCAGGGTTCCGTCATCGGAGAACGACAGGTCCACGTTGAAGCCGCCGGTGCGAATCCCGACGCCGTCGATCACGGCGACCGGAGGCCCGCTCAGCTCCAGCTTGTCGGCGTCGAACGGGATGGCGACCAGCTTGCCGTCGCTGGTCACGACCAGCAGATGCCCGGTGGGTGAGTAGCGGGCCGCGATGCCGCGGGTCAGTGCGCGCGCCGGACCGTTCGGCAGCTTCATCGCCATGATGCTGAAGTCCTGCGGCGCCTGCGCCAGCCGCCGCAGCCGGAAGATCAGCCCGCGACCACCGGGAAGCACGTTCGGCCATTCGGTTCCGACCGCGTTTTTCTCCACCTCGTAGTTGTAGAGCGTCTCGACCGCACCGCCGGCCGGAAGGATCCGAGCCATCCCTGAATCCACCTCGAAGTACACATACCCGTCATCGCCCCAGTCGAGGCCGGTGGAGTTGGCCTTGTCCGTCAGCGTGACCGCGGGTGCTCCGTCCAGCGAGGCGACGTGGACGGACACGCCATTGCGGACAAAGGCGATTCGCCGTCCGTCCGGCGAAAACACCGGGCTCGTCGCGTCCTCGGTTCCCTGGACCGGCGTGGCGCTGAGCTGGTCCATCCGCCGGACCCAGAGGCGCGTGCCCGTCTCGGAGGGACCCCGGTAGACGATCATTCGGCCGTCGCGCGAGATGGCGATCCGGCTGCCGCCTCCGTTCGCCGGCGAGGCCAACGCCTGGTCGTTGCGCAGGCCCAGCCCGAACTGGTTGACCGGTGGAACCGGTGCAGGACGGAGCCAGCCCCAGGCCGCGGCGGCACTGGCCAGCAGCGTCGTCGCGGCGAGCCCGATCGTCGAGCCGCTCCACTGGCGGCGCGGAGGCTTGGACGGTGGCTTCGCCGCCTCGAGCGCGACCGTACTGGCGTAGGTCTTGTCCTTGAGCGCCTCCGCGAACGCCGCCGCGGTGGCGAACCGGTCCGCCGGCAGCTTCTCCAGCGCCGTGAGCACCGCGGCCTCGAGATGGCGCGGGATGGTGTGCCGCTGAGTGGCGAGCGAACGGGGCGACTCGGTGAGCACCCGGGCGACCACCGCCTGCGCGGTGTTCCCGGTAAACGGTGGCTCGCCGCTCAGCATCTCGTACAGCACCGCGCCGAGGGCGTAGACGTCGGAGCGGGGCGTGATCTCCCGCTCGCCCATCGCCTGCTCCGGGCTCATGTAGTGCGGCGTGCCGAGCGACATGCCGGTCTCGGTCATCCGCGCGCCGCTCGCCTTGCTGGCTGCAAGCGCGATTCCGAAGTCCGCGACCAGTGCCTGCCCATCGTGGAGGAGGATGTTCTCAGGCTTGATGTCGCGGTGGACGACGCCGTGGCGGTGGGCGTAGTCGAGCGCGGAGGCGATCTCGCTCGCGATGCGGACCGCCTCGGCGACGGGGAGTTGCTTCTCGCGGGTGAGAAGATCGCGCAGCGTCTCTCCCTCGACGAAGGGCATGACGTAGAAGAGGTGCGAGTCCACCGCTCCCGAGTCGAAGAGCGGCAGGATGTGCGGGTGCTGGAGGTTGGCGGTGAGCTTGATCTCGGCGAGGAACCGATCGGCGCCGATCACGGCCGCGAGCTCGGGCCGCAGGACCTTGAGAGCGACCCGCCGGTCATGTCGCAGGTCTGTCGCCAGATAGACCATGGCCATGCCGCCGGCCCCGACCTCGCGGTCGAGCCGGTAGCGGTCTTCGAGAGCGGCCTGCAGACGGCTGACGAGCTCGGGGATGCCCTGCTCCTGTCGTCCCGCTGCTGGGTTGATGGTGGGATTCGCCCTGAAGGTACCGCTGGCGGGGGCTTCCGCAACACTATAACGTCCCTTGTGAGTAGCCCGACGGCTGGCACCCGACTTGCCCCTCCGGTTTGGCTCCAAAAGTGGTCTCATTGCGTAACCGACATCCAGACAGGGTGATAGCCTCCAGTATGAGCCGGCATCCCAGGCAGCGATGATGAGCGAGTCCTACAAGCGATGTGACGACTGTGGCAAACGGGCGTTACGGATCGCCACACGTTGCCCCGGCTGCGGGCGAGAGCTGGTGATGCCGGAAGTGCCGGAGGAGAGCCCGACCATCGAGATGGGGAGGCGCGTCCTCTCCCCCACGCTCATGGCGGCGGTCGCGGCCGCCGCGGTGATCGTGTTGGCGGCCGAGATCGGGCCCGGCCTGCCCGGGGACGACCCGTCCAGCCCGGTCGCGGCGGCGGATTCCGTAGCGGCGTACTCCGAGGCGGCCTACGCCATCGCCGCGGCGGTCCTGCCCGACAGCGCGAGCGCCACCACCGTACGCGTCGTGCCCCCCGGCGAGCTGCGCGTCGCGCCCACCTGGACGTACGTGCGCAAGGCACGCACCCGGAAGGCAGACCTCGAAGCCGTGCTGACCCCGGGCGACACGGTGTTCGCGGACTCGCTCGACAAGGGTTGGTATCGCGTCGCGCTGGAAGGTGAAGTACTCGGCTACGCGCACAGCTCGACGCTGTCGGCGCTTGCCAGTCAGCCGGCCAAGGATGTGCGCCCGGGCACCTGAAGCTTTTTTGTCACCCTGAGCGCAGCGAAGGGGACCATGTCGGCATGGTCCCCTTCACTACGTTCAGGGTGACAATCTCTACTCTGACAGCATGACCGTCTGCGCTACCGACGGCACGCCCGACTCATTCACCAGGAACAACATGTACGGTCCGGGCGGAGCAATCCGTCCGGCTTCCGGAGGCGTAACCGTCAGCCCATCCCCCTCGACTACGAAGCTGAGCGTGTTGAGCCGTTGGCTGGTGTCGAACGCGTGGGTCGCGGACGGCAGGCGAATGATCGTCACCTTGCGGATGGAGGCGGCGTCGTCCGTGCTGACCTGGAACGGCTGCCCGTAGCGCATGGCGGTGTTCGCGAGATCGTACGAGGGCCGGTCGCCCTTGAACAGGTACGGTGGCGAGAAGATCTCGTAGGAGCGCTGCTGCGATACTCCGCCGCCGTCGCCGTTCCCGGTGGCCATCACTCGGCCGTCGGGCAGCAGCATCGCGGTCGAGTGATACCCGCGCACCACCCCCGCGCTGGCGAGCGTTCGCCACTGTTCCGTCTCCGGATTCCAGACCTCCGCCGCGAAGACGGCACCAGCCTCGTCACTCATCCCGCACAGGCTGCTGCCGCCCGTGGCCAGCGCAGTACCGTCCGGCAGGATGGTGAGATTGAGCTGCCGGCGGGCCACCGCCATGGACCCGGTGAGCGACCACGACGGTGACCCGGCGGCGAGGTCGATGATCTCGGCCGTGAGCTTGGGCTGAGCGGGACAGACTCTCCCGCCGCCACCGACATACAGCACCTTGGAGTCGAGCATCACCGCGGCGCCGTAGTTCCGGTCGTTGATCTGCCGGGGTGGGCCCAGTGACCACGACCCGCTCCCGTTCGGGTCGAGCATGCGCGACTCGAGCTCGCCGGCGACGAACACGTGCCCCTGTTTCGGCTCGACGAACGCCCGCGGATAGTTCGGCAACGTCTGATTCGCACCGGTGAGCGCGGTCCAGCTGTTCCCGTGCCAGCGCTCCGGAATGGACGCGTTCAGACTCGGCTGCTGGCTGCCCGAAAGCGCCAGCACGTCTCCATCCGCCAGCGTGATGATCGTGGGATACCAGCGGCGATAGGTCATCTGCCCGGCGGGCTGCCAGCCGCTACCATCAAAGATGCTCGACTGGGTGAGACCGTAGGCGTTGCCTCGCGCCTCGTCGTGCCCGCCGGCGACCATCACGCGCCCGTCGGCCAGGATCGTGTGCCCGGAACAGAACATCTCGCATCCGTTGGGATCCGCGCAGATGGTGTTGGCCATCTGGGTGAAGTTCCCGCCCTGCGCGTTCCACACCTGCGCTTCCCCGCTGTGACCCCAGAGGATCGCGTTGCCGTTCGGCAGCGCGCTCAGGTGCAGGCCGATGACCGGCGTGCTCTGGGGCGATGCCCACCGCCCCACCTCGGCCTCCGGGCCCGCGGGGGCGGTGAAACCGGCGGTGGCCGAGCGGTTCGCGCTCATCGCAACCGTACACGTGCCGGTACCGGTGCAGTCACCGCTCCAGCCCGTGAACGAGTGGCCGCTGGGTGCCACGGCGGTCAGCGTGACGCTGGTTCCGCTCGGATAGGTGGCGCTGCAGGTGCCGGTCGGCGTACCCCCGCCGTTCAGCTCGCAGGCGATGGCCGGAGAAAGCCCCGCCTGGCTGGTGACGGTTCCCGTGCCGTCCCCACTCCCGGTGACATTCAGCCGGAACGACGTGGCGGCGGTGCGCTGGAAGACCGCGCGGACGGCCTTGCCCGCGCTCATGCGCACGGTGCAGGTGGGATTGCTGCCGGTGCATGCGTTCCGCCACTCCTTGAACTTGCTCCCCGTCGCGGCGGTGGCGGTGAGTCGCACGGTCGTGTTGTTGGCGTACGAGCGGGTACAGTCGTCCGGATCGTAGGTCCCTCCGGAGATGGCGCAGTTGATCGCCGGCGCGCCGCCGACCGCCGGCGCGGTGACGCTGCCGTTCCCCGTCCCGCCCCCGCTGAGCTTCAGACTTCGTCGCACCGCCGCCGCGAGCTCGGGCTCGAACGGCACCATGGTGGTCTGGTCCTGGCAGGCCTGGATGACGAGACCTGCGAGGATCAGTGTGGCGGCGAAAGCGGCGGCGGTGCGGAGTGGTGAACGCATGTACGGACCCTCGCGGGGGTGCACTTTGGAAGGGCGACAACAACTGAGAGGGATGGGTAGCGGGCGGAGCGAGGGGCGTGCCATTTATTGCACTGCAGGAGCTAAATCATAACCCTAAGGCGGGACAGGGGATATGAGTCAGGCGAGAGAGCGCGGAAGGGCGATGTGCCGAACAGGCGACACAGGATGTGCGGGCGTCGTCGCGACAATGTTCTAGAGCAGTTCAGCTGCCGTCTCTACCCTCCTTGGCTTCGCGCGGCTCTTCGTCGTGCCGTCGCCGAGCTGACCCCCGTCGTTGTTGCCCCAGCAGAAGATCCGGCCGTTCGCCGTCAGGCCGCAGGAGTGGAGTCCGCCAGCGGAGACCTGAGTGAAGACGATGTCGCCCGTAACTCTCACCGGCCGGGTGCCGCAGGCGGAAGAAATTTCCGGGCACGTATCCGGACCGGAGTCGGAGCCGTTCCCGAGTTGTCCGTCGGAGTTCCTTCCCCAACACCAGGTGGCACCGTCGGTCGTGCCGCCACAGGAGTGGAACTCTCCTACACCGAGGCTGGCGAAACTCAGACCGCCTGCGACGGGCACGGGCCTGACCTCGAACCCCGAGTTCGTGCCGCGTCCAAGCTGGCCAACGAAGCTGGCGCCCCAGCAATACGCCACGCCATCGGTAGTGACCCCGCAGGCGTGGCTTTCGCCGGCATCCACTCGGCGGAAGGCCAGCCCCCGACGCACCCGGACGGGTTTCGTGCTGCACGGGTTGAATCCGTCACCCGTGAAGCACGAGTCAGGCCCCCCGCTGGGACCGAAGCCGAGCTGCCCCGTGTTGTTGAGACCCCAGCAGTAGGCGACGTCGCCGGTCGTCACTCCGCAGGTGAACTGGTTGCCGGCACTCAGCTCGCGGAAGGCGAGGTTGCCGACCACGAGCACGGGCAGCAGGGTGGCATCACTGGTGAAGGTGCCGTTGCCGAGCGGGCCGGCCTGGTTGTGACCCCAGCAATAGGCGGCGTGATCCACCGCCACCGCGCAGGTGTGAAGCTGGCCGGCGCTCACCTGAAGGAAGCGAAGCCCTCGCGCGACTCGAACCGGGCGCAAGCGGTCAATGCCCGTTCCGTCACCCAGCTCGCCCGATCGGTTAGAACCCCAGCAGAAGAGCGCGCCCGCCACGGTTACACCGCACGCGTGGGCCCATCCGGCGCTCACCTTGCGGAAGGCTTGTCCGCCCAGGACGGGGATCGGCGTGGGCGAAAACGTGGTCGGGCCGGCTCCCAGCGCACCCGACCCCCAGCAGTAGGCCTGGTTGGCGTCGTCCACAGCACAGGTGTTGGAGTTCCCGGCGCTCACCTGGCGGAAGGTCACCGTGGCGGCGGATGCAAACTCGCCGGCCGGGCCGAGTTCCGAGACGGTGGCGGGTCCGGTGTGCTCCCGGCAGCCGAGAGCGAGAACGAGGAGCGCGGGAGCGAGCCTGAGCGCGAGGCGCGAGGGCAAATCCGGCACTGGAGAATCCTTCAGGGGATGCTCTATCGTACCTCAGGAGAGGCGCCTTCGTTAGAGTGCGGCGGACCCTGGTGCCGTATCCGATGGGAAGCCATGGTGATACGTTCGAGATATGACTCTGCCGCCCGCCTCGCAAGACCGATCCGACCGCCATTTCCGGATCCTGATCGGCACCGCCGCGTTCGTCGTGATCGCCGCCGGGATCCGGGCGGCGGCGGAAGTGCTGAACAGCATCCTCTTCGCCATGCTCCTGACCGTGACAGTGGTGCCGGCATTCGACGCGTTGAGGCGGCGAGGCGCACCGAAGGGCGTCGCGGTCGTCCTGACCAGCCTCCTCCTGGTCGGCGTGCTGCTGGTGCTGCTCGGCGTGCTGGGGCTATCGGGCACCAGGCTGATTCAGGTGCTGCCTGAGTATCAGGATCGGGCGCTATCGCTGCGAACAGACGCGGAGCGGCTGCTGCTGGGGTGGGGCATCCACCTCGACCGGGTCACTTCACTCGACATCGTGGACCCGAACCGCCTCCTCGGCCTGGCAGCCGGTATCCTCACGGGGCTGGGCGGCCTGCTCGGTCAGGCGTTGCTGCTCATCCTGATCGTTGCCTTTTTCCTGGCCGAGCGGGGCATCCGCGACCAGACGTTCGACCCGGGCGGCACCGCCGCGCGGGTGGCGACGGACGTCCGCCAGTACCTCATCATCACCTCGCTAACCGGACTCGGTTTCTCGGTGCTGGTCTACGTGCTGATGCTGGCGATCGGCACCGACCTCGCGCTGGTGTGGGCCGTGCTGGCCTTCGTCATGAACTTCGTGCCGAATGTCGGCATCATCCTCTCGGTCGTGCCGCCGGTACTCCTGACGCTACTCGAGCTCGGCTGGCAGCGTGCGGTGATCGTGCTGGCCGGATTTCTGGTACTCAACTTCATCGTGGACAACCTGGTCAAGCCACGCTACATGCAGAGCGGGCTCGACGTCCCGCCTCTGGTCGGCCTTCTGTCGCTGGTGATCTGGGCGTATCTGCTCGGCCCGGTCGGCACGCTGCTGGCGTTGCCGCTTACTATCGCGCTGCGGCGGGTGCTCCGGGAACAGGAGGTGGAGGTGCCGGGGTTGGTGGGGACGGAGGAGCGGCCGGGTTAGGCCGTCACCCGCGGAATAGGATGTCATCCCGAGCGAAGCGAGGGATCTTGCCGGCGAGCATCGTTGCTCGCGGCGCAGATCCCTCGCTTCGCTCGGGATGACACCCAGCGCTATCGGTCACCCGGTCTCCCGCATCGCCTTCTCCAGTGCCGCCACGAACCCGACCGGCTGCTCCAGCGCCGGATCGTCGGCAGCCCCTTCCACTATATAGAGCGGCCAACCGTACTGCCGGCTCGCCTCTTCTCCCACCGACAGACTCGTCGCCAGGTCGTGCCGGCCCCAGATCAGGGCGACCGGGATTTCGATCCGTTTCAGCTCCGACTGCGGCATCATCGGCAGACCGAAGTGTTCCATGACCATATGCAGCGCCTGATTGCCTTCGGGCGAGCGCACCCGCTCCAGCGAATACCCGATGAAAGTCTCCCACTGCTCGCCCAGCTCGGTCCGCACCCGATCCACGTCGTGAGCGCAGTACCGCCAGAGCCCGTCGAACGTCGCCTCGTCCGGCTCGGCGAGAAACGCGTGCAGTGCGCCGGCGAACTCCTGTGACGGCTGGAACGGCACCAGGCCGAGCGTATCCACCAGGACCAGCCGGGCGATGCGGCGGTGCCGGCTCGCCGCCAGGCGAGCCGCGATGGGGCCGGCCACCACGTGACCGACGACCGTGGCCGGTGCCAGACAGGCTTCTTCCAGCAGCTCGCCCAGCCAGCGGATCACGCGCTCCGCGTCCAACGTCCCGTGCGTCACGGTCGAGGCGCCATGACCCGGGAGATCGGGCGCGATCACGCGGTGCCGGCGGACCAGATCGGGGAGCACGCGCAGCCACTTGAGCGCGTGCTCCCCGGGTCCGTGCAGCAGCACGAGCGGAGGGCCCTGGCCGCCCTCCAGGATCGGCGTGGAGATGCCGGCCAGATCCAGCCGGCGCTCGACCACCGGCAATCCCTCGAGCAGCCGGTCGCGGCCCTGCAATGCGACGTGCGTCATCATCGCCTCCGATAGAGTGTGACTCGAAGGTGAGGCGGAGACGAGCACCTCGCATCGGGAGAACGACGCAGCAGGAAGAGATCGCGGCGGCTGGGTATTTCTATGTAGAGACGAGTCCGTGGCGGAAGGCGTACGCGGTGGCGGCGGAGCGGCTCGACAAGCCGAGCTTGACGAAGAGGTTGCTGATGTGACGGGCGACGGTCTTCTCGCTGATGCCGAGTCGATCCGCGATGGCGCGATTGGTGAGGCCGGCGGCTATCAACCGAAGCACCTCCGCTTCGCGCGCGGTGAGCGGCGACCGGCCCGGCGCATCCGGCTCCCGCCGCAGCCGTCCGACCCGATCGAGCTCGGCGGCTGCGCCGATCGCCTGGAGTGCCACGATAGCGGCATCGATCTCGAGCTGAGCGCCGGATTCGTCTCCCAGGTCGCGACACGCGCGAGCGGCGAGCACGCGGGCGCGGGCGGCTTCGTACGGGGCGTCCAGCTCGCGCCAGAGCCGCTCGGCCTCGCGCAGCGGCGCCAGCGCATCGGCCGCGCGGCCGTCGGCGAGCAGTACCGCACCGGCCGATTGCCGCGCCACGGCGCGCAGATACTGGGCGTCGAGCTCCTCGGCCGCGGAGGCGAGGCCGTCCGCCGCCACGCGTGCCGCCTCGACGTCGCCGGCGGCGAGCGCGATCTCGACCAGCGCCGCCAGCATCCGCGGCCGGGTGCGCGGCTCGCGGGCCTCGTCGGCCGCCGCGCGGATGGCGCCGAGCGCGCCGGTGACGTCGCCCTGTAGCAGTCGCAGCAGCGCCAGGCCGGGCTGCGGCCGCCGGCCGTGCTGGCTCGCCTGCCGGTACGCCTCTTCCGCCTCGGCCGATTCACCCCGCAGGCGGTGCAGCTCCGCCATCAGATAAAATGCAGCGCCGATGCCCTGCTGCCCGGGCGGATCGGTGAGGCGTTCGCATGCACGCCGCGCCTCGGCGAGCGCATCGTTCCACTGGCCGCGCAGCTGCATCAGCTCGGCCCGGCGCAGCAGGCACTGGCCGCGGTACGGCACCAGGTCGCGCTGCTCGCCACACCAGCGGGTCAGCGCGGCGGTCCACTCGTGCGCGCGCCGCCAATCGAACAGCTCGTGACAGCCGGAGAGCACGCCGCAGTAGACGTCACCCGCGACGATCGGCGAGACCTCGCCGGCGGTGACCGCGACCATCGCTTCGTCCAGCAAGGCCACGCCTTCAACTGAGCGTCCGGCCCGGATCAGCACCCTGCCCTGCCCATGGCGGGCCAGTGCCACGAGGTCGCGATCGTTGAAACGCATTCCGATCGAGGCGGCTTCGGCGAACGCCGCCGCAGACGCGTCGAAATCTCCCTCGCCGAGCTGGCGCAGCGCATCAGGCATCATGAGGTAGCCAAGCTCGGCACACTCGCGGCCATGCTCCGCCAGCGTCCGCCGTGCCCGCATGAGCCAGCCCGCGCCCTGCGCGGCGTCACCGCGCTCCAGCAGTCCGATCGCGAGCCAGATGGCGCACCGGGCACCGCGCTCCGCCTCTCCTGCCGCGAGGAACGCCTGGTGTGCCCGGGCCCAATGGCCATCGCTCTCGAGTACTCGTCCGGTGAGGTGCGCCGCGACGGCGAGGCGCTCCAGATCCACGGCCGCGAGCGGAGCCTCGCGGTCCGCCGTGACGAGCCGATCGTAGGCGTCGGCCCACGACCGGCGTTGGAACGCCTCGCGGGCCTGCTCGAGAAATCCGACATCGTGGTCGTTTGCGCCTGCGCCGGCAACCGCAGGGTGCCCACGCGTGCCGGGAGAATCCCCATTCATGTGCCGTCCACTTTCCACCCAGCGCCGCGCGTCTGACTCATCAACCCTTACGGGGGGTGGCTCTGCAACTTCGGAAGGCGAACCGGCCATCGCAACACCTTGTCCGCAAAAACCCCCATGTAACGGTGCTCGAAGTCACATCCCCACAACGGCTAAACCACTAGGATCGTGATACCCCGACGTCGCGGGCACGGATGCTGCTCATACAGGAGGTCTCATTTCACTGAGACCTTTGCCGACTGGAGAAGTCATATGCCAAGAGTGATGTCCATCACATGGGCGCTGGCCGGAGCGATGATCGCCGCCACTGCGCCGAGCGCATTTGCCCAGGACTCGACCTATTCACCGTGGCGTCCGGGGACAGTGACCTCTCCTGGGGGCAGTTCCGAGAAGACGACGGGCAGCGCCGCCTCCGCCGACACGACCTACATCCGCGAAGCGCTGCGCGGCAACCTCGCCGAGGTCAATCTCGGCCGCATCGCGGAAGACCGCGCCGAGAACGCCGACGTCAAGGCCTTCGGCGAGCGGATGGTCGAGAGCCACAACAGCATGAACGAGCGGTGGGCCGCTCTCGCCAAGAACAACGGCATGCGGTGGGAGCTGGGGCTCGATTCGGAGACCAAGCAGACCGCTGACCGCCTCGGCGACCTGGACGATGCCGAGTTCGATCAGGCGTACATGACGGAGATGATCCAGCGGCACGAGCAGGACCTGGCCGCCCTCCAGCGGATCAGCCGCTCGGCCCGTTCCTCGGATGTGCGCGAGCTGGCGAGCGACGCGCAGTCCACGGTCCGCGAGCATCTGTCGCAGGCGCAACAGGTCGGCAGCCGGGTGGGCGTCGCGTCGACCGCGGGCCGCGCCGGCAATCCGTGGCCCAGGACCTCCGACACCAGCACGAACCCCTGGCCGACGACGAACGACACGTCACGGCGCCGTAGGACCGACGACGGCGTGGCCCGGAACGACCGTGATGACCGCGACGAGCGGAGCGACCGCGACGCGTCCGGCACGCTGCGCCGTGAGGATCGCGCGTTCGTCGAGAACGTCCTGAGCGACCACCTCATGCACGTCCGCCTGGCCAACCGCGCCAAGCGCGAGGCGAACAGCAGTGAAGTCCGCCGTTTCGCGGAGCGGATGGAGAAGGAGTTCAGCAACTGGGCCGACCGGTGGGAGCGGTTCGCCGACCGGCGCAGCGCGAACGTCACCGCCCATCTCGAGAAGCACAACCGCGAGAAGCTCCAGCGGCTCGACAAGGCGGCGGAGCGGAAGGACTTCGACCGCGCCTACGCAGCCATCGTGGCCGAGCACCTGGAGAGCATGATGACGTATTTCCGGGACGAGGCTCAGGAGAAGCGCCCTGGTCCGGTGCGGCAGGTGATTCAGAAGGAAGTACCGACCATCAGCCAGCTCCTGGTGGATGCGCGGAAACTGGAGCGGCAGGCGGATGACCGGCGGAAGGCTGCGGAAGACCGGAGCAAGGCTAAGGACTCGGACAAGAACTAGCGGTAACCTTGTCACCCTGAGCGCAGCGAAGGGGACCATGCAGGCATGGTCCCCTTCACTGCGTTCAGGGTGACAACGTCCCGCGGGAGCTTACCGCTTTATCCCCGCCGGAACTCCAGTCCTCTTGCCGTGCCCGTTTCGCTCCCGGGTCGCGGCGGTGGGCCGAAGCGGAATGCGATCCAGGCTCTCGAGCCGCCTTGCTTTCTCACCCTTCGAGACATCCGCGGCCCTCACCACCCCGCCGAAATCAAGCTCGGTCAGCCGCTCGATGTCTTCGACCGTGGTCAGGAAGTCATCAACCTTCAGCACCTCGTCCTCATCCATGAAGTCCTCGGCACCTTCGGCCAGGCCTTCGGGAAAGACCTGCAGCACCGGACGCTGGTCCGCGATGAGCGCGATCGATCTCAGATCCTGGCCATCCGCCCAGACCACGACCTTCCAGAAACGACCGGGCACCTGGATGCCCCGGAAACGCCGGTCACCGGTCTCGAAGACCGGCCCGGTAAAGCAACTGATGCGCGCTCCCTGCGCCACGGCGTTTCGCAGGACATAGTTCTCGATCGCGCGCCAGAGCTTGCCGCCCTCGGTACCCTTGATCTTGAGGGACTGGGCCTGACCCATGTTGAAGAAGCCGACTTGCGGCGAGCAATTGGTCCAATGGAAGGTGTCCGCGTCCGCCGCGAGAGCCTGTTTGTCCGTTCCCCACGCCGGGTCCATGCGCCTCACCAGGTGGCCACGCTGGAACATCCGGCGCAGCCGGCCGCTGCTCTGAGGGTTGGGGAAGCCGGGCACCTTCTGCTCCTCGTAGATCCCCTTCCCTGCGTATTCCGTTGGATTCAGCCGAAGATCGTCGAACCAGGTCTCGGATGCCTCGGCGCCGGTGGGTGCCTGCAGACGCTCGAGGCGGTCGTCGCCCACTTCAAGCGGGGTGACATCGCCCGTCTTTCGATCGACATGCTTCGACTTGGCACCGTTGATATTGCAGGCAGTGTAGTAGGCCAACCGGCGTTGGCCGTTCATGACGACGCTGAAGTGGTGGTACTTGAGCTCGAGCTTGTCGTCGCCGGGCTCCGCGCGCTGGTTGCGCGCCGCATCGGCCCGCTGCTTCTGCGTCAGCTTGGGCAACGGAATGTCGAATCCATCGATGAACTGTGGTTTGTAACCGGACCGGTCATCATAGTCCGTCTTGGGCTTGAGCCCTTCCCTGGCCACGCCAACGACGGCGCGATCGGTGGCCGCCGCAGTGGTCGCGGGGGCCGACGCCGGCGCTGGCGTGCCGCCAGTCAATCCGGGGAGTCGGACCGAGAGCTCGATCGGGACTCGCCACGTCACGCTGCCATCGGCTCCCAGCCGGGCAAAGGGCGCTTCCGTCGCCGGCGCCTCGGTGGCGCCGCCAACCGGCGCTCCACCCGACTCGTCACCGGACTGTAACGCCTCGTCCAGCAGCGCAGGGCGTGGAGCGCTGAGCTCCGAGCGCTTGGATCGAAGGTCCCCGACGATCGCGCTGATTCGGATTCCCTCATTGATTTCCCGGTTGAGCGGGCTTCCATCGGCGTCTGTGGTTGCTCGCCACGGGCCGCCCCAGTGATGCAGCGCGACCGCCTTCCACTCGTTATTGAACACCGGCGAGCCCGAGGATCCGGGCTCGGTATCCGCGATGTAGTGAAGGACCTCCGGCAATCGGGCCACCAGCCGGTTCTCCCGCAGCACGACCTCTTTGTACCGTCCATCCGGATGCTGCACGATGTTGGCGACCTCACCAAGCACGTGCTTGTCCCCGGCGTCCGATAGCGGGCACCAGCCGAACTCGGTGATCGTCCGGGGTCCGGACAGGCGTTCGCCCACTGCGATGAGCGTGTAGTCCAGTCCCTCGATGGGATCGGTCACGAAAAAGGCGGCGGGGTCCAACCCGAAGCGAGTGGGTCCCCTGGGCCGATCGCGAGGATCGAGCTCGTAGTCGAATTCGATGCAGAGGTCGGCCGCCGCGGCTGATGAGGGGATTACATGGTTGTTGGTGAGGAAGAGTCTCGATGACACCATGAATCCGGAGCCTTGTGCACCCCCGTTCCTGAATGCGACGCGAGCAACGGACCGAGCCGCGATCTGCCCGCGCTCCAGGAAGACCACGCCGACAAAGTCCAACGTGTCGCCCCAGATCGCCTCGGCTCCCGCCGGACGGACCAGCGCCTCGCCCCTCACACCCCTCCGCTCACCCTGGGAGCGCACGCCCTTCACCACCATGTCCGCCTCTTCCCGGGAGAGTAACGCCTTAGTCTGGAGTCTCTTGCGGAGGCGCTCGGTACTCGGCTCCGCCTGCAGCGGATTCCCTCGCCGTACGCAGTCGAGGGAATGCTCGATCTCCGGCGTGGTCTGCGCGATACGCGCAGCCGCGACGGCATCTACTTCTGGGGGCCTGGCCATGGGACTACTCCTGCGGATCCCGCTGTGGGTGGTGGGGAGAAGGAGGGGATTGGGGGAGAGCAGGTAAGCATGCGATCCAGGCAACCGAACAACTAGGCCCCAAGTGCGACACGGAGGGGCCGTTTTGCGACATTCCACCGCTCGACCGACGGCCCCCGCACTTCGGCTGCTCCCTGCTCAGACCACACAACCGCTTCACCCCTGGTGTTGTCGGACATGCACCGATCACAACCAGGGAGACTCTCATGGCAAGCCGGACGTTCGGGCGGGCGATCAGGGCGGCGGCGATGCTCCTGGCGAGCTGGGCCTGTGCCCACGGGGCTGCCGCCGTGAGCGAGGGGGCGCGTCCGAGCGATGCGCAGCGGCCGGTGCGACTCGAGGTCACCAACGAGTCGGGCGCGCCGATGAAGGTGTTCGCGGCCGGCCCGGGGACGTACTACTGGATCGGGACGGTGTATCCAGGACTCAGGGAGCGGTTCGTGGTACCGCCCGGGATGGCCGTCCGCGGGGCGATCGAGTTCCTGGCGCGCTCGTCGAGCGGGAGCCTGGTGCGGACGGGGCCACTGCAGCTCGCGCCGGGGGATGTGGTGGACTTTGCGCTCACGCCGCACGCCGCGACGAGCATGGCCAGGGTGAGGTTGCGACAGGCGGGGTAGGCGGACGGGCGGAGGCGGAACGCGTGGAACCTGTCATCCCGAGCGGAGCGAGGGGTGACACATATCGGCACGTCAGTCGGGCGTCGCCCCGAACCGTCGCATCAGTGCCGCGTAGCGAGGATCGCCTCGGATCGGATCGAAGTCCGGATTGAGCCGCAGCTCGTGCACGCTGAACACGCTCGGCTCGCTGAGCAGCCGCTCGATCAACGGGAACGCCACGTCGGCCTCACCGAGCCGGGCGAGAATCCGCGCCTGCCAGTAGAGCGGCCCCGAGTCGTGGCGATCCTGGCGCGAGGCGTCGAACTCCACCAACCACTGCACGTCCCTCATCGCCTCCAGCCTGCGGCCGAGGGCTGCCCTCGCGATCCCGCGCCCGATGCGGACCACCGGATCGTCGGGCGGCGTGCGACCCTCCGCGAGCAGTGTTGCGACCGAATCGAATCCGGCGCGCGCCCGGGTGCTGTCGCCGCGAAGCCGGTGCGCCTCCGCGGCGACGAGCGCCCGCGTCACGATCGCTTCGAGGTTGTCCCGTGGCGGAGGCTCCATGTTCCGCAACAGCGACAGCACCGAGTCCGCCCGCCGCTCCCACAGCAGGACGATCAGCCGCTGGTGCATCAACGACCCCCCGCCCCATCCCGGATCGACTTCGAGCGGCAACCCGTTGAGGACGACGCGTAGCGTGTCGAGCTCCCCGCGCCAGAGGAAATAGCTCCAGCCCATCGAGAGTCGCGGCTGGACCAGATCGGGCGCGAAGGCCGACGCCGTCCGGTACGCCTGGATGGCCTCGGGATAGCGACGGAGATAGTGGTAGGCGTCCCCGATGAGCTGGGCGGCATTCGCGTCGCGCGGGTCCAGCCGCCGCGCCTCCCGCAGCGCCGCGACCGCGCTGTCCCACTGGCCGAAGCTCAGGTGCACGACGCCCTTCCAACCCCACATCTCGGGATCGCCCGGTGCGCCGCGCACGGCGAGGTTGACCTCGTCCAGGGCCTGCTGATACTTGCCGCCCTCGTGATAGAGCACGCCGGCGGACGCGAGACGCGCCTGCGGCAGCGTGGGGTCGAGCTCGAGCGCCTGGTCCGCCTCGCGCCGAGCTAGGCGGAGTCTCTCGCTGGACCGGTCGTACCGCAGCCTGTGCATGGACACATGGACCGACGCCAGCGCGGCGTGGGCCAGCGCGAAGCCGGAGTCGAGCGCCACCGCACGCTCGTAGAGCTGTTGGGCGGACTGGAAGTTCTCCATGAGGAAGCCAGGCCGCCGCTGGTAGGCGAGACCCTGGAGGTAGTACTCGTACGCGCCGGGGATCTGCGTGGGCACGGCGGCGAGGGCCCCGCCTTCCGTCCTCGTGAGCCTCGCGCCAACCGCGGCGACGATCTGCTGCGCGATGTCGCTCTGCACCGCGAACGCGTCGTCGAGGGTTCGGTCGTATCGCTCGGCCCAGAGGTGCGCCTGGGTCGCCGGATCGAGCAGCCGCACGGTGACGCGGAGCCGGTTGCCGACCACCTGCACGCCCGCTTCGACGATGCTGCCGACCGAGAGCTCCTGGGCGATCTGGGGCAACGGCTTCGATGTGGTCTCGTAGTTGTGGACCGACCCGCGGCCGACGACCCGGAGCGATGACACCTTGGCGAGCTGGGTCATCAGCTCGTCGTGCAGTCCCTCCGCGAAGAAGGCGTGGGAGGAGTCTTCGCTCAAGTTGCGGAACGGAAGCACGGCGATGGAGGTGCGGGCGGCGCTCGCTTCGGCGCGACGGCCGGGGAGAAGCGCGGCGGCGAGAGCGCCGACGGCGACGAGTGCCGCCAGGCCGGCGGCCCATGGGAGCCAGCGGGGGAGCCGGCGGGCCGGAGTTGCGGCCGGGGCCGGCATCGGCGCACCAGGTGAGGTCGGCGCGGCCGCGGGCAAGATCCCTCGCTCCGCTCGGGATGACATGGGGGTGGACGTCGGCGCGCTCGGCGGCGGGCCGAGCTCACCTCGGCGGATCCGCTCGACCGTCGCGAGGAGCTCGCGGTCGGGCTCGAGATCGAGCTCCTCGCGGAGCCGGCGCGTGTGGATCTCCGCGACCTTCACCGCGTTCGCGCGGTCTCCGACGGCGGCGAGCGCGCGCACCTGCTGCAGCACCAGATAAGAATTGACCGGGTCGTGCTCGACGGCCCTCGCCCACCACCGCACCGCTTCATCCGATTGCCCGCCGGCCTCCGCCTCCGTCGCCAGCTGCTTCAGGGCCTCGCCGTACTCGCGCGCCAGGCGCACCCGCTCGTCATCGATCCAGCGCTCGAACTCCGCCGCGTCGTCCACGTGGAAGCCGTCGAGGAGCGGCCCGCCGTAGAGCCGGACCGCGTCCGCGTACCGGTGCTCGGCGACGGCCGTATCGAAGGCCGCGGCGTCGGAGGCGACCACGGCCGGGTCGAGCCGCAGCACTCGGCCGGCCGCTGGGACCGCGCCGGGATCGAGGGTCCGGCGGATGGCGTGGAGGGCATCGCGGAGGCCGTGGCGCGCACCGGCCTCGTCGCTCTCGGGCCAGAGCAGCGCCACGAGACGCTCCCGGCTGCAGCCGAGGTCGCCGCAGACGGCGAGCACGGCGAGCACCGCATCGGCGCGACGCTTGGGAAGCGAGGGTGCCGGGCCGCCCGAGAGCTCGTCCAGGGCGAACCCTCCCAGCACCCGCAGCCGGAATGTGCCGATCTCTGCCTCTTGCAAGGGGTTCGCCCCAATCCTGACCCGGCGTTCACCGCCCGGCAAGGGCTCCGAGCGGCGGTGCGACGCCGGTGCGACATCCCGACGACGAGCCGGCGACGCCTATCTCTCAGCTTCTCCCTGCGCGATCGGGCACCAGGTCCGGTCGATCGGATCACCCAAAGGGAGGCAGTCATGCCAAAGTCTTTTTTCTCGGCGGCGTTGCTCCTCATGAGCTCGGGATGTGGTCAGGCCTTCGGGGCCGCCGGCGACATCCCGCAGGCGCTGGAGGCGCGGCACCCCGTTCAGCTCGAGGTCACCAACCAGTCCGGCGGGCCGGTCGTGATCTATGCCCAGGGATCGGGCACGTCGTATCGGGTCGGGACGGTCCATCCGGGGCTCACGGGACGGTTCACTTTGCGGCCGGGGATGGGGTTGAACGGGGCGGTGGAGTTCCTGGCCGTCTCCGGGACGGGTGGTCTGGTTCGGTCCGGGCCGATGCTGGTCAGAGCGGGCGACGTCGTGGACTTCGCGCTCACGCCCCACACGGCGACGAGCATGGCGACGGTGAGGGGGTGGACGGGGGGGAACTGAGGCACGGACACTCTGTCATCCCGAGCGAAGCGAGGGATCTTGTCCGCGAGCATCGTTGCTCGCCGGCAAGATCCCTCGCTTCGCTCGGGATGACACGTTGCCATTTCTCCCCTCCTTTCCCCTCGCTCAGGACGACACGTCCCATGTCCGTCCCTCCCCTATGCCA
Organism: uncultured Gemmatimonadales bacterium; assembly: GCA_963720365.1. Taxonomy (GTDB): domain Bacteria; phylum Gemmatimonadota; class Gemmatimonadetes; order Gemmatimonadales; family GWC2-71-9; genus CAVVWJ01. The sequence goes on along the minus strand of CAVRFK010000012.1, from coordinate 5,524 downwards.
CCCTTACCAGTCCCACCTCACTCCCCCATCTTTGAGCGCACCCACCCAACCAGAGCACACATGGCCGAGCTCCTCAGCCGCCTCCAGGGCGCGCTGTCGGACCGCTACCGGATCGAACGTGAGATCGGGTCCGGCGGAATGGCGACCGTATACCTGGCCCAGGATCTCCGGCACGACCGCAAGGTCGCGCTCAAGCTCATGCGTCCCGAGCTCTCCGCGGTGATCGGCGCCGAGCGGTTCCTCGCCGAGATCAAGCTGACGGCGAATCTGCAGCACCCCCACATCCTGCCGCTGTTCGACTCGGGCGAGGCGGACGGCTGCCTCTTCTACGTCATGCCGTTCATCGAGGGCGAATCGTTGCGCGACCGGCTGAGCCGGGAGAAGCAGCTCCCGGTGGCCGACGCCGTCAGGATCTCGGGCGAGGTCGCCTCCGCGCTCGACTACGCCCACCGCCACGGCGTCATCCACCGCGACATCAAGCCCGAGAACATCCTGCTGCACGACGATCGGGCGCTGGTCGCGGACTTCGGCATCGCGCTCGCCGCCAGCAAGGCCAGCGGCAGCCGGATGACCGAGACCGGCATGTCGCTCGGCACGCCGCACTACATGTCGCCGGAGCAGGCGATGGGCGAACGCGAGATCACCGCGCGCTCCGACGTGTACGCGCTCGGCGCGATGCTCTACGAGATGCTGACCGGCGATCCGCCGTTCACCGGCTCGACGGCGCAGGCGATCGTGGCGCGGGTGCTCACCGAAGCGCCGCGGCCGATGGTGCCGCAGCGGCACACGATCCCGCCTCACGTGGAGGCGGCGGTGCTGACCGCGCTGGAGAAGCTGCCGGCCGACCGGTTCGCGACGGCGGCGGAGTTCTCGGAGGCGGTGAGCGGGAGGCACTATGTGGCCACGGTGCCCTCTCACCTCCCCACCACCCCGGGCGGTCAGGCGGTCAGGCGGTCAGGCGGCTGGAGTGGTCGAGTCACCATGGCGCTGGGGGCTCTGGCGGTGGCGGCGACCGCGGCGGCGCTCTGGGGATGGCTGCGCCCGGCGGCCGAGACGCCGGTCAATCGGTTCAGCCTCTTCCTGCCGCCGGACCAGGCCCTCCAGCCGGCGACCGGGTCGGGGAACCGGGTGGCGATCTCGCCGGACGGGCAGCGGCTGGTCTACATCGGTCCGGCCGAGCGTGGCACGCGCCTCTGGCTGCGCGAGCTCGACCAGCTCACGTCCACGCCCATCCCGGGCACCGAGGGCGCGGGGTCGCCGTTCATCTCGCCGGACGGGCGGCACGTGGGCTTCCTCGTCAACGGGATCAGGCTGCTCACCGTCTCGCTCGACGGCGGGCCCGTGCTCACGCTGAGCGACTCGGTGAACTCGAGCGGTGGCGATTGGGGCGAGGACGGGTACGTCTACGTCGAAGGGGAAGCAGGCATCCTCCGCGTGAAGGCGTCGGGGGGCAGTACGGAAGTGGTGTACGACATGCTGGAACGGAAGGAAACCGGGGCGGAATGGCCGGTGCTTCTCCCCGGCGCACGGGGGATCGTCTTCCGCACCCGCAAACAGAACCAGTCGAAGTCGGATTTCCAGATCGTGGCGATGAAGCTCCCGGACGGCGAGCCGAAGGTCATCACCCGGGGCGTGTTCGCCCGGTATTCGCCGACCGGCCACCTACTGGTGGCGACGGGCGACGGGAAGCTGCTCGCGGTGCCGTTCGACCCCGAGAAGCTGGAAGCGACGGGCTCGCCGATCGTGCTGCTCGAGGGGATCGGGGTCGAGGGCGACGGATTCGCCATCAATCTCGCCCTCTCGCGGAACGGAACGCTGGTCTACACCACGGGCGGCTCGACCGGCATCCGCCGCCCGGTCTGGGTGTCGCGAGACGGCGCGGAGAGTCCAGTGGATCCCGGGTGGCAGCCGCAGGGCGTCGTGAACAACGTCTCCCTCTCGCCCGACGGGAAGGCGCTGGCGGTGAACGTGGTGCGAAATGGCGTGGATATCATCTACGTGAAGCAGCTGCCGACCGGGCCCTACAGCCGGCTCACGTTCAGTGATTCCGGCGACTTCCGCCCGACCTGGTCGGCCGACGGGCGCTCCATCATCTACCTGACTTCGCTCGACAACATCGGCGGCACGCCGGTGATGCGCCGCGCCGACGGCACCGGCGGCGTGCAGAAGCTGCTGCCGGGCGGCTCGAGCTGGGGCCAGGCGCTCCAGACCCGCGACGGCCGGTGGCTGGTGCTGCGCAGCTCGATCTTCCTGCCCGGCAAGGGCGACGTGATCGGCGCTCGGATGGGCGACACGACGTTGGTCCCGCTCGCCAATGGCCCGGCGCTGGAAGGCAAGGCGGCGGTATCGCCGGACAACCGATGGCTGGCCTACACGTCGGACGAGTCGGGTACTCTCGAGGTCTTCGTGCGCCCCTTCCCCGACGCCAGCTCGGCGCGGTGGCAGGTATCGGCGGCAGGGGGATCGGATCCGGTGTGGTCGCGGAATGGTCGGCAGCTGTTCTACATCAGCGCGGCCAACGAGATGATGAGCGTGGACGTGGCGCCGGGGGCGGCGTTCTCGAACAGCGCGCCCAAGGCGTTGTTCTCGACAGCGCCGTATACCCTTATCCCGCCGGTGCCGTCGTTCGACGTGCACCCGGACGGGACGCGGTTCTTGCTGCTCCGCGAGACGACGCCCGCGGAGCGGAACGAATTGATCCTGGTCCAGAACTGGACCGCCGAAATGCAACAGAGATCACGCTAAAGGAGGTTCTGTGCCTGCTGTATCCGCGACCGAGACGGCGGTCGAGCTGGTCACCCGCTTCGAGAACACCTTCAACACCTATGACGTGGACGCCCTCATGGCGGACATGACCGACGACTGCGTGTTCGAGCACATCGCGCCGGCGGCCGTGAGCTTCGGGCGGCACGAGGGGCAGGCGGCGGTGCGGGCCGTGTGGGAGTCGCTGGCGGAGCACTTTCCGGGGTACCAGTTCGCGATCGACGACGTGTTCGGCTCGGGGGACCGGTGTGCGTGCCGGTGGACGATGACCTGGCGGCCGGCGGAGGGAGGCACGGCGACGGCGCGGGGGGTGGATGTGTTCCGGGTGCGGGGTGGGAAGATCGCGGAGAAGCTGACGTATGTGACGCTGTGAGGTGTTAGGAGATGTCACCCTGAGCGCAGCGAAGGGGACCATGCCGGCATGGTCCCCTTCGCTGCGCTCAGGATGAAAATGTTGCTGTGATCCAGGCCCTTTCGTGGCAAGGGTGCGGAGGGCCATCTAGAGGGAGACCAATACTCCTGTCCCTCACCACGAGCACGCTCATGGGCAACGCCGCCGACCGCAATCGCGACAACGTCCCCCTCGACAAGAAGCTGGCCGACCTCTACGACCTCATCGAAGGCATCGAGATCGCCATGTTCACCACCCGCCGCCCCGACGGGCGGCTGGTCTCGCGCCCGATGGCCACCCAGACCCAGGCCGAAGGCAGCGACCTCTGGTTCGTGACCAACATCGAGTCGAACAAGCTGGACGAGCTGGAGTTCGATCCCCAGGTGAACCTGGCCTACTACCGGGACCGCACCCGGGAATGGGTCTCGGTCAGCGGCACCGCCGCGATCTCCCAGGACCGCCGCGCCATTCATGAGCTCTACCGGAAGGACTGGAAGGCGTGGTTCGGCGATGAGGGAGGGGAGCGAGACGGCGGCCCGGACGATCCGCGCCTCGCGCTGATTCTCGTGGACGTCGAATCGGTCACCTACCTGAAGGTGGACAAGCCGCAGCCGGTCGTGCTGTTCGAGGTCGCGAAGGGGATGCTGACCGGCACCCCGCCGGATATCGGGAGCCAGCGGGAGGTGACGGGGGAGGAGATCGACAGCGGCAGGAAATGATCGATGCCGAAATCCACGAAGAAGTCAGCCAAGCCGAAGGCGCCCTGGAAGAAGGCGGCGCCGAAGGGCACTCGGCACACCAAGCTGTCGCCGTCGCGGAAGGCCCGCGCGAAGCGCTCGGCCAAACGCGCGGGGCGGAAGTATCCGAACCTGGTGGACAACATGCGGGCGGCGCAGGACTCGAGCGTCCGGAAAAAGGCCGGGAGAAGGACGAAGCGGAAATCAGCGTGACTGGACAGAACGGCGGAATGAACTACTTCATCCCGAGCGGAGCGAGGGACCTTTCCAGCCGGGTTCGAAGTCCGGCCGGCAAGGTCCCTCGCTGCGCTCGGGATGAGGTGCAGTACTGAGCTACGACGGCGGGGCGATCGCCGTCGGCGCCGACCGATTCTCAGTGGTGCCATCCCCCAGGTACCCGAACGTGTTCTCGCCCCAGCAGTATCCGCGGCCGCTGGTCGCGATGCCGCAGGTGTAGGCGTTGAATGATGCCAGGATTGCATCGAAGCGAAGTCCGCCCGCGACCTGCACCGGCGTCAGGCGCTGGTTCAGGGACGTGCCATCGCCGACTTGGCCGGACGCGTTGAAGCCCCAGCACCAGGCCCGCCCGTTGGTATCCGTGCCGCAACTGTGCCAGTTGCCAGTGGTGACGCCGCTGAAGGCGATCCCACCCGCCACGAGAACCGGCTTGCCCCGCCTGTCGGTATCGCCGTAGCCGAGCTTGCCGGTGGCGCCGCTGCCCCAGCAGTACGCCTTGTGGGAAGTCGTGACGCCGCATGAGTGACCGATGCCGGCGCTCACCTGGGCCAACGCCAGTCCGCCGAATACGGGATTGGGGCGGTGGCGCGCGATGCTGGTGCCATCGCCCAGCTGGCCGTGATTGTTGAGTCCCCAGCAGTACGCCTTGTGCGCGGTGGTGACGCCGCAGGTGTGCCCGTAACCCGTCCCGAGGCGGAGGAACTCGAGCGTGCCGGCGATCTTCTTCGGCGAGCGGCGATTGGTCGTGGTGCCGTCGCCGAGCTGCCCGAACTCGTTGCCGCCCCAGCAGAAGGCGGCGCCGGCCATGGTGATCGCGCAGGCGTGGTTGCGGCCCACGCGCAGGAGGCGATAGCGCCGGGCGCCGGCGACTTGGACCGGGGTGGTACTAGAGTCACTGGTCGAGCCGTTGCCGAGCTGGCCCCTCTCGTTCGCGCCCCAGCAGTAGATCCGGCTGTCGGTGGTGAGGCCGCAGCTGAAGTTGAAGCCGACGCGGACCTCCTGGAACCGAAGGACCGTGGGCACGGGGTGCGGGGTCACGAAGGTGCCGCCCAGCGTGAAGCTGATGCCCCAGCAGTAGGCGCGGTCGTCCACCGCCACGCCGCAGGCTTCGCGGTCCCCGGTGCTGATGTGCTGGAAGGAGAGGGGGGCGACCGCGGCCGGCGTCAGGGAGACGGGGTCGAGGCCGGTGGGCGAGGGGGCGTCGTCCCGGCAGGCGGCGAGGACGAGCAGGGCGGCCAACACGGCGATGCGGGGCATCGGGGCTCCTTCAGAGGGTGGGAGGAAGTTCGCTGAAGGGATCAAGTGGAAGTCAAGCGAGCTCTTTGTCATCCCGAGCGCAGCGAGGGACGACAGTGGTCCGGGTAGCCCTGGTTTAGCTTTCCCGTATGCAGCCCCC
>CAVRFK010000011.1:0-16455 GCA_963720365.1 uncultured Gemmatimonadales bacterium | reverse complement strand
GCTTCGACACGCATGACCTGAAGCCGCTGCTCGACCGGACGGTATTCGAGCTGCAGGCCGGAATTCCGCCGGTGAGGCGTATGCCCTGGTCCGCCGGCCGCTGTTGGCGGCCATCGTCGGAGCAGCCGTCTTCCCGCCTCTCCACGCTCAGGCCACACCGGAGCAGCCCGCCTGGCTTCTCCGCCGGGCAGACGTCTACTTCGCCACGCGTGAACGGTGGCGCGGCATCCGCCGGAATGTTCATCCGCTCCTGCAGGGCGATGCGCTCGCCGGTGTCCGGCTCGGTCGATTCACCGCCTCCGCCGGCGGATACGCGCCGTCGAGTTGGGAAACACCAAACTAGAGCCACGGCCCGATCTTCGTGCCGGCACCCTCGGCTTCAGCACGACGAGCGTCTGGGGCCAGGTGGCCTTCGCGACCAGGCGATGGACGGTGAGCGGAGGCGCGATCCGCGAGCGATACCGACGAGTCGGTCCCGATCCGGCGGTGTGGGACGTCTACGGCAACGTCCGATACCAGCAAGGCCGTTGGGCCTTCTCGGCCGCGTACTGGCAGGCGGTGGATGGGGCGGAGGGAAGCTATGTCGAGCCGGCAGTCACTTTCTATCACTTCGTCAATCCGTTTGCGGGACCGATCATCACCTGGTCCACGTCCCTGGCGGGAGGCATCCAGCTCTCGGAGCGCAATCCCGAGGCCGGTGCGGTAGTGCCGGGCCCGGAGGAAAAAGGCCTCACCCACGTCGTCCTCAGCAGCGTTATCCGCACGGCAGTGCCTCTGTTCGCCGGCTCCGCTCTACTGGTGGAGCTCGGCCCCCACCTGCAGCGGAGCGTCGACTCGGCCGCACGGCGGCGCCGCGATGGGTCGCGCGCTGCGCCCCTCTCGCTGTGGATCCCTCTTAGGGCCGGTATCTCCTATCCGCTGCGGAGGCCCCAGTGACCGCGCGAGGCTTGATCGCCGGAACCCTCGTGGCGCTCGCGGCGGCATGCGCGAAGTGGCATCCGCAGCCGCTGCCGGTTCCCGTCTCGCCCGAGCCGGCCGGAGGCACGGAATTCAAGGCCGGCTTCGCACGCGTGGATCTGACGCCGCCGCCCGGGGTGGGCCTGGCCGGCAGCGGCCCCGAGGGCCGTCGGTCGACCGGCTATCGCACGCGGCTGTACGCGTCGGCGATGGTGCTGGAGGATGCCGGCGGTGAGCGAATCGCCTTCGTGGTGGTGGATCTCACGCACGTCTCCGCGAACATCCACCGCCTCGCCGCGGAGCGGCTGGTGCACACCGTCGGCATCGGGGCCGACCGGCTGATCGTTTCCGCGACCCACACGCACAGCGGACCGGCCCACTTCTACGGAGAGCGCCAGTACAACGAGAATGCCTCGCGGGTCGCCGGCTACGATCCCCGCATCACCGATCTGATCGTCTCCCGCGTCGCGGACGCGGTGAGCGAGGCCGCCACTCACCTCCGGAGCGCCGTCGTCGGATATCGGAGGATCCAGGTCGACGGCGTGAGCTGGAACCGCAGCCTGAAGCCTCATTGCGAAAATCGGGAATCAGCAGCCCACTGCAAGTCAGGCGATAAGGGTCCTACGGTAGACCGCAGCCTCTTCATGCTGCGAGTGGATGAAGTCGTCGGAGGCCGACATGTCCCCATGGGATCGTTCTCGGTCTTCCCGCTCCACCCGACCGCGTTGCCGAGTCTCAACACCCTGCTCGATGGCGATACCCACGTACGGATCATGAACGCGATGTCGGACCGGACCCAGGCGCGTTACGGCCGGCCGGCCGTGCATTTGTTCGCCAACGGAGCCGAGGGCGACGTAGCGCCCGACATCAAACGGGAGCAGTGTGACATCCCGGTGCCCGGCGTGTTCGATCCGGTTCCCATGCCGCGGGGGCCGGGCGAGCTGGTGGATTTCCTGGAGACCGATGCCGCGCGAGTGCGGCATTGCGTCACCCACGGCGTCGGCGAAGCGCAGCGCATCGCCGACCTAGTGACCGACCGCGCCTTCGATCTGTACGTCGGCCTGGAGGACGCACTGTCGGCCCCCCGAGCCATCCGGCGCTCGTTCACCACCGATTCGCTGCCGAGTCACGGTGGCCTGTGTGAAGCCCCGGAGGCAGGATCGGCGACCGCCGCGGGAGCCGACAGCGTCATCACGAGGATCCGGGATTGGCGCTGGCTGCTCCCCTTCTGTGCCGCTGGGGTTGGAGGAAGGTGGCAAGGCGGTCCAGAGACGCGAACGGACTGCCAGCGACCCAAGCGCACGCTCCTCGGTCCGATTCAAACGTTGCTCGTCGTCGGCGAGCATGGTCTTCCGAAGAACGCCCAGATCACCACCGTGCGGCTCGATTCGCTGTTGCTGGGCGCGGTCCCTGCGGAGGTGACCACCGTCGCGGGCCTCCGGATGCGGCGGAGCATGGCGGAAGGCTTCGGCGGCCCAGTGGGCGACACGGTGCTGATCGGATTGGCGAACGGATTCCTCCAATACGTCACCACCGAGGAGGAATACCAGCTCCAGCACTACGAGGGCGGCTCCACGCTCTACGGCCCGGGCACCGCCGCGTTTCTCGGCCGCCGCCTGGGCGAGCTGACCCGCACGATCGCGACGGGCACCGATCACTCTCCACCCGGCTACGTAGGCCCGATCACCGCGTATCCCGGCGATTCCGTCGAGATCGTGCCCTCACCTCGAGACGTGGACAGCGTCGCCGGAGCTGCCGCGATGATCACGGCCGCGTGCGACGGAGCGGCGTTCACGGCCGAATGGGAAGATCTCCCACCGGGCCGGATCTTCCCACGCGATTCGACGTCCTGGGTGGTGCTGCAAAGAGTCCGAGGGAACGACACGACCGAAGTCGCCAAGGACGGCGACGGCCGCCTCGAGATCAGTGCGGTCAAGCCACGAGGGAAGAACCGCTACTTGTGGCGTGCATGGTGGCTCGGTCAGCAGACTGGTGACAGCCTGACGCTCCTGCGTCGCGGCGAACGTCCCTGGGGAATGCGACGCAGCCCCGCCATCACTTGCCCGAGGTCTCGCTGACGATGCCGAAGTGGACCAACTGGTCGAGATCCGTCCAATGCCGCCCTTTCCAGATCGTCTGCCCGGAAGATGAAGCGGCGGTGGCCACCGCGTTGGCGTCCGCGCACGGTGATGCGCTTCCCGTGCGTATGGTCGGCGCCGGTCACTCCTACACGCCCCTCGTCGCCACCACCGGAACCATCGTGTCCCTCGACAAGCTCGCGGGCATCATCTCGGTCGATGAGCCGGCGAAGCGTGGAACCATCCGCGCTGGTACTCGCCTCCACACATTGGGCGAGCCCCTTCGCACCAGCGGCCTGGCGTTGCTCAACCAGGGCGACGTGGACTACCAGGCACTGGCCGGAGCGCTGGCCACCGGCACGCACGGCACCGGGATCACGTTGCGCTCACTGTCCGGCGGCATCCTCGGGCTTCGCCTGGTGACACCGGACGGCTCGATTCTCGAGTGCGACGCCGCCCGCGAGCCCGAAGTGTACCGGGCCGCTCGACTGCATCTCGGCTGTCTGGGTGCCGTCACGGCCGTCACCATCGAGCTTCGCTCAGCGTATCGGCTGCGCGACGAGACGCGGGTGGTGCCGTTGGAGGAAGGCCTCGCCGCGCTCCCCGAGCTGATCCGCCGACACCGTCACGTGGAGTGCTGGTGGTTTCCTCAGGCCGACGTCATCGGTATGCGCACCATGACGGAGACCGAAGAACCGGTGAACGACCGGCCGGTGAAGCGCTGGATCGCGGAGCAGGTAGTGGACAACGGGTTGTTCGGGCTGGTGGCGGCCATCTCCCGGCTGCCGGGGCTCGCGGGTGCGCGTCCATGGCTGAGCCGGATCGTCGCGCGGCTGGCGGGGGTCCCGCCCTACGTGGACTGGAGCTATCGGGTGCTCGCGACGGCTCGAAGTGTGAAGGCCAACGAGATGGAGTACGCCGTGCCTGCAGACAGCGGGCCGGATGCGATCCGGGCGATCGCCCGCTACGTCCGCCGCGTGGCCACGCCGGTGCTCTTTCCCATCGAGTATCGCTATGTCGCGGCGGACGACATCCCCTTGAGCCCGTTCTACGGGCGGGACAGCGCCGTGCTGTCCATCCATCAGGATGCGCGGGTGAGTCAGGAGCCGTACTTCGGGGACGTCGAGCGGATCCTGCGCGACATGGGTGGGCGGCCTCACTGGGGCAAGCTCCACTCACTCAATGCGGCCGAGCTGGAGCCACTCTATAAGGAATGGGGCCTGTTCCAGCGGGTGCGCCGCCGTCTGGACCCGTCGGGCAAGCTGATGACGCCGTACCTTCGCCGGATTCTGGGCGAGGTCTAGGGCCGGCTGCCTTCCGTGTGGCGAAACACGGCTCGAAGTCCGAAACCGATCACGATCAGCAGGAGCGTGATGGCGAGGGCCAGGCTCGCGCGTGCTGCCCCGCTGTCCAGCTCGGCTGCGGTCCGCACGGCGAAATGGGTGGCGTCGTACGCCAGCGCGCCGAGCGTGGCGGAGAGGAAGATGGGGGCGCGCCGAGATCCGGCGCGCAGCGAGAGCGCGGTGGCCAGGGCGAGCGGCAGGAGGATCGCCAGGTCGGCGATGAGGTACGCCGACTCGCCCGGCTTCGACAGTCGAGCCGGGTCGAGGGCCAGGCCGATCGGCCAGCTCGCGGCGAGCCAGACGACGATCGCCCAGGGCACGAGTCGGAGCCAGCGTGGGAGTGGTGCCATCTTGGGCCGGCCATTTCGTAGGGGAATCTTCCAGTGTACCGCCCGCCCCGGTGGGAACTAGGACCCAAACGCGACTTGGAGGGGCCTTTTTGCGACATGCGGGCCGGAACTTGGCCGCGCCGCGACATGTTCATCGCATAGCAGGATAGGCGCCGTAACTGTGAGGACGTTCGTCCTCCCGGCGCCCGATGAAAGGTGTCAAGGACGTACTATGTTGGCCTCACTGCTGTTACTCACCTCCCACGCGCTGGTCGCTCCGCTCGCACCAACCGCTCCCCCCGATCCGCCGATCCGCGTCTGGTTCAACGATGATGGAGACTACGGCTTCGCCGACCGGGCCAAGGTCTACGCCAAGTCCACCGAAGACGGCTATCTCCTGGTCCTGCGCGCCGATGCCACGGGCCGAGTGCGCGTGCTGTTCCCGCTGGACCCCACCGACGAACAGCGCATCGTCGCCGGCAAGAAGTACGAGCTCAAGGGTCGCGGCGGCCGCGAAGCATTCATCGCCGACGACAGCACCGGCCACGGCACCGTGCTCGCCGCCGTCTCCAGCACGCCGTTCCAGGTAGACCGCTTCGCGCGCGACGGCCACTGGGACCTCCGTGCGCTCTCGGCCCGACAGGGACAGGACGACGACGCCGAGACCACGTTGAGAGCGCTGGTCGATCGGATGAACCCGGACGTTCGGAAGTACGAGTACTCGGTCGCGACGTACGTGGTCAGCGAACGGTTCGCGGAGCGGGTATATCCGGGTATGTACGGCGCACGCTGGGGATACGATCCGTGGTGGGGCCGCCGGATTGGCTTCGGCTACCGGCGGGGTTGGTACTGGTAGCGTCTCCCGCCCCTCGGCACCCGGGTGGCGTCAAGGCACCAGCACCTCGACGCCATCCGAACCGAGCTCCATGCTCACGTCACCCTCGGAATCATCGCCGGTGGTCCCGTCACTGTGCGGCGCCGGCGCCCAGGCGTCGTCGTCCACGTGCATCTCGGAAGGCCACGCCCGCAGAACCACTCGCCGGCCTCGGTGCACCGGCAGCTCCAGCGGGGCCGCCGCTCCGCCGATCCGGGCTCGCAGGTACTCTTGCAGCGCCCCTCGCTCGCGCTCGGTGACCAGCACCAGATCGAGCAGCTCATCACTGAAGTCCGCGCCGCGGGCCAGCGGTACGTTGGGCCCGACCAGCGGGATGTTCATGGCCTCGATCGCGAGATACTCGCCCGAGAGGTCGCGGTCGTCCAGCTTCACCTGACGGACCTTCGGCGTCTCTTCCGCGGTGATTTGCTGGAGCAGCAGGAGGGCACGGTCGATGGCATGTCCGGTGAGACCCGCGGTGTTCTCGTCCACCTCTTCCTGCCCGCGGGTCACCAGATCCGCGAAGAGGCCGACGCCGGCTGATTCCACGAACCGCATCGCGCCCCAGCGTCCCTTCACATGGCCGACGCGGATCGTGCGGCGCTGGGCCCCGCGCCAGCCGGCGATCAGGTCGGCCACGCTGCCCATGATGCCGAGCGACTTGGCGATGTTATTCGCGGTCCCCATCGGAAGGATGGCCATCGGTACGCCCCGCCCGGCGAGGGCGAGCGCGACGGCTTTCACGCTGCCGTCGCCGCCGGCCGCGACGACCAGCTCGCCGGGATCCTCCAGCCGGCGCTCCAGTTTCTTCCTTCCCTTGACCAGGCGCGCGTCGTAACCCGCCGCGCCGAGCTGCTCCGCCAACTGCTCACCGGTGTGTTGCTCATCGCCGGCCGTGGGGTTGTAGATCAGCGTAGTCCGCACCGTCACCTCGTATATTGCCGGAATGCGCATTCTCATCGCCAACGACGATGGCATCTACAGCCCGGGCCTCCACGCGCTCGGCGAGGTGGCCCGTGAATTCGCGGACGTGCGGCTGGTGGCGCCGGACGTCGAGCAGTCGTCCATGGGTCACGCCATCACGCACTCGCGTCCGCTCACCGTACGCCACACGCCGATCGCAGGCTTCGAAGCGTATCGGGTGAACGGTACACCCGCCGATTGCGTCGCGCTCGGCGCCAACGGATGGGAAGAAGTGGACCTGGTCCTCTCCGGCATCAACCTCGGCCCCAACCTGGGCAACGGGATGTGGCACTCGGGCACTCTCGCGGCCGCCAAGCAGGCGGCCCTGTTGGGGCTGCGCGGCATCGCCTTCAGCACGCCGACCGGCTCCGGCGAGCCCGACTTCACCCGCCTCCGCCCCTGGGTGCAACGGGTGCTGGAGCTGCTCATCCCGGAAAAAGACCTTTGCCTGGTCAACGTCAATCTTCCCCCAGAGCCAAAAGGCCTCTGCTGGACTCGACAGTCGGTCCGGCACTACGACGGCCGGGTGGTGGCGGGACGCGATCCGATGGGAAGAGAGCATTTCTGGATCACGGTCGCCCCCCTCGAGGAAGTCGAGGAGGGGACCGACCGGTGGGCAGTGGAGCAGGGACTGGTATCCATCACGCCGCTCCGGCTCGACCTCACTGATCTCGAAGCTCTGAAGCGGGCGCAAGCCGAGCGTCCGGTCTGAGTTGATCTACACGAGGGTTGGAGCCTCGCCGAGCACCGCAGATCAGGACCCGAAGAACACCATGAAGTAACTGTCCACCGGCGTCCCGTCCGGCCGCCAGCACGTCACCTCGGCGAATTCCTCGCCGATGTCCACGCTCTTGCACTGGGCGTTGCCCTGCCCGTACGCGTTCGCCCGTACGGTCCCACCGTCGATGATCTCACCCGCGGCCCCCTGCCATTCGACCCGGTACGTCCCGATCGCGAGGCGCGAGATGTAGACCGAGCCGCTGCCGGGGTTCGAGCTGTACGCCAGGAACGGCGAGTAGCTATCCATCGACGGCCGGTCGCCCCAGGCGTAGGCCAGGTGCCCGGCCGGAGCGGTGAAGAATGCGCTGAACTTCGTGTCCGCCGGCGCGCCACCCGCACCGAAGCATCGGACTCGGACCGTCAGGTTCGGGGTTCCCCCGAACTCGCTCGCCTTGCAGTGGTGCTTGCCCGTGCCGACCGCGCTGGCCTGCACGTGACCGCCGACCGCGGGACTGGTCCGTGTTCCCAGTCCGTTGAAGACCACCCGGTAACTGCCGACGCCGTCGCGGAACACGCGCGTGGATCCGGTGGGGTTGAACGATCCCGCCGCGCTCGGGCTGTAGTTCGTGGCCTTGGGCTGATGGGCGAAGGCGAACGCCGGATCGGTCGCCCCGCCGAAGACGATCACGTTGAACCCCACGTTGACGGGGGCCTTCGTGGCGGCGTCGAAGCAGCGCACCTCGACCTTGTCGTTGGCCAGGTAGCCCTGGACCGGCTTGCAGTAGGAGACGCCGCTCGAGTACGCGTTCACCAGGACCGTGCTCCTGCGACCGAGCAGGGCTGAGAGGCCGGCGAAGGTGGCGATGTAGCGGCCGGTGGTGCCCGCCGGCTTGGTGATGATGATTGCGCCGCCGCTCTGGTTGTACGAAAAGCCGGTGCCGCTCAGGTCGTACGAGGGCAGCAGCGGGCTGCTGGCGAGCGCGTAGCCGCTGGCCCAGCGGGGACCGGCGAGCGACGCCCCGTCACCGGCCGCCGCGACGACCGGTGCCGGGACTTCCGGCTCGTAAGGCAGGGAGGAATCCTCGCATCCGGCCGTGGTCAGAGCCGCGGCGCAGGCGAACAGCAGGCGAATCGGGCGGACGGTGCGCATGGCGGTCTCCTGATGGGGGTGTCGATCTGACCTCACCCCTCTAGGCGCAAGACCCACCGGATTCGAGCCACCCGAGTCGTAGGCGGCTTACCGAACGACCCCGATTACCTCCAGATACTCCGACTGCACCCGCGTGGTGCCGTCGGTCGCCTCGTTGCGGTCGGTCCAGAGCCGCTCCAGCTCGCGCCGCAGCCCATCGCGCAGGGCCTCGTCGAGCGCCGCGAACGCCCGCAGGGTCGGCCCGTACCAGAGGCGGAAGTACTCCACCACGTCCGCGGGCTCGAGCGGGTACTCCAGCCTGATGAGCCGCCGCGTCAGGGTCAGCGACGTGCAGCCCCCGCCGAGCCGCTCGCGCACCGCGTCCTCGGTTCCCCAGAGGAGCGGTGAGGCCACGCCGCTGGGAAGCGGGACGAATCGAACCGTCGCCTTGAGCATCTCCCCGATGAATCCGCCCGGCGCCCAGTTGGCCATGGCGATCCGCCCTCGCGGCCGGGTGACCCGCAGCAGCTCCACCGCCGCCCGCTCGGCTCGGGGCGCGAACATCGCGCCGAACATGGTGACGACCGTACGGAAAGCCCCGTCCGCATACCGGAGCCCCTCGGCGTCCCCGACCTCGAAGTCGGCTGGGAGCCCTTCCCGCGCTGCGTTCGCCTGCGCCTGGGCGATCAGGTTCGGCGCGATGTCCACGCCCGGTGACCAGGGCGCCGGCCCGCGCGGCCGGCAGGGCGAGGTTGCCCGTGCCGCAGGCCACGTCGAGCACCGGCTCGCCCGGTACGAGCTTGAGCCGGCCGATGAATTCGGCGGCGCCGCGTTCGTACCCCCGGGCGATGCGGCCGAAGTCGCCCGAAGTCCATGTCGCCCTGACCCGTTCGGTGAGGGGATCCAGCTCCAGCTCCGCCTCGGGCGCGTGACCGCCGTCAGCTGGTGATTCCGTTGTCGGATGCATGGTGCTCTCGAGTAGATGTGATGTCTGTGTGTCCTGCCTACGAGAGCATTGGCGCAAAACCTGGGGAAATCGGGCCATTCAGAGACGGTGCGCGGTGGGAGCGGCCGGCAAGCGGGGAGTGGCGCCGGGTCGCTACGGACGCTCCGGCACCGCCCCCCGCTCGCCGGCCACTCCCACTAAAGCTCCGATCGTTACCCGACTTGTCATCCTGAGCGAAGAGAAGGAGCCGAAGCCCACTATCCTTCAGATGCACGCATGACGACACAGCGTACCTGGTTCCGGCTTCCGGCTCGGCTCGACAGTCTCCTCGTTCTCTCGGCGGGGCTCGCCCTCGGCTCGTGCGCCCAGTCGACCAACCTGCTGAGCCTCGCCGGCCCCGGATTCGAGGGCCACTATGCCCCCCGTCCCACCCCCGCAGCCTCATCCGATTCCAGTATCCGCATCGCCACCTTCAACATCCGCTACGCCTTGGAGATCGACCGGGCCATCGAGGTGCTCCAAGGCGACAGCCTCCGCGGCGCCGACATCCTGGCGCTGCAGGAGATGGACACGGCCGCGGTAGAGCGGATCGCCCGGACCCTCGGCTACGACTACGCCTTCTATCCCGCGGTGATCCATGCGACCAGCCGCCGCTACTTCGGCCCGGCGCTGCTCTCCCGCTGGCCCATCGAGCGGAGCTGGAAGGTGCTGCTCCCGCACGCCGGGTGGACCCGCGGGCAGCGGCGCACGGCAACCGCCGCGATCGTACGGATCCGGGAAACTCGCGTGCTCGCCTATGCGACTCACCTGGAGACTCCCGTCCAGCTCAGCGACCGGAAACGGGCCGATCAGGCCCAGGCGTTATTGGACGATGCTGCCGACTGGCGGGGCCCGGTCGTGATCGCGGGTGACTTCAACAGCGAGCAGGTAGGGCTGCAGATGGCGGAGGCGGGCTACGTCTGGCTCACGCGGCGGATCGGACCGACCGTCGCCTGGTTTTCGTGGGATCACGTCTTCGTTCGCGGGCTCGCTTCATCCACGCCCGGCAGCGCCGGCGTCGTACACGACAACCGCGGCTCCAGCGATCACCACCCAGTCTGGGCTGTCGCAAACGCTACAGCTGCCGCCTCAACGCCCGAGCGACCATCTCCTCCAGCTTCTCGGTAACCGGCCGCCCCCGCCACGCCTCCAGCGTCACTTCCTCCGCCCGCTCCCGATCCCGTGCGAAGATCTCCATCTGCTCCCGCGCGAACCCCTCGTCGAACACGTGCAGGTTCGCCTCATCGTTGAGCCTGAACGACCGGTTGTCGAAGTTGGCGGATCCCACCGCGACCCAATAGTCATCCACTACCATCACCTTCGTGTGGATCATCGTCGGCTGATACTCGTAGATCCGGACCCCGGCCTCGAGCAGCGGCCCCCACTTGGCGCGTGATGCGCGTCGCACCAAGCCGGCGTCCGTGATCGGCCCGGGCCCCATGATCTCCACCCGCACGCCGCGCTTCCGTGCGTCCACCAGCATCGCCACGGCGAGCGTGTTCGGCACGAAGTACGGGTTGGTGATCACGATGCTTCGCGTGGCCGACGCGATGGCGAGGTGGTACGTGAGCCGCAGGCTCTCGATCCCCGCACCCGGCGAGCCGAGCACTGCGTGGGCGCGCGCGGGGCCGGCGGAGTCGAGAGTGGGGAAGTAGTCCGGCCCATGCAGCAGCGGGCCGCCGCTCTCGAGCCAGTTGTCGAGGAACATCGCCTGGAGCTGGCCGACCACCGGTCCTTCCGCGCGAAACTGCGCGTCGCGCCAGTGATCCTTGTCCTGCGCGTGGCCGAGATAGAGGTCGGCGATGCCGAGCCCGCCGGTGAATCCAACGCGGCCATCTACCACCAGGATCTTCCGGTGCGTGCGATGGTTCACCCGGTCCAGCGTGTACCATCGGACGGGGCGGAACTCCTTCACCTGGACGCCGGCCTCCTCCATCTCCTCTATCAGGTCGTCGTCCAGCTTCAGCGAGCCCATGCCGTCGAGGATCAAGTGGGTCGCCACGCCGGCACGAGCCCGTTCCATCAGCGCGTCGGCGAAGCGCGTGCCGATCGTACCGGGCCAGAAGATGTAGGCCTCGAGCGTGATGCTCCGCTTGGCGGAGCGGATCGCCTCGAGCATCGCGGGGAAGGCTTGATCGCCGTTGAGCAGGGCGGTCACCCGGTTACCGGGGACGACCGGAAAGCCGGCCAGGTGCTCCATGGTCGTCGCGAACTGAGGGTCGCGGGAGCCGTAGGCATGGGCGATGGGGTGATCGGCGGACTGGTCGGGCGTCGTGAGGTTGGCGTAGAGAAGGACGGTCACGAGCGACACCGCGGTCGCGGCGACCGCCCACTTGGCTCGCTCGGACAGGCGGAATCCGCTGGCGATCGCCTTGCGGGCTCGGCTGAGGGGGGCCCGTCTGGTGGTCAGGATCCGGCTCCAAGTAGTGGCTCAACACATCTTAGGGTGAGATGGGCCAGGGAAGCCGTGACCTGGACCCCAACCGGACCAATCCAACTGTCATCCCGGCGCCCCCAGTGTCACCCTGAGCGCAGCGAAGGGGGCCATGGCCGCGAAGGTCCCCTTTCGCTGCGCTCAGGGTGACACGGGGGCCACTCGGGATGACAGCATTACACCATGAGGGATCAGAGCACCGCCCAGACACCCGGCCGTGATCTACACCCCACCCAGCCAACGCCCGCCCCCCTAGATTCCCGCCCATGCCCCTCTCGAGACCCCGCGCGGCCGCCTTCGGCCTCGCCGCCACCCTCTCGGTCGCCCTGCTCTCCTGCGTAGACGAGCCCACCAGGCCTGAGCTCGGCCCCACGTCCGAGGCAGGTGCCGCCGCCGGACCCCCGGCCGCCATCCAGGTCAACGTCCAGCCCCCGACGAGCCCGCTCGACCGCGAGGTCTGGGATCCCAACCGCCAGCCCGCGGTCACCGTGAAGGACGCCGCTGGCGTCGCGGTGGCGGGCGCGGTCGTCACCGCGAGCATCAACACCGGCTCCGGCGCGCTCCAGGGCACCCGCACCGCGACCACCGCGGCGAACGGCGTCGCCAAGTTCGGCGACCTTGGCATCGCCGGTACCGGCGCTCACCGCCTGCGCTATGCCACCGGCGCCGCGAGCGCGCTCTCGGCCACGTTCACGCTCGGCGCGCTGCCGGCCGAAGCGACACGAGGGAAGTGGGACGCACCCGTGTCGTGGGACATCGTGCCGCTCCACCTGACGCTGCTCCCGACCGGCAAGCTGCTCGCGTGGGGGAAGTACGAGTCCGGCACCACGGCGATGGCGAATCCTCGTCTCTGGGATCCGGCCGCCGGCGCGCCGACTACGGCGCGGACGATTCCGGTCCCCGACATGCTCTTCTGCAGCGGCCACACTCTCATGGCCGACGGGCGGGTCCTGGTCTCCGGCGGCCACTTCGACGACGACCGCGGCCTCCGCGCGACCAACATCTTCGACCCCGTCACCCAGACCTGGACGACGGGCCTGCCGAAGATGGCGAAGGGCCGCTGGTATCCGACCGTGACGACGCTCGCCGATGGGCGGATCGTCACCGTAGCCGGGCGTGACTCGGCGTCCAACGAGGTGCTGGTACCGGAGATCTGGGAAGGCAACAAGTGGGTGCAGCTCCCCGGCGCGAGCCTGCGGCTGCCGTACTACCCGTTCCTCTTCGTGGCGCCGAACGGGCGCGTGTTCTACGCCGGCGACCGGATCCAGAGCCGCTGGCTCGACGTGGACGCGACGGGAGCCAATGGCCGCGGCAAGTGGACCTCGTCCACCGCGCTCAAGCACTTGTGGGCCTTCAACCGGGACTACGGCTCCGCCGTGATGTACGAGACGGGCAAGGTGCTGGTGGTGGGCGGCGGCGGCGATCCGGCGCGAAGCACGCCCGACGCGAAGTCCAACGCGCCCACGGCAACGGCGGAGACCATCGACCTCAACCTCACCGGCCCGAAGTGGAAGACCACTGATGCGATGCAGTTCCCTCGGCGACACCTGAACGCGACCATCCTGCCCGACGGGCAGGTGCTCGTCACGGGCGGAACGAGGTCGGGCGGGTTCAACACGCTGGCGGGCGCGGTGCGCGACGCGGAAGCGTGGAACCCCGCCACCGGCCAGTGGACCCAGCTCGCGGCGAACACGGTGGACCGCGTCTATCACTCGGTGTCGCTCTTGCTGCCGGACGGAACGGTGCTGCACGGGGCGAGCGGCGACGCGTCGGCACTCGGTGGCGCGCCGTATCCGGCCCGCCGGAGCCACGAAATCTTCCGGCCGCCGTATCTGTTCAAGGGCGCGCGCCCGGCCATCACATCGTTGTCGAAGACGACGGTCGGCTATGGTGAGACGTTCACCGTGAGCACGCCGGCCGCGGCGCAGATCACCGGCGTGCGATGGATCCGGCTCGGCTCGGTCACCCACGCGTTCGACGCGAACCAGCGGGCGAATGCGTTGACGTTCACCCGCGCTTCGGGGCAGGTGCGCGTGACCGCGCCGGCGAATGCGAGGCGTGCGCCGCCGGGGCACTATTTGCTGTTTCTGCTGAACCGAAACGGCGTGCCGTCGGCGGGCCGGGGCGTGCGTGTGCAGTGAGCAGCGAAGAAGACGGGAAGAAAAGGGAAAAAGACAGCGAAACGGGAAAGGACAGGGAAGGGAAAAGTGAAGGAAGGTGTCACCCTGAGCGCAGCGAAGGGGACCATGCCCGCCATGGTCCCCTTCGAGTCTTGCGCACCTCCCCGCCGGACCGCAACATCAAGCCAGCGCATCCCTCCCACATTCTTATGCCATCGAGGCTGCCATGCGGCGTCGCCTGTTGCTCGGTGTGTGCACAGCACTTGCCGCCTGCGGCGGCGACTCCAGCACGCCCCGCGCCCCCGTCGAGACCGTCACCATCAGCCCCAATCCCATCGAGGTGGACGTCGGCAGCACCGTGCAGCTCCAGGTCACCCTGCGCGACGCCGACGGCAACGAGCTGACCGGCCGCACGGTAACCTGGTCCAGCACGGCCGAAGCCATCGCGACCGTGACCGCGCAGGGGCTGGTGGAAGGCCTGGCGGAAGGCGCCGCCAACATTCAGGCGGCAAGTGAGGGGAAGAGCGCGGAGGCGGCGACGGCGGTGAGCCGGCGCGCCACGCCGCGGGAGGCGGCCGGGTTGCTGGCGTCGCTCTACAATAAGGACGGCAGCCAGACCTGGGGCGACGCGTTCTTCGAGGGCGCCTATATCTGGGAAGTCTTCGACCTGGTGGATCCGGCGCCCGAGGGCACCAAGTTCCATTGGACCCACTACACGGCCGGCTTCCGATCGAGCGTGGGAGGGCGGGGGCGGCCCGCTCTGATCGGCAACATTCTCTTCGCGGGCGGCTATGCGCCGAGTCCCGGTTTCGCCGCGACGAGTGCCGCGGTGCTGGTGGATCCAAACACGTACGAGACGACGCCGCTCGAGATGAACGAGCCGCGGATCTACCACACTATGACGCAGCTCCCACCCTCACGAATCCTGCTCACCGGCGGCTTCGACGGCGACGCGGTGACCAACACGGCGGAGATCTTCGACGACGCCACGGGACAGCTCACCCTCACCGGCGCGATGTCCTCCGCTCGCGGCCGCCACGCCGCGGCGCCGCTGGCCGACGGGCGCGTGCTGATCACCGGTGGACTGGTTCCGGTGGGCGCGGGACCCGTGACCATAGATGTCGCTACGACGGAGATCTACGATCCCGTCGCCGGGACCTTCTCGCCGGGACCGGACATGTCCGTCGCGCGCTTCAACCACAGCGCCATCCCGCTGGACGACGGCCGTGTCCTCGTGCTCGGCGGGAACCAGCGCAGCGCCGCCGAGGTCTACGATCCGGTCGGCAACGACTTCACGCCGGTCGGCGACATGGAGGTCGCACACGGCCTCGGCCACCAGGCGGTGAGGCTCGCCGACGGCCGAGTCCTGGTAGTGGCCGGTGATGCGGGGACCATTCGGCCCAGCGCGATAGCCGAAGTGCTGGATCCCGCGACAGACGAGTTCACCAGAATTCGCGATCGCGACGCCGCGCATGCTCCAGCTTGCAGTGCTCGCCGCGGAGGGAAAAGTGTTGGTCGGCGGCAGACGACGACGAGGTCGAGCTGCTCGACAGCGTCGGCTAAGATGCGGCGGCAGGCAGTTTCGGTCCCCCGCCCCCGCTGCCGGCGGAGACCACGGAGCCCGCGGTGGTGTTCGTTCCCCGGGAGGAGTGAGTGCTCTTGATAGTGGCTTGACACCCGGGCGGCATTCTCTCGGCGTCGTACTCGCGCTTGCGCCACGTCGCCCTGGAGGACCCATGTACCGCCCGCGGCTCGCCATCCTGCTCGCTCTCGGAGGCCTGGCCTGTGCCGGCCAGGAGAGCCCCACTGAAGTCGCCATGGAGCAGGCCGACTCGCCTGCCGCGGTCTCCTCTTCTCCCCAGATCCTCGGCACCCTCGGCGGACTCAACTCCTGGGCCACGGCCGTCAACAACGCGGGCGTCATCGTGGGGTACAGCTTCGACTCCGTCTGGCGGGGATGACCACGCGTTCCGCTGGCGCAACGGACAGATGAAGGATCTCGGCACGCTGGGCGGGCCCTTCAGCATCGCCACCGATGTAAACGCGGCGGGACAGATCGTCGGCATCAGTCAGACGGCCATCGGGCAGGAGCGCGCGTTTCTGTGGGAGAACGGGGTGATGCGCAACCTGGGAACCTTGGGTGGCGGCTACAGCCGCGCTTACGGCATCAACGCCCAAGGTCACGTGGTGGGCTACAGCGAGACCGCGGCCGGCAACCGGCGCCCGCGTTCGTCTGGAGGGAGCGGCAAGATGTACAACCTCGGCGCCTTGGGCAGAACGTGGAGCATCGCCGATGACATCAACGGGAAGAGCCAGATCGTAGGGGAGACCGACCTGCGCGCGTATATCCGCACGGGCACTTCCATCAAGCGTCTCGGCACCTTGGGCGGGGTCTACAGCCAGGCCACCGGCGTCAACTCGATGGGACACGCGGCCGGCTCGAGCGGGCTGGCCAACGGCGATCAGCACGCCTTCCTGTGGAACGGAACTAAGCTCAAGGACCTCGGCACCCTGGGCGGTGAC
>CAVRFK010000010.1:0-596494 GCA_963720365.1 uncultured Gemmatimonadales bacterium | reverse complement strand
CTACCCCGAGCGGCGGGAGGAGCGGGAGGTGCTGGACCGGATGACCGTCGGGCGTGGAGCCGACCGCGCGGCAGGTGCTCGAGCCCGCGCGGCTGATGCGCTCCCGCAAGCTGGTGCACGCGATCTACGCCGACGACCGGATCAAGGAGTACGTGCTCGATCTCGTCGCGGCGACCCGCCGCCCCGCCGAGGCGGGTCTGGCCGACCTGGCGCCGCTGATCGAGTTCGGCGCCTCGCCCCGGGCCGCGATCTTCCTGCTGCGCGCCGCGAAGGCCCACGCGTTCCTCCAGGGCCGGCCCTACGTCACACCCGACGACATCAAGGCGCTCGGTCTCGACGTGCTGCGGCACCGGGTCATCCTCACCTACCGGGCTGACGCCGAGGGGATGGGGGCCGATGCCGTGGTCCGCCGGATTCTCGAGGCGGTGCCGGTGCCATGAATCCGGAGGAGGTCACGCGCGAGGTCCGGCGGCTCGAGATCACCACCCGCCACCTCGTGCGAGACATCATGGCCGGCGAGTACTCCAGCGCGTTCCGCGGGCGCGGGGTGGAGTTCGCCGAGGTGCGGGAGTACCAGCCGGGCGACGACATCCGCACCATCGACTGGAACGTCACCGCCCGGCTCGGCGCCGCCTACGTGAAGCGCTTCCTCGAGGAGCGCGAGCTGACGGTGCTGTTCGTGGCCGACCGGAGCGCGTCCTCCGCCTTCGGCAGCGTGCGCCGCACCAAGGGCGACCTGGCCACCGAGGTGTGCGCGGTGCTCGCGCTCGCGGCGGCGCGCAACAACGACCGGGTGGGCGCGGTGTTCGCCACCGATCGGGTGGAGCACTACGTCGCCGCCGCGGAAAGGCCGTCGCCAGGCGCTTCGGGTCATCAGCGACCTGCTCGCGTTCCAGCCATCCCGCAGCGGCACCGATCTCGGCGCCGCACTCGCCTATCTCGAGCCGGTCCTCCGCCGGCGCGCGGTCATCTTCCTGATCTCCGACTTCCTTGGCACTGGATACGAGGCGCCGCTGGCGCGGCTCGCCCGGCGGCACGACGTCATCGCCCTCCATCTGGTGGATCCGCGCGAGCGGGCACTGCCCGACGTGGGGCTGATCACGTTGTGGGACGCGGAGAGCGGCGACTGGCGCGTGGTGGACACCGGCGATGCCGGCGTGCGCGAGCGGTTCCGGAGCCGGGCGGCCGCGTTCGACGCCACGCTGGAGCGTACGCTGCGGGAGTCGGGGGCGGATCTGCTGCGGCTGGAGACGGGGCAGTCGTATGCCGAGCCGCTGCTCGCGTTCTTCCGGCGGCGGGAGAGCATGCAGTGGCGGTGAGGGGTAGTGGTGGGGTCATCCTGGCGACATGTCATCCTGAGCGCAGCGAAGGAGCCAGGGCGTCGCTTCGGCTCCTTCGCTCCGCTCAGGATGACATGGGCTCCGCTCAGGATGACATTGGCTCGCTCAGGCTGCATCGCTCGCCGCTCTCTCCATTCGCCAGCAGGCCCAGCTCGACTACGGCCGCGCCTTCTCCGCCACCGCCGAGCCGGCGAAGATCGCCGTGGGCGACTCGATCACGCTCCGCTTCCGCGTGCACCTCAACGAGCGCGACCTCCTCACCGACACCGTCCCGCGCCCCCTCGCCGAGCCGGCCGCGGGCATCAGGGTCCTGTCGGTCGAGCAGCTGCAGCGAGGCGCCGACCGGGCGTTCAACGGCATCGCCGTGCTCGCGGTCTACCGTCCCGGCAAGCAGCGACTGCCGGTCTTCGGCGTTCCCTGGGTGCAGGTGGTCACCGGCCATCGCGGGCATGTTCGCGCACGACCCGGTGGAGATCGAGGTCGCCTCCAGCATCCCGGCCGGCAACCCCACGCTGCGCGACATCAGGGAGCCCGACATTCCGCCCCGGCTGGGTCCGCTCTGGGCGCTGCTCGGCGCGGGCCTGGTGCAGCGGCCGCGTGGCTCGCGTCGCGGCGGCGGGCCGCTCGCGTCGTACCGGTGGCCGAGCCGGAAGCGCCGCCACCTCCACCGCCGTTGCCGCCCGATCCCTACACCGCGCGCGCTGCGCGCCTGGATGGCATCGCGGCGGAGTGCTATGCCGAGCGAGGCGAGGTGGACCGGCATTACGAGGCCGTCGCGGACGCGCTGCGCGACTACCTGGAGGCCGCGGAGGAGCTGCCCGCCCGCGAGCGCACCACCACGGAGCTGCTCTGGTCCCTGCCGCCGCGGCTCGCGGAGGTCGGGCTCCGCCGCCGGGTGCAGGATGTGCTGGGCGATGCCGACCTGGTGAAGTTCGCGAAGCTGCGGCCTCAGGCCGACGACGCGGACCAGTTCGTCGAGCGCGCGCGCGACCTGCTCGACCGGTGGCATCGCGCCGCGGCGCCGGCCGCGGAGGAGCTCGATGCGGTTCGCTGATCCCTGGTTCCTCCTCCTGCTCCTGGTGCCGTTGGCCCTCGCGGCGCGGCTGGTGTTCCGGCGGCGCCGGCCGCCGGACGAGCGCATCGGCTTTCCCGCGCTCGGTTTCCTTGCGGGTGAGCCGCGGCCCGCTCGCGCGCGCTGGCGACACCTGCCCGACGTCTTCCGGATCGCCGCCCTGGTGCTGCTGGTCGCCGCGTTGGCGCGGCCGCAGATCCCCCACGAAGTGCGCGAGGTCCGCAGCAAGGCGCGGAATCTCATGCTCGCGCTCGACATCTCCAGCAGCATGAAGGCGACCGACTTCAAGCCTGGGAACCGGCTCGAGGTCGCCCGCCACGTGTTGGGTGACTTCGCCCGTCGGCGCGACGGCGACTTGCTCGGCCTCGTCATTTTCGCCGGGCGCTCGTTTCTCCAGGCCCCGCTTACGCCGGACACCGACTGCTCGGCGAGATGCTGGAGCGGGTGGAGATCGGACAGCTGCCCGGACGGAACCGGGATCGGCACCGCCCTCGCGCTCTGCGCTGAGCCAGCTCAAGGACCTGCCCAGCCGGGCCAGCGCGATCGTCCTCATCACCGACGGCGCCAACAACACCGGCTCACCCGGACCGTTCGTCGCCGCCGAGGCGGCGCGCGCGATCGGCGTGCGGATCCACACCATCGGGGTGAGCGCGCCGGACACGACCGGCTTCGACGACGGCTTCATCTGGCGGCAGGGGCGAACCCCGGATCGGCTCACCAGCTCCGACGAACGGGTGCTCCGGCGCATCGCCGACCGGAGCGGCGGCGAGTACTTCCGCGCCACCGATCCGGAGGCGCTCGAAGGGATCATGGAGAAGCTGGACCCGTTGGAGCGGCAGGAAGTCCGGATCAACGAGACCCGCGACTACCGCGAGCTGTTCCCCTGGCTGCTCGCGCCGGGACTGCTGCTCCTCGGTGCGGCGATGGCGTTGGGTGGCCAGCGCCGCTGGAGCGCGCTGCCATGACCTTCGCCTACCCGTGGGTGCTGGCGGTCGGGCTGGCCGCCCTCGCGTGGGTCGGATGGCTCGCGCTTCGCGCCGAGCGGGCGCGGCGTGGGGCGCTGGCGCGGTTCGGCGATCCGGCGCTGCTCGCGCGCGGGTCGGAGCTGCTCTCACCGGCGCGCTGGCGGCGGATCTGGATGCTCCGGCTCGCCGCGCTCGCGCTGGCCGTGGCGGCCCTGGCTCGACCGCAGCTCGGCGAGCGCCAGGGGGAGATGGTCCACACCGGCCGGGATGTGCTGGTGCTGCTCGACCTCTCGCGCTCCATGGGCGTGACCGACGTGTCCGGCGGCGCGATCGCCGGACCGGTGACCCGGCTTGCCGCCGCGAAGCAGATCGCGTGGGACGTGATGGCGTCCTATCCGAGCGACCGGACCGGGCTGGTGGTCTTCGGCGGCAGCGCGTTCCTGCAGCTTCCGTTCACCTCCAACCGTGCTTCGCTGAAGCTGTTCCTCGACGCGGCGAGTCCGGACGATCTCGGCGATCCGGCCACCGACCTGTCCGCCGCGCTGCTGACGGCGGTGAGCGCGTTCGAGCACGAGGGGGAGACCGGCCGGCGCGCCGTCTTCATCGTGACCGACGGCGAGAGCGGGGAAGGCGATCTCGATGCCGCCGCGGAGGCGCTCAGGGGCGAGGAGCTGCCGGTCTTCGCGGTCGGGGTAGGGACCGCCAATGGTGGACCGGTGCCGGCCGATTCGTCCGAGGCGCCGGAGCAGTACCATCGAGATCACATCGGGCGCATCGTCGTGTCGCGGTTGGAGGATGCCGATCTGCGGCGCGTGGCCGAAGGGAGCGGCGGGGCGTACGCCCGGTGGGACCGGCGGGAGGAGATGCAGGCGCTTGTCGCGCGGCTCGGGCAGGTGAAGGCGCGGACGCTCGATGCGCGGAAGTCCGACGAGCGGGCGGACCGGTTTCAGTGGCCGCTGGTGGTGGCGGTGATGCTGCTGGTCTGCGGAGCTTCTCGGCTGGGGCGGAGATCAGCCGGTCACCCTGAGCGGAGCGAAGGGAGCGATGGCCGGGTTCACGGCCCCTTCGCTGCGCTCAGGGTACAAACGCCCGCTGCCTCGGTTGTCCTCTCACGCCTGACCCTCCTCTCCTGCTCCCCCGTGCACCGCGGCGAGCGGCTGTACCACCAGGCCAAGTACCCCGAGGCGTACGGCGTCTTCCGCGCGGCGCTGGAGTCCGACAGCAGCGCGCGGCTGGCGTTCGACGCCGGGCAGCACGCTCTACCGCCTGGAACGCTACGACGAAGCGGTCGCGGCCTTCCGGCAGGCGAGCAAGACGCCGGAGCTGCGGCAGAAGAGCCTGTACAACCTCGGCAACGCGCTGGTGCGCGCGGCGGAAGAGCGCCCGGGCGAGGCGCAGCCGCTGCTCGACGCGGTGTCGGCGTTCGAAGAAGCGCTTCGCATCGCTCCGACCGACGCCGAGGCACGGTGGAACCTCGAGATCGCGCTCCGCCGGCTGGGTGATGACCGGACCAGCGGCGGGTCATCGGGGCGCGGACGGACCGGGGACTACGGGCGGGGAGACAACAACGTGCCCGGCTACGAGGGCACGCCCGACGCGGCCGTCGGCGCGATGGCGGGCGGCGGGTATGGTTCCGCCGAGGGCGAGTCGGTGGACGAGCTGAGCGCCGACGAGGCGCGCCGCCTGCTCGAAGCGGTCGAGCGCCAGCAGCTCACCAGTCACGAGGGCCGGCGGAGCAAGCAGGGTCCCACCGGCGAGCGGGACTGGTGAACGATCTGGCCGGCCCTCTTGCGCCGGCCGGCCGAATGTCCTAACGTACCAAAGACAACTGATGCTCGTGGTCATTTGCGGCGTATTGCAGCCACGTTAAACAAATGCTAAAAGGCCTCGCGTCCCGCGTGTCTTTTTGGCACCGGGCGCTTTTTCTTTTCGGCCGGTGCCGGAGATCGGGGCAGTGAGGCGGAGGACAGCATGACGACCGCCCTGGTCACCGAACGCGAGCCCACGCTCCAGTCACCCACGCTTCGCCCTTTGCCGCAGGTGTGCCGCCTGTGCGGCGTCCAGCAGCCGGCCGCTCCCGTCGCGATCTGCGAAGAGTGTCTGGGCCCCCTGGAGCCGGTGTACGATCCCGCCCGCCCGCTCCCCGATGCGGCTACGATCGCCGCCCGTCCGGCGTCGCTCTGGCGTTACCGCGAGTGGCTGCCGTTCGAGGGCGAGCCGAGCCTCTCGCTCGACAGCGGATTCACGCCGCTGGTCGATGCGCCGGCCCTCGCGCGCCGGCTCGGCGTCGCGCGGCTCTGGATCAAGAACGACAGCGTCTGCCATCCCTCCCTCTCGTTCAAGGATCGGGTCGTCGCGGCCGCGATCAACGCGGCGCGCGCGTTCGGCCTCGATACCGTCGGCTGCGCGTCCACCGGCAACCTGGCCAACGCCGTCGCCGCGCAGGCGGCGCGGGCGGGTCTCGCCGCCTGGATCTTCATCCCGGACGACCTCGAGCTCGGCAAGGTGGTGGGGACGCTGGTCTACAACCCGCACCTGGTACGGGTCCGCGGCACCTACGACGACGTGAACCGGCTGTGCACCCAGGCCGCCGACCGCTTCGGGTGGGGTCTCGTGAACATCAACCTGCGCGGATACTACGGCGAAGGATCCAAGACCGTCGCGTTCGAGATCTGCGAGCAGCTCGGCTGGCGGGTGCCGACCGCGGTGGTGGCGCCGATGGCGGGCGGATCGCTGGTGACGAAGCTGGGGAAGGGATTCGCGGAGTTTGCCCGGGCGGGGCTGGTCTCCGGCCGCGCGCCCCGGCTCTACGGGACCCAGGCCAACGGGTGCGCCCCGATCGTGCGGCTGGTCGAATCGGGCGGCGAGCATGTCGAGCCCGTGATACCCCGCACGATCGCGCGCTCGATCGCCATCGGGAATCCCGCCGACGGCCGGTTCGCCGCGCAGGCGATCCGCAGCAGCGGCGGATGGGTGGCCGGCGTGAGCGACGAGGACCTGGTGGCGGGCATCCGCCTCCTCGCCGAAACGACCGGCATCTTCACCGAAACCGCCGGCGGCGTCACCGTGGCCGGGGCGCTCGCCCTGGCGCAGCAGGGCCGCCTGCGTCCGGACGACGAGGTCGTGCTCTGCATCACCGGCAACGGACTCAAGACCGTCGAGGCGCTCCAGGGCGTCCTCCCCGAGGCGCCCGTCATCGCACCGAAAATTCGAGAATTGGAGGCGCTCCATGGCCGTGACCTTTAGCCTGCCCACCGTCCTCGCCAAGCTGGCCGACGGACAATCCACGCTCCAGGTGAGCGGCGCGACGCTCGGTGACGTCGTCGCGCAGCTCGCCGACCGGTTTCCGCGCCTCGCCCCGCGGCTGCGCGACACCGAGGGCGGACCCTACCCGTTCGTGACGTTCTACCTGAACGACGAGGACGTGCGGTTCCGCAGCGGATTCGCGACGCCGGTGACGGAGGGAGACGAGATCACGGTCGTCGCCGCGATCGCGGGGGGATGAAGCCGGGCTAGTACTGCTCGATCAGGATCTTCGCGGCCTTCTCGAAGAATCGCTGGTGGAGCGGGCGCCGGCGCCACTGCTCGAGGTGGATTTCCTTCGCGTGGGACAGATCGCGCTCGAACCCTTCGGCGACGCTCCGGGCGAAGCTGCTTTCGACCACGCCGAGGAGGTTCTCCTCGTTGATCTCCATGCTGCGCTCGTCCATGTTGGCCGAGCCGACCAGGGTCCAGCCGTCGTCCACCACGACGGTCTTGGCGTGCATCATCGACGGCTGGTACTCGAAGATCCGCACACCCGCCTGCAGCAGCTCCTCGTAGAACCCTCGGCCGGCATACTGCACCGGAATCGCGTCGGTGTGGTTTCCCGGCACCAGGATGCGCACATCCACGCCGGCGCGGGCCCGCGCCTGGACGGCCTTGCGCAGGTGCTGGTCGGGGATGAAGTACGAGCTGGCGACCCAGAGCCGCTGCCGGGCGTTGATGAAGCTGAGCCACAGGAGCAGGCGGATCGACTGCTGCGCGTCCGACGGTGAGCTGACGACCGAGAGCCCGCACGCGGGCCCGCCGTCCTTGCCGATCGGATAGAATCGCGGCCCCGCGATCACCTCGCCACAGCAATAGACCCAGTTCGCCGCGAAGGCCGACTGCACGCCGGTCACCAGCGCGCCGGTGACGCGGGTCATGCTGTCGCGCCACTCTTTCGGCGTCCGCACATCGCCTCGCCACTTGTCGGAGACCGCGGCGCCGCCGGTGAACCCGACGATGCCGTCGATCACGATCGCGCGCCGGTGGGTGCGGCGGTACATCCGCACCAGGTTCCTGAGCGCAAAGGGACGGAAGAACTCCAGCTTCACCCCCGCGTCCCTCAGCTTGCGGCGGTCGGCCCGCTTGAATCGGATGGAGCCGAACCAGTCGAGCAGCACGCGCACCTCCACGCCCGCCCGCGCCCGCTCGGCGAACGCATCGATGAACTGCCTGCCGGTGTCGTCCGAATCGAAGATGTAGACCTCGAAGTTGACCGTATCCCTGGCGCCGCGGATGGCCTCCAGCATGGCGGGGTAGAACCGGTCGCCGTTCTGAAGGATTTCCGCGGTGCCGCCGCGCAGGATCGGGACGTTGAGGAAGCCGGCCGCGGAGTGCACGAAGAGATCGGACGACGGCTCCGCCTCGAATCCCTGGTCGAAGTCCGGCGTAGGCCAGTCGGGGAAGAAGAGCGCGCCCACCACGCCGACGAAGGAGAACACCCCGATTACGAGGAAGGCCCAGTGCCACCAGGGGAGATCCATGGCGAGCGTTTCACTCATGAGGTGAACTCGATCCGCGCCAGCAGCGGGTGATGGTCGGAACCGAAAACCGTGGGGCCGCGGTCTCGCGGATGCTCGTCTACGCGGCGGACCTCCGCCCCGCGGATGGAGCCCTCACGGTTTCGCACCAGGATGTAATCGATGACCAGGCGAGGCAGTGAATGATAGGTGTGCCGCCAGACCGGCGGTGCCGGGGGCACGCCGTGCACGAAGTCGTGTTCCATCAGGATGCGCCAGGCCGCCTCGGCGCGTCCGCGGCCCAGATTGAGGTCGGCACCCAGGATCACCGTCGGGTCATCCATCTCATCGAGGAGGTGTGCCGTCTGCCGGTGCCGCGCGGCGGCGCCGAGCCACTTGTATCCGACCGGCCCGCGAGGATCGAGATGTGCGCTCACCAGCCGCACCGTGCGGCCCGCGATCTCCGTCGTGGCGCTCACCGCCACCCGTCGCTGCAGCGCGAACGGGAGCTCGATGGCGACCATGGGTCCGAGAGGCAACGGTGTCAGGATCGCATTCCCTCGATCGCTGCGGCCCGGTCCGTTCCGCATGGACGGAGCGTATCGCAGGTTCCATCCGAGCTGCCGGGCCACTTCGACGATGTCCTGGGTCGGCCGTGTCCGGGTGACCAGGTCGCGCGCCGCGAAGCCGTTGGACCGCTGGGGCACCGAGTCGTCCTGGCGCAGGGCCTCCTGAAGCAGCAGGACCAGGGCGCATTCGGCCGGCACGCCGAGAGCACCCGCGGCGTGGCGCTCGATCAGCTCGAACAGCCGCCCGCGTCCCATCCACACGTTCCAGCTTACCACCGCGATCGCCGCCGAGGTGACCGGCCGGGGCGGCGCGAGGTCGAGGTGCACCGCGCCGCCCACGTTTCGCCGCCATCCCGCCAGGCGAGTCTCGAGACTGCTTTCGCGCGGAGTCACTGCGGGCGAACGTAGACGGTGCCGGGGAAGCAGGCCGTGACAGTTGTCACCGGCGGTGTATCTTCCACCCCTCCGCGAGTGCCCCGCGCTCGGCGGTGCGACACACGACAGAGGAGCAGCGCGAGCGATGAAGGCAAGCGATATCCGGCGTGGTACCGTGATCATGGTGGAGGGCCAGCCCTGCCGGGTGATGGACTTCCAGCACCGGACGCCCGGCAATCTACGGGCGTTTGTTCAGGTTCGCTTTCGCAACTTGAACTCCGGCAACACCTTCGATACCCGGCTCAGCGCCACCGAGTTCGTGGACGATGTCCGGTTGGATACCAAGGAGCTGCAGGTGCTCTACCGGGACGGAAACGGCGTGCACGTCATGGACGCGGGCACGTACGACCAGTACACCCTGGACAACGACACGGTCGGCGAGCTGGGCCAGTGGATGGAGGCCGGGCTGACCTTTCAGGTCGAGTGGCTGGCCGGCCGTCCGATCGGGATCCAGCTGCCGGCCGTGGCCGAGCTGGAGGTGGTGGAGACGGCGCCGATCATGAAGACCGCCACCAAGACCGCCAGCACCAAGCCCGCGAAGCTCAGCAACGGCGTCACCATTCAGGTACCCGAGTTCATCGGGGAAGGGGAGCGCGTCCGGGTGAATCCCCGGGAAGGCGTCTACCTGGAGCGCGCCAAGTAGGGTCGTTCTCCCGCCTATTGATCGCCGGCGTTGCGTCGGAGGTCGCCCTCCTCGCCGCCGCGCTGGCCGTCGCGTGGTATCTCGACATCTCTCCTTTCTATCGGTTGCGGCTCGATGCCGGAGCGATTCTGTACGGTCTGCTCGCGACCGTCCCGATGCTGCTCCTGCTGCGCTGGTGTCTCCGCACGACGTGGGGGCCGATCCGCCGGCTGGTCACCACCGTGGAAGACCATCTCCGCCCGTACCTCCGGCACGCGACCGTCGGCGGGATCGTGCTCCTGTCGCTCACGGCCGGCGTGGCGGAAGAGGTCCTGTTCCGCGGAGTGATCCAGACCGGCCTCGAGAGCCGGGTGCCGGCCGCGGCGGCCGTCGTAGTCGCTGCACTCCTCTTCGGGATGGCCCACTGGCTCACCCTGACCTATGCGGTGCTCGCCGGTCTCATCGGTGCATACCTCGGCGCCGTGTACGTCCTCACCGACAATCTCCTGGCGCCGATCGTCGCGCATTCGACGTACGATGCCGTCGCCCTCTGGGTCCTCGCGCGGATGAAACCTGTCTCCGACGGGATCGTCGGAGGAGAGAAGAGTTCAC
Organism: uncultured Gemmatimonadales bacterium; assembly: GCA_963720365.1. GTDB lineage: Bacteria > Gemmatimonadota > Gemmatimonadetes > Gemmatimonadales > GWC2-71-9 > CAVVWJ01. The sequence continues at coordinate 586,113 of CAVRFK010000010.1, read as the reverse complement.
CGAACGACCCCGACTTACAGCAGGAGGCAGACCGATGACCGTCACCCAGGCCCACAGCCCAGGTACGTTCTGCTGGGCCGAGCTCGCGACCAGCGACAGCCAGGCGGGCAAGCGCTTCTATACCGGCCTGTTCGGCTGGACCTTCGAGGACCGACCGATCGGAGAGAACGAGTTCTACACGATGTTCGAGTCGGGCGGGAAGCAGGTCGGCGCGCTTTATCAGCTCGCTCCGCAGCAGGTGGCCGAAGGGGTGCCGCCGAACTGGCTCTCCTACCTGGCGGTCGACAGCGCCGACCGTTCGACCGCGCGCGCTCGCGCGCTGGGCGCGGAGGTGATCGCCGAGCCGTTCGAGGTCTTTGAATACGGCCGGATGAGCGTCATCAAGGACCCGACCGGCGCGGTCTTCGGCCTCTGGGAGGCGAAGAGCCGAAGGCCGCGCTCGCCGAAACGCTTGGCGGGAAAGTCCTCATGCCGCCGACCGACATCCCCGGGGTAGGCCGGTTCTCGCAGCTTCAGGATCCGCAGGGCGCCGCCTTCTCCATCGTCCAGCTCCTGCCGAACGCGGCGTGAGGTCTCTGCCGGGCTAGATTTCCGGCATGGACGCCATTGACGCCATTCAGCGGCGGACCTCGGTCCGCCGCTACCGTTCGGACCCGGTCTCCCGGGAGACTATCGAGCTCCTGCTCGAGTGCGCCGTCCGGGCCCCCAATCACAAGCTGACCGAGCCTTGGCGCTTCGCCGTGCTGACCGGCGATGCCAAGGCTCGTTTTGCCGAGATCCGGGCCCGGCATCGGCTTCAGCGCTACGACGACCCGGAGTCGGACGAGGCGCGCGCGGGCGCCGACAAGGTGCGGCGTGAGACGCTGGAGACCCCCTCGATCATCATCCTGATGACGCGGCTGCATGAGGACGAGGTCATCCGGGAAGAAGACTATGCGGCGGTGATGATGGCCACCGCGAATTTGATGACCGCCGCGCAATCTTTAAACCTGGGCACCTACCTCAAAACCGGGGGCGTCATGCAAGAGCCCGCACTCGCCGATCTGATCCGACTTCCCGAGGGTTACCGGGTCGTCGGCCTGCTCTCGCTGGGGTATCCGGCGGAGCCGGAGACCCCCCGGCGGCGGCGTCCGGCCCGGGAGGCCACGGAATGGATCACCTAGCCGGGGTGGGGTGTTACGGAAGCAGTGTTTTCGAGCTATGTTCGCCACGAATTTTTGGCTTCTCGGCGGCCCCCTGAGCCGCTGGTCCACTTTGGAAGGAGATTTACCGTGAAATCCCGTCTAGCCACCCCTTTGGTTGCCTGCGCGCTGCTTCTCGGCCCGCTCGCGGTCGCGGCGGCACAGGACACCTCAGTGGCCCCGGCTCAGGTAACGCAAGACTCGGTACCACAAGGATATGCGCCAGCAGAGCCGGCTCCGGTCCCCGCCGCTGAGCCGGCCCCAGCGGCCACCGTGGCCCCGGCTCCGGCCCCCACAGCCGCTCCGGCCCCTGCCGCGGCCGCTCCGGCCGCTCCCACCGCCGCCGCCAGCCGGGCCGCGGCACTCAGCAACCTCGGCTTCGTGGAGATTCTCTCGCCCCGTCCCACCGAGCGGATCGAGCGAGCCCTGGAGCAGGCCAAGCTCGACGGGCGGGAAGCCGACGCGGAATACGGCGAGCTCCAGTCCCTGGAAAGCCAGGTCAAGGCGATGGTCGAGGTGAAGAAGCAGGAGGTCTCCACCCTCGACGCGCAGCGGAAGCTGGCGGAGAAGAGCAAGCAGGAAGCCGAAGCCGCGTCCTTCGATGCCGAAAAGAAGGACGCCGAGCGCCACAAGCAGTTCCTGGAGAAGCGGGTCTCGCTGCACCAGGCGGAGAAAGAGGACGCGAAGGCGAGGAAGAGCTTGGCCGAGGCCCAGCAGAAGGCCCTCGAGCTCGAGATGCAGCTCGCCCGGCGCCGGGCCGAGCGGGACCGCACGGCCGCGGTCGATCCTGGGGCCACCCTGCGGCACGAGGGCGTGATCCGCGAGCTGGAGCGGAAGGTGCTCGAGTCGCAGCGGGTCGTGGCGGAGCGGGAGAAGTCGGTCGCCGACCGGCACGTCGACATCGCGCGCCGGCGACTGGAGCTCTATCAGGCCCAGGCCGCGGCGGTGGGGACCAAGTAGCGAAGAAGGTCGTATCACAGGCGCCCACCGGGGGGGACTCCCGCCGGTGGGCGCTTGTCTTGGGCGGGAGCCCATTCATCGGGGTCCCCTTGTCCCGATGTCCAAAGGCTTGAATCTTCATGCTTGGCCGAAACCGGCATACCCAGTCACCGAGCGAGGAGACTCGAATGACGCTCGCACTCTTCAGTCGGAATTTCATCAAGCATCCGCGGATGCTCGGCTCGTTGATCCCGAGCTCGCGCTTTCTGGTGAAACGGCTGCTCGATCAGGTGGACTGGGCCAAAGCCACCACGATCGTCGAGTACGGGCCCGGTGTCGGGACGATCACAGGGCAGATTCTCCGGCGGCTGCGCCCCGATGGCACGCTGGTGGCGATCGATACCAACCGGGACTTCGCCCGCTATCTCACCCGAACGTTGCGCGACGACCGGCTCCACGTGGTCGAGGGCTCCGCGGCCGACGCGCAGGAGAATCTGCGGGAGCGGGGGCTCGGACGAGCCGACTACGTGATCTCCGGTATTCCGTACTCCACCATGGATCCGGTGATCCGGGAACGAATTCTCCAGACCACGCACGACGTCCTCCAGCCCGACGGCACCTTCCTGGTGTATCAGTTCACCCGCGCGGTGCTGCCTTATCTCCGGCAGGTCTTCCCCCACGTCCATCAAGAATTCGAGCCCAGGAACATCATGCCGGCCCGGCTCTTCTATTGCCACCGCAGCTCCGATAAGCGGAACGGCAACGGGCGGCCGCAGCCTCGTCCCAGGGCCCACTCCACCTCGGATCGCTGAGGCCCAGCCGCGTTCCGCATCACCCTCACTTCGGCCCGCGGGGAGATCTCGCGCCATCGCGCGACCCCGCTCCTGCTCGCCGCAGCCGTCGCCGCCGGGGCGGGTTTCGCGCTGCCGACGCTCGCCTTGCACGGCCGGCTGCAGACCTTCCCGATTCGCGGTGGTGACCTGGGCCTGATCTGGCGGGCCGGCTTCGTTCCGGTCTCCACCGCGCAGCAGAGCGCGACCGACCTCCTCTCCCTCCTCCTGCTGGGATCCTCGCTGAGCGTGCTGGCGATCGCCGCCGTCACGGTGCTGGTGCTTGGCTCTCGCGCGGGAGTCCGAGCGGACCGTCGAGCTGGTCGTCCGGCGGGCGGTCGGCGCCAGCCGGCGGGTAATGCTCGGCACGGCGCTCGTCGAAGGCACGGCGATCGTGGCGGCCGGGCTGGCCATCGGTACCCTCGTGGCGCTCGTCGTCTCCGCCGCGATGGTGGAATGGCCCGGGCCGATCGGCTCCGGCACGACGACCCTACGGTGGATCGCCGTTGCCGTCCTGGCGTGCGCCGTCCTGCTCGGCGTCGCGTTTCCGGTGCTCCTGCCTCGCCGCCGGCTCGCCGACACCGAGCCGCGCTCTCCGTCTCCCCTCACGCCGAGCGCGATTCAGATCGGCGGCAGCCTCGTCGTGCTGACGATGGGCGCGCTGCTCGCGCGCCATGCCGATGTCGCCATAGCGGGGCGGGTGCTCGGACCCCGCGATGCGGTCGTTCGCCCGCTCACCATGCGGGACACGGCGCCGGCGCTGAGGTCGCAGCGCTACGCCGCGTTCCTCGACCAGCTGGCCGACAGCGGAATCCGGGCCAGCCTCACCAGTCCGGGTGGCCTCCTCGGGCTCGGCACGGTCGCCACCGTGACGACCGATTGCGGGGAGTGCTCCGAAGGCGGCCTGCCGATTCGCTGGCGGGTCAAGGCGGCCACGCACCAGTTCGTCACCGCGGACACCTTCCACATGCTCGGCATCCGCGTCGTGGACGGGCGCGGGCTCACCCGCGACGATGCGTGGGGCACGCAACGAGTCGCGGTCATCAATCGCAGCCTCGCGGCGCGCGAATTCCAGTTCGGTGAGGCGATCGGCCGCGGGATCCGCGTGGTGGACGACGGTGAGGAGTGGTCGACGGTCGTAGGTGTAGTGGATGATCCTCCCGCCGTCGGTCTTGGCGCCGGGACCCAGCCTCGATACTCGGTGTATCTCAGCGTGCTTCAACATCCGCCGGAGTCGCTGGACCTGATGACACCGGGGAACCGCGAGCGCGAGGTGCAGGCTGCCGCGAGCGTGCTCGGGCCCGCGCGTCATCGACGGCTCCGCTAGGCCGATGCGCGCGCTGGTAGACCGGGAAGTCGCGCCCCTCCGCTGGTTCGCGGCACAGTTCGGGCTGCAAGGATGGGCGATGCTCGCCATCGCCGCCCTCGGTGCGCTGGCCGCGGCGCGGCTGTGGGTGACTTCGCTTCTGGCGGAGCTGGGCGTGAGGCGTGCGGTGGGCGCGAGGCGGCGGCACACGATTGGCTTCGTGCTCGTGCGCGCCGCCGCGGTTTGTCTCGCCGGTCTCGCCGGGGGCGTCTTTTTCGGTCAGGCGATCTGGGGTGTTCTCTCGGATCTTGTGCCCGGTCTCGTTCCGTGGAACGCCGGGGTGGTGCTCCGCTTCGGGCTCGTCCTGCTGGCCGCCGTGCTTGCCGGTTCGCTGCCGCCCGCGTGGCGTGCCTCGCGCACCGCGCCGGCGACGCTGCTCTCCGCGCCATGAACCGCATCTTCGGCTCGCACACGGTGGACAAGGGCGGCATTCACATGGCCGCGCTGCGCGCCGGGCGCGCCGGCATGAAGGCCGTGCAGATCTTCACCGCCATTCCCAAGTACTACGGCGACAAGACCTCGATCCGACCGGAGCGGGTGGAGCGCTTCAAGGCTGCGCTGAAGGAAGTCGATATCGAGCCGGCCCACGTACTGGTGCACGCCGCGTACGTGCTCAACACGGCGACGTCGGACGATGAGAAATGGCTGCGCGCCGCGGCCGGTCTGCGGAAAGAGCTGGAGCGCTCTACGGCCATCGGCGCGGGCGCGTTCTGCTTCCACCCCGGCGCCGCCACCGACGGCGACCGGGCCGGCGCGATCGACCGCATCGCGATCGCGATCACCAAGGCGCTCGAGGCGGTGCCCGGCAAGACCAAGATTCTGATCGAGAATACGGCCGGCGCCGGCATGACGATGGGGAAGACGCCTGAGGAAATCGGCGCGATGCTGAAGGAGATTCCGGCCGCGCTCCGGCATCGCACGGGGTATGGCCTCGACACCTGCCACCTCTTCTCCTCCGGACTCGACATCACCAAGTCCGCCGGCGAGCTGGCGCGGATCCTGGACGCCTTCGAGGCGGAGGCCGGCTCGCCGGCGGAGTTCTTCCATCTCAACGACAGCGAGGGCGCGCTCGGCTCGAATCGCGACCGTCACGTGCTGATCGGGGATGGGGAGATCGGAACCGAGCCGTTCCGCTGGCTGGTGAAGGATCGGAGGACCGAGGGCGTGCCCCTGATCCTGGAAACGCCGCAGCTCAATTACGAGCCCGCCGAGGATGACGATTCGCCGGATCCCTATGATGTGAAGATGATGGAGCTGCTGCGGTCGCTGGAATTGTCATCCTGAGCGTAGCGAAGGATCTTGCCGGCTAGCATCGCTCCTAGACAGGCCCCGCCGTTCGATTCCTGGTCACCCCCCTGCAGTGCACCGGTTCTTGCTGACGCTTTCCCTTCATCCCGACATCACCGTCGTTTACGCCGTTTCGGGGAGGGCGTCCTCAGTGAATTCGCCAGACCGCACCGCAGAGCGCCGCACCGAGGCGCCGCGACGCCCCTTCCTCATTGCCCTGTCGCTGGCCCTCATGGCCGCCTCGGTCCAGTGGACGCCCCGGCTGGGTCCCCTGGCCGACCGCCAGGTCAACAGTCTGGTCCTGGCCCGGTCCGCCGCGCTGCCGTTCCGGGTGCCGGGCGCGCGGGTGGACAGCGCGGCGCTCGAGCGCCACGTCGTCGCCCGGTTCGAGCACTGGCCGCTGGCGCGCATCTTCTTCAGCCGTACCAAGGAACGAGACATCTCCGAACGCATCGCCCGGGCGATCGTGAAGGAGGCGCATTATCTCCAGGTGGAGCCGAGCCTGCTCGCGGGCGTGCTGCTGACCGAGAACGCCCCGCTCGACGTGCGGGCCAAGAGCAGCGCCGGCGCGCTGGGTCTGATGCAGGTCATGGACTTCCACGCCGGCGAGTACGACTGCGACTCCGACGACCTGCTCCAGGTCGAGTCCAACATCTGTCACGGTGCCCGGGTCTTCGGGTACTATCTCAAGCGGACGGGGAACGTGCGGCGGGCGCTGCTGCGCTACAATGGATGCGTCGCGGACAGCAGCACGGCGAGCTGCCGGAAGTACCCGTCGAAGGTGCTTCGGAACGCACACCAGGTGCGGAGGGAGTTGCTGCAGTATCCGCCGTACAGTCTGGAAGTGGATACGGCCACGTTCTGACCTGAAGGGGACCATGCCCGCAGGGTCCCCTTCGCTACGCTCAGGGTGACAACTAAAGCCCCAGCAAGTCCTTCAACGCCTCCCCCACCTCCCGTCCGAACTTCTCCAGCTCGTGCATGATCGGACCCTCGTGCCCGGTGCAGATCCGCACCGGCTCGGTGCCGCGCTTGAACCACTCGCGCTGCGTGGTCGGACACCATTCGTTGGCGATGTCGCCGGTCGTGGGATCGATCGTCCGGCTCACCAATCCGAGCGGCGGCTCCCACGCGGAGGTCCGCGCCTTCTCCTTCCAGCCGTTGCGGTAGAAGGCGGCCCATGCGGGAGCGGCGAGGCGGCCGCCCGAGGCGTTGGGCGCGATCTCGCGGGGTACGTCGTACCCGAACCACACCACCGCCGCGATCGTCGGGGTGTAGCCGACGAACCAGATGTCGGCCCCCTTGTTGGTGGTTCCCGTCTTCCCGGCGATCGGGCCGCTCACGCCCAGCTCCCGGACCAGATGGCCCGTGCCGCCGTCCACCACCGACCGCAGCATCGAGGTGATCTGGAATGCCTCCTCCTCGCCCATCACCCGTTCGCTGCTGGGCTCCGGCGTGCGCCAGATCTCGGTGCCGTCCGCCAGCTCGATGCGGCGGATGAGGGACGGCCGGACCCGGTGCCCACCGTTGGCGAACGGCGCGTACGCGGCGACCAGCTCCAGCGGTGTCACCTCGATCGCGCCGAGCGCGAGCGACGGCACGGGGGCAAGCTCGCCTCTCAGGCCTGCCTTGCGCGCCAAAGCCGCCACCCGCCGCTCGCCGACCGCGCGGCTCACGCGCACGGTGGCGGCATTGGCCGAGGTCATCAGCGCTCGGCGGAGCGTGACCGAGCCCGCGTACTCGCCGTCGAAGTTGACCGGCCGCCAGACCCGCGAGCCGTCCGTCACCTCGACCGGCGAGTCGTCCACCAGCGTGGCCGGCGTGAACCCGTCGGCGAGTGCCGCGGCGTAGACGAACGGCTTGAACGCCGAGCCCGGCTGCCGCCGCGCGCCGGTCGCGCGGTTGAACCCGCGCTGGACCACGCGGCGGCCGCCGACCAGCGCGCGGATTTCGCCGTCGCGCGGGTCGAGGGCCACCAGCGCGCCCTGGAGCTCGTCGCCCTTCCTTCGCCACGAGGGCGCCACCAGCTCGATCGCGGCCGCGCGGTCGCTGACCGCCCGTTCGGCGGCGCGCTGGGCTCGCGCGTCGAGCGTGGTGTGCACGATCACGTCACCCACGATCTCGATATCGTCGCCGAGGATCGAGTCCACCGCGGCGCGTACCGGGTCGAGCGCCTGGGAGAGCTCGCGGCGAGGCCGCCAGCCTGCCGACGCGAGGCGGAGCGGCTCCCGGCTCGCGCGCTCCACCCCGCCGGCCGACAGGTAGCCCTCGCGGGCCATCTGCGACAGCACCACGCCGCGCCGGCCCCGCGCCCGATCAGGATGGCGGCGGGGCGAATAGAGTGACGGTCCCCGGGCCAGGCCGGCGAGCAACGCCGCCTCGCCGACGGTGAGTGCACCGACGCTCTTGCCGAACAGGTCGCGGCTCGCCGCCTCGACGCCGTAGGTGCCGTTCCCGAGATAGATGACGTTGAGATAGTGCTCGAGAATCTGCTGCTTCGTCAGCGCCCGCTCGAGGCGGCGCGCCAGCTCGATCTCGATCAGCTTCCGGCGGAGCGAGCGCTCCGACGAGAGATGCGGGCAGGAAGGCGCTGCGCACCACCTGCATGGTGATGGTGGAGAATCCTTCGCGTACGCCGAAGGAACGGACGTTGTGCACGGTGGCACGCCCGACGCTGCGCCAGTCGATGCCGCCGTGATAGTAGAAGCGGCGATCTTCCGCCGCGATGAAGGCGGCGCGCACGTGGCGCGGCATCCGCTTGATCGGCACGTTGATCCGGCGAACGTACGAGAGCCGGCCGAGCGGCGCGCCGTTGCGGTCGAGCACGCGGCTGCCCTCGCTCGGGCGGAACCCACGGAGCTGTTCGATGGAGGGGCATCCGGCGAGGCCGCACGTGGCCATCCACAGCGTCGGCGCGCCGGTCAGGAGAAGCAGTGCGATCACCACGCCCGCGAACCAGCGCTGGCGGCGATTCATCCCCACCTCCCATGGAAAACGGCCCCGTCAGGGGCCGTTTGTGTGGACGATCCTTGGGGAACCCCTCAGCTAGCCTGAGGGGACTCATCCGACGGAACCGCCCCCGAGCGGGTTTCGCCCGCGTCCGGCTGGCCGTTGGCGCGCCCCTCCTGCCGGTGCTGCTGGTACTGCTCCCACCGGTTGGTGGCCTCGCGCCGCACCGACTCCGCCGTCTCGCGCACGCGAGAACGCGCGGGCGCGGCGCGATCGCTGGTGAGGAAATAGGTGGCCGCGATGCCGGCCGCTACCGCGAGCACGGCGCCGAGTGCACCCGAGTCATCCTCGTCTTCTTCCTCGCCGTGCCAGCGCTCCTCGAGATCTTCCAAGCGCGTCCTCGCCCCGCTTCCGCATGTCTGCGATCCGCTCCCGCATCCGCTCGCGCGCACGGCCGCTGAAGCCCTGCACATCCTCGAGGCCGCCGCCGATGTCTTCGCCCAGCATCTCCAGCCGCTTGCGGAGCCGGCGGCGGGTCCTGGTTCCCGTGTCGGGCGCGGCCAGCAGGCCGATGCCGACACCCAATGCCGTCGCCAGAAAAATGGTTCCTACTCCAGCCGCTCGTCCCGGACGGTCGCCGAAGTCGAAATCGGCATCGTCGAACCTGCGCTGTTTCCTCGTCATCAACCCTCCCGAAATCGCCGCCAGCCAGCCGGCGCGCACTGTCGTCAAATTTGGGCTCCGGGCTGGGGTCCGGAGCGGGTATCCCCAAGCACTCTAATGGGTCAGGAGGGGGAAGGAAACATCTTGCATTCCACCGTGCCCTCCCGAAAAACGCACCTCAGCCGACGCCCCCGAAGCCACCCTCCGCGCCGCCGGATGGCGCCGGCCGCCGGGGGGTCCCCGGGGCCGGATCAGGGGGTACGGTCAGGAGCGGCTTGGACTTACCGGGAGGGTGCCGGCCGGCTGGCCGGGACGCCCCGCCTCGGGGGCGCGCCGGTGCACGGAACTGGCACATGGGAGGGCGGAGCCACCCCTTGGTTCCCCCTCTGGCCATTTGTTCCACCTCAGGATCTGCCGGCGCGAGCCGGGGTCCACGAACCGACCGAGCGTGCGTCATGTATCTCGTCGAGTTGAGACCGGGCAAGGAAGAGCTCTACCGGACGGGCGACGACCTCGCCGCCGCGATCCGGAGTGGCGAAGTCGACGGTCACTCGAGGATTTATCACCGGTCCACCTCCAAGTGGATCTCGATCACCCTGCATCCGCAGTACAAGGCGATCGTGGCCGAGAAGCCGGCGAAGGCCGGCGAACGGAACAGCTGGACCTACCTCACCGCCCAGGCGGAAATGCTGGAGAGCGCCGTCCCGGAGCCCGCGGCCGACGCGGACCAGGCGCCGGCGGAGCCGGAGTCTCACGGCGACGGCCAGAGCGGCGAAGGCGACAGCCCGTGGCGTCGTCCGCTCGCGCTCGGCATCAGCGGTCTCTTCCTGGTCTTCGGCATTCAGCTCGCGTTCTCCGGTCCGCGCCCGGCCTGGTCTACCAACGCCACCGCGAAGAAGAACGAGATTCCGGCCACCCAGGCCGCGACCGAGCCGGCCGCGTCCTCGCAGGTGGTGTCGCTCGCCAGCACCTCGACCGGCTGGAACGAAGCCGCGGGGTACAAGGCCGAGCCCGCGAGCGAGACGCCCGTGGTCGAGAAGGCGCCGGCCGTGCTGCCGAAGGCGCCGCAGCTGGTGAAGACGATCGACGCGACGGTCGCCACCGCCGAGCCCGCCGCCGAGGCGGACGCGCGGACGGTCGAGGGCCTGCTCGCCGGCTACGACCAGGCGTACGAGGCCGCGCGCAACCGGTTGGGCAGCGGCATCCGCGTCGCCCGGCTGAGCCAGCTCTTCGCATCTTCCCGGCTCACGCCGGACGGCGGTGTCACCGATACCCGGCTGGGCATCGCGGGCGTCGCGAACTTCGTGCGGGTGTACCGGGAGCAGGAGCGCACGATCGAGCGCGAGTTCCAGGACTCCTTCACGGCGATGTCGAAGGATCTCCGTTGGTCGCCCAAGACCGCGAAGCGTTGGTACTCGCGTGAGAACGGGAAGGACGCCTCGGAGCTGGTGACGCTGACCGATCGCCTGCTGGCGGGAATCGACAGCGTGCTGGCGGTGCTGAGCGCCGAAGCGGGCGCCTACAAGCTCACCGGTGAGAAGATCCACTTCGAGGACGCGGCGGCCGCTCGGGAGTACAGCGAGCTGCGGCGCGGCATCAACGCGGCGGTGGATTCGGCCCGGATCGCCGGTGGGGAAGAGTCCGCCGGTCCGATGGGCCACATCCTCAAGGCGATCGGGGCTACCCGGCTGCCGGTGGAGAGCTGACAGGGAGCAGGCCGGCCGATCGAACTACTACTTGATCGTGTCGTGCCGCCAGTCCATCGTGTCGACCATCGCGCGCAACCTATTGCGACTAGCCGTTTGCAGGGAATCGGTACGAGCCCTTAACTCCGCCGGTGTGCGCTTTCGGGCCTTGGGCCGCGCTTCGACCTGCCGACCACAAGATGCGTGAGCCGACGATCCGACGCGGAGCGTGAAGGTCACGTGGTTTGATCGGACGGTAGTCTTGTCCGTGATGGCGTACCCCCCTGCGATCTGAGGTATTCCCTCGATACTGTACTCGCCCGCCTCCTCCAGGCTATAGCCCCAGGTCGTTATCGGTAGCCATCGATTTCCCGTAAGCGGCCACGTCTCACCTGGCTGAAAGCCGGCCGGCTCGGCAGAGGCGCTGCCTGCCGGTTCCGCGTGGGGTTGAACGAGCGTACCGTTGCGCCTGATTACCAGACGAATCATGTCCCCCGCGCCCATCGCCACGTAATCTACCGGGCGGTTCGACGTGTTTATCAAGGAGATCCGAAGGCAGGCGGTATCGCCTACGGTGTATCTGGTTCGCTGTATCTCGATCCGGGCATGAATATCCTTCCCGGTGCCGACCTCGACGCGGCCGGTGGGCTGCTGGGCCATTACAGTCGTCGGACCGGCAAGAACCAGCAGCAGGGATCGTACGCCGATGCGCATAATGTTTCCGATCCTCAACTTAGACTCAGGGCAGGGCACAAACACCCGCCTGCTGGAAAGCCGAAGCATAGGTAGGAAAATCGGTGGTCGTCGATCCGGATGCGGGCACGTTCTTGCTGCTTGAGGTGAGGGCCCACGTGTTGGCGTTTGTGTCCCGAGTCGCCGTACCCGACCAACTCCAGTTGTACCGACCGAGAGGAACCCATGTGCTCCCGGTGGTGCCTGGCAAATACATGAAGTAGGTCTTGAATTGGTCTGACCGCGTGAGCTGATTGAAATCGGCGTATAAGCGGCTCCCGGGCGAATCAGATCCGGAGATTGAGACCACGCCACTCCCGTGGTGCACGATGGGGCCTTGCGAATAAGGCACGCCGGTGTAGGCAGGACAGCCATCCAGCTCGAATCCGTCGGAGTCTGGAAACCGATGATCGGGATCGGGGGGATCGGAAGGGCTGTAGGACGAAGTGGTGTTGATCAGTTGTGTGATGATGACGTCGCCCCCAGTATCCGGAGGGGTCGCGCTAAAATCAAACCACACACCGGCCGATTCCGGAAGCTGGATTATGTTGCCAAGCGCCAGACCCTCTCGTCCGGTGCCGTCATATGGATCGGCCTGCACCTCTTTGACCCCACTGACGGGTAGAGACACACCGGTTGCGCCTAACACGTCTACCGTCGCTTCCTCCGCACTGGCTTCGATAATGTCCCCATCAGACGTGAGATCCGCCTCCGCGCTTATCGTGGAGGCACCCGGGGTAATGTAGAAGTACCCTATGTAACTCAACTCTTCCGCGACCCATAGTCCCGGATCGAAAGGAAGCGCGTAGCCAAAGTCGTCGGTGAGGTAAGTGTCCTGGACAACTCCAGAGCCCTCAACATTCCAGCTCAATGTCGATACATCGACCGTGTAGTTGTCGTAAGTGGACCGTACTCCCACGATCATAGGCACGCCAATATTGACCGAATCTGTCTCTCCAGAGATCACCTTTTCCTCTGGCCAGAGCCGTACGATTTGGAGCTCGCCGCACTGGCCGTGTTTCAGGCTGCACAGCACCTTGATGAAATGGAATGTCGGCCAAGCATAGGGCTCGGCAGGGTTGAGATCGACCCAGGCATAGTCAGGCCCCCTCGGCGCGTTCACGGCGGCCCGAATTCGGAAGAAGGCCGTGTCCGGGTGTGACGAACCATTTGGGTTGACGATGGAGTCAATGGTGGACCAGGTTACTCCAACCGGAGCCGACGTCATCCCAGCGATATATGGCCCAAAGCAGGCCGTCGGGCATTGGACCTCGACCGCGTCGATGGTGCTATCGCCTTGAATGACGCAAACGTAATATTGCCAACACGGGTCGATTGATGAGTCGTTGGCGGTTCGGTATTTCGCGTATGAGACAGTTTGGGGCGCCTTGCCGAGTTGACTCGGAGCGGTCGTTTCATCTGGTGAGCAGTTTCCCAGAACGAGCGTTGTCCCGCACAGGAGGAGCGCAAGGATCGAACGCGAACGTGCGGTCGAATGCATGCGGAGTCCGGGGTGCACGTGTGGACCGAAACGAGCGGAACGTGTGATTAAGAGATTGGTTCACAACGTGAAGGATTCGCCAAAGCTTGCAAGGGCGAATTTGCGACACTGACGGGCTGTTTTGCGACACCACTGGTTCAAGTATAAATTGTTCGCCGACTCCTCCCCCATGGCCAACATTCCAAATTTCACGACACGCTGCACCCTCGGCGGAGGGTTGGTCGCCGTGGCCGCCATGTTCCACTCCGGCGGGTTGATGGACTTGGACCAGATCTGGCTGGCTGGTCACGCCCTGCGCTCGGGGGCTGATACCTACCAGGCTATCGGACCAGGGGCACGGTACGAGTTCCCCTGGCCGTTCTATTACCCTCTTACGGCGGGCCTGCTCGGGGTTCCGCTCTCCTATCTCCCCCTGGTTGCGGCCCGGGTGCTCGTGACCCTGACCGGTGGAGCCGTGTTAGGCTTTGCGATCGGTCGGACACGCCCGTACCTCTGGCCGCTGCTCCTCTCCTGGCCCTTCATCTCCGCCGCGCGAGTTGGGCAATGGTCTCCTTACTTCACCGCGGCTCTGCTTCTACCTGCGCTCGGGGTCGTCGCCGCGATCAAGCCGAACCTTGCCGGCATGCTCTTGGCCGGTGCCCGGACCCGCCAAGCCGTCTGGATCATGGCCGTCAGCGCCTTCGTGCTCTTGGCCTTGTCCTTCGCCCTCGAGCCCGGCTGGATCGGGTCGTGGCGCCGGACCCTCGCCGGCGCCGAGCACTTCCAGCCGCTGATTTTTCGGCCCGGTGGCTTCCTGTTGCTAATCGGCCTCCTCCGCTGGCGCGATCCCGACGCCCGGATACTCATCGCTCTGGGAGCGATCCCGCAGACCGGGATGAGCTACGAGGCCCTGCCAGCCCTCACGGTTGCGCGGACCAAGATGGAGGCGTTGGTGCTCGCGGTTCTTTCGCAATTGGCGCTCGCAGGCACGGCGTTCACGGTGGCGGAGCCCTTCGTGCTGGAGAGCTGGCAGATCGGGACACTGACGCTCTGGCTCATCCTGTTTCCGGCGCTCGCCCTGGTGCTTCGCCGTGCCAAGCGCGCGCCCGTCAGTCCCGCTGTCCCGACTGATCTGAGCTGATAGCGGCGTCGTCTCGGGTCATCAGCTCGGCCCGAGCGACCTGACCCGGAGCTCTGGAGAGGACCTGTTCGGCAAGCGCTTGCTCGCCACGGTCCACCAGCGCCTCGAACGCTTCCAGCAGTGATACGCCGACGCGGCGCACGCCGTGATGGTCGGTCGAGATCAGATCCACCAGGCCGGCCTCCACCATCCGCCACGCCAGTCCCTCGGCGCCGGGGTTCTGGCTCCGGTAGTGGCCGTTGAAGCTCCCCGCGTTCACCTGCAGCAGCGCGCCCAGCTCCCGCCAGCGCCGCATCTGGTCCAGCGGCTCGATCCCAGGCAGATACCGATAGCGCTCCGGATGGGCGACGACGATCCCCCGGCCGGCCTCGAGCACTTCGCGCACGACCGCCTCGTGAGTGCCCTGGAGATCGAAGCCGAACTCCACCAGCAGGTACTGCCCGCGCCCCAACCCCACATCCTTGCGACGGACCACCCGGCGGATCTGAGCGGCGTCCGGGGCCCAGATCTCCTGGCCCAGCCCGATCGCCGGCAGGTCGGTGCGGTCGAGCGCGGCTTCGGCCAGCTCGTCGAAGGCCCGGCGGTGGACCAGCAGCTCGCGATCGATGGCCGCATCGGTAGCCAGACGGGGGAGGAGCAGATGGGGGGTGGTCACCAGGGCGGTGACCCCTTCGGCCCTCAGGGCCGCGAGCGAGTCGAGGGATTCCTCGACCGAGGCCGACCCGTCGTCCACCCCGGGAACCAGGTGGCTGTGGAGGTCGGTAAACGGCGGTGGATTCATGCCGCGGCGATGCGGCAACGTTCGGGCCACGCTAGTCTTAAGCCATCCTCTCCCCGGAGTTCCCGTGACCACAGCCCGCCGTACCCATGGTTTCCGCGAGTCGGTGATCCGGGGCATGACGCGGCTCGCGCGAGAGCACAACTCCCTCAATCTCGCCCAGGGGTTCCCCAATTTTCCAGCGCCGGACGCGTTGAAGGAGGCGGCGGTCCGCGCGATCCGCGACGACATCAACCAGTACGCGATCACCTGGGGCGCTCACCGGCTCCGCACCGCCCTCGCCCGGATCTACGGCGAGTGGTACGGGATGGACGCCGATCCCGAGCGGGAGATCACCGTCACCTGCGGTGCGACCGAGGCGATGATCTCCACGCTGCTCGCGCTGGTGAATCCGGGGGACGAGGTGATCGTGTTCGAGCCGTTCTACGAGAACTACGGCCCGGATACGATCCTGGCGGACGCGAAGCCGGTCTACGTCTCGCTCGAGCCGGGGCAGCCGCTCGACCTGGACCGGCTGGCCGCCGGCTTCACGCCCCGCACCCGGGCCATCGTGGTGAATACGCCCAGCAATCCATCCGGCCGGGTCCTCACGCGGCGCGAGCTGGAGGCGATCCGCGATCTCTGCGTCCGGCACGACGCGCTCGCGGTGACCGACGAGATCTACGAGCACATCCGCTACACCGGCGAGCACATCCCGATCGCGACGCTCCCCGGCATGCGCGAGCGCACGATCACCATCAGCGGCGCCTCGAAGACCTTCAGCGTGACGGGGTGGCGGGTCGGCTGGATCATCGCCCCGGCGGTCTACACCGACGCGATCCGGAAGGTGCACGACTTCCTCACGGTGGGCGCGCCGGCGCCGCTGCAGGAAGGGGTGGCGGACGCCCTCAACGGGCTCGACCTCGGCTTCTATCGCGACCTGGCCGGCTCGTACCAGACGCGGCGCGACCTGCTGCAAAGCGCGCTCGACGACGCCGGCTTCCGCTCGGTGAGTCCCGAGGGGCCTACTACATCCTGGCGGACTTCTCCGCGCTGGCGGAGACGGCCGCGGCGGGCGGACCTCCGCTCGACGATACGGGATTCGCCGTGTGGCTGTCGCGCGAGGTGGGGGTGACGCCGGTGCCGGGGTCGAGCTTCTACCGCGACGGCGGCGGCGGACGCTCCCAGGTGCGCTTCGTCTTCTGCAAGACGGAGGACGTGCTGGCCGAAGCCGCCGCGCGGCTGCGCTCCATCGGCCGCGGGACCCGCGCTCATCCGGTGGAGGCGGCCGCGAGGAGCGGACTGCAGCGGTGAGCCGCGGTCTCGCCGTCGTCACCGGCGCGAGCGTCGGCATCGGGCGGGAGTTCGCCGAGCAGCTGGCGAGCCGCGGTTATGATCTGCTGCTGGTGGCCCGGGACCAGGCCCGGCTGGCGGAGGCGGCGGCGGCGCTCGCGTCGGCGCATGGCGTCAAGGCGGAGGTATTTCGGGCGGACCTCACGCTCGACGACGACGTCACCCGCCTGGCCGAGCGTCTCGCCGCCTCGCCCAGCCTCGCGCTGCTGGTGAACAACGCGGGGTTCGGCTCGAGAGGAAAGCTGGCGCTGTCCGATCCCGCCAAGCAGACCGCCATGGTGCGGCTCCACACGCTGGCGCCGATGCGGCTCACCCGGGCGGCGCTGCCGGTGCTGCTGGCCGCTGGCAAGGGCGCCGTTGTGAACGTCTCGTCCATCGCCGGGTTCCTCTACTCCGCCGGCAACATCAACTACTGCGCTACCAAGGCGTACCTGACCACCTTCACCGAAGGGCTGGCGGCCGAGCTGCACGGTACCGGCGTCCAGGCGCAGGCGCTCTGCCCCGGGTTCACCCGCACGGAGTTCCACCAGCGCATCGCGGAACCGGTGGAGCGGCACCCCGATTTCGCGTGGATGAGCGCGCGGTTCGTGGTGGGGTACTCCCTGCGGTGCCTCGACCGCGGCGGTCCGACCGTCTGTATCCCCGGTCTCCGGTATCGCCTGCTGATCGGCCTGCTGCGATTGGTACCCCGGCGGCTGATCGGTTGGGTCACTCGGCGGCGGTACGACCGGGTGTGACCCGAGCACGGTGCAACTCGCACCGTGCGTGACGAACGGAGGCATGCGTCTTACCTTGATGGATCACCGTTCCCGCCACGCCGCACCAGAGGTTCGTATGCGCGTCTCCGTCTCGATCGCTTTCGCCGCTGCCACACTGCTCTCCGCCTGCGCCCCGGAAAGCGCGCGGTCTCCCGATGACGAGTCGGGAAGCATCGCGAGCTCGGCCGCTCCGCACCGTGACCTCACACTCCAGGCACCGGTTGCCGCACCCGAGGCTGTCGCCTCGGCCGTGGAGCTCGGCCGGCCGCCGGTGAAGGCGAAGCGGGCGCCGCGTCCCAGGCCCGCTCGGCCGGCGCCGGCAGCGATGCCTGTCGAAGAGGCCCCGCCCGCGCCGGTGGCCCCGGCGATCGTTCCGGTGATGACCGAGGCGGCCACGGCCGAGCCGCCGGTGGAAGACGTGGATGCCGGTGCCGGCCGGGAGCTCGCGCCGGGCAAGACCGTCACGATCATCCCGGCGTCGGCCGGTCCTGCCACCGTGCCGGAGGAGCCGGAGTGGGGCCCGGTGGCGGACCGGAGCCGGGGCGTCATGGTCGGTGGCGGCGGTCCCAGGTGCCGCCCGCGCGGGGGTGTGCGCGGCGGCGTTCGCGGCATCGGCATCGCTGGCCGAATTCCTGTCGGCATACCGAGCCGGCGCCTGAGGTAGCCGCCGTCCGCGGTGTCTAAATTCTGGGGGGTGGCGAGTGCGCCGCCCCTCTAGTTATGCTTGACCCTCGCCTAAGATCTCGCAATACCATCATAGGGCTTCGGCCCCCCGGGCCGGCATTGCCGCCGAGACACCGACGCCTGTGTGACCACCACAAGCAGAGCGGGGAGGTTCGCATGAGGTACGCTTGGCTGATCGCGCTCGCCGTCGTGGCGACGACCGGTTGCAACCAAGCCGAATTGAAGAAGGCGCTGGCCGAGGCGCAGACCGCCGAGGCGCAGAAGGACAGCCTTCTCACTGAGGTGCTGGAGACCACGCAGTTCGTCAGCGACATCAACAGCGAGCTCGCCAAGGCCAAGACCATTTCGGTGAAGTCCGGCGGCACCGATCCTGGTGTGCCCGGGGCCAAGAAGGACCGCGAGGAGCGTCAGGCCTCGCTCGACCGGATCAAGTCGGTCATCGCCCGCCTGAACGAGAGCGAGACGAAGCTCGCCGAGACCGAGTCCCGCGCCAAGCAGTCCCGGCAGCGGAACGCGCGGCTCCTGGCTCAGATCGAGACGTTCAAGAAGACCGTCGACGGACCTGAGGACCACGGCCGAACAACAGAAGACCGAGTACGAGATGGCGCTGGCCGAGAAGGACACCCAGATCGCCACCCTCGCCGGCCGGGTGGACACGCTGTCCACCGAGAAGGCGGGGCTGGAGAACGTCAACGTCGCCCTCACGGACACGGTCGCCAACCTGACGACCTACAAGAACACGGTCTATTACGCCGTGGGCACCAAGGACGAGCTGATGAAGCGCGGCATCGTGATCAAGGAAGGCTCGAAGTTCCTGATCTTCGGCGGCACCAAGCTCATGCCGGCCCGGAACCTCGACCCCGCCTCCTTCACGGCGATCGACAAGACCCGGCAGATGTCCATCCCGCTGCCGCGGTCGGACAAGAAGTACAAGATCGTGTCCCGGCAGAGCCCGTCGTACCTCGGCTCCAGCGTGACCAAGGACGGCAAGGTCTCCGGCACGGTCGAGATCGCCCAGCCGGAAGACTTCTGGGCCGCGTCGAAGTACCTGATCATGGTTCAGGACTGACCGCCGCAGTCGCGGACATCGAACGGCCCCCGGCAGTCGCCGGGGGCCGTTTCGTTTGAGGTTCGGTGGATGAAACGGGACCGTAGCAGTGCAGAAATGATTCAACGTACCAGCGCGTAACATTCTGGTGATCATGGTGTTTGACGAAGTGTTGTCAACATTCTCTACATCGGAATGAGGAAAACCCACTTTCCGGGCGCGAGATGTACCACCAGCCCTTCCGTGACGGATGACACGGTGCCGGCGGCGCCTTTAGGAGAGATTGTCCCCCGTGCTAGTTGAGCAGCGACGGTCACTTACACGGGAGGTCATGTGCGTAGCATTGCCTTAGCCGCGGCGATCGCCGCCTTTGCCTTGAGTGCCTGCGAGAAGACTGGTGAGGGTGAGTACGAGGTGCAGAAGCCCGTCATCGGCAGCGAGACGGATACGGTGGAAACCCCGAGCGTCGAGACCGGATCGGTGAAGGACACCCTCAGCGTGCCGGACGTGGACGTGGGGACCGAGAAGAAGGAAGTCACCGTCCCCGACGTGGACGTGAACACCCCCAGCGAGCGGGAGCAGGGCCAGCAGTAATCCAGTCGCTGTCCCCACAGCGATCGGCATGACGGAGGTGTCGGCCCACAGCGTGGCCGGCACCTCCGTTCGCTGAGAGCACCCCTCCGCACTACTTTTCGACCGAATCCCTTTCGGAGCCCACTCATGAGCCTCAGCAGGCTCGCCATGCTGCTGGCGGTGGGCGCGGTCTGCCTCACGCAGGCAGGTATCGCGCAGTCCCCATCCGCCCGCGACTCCACCCCGCAGGTCATCGCGATCCGCGCCGGCCGCCTGGTGGACGTGGAGCGCGGCGAGGTGCGGCGGGACCAGCTGATCGTGGTGCGGGGCGACCGGATCGAGGCGATCCAGCCCGGCGCCTCCAAGCCCCCCGCCGGCGCCCGGGTGATCGATCTCTCCAAACACACGGTGATGCCGGGGCTGATCGACTGCCACGCCCACCTGATCGGCGACCTGACCGACACCGACGCCCTGCTCCCGCTCCAGCGGTCCGGGGCGCAGGAGGCGTTCAGCGGCGTGCGCAACGCGCGCACCACGCTGATGGCCGGGTTCACGACCGTGCGCGACGTCGGCACCTACCGGGCGCTGGTGGACGCCGCGCTGCGGGACGCGATCGAGGACGGCACCGTCATCGGTCCCCGGATGTCGGTCGCGGGGGCCTACGTGACGGTCACGAGCGGCGGCGGCGAGCTGATCGGCGCCGCCCAGGACGTCACGATCCCGATGGACTACCGCTTCGGCGTGGCGAACTCGGCGGATGAGGTGCGGGCGCGGGTCCGGGCCATCCTCAACGGCGGCGCGAACTTCATCAAGATGATCGCGACCGGGGCCGTGTTGACCCAGGGCACCAAGCCCGGCGTGTCGGAGTACACCGAGGAGCAGATCCGGGCGGCGGTCGAGCAGGCGGCGGAGTACGGCACGTACGTGACGGCGCATGCGCACGGCGCGGAGGGGATCAAGCGCGCGGTGCGCGCCGGAGTCCGGTCCATCGAGCACGGCTCGCTGATCGACGACGAGGGGATCGCGCTGATGAAGGAGAAGGGCGCCTGGCTGGTGGCCGACATCTACAACGGAGACTACATCGCCTCGCACGGCAAGGAGGCCGGCTGGCCGGCGGAGATCCTGCGCAAGAACGAGGAGACGACCGAAGCGCAGCGGGCAGGGTTCCGGAAAGCCGTCGCGGCCGGGGTGAGGATCGCGTACGGCACGGACAGCGGGGTCTATCCGCACCGGTACGTCGCCCGGCAGCTGCCGTACATGGTGCGCTACGGGATGACGCCGATCCAGGCGGTGCGCTCCGCGACGCTGTCCGCCGCGGAGCTGATCGGGTGGGAGGACCGGATCGGGTCTATCGCGGCAGGCAAGCTGGCGGACATCGTCGCCGTGCCGGGAGACGCGGTGGCGGATCTTCGGAGCGTGGAGAACGTAGTGTTCGTGATGAAGGGCGGGACGGTCTACAAAGGACCGTAGTAATGGCCGCAGAGGAACGCAGAATACGCAGATGACTTTGGTGTGTGTTTTTGGTGGTGTGTGTTGTTGTTTTTCATGTCTGTCACTGCTTGGTTTGGTGATTTCTCTGCGTTCTCTGCGTTCATCTGCGGCTAAATATCGTTGGAGGTCGGGTTGAGATACGCAGCCTTGCTTGTCCTGCTGATGACCGCGACGCCCACAGGAGAGGCCGACGCTCAGCGGCCCGTGAACCCCGGCGATCTGCTCCGGATCCGCACCG
The DNA here is from genome assembly GCA_963720365.1 of uncultured Gemmatimonadales bacterium. GTDB lineage: Bacteria > Gemmatimonadota > Gemmatimonadetes > Gemmatimonadales > GWC2-71-9 > CAVVWJ01. The sequence goes on along the minus strand of CAVRFK010000010.1, from coordinate 564,958 downwards.
TGAGCGATCCCGAGGTCTCCCCCGAAGGCGCCTGGGTGGCGTATACGGTCTCCACCGCCGACACCGTGACCGACGAGCAGGACTCGGACATCTGGATGTCGAGCCTGGACGGGACCCGCAGCGTGCGGCTCACCCGGACGGCGGAGGAGGAGCACACGCCGCGCTGGAGCCCCGACGGCCGCTACCTCGCGTTCCTCTCCTCGAGGGACGATCCGAGAGAGGTGGATCAGGTCTGGTTGCTGAACCGAAGCGGCGGCGAGGCGGAGCGGGTCACCGACCTGCCCGGCGGGGTCTCGGACTACGCCTGGTCGCCCGACGGCGGGCGGCTGGCGCTCATCGCGGCCGATGCCGAGCGCGACGAGGTCCAGCCCGGCCAGGACAGCGGCAGGCGGGTGCCCGAGCCGATCGTGATCGACCGCTACCGGTTCAAGTACGACGAAGTCGGCTACATCGGCGGCGAGCGCGACCACCTCTACGTCTTCACTCTGGCCACCCGCAGGGCGGACCTGATCACCCCGGGCGACTACGACGAGGAGGCGCCGGTCTGGTCGCCCGACGGGCACTCCATCGCCTTCCTGAGCCGGCGCCGCCCGGAGTACGACCGCACGGACAACTGGGATGTGTACGTCGTGCGCGCGGCCACCGGGACCCAGCCGCGGCAGCTCACCACGTTCACCGGGGCGGACATGGACCCGTCCTGGGGCAGCCGCGCGCCGAGCTGGAGTCCCGATGGGAAGCACCTCGTGTACATCCAGGGCGGCCGACCCGAGCTGCTGTACTACGGCAGGCAGAAGGTCGCGGTGGTGCCGGTGGCGGGCGGGCCGGCGCGGGTGCTCACCGGCTCGCTCGACCTCAACGTGCTCTCGCCCACCTTTACGCCTGACGGGCAATCGATCCTCTTCCTCCTGGAGGATGACCGCGTCTACCATCTCGCGCGGGTCCCGCTGGCCGGCGGCGAGATCGAGCGGCTGGTCGAGGGCAAGCGCGCGATCGAGGACCTCTCGGTCGGCAAGGACGGCCGGATCGTGGTGACCGCGAGCACCCCGTCGCAGCCGACGGAAGTCTTCACGGTGGACGGCCGCGAGCTGCGGAAGATCTCGGGGCAGAACGACGCCTGGCTCAAGGAGGTCGCGCTTGCGCCGGTGGAAGAGATCACCTTCAAGAGCCGGGACGGCACCACCATCAACGGCTTCATGCTCAAGCCGCCAGGGTATCGCGCCGGCACCCGCTATCCCACCATCCTGCGGATCCACGGCGGCCCCGTCTGGCAGTACTACCACGACTTCGCCAATCTCGACTGGCAGGTGCTCGCGGCGAGCGGTTACGTCGTGGTCGGCGTGAACCCGCGGGGGAGCTCGGGTCGAGGTGAGAAGTTTGCCAGCGCCATCTTCGCGGCCTGGGGAGAGAAGGATGGCGACGACGTGCTGGCCGCGGTGGACCACGCCGTCGCGACCGGGGTCGCCGATCCCGACCGGCTCGGTGTCGGCGGGTGGAGCTACGGCGGGATCCTCACCAACCAGGTGATCGCGCGGGACCGCCGGTTCAAGGCGGCGATCAGCGGGGCGGGGCAGGGCAACGCGCTGATCGGCTACGGCACCGACATGTACGCCCTGGAGTACGAGCTGGAGCTGGGGAAGCCGTGGGCCAACTTCGAGGCGTGGAAGCGGGTCTCGCAGCCGTTTCTCCGGGCCGACCGGATCGTCACGCCGACGCTGTTCGTGTGCGGCCAGGAGGACTGGAACGTCCCCGTCATCAACTCGGAGCAGATGTTCCAGGCGCTCAAGAGTCTGGGGCGGCAGACGGAGCTGGTGATCTATCCGGGTGAGTCGCACGAGATCCGGCGGCCCTCGTTCGTGCTGGACCGGATGGAGCGGTACCTCGCGTGGTACGGCCGCTATCTCGGCTCGCCGGCCAACGCGAGCGCGGGGGGGCGATAGGAGGGCGGGTGGCCAGACAGCGGTGGTGGCGCAGCACCCTCGGGCTCGTGGCGCTGGTGAGTCTGTTCCCGGGCTGCGCCTCGAAGTCGGAGAGTTCGGACGACGACGTCCAGCCTTCCCTGTCCAACGCCGAGATCGCGCTGGAGGTGGAGAATCATTCGTGGAGCGATATCGTCATCTACCTGGTCCGAGGCACCGCCGCCGAACGAATCGGCATGGTGGGTTCGCTCAACACCAAGACGATCGTCTTTCCCTACCGTCGGATCGGCGGGAACGACATCCGGCTCCGCGCCGATCCCATCGGCAACCTGACGACCTTCACCAGTGAGATCGTGCGTCTCCACCCGGGGCAGTGGGTCAAGTGGACCCTGGAGAGCGATCTGACGCGGTCGTTTCTGGCGGTGTACTGAGCGTCTCATCTGAGCAAAGCGAAGGGGACCATGCTTGGCATGGTCCCCTTCACTGCGTTCAGGGTGACATCGTTTTCCGGTCAGGCGTTTCGATCGAGGCACCCCACCGAACTCGGGTTGTTCTGCACTTCCTGCGGCAGCGGCATGTTCACGTCCGGTCCGTACGAGCCCCCCTTGAGGTACGGGCCCACCGGGAACACGGCCTCGGCATCTCGCCCGTACTGCCGGATCAGGCGGCGCATGTCCCCGAGGCGATGGCCGGTCGCGAAGAGCCAGAAGGCACGCTCGCTGAAGAGCACGTCGGTCGCCTCGTCCTCGTTCCCCGGCTGGTCGAGATCGTCGAGACCCTCGAGGGCGCGCAGGCTCGTTGAGCGTGCCGGTCATGCCGGGGATGTCTCCCCCTGCGAGCTGCGCCTCCGCCTCGATCAGACGCGCCTCCACGCCGCCCGCGATGATCACCGGTGAGTCGAAGCCCTCGTACTTGAGCAGGTTGAACTGCGGGGTCGTGCCGTCGAGGCCGACGTCTTCGGTATCCTCGAACGGAACCCGCGGGTCTTCCGCGGTGCGATACGGCAGGCCGTTGTCGCCCTCGAGATCCGACAGCGACCAGAGGAACCCGACGCTATAGCCGTAGATGGCGTTCTGGAGCCGCGCCGGGCTGTCGTCGTGTTCGGTGATGTAGGCGAAATCGGTAGGCACGGTCGCCACCGCCGCCGCGGCCCCTGCCGCATCGCCGAGGTTGAGCAGCGCCCGCGCCTTGCCGATGGAAGCCAGGTTGAAGGTCTCCAGCGCGGCGTCGGAATCCACCAGGTTGGTGCCCGGCTCGGCCAGGGCCGCGTCGAACAGGGTCACCGCGCTCTGGAAGATCTCGGCCGTGGTCTGCGGCTCCCCGAACACCGTCTCGTCGCCCTCGAGCCTGCTGAATGCGACGCCGGCGCAGAAGGCTTCGCCCAGATAAATCCGGCTGAAGCCGGCGAGGCTCTGCATCTCGCCGATCCGGGGATCTTCGTCCGGCGCGGCTCCGAACTCCCGAAGCGCTTCCGCCGCGGTCTCCGCGGCCGCCCGGGCCCGGTGCAGGTAGTGATAGTACGCGAACAGCGTGGAGTTGTTGGTGAAGATCCGCCGCTGGTCGATCTCCTGCTGCGTTGGCGGCGTGGTCGAGAGGACGAACTCGTCGGCCATGAGGCCGCTTTCGAGCACGTGTCCGTCGGTGACGCCGATGTTGAGGTCGCCGTCGCCGTCGTGCGCGAGGGCGAAGTCGGAGATCGCGCCGACGTACAGCGCCTCCGCGCCTGCGGGAGAACCGACATCGCCGGGCTCGACGATGTCCGGCTGGTTGGTGTCGAGCAGGCCGCAGGCGGCGACCAGCAGGAGGGACGGGCTCAGGATGGCTCGATGCATGGTCTCCGCCCTCAGAAGCCGACGTTGATCCGCGCGGTCCAGTACTGCACCTGCGGCTGCGACTCGAAGTCGCTGGTGGCGAAGTTGTCCTGCGCGAAGGCATTGACCTCGGGATCCACACCGGAGTAGTCGGTGATGGTCCACAGGTTGCGGCCGGCAAGCGTGAGACTCAGGCGGCTGGCGCTGGAAGCTTCGGGCCCAGGCATCGGGCGCGAACAGCGTAAGCGAGAGCTCGCGCAGCTTGATGAACCAGGCGGGCTCGTAGTAGCCCCACTCGGTGGCTTCGTTGACGACTGCCTGGGCGCGTGGCCTGCTCCTCCAGCGGCGCCGTGCGGTCGTTGAGCCCGCGGCAGTTGAAGACCGGGCGTGCAGCGGAACGACTCGATCGCGTTGTCGATGTAGTGGCCGCCGCGATAGTCGAACTGGGTTCCGATCCGCACCGTCCCGCCGAACAGCGTCAGCGTGCTGTTGAGCGACGCCTCCTTGTTCGGGCAGCGCGCGGCCGCGGAAGACCGCCGTGTCGCCCACGGTGACTTCGCCGGCCTCGATGATGCCGTTGCCGTTGGCGTCGTCGAAGCCCGATGATCGGCCGGGCCCAGTAGCCGCCGAGCGGATAGCCCTCGACGTGGCGCTGGAGCCCGAAGCCGAAGACGATCGGCTCGACGCCCTCGCCCAGCTCGATCAGGCGGTTGTTGTAGACCGATCCGCTCAGCGACAGGTCCCAGGCCATGCTGCGCCCGTCGATGACCCGGGTGTTGATCGCCAGCTCGGCGCCGTAGTTCCGGAGCTCGCCCAGGTTGAAGAACTGCGACTCGGACGCGCCCAGGTCGGGCGACACGTTCCGCTCGATGAGCGCGTCGCGGGTGGTCTTGGTGAAGTAGGTGAACTCCATGCTCACCCGGTCGTTCAACAGCGATGCGTCGAAGCCGAGCTCGATCTCTCGGCTCCGCTCGGGCTTGAGCCCGGGGTTGCCCAGGTTGGCGAAGGTGACGCCGGTGCCCGCCACGTTGGCCCGCTTGCCCGCCACGGGGGTGTAGTAGCGAAGCGCGTCCGTGGTCCCGGGCTGCTGGCCGGAGACGCCGACCGCACCGCGGAACCGCAGGGTGCTGAGGAACGAGCTCTCGCCGAAGAACGGCTCGTCGGAGATCAGCCACGACACGCTGGCCTTGGGATAGACCGTCGCGTCGAAGTTCCGGCCGAACGCGCTGTTGTCGTCGAAGCGGAGGGCGCCGGTGACGAACAGGCGCTCCTTGAAGCCGAACTCCTGCTCCACGTAGGTGCCGAGCGAACGGCTTTCGATGGTCTCCTCGCGCGCCTCGGTGACACCCGCCCCGGTGATGGTCTCCGAGCCCGCCGGCAGGATGCGGCCGGTGGCGAAGGTGCCGTTGACCAGGTCGCGGTAGAACTGGGCCCCGACCGAGGTCTTGGACGCGAGGCGGGGATTGAGCCGAAACCGTGCCGTCGCCGCCAGGTCCACGGAAGTCTGGGTGGTCTGGAACCGGTTGTCGCTCCGCACGCCGAGACGGTTCTGGAGGTAGTCGGCGACCTGGCCGGTCGGGAAGAACTGGACGTCGGTCCGGTTGGTCACGTCATACCCGAGGGTCGCCCGGGTGGAGAGCCACGACATCGGCCGCCAGTTGCCGGTGAGACCGCCGATGAACCGCTCGGTGCCCTGATTCGCCAGCTCGGCGAACAGCTCCGCGGGCGTAAAGAACCAGCCGCGGTTGAAGTCGAACGGCACCCCGCTCGCCTCGGCGCTGCCCGTAATCGTGAGGAAGCTGTTGTCGTTCTCGACGAACCGGGTGTCGCTGGACGTGTAGCCGATGTTGGCCTGGATGTCCGCGTTGGCGTGGACGTTGGCGCCGACGTTGGCCCGCAGGCTGACGCGCTCGAGGGTATTGGGCCGGATCTGGTTGTCGGGCACGAAGCCGCGGTCCGCCCGGATCGAGTCCTCCTCGAACTTGGGCAGCCGGTAGACGCCGTCCTCGTCCTCGTAGTCCGCCGACAGGTAGTAGGTCAGCAGCTCGTTCCCGCCCGACACGTTGGCGCCGTACTGCTGGCGGAACCCCGCCTTGAGCGGACTGGTGAACGGATCGTCCAGCGGGGAGAACTGGCTCACCGAGTCCTGGGCGCAGAAGCCGTCCAGCTCGAACTGCAGGGTGCAGAAGCCGTCGAAGTCGGGGTTGTCCGCGTCGCGGCCGTTGAAGTTGATCGGATAGGTGTTGTGGTCGGTGACCGCGCCGACTTCGCTGTAGAGGTTCCACCGGGCCTTGCCCGCGCGGCCGCGCTTGGTGGTGATCCGCACGACGCCGTTGGAAGCCTGGATGCCGTACAGCGTCGCGGCGGCCGGGCCCTTCACGATCTCGATGGACTCGATGTCCTCGGGGTTCAGGTCGTTGATCCGCGACGGCCCCGCGCCGACGCCCTGCCCGAAGCCGCCGATGTCGAGGCTGCTCGACGTCGGGTTGCTCTCCATCCGCACGCCGTCGATGTAGTACAGCGGCTCGTTGGAGAGGGAGACGCTGTTGGAGCCGCGGATCCGGATGCGGGTGCCGGTGCCGGTCGTGCCGCCGCTCTTCTGCACCTGCACGCCGGCCGCACGGCCGGACAGCAGATTCCCGAACTCGGTGATCGGCGATTCCTCCGCGATCCGGGCCGCGTCGATGGTGGAGACCGCGTTGGCGACCTCGAGCTTGCGCTGCTCGCCGGTGGCGGTGGTGACGATCTCGTCGAGCTGCACCGGCGCGCCGGTCAGCGCGAAGTCGAGGGCCACCGTCTCGCCGGGGGCCACGTTGGCGGTGTCGGTTGCGGGTCGGTACCCCAGCCGCAGGACCCGAACCGCATAGCTGCCGGGGGCCACGTTGCGGAAGTGGTAGCGTCCTTCCTGGTTGGTGGTCTCGATCCGGTTGGGGCCGTTCAAGAGCACCCGGGCCGCCTCGAGCGGCTGGCCGGTCGCCTCGTCGGTGACCACCCCGCCGACCGAGCTCTGTTGCGCCTCCGCCAGAGACACCGATGCCAACGCGAGCGCGGTCACCCAGCCGCCCGTGCGCAGCAGCCACCGACGCATGCCAGCTTTCATAGGGGACGTCTCCTGTCGGACGAACTCTGCCCGGCGGCTTCAGCGGAACGGAACGGTTCGCCGAGGGAGTGGGCAGCACTGGGGATGGGATTGCCTCGCAATGTGGTGAACGCCGTGCGGATTGTCTAGCCGGGGCGGGACGCTGCCTTGACGCCACTTCGGGCGTCCGATATCTAGGGACGGTCGGTCTCCCCCCCTCGCTGGCCGTTCCACGCACGGAGGATTCATGGCGCGTCGCATCACAGGGATGATCGCCGGTCTGATGCTGGCCGCGGCGACCAGTCAGCCGCTGATGGCCCAGGCCGGCACCATTCGGGGCACGGTCTCCGACAGCTCGGGGAGCGGGTTGGCCAATGCGGCGGTGATCGTGGACGGGACCACGCTCCGCGCCACCTCGGGTGCCATCCGGCGGGTACGAGATCCGCGGGGCGCCGGCCGGCACCCACACGGTCCGCGTCCGGCTCATCGGCTACCGCTCCGCCGAGGCCGAAGTGACGGTTCCGGCCGGCGACGCGGTGACGCAGGACTTCACCATCGCGCGGAGCACGGTGCAGCTCGCGCCGATCGACGTCGTGGTCGGCTCGCGGGCGCGCCATACCGCGGAGGAAGAGCTGGCGGTGCCGGTGGACATCTTCCCCGCCGAGGAGCTCCAGCGGCAGGGCAGCACCGAGACCAGCATCATCCTCCAGTCGGTCTCCCCCTCGGTCAACTTTCCCCGGCAGAGCGTCACCGACGCGGGCGACATCGTCCGGCCGTTCACGCTCCGGGGTCTCAGCCCCGACCACACGCTGGTGCTGCTCAACGGCTGGCGGCGGCACCAGACCGCGGTGGTGAACACCTTCAACTACGGCATGCCGGCGGGCTCGAGCGGCGTGGACCTGAACACGCTGCCGTCGAGCTCGCTCGACCGGATCGAGGTGCTCCGCGACGGCGCGGCGGCGCAGTACGGATCCGACGCGATCGCCGGCGTGGTCAACCTGGTGCTCAAGGACGGGGCCTTCTCGCCGTTCCTGAACGGCGACATCGGGCGCTACACCACCGACGACTATCCCGACGACGGCACCACGGCCAACGTGAACGGCGGCTGGGGCATCGGCGTGGGGCGGGGGTCGTTGGCCGTGTTCGGTGAGTTCCGCGACCGGCAGCCGACCAACCGGGCGTGGGCGGACGTGTTCGAGGACGCCGGCACCGGCGTGACGGATTCCATCGACACCAGCAACGGCCAGGTCATCGAGAAGCGCAATCCGGTGCCGCAGCCCAACCATCACTGGGGCGACGGCCTGGAGAAGGACGTGCTGACGTTCGCCAACTTCCGGATGCCGCTGAACGACGAGGGCACCACCGAGGTCTACAGCTTCGGCGGGTACACCCATCGCGACGGCAGCGGCAACGCCTTCCGGCGCTACGCCGGCAACGTGCGCAACTGGCGGGAGATCTACCCGCTGGGATACCTGCCCACCTTCAGCGGCACCGCGACCGACTACTCGGGCGCGGCGGGCATGCGCGGGGTGGCCGGGGAGTGGAACTACGACCTCGGCGCGGAGTTCGGGCACAGCAGCTTCGACTACAACATGACCACGACGATGAACGCCTCGCTGGGGCCGTGTCTCGACGTGGCCTGCGCGCCGGGCGCGGACGGCGTCCTGGGCACCGACGACGATCCGGGGATCCCCAACCAGACGGAGTTCTTCTCCGGCCGGCTCATCCGGCGCGAGTTCGTGGTGGCGGCGAACGTCGCGCGGCCGTGGAGATCGGCTTGCCCAATCCCGTGAACCTGGCGTTCGGCGCCGCGTTCCGGCGCGAGAGCTACAAGATCCGCGAGGGCGAGCCCGCGTCGTACGTGAACGGATTCCACCTCGACCAGGACAGCACCGCGCCGGCGCCGGCCGGCTCGTCGGGCTTCCCCGGCTTCACGCCGGATAACGCCAGCGAGCGGAGCCGGAACAACTTCGGCCTCTACGTCGACGCCGAGAGCGATCTCTCGGAGAAGCTGCTGGCCAACGTGGCGGCGCGGTTCGAGTCGTACAACGACTTCGGCGAGCAGCTGTCGGGGAAGGTGGCGTTCCGCTACCAGCCGTCCCGCCGGGTCGTCTTCCGGGCCGCGGCCGGCACCGGGTTCCGCGCGCCCGGGCTGAGCCAGGTCGCGTTCAACAAGGTGGTCACCAACGTCATCGCCGATCAGTTCGTCGAAGTCGGCGTGTTCCCGGTGGACCACCCCGCCGCGCTCGCGCTCGGCGCGGTGCCGCTCAAGGAGGAGACCTCGATCAACCTCAGCGCGGGGCTCGCCTTTACGCCGGTGGACAACTTCACCGTCACCGCGGACTACTTCCACATCCGGATCGACGATCGCGTGATCCTCGGCGCGACGTTCGATGACGACGCCACCCTCGCCCTGCTGGCGGATGCCGGGATCACCGACATCGGCGGCGTCCAGTACTTCACCAACGGACTCGATACCCGCACCCAGGGCGTGGACGTCACCGGGAATCTCCGGCTGCCGGCCGGCGCCACCGGGATGCTCGATCTCAACGGTTCGATCAACTTCACCCACAACGACATCGTGCGGCTGGACTCGATCCCCGCAGGTCCTGCGGGACGCCGGCTCCACCGAGCCCGGCCTGCTGGACACGGTCTCGATCATCGCGATCGAGGACGAGCGCCCCGACTGGCGCGCCACGCTGCAGGCGAACTACACCGTCGGCCGCCTGAGCACGCTCGGCCGGGTGTCCTACTACGGCGGCTTCTCCTCGGCCCAGCCGGGCTTCTGCGACCTCTGCCGCGAGAACTACGGCGGCAAGACGCTGGTGGACGCCGAGCTGGCCTACCAGTTCAACCTGGTGAGGCTGGCGGTGGGCATGCGGAACCTGTTCGACACCTATCCCGACCAGCCCAGCTCCGACCGCGACACCGGCCTGGGCGGCACCTCGTCGGAGTTCAACAACAACTTCGGCACGTTCCCCTGGGCCGCGGCCTCGCCGTTCGGGTATAACGGGCGGTTCGCGTACGCGAGGACGGAGATTCAGCTGGCCTGGTAGCGATGCGGTAGGGTCGCGCGGGAACGATGTCATCCCGAGCGGAGCGAGAGATCTTCTCAGCGAGCATCGATGCTTGCCGGCAAGATCCCTCGCTTCGCTCGGGATGACCTGACCGCCTGACCGCCTATTCTGAAACACCGTTCCAACCCTGGCAGGAACCCCCGCGCCGCGGTAACATTCCCGCACCATTTCCCAAAGAATCTCCATGGCAGTCACGTACGATCTCATCGTCATCGGCGGGGGCCACAACGGCCTGGTAACCGCGGCCTACGCGGCCCGGCAGGGACTCAAGGTGCTCGTGCTCGAGCGTCGCGAGGTCCTCGGCGGCGCCTGCGTGACCGAAGAAGTCTGGCCCGGGTACAAGGTCTCCACCGCCGCCTACGTCAACAGCCTGCTGCGGCCCGAGATCATCCGGGACCTGGAGCTCAAGCGCCACGGCTTCGAGATGCTGCCGCGGAGCCCCTCGTCGTTCACGCCGTTTCCCGACGGGCGCTCGCTGCTGCTCGGTCCCGACAAGGCGATGACGCACCGCGAGGTCTCGAAGTTCTCGGCCAAGGACGCCGACGCGCTGCCCAGGTACGAGGCGATGCTCGAGCGGGTGGCCGACTTCCTCGAGCCCACGCTCACGATGACGCCGCCCAACCCGTGGTCGCTTCGGCCGGGGAACCTGATCCAGCTCGCCAAGATGGGGCTCGGGTTCCTCAAGCTGGGGCACGACGGCCAGAAGGCGGTCGAGATCCTCGCCGGCGCGGCCACTCCGATCCTCGACCGGTGGTTCGAGTCCGAGCAGCTCAAGGTCACGCTCGCCACCGACGCCATCATCGGCGCGATGGCCTCGCCCTCGATGCCGGGCACGGCCTACGTGCTGTTCCATCACGTGATGGGCGAGTGCGACGGCGTGCGCGGCGTGTGGGGGTACGTGCGCGGCGGCATGGGCGGCATCAGCAACTCGATCGCCGCCGCGGCGCGGGAGAAGGGCGCCGAGATCCGCACCAACGCCGAGGTCGCGAAGATCCTGGTGAAGGACGGCTCCACCCGCGGCGTGGTGCTGCAGGACGGCACCGAGATCCACGGCACCCGGGTGGCGTCCGGCGTGGACGCCAACGTCACCTTCCTCAAGCTGATGAGCAACGGCGACCTGCCGGCCGAGTTCGTGGAGGCGGTGCGCCACATCGATTACAGCAGCGCGAGCTGCAAGATCAACATCGCGCTGAGCGAGCTGCCCGACTTCACGGCCGTGCCCGGCATCGCAGCCGGGGCCCCAGCATCGGGGCACGATCCACATCTCGCCCACGATGGAGTACATCGAGCGGGCCTACGACGACGCCAAGTACGGGCACCCCTCGGCGCACCCGATCATCGAGGCGACGATCCCGTCGGTGCTGGACGACACGCTGGCGCCGCAGGGGAAGTACGTGATGTCCATGTTCACCCAGTACTTCCCGTACAAGCTGGCGCCGGGACTCTCGCTGGAGCAGGAGAAGGAGAAGTACGCCGACCGGTGCTTCGACCTGATGAACCAGTACGCGCCCAACTTCAAGCGCTCGGTCATCGCGCGGCAGGTGCTGTCGCCGGTGGACCTGGAACAGCGCTTCGGGCTCACCGGCGGTAACATCATGCAGGGCGTGATGTCGCTCAGCAGCCTGTCGTTCATGCGGCCGGTGCCGGGCTACGCCGACTACCGCACGCCGGTGCGGAACCTGTACCTCTGCGGGGCGGCGACGCATCCGGGCGGCGGGGTGATGGGCGCGTGCGGCTACAACGCGGTGCGCGAGATCCTGAAGGACGCCAAGCGCTAGAGGCGCCGAGGGCCACGACATGCCCCAGCATCGCCTGACGGTCCACGAAAGCCTTACCCTGCTCCCCGGTCCGGCGGGCGAGCGGTACGTCGAGCTGTTCAAGCACGGCACGCTGAGCATCGAGCTGTACGCGCCCCGGGGAGACGACCCCCAGACTCCCCACACGCGCGACGAGGTCTACGTCGTGGCGCGCGGCAGCGGATTCTTCAGCAACGGAAGCGCCCGCCACCGGTTCGCCCCGGGCGATCTCCTGTTCGTGCCGGCGGGCGTGGTCCACCGCTTCGAGGAGTTCACCGACGATCTCGCCGTCTGGGTCATGTTCTACGGCCCCGAAGGCGGCGAGGTGCCCGGGTGAGCGATCCCGCGTCGCCCGGCGGCGCACTCGAGGCGACGCTCCACCGGGACTACTACCTCTCCGACCACATCTTCGCGCTGGAACGGGAGCGGATCTTCTTCCGCGAGTGGTTCTGCGCCGCGCGGGAAGAAGAGATCCCCGATCCCGGTGACTACGTCGTGCGCGAGGTAGCCGGCGAGAGCGTCCTGATCGTCCGCACCCGTGACGGGAGCCTCGCCGCGCACTACAACGTCTGCCGCCACCGAGGATCGCAGCTCGTGCCCGCCGGCGGCCGCGGCACCTTCAGCGGCGGCATCCGCTGCCCCTACCACTCCTGGACCTACACGCTGGATGGTGCCCTGCGCACCGCTCCCTTCCTGGAGGAGAGCGAGGGTCTCGCCAAGGGGAACCTGTCGCTGCACCGGGTCGGCGTGGCGTCGTCCGGCGGGTTCGTCTTCCTCAACCTCACACCCGCGGCGGCGGAAACCGACGGCAAGACGCTCGAGGCCCAGCTCGGCGGTGTGCCCGAGCGCCTGCAACGCTATCCGCTGGGCGATCTGCGGGTGGCGCGGCGCATCGAGTACCAGGTCGTGGCCAACTGGAAAGTCGTGCTCGAGAACTACAACGAGTGCTACCACTGCGGCCCGGTGCATCCCGAGCTCTGCCGTCTGGTGCCGGCGTTCAAGCAACGGGGCGGCGCCGACCTCGACTGGGAGCGGGGCATTCCGCATCGGGATGGCGCGTGGACCTTCACGGCCAGCGGTACCACCAGCCGAACGCCGTTCGAGGGACTGAACCAGGACGAGCTGGTCCGGCACAAGGGTGAGCTGGTCTATCCCAACCTGATGCTCAGCCTGTCGGCGGAGCACGTGGCGGCGTTCACCATCTGGCCCAAGGTCCCGCCAGCACGACCGTGATCTGCGAGTTCCTCTTCCATCCCGCGGAGATGGCCAAGCCCGGGTTCGACCCCGCGGACGCGGTGGACTTCTGGGACCTGGTGAACCGGCAGGACTGGGCCATCTGCGAGTCGGTGCAGCGCGGGATGACGTCGCGGGTCTTCCGGTCGGGGTACTACGCGCCGATGGAGAGCTGGAGCCTGGACATCGCGGAGCGATCAGCATGTCAGCTGAAGCGAGCGGATGCCGGGATTGACGCCCGGTGTCCAGATGAAGACCGACTTCGAATACATCGTCCTGGGCCTCGGCGGCTTCGGCAGCGCGGCGGCCTACTGGCTCGCCCGCCGCGCGGGGACCGAGGTCCTCGGGCTGGAGCAGTTCGAGCTGGGGCACGTGCGGGGCGAGTCGCAGGACCACTCCCGGATCATCCGGCTCTCCTATCACACACCGGGATACGTCGAGCTGGCCAAGCACGCCTACGACGCGTGGCGGGAGCTGGAGCGCGAGGCGGACGAGCAGGTCGTGCTCCGCACCGGCGGCCTCGACCTCGGTCCGCGCCGGAGCGCGATCGACCTTTCCACCTACAGCGACAGCATGGATGCGGCGGGCGTGTCGTACGAGCGCCTCGACGCCCGCGAGATCATGCGGCGCTGGCCCCAGTGGCGGCTCACCGACGACATGCACGGCCTCTACCAGGAGCAGAGCGGCATCGCGATGGCGGCGCGGGGCAATGCCGCCCACGTGCGGATGGCCCGGGCCCACGGCGCGACGCTGCTCGAGCGCACGCCGGTCGAGGCGATCCGCCCGGCCGGTGGTGAGGTCGAGGTGCGCACCGCGGACGCGACGTACCGCTGCCAGCGCCTGGTGGTCTCCGCCGGGGCCTGGTCCAACCGGATGCTGGCCTCGGTCGGCCGGGAGCTTCCGCTCACGGTCACCAAGGAACAGGTCACCTACTTCGCCTCGCCCAAGCCGGACGACTTCCAGCCGGATCGGTTCCCGATCTGGATCTGGATGGACGATCCCTGCTTCTACGGCTTTCCCGTCTTCGGCGAGGCGGGGCCCAAGGCCGGCCAGGACGCCGGTGGGCAGGAGACGAGCGCGGAGGGCCGCACCTTCGAGCCCGATCGCGAGGCGCTCGACCGCACGGTTCGGTTCCTCGAGAAGCACCTGCCGGGTGTGCCGGGCCCGATCATCTACACCAAGACCTGTCTCTACACGCTCACGCCCGACCGCGACTTCGTGCTCGACGTCCTTCCCGAGCATCCGGAGATCACGGTCGCGATCGGCGGCGGGCACGGATTCAAGTTCGCCTCCCTGGTTGGGCGCATTCTCGCCGACCTCTCCATCGACGGACATTCGGCCCGGGATCTCTCTCCCTTCCGGATCGACCGCCCGATCCTGCAGATGAAGGACCCGCCGCGGAACTACATGGTGTGACCGCGTCCACCACCGCCGTTCCGCTGGTCGAGGCGCCCGCGCGGCTCCACCGCGCGATGGGCTTCCGCGACCTGCTGCTGTTCTATCTGGTCACCGGATTCACGGTGCGCTGGATCAGTACGGCGGCCTCCGCCGGGCCGAGCGCGGTGGTGATCTGGCTGGGCGCCTGCCTGCTGTTCTACGTGCCGCTGATGTTCACGGTGCTCGAGCTCTCGTCGCGCTATCCCAACGAGGGCGGCTGCTACGTCTGGAGCAAGAAGGCCTTCGGCGACTTCGCGGGATTCATGACCGGCTGGAACTACTGGGTCTGCAACCTGCCGTACTTCCCCGGTCTCTTCTACTTCACGGCGGCGAGCGCGCTCTTCATCGGCGGGCCGTCGTGGCAGGGGCTGAGTGACAGCCCGGCCTACTACATCATCTTCTCGCTGGTGGCGCTGGCGCTGGCGGTCGCGCTCAACGTGCGCGGCCTCGACGTCGGCAAGTGGCTTCACAACATCGGCGCCATCGGACTCTGGGTGCCCGCGCTGCTGCTCATGGCGCTGGCCGCGATCTCCTACGCGAAGTTCGGTTCCGCCACGGCGTTCACCGCCGACAGCCTGGTGCCGAGCACCCGGCTCAAGGACATCATCTTCTGGTCCACCATCGCGTTCTCCCTCAGCGGTCTGGAGAGCGCGTCCATGATGGGCGACGAGATCCAGAACCCCAGGCGGAACATCCCCCGGGCGCTGCTGGTGGCCGGAGTGCTCATCACGCTGCTCTACATCCTGGCGACGGTCGCCATGCTGGTGGCGCTGCCGCAGTCGCAGATCCTGAGCCTGCAGGGCTTCATGCTGTCGATCGAGCAGGCCTCGCAGCGGGTGGGCATCGGCGGAGTGACCGCGCTGACGGGACTGCTGATCACCCTGGGCGGCCTGGGGCAGGCGGGCGCCTGGTTCGCGGCCGGCGGGCGGCTGCCCTTCGTGGCCGGGATCGACCGCTTTCTGCCGCCGGCGTTCGGGCGGGTGCACCCCAAGTACGGCTCGCCCCACGTGAGCCTGCTGATCCAGGCCGCGGTCGCGGCGGTGTTCATCTTCCTGGGGCAGGCCGGCACGACGGTGAAGGGCGCGTATGACGTGCTGGTGAGCATGGCGATCATCGGCTACTTCATCCCCTACCTGTTCATGTTCGCCTCGATGATCAAGCTCCAGTCGGAGCCGGCGGGACCCGAGGTGATCCGGGTGCCGGGCGGGCGGCCGACCGCGACGGTGCTCGGCGCGCTCGGCTTCGGTGTCACCGCGGCGGCGATCTGCCTCGCGCTGATTCCCGCGGAGGACGAGACCAACAAGCTGCTGGCGGTGACCAAGGTGGCTGGGCTGACGGTGCTGATGCTGCTGCGTGGGGGCGATGGTCTACGTCTCGGGAAAGCGCCGGCGCGCTTGAGGGAGGCTTTCGGGTGAGAACGCTTCGCGATCTCGACGCCGCGCGCTGGCGGGTGGCCCTCGGCCTCACCGCCGTCATGGTGGTGCTCTACTTCGGGTTCGTCCTGCTGGTCGCCTACGGGCGCGGGGTGCTCGCGATCCAGGTCGTGCCCGGCCTCACGCTCGGCATCCTGCTCGGCGCGCTCGTCATCGTGATCTCCTGGGTCCTCACCTGGGTGTACGTCCGCTGGGCCGCCGCGCACTACGATCCGGGCGTGCGGGCGCTCGACCGGGAGCGGACGCCATGATCCAGGGCCAGGCCGCAGACCTCGATCGGCGAGCCGAACGCGGTGGCGATGCTGTTCTTCTTCGCCTTCATCTCCATCACGCTCGGCATCACCTGGTGGGCGGCGCGGCGGACCCGCACCACCGAGCAGTTCTACGCCGCCGGGCGCACGGTGAGCGCGGGCCAGAACGGCTTCGCGCTGGCGGGCGACTACATGAGCGCGGCGTCGTTTCTCGGTATCGCCGGCCTGGTGTCGACGACGGGCTTCGACGGACTGATCTACTCCACGGGCTGGCTGGTCGGCTGGCCGGTCGTGCTCTTCCTCATCGCGGAGCCGCTCCGGAACCTGGGGCGGTACACCTTCTCCGACGTGGTCGCGATGCGCCTGCGCCAGACGCCGGTCCGCCTCGCCGCGGCGCTCGGCACGCTGGCGACGGTGACGCTCTATCTCATCGCCCAGATGGTGGGGGCCGGCGGGCTCATCCGCCTGATGTTCGGGTTGAGCTACGAGACCGCGATCGTGCTGGTCGGGATGGTCATGATCGGCTACGTGCTCTTCGGCGGGATGATCGCGACGACGTGGGTGCAGATCGTGAAGGCGTTCCTCCTGATGAGCGGAGCCCTGCTGCTCGCGCTGCTGGTGCTGCTCCGGTTCGGGCTCAATCCCGCGGCGCTGTTCGCGGAGGCGGCCCGGCAGTACGGCGCCGGCGTGCTGGTGCCGGGGAAGCTGGTGTCCAATCCGCTCGATGCCATCTCTCTCGGCATCGCGCTGATGTTCGGCACGGCGGGGCTGCCGCACATCCTGATGCGGTTCTACACCGTGCCGGACGCCCGCGCGGCGCGGGCGTCGGTGTTCGTCGCCACCGGACTGATCGGGCTCTTCTACCTGCTCACCTTCGTGCTCGGCTTCGGGGCGATGGTGCTGGTCGGGCCGGACACCATCCGGGCGGTGGACCCGGGCGGCAACATGGCCGCGCCGCTCCTGGCCGAGCTGCTCGGGGGGACGCCGTTCCTGGGGTTCATCGCCGCGGTGGCGTTCGCGACCATCCTCGCGGTCGTCGCCGGCCTCACGCTCTCCGGCGCGGCCGCGCTGTCCCACGATCTGTGGGTGAGCGTGGTCCGTGCGGGGCACGCGGATCCGCGGGAGCAGCTCCTCGTCGCCCGGGTGGCCACGCTGGCGCTGGGCGTCGTCGCGGTCGCGCTGGGGATCACCTTCAAGGGACAGAACGTCGCCTTCATGGTGTCGCTCGCCTTCGCGATCGCGGCGAGCGCAAACTTCCCGGCGCTGATCCTCTCGATCTTCTGGCGCGGCTACACGACGGCCGGCGCCGTCACCAGCATGGTGCTGGGGACGGTGCTGACGCTGGTGCTGATCTATCTCTCGCCGACGCTGCAGGTCGACATCCTGCATCACGACTCGGCGTGGTTTCCGCTCAAGAACCCGGCGCTCATCACCGTGCCGCTGTCGTTCGCGGCGGGCATTGTCGTGTCGCTGCTGTCTCCCGAGCAGTGCCGCGGCTGTAGGCTATGATGCGCTCGAGCGGCGGATGCATCTTGGTGGGGATCATTAGGGAACGGAGGCGCGGAGGGCACGGAGGGGGTTCCCCGAGCCGCCCCGCCCTCGCTACTAAAAGACTGCACCACGAAGGCACGAAGGGCACGAAGGGATCGGATAGCAACAAACATCACCAAAAGGGTTTTCTTGTGGGTTCTCATACTGGCATCCCTTTTCTTCATCGCCTTCGTGTCCTTCGTGTCCTTCGTGCCTTCGTGGTGAAATGGGTGGGGCGGGGGCTCGGGGAAGCTCTCCGTGGTCTCCGTGGCTCTGTGTTGAATCCACCAATCGAACCCCGCATGACACGAACAGAGGGTCGCGATCCTGGGCGTCCCGTACGACGCCAGCTCCTCGTACCAGCGGGGGCCGGCGGGTGCGCCGGTCGCCATTCGCGAGGCACTGTGGAGTGAAGCCGGCAACACCTGGGCCGAGGCGGGCATCGATCTCAAGGATGCCGGGCTGGACGACGAGGGCGACCTCTGGTTCACGGAGCGGGAGCCGGGCGAGGAGGTGCGGGGAAGGATCGAAGGCGCGGTCGCCTCGATTCTCGATTCCGGTCGCCGGCCGCTGGTGCTCGGGGGCGACCATTCGATCACGTATCCCGTCCTCCGCGGCATGCGCCGGCAGCATCCGCGTCTCGGCATCCTGCACCTGGATGCGCATCCCGACCTGTATGACGACTTCCAGGGCGACCGCTACTCGCACGCCTGCCCGTTCGCGCGGATCATGGAGGAGCGGCTGGCCGACCGGCTGGTGCAGGTCGGGATCCGCACGATGACGGGACACCAGCAGGAGCAGGCGGAGCGATTCGGAGTGGAGGTGTTCGACATGCGGCGCTGGCGGGACGGCACGCCGCTGCGGTTCGACATGCCGGTCTATCTGTCGCTCGACCTCGACGCCATCGAGCCCGGGCTCGCTCCCGGCGTCTCGCACCGCGAGCCCGGCGGCCTCACGGTCCGGCAGGTGCTGCACATCATTCAGTCGCTGGACGCGCCGCTCGCCGGCGCCGACGTCGTGGAGCTCAATCCGCTGAACGATCCCTCCGGCATCTCCGCGGCGGTCGCCGCCAAGCTGGTGAAGGAGATCGCCGCCCGCATGCTCATGGAGACCCGATGATCAGGCTCGTCGCGCTCATCCTGCTGTTGGCTTCACCCCTGGCCGCCCAAGGCCCGGCGATCGACTACGCCGCGCTCCGGGAGGAGACCGCCCAGCGGCTCTCGGAGTACATCCGGATCAACACCAGCAATCCGCCCGGGAACGAGCTGGCCACGGCGCGCTGGCTGCACGACGTCCTCGCGAAGGAAGGCATCCGGGGCACGATCCTCGACACCACCGAGCTGGGACCGGGCCGCGCCAACTTCTACGCCAAGCTGCCGGGCACCGGGGGCGGGAAGGGGATCGCGCTGGTCCACCACATGGACGTGGTGACCGCGACGCCGAAGGACTGGACGGTGGATCCCTTCGCGGGCCTGGTGAAGGACGGCCACGTCTGGGGCCGTGGGCGCGCTGGACATGAAGGGTCACGGGATCATCCAGCTGATGGCCCTCATTGCGCTCAAGCGGGCGGGCGTTCCGCTCACGCGGGACCTGGTCTATGTCGGCAACGCGGACGAAGAGATCGGCGGCCTGGGCTCGCGCACCTTCGTCGAGAAGCACGCCGACCTGGTGAAGGACATCGAGTACGTCCTCACCGAAGGCGCCGACACCCGGGTGCAGAAGGGAAAGGTTCGCTGGTTCGGGATCGACGTGGGAGAGAAGCGCACCTGGTGGAAGAAGCTGATCGTGAAGGGCACCACCTCGCACGGCTCGGTGCCGCTGGGCGACAACCCGGTGGAGCGGCTGGTGAAGGCGGTGAACCGGATCGTCGCGTACGAGACCCCCGTGCGGCTCACGCCGGCGGTGGACCGGTTCTTCAAGGCTCAGGCGCGCGACGAGACCGGCCAGGCGAAGGCGTGGCTTTCGGACGCGGCGGCGGCGCTCAAGACGAAGCGGGGTCGGGCGTGGCTGCTGAGCGAGCCGGAGCGCAATGCGCTGCTCCGCGCCACCATCACGCCGACGGTGCTCGAGGGCTCGGAGAAGACCAACATCATCCCGCAGGAAGCCTCGGTCGAGCTCGACATCCGGCTCCTGCCGGACGAGGACACGGTCGCGTTCCGGCGGACGCTCGAGCGGCTCATCGCCGATCCCAGGGTGACGATCGAGTCCATCGGCGACATGGCCCCGCCGTACAGCGCCCCGCTCGACACCGAGATGTTCCGGGCGATCGAGCGGGTGGCCGGGCGGCTGCTGCCGGGCGTGCCGGTCGCCACGCCGATGAGCGCCGGCGCTACCGACCGGCCCTACTGGTCCGTGGCGGGGCCGATCTGCTATGGGGTCGATCCGTACCTGGTCGAGCTGGAAGAGAGCCGCTACTCGGTGCACGGCAACGACGAGCGGCTGTCGGTGGAGAACATCGAGTTCGGGCTCAAGTTCTACGTGGGGACGATCCTGGAGATGGCGGGGCAGGGGGCGGGAGGGGCGGCGGGGAGGTAGCTGCGAATCAGTAGAGTGAAAGAGAAACCTCATCCCGAGCGCAGCGAGGGACCTTCTCCGCGAGCCTCCGATGCCCGCCGACAAGGTCCCTCGCTTCGCTCGGGATGAAGTACTTCGCCCTTCCGCCCTACCGCCCTACCGCCCTACCGCCCTACCGCCATGCCGCCAGCGACCGCAGTACCTCCCGATCGAACTGCACCGACAGCGCCTCGCGGCCCGAGTACGGCCCCGGCCGGTACGCGCGCGACTCGATGCCGGCCTGGCTCTGCTCGCAGATGTGCCAGTCCTGCTTGTTGGTCATGTCCCAGAACTCCACGCCGTCGTCCGGATTGAACGCCGGGTCGCCGAGCGTGGCCGGATGGAAGAGCCAGGAGCAGTGGATCAGGCTCCGGTCGGTTCCCTGGGGCCAGATGGTGTGGAACATGACGTAATCGGGATGCAGGCTCAGCAGCATGTTGGGAAAGATCGCGTAGTAGTACACGCGATCCATGTCCTCGTCCGGCAGATCGCCCACCGACACGCCGCACGACTTCCCGCTCATCGTCATGCTCTCGTGTCCGCGGTTGAGCACCATGAACCCGCCGGTGAACGGGCCTTCGGTCAGGTCGTTCTCACCGCTGGTCGGCGGGGTGAGCTTGGCGAGGCCGGGGTGCACCGGCCCGCAGTGATAGCACTCGGAGTAGTTCTGGAAGAGCAGCTTCCAGTTGCAGTGCACCTCGTAGTCGATGGTCCTGTGCACCTTCAGGTTCGGCAGGTTGAAGCGGCTGAACCGGCCGATCAGCGGCTCGGATGCTTCCTCGAACGGCTGGGGCTGCTCCGCCAGGTTGATGAAGAGGAAGCCTTCCCAGCTCGCGACGGCGACCTGGTGCAGCGGCCAGTCGGCCTTGTTGAAGCCTTCGATGTCCTGAGTGGACGGCGCGCCGATGAGGCGGCCGTCGAGCGAATAGGTCCACGCATGGTAGGGGCACTGGATGGTCTCGGAGAACCGTCCGGTGTGCTCCTCGCAGAGCCGGGTGCCGCGGTGCCGGCACACGTTGTAGAAGGCGCGGTAGCCGCCCGTCCGGTCGTGCAGGACGATGATGCTTTCCTTCCCGATCTCCTGGAGGAAGTACTGGCCCGGGTTGGGGATACGGTCCTCCCGCCCGACGCAGATCCAGCGCTGGAGAAAGATCCGCTCCATCTCCTGGGCCAGAATGTCCGGCGAGGTGAAGTACTCCCGGGGGAGGGTCTGGGCACCGTCGATCGGGATTTCGGTCGGCTTGATGAACGTGGTCACGGTCCGGGCTCGATGCGGAGGAGCCTGAAATATGCCGCCCCCAGATTCCCGGGGGAAGGCTGAGGCGCGCAGCGGACCTGGATTACGCCCGACGCGTGATGCGGCTGCTGGCTGTGGTCTGAAAGGCCTGATACTGTAAGACGTTCCGTGGCGGTCCAACGCTCAGGCCGGAGGCCAAACTCATGCGTCGAAACCTGCTCTTTCTGCTGGGACTCGCTCTGCCCAGCACGGGCTGCCTTGCCGCCGCCGCCGCAGGCGCGGCGGGAGGCATCTACCTCACCTCCCGCGGGGCCGAGTCGGTGGTCCAGGGCTCGGTCGAGGACGCCGCCTCGCGGGCCGAGGCGGTCATGGGTGAGCTGGGCATCGTCAAGCAGGGGGAGAGCACCGAGGACCAGGGCGACAAGCATGTGCTCAAGGGCACCAAGGGCGAGCTCGACGTGGTCATCGACATCACCCGCGAGTCCCCCAGCACGGCGAAGGTCGAGGTCACCGCGCGCGAGAACGTGGCGGAATGGGATAAGGAATACGCGAAGGAAGTGTTGAGTAGGATTGTGCAGAAAGAGTGAGCCGATGTCATCCTGAGCAGAGCGAAGGAGCCAGGGCGACGCTTCGGCTCCTTCGCTGCGCTCAGGATGACATGATAACTCTCCCTCTGCATTCCCCGAACCCTATCCGCACCGCCCCCTCCCGCTCGCAGTACCCTCGCATGATCACCTCGTCCCCGTCTTCCAGGAACTTCCGGCTCTCGCCATTGGGCAGCGCGAGCGGCTCGGCGCCGCGCCAGGTCAGCTCCAGCAGACACCCGCGCGATTCCTTCGTCGGGCCGGAGATGGTCCCGCTGGCCAGCAGGTCGCCGGGGCGGAGGTCGCAGCCGTTGCTGGTGTGATGGGCGACGAACTGCGCCGGGGTCCAGTAGAGATCGGCCGCGTTGCCGCGGCTCAAGCGAAACGGATCGAGGCCCTCGCGCCGCATGCGCTCGGTCGAGAGGTACACCTCGACCGTCACACCCAGTCCCCCGCGCTCGGCGTTGCGGGTCGAAGAGAGGTAGGGGAGTGGCGCGGGATCGCCCTCCGGCCGGGAGAAGGCGGGGACCCGGAACGGCTCCAGCGCCTCCGCGGTCACCACCCACGGCGAGACGGTCGTCGCGAAGTTCTTCGCCAGGAAAGGGCCGAGCGGCTGGTACTCCCACGCCTGGATATCGCGCGCCGACCAGTCGTTGACGAGGCAGTATCCGAAGATCTGCTCCTCGGCCCGCTCGATCGTCACCGCCTCGCCGAGCCGATTGCCCGGTCCGACGAAGAGGCCGAGCTCCATTTCGTAATCGAGCGAGCGGCTGGGTCCGAACTCCGGTGCCGGGGCGTCCGGTCCCTTGCTCTGGCCGCGCGGCCGCGTCACCTGGGTCCCGCTGATCACGATAGACGACGCCCGGCCGTGATAGCCGATCGGCACGTACTTGTAGTTCGGCAGCAGCGGATTGTCGGGCCGGAACATGCTGCCGACGTTGGTCGCGTGGTAGACCGAGGCGTAGAAGTCGGTGTAATCGCCGATCGTCACGGGAAGCAGGAGCTCCGCGTCGGCCTGGGCGAGGAGGATGCGCTCGCCGATCCGGCGGTTCGCGCGGTATTCGGGCGAGTCGGCGCTCAGCAGCTCGCTCACCTGCCGGCGGAGCTCCGAGCGCGGCGCGGCGCCGAGCCGCATCAGATCGTTGAGCACGGGCGCCGCGCACGCCTCCACGGCCTGCGCGGCGAGACCGGTGAAGCGCGCCTCGCGCTGAGCCGCCGCCACGTCGAGGATCCTGGTCGCCGATGGCGATGCCGACGCGGCCGGGCCCGCTCTCCCCTCGGCTCCGGAACACGCCGAAGGGAAGGTTCTGAATGGGAAAGTCGCCGGCCGCGTTGGCCGACTCGACCCAGGAGCGGCGCGCCGGATCGTGGGTGGCGTCCGCCGGCACTAGAGCAGCCCGAGCGACGCGAGGTCGCCGATCGGCTCGGTGAAGGAACAGGATCCGAAGGAGACGATGCCGGCCTCTCGTGAACGCCGGATGGCGTCCGCTTCCACCCGCTGCCCGCGCCATTCGACCCCGTCCGCCTCGAATCGCAGGGTCGACCGGTCGCGCTCCTCGAGCAGAAGCTCGGCGTCCCGGTCCGACATCCCCTCCGCCATGAAGGCGGCGGCCAGGAAGAGATTCAGGAAGCCGAACATGGTGCCGCAGGCGCTCCCGGGCTCGTAGGTGAGCCGGTAGTCGGCCCGCAGCGGGTGGTGCAGTCCGGCGGTCGCCTTGAAGGGAACGCCGGCGGCGAGGCAGGCTCGAATGAATCGCACCAGGTCGGCCGCCGGCGGGAACGCGTCGGCCGTGATCCCGCCGGTGCGCACCTTGGCTCTGCCTCCGGCGCGGCCGATGGCCTCGATCAGCGGGGCAGGATCTCGACCGATCGGCACCTCGACGTATGCCTGCATGTAGCGCGGAACCTTCCCCAGCAATCCGGCGATCGCGTCTGCCGAGTCGGCCTTGCCCTCGACGACGTCGGCCGCGACCGACCCGGCACCGTCGGCGGCATGGCTGCAGTTGAACTCGCCGAGCGCGTGGAGGTCAGCCCCGGCGTCTTTGCCGATCAGCGCGGCGACGCGCCAGGCGGTCGAGCCAGGACCGCGCGGGAGCAGCGACTCGGCGGCCGATTCGAACTCGGCGAGCCGGCTCACGGGAAGCACGAAGCGGCCCAGGGCCCAGGCGTGCTCGCCGGCGCGATAGCTCGCGTAGTTAGAGACCGCCTCCGCCATGCCGAGACCGGCCGGCGGGAAGAGCCCGGCATAGTCGATGGCGCCGCGGAGGAGGGAGTCGAGGGCGGACATGGGGGAATTGTGGGTGGGAAGGGGGTGAGGGGGAAGGGTGGGAGGGCGGGCAGGCGGTAGGGCGGTAGGGCGGTAAGGCGGTAGGGTTCCGCATTCTGAGTGGACGTGTCATCCCGAGCGAAGCGAGGGATCTTGTCCGGCCTGACTCGATACCTGGCCGAGCAAGATCCCTCGCTCCGCTCGGGATGACATGCGTCTTTCGTGACCGCCTGACCGCCTGACCGCCTGACCGCCTGACCGCCGGACCGCCCTACCGCCTTCCCGCCTTCCCACCCACACTTCCCTCATGCCCATCGCGACCATCAACCCCGCTACGGGGCAGACCATCCGCACCTTCGATCCGCTCACCCCGGCGCAGCTCGAGGCCCGTCTCCAGTGCGCGGCCGACGCCTATCAGCGCCATCGCCGCACCTCCTTCGCCGACCGGGCGAAGCTGATGCTCAGGGCCGCCGAGATCATCGAATCGGAGAAGGAAGCCTTCGGCAGAATCATGGTGATGGAGATGGGCAAGACGCTGAAAGCGGCGGTGGAGGAGGCGGCGAAGAGCGCCTGGGGCTGCCGCTACTACGCGGAGAACGCCGAAGCCTTCCTCGCCGACGAGAAGATCGCGACCACCGCGTCGCGCAGCCTGGTAAGCTACCAGCCGATCGGTCCGGTCCTCGCCGTCATGCCGTGGAACTTCCCCTTCTGGCAGGTATTCCGCTTCGCCGCGCCGGCGCTGATGGCGGGGAACGTGGGGCTGCTGAAGCACGCGTCGAACGTGCCCCAGTGCGCGCTCGCGATCGAAGAGATCTTCCGCCGCGCCGGATTCGCCGAGGGCGTCTTCCAGACGCTGCTGATCGAGACCGACCAGGTGAAGACGGTGATCGAAGATCGCCGCGTCGCCGCGGTCACGCTGACGGGCAGCAATACGGCCGGCAGCGCGGTTGCCGCCACGGCCGGCCGGGCGATCAAGAAGACGGTGCTCGAGCTGGGCGGCAGCGATCCCTTCATCGTGATGCCGGGCGCCGACATCGAGGTCGCGGCCCGCACCGCGGTGAAGGCGCGGGTGGTCAACAACGGCCAGTCCTGCATCGCGGCGAAGCGGTTCATCGTGGCGGACGCGGTCGCCGACGAGTTCGAGCGTCGCTTCGTCGCCGGGATGGAGGCGCTGGTAGTCGGGGATCCGATGGATGCCGAAGACCGAAGTCGGCCCGCTGGCGACGAAGTCGCAGCTCGAGACCATTGCGGGTCAGGTGGAGCGGAGCGTGCAGGCGGGCGCCCGCATCCTCACCGGTGGCCGGCGGCTCGACGGCAATGGCTGGTACTACGCGCCGACGGTGCTCACAGGCGTAACCAGCAAGTCACCGGCCTACTATGAGGAGATCTTCGGCCCCGTTGCACTGCTGTTCCGGGTCAAGGACATCGACGAGGCGATCAGGGTGGCCAACGACAACCCCTTCGGGCTCGGCGCGAGCGCCTGGCCCGGGACCGATGCCGAGCGCACCCGGTTCGAGCGTGAGCTGGAGGCCGGCATGGTCTTCATCAACGCCATGGTGGCCTCCGATCCGCGGGTGCCGTTTGGAGGCGTCAAGGAATCCGGGTATGGCCGCGAATTGAGTCACCACGGGATCCGGGAATTCGTCAATATCAAGACAATATGGCAGGCGTGACCTGGCGCACATTGCTTTGCCTCGGCAGGACTTATAGTCATTCGTCACGGTTGCGTGATTTTCGCGTGGCTGGCTCGAACTTCAGAAATGCCGAGGTCGCATGTACATAGATCCTTCCGCTGGAAGTCTCGCGCTCCAGATACTGGCTGCGGGCGCCCTGTCGGCCGTTGCCCTGTTCGGCCGGCTGCGTGAAGTCCTGAAGGCCTTCTTTCGCTCGTTGGCACCGCGCCGATGGGCGCCGAAGCGCTAGGGGCCTCGTACCGCGACCCGAGCGGGTTCGTCTACACTAGAGACGGAACGCTTTACCGCCAGGTCAATCGCGTCTTCCAGGCAAGCTTTCAGGCGTTCCTCGACTCCGGCCTGTATTCCGACCTCGAGGAGCGCCGTTTGCTGGTGCCCCATCGGGAGGCGTCGATCGCGCTGGCGGCATCGCCCGAGGCGGTCGCGGTACTGGAACCGGAGCAGGTCGAGTTCATCTCGTACCCTTACGAGTGGTCCTTCGGCCAGCTCCGCGATGCAGCGCTCCTGACGTTGGATCTTCAGGAGCGGGCGCTCGCTCGCGGCTTCACGCTGCGAGACGCCAGCGCCTACAACGTCCAGTTCGTCCGGGGCCGCCCCCTCTTCATCGACACGCTCTCATTCGAGCCGCGAGAGGAAGGGGCGCCCTGGGCGGGCTACCGTCAGTTCTGCGAGCATTTCCTCGTTCCGCTGGCGCTCATGAGCCGGGTGGACATCCGGGCCGGCTCGCTGCTCCGCGCGCACCTCGAGGGCATTCCTCTCGACCTGGGTAGCCGGATGCTGCCCGGGCGGACCTGGCTCAAGCCCGGATTGCTCTTCCACGTCCATCTCCATGCGATGGCGCAGCGGCGGTACGCCGACCGCGGCCTCGGCGCCCCACGAGCAACACCACCGGGGCAAAGCGTGGCGTGACCGAGAGCGCCGCTACGGGCCTGGTGCGCAGCCTCCGCGCCGCGGTCGAGTCGCTCGACTGGGAGCCGGCGGGCACCGAGTGGGCCGATTACACCCAGGACAACAACTACTCCGACCAGGCTTCGCGCTCGAAGCGGGACGCCGTGGTGGACTTCCTTCGCGGTCTCGATGCGCGCACGGTGTGGGATCTCGGCGCCAACACGGGCGAGTACAGCCGTGCGGCACGCGAGGTGGTGGAACGCGTGGTCTCGTTCGACATCGATCCCGCGGCGGTCGAGCGCAATTACCGCCGGATCAAGGCGGAGGGCGAAACCGGCATCCTCCCGCTGCTGCTTGATCTCACCAACCCGTCTCCCGCGCTGGGCTGGGCCCATCACGAGCGGATGTCCCTGGAGGAACGGGGGCCGGCCGACGCGCTGCTCGCGCTCGCGGTGGTGCATCACCTCGCGATCGGGCACAACCTCCCGCTCGATCGGGTGGCGAGCTACCTCGCCCGGCTGGGCCGGCACCTGATCGTGGAGTTCGTGCCCAAGTCCGACTCGCAGGTGCAGCGGCTGCTCCGCGACCGGCCCGACATCTTCCCCGACTACACGCGGGAGGGCTTCGAGGCCGCCTTCCGGGGCTGGTTCCGGATCGAGCGCGCGGTGCCCGTGGCCGACTCGGAGCGAACGCTCTACCTCATGACCTCCTTGCCCTGGGCGGCGGCGGCATGAAGGCCTCGGCGGGCCGGCTCTACCCGTTCTTCATCGCGCTCGTCCCCATCCTCAATTACGCGGCGCGGAACCCGGGCCAATACGGCTCGGGCGACCTCGCGCTCATGGTGGCGCTCGCCCTGGTCGGATGCGCCGCGGTCTACGCCCTCGCCGCGCTGGCGCTGCGGCATCGCGGCCCGGCGTCGCTCGCGCCGTTCATCGTGCTGCTCGCGGTGGGGTGGGCCTACGGCTACAACCAGGCGGTGGTGAAGCTCTCGGGCCGGGCTCGACCGCTTCACGCGCTCATGATCGTCGCGGTGGTGGCCGTGTCGGTCGCGCTGGTGTCGTGGATCCGCCGGCGGGAGCGGCTGCTCGACGGGATGGGGCGGTTCCTGACCCTGATGAGCGCTCTGCTGGTGATCTACGCAGGCATCCAGATTACGACCGGCTGGCTTCGCGGCCGCCAGGCCATCGAGCAGAGCGCGCTGGCCGCCCGGCTGGCTCAGCCGATTCCCGGCCCGGCGACGGTGCCCGCCCCGAAGCGCGACATCTACCTGATCGTGCTCGACGAGTACGCGAACTCCAGCGTGCTCCGGGAGCAATTCGGCTACGACAATCGGCCGTTCGAGGACAGCCTGCGGGCGCTCGGGTTCTACATCCCGCCCGTCGTGCGTAGTAACTACGTGCACACGCTGCTCTCGCTGCCGTCCATGCTCAACACCGCGCACCTGGTGGAGCTTGAGAAGGAGTTGGGCCCCGAGACCAAGCACCCGGCGCTTCCGAATTACATCCTGGAGCACAGCCGCGTGGCCGCGTTCCTCGAGCGGCGCGGCTACCGCTACGTCTTCTTCCCTTCGCAGTGGTGGCACTCGACCAGCGGCAGCGTGCTCGCGGACAGTCAGTTCAGCGCCTGGAGGGGGTTCGATCTCACCCGCTCGCTCACGGGCGGGGAGCTGCAGCGGACGGTGCGCGGCGCCAGCATTCTGCGGTATCTCGATCGGGACCACGGGTGGGAGGCCGCCCATGTGCGCCGGACGCTCCGCGGGGTCGCTACGCTGCCGCGATCGGATACCGAGCCGGTCTTCGCCTTCGCGCACGTCGTGAAGCCGCACGACTCCCTATGTCTTCGACTCCGAGTGTGAGACCCTCGAGCGCGGACCCGAGAACGACGACGTGGGGCCCTACATCGACCAGGTGAAATGCGTCAACCGCATGGTCCTGGCCACGGTACGCAAGATCCTCCAGGAGTCCCGGGTCGACCCGATCATCCTCCTCCAGGGCGACCACGGCACCAAGCTCCTCAATGCGACGGGCTACGACGATGTGTACACGTGTCCGCCCGCCGCGGCGCGGGAGCGGGTGGGCGCGTTCGGGGCGTACTATCTGCCGGACAGCGGGGCCAAGGCGTTCGGGGATACCGTTACGGTGGTGAACGTGCTGGGGAACGTGCTGCGCCACTACTTCAAGGCGGACCTGCCCAGGGCGGGCGACGAGCAGTATATCTCACCGGCGAAGTTCGCCCTATGATTTCCGTAGGGTGGACGCGCGCTGGTTGGCCGGCGATGATTCCGCCGGTACGGCCCTTCGGGCCGGTCGCTGACGCCCACTTTCCTTCCAGGAGAACGGATGTCCCCGTCGCACGCGCCTCGTCTCGCGGCCGCCGTGGTGTGGCTGGCCGCCTGCTCCGCCCCTCCCGCACCGCCGGCGCCTCTGGCCTCCGGCGACGAGCTCCGCGAGATCGTCTCCGTGCTCGCCGCCGATTCGCTGGAGGGCCGGCGCACCGGTACACCGGGATCGGCGCGGGCATCGCGCTTCCTCGCCGAGCGCATGCGCCGCTACGGTCTCGAGGCGGGGGGCGACAGCGGTTACTTCCAGCCGGTGCGGTACCAGCGCACCACGGGAGGTCCGGAAGGGCCCGATGCTCCAGGGCTCAAGCTGGCGGCGGGCGCGAAGGATACCGCGGGCGGTGAGCTGGTCACCGATTACAACGTGATCGGGCTGGTGCGAGGCGCGGACCCCGCGGTCCGCGACCAGGCGGTCGTCCTCGGGGCGCACTTCGATCACGTAGGCATCGGCAAGCCGGTCGCGGGCGATTCGATCTACAACGGCGCCGACGACGACGCCTCGGGCGTTGCGGTCGTGATGGCGGCGGCTCGCGCGCTCGCGAAGCAGCCGGCCCGTCGGAGCGTCATCTTCCTCCTCACCAGCGGCGAGGAGTTCGGCGTCCTCGGCACCCAGCACTACCTCGAGCGACCCACCTTCGCGCTCAGCCGCACCGTGGCGGATCTGCAGGTGGAGATGGTCGGCCGCCCCGACTCGTTGGCGGGTGGGTCGGGCAAGCTCTGGCTCACCGGCTACGAGCGGTCCACCATGGGCGAGAGCTTCGCCAAGGCGGGCATCCCGGTCGTGGCCGATCCCCGGCCCGACTTCCGGTTCTTCGAGCGGAGCGACAACATCGTGTTCGCGCTGGAGGGGATCCCGGCCCACACGCTCTCCTCCTTCAGTCTTCACCCCGATTACCACCAGCCCTCGGACGAAGTGGATCGGATCGACTTCCATCACCTGCAGCAGGCGGCCGACGCGGTGATCCGCGCGACCCGCATCCTGGCCGACAGCGCGCCGCCGTCGTGGGTTCCCGGCGGCAAGCCAGGCCCCGCGTTGCCCTGATCGATGAAAGCCCGCGACCTCGGCTGGATCGTCCGGCGCACGCTCTCGGGCTGGTGGAACGACAACGTGCCGCGGCTCGGTGCGTCGCTGGCGTACTACACCCTCTTCGCGCTGGCGCCGATCCTGATCGTCGCGATCACGGTCGCGGGCTTCTTCTTCGGGGCGGACGCGGTGCAGCAGGAGGTCACCGGCCAGATCAGGGGGCTGGTGGGCGATCAGGGCGCCGGGGCGGTGCAGGGGATGCTCGAAGGTGCGTCGCAGCGCGGCACTGACGGGGTGGCCACCGCGGTCGGGCTGATCACCTTCTTCCTCGGCGCGACCGGCGCGTTCCTGGAGCTGCAGACCGCGCTCAACGGCATCTGGCGGGTGAAGCCCAAGGCCAACGCCGGCCTCAAGGAGATGCTGCTCCAACGGCTGCTCTCGTTCGGCCTGGTGGTCGGCGTCGGATTCGTGCTCCTGGTTTCGCTGCTGGTCAGCGCAGGGCTGTCCGCCCTCACCCGGTACGTCGGCACCTTCCTCCCCGACATCGCCGTGCTCTGGCAGGGCGTCAACACGCTCGTCTCCCTCGGCGTGATCACGTTGCTCTTCGCGATGATCTATCAGTTCCTGCCGGACGTGGACCTGCGGCTTCGGGACGTGTGGGTCGGCGCGCTGGTGACGGCGGGATTGTTCACGATCGGGAAGTTCGTCATCGGCCTGTATCTGGGCACCAGCGGCGTCGCGTCGTCGTACGGCGCGGCTGGCTCCGTGGTGGTGCTGCTGATCTGGGTCTACTACTCCTCCCAGGTCGTGCTGCTGGGGGCCGAGTTCACCCGGGCGTACGTGGAGCGGTTCGGGGGGCGGCCGCCGCCGTCGGAGCTCGCGACGAGGGATCCGAAGCCGGATGCGGTGGGAGGGAAGACGGTGAATGGGAAGAAGTGAAGGCGGTAGGGCGGGAAGGCGGTAGGGCGGTAGATGTTCTGGTGTTGGAAAGCGATGTCATCCCGAGCGAAGCGAGGGATCTTGCCGGCCAGCATCGTTCGCCGGCGGACAAGATCCCTCGCTTCGCTCGGGATGACAATCTATCGACCGCCCTGACCGCCTTCCCGCCCCCTACCGATGCGTCCTCCCCATCAGCCTCTCCCCCTCCGCCGGCGCGTACTTCCGCATCCGCTCGATCAGCTTCTTCGGGCTCGAGTCCACCACGATCATCTCGCGATGCTCCTCGGTCAGAAATCCTTCCTTCACCGCGTGGTCCAGGAACTCGATCAGATGGTCGAAGTAGCCCGCCACGTTGAGGATCCCTGACGGCTTGGAGTGGATGCCGAGCTGGCCCCAGGTGAGGATCTCGAAGTAGCCCTCCATCGTGCCGATGCCGCCGGGAAGGACGATGAAGCCGTCCGACAGGTCGGCCATCTGCGATTTCCGCTGGTGCATCGAGGCGACGACGATGAGATCGGGAATGCCGGTGTGCGCGGCTTCCTTCTTCATCAGCTGCTGCGGGATGATCCCGGTGACGTGGCCGCCGTGCTCGTGCACCGCGTCGGCCAGCTCGCCCATGATCCCGACGCTGGCGCCGCCGTAGACCAGCTCGATTCCCATGTCGGCGAGGAGCTGGCCCAGCTCGCGGGCGGCGGCGCCGTACTCGGGACGGGCGCCGGCGTTGGTGCCGCAGAAGACGCAGAGGCGGGTGAAGCTCGGAGATGCCTTATCCTTAGCCATGTGGATAGACTAATCGTTCTCGACCTTCGACCCAAGCCCGTGACCCACCATGACCCAGATACCCGAACGCACCCTCGGCGCCCCGAAGCTGACCGTTTCCGCGGTCGCCCTCGGCTGCATGGGGATGTCCGACTTCTATAGCGGCCGTGACGACGACGAGTCGGTCGCGACCATCCACCGGGCCCTCGACCTCGGCATCCACTTCCTCGACACGGCCGACATGTACGGCCCGTTCACCAACGAGCGCCTGGTGGGCCGGGCGATCCGCGGCCGCCGGAACGGCGTCGTGCTGGCCACCAAGTTCGGCAACGAGCGGGCGGAGGACGGCAGCTACCTCGGCGTGAACGGCCGGCCCGACTACGTCCACAAGTGCTGCAACGATTCCCTGCGCCGGCTGGGCGTGAGCCACATCGACCTCTACTACCAGCACCGGGTGGATCGCACGGTCCCGATCGAGGAGACCGTCGGCGCCATGGCGCAGCTCAAGGCGCAGGGCAAGGTCCTGCACCTGGGGCTGTCCGAGGCCGCGCCCGACACCATTCGCCGCGCGCAGCGCGAGCACGCGATCACCGCGCTGCAGACGGAGTACTCGCTCTGGAGCCGGGATCCCGAGGACGAGATTCTCCCGCTCTGCCGCGAGCTGGACATCGGCTTCGTGGCCTACGCGCCGCTGGGCCGCGGCTTCCTCACCGGCCGCTTCCGCACCCCGGCCGACATTCCCGCGGACGACTACCGCGCCAACACGCCGCGCTTCCAGGGCGAGAACTTCACCCGCAACCTGGACCTGGTCGAGAAGGTCAAAGCCATCGCCGCGCGCAAGGAGTGCACGCCGTCGCAGCTCGCGCTCGCGTGGGTGCTGGCT
This sequence comes from uncultured Gemmatimonadales bacterium, assembly GCA_963720365.1. Lineage (GTDB taxonomy): Bacteria > Gemmatimonadota > Gemmatimonadetes > Gemmatimonadales > GWC2-71-9 > CAVVWJ01. The sequence continues at coordinate 532,230 of CAVRFK010000010.1, read as the reverse complement.
CCAGGGCGACGACATCGTGCCGCTGTTCGGCACCAAGCGCCGGCAGTACCTCGAGGAGAACATCGGCGCGCTGGAGGTCGAGCTGACGCCGGCCGATCTGGAGGAGCTCGACGAGATCGCGCCCAAGGGGGTGGCGGCGGGGGAGCGGTACAATGCGGCGGGGATGAAGACGATTAACGGATGAGTAGAGGTCGTCTGGTCGAGCACCTCTGACCTCACCGCTCAGGGTGACATATCTGCTTCGCCGCTGTCGCATAGATCATTTCGTACGGCGACCTCTCCGCGATCGACCGATACCACCCCTCCGCCTCCGCCGCCCGCCCCATCTCCCGCAGCAGCTCCGCCTGGAGAAACCGCCGCGACGCGAGCGAGAAGAAGGGCGACGCCACCGTGAGCTGGAACCACAGCCGCGGGCGCGACCGCTCCAGCATCGCCAGCGCCTCGCCCGTGCGTCCCTCCGCCCGCGCGACCGCGGCGTCCAGCTCCGCGGCCAGACAATCCGTCGGACCGCCGTCGTCCTTCACCGTGGTGCGTAGCTCCTCGGCCGCCGAGCGTGCAGCGTCGAGATCGTCCAGCCGCAGCGAGAGCATCCCGATCAGGTAGATCCTGATCGCCGGATGCAGATCGTTGTGCATCGCGAAGATCGGGAAGCTGCTCGGCGGGACGTTGGCCGCATCCCAGGCGATGAGTCGCGCTCGCACCGCCTCGATCTCCGCCGTGTCCGGCGCGACGAACGGAAGGCTGGCCAGCAATCCCCGAACCTCCAGCCCCCAGGCGGGGTCGAGCCGCTCGGCTTCCGCCAGCTCGCTCCGCGCCGCCGCCGCACGCCCGCGTGCGAGCGCCAGGTGAGCCAGCAGAAGGTGGCAGAGCGCGCGCAGCTCCGCTGAACGCGCCACCTCGATGAACTGCCGGGCCAGCGCCTCCGCCCCGTCGAGATTGCCCGAGTACAGCGCTACGTCGGCGAAGGCGATCGCGACGGTGATCGCACGCGCGGACCTGAGCTCGTGCGCGACCGCGGCGATGCCGGCCTCGTCGCGGGCCGCGTAGGCGCGAAGCGCCCGCATGGCGAGCGCCTGGTCGCCGTCCGGGCTGACCCGCAGGATGCGCCCGATGAGATCGAGCACGTCTCCGCCGCGCGCTTCGATCGCCGCGATCCGCACCAGGTGGACCATCGCGCCCACGTGATCCGGCTCCAGCGCCACCACCCGCTCGAATGGCTGCCGCGCCTCCGCCGCGGAGCGTCCTCGCAACGGATTGGAGTGGAACAGCAGGTCGCCCATGTGGAACCAGGTCTCGACGTCGTCGGGCCAGGTGCCGGTGATGGTGTTGTAGAGCGACTCCGCCTCGCCCACCGCACCCTCCAGCCAGGCGCGCTGCGCGCTCAGCACCAGGTGATCGTGCGGCGAGAGGCGCTCGCGCAGCTCGTGACTGCGCGCCGCGAAGTCGCGCGCGGCGTCGGGAAGGGCACAGCCGGCCGCCGCCGCCGCCAACCGGTAGTACGCCAGCGAGAAGGAGGGATCCGCATCCACCGCGCGCTGGAAGCCTTCCATCGCGTCGAAGTACCGGCCGGCTCGGAGGTCGCGCTCGCCCTGGAGATACGCCCGGAGCGCGTCGAGCGACTCGGTGGTGAGCGCGGCGATCCGGCCGAGGCGGGTGCCCGGCGCGATCTTCTGAGAGGCGAGCAGCTGTCGGACCAGCTCGTCCACCAGCTCGAAGAGGTCGGCCTCGCTATGGGCCGAGGCGCGTGCGGAGGCGAGTGCCACACCGTCGCGGCGGTACAGCGATGCCGTGGCCTGCAGCTTCCCTCCCGCCTCGACGACCGTTCCGAGCAGATAGTGACCCGGCGCCGAAGTGCTCGGCCGCGGACTTGCCTCCCGCCGGGCCCGCGGCGTCCGCCGCGCTCAGCCCGCCGCGGGCGAGAAAGTGAAGCAGCGCGCGCGGGTCCACGGCCCGGATGGCGCCGGCGCCGTCGAGCTTGGTCGCCAGTAGATCCACCAGGCCTTCGCCCAGATAGGCGAATCGCTGGTCGCCTCAGCACCGCGAAGGGCAGCACCGCGATGGTGCCCGCCGATCCGGTCTCCGTGCCGCCGGCGCGAGTCCGGATCGTCTCTGCGAGCGCCCGCGTCTCCGGGTCCGGCTCGAGCTCGAGGTCCAGCGTCAGTCGCCGGGCGAAATCCTCGTACGCCTGCACCGCGGCGGGACGGTCGCCCGCGCGGTCCAGCAGGCCGAGCAGGCGCCGCAACGCTGCTTCGTCGTCGGGGGACAGCTCGAGCGCACGCCGCGCCCATCGCGCCGCCTCGGCCACCCGTCCCTCGCGCTCCGCTCGTTCCATCAGCAGCGTGGCGGCCTCCGCCGCCCGGCGCCGCAGCCGGTCCCGCTGCCGGTCGAGCCAGTCCTGGAACTCGCCCGACGCGCCTTCGACGTGGAGTCCTTCCAGGAACGGCCCGCGGTAGAGCAGCGTCGCGCGCTCCGCTTCGCCGGCCTGGAGCGCCCGCTCCAGCTCGGTACTGTCGCACCAGAGCGCCGCGTCCGGCACCGCGATCTCCTCGTCGCCGCGGCCGGCGAGCACATCCGCGCCGAGTGCGTTCCGGAGGAAATGCAGGGCCCGGCGCAGCGCGGCGCGGGCGTGGCCCTGATCGAGGTCGGGCCAGAAGAGGGCGAGCAGGGAGTCGCGCCGGTGAAAGCGGCGGGGAGCGTCGGCGGCGAGATACGCGAGGAGGGCGAGCCGTTTGGGCTGCTGGAGCACGGCGCGCACCTCCTGGCCGTCCATGGCCCGGAGGTCCAGCGCGCCGAGAGTATGGAGCTCGATCATGGCGGCGGGAAAGGTAACGCCCAGGGGACGCCTCCAACCGAAGCTGGGGTCACCCGTGGACGAGACTCCCATGCGAATGCTCCGATGGCTGCCAGCCTTCCTTTTCCTCGCCCCCTCTCTCCGGGCGCAGTCGCGATTTCCTGACTCGAAGCTGTTCGGCATGACCTTCGATCATTACCGCGGTGCCGTGGGGGCGGCGGTCCTTCGGCCCACGCTGCGCTTCACCAACTTCCGGGGCCCCATTGGAGCCGACTTCTCGGTCACCTTCTTTCCGGACGGGTTTTCGCTACGCCCTCCGTTGGTCACCACCGAGTTGGCGGCCGGGCTGGTAAACCGGGTCCGGCTCGGCCCGGTGTCCGTGTTGCTGGAGGGTGGGGCCGCCGCCATCGTCTCGGCCGGTCTGGGAAATGATCGCCTGCTCCACGTCATTCCCGGCGTCCACTATGGCGTCGGCTTGCTCCTGCCGCTCGAGGCCAGGGCACGGATCCGGGCGGATCTCACCCAGCACTTGTTCCGGTCGGAGGGACGCTCGGTTCGATTCTGGAGCGTCGGAGTGGGCTTCGTGGTTTCGAGGGAGGCCCGGCCCGACTAACTTCGGGCCCGTGGAAACGGCATACAGGGCAGGGTCTTGAGCCTCGACGCGATCGTCGTCGGGAGCGGCTTCGGGGGAGCCATGGCCGCCCGGGCGCTGGTGCACGCCGGGTGGCGCGTGCTCCTGCTCGAGCGCGGCGGATGGGTCGCCCGCGGCCCGGAGAACTGGGCCCAGGAGAACGTCGGCGAGCTGACCCCGCACTACTCGCGTGAAGCGCCGTATCGCCAGCTCCGAGGGGGGCGCGATCTCGGCGCCTATTTCTGTGTGGGCGGGCCGTCGGTGTTCTACGGTGGTGTGTCGCTTCGGTTCCGGGAGCGCGACTTCGAGGTGGACCGGGACATCGTAGGCGACTCCGGTGCGCGCTGGCCGCTCACCTACGCCGACCTGGAGCCGTGGTATGCCTCGGCAGAGCGGATCCTCGGCGTGTCCGGCGCTGCCGGCGAGGATCCCACGGAGCCCCAGCGCGACGCGCCGTATCCGTTCCCGTCCGCCGACCTGGCCCCGGTCACCGAGCGGATCGCGGAAGCGGCCCGGGCGCTCGGCTATACCCCATTCCGGCTCCCGCTCGCGATCAACCGCACGGCGGGCGACGGCCGCGGCGCCTGCGAGATGTGCGGCACCTGTGACGGCTTCGCCTGCGCCGTCGGCGCGAAGAACGATCTCGCCACGACGGTCATCGGTCCGCTCCTGCGACAAGGGCTGCGCCTGGAGACGGACTCGGTCGTCACCCGCCTGCTGACCGACGGCCGGCGCATCACGGGCGTCGAGGTTGCCGACCGGACCAGCGGCGAGCGCCGAGTCCATCACGCCCCGCAGGTCATCCTCGCGGCGGGCGCCCTCGCGACGCCGCAGCTGCTGCTGGCGTCCGAGCTGGCACCGCTCAACCCCGGCGGGCGGGTCATCGGACGGTATCTCCAGCGGCACTACAACGAGATCCTCTTCGGGATCTTCCCCACGCCGCCCAATCCCGGCGGCGGGTTCCACAAGCAGATCGGGATTCACGATCTCTACTTCGGCCACGCGTCGGTGACGGCGCCGTCGGGCAAGCTGGGTGGGATGCAGCAGCTTCCCACGCCGCCGACCGGGCTGGTGCGCGCGGAGCTGCCGCGCATCGTGGGCGCGATGGTCTCACCGTTCATCAAGCATCTCACCGGGCTGCTGGTGATGGCGGAGGACCAGCCGGTCTACGAGAATGCGGTCCTGCTCGACGAGACGGCCTCCGACCGCTACGGCGTGCCCCGCCTGCTCATCAGCCACCGCCACACCTCACGAGACCGCGCGGCCGGCACGGCGCTGGCGCTGGCGGCCAGGAAGATTCTGCGCAAGGCCGGCGCGCTGGCGTGCTACCGTCACGCGGTGGCGACGTTCAGCCACGGCGTGGGGACGGTGCGGATGGGGAAGGACCCCTACACCAGCGCGCTCGACGCCGACTGCCGGTTCCGCGGTCTCGAGAATCTCACCGTCGTGGACGCCAGCGTCCTGCCGACGTCCGCCGCCGTGAACCCGAGTCTCACCATCTCGGCCATCGCGCTCCGCGCCGCGGAGCGGCTGGTCGCGCGCGTTCCACTCACCGCCTCGTCGCCCGTTCATGCCGAAGCGCGCGGTTAACCTCGTCTATCTGGGCTGCGGCGCGGCCACCCGGACGCACTCCGGCGTGCTCGCGAAGTTCGGGAGCGAAGTGCGCGCCTGGTATGCCAGCCGCAACCTGGCGAACGCCGAGGAGTACAACCGGAAGTACGGCGGCGCCGGCGCGTTCGGCTCCTACGCTGCGGCGATCGGTGACCCGAACATCGAGGCGGTCGTGGTGGCAACCCCGCCCGACTCGCACCTCGAGCTGACGCTGGCCGCGCTCGAGGCGGGGAAGCATGTGGTGCTGGAGAAGCCGGCCTTCCTGAAGGCGTCGGATTTCGACGCCGCCCGGGCCGCGGAGCAGCGGAGCGGCCGCCGGCTCATGGTGGCCGAGAACTACTGCTACAAGCCGGTGGCCCGGGTGCTGCGTGAGGTGGTCGAGTCGGGGACGTTGGGCGAGATCCGCTATTTCAATCTCATCGCGCTCAAGGGACAGCGGCGGCCCGGCTGGCGGGACGATCCCGCGATCGTTGGCGGCGGCGCGCTCTTCGAGGGCGGGGTGCACTGGATCGACCTGCTCGCCAACGCCGGTCTCGAGGTCGAGTCGGCGCGCGGGTTCCGGCCCGGGCCGATGGCCGGGCTCGAACGGAGCATGCTGGTGGTGGTCCAGTACAAGGAGGGCGGGGTCGGCATGCTGGCGCACTCCTGGGAGGTGTCCTCGCCGCTGCGCGGACTCCGCATCTCCCGGATCTTCGGCACCCGCGGCTCCGTCACCTTCGAGTCGAACGGCATCTTCGTGGCGGTGGCCGGCACGCGCCGCCGGCTGATCTTCCCCGGCCTGCGCGACATCAACGGCAACCGGGCGATGTGGACCGATTTCCTGGATGTGATCCGCACCGGCCGGGAGCCGGTCATGACCGCTGTGCGGGCTCAGCGCGGCCTCGAGCTGATCGAGACCGCCTACCGCACGGCGGCCGAGATCGCGTGAGGGGGTGCGATGACGCAGGTGCTCGCCGCCGGCGTGGGTCTGCTGGCCGGAATCCATACGGCCACGTGGGGGATGTACAAGGACGCCCCGCACGAAGGCTTCTCCACCTGGAAATACTCCCGCAGCATCCTGCTGGCGACGGTCATCGCGGTGGTCGTCTCCGCGGTGTGGCGGCTCGATCCGCGTCAGGCGGGCGACCTGGTGGTGCTCTTCGGCGCCACCTACGCGGTCGAGCGGGCGCTGGCGGAGATCTACAAGACGTTTCTCCGCGACGAGGACCAGTCGAAGTATTTCATCCCGATGCAGTTTGCCGTCTTCGGCAAGGTGGTCCGGAGCCGGGGCGCGCGCCTCCTCGCCGGCGCCGGATACGTCGCGGTTCTCCTCGGCATGGTAGTGCTGGTCTCCGCGGTCGAGCGCTCGATCCCCGATCCGATGCCGGTGTGGCTGGTCGTCGCGATCGGCGGACTGGGCGGATGGATCAGCGCGTTCGGCGGCGCCTGGAAGGACGCGCCGAAGGAGGGATTCCAGATCTTCAAGTTCTTCCGCAGCCCGATCATCGCGTCGCTGTTCGCGCTGGCACTCTCCTATCTCAGCGACGACCTGGTCCTGGTGACCCTGGCGGCGATCGGCTACTGCGTGGCGACGACCGAGACGTACAAGACGTTCTTCTTCCCCAGCGTGCCGCGAGGCAAGTTCGCGGGGATGCCGGTGCATTTTCCGGACATGCTGCGCAAGCGGCAGCCGTTCATTTTGCTCTATGCGGCGATCTGGGCCGTCGTGCTCGTGGCACTGGTGATTGCGCTCAAGGGGGTGCCGTCGCCGGCATCGTAGTCGGGTTGGGTTTTCGGGGTTGGGAACGGAGGCACGGAGGTGACGGAGGGGACGCGCGCGAGCCGAGCCCACAGACATTCCGCTTCTCATCTGATTCACACGATGTGTTCACGAAGTATAAGTCTTTGTTCCTTGAACCCTTCGTGTCCTTCGTGCCTTCGTGGTGAAATGGGTGGAGTGGGGTGGCTCGGGCAGCCCTCCGTTGCCTCCGTGCCTCTGTTTTTCACAAGCCAACCATGCCGGCAACCAACAGAGATGACCGCCCGAATCCAACGACTCCTGGACGGCATCGAGCGACATCGGCATGAAGTGCTGGCCGATGCCGGCCAAGTCACGGGCGCACAGCTCACCTGGCGGCCAGGCGTGGGAGAGTGGTCGGTGCTCGACGTGGTGGAGCACCTGGTGCGGGTGGAGGAGGGGATCGTGTCGCGGGTGAAGAAGCGGGAGCCGCGGACGATGGGAGAGACCGTGCGCACGCGGCTCGCGCTGGTGCTCGTGTGGCTCACCTTTCGGACTGGTCGGAGGATCAAGATGCCTGTCGAGGCGATCGCGCCTGTCGGTGGAGTTACCCTGGCGGATCTCGAGGGCCGGTGGGCGGCCGCACAGGCCGGGATGCGCCGCACCGTGGAAGCGCTCGAGCGACAGGACTACGCCCGCCCCTTGATGCGGCATCCCCTGATCGGCCTCCTCACGCCGGCGGAGACGCTGTCCTTCATCGGCCGGCACATCCGGCATCATCGGGGGCAGATCGCCAGGATTCGGCGCTCTCCCGGGTTCCCCGCCTGATGACGTCGGCGCCGAAGGTCGGCATCATGCTGCGCCACGTCACGGCGCCCGGCGGGGTTACCGTCTTCACCAAGCGGGTGGTGCGCTGGCTGCTGAGCCACCCGCGCGGCATCGAGTATCACCTGCTGTACAGCGAGCCGTCGCAGCAGGAAGTCTTCGCGGACCTCCCCGGCAAGGCGGTGGTGCTGGAAGACTCGGCCCGTATCCGTTGGGACCAGGTCACCGCGCCGCGCTACGCCGAGAAAGAACGGGCTCTCCCTCCTGTTCAACTGCAAGTTCTCGGTGCCGCTCGCCGCGAAGGTCCCCACGCTGATCGTGATCCCGGGCCGCGAGCAGCTGGCCATGGCGCACGTCTTCCCCTGGTACAACCGGTGGTACAACCAGCTCCTGGTGCCGGCGTTCTGCCGCAGCGCCACGGCGCTGATCACCCATACCGAGATCGGCCGGGAAGACTGCATCATGATGGGCGCGCGCCCCGAGGTGATCAGCGTGATCCCCCACGGGGTGGACCCCTACCTGCGGCCGGCATCCGACGAGGCGAAGCGCGCGCTCAAGAAGAAGCTCGGCCTCGAGCGGCCCTACATCCTCTTCCTCGGCGGCATCACGCCGCTCAAGAACATCGGCAACCTGCTGCGGGCGTTCGGGCGGCTGACCCCGAGTCACGATCTGGACCTGGTCCTGGCGGGCTTCAAGCGCTGGAGCTTCGAGGGCGAGCTGGCGCCGATCGCGGAGCTGGGCCTACAGGACCGGGTGAAGTACGTCGGCTACGTGCCGGACGAAGAGCTGGCCGCGCTCTATTCCGCGGCCGAGTGCCTGGCGCTGCCGTCGTGGTACGAGGGGTTCGGCATCCCGATCGTCGAGGCGATGAGCTGCGGCACTCCGGTCGTCACCTCGAGCGGCCGCCACGCGGCACCCGAGGTCGCGGGCGGCGCCGCGGTCCTGGTGGACCCGGCGGATCCGGGCGCGATCGCCACCGGCCTGAGCCAGGTGCTCGACGACCCGAAGCTGCGCGCGGAGCTGATCGCCAAGGGGTTGGTGCGGGGTCCCCAGTTCGACTGGGAGGTCACGGGGCGGCGGACGGCGGAGGTGATCGAGGCGGTGGTGGCGGCTAGCCAGGCCCGAACAGGGCGCGCTCGATGCGTTGAAGCGGGGAGCGGTGCGAGGGATGGCGTCCGCCAGTGCGGTGATCACCGAGCGCATCGCCGGCGGTTTCCACAAGCGCTAGACCAAGCTTCACTCGCTCCTTAGCTCGGAAGAGCACGAAGGCTACCGCGGGCAGGAGCAGGCTCCACACCACCAACGTTCCCACCGGCCAGTCTGGCTCGCGAACTCTCGTCTCGGCGTAGCGGCCGCTGCAGATCAACGCGGCGTGCGAGGTCAGCATGAGCACGAGCGCTTGAGCGCGGGAACGCACCGTCAGGAAAACGGGCAGCGCCTCGTACCACATTCCCGTCTGCGGCACCACCGCCAGCGCCGCCAGCAGTCCGGCATCCGGGTCCCTCCACCGAAGCAACGCCAGGCAGCACTAGAAAGCCGCCCGGGCGGAAGACCAGCGGCCGGAAATGTTCCGCACCGGATACCGTTCCTCAGCCATTCTGGCCGGCCATGTCGGATCGACATGCGAGACTCACGAGCACCAGCGCCGTTCCGCCGGCAAGCGCCAACGCGACCTGGCGCCTGCGATGCGCGACTGCGCGAGCAGCACAAGCCGAGATGTTCGGCTTGATCCGCGACGAGCCATCCTAGTGCCGGGATCAGCATGGCCGCGGCGAGCAGAGGTGAGAGCTGCGTCGTGACCGCTGACGTCAGGAACGGGATCGACAAGACCGCGGGCCACGCCCATGATCGAGCTCTGCCGAGCACGAAGCCGAAGATCGCCGCCACGATCCCGATGAACGCGATCCGCGCGACATGAAGCGGCAGGAGCCCGAGTGGTGCAAGGAGCACGGCTGCCGGAAGGGATAGTAGAATGGCCAGGGGAACCGGGCTGGTCCGTCCGGGCCGATGACCGCGTAGGGGTCCATCGCCGGCGCGGAGTGCGCTGCCGGCCTGCCAGAATTGATCCACGTCCATCATACCGGGAGGCGATTGCACCGTCCGGATCATGGCCAGCAGTGCTAGACACGCCCCGGCCAGGCCCAAGAGCCACGGCGCCTTCCGATGAGCTTCGCCCGCTGCATCCCAACTCATGCGTCGCCAACCGGCGGCAGGTCACGGGGGAGCCGGGTGCGCCACAGCACCAGGGTGAGCGCCGGCACGAGAAGGCAGAGCGACTGCATGCCGGACACCCAGCTATTCTCCGCAAAGTTCGAAGCCGCTGGCCACAGGCTGCCTGAGTGCCAGATCACCCACGAAATCACTACCAGGACCCCGCACTCCTTTGCCGACCGGGCGACGGTGAGAGCCGGCAGCGTCTCGTACAGGAGCCCTGTCTGGGGCACGAGGCTGAGTGCGACGAGCATCCGCGCCTCGGGGTCGCGCCACCGCCAGAGCCCGAGCGCCATCAGGAAACCGAAGGGGCGCATGATCAACGGCGAGAAGTGGGGGGCGCCCGCCAGCGCCTCGCGCCATTGGAATGGCCAATCGCTGTCGATGAGGAAGCTGACAACCAGGACTCCGAGCGCCGGCGAGCAATAGGGGAAATATGGCGACTCGGCGGTGGCCCGACGGCGGCCGGGACCGGGAGCGGATCTGGAGGTGTGGCGGCCGGGCTAACGCCGGCCATCGAGCGTCAGGATGGCGACGGTTCTCCGCCGATAACGTCGAGCAGAAACGCGTACTTGAACGCGACCTCGCGAAGGTAATCGTAGCGACCCGACGCCCCCCCATGCCCCGCGCCCATGTTGGTCTTGAGCAGCAGGCGGTTCCGGTCCGTCTTCCTTGCGCGCAGCCGCGCGGTCCACTTGGCCGGCTCCCAGTACGCCACTCTCGGATCGTTGAGCCCGGCGGTCACCAGCATGTGCGGGTAGTCGCGGCTGGCGATGTTGTCGTACGGCGAATACGAGCGGATGTACTCGTAGTACGTGGGGTCGTTGGGATTGCCCCACTCGTCGTACTCGATCACCGTGAGCGGCAGCGTCGCGTCGAGCATGGTATTGACCACGTCCACGAACGGCACTTCGGCGATGACCGCCCGGAACAGGTCCGGCCGCAAGTTGGTGGCGGCGCCCATCAGCAGTCCGCCGGCGCTGCCGCCGTTGATGGCGAGCCGGTCGGGTGAGGTGTAGCCCTCCGCCACCAGGTGCTCCGCGGCCGCGATGAAGTCGGTAAAGGTATTCCGCTTGTTGAGCAGCTTCCCGCCGTCGTACCACGCCCGCCCCATCTCCTCGCCGCCGCGCACGTGCGCGATGGCTCCGACGTATCCGCGATCGAGCAGGCTCAGGAGGTTGGACGAGAATCCGGGATCGAAGCTGAGGCCGTAGGAGCCGTAGCCCTGCAGCAGCAGCGGACTGCTCCCGTTTCGTTCGAGCGGCAGGCGGTAGACCACCGACACCGGCACTCGGGTGCCGTCCGGCGCGGTGGCGAAGAAGCGCTCGCTCCGGTACCGGGACGGATCGTACCCCGCCACCTCCGTCTGCTTGCGCACCGTCCAGGTGCGGGCGCGCAGGTCATAGTCCACCACCGACGCCGGCGTGACGAGCGAGGTATAGCTGAACTGGAAGACCGAGGAGTCGAACTCCAGGTTCTCCTGCGGCCGCACCGTATAGACCGGCTCGGGGAAGGGAACCAGGTGCTCCTCGCCGGTGCTCAGGTCGAGCACCTTGATCCGCCTGAGCCCGTCCATCCGCTCCCACAGCACCAGATGACCCGCGAACGCCTCCGCCGCGTCGAGCTTGATCTCGGGGAGGTAGGGGAGCACCTCGGTCCACTGGGCGCGGCCGGGGCGATCCACCGGCGCCGACACGAGACGGAAGTTGGGGGCGCCGTCGTTGGTGACGATGTAGAAGCGGTCGCCGTGGTGGGTCAGGCTGTATTCGATTCCATGCCGGCGCGGCTCCACCACCTCGAACGACACCGGATCCTCCGCACTGGCGACCCGCACCTCGCTGGTGGCGTGGCTCGCCAGGTCGAGCACGAGGAAACGGTTGCTGCGGGAACGATGGATGTCGAGGAAAAACGCGTCGTCGGGCTCGAAGAGGACCAGCGCATCCTCGACCGGGTTGGTGCCGATCCGATGCCGGTAGAGCCGGCTCGGCCGGCGCGCCTCGTCCAGCACGATGTAGAACAGCGTCTCGGAGTCGTTGGCCCAGGCCGCGGTGGGCGAGGTGCGCTCGATGGTCTCCGCGAGCAGCTCGCCGGTGGCGAGGTCCTTCACGAAGATGGTGAACGCCTCGGCGCCGCTGGTGTCCACGGAATAGGCGAGCAGCCGGTGGTCGGGGCTGATCTCGAAGGCGCCCATCCGGAAATAGTCGTGTCCGGCCGCCAGCTTGTTGAGGTCCAGCAGGATCTCTTCCGGCGCGCCTTCGGCTTTCAGACGGCGACAGAAGATCGGGTACTGCCGGCCGGTCTCGGTCCGGTCGTAGTAGAGCCAGCCGTCCCACGGCACCGGAACCGAAAGATCCTCCTCCTTGATCCGGCCGCGGAGCTCCTGGTAGAGCCGCTCCTGAAGCGTCTCGGTGCGCCGCATGTTCGCTTCGGTGTACCGGTTCTCCGCCTCGAGATACGCCAGGACCTGAGGATCGTCCCGGTTCCTCAGCCAGTGGTACTCATCGATCCGGCTCTCGCCGTGGATCGTGTGGACGTGGGGGACCGAACGGGCGAGCGGTGGCGTCGGCTCGGTGCCGGCGTCCGTGGGACTGCGTATCGGGAGTGGCATACGCCTCCGTGCCCCCGGCAGGAACCGACAGGGAAGGAAGGGTACGCTTGGGATTGGGCGACATCGCGGCTTATCCGGAAGAGCGTGGTTCAAGGAACTGGCCAGTCCGGCGGAATTACCATAGGCCGAATCGGCAAGTCAAGTGAACCATAAATACCTGCAGATTAACGATTTACGCGCATCTCCCCGGCCTGTCGGAGGCAGGTTTTCCGGGTGCATGATCCTGCCACAATGGCGGGTACAGCCCCCATCTCGGTCCCGGCACGGGAGATAGCTCAGCAGTCGTTGGTGGCCTTTCGGTCAATGAAGCTCCAGCCCTTCACCCCGTCCGCCGGAACCAGCACGACATCCACCGGCTGGGTGAGCGCCGAGGTGGTCATGCAGTCCGGGCCGGGCGACGTATCCACGACCTCGATCCGGAGCTCCCCGCCGTCCCGAGTCACCTGCTGAACCGCGATCTGGTGGCCCCCGCTCGAGTGCTCCCCGGAAGCCACGGCGATGACGAGGTCCCGGGTGAAGTTCACCTCGGGCCGGACACCGGCTCCGAGCTCCGACCAGAAGGCGGCCCAGGTCTTCTGATCCCTGATGACCAGCCGCCGCGAGCCCTTCACGCCGGAGCTGACCCAGCTGCCGATCCGCCGGATCTCGACCCCTCCCGCGCTGTCTGTCTCTTCGACCTCCACCACCGCGGGAGGTGCCTCAGGCGTCGGCGTCGGCGTCGGAGCCGGCGCGGGATCCGGGTCCACCACCGGCGGTGATGGCGCCGCGGAGGGGGCCGGGGCAATGGCGCCGGTGTCGTCGCCCGGGCGCACGGACGTCGAGCCGCAGGCGGTGAGGATCGCGAGGAGAGGGAAGGACGAACGGTCGGCGAGACATGGTCGAGCGCTCCGAAGTGGGGTAGGAAGAAACTACTTCGTCGGCGCGTGGATGGCGGGCGGTAGCGTCGCTGGGGGTTGGTGACGTCGGTCACGCGGCCGGACGAATGTCATCCTGAGCGAGACACCTGTCATCCTGAGCGAAGCGAAGGAGCCGTAGCGTCGTTTCGGCTCCTTCGCTTCGCTCAGGATGACAATGACTATTGCTTACACACCCCCTCCGGATCCGGCTTCGGCTTGTCCACCACGATCCGATGATCCAGGTCCGCCACCCGCATCGCCACATCCGCCACCATCCGCGCGACCCGCGCCATCTTGTCGTAGTCGATGTACTGCGGCTCGTCCGTCAGCTGGTGATAGTCGAGGTGGCTCCCGGTCGTGAAGAACGCGATGGGAATCCCGAAGCGCGCGTACATGTAGTGGTCGCTGCGGCAGTAGTAGTTGCTCGGGTGTCCGTCGGCATCGTACTGGTAGTCGAAGGTGAAGCCGTACTTCCCCCCGGCGTTGGTCCGGTCCACCAGGTCGCCGAGCTCGCTCGAGAGCCGGCGCGAGCCGATGATCTGGAGGTAGCCCGGACCGCCGTTCGCGATGTCGCCCTCGCGGCCGCGCCCGACCATGTCGATGTTGAGCTGCGCCACGATGGAGTCCCGCGGCACGGTGGGGTTCCGGGTGAAGTAGTTCGAGCCGAGCAGGCCCATCTCCTCCGCCACGTGCCAGACGAACAGCAGCGAGCGCTTCGGCGGCGTCTTCGCGAGCTGCTCCGCGATCTCCAGCACGGCCACCGTTCCGCTGCCGTCATCGTCCGCGCCGTTGAGCACCGAATCGGGCCGGGGCTTCCGCACCTTGCGGAGGCTGTCGAGGCTCGAGCGGATCTGGGCCGCCTGCTCCACCGTCGGCTGGCCCGGCGTGCTGTTGGCGCCCTCGGGTCGCATCAGCCGGTTGAACGCGCGGAGCGAGTCGTGGTCCAGCGTTTCGGGGCTGATGCCGTCGTGGTCGTTGTGCGCCCCGATCGCCACGTACTCGCCGCGCAGCGCGGGGTCGGTGCCGCGCAGCACCGCGACCACGTTGCGGGCCGGGTTCGGCATCGGCGTGTCCACGAACGCCACGGTGCCGGAGGCGGTCCTCCCCTCGGCGCCCGGCTTGAGCGTGGAGAGCGGCGCGCCGAGCAGCGCCTCCGCGAGCCGCGAGCTGGCGTAGAGGAAGGCGGGTGTCTCGGGTCCGTGTCCGGTGCTGAGCTGCGCGCCGAAGTCCTGCAGGTCGAGCCGCTCGGAGGTGCCGATGTCGTCGAGCGTGGCGACGACGATGCCCGCGGCGGTGTTGAAACGCTCGGTCGTCTGGGCTCGGTTGGCGGAGCCACCCGGCACGCCGTTTACCGGCGGCAGCGTGATGACCACCAGCTTGCCCCGCGCCTGGTCGAGGGAGATCAGGTCCCGGTCCCAGGTGCCGCCGTAGATCACCTGGGCGCCGTCGATCGATCGCGCGCCCGTGCCCTGGTCGCGGGGAATGATGTCGTCCCACGCCTTGAACGTCGTGCCGTCCACCGTGATCCCGGTGGCGGGATCGAGCGTGCGCTGGAGGATCGGGACCGTCTGGAACCACCCGCCGTTCTCGCCGGCCGGCTCCAGGCCGATCCGCTTCGCCTCGGCCGCGATGTAGTCGGTCGCTTTGACGTTGCCGGGGGTGCCCGACCGGCGTCCCTGCATCGAGTCGTCGGCGTAGGCGTAGAGGCGGGTCCGCAGGTCCGCCGCGGTGATCGGCGTGGTGCTCGCGGCCGAGGGCGCGGGTGACGCGGAGGTCCCCGCGAAGGGACCGCAGCCGAGCAGGGGCAGCAGGAGGGCGACGGCGGCCGGGCCGGCCCTGAAGACGACAGAAGGCACGAGCGCTCCAGGCTGGTGGAAGGAAGCGGGAAAGTCGCCCGAACCTACGCCGGCTACAACGCCGGGGTTTCCCCGCCGGTGGCGGCCCCCTTTACGGACCGCCCTCCGAGGCGCACTATATGACCGCCTTCCTTCGCTTTCCATCGCATCAGGAGATCGCCATGGCCCTCGTGGACCGCGTCAAGAACATCCTGCTCACGCCCAGGACGGAGTGGCAGGTCATCGATGCCGAGACGACCACCGTAGCGGACTTGTACAAGGGCTACATCATCCCGCTGGCTGCGATCGGGCCTATCTGCATGGCGATCGGCTGGTCCGTGTTCGGGTTGCGGGTGCCGTTCCTGGGCACCTACCGCCCGCCCATGGTCAACACGCTCACCACGGCCGTGGTCCAGTACGTCGCGACGCTGATCGGCATCTACATCCTGGCGATGATCATCGACAAGCTCGCCCCGACCTTCAACGGCACCCCCGGCATGATCCAGGCGCTCAAGGTTGCCGCCTACGCCTCCACCGCGAGCTGGTTGTCCGGCATCTTCGGCCTGCTCCCGGCCCTGAGCATCCTCGGCATCCTCGGCGCGTACAGCCTCTACCTGCTGTACCTCGGCCTGCCGGTGCTGATGAAGGCGCCCGCCGAGAAGGCGCTGAGCTATACCGTCGTCGTCATCCTCTGCGCCATCGTGCTCTTCATGCTGATCGGATTCCTCACGACCTCGTTCGTGCGGACGCCGATGGGTTGATGGCGTCTGGCGCCGGGTCCGCCCCTTCGTCTTCGGAGGGGCGGCGTGGCTTCGCTTTCGCGGTACTGGGTGCCGGTCTCGCCAGCTTCATCCTGGTGACGTTCAACCAGGGCCTTCCACGCGGCGGACTGGACTTCGATCAGGTGTGGTGGGCGGCGCGATGCATCCTCGAGGGGAGCGATCCCTATGAGGTCATCCGGCCGCCCAACTTCTATTTCCCTCTCTACTACCCGCTCACCAGTGCGCTGCTGGCGCTGCCGCTGGCACTGCTCGACTTCCGCGAGGCGCGGCTGCTGTTCGTGGCCCTCAGCGGCGGGCTGTACGGCTACGCCATCGGACGGCTATCGCCCGTGGCTGTGGCCCACGTTCCTCGGCCTCCCCTTCATTCTCTTCGCCACCGGCGGCCAGTGGTCCGCGCTGCTCAGCGCCGCGTTGCTGCTGCCGTGGCTCGGCTTCGTGGCGATCGCGAAGCCGAACCTCGGACTCGCGGTGCTCGCCGGCATGCGCTCGCGGCGAGCCGCGATGCTGCTGGTGGGCGGATCGCTGCTGGTGCTCGTCGTCAGCCTCCTCGTGGATCCCGGCTGGCCCCTCGCCTGGCTCGAGGCGCTCCGCCGGTCCACCCATTTCCGGCCCCTGATCCTGCGCCCCGGCGGCGTGCTGATGCTCCTGGCCCTGTGGCGCTGGCGGGATCCGGACGCCCGGCTGCTCCTGGCCCTGGCGGTCGTGCCGACCACCGGCCTCCCCTACGACCTCCTCCCGGCCGGCCTGGTGGCACAGAACCGGAGGGAGGCCGCGGCCGTTGCCTTGCTGACGCAGATCGCTTGGTTCGTGGCGCCGGGCTATCCGGTCCGGGAGCCGTATGCCGACTGGAGCTGGCAGGCGGGGATCGCCACCCTCTGGGGCAGCCTCATCCCCCCGCTGGCCCTGGTCCTCTGGCGGGCCAGGCGGGCCCCGCTGGCGCCGGCCGGGCCATCCGGCGAGTATTCTGCGGGGCCGGCCCACCAGCCGGTTCCGCCCCCGACGGACGCCGCCAACTAGATAAATCCGATACGGATAGTCGCAGTCACCCGGGCACGTGAGTTGCTCGGTTTGGGGCGTCCTTTTCCCGTGTCCAACCGGATCACCCGGGTCGAGCCACATGAGCGATACCCTGAGCCTGACCGTGATCATCCCGGTCTACAACGAGGCCAACACCGTCGAGGAGCTGATCCGGCGAGTGCGGGAGGTGCCGGAGGTCTCGGAGATCGTGGCGATCAACGACTGCTCCAGCGACCGCTCCGGCGCCATCCTGGATGAGCTGCGGACCCTCGGCCTGGTGGACGTGGTCGTGCATCATCCCGATCAACCGGGGCAAGGGCGCCGCGATCCGAAGCGGCATCGCGGCCGCCACCGGCGACCTGATCGTGGTGCAGGACGCCGACCTGGAGTACGACCCCGCCGAGCTGCCTCGCCTGATGCAGCCGATCCTCGCCGGCAAGGCCGACGCGGTGTTCGGGTCGCGCTTTCTCGGCGGGGACCACCGGGTCCTCTACTTCTGGCACTCGGTCGGCAACAGCCTCCTCACGCTCCTGTCCAACGTGTTCACCAACCTGAACCTGACGGACATGGAGACGTGCTATAAGATGGTCCGCAGCCCCCTGCTCAAGTCGCTGGTGCTGACCAGCGACCGGTTCGGCTTCGAGCCCGAGGTGACGGCCCGGCTGGCGCAGTCGCGGGCGCGGGTCTGGGAGGTGGCGATCTCCTACTCCGGCCGCACCTATGCGGAAGGGAAGAAGATCGGCTGGCGGGACGGCGTGGCGGCCCTGGGGCACATCGTGCGGTTCAACATGTTCCCGCCCGCGAGGGCCGCCGTCCCCGCGGCGCAGCCGGAACCGGTGTCGCGGACCGTACCGAGCTAGATGGCCGAACCGATGGAGGAGGAGGAAAGTACAGAGCCCGAGCCGGCCCCGAGCCGGTTGCTTCGCGGGCTCTACCTGGACCTGCGCTCGATCGCCCTGTTCCGGGTCGCGCTGGGACTCTGCCTGATCGCCGACCTGCTGCTCCGCATCCCCCAGATCGACGAGTTCTATGACGACCGCGGCGCGTACCCGCGCGAGGCCGTCGTCGGCGCGATGAGGGGGAGCTGGGCCCTCAGCGTCCACTTCATCAGCGGCCTGTGGGGGGTGGAGCTCCTGCTCTTCCTCCTGGCGTTGCTGTTCGCGATCGGCTTCACGCTCGGTTATCGCACGCGGCTCTGCGCCGTCGTGTCGTGGTTTCTCGTCGGTTCGATGCAGGTGCGGGCCGGGATCGTTCTCCACGGCGGGGACGATCTGATTCGGCTGCTGCTCTTCTGGTGCATGTTCTTCCCGCTCAATGGACGAGCCTCGCTCGATCGCACGCTCAACCCTGACGCCAAGCCGCTCCCGCTGGCCCACCTGTCGCCCGGCAGCCTGGCGCTGATTTTCCAGATCTGTGCGATGTACTGGTACACGGCCGCGGAAAAGATGCACCCGGTCTGGCTGACCGAACGGGCGGCCGTCTACTACACCCTCAGCCTCGACCAGTTCACCAAGCCGCTAGGGCATTTCCTGCTGGGATACCCCTGGCTGCTTCCCTTGCTCACCACCGCCACGCTCATCCTCGAGTTCTTCGGGCCCATCCTGGCCCTGCTCCCGTTCCGTACGGCCGCGGTCCGACTGCTCGCGGTCGGCCTGTTCATCGGCTTTCATGTCGGGCTCGGACTCACCTTGCGACTCGGCACGTTCCCGTGGCTGTGCGTGGCGGCCTGGCTGGTTTTCCTGCCCCCGGAATTCTGGGATTTCCTGGGCGCGAAGCTCACCGGAATCCGCTCACGGCTGGCAGCGCTCCGGCGGCTTCCGGACACGCTGTTTCAACCGCCCTTCCGGCCTCCAGCTCCGAAGCCGCACTTCGGCCCGGCAACGAGCGTCCTCGTGCTGGTCTGCCTCGTCCTGACCGAGGCCGCCCTCGCCAACCGCCCGACTCCAGGGTTTACCCGCTTCGCCATGCTGGAGGCGAAGACTCATCACGCTCACCCAACTGGCTCAGACCTGGCGGATGTTCGCACCGACGCCCCGGCGTGACGACGGCTGGTACGTCATGGAGGGCGTCACCCGTGGCGGGTCGCGAGTCGACGTCTGGCAGGGTGGAGTACCTGACTACGGCAAGCCCGAGGACTTCGGGGCGTATTTCCGGAATGCTCAATGGCTCAAATACCTGGAGAACATTCGGCGGGACATCTTCAGCGGCTATCGACCGTACTTCGGGCGCTACCTGTGCCGGAAGTGGAACGACCGACACCATGGCATGGAGCGGCTGGACACGCTCCACATCCGGTTCATGATGGAGTTCACGCCGCCACCCGGCCAGCCGCAGACGCCGCTGGAGCGGAGCAGGTCCTGACCTACGCCTGTCCGGTCAACTCGGGACATGCTCCAGTGACCGTTCTCGGCTGTCGTGGCCAAGGCTTGCGGGATCGCCCTGCTGATGGGCGCCCTGCTCGGTGCCTGGGCGTGGAGCGCGATTGGACGAGCCACGCAGATCCGTGATCCTGCGGCAGGCCAAGTGGCTCGTCATGCCAGGCTACGCGGGTCTGTTCCTCTGGGTCGTCATTTTCGGCTATGGAGTGTTGGCCTGGGGGTGCGACCCGCGTTCGGGGGCTGGATTCGGACGCCGCTCTTTCAGGGGTTCATCGCGTCCGAGATCCTTTCCTGTGCCGAAGCGCCGCTGCAGGCGAGAGGGAAGCCCGAGCTGCGGGCCCAATTCCCGTACCTGCCGGAGTATTGGTCGCAGGTGTATCGGCACTATGACCAGGCTTCCGGGTTCGCGCCCGACACCGCCAAGGTCTGGATCGCCACGCTCGACAGCCGCGTCTACCACGTTCCGAAAACTCAGCTGGAATTCCGGGCGGTCCCTCCCCGTCGCGGAACGCCCTGGTGGCAGCCCGAAGAGGCGAGCGAGTCCTGGTGATTCCCCCGTGGCTCCGCGGGTTCGCGCTGGATCTCCGCTCGCTCGCGCTGTTCCGGATCGTGATCGGGCTCTGCCTGCTTGGAAGCCTGATCCGGCGCCTTTCGGAGGCGGGGACGTTCTACAGCGACATGGGCGTCCTTCCTGCGAACGTTCTCCTCCGCGACCGGGAAAACATCTTCAGCCTGCATCTCATCAGCGACGCGGTGGAGATCCAGTACGCGATCTTCCTGATCGCGATCGCCTTTGCGATCGCCTTCACAGTCGGCTACAAGACACGGCTCGCCGTGGTCGTGTCGTGGCTCCTCTGGGTGTCGATGCTGGCCCGAAATCCCGCTCGCGACTCATGCGGGAGACCACGAGCTTCGATTGTTGCTCTTCTGGAGCATGTTCCTGCCACTTGAACGGCGCCTGGGCAGTCGACAGCCCGCCGGTTCCGCCCGCTCACACAGCTCTCCCCCGCCACCGTCGCCGCTGATCCTGCAGATCGGAGCCGTGTACTGGTTCGCGGCAGCGGAGAAGATGGGTCCGGCGTGGGTGTCGGAGCGCTCGGCCGTCTACTACGCCCTCCACATCGACATGGTGGCCACGCCGCTGGGTGCCTGGCTGGGAGGGTTTCCCGAGGCGACCCGGTGGATGACCGTCGCGACGCTGGCGCTCGAGCTCCTGGGCCCCTTCCTCGTGCTCTCACCCTGGAGGACCAACGCCTGCCGTCTCGCCGCGGTGCTGCTGTTCATGGGATTCCATCTGGGGATCGGGCTCACCATGCGCCTCGGGCTCTTTGCCTGTATCTCCGCCCTGGCATGGGTCGTGTTTCTCCCCGGATCGGTCTGGCGAGACGAGAGTGGACGGGCAGGCTCAGGAACGGAGCCTGGTCCGTGATGCCTTGGTCGTCGTCTCATGGGTGCTCCTTGCTGCCTACCACCTGATGGCTCCGAGGCCCCGCCTCCAGTGAGATCGGCGAGAGCTTCCAGCTACCATCAGCTGGCCCTGATGCTGGGATGGGAGCAGCGATGGCCGATGTTCGCGCCCAGACCCTCTACGATGAATCCCTGGTGGATCGTCGAAGGCGTGACGCCGGACGAGAAGCGGCTGGACCTGTGGGCGGGAGAAACCCCCGGGGTAAAGCCGGCCACCTGGGAGGCTGCCTACCGGAGCGTGGAGTGGGTGGGATACATGTTTCAGGTTCTGGGGGGCACACACCGTCCACCACGAGGCACTAGGGCACTACTTCTGCCGGAAGCGGAACGGCCCTCGACTGGGAATCGCGCGGGCCAAGATGCGGCTGGTCGACTCGGTATCCGTGACGGTGGTGCTGGATCCCATCGCCGCCCCCGGCAGGGCGGCGCTGCCGGAAGAACGGCGGGAGCTCTGGGCGGGCCCCTGCCCCTGAGCTCAGGACACGGGCGCACAGCGGCGTGAGGGCCTTCTCTCGCGTGTCCGGAACTCTGCTCCGGCGACGCCGAATCGGGTGGCGCCGCGACACGCCGTAGGAGCACCGCGGTCGAATCGCAGTGGAAGATCTGCCAGGTCTGGTCCCGTACCAGCTCGTGGGCCAGCGACGAAGTGCTGGGCACCAGCACCAGCTCGATTTTCCACGTGGCCATCAGGTCCCGCCACCCCGGCGACAGCGCCATGATCCGCATGTGCTGCCGGGCGATGTCCTCGCCGTAGAAGTCGGTCTGGCCGTCGATGAACACCTTCTGCTCCGGCCAGTTCGCCAGCAGGTAGCCTCCCCAGATGAAATCGTTGTAGATCCTTCCCTTGAGCCCCGCCTCCCGGCCTTTCTCGACCGCCGTCACGGGAAACGTCTTCGGATTCCAGAACGCCGGCACGAGCTGGAGCTGCGAGAGCGGACTGGCCGACAGGGTCAACAGCAGCAGCGGGATCGCGACCGCGACCGACCAGGGCCCGCTACGCCGACCCGGGCTGTCCCGGGCGAAGACGTGCCGGATCTTCAGGGGGTCGGGGAGGGTGACCCATTCGTCGTTGATGTGGAGCGCCAGCGCGGTGAGCGCGGCGATCGCCATCAGCGGGAGGTTCCGCTGGTAGATCAGCGAGGTCGCGATCGTCGCCAGGATGAGGAACAGCCGCGGCCAGCTGGGGCGGCGGCGGCTCAGCGCCAGCGCGCCCATGATCAGGAGGAGCAGGGCCAGCGCGAACTTGCCGATGAGCCCGTGGAAATCGGGGCTCAGGTACTCCTGGGTGGTGTCGATCAGGTAGCCCTTCTCGAACCAGCTCAACACGTGCAGCGGCAGGTTGAGGCCGTAGGGGTTGAGGATGACGCCCAGGGCCCCGAAGCCGAGCGCGGCAGCGTGCCGCCGGGCCCGGGCGAGCCAGTAGGCTCGAGTCGAAGGACTCAGTGCCTCGGCAAGGTCGCCGGCGAGATAGAGGCCGATCAGGACCAGTCCGTACAGAAACCCGCCGTGGAGGTTGGCCCAGATGGCGAAGATGGGCAGGTAGGTCCACGGCTTCGCGCCTTCCTCGCTCTTCTCGAGCCGCCCCATCACCAGCGCCACCCCGAGGTAGGTGAACAGGTGCGGCCGCGCGAGCCAGTGGGACGACCCGATGACGGCTGCGATCAGCGTAACCACATATGCCAGAAAAGGATCCACGCCCCGACGAAGCATGAACCAGCAGAGGTAGGCGTAGGTGAAGCCGAGGAGTAACCCGCAGGCGACCGAGACGAGGGGGAGGCCGCCGAGCCGGTAGACCAGGGCGTTGAGCGCCTCGCTCAGCCACTCGTAGCCGACGAAGGTCTGGCCTTCCTTGGTGAAGGAGAAGATGTCCCGGTGGAGCAGGCCGTGTGTGAGGATGTACTCACCCACTCTGATGTGCCGGCCGAGATCGCCGTCGCTGTTGAGGAGCGGGCCGCCCCGGATCAGGGGAATGAGCAGGGCCAGGACCACGAAGGTCAGGTCGGGGAGCGACGGGGAGGGGAGGCGCAATCGGCCCATGAGATTTTCTGGTTGCCTAGGGGTTTATGTGGAACCGCCGCCACGGACCGCTGATGCGTCGCATCAAGACCACAGGCCCTGCCCGACCGCCCCACGGAAACGGCAAATTCTTCCGCTGCAACGCAGTGGCTTGCCGGATCCGGAAAGGCATGCCCCTTGCCCATGAGAGCGGTTCCTACGAGCCGTGACACCAAAAGAACTGCAACCGATTGCAGGGCGCACCCTTGAGGGGTGGAGTGTGCGCAGGATTGCAGATCGCGTGCCGTAGGGTTACACTGTGGGCCCCCCAGCTCAACATTTCCAGTCTAGCCCCGCATCCCAGCACGATGCGACGGCGCAGTTTCCATCAAACCGTGGTCCCTCAACAGGAGGCAGGTCATGAAGGCAGCGCTGCAGGCACTCTGGAATGATGAGCAGGGGCAGGGGCTGACGGAGTACGCCCTCCTCATCGCGCTGGTCTCGCTCGGGCTGATCCTGCTGCTCGGTAGCTACCGGAACGCCCTGGGCAATATCTTCCGCAACACCCGTAACGTGTTGCAGAACAATTCCACGGTCATTCAGGAGCCCTCCTGATTGTCGCCACAGTCCGGGGCCACCGGACTCAGCTCGGAGAACGCGAGATGAGAACAGGGATGCTGAAGGCATTGTGGAAGGACGAGTCAGGCCAGGGCCTGACCGAATACGCGCTCCTCGTAGCGCTGGTGTCGCTCGGGCTGATCCTGCTGCTCGGCAGCTATCGGAACGCGCTGGGCAACGTGTTCCGGAATGCCCGTAACGTGCTGAACAACAACTCGACGGTGGTCCAGGCCCCGGTCAACTAAGGGCAAGCCGCGAGCTGACAAAGTGTTTCCTAACGTGGGCAGGTCGACGCTAGCTGAGGGGGGGGCCGGATCCGGCCCTCCTTCCACACCTGGAGATGCGCCAATGCGTAAGGTCCGCAGGGCACGTAGGCGGGGACAGGGACTCACGGAGTACGCGATCCTGATCGCGACTGTGTCCCTTGGCCTGATCCTGTTGCTGGGCAGCTTCCGCAACGCGCTCGGCAACGTGTTCCGGAACTCGAGGAACACGCTGCAGAACAATTCGAGCGTAGTGCTCGAGCCGGCCACCAGCGGTGGCGGCGGCAACAGCAACAGCAACAGCAACAGCAACAGCAACAGCAACAGCAACAGCAACAGCAACAGCAACAGCAACAGCAACAGCAGCGGTTCATTATTCGCCGGGGTCTTCCTCTTCTTCTGATCGAGGAAGTCGAGCTCCGGACGAGTTGGTAGTCCCGGCGATGGTCGTGTCCACCGCTCTGGCCGCGGGAGCATCGCCGGCAATGACCGCGGTGTTTGCGGGTGTAATGGTGATGGCTGGCATCCTCGACTTGCGGTCGAGGCGAATACCTAACGCGCTCACCGTGACCGGCGCGGCTGCAGCCCTCGTGCTGCGCGCGCCGCACGGGTGGGAAGCTCTGGGCGATGGCCTCCTCGGCATCGGCCTGGGACTTCTGCTGACGGTTCCGTTCTTTCTCGTCAAGGCATTGGGTGGCGGCGACGTGAAATTGGTGGCCGTGGTCGGCGCGTTCATGGGGCCGGTGGAATTGCTTGGAGCCTGCCTCCTGATTGGTCTGCTCGGCGGAGTGGTCGCCTTGATCGAGGCGGCCCGCCGAGGCGCCCTCCGAACGGTCCTGATCAACGTCGCGTACATGCTGATCCGCCTGGTCTCGCCACTTCGCCGTGAGCTTACTCCAACGCTCACGTCGCCGGAGGCGATGACGATTCCGTATGGCGTGCCGATTGCAGTTGGTGCGCTGGTGTGGTGGTTCTCCGGAGGATCGAAAGTATGGACCGCATTCTGAAGCGAGGGCCGCGCAGGGTCCGGAGGCGCGGCGCCGCATTGGTCGAGTTCGCGCTGGTGATGCCGCTGCTGCTGCTGCTGCTCGTCGGCATCATGGAGTTCGGGCGCGCGTGGAGTCAGACCCAGGTGATCACCGACGCGGCGCGGCAGGGTGCGCGGCTCGCGGCCCTGCTGAATAACTCGTCGGCGGGCCAGGACTCGGTGAGTAACGTGGTGAAACGCGCGCTCGCAGGCCGGCAACATCAATCGCGACGGATCAGATGATCTCGATCGATCCCACCATGGCGGGCGTCAGCGGCTGGAAAGCCGGCACCAACACCCCGGTGGGCGTGTCCCTCGCGATCCCGTACGACTGGGGCGTGTTCAGGCCGGTGATGAACCTCGGACAACAGTCCTTCGACACTGCGGGATTCCGGTTGCGATCCCGCGCAGTCATGCGCAACGAGTAGGAGCGAATCCCAATGAGACGGCTACGGCCCTGGTTGATCCTCACCCTCGCGCTCGTCACCGGCGGTACCGCCGGGCTCCTCGCGCTCCGCTACCTGCGGCAGTACACGCCGCAGCTCGCCGCGGACACCCGGAGCGGCTACATCGCCGTCGCCACCCGCGAGCTGTCCGTGGGCAGCGTGCTGGAGGCCACCGATGTTCGCCTGATGCCGTGGCCCGGCTCCGCGATGCCCGCCGGCGTCATCGCCTCGACTGAAGGCGTGGTCGGCCGCGGGCTCATCACCACGGTGCAGGAGAACGAGCCTCTGCTCGAGACCAAGCTCGCGCCGGCCGGCACCGGCGGCGGCCTGCCGGTGCTGATCCCGGATGGGATGCGCGCGGTCTCGGTGCGGGTGGACGAAGTGGTCGGCGTGGCCGGCTTCATCCAGCCCGAGGCCCGGGTGGACGTGATGCTCACGATGGAAAGCCAGAGCGGCGAGCCCACCACCGAAGTCATCCTCCAGAAGATCCGCACCCTGGCCGTGGGCCAGGAGGTGCAGCGCGATCGCGACGGCAAGCCGCGCATGGTCCCGGTGATCACGGTGGCCGTGACCCCCGAGCAGGCGGAGACGCTGTCCCTCGCCGCCGGCCAGGGCCGGATCCAGCTCGCGCTGCGCAACGCGCTCGACACCGCCTCGGTGTCCACCACCGGCGCCCGCATGGGCTCCCTGCTCGGCCGCCCCGCAGCGCCCCCGGCGCCGCGCCGCGGCGTGATGGTCCGCCCCACCGGCCGCGACTCGACGGTCGTCGAGGTCTACCGGGGCGGGGCGCGGACCCTGATGAAGTTTTGATGTCCAACAACTCAGCGTTTCACCTCATCGTGGGGAGGATTGTGCGCGCGCCTGCCCTTGGCACCCGTTTGTCCCGGATTCCCGCCGTCGTGGCGGTCTGGGCTCTGCTCCTCGCGTTCGCCGGCCCGCTGTCGGCGCAACGGATCTTCGAGAAGCCGGAGAAGGTCCTGACCATCTCCAAGGGCGCCTCGCTCCTGCTGGAGAATGACGCCGCGATCCAGCGGTTCTCCATCGGCGAGCCCGGCGTGGCGGAAGCCACCGTGCTCTCGCCGCGCGAAGTCATGATCAGCGGCAAGGAGATCGGTGTCACCACGCTGCTGGTGTGGGGCGCGGACGGGCAGCCCAAGCTCTACAGCGTCGAAGTGACGGCCGACGCCGCGGGGCTCGAGCGCTACCTCAAGGAAGTCCTGCCCAACCAGGACGTGACCGTGTCGGCCAGCGGCAACACGGTCACGCTGTCGGGCCAGGTGCGCGATCCCAGCGCCGCGGCGCGCGCGGTCGAGATCGTCAAGGGCAGCGGCGCGGTGGTGATCGACAACCTGTCGATGCCGACCGCCCTGCAGGTCCAGGTCAAGGTCTGGTTCGCGGAAGCGAACCGGAACGCGCTGGAGGAGTGGTCCAGCCGGCTGAGCACGGTCAACCCGCACGAGCTGAGCGACGACGGCCGTTGGGCCGGCGCCACGTCCTCCGACGGCACCATCGACTTCTCGCTGATCAGCGGGGGCTCGGCGTTCACCGCGGGACTGCGCGCGTTGAAGGCTCGCGGCGACTTCAAGAGCCTGGCGGAGCCCACGCTGCTGACGCTGCCGGGGAAGGAAGCGTCCTTCCTGGCCGGTGGTGAGTTCCCCTATCCGACCGTGCAGGGCGGCGCCGGCGGCAACGCGGTCACCATCGAGTTCCGGGAATTCGGCGTGATGCTCAAGTTCACGCCGACCATCATGCGGAACGGGAACATCCGGCTCAAGCTGTACATCGAGGTGTCCGCGCTCGACTTCGCCAATGCGCTGCAGTTCCAGGGGTTCGTGATCCCCAGCATCACCAAGCGCAACGCCGAGACCGAAGTGGAGCTGAAGGACGGCCAGTATCTGTCGCTGGCGGGGTTGATCTCCAATTCCTCGCTCCGCAACGGCAGCAAGATTCCCATCCTGGGAGATATACCGATCCTGGGCAAGCTCTTCCGCTCCAAGGCCGTCCGCGAGGGCCGCACCGAGCTGCTGGCGATCGTGTCGCCCAGCCTGGTCGGCGCGGTCGATAAGCGGCCGGCGATTCCGACCGGTGAGGTTCATAACTGGGACTGGTCGCGGCGGATGCAGCCCAAGGACACCACGTCGCGAGGGTACAAGAACGAATAGTGCCCTGGGAGGTCCGTATGCCGAGGTCGAGTGGAGGGCAGAGGAATCGGCGGGGGGCGAGCCTGGCGCTCGCGGCGGTCTGCATGTTCGCGCTCATCGGTGTGGGCGCCCTGGCCATCGATCTCGGCATGCTGTACAAGGCGCGGGCGGATGCCCTCTACGCCGCTGAAGCGGCGGCATTGGCGGGGGCGAGCGCGTTCCTCGATTCGCCGAATTACAACGCGACGGCCGTGCAGCAGGAAGCCGTCGATCGGGCGCGAGAGTACGCGCACATGAATCGGATTCTGACCGACACCATCTCGGTGGGTGTCGTGACGGTGCAGGTGATACCCGCGGAGCTCAAGGTGCGGGTCAAGGTCGGCCCGGTCAGCGTCGGCACGTGGTTCGCGGCAGTGTTCGACGAGGGGCTCGTACCGGTATCGGCGGTGGCCGCGGCCGCGGTCGAAGAAGGCGACGCCGTCGACTGCGTCTCGCCCTTCATGATCCCGGACACGTGGGCGGAAACCGGCGAGGACAACGTCCTCACCAATGGCTGGGAAGACAGCGCGGAGAACTGGACGTTCGACGCGGGGCAAGGCGACGGGTATGACCAGTCCGACAACGGCTTCGGCAGCGACTACCGGAATGGTCAGGCCGATGAAAGCAGCGACCAGTACACGGCGGATTACGGCAGGCGGATGATACTCCAGCCGTCCCCGCCGGCCGGCGGAGGCGGTGGCGCCCCGGGACGGACGCTGAATACCTGGGATTTCTGGGCGTTCGACGAGGATGATCCGGATCTCGATGAAGCGGTCGAGATCGACGAGTGCCGTGAAGGCGCCGTCGGCATGGGGGACGAACTACGAGGTGATCACGGACGAGGCCGCCAAGGACTGGGGTCCGTCAGCGCCTGCGGGAGCGGATGCAGGCGGACAACACCACCCGGTGGGACCCGAGCACCGGGACGATCATCTCCAATCTTCCCGATTGGCGGAGCAGCTCGAGGGTCATCAAGGTGGGGATCTACAACCCACGAGATGCTGGCGAGCGCTCGACGCGGGCGGAAGCCAGGTGCCTTTTACCAACGTCGCGCTGTTCCTGCTCGAGGACGTGGACGATCAGAACGCCATCTCAGGCCGCTTTCTCTACTACGTCACCGGCTCCGGCAGCGGTAACCAGGATGAGTCCGGCGGCAGCCTGGTAAAGCACATTCGGCTGGTCGAGTAGGCCTGTCACTTACAGACTAAGGTACCGATGCCCGTGACCACGATGCGCACCACTCAGATGACTCCCGATGTCGCCGTCCGCCGCCGGATGCTCCGGACCCGGCGCGGCGCCAGCCTGGCGCTGGTCGCGGTCAGCATGACGGCGATCACCGGTGTGGGTGCGCTCGCGATCGACCTCGGCATGCTGTACAAGGCACGGGCCGATGCGCTCTATGCGGCGGAGGCGGGGGCGCTCGCGGGCGCCAGCGCCTTTCTCGACTACGCGGATCCGTTCAGCCTGGCGGCGCGGACGGAAGCGGCCGACCGGGCGATCGAGTACGCGCGGCGGAACCGGATCCTCACCAGCCCCGTCGGCGCGACGGAAGTCGGTCCGCCGGAAGTCATCCCCGCGGAGATGAAGGTCCGGGTCCGGGTCGGCCGGCTGAACGTCGGCACCTGGTTTGCGGCCATCTTCGGCGAATCGTCGGTGCCGATCTCGGCGGTAGCCGCCGCCGCGGTCCGCGAGGGCGATGACGTCGATTGCGTCTCGCCGTTCATGATTCCCGACAGCTGGGCCGAGGACGACACCGACCCGAACGCCAACCGGTGGGAAGACAGCAACGAGGAGTGGACCTACGACCGGAACCAGGGCGACCGGTACGACCCCACGCAGAACGGCTTCGGCAGCAATTACCGGAACGGGCGGGTGGATGAAAGCGGCCAGCGGTACACGTCCGACTTCGGCCGCCGCATCACGCTCAAGCGCTGCCCTTGGCAACAACGGCAACGGGAATGGCAATCGGCGGGAATGGCAACGGCGCAACGGGAATGGCAACGGGAACGGGAACGGCAACAGCAACGGGAACAGCAACGGCGGCGGCAGCAACGGTGGCGGCAACGCGCAGCGTGGGCTGAACAGCTGGGACTTCTGGTCGCCCGACAACAACGGCAATCCCGCCGCTGGTGGAAGCGATCGAGGAATGCCGCGATGAGAGCGTCGGGATCGGCGACGAGCAGCATCTGGTTCCCGGCGTTCGTAACGGCGTCATGGACGACGTCCGCCGATGCGCTGCGGGACCGGATCAGCGCCGACAACACCACGCGCTGGGACAACAGCACCTCAGAGCATCATCTCCAATCTTCCCGATTGGCGGAGCAGCCCGAAGGTCATCAAGGTCGGGATCTACAATCCGGAGCTGATTTCGACGTTCAACGGCAGCGCGGACGTCGAGTTCAACAACGTCGGCCTGTTCCTGCTGGAGAACGTCGACAACCAGGACAACATCACCGGCCGCTTCCTGTATTACGTGACCGGCAGCGGCAGCGGCGACGAGACCGCGTCCGGCGGTTCGCTGGTGAAGCATCTCGTGTTGGTCGAGTAGGGTCCGTCACTCACAGCCAAGGTACCGATGCCCGAGACCACGATCCGCGCCGCTCTGATCTCCACCGATGCCGCCTTCCGCGACACGGTGCGTGACGTCGTGCCTGGTCCGGACGTCGGCGTCACTCTCGGCATCGAGATCTCGGCCCCGTTTGCCCAGGTCGGCGAGCAGGAGCTCCAGGCCCTGCGCCATTCGGAGCCCGACCTGATCATCCTGGACCTCGAGGACGACCCTCAGCTGGGCGTCAAGTTCGCCCAGTTCGTCGCGGAGACGCGGCCCTGCCGGTTCCTGATGGTTGGGCCGAACCTCTCGCCCGAGCTGCTGCTCGAGACCATGCGCGCGGGCGCCGTGGACTACATGGTGAAGCCGGTGGCCGCGGACGTGCTGTTCGGCGCGGTCGAGCGGCTGGCCAACCGGCTCGGGCGCACCGGCATGGACCGGCAGCGCACGCCGGGAGTCACCTACGCGTTCGCCAGCGCCAAGGGCGGCTCGGGCTCCACGACGGTGGTGACCAACCTCGCGATCTCGCTCCACCAGCTCACCGGCAAGAAGACCCTGCTGGTGGACCTCGAGCTGGAGCTGGGCGAGGTGGCGCTGTTCCTCGGCGTGCAGCCGCGGTTCAACTTCGTGGACATGGTGCAGAACTTCCACCGGATGGACGCCGGCCTCCTGGCCAGCTTCATCGAGCGTCATCCGTCGGGTGTGCACCTGCTGTCCGCTCCGTATCACCCGGACCGCGCGGAAGCGGTGTCGGCGGACCAGATCCGCCGGATCATGAACTTCCTCCGCCAGCACTACGACTACGTCCTGGTGGACACGTCCAAGTCGCTCTCGCCGGCCACGCTCGCGGTGTTCGAGCAGTCCGACCTGGTGTTCGTCGTGACCAGCGCGGACCTGCCGTCCATCCGGAACATCCAGCGCGGCCTCCCGCTCATCCGCCGCGCCCTGGTCGGCGGCGAGCAGCAGATCCGGGTGATCGTCAACCGCTATCACGGCGCCGAGGCGATCTCGCTCAAGGACATCGAGCGCACGCTGGGGCTCAAGGTCTACGCGACGCTGAGCAACGACTACGAGGCCGTGATCACGTCGGTGAACAGCGGCAAGCCGCTGATCCTGGAAGGCAACTCCAAGTACGCCAAGGATCTCAGCAAGCTGGGGTCCCTGATCTCCGGCCTGCGGCCGCAGAAGAGCCGGCTGCGCCTGACGAACCCGTTCCGGCAGATCTGGCAGAAGGTCCACCACACGAATGGAAAGGCGGTTCCCGCCGATGAGTGATCCGACCCGGACGAACGGACGGCCGGAGAACAAGGCGGGAGATCGCGCCCGGCTGCCGTGGGAAACCATCCAGCAGCCGCCCGCGGCCGGCGGTCCGCCCACGGCGGCGCCCCGCCCACCGGGGGATTCGCGCCTGGAGTCGCAGCAGTTCCAGCAGGTCAAGGCGCGGGTGCACCGCCGGCTGCTGGAACGGCTCAACCTCTCCAACCTGGAAAAGACCGACCGCGAGATCGTGGTCGAGACCATTCGCAAGGTGGTGCACGACCTGCTGACGCAGGACATGGTGCCGCTCAACTTCGACGAGCGCGAGATCCTGATCGGCCAGGTGCTGGACGAGATCTTCGGCCTGGGTCCGCTGGAGCCCCTGATCCAGGATCAGACGATCTCCGATATCCTGGTCAACACCTGGCAGCAGGTGTTCGTGGAGCGCGGCGGAAAGCTGGAAAAGACCGACGTCCGCTTCCAGGACGACCGGCACCTGCTCCAGGTGATCGACCGGATCGTCTCCGGCGTGGGCCGCCGCATCGACGACTCCTCGCCGATGGTGGACGCGCGCCTGCCCGACGGCTCCCGCGTCAACGCGATCATCAAGCCGCTCGCGGTGGACGGGCCCCATCTCTCGATCCGTAAGTTCAAGCGCGACGCCCTCTCGGGCGACGACCTGCTGCGTCTCCTGACCCTGACCGAGCCGATGCTCGAGTTCCTCAAGGCGGCGGTCAAGTCGCGGCTCAACATTCTGATCTCCGGCGGCACCGGCGCGGGCAAGACGACGCTGCTCAACATCCTGTCGTCCTACATCCCGGCCACCGACCGGATCGTCACCATCGAGGACTCGGCCGAGCTCCAGCTCCGGCAGCCTCACGTGGTGCGGCTGGAAACGCGGCCGGCCAACATCGAGGGCCAGGGCGAGGTTCCGCAGCGCATGCTGCTGATCAACTCGCTCCGTATGCGGCCCGACCGGATCATCGTCGGCGAGGTACGCGGCGCCGAAGCGGTGGACATGCTGCAGGCCATGAACACCGGCCACGACGGCTCACTGACCACGCTGCACGCCAACAGCCCGCGCGACGGGCTCAGCCGTCTCGAGACCATGATCTCCATGGCCAGCCTGGAGCTGCCCGAGAAGGCGATGCGGCAGCAGGTCGCCAGCGCCATTCAATTGGTCATCCAGATCAGCCGCCTCTCCGACGGCTCCCGCAAGATCATGCAGGTGTCGGAGATCGTCGGCATGGAAGGAGACGTCATCACCATGCAGGACGTGTTCCTCTTCGAGCGCGAGGGCATCGCCGAGAACGACGCGGTGCTCGGGCGGTTCCGCGCCAGCGGCATCCGGCCGAAGTGCGTGGACCGGTTCAAGGCCTACGGCATCGAGGTCGGGACCAAGATCTTCGGCGACGGCGATGGGGCCACCGTCAGGACACCCCGGCGGTGAACTTCTCGGCGGAAGTCCTCGCGCGCGGGTTCGCCGCCTTCTCGGTGGTGGCGCTGGGCACGGTGTCGCTCGCGCTGTTCTACGAGTGGTTCCAGGAAGCCAGCCGCGACCGGGTGGTAAAGACGCAGCTCGCCAAGGTGCAGGAGCTGGCCGGCGTCGGGGTCGAGCAGAACGCCCTGGTCCGGGCCCAGAGCCGGATCGCGGGCCCGCTGGTGTCGCTGGCGCTCAAGATCCCGGCCCTCGCCGCGGTCGAGACCACGCTGCGGCAGGCGGCGATGAGCTGGAGTCTCGGCACCTTCCTGCTCATCACGGTCGGATTGGCCCTCGGATTCGCCATGTTCGCGATGGTGGCCACGGGCATCTTCGGTCTCGCCGTGCTGAGCGCCGCGGTCGCCGCGGTCCTGCCGATGATGTACGTCCGCCGGAAGCGGGATCAGCGGATGCAGGCGTTCGAGGAGGCGCTCCCCGACGCGCTGGACCTGCTGGCCCGCGCCATCCGGGCGGGCCATCCGATCGGCTCCGGGATCAAGATCGTCGCCGACGAGGCCCAGGAGCCGGTCTCGAGCGAGTTCCTGCAGACCTTCGAGGAGCAGCGCTTCGGCCTGCCGTTCGACGACACCATGATGGCGCTCACCGTGCGGGTGCCGCTGATCGACCTGCGCATGCTGGTGACCGCCATCCTGATCCAGCGCGAAGTCGGCGGCAATCTCGCCGAGGTGCTGGATAACCTGGGCGACGTGATCCGGCAGCGCTTCACGGTGCACCGGCAGCTCCGGGTGCACACCGCCCAGGGCCGGATGAGCGGCTATGTCCTCGCGGTGCTGCCGATCGCGGTGGGCTCGTTCATCTACATGGCGAACCCGGAATACATCGGTCTGCTGTTCAAGCACCAGCTGGGCCAGCTCATGCTGACCGGGGCCGTGTCGATGCAGCTGATCGGGTTCTACTGGATCCGCAAAATCATCAACATCGAGTTCTGAGATGAGCCGAGAACTCTATCTGGTCGGTGCTTTCGCCGCGCTGTCGGGCGCCTGCTTCGTGTACTTCGTCGCCCAGCTGGGTCGCTGGCGCTCGCCGGAGATTTCCCGGCAGCTCGCCGCGCTGCGCGGGTTCAGCGGGCCCCAGGACTGGGGCCGCACCAAGCGCGAGCGTCTGGAGCGGCTCTCCGTCCTGCTGCGCGGTGTAGGCGAGCGCGTCGCCGGCCACCGCCACGACAGCGACACGGTCCGGACCACGCTGGCGCAGGCCGGCTTCCTGCACCCCGATTCGGTCCTGATCTACTGGGGCGCGCGGTTGGGCATGGCGCTGCTGTTGATGGGTCTCACCTTCGTCCTGGTGCCGCTCATGGGCGGCGGCGCGCCTTCGGCGGTCGTCGGGGCGCTCTGGGGCGGCGCGCTCGGCTGGGTCGGTCCGGCGTTCTACGTGGGCCGCAAGGTCAAGGAGCGCCAGCTCGAGATCTCGCGCGCGCTCCCCGACGCGCTCGACATGCTGGTGGTCTGCGTCGAGGCGGGTCTCGGCTTGAACCAGGCGCTGGTCCGCGTGGCCGAGGAAGTGGACCGCGTGAGCCCGGTGCTCAGCGAGCAGCTCGTCATGGTCAACCTGGAGATCCGGGCCGGCACCGGCCGCGAAGAGGCGCTGCGCCGGCTGGCGGATCGCACCGGCGTGCCGGAGGTCAGCTCGCTGGTCTCCATGCTGGTCCAGACCGACCGCTTCGGGACCTCGGTCGCGCAGACCCTGCGGGTGCAGTCGACCTCCCTCCGCACCAAGCGGCGGCAGCGGGCCGAAGAGGCCGCCGCCAAGACCGCGATCAAGCTGGTGTTCCCGCTGGTGCTCTTCATCTTCCCGGCGCTGTTCGTCGTCATTCTGGGTCCGGCCACGATTACGATCTTCGATACGCTGTCGGGCCTGGGGCTGGAGTGAGGCGGGTAGCGGTGCGCAAGGCCGGCGCGGCCGCCCCCCTGGCGGATCGCGCCGGCCTTGCTGATCGTTTCTGGCTGCGGGCCCGGGGCTTGCTGGGTCGTCCCCCGCTGACCGAAGGGGACGGGCTCATTCTCAGCCCCTGCAAGGCGATTCACACCTGGGGCATGAGCTACCCGATCGACGTCGCGTTCCTCGATCGGCAGGGGCAGGTCGTCGCGTCGTACGAGGGCGTCGGCCCCAACCGCCGGACGGCGTGGCACGCCGCGGCCCACTGCGCGCTGGAGCTGCCGGCCGGCATGCTGAGCCGTTCCGCCGTGGCCGTGGGTGACCGTATCTCCTGGGAGGAAGCCCGAGCATGAGGAACCTGCGTCCCCAGGAGTCCGGGGGCTACGATCCATACGCCGACGGCGTGCCGGCGGTGCCGGAGTCCGTGCAGGACACCGGCCTCAGCGCCGAGTTCCTGATGGACCTCCTGCTCCGTACGCTGTACGTGCACGGCGCGGCGACCGGGGTGGCTTTGACCGAAATGCTGCGGCTGCCGTTCCCCCTGCTGGACGACTTTCTGCTGACGCTGCAGACCCGGCGGCTGCTCGAGCTGCGAGGCACGACCGGGCACGGCCGGTCGGCCTACGTGTTCGACCTCACCACCCAGGGACGGAACCGGGCGCGCGAAACGATGCAGACGGTGGCCTACGTCGGCCCCGCCCCGGTGCCGCTCGCGACCTATCGCGACTGGTGCGAGCGGCAGTCCATCCGCAACGCCCAGGTGAGCCGGGAGACCGTGCAGAACGGCCTGAGCTGGCTGGTCCTCGATCCGGCCCTGCTCGAGCTGCTCGGGCCCGCGGTCAACTCGGCCAAGTCGGTCTTCCTGCACGGCGAATCGGGCAACGGCAAGACGGCGATCGCCGAGACGATGGCCCGCATGGTGGGCGGCTCGATGTACCTCCCGTACGCGGTCGAGGTCGGTGGCGAGGTCCTCATCCTCTACGACCCGGTGCACCACCGGCCGGTCGATGCCGATGAAGCCGCCGGAACCAGCCATCGGTCGTTCCTCCGCGCACCCAACGACTACGACCGGCGGTACGTCCACGTCGAGCGCCCGGTGGTCCTGGTCGGCGGCGAGCTGAGCATGGAGCAGCTCGACCTGCAGTACGACGCCCAGGCCAAGGTGTACCAGGCGCCGTTCCAGATGAAGGCCAACGGTGGCGTGCTCATCGTGGACGACTTCGGCCGGCAGCGGGTGCCGCCGCGCGACCTGCTGAACCGGTGGATCGTGCCGCTGGAGCGGCGGGTGGACTACCTCACGCTGCACACCGGCATCAAGTTCCCGGTGCCGTTCGAGTGTCTCATCGTGTTCGCGACCAACATCGCGCCCGACCACCTGGTGGAGGAGGCCTTCCTTCGCCGGATCCACTACAAGATCAAGGTGGAAGGCCCCAATCGCGCGCAGTACGAGGAGATCTTCCGGCGCTGCTGCGAGGAGCGGGGACTGACCTACGCGGCCAGCGCGCCGGCGCAGATCTACCGCAACTTCTACGAGCGTCTGGGGATCGATCCGCGCGGATGCCATCCCCGCGACATTCTGGAGCACATGCTCGATATCGCCAGCTATCGGAACCAGGCCCGCAAGCTCTCGGCGGATTTGATCGATGCCGCGTGCAGCTCGTACTTCCTCGAGCTGACCGTGGAGCACGCCAGGGCCCAGTCGGGCGGCCGCTCGTGAGCCAGACCCGCACGGGGACACCCGAACAGCGTCTGGAGGCGATGGAGCGCGAGATGCGGCGGATCCGCCGCCTCAGCGGCTTCGCCGTCGTCGTGCTCGGCGTGCTGCTCGGCGTCGCGGCGGCCATCATCGCGGTGGCGGAGCGGGGCCGGATCCTGGACCGCAGCCACGGCATGGTCGAGGCGAAGCAATTCGTGCTGCGCGACGAGAGCGGGCGCATCCGCGGCGTCTGGGAGGCCACCGACAGCGGGGCGGCGCAGCTCATCCTGTCCGATTCGGCCGGGCGTGAGCGGATGCGGCTCCGGGTGCTGGGAGACGGCTCGGCGGGCCTCGCGATGGTGGACAGCATGCAGCGATCCCGTGCGGTGCTCGCCACGCTGCCCGACGAGACCACCGCGCTCGCGCTGGCCGACGGTTCCGGGACCGTTCGCGCGGTGCTGGGCCTCAAGCTGGGGGGCGTGCCCAGTCTCGCGCTGGCGGATCCCGACGGCACGGTGCGCACCGGGCTCGGACTCGAGGGCGGGCCGGGCGTAAGCCGGGGACGCGGCGAGCCGCGCGGAAGAGCGCGAGAGCCGGCAGCAGAACGGCGTCCGGCGACTCGACGGCCGCTCGCCGACGGCCGGCAGTAACCGATGCGCGTTCTCGTCACCGGCGGCGCCGGCTTCATCGGGTCACACCTCTGCGAGCGGCTTCTCGCGCAGGGGGCCCACGTCATCTGCCTGGACAACTTCTTCACCGGGCGGCGGGAGAACGTCGAGCACCTGCTCGACTTCCAGGACTTCGAGATCGTCCGTCACGACGTGGTCGAGCCGATCTTCATCGACGTGGACCAGATCTACAACCTCGCCTGTCCCGCCTCGCCGATTCACTACCAGTACAACCCGGTGAAAACGGTCAAGTCGAACGTGATGGGCGCCATCAACATGCTGGTGCTCGCCAAGCGGGTCGGCGCCCGCGTGCTGCAGGCGTCCACCTCCGAGGTCTACGGCGATCCGGTCGTGCATCCCCAGACCGAGAGCTACTGGGGCAACGTGAACCCGATCGGCCCCCGCTCCTGCTACGACGAGGGGAAGCGTGTCGCCGAGACGTTGTTCATGGACTACCACCGCGAGGACAAGGCGGACATCCGGATCGCGCGGATCTTCAACACCTACGGTCCGAGAATGGCGGAGGCCGACGGCCGGGTGGTGTCGAACTTCATCGTGCAGGCGCTGCGCGGGAAGGAGCTCACCATCTTCGGCGAGGGCCAGCAGACCCGGTCCTTCTGCTACGTGGACGACCTGGTCGAGGGGCTGCTGCGCCTGATGGCCGCCGAGGGCACGGCACGAGCCGGTGAACCTCGGCAACCCGGTCGAGTTCACCATCCGCCAGCTCGCCGACGAAGTCGCCCGCGTGGTCGGGAAGGACGTGCGGCTGGTCTACCAGGCGCTGCCGCAGGACGATCCC
The DNA here is from genome assembly GCA_963720365.1 of uncultured Gemmatimonadales bacterium. Lineage (GTDB taxonomy): Bacteria > Gemmatimonadota > Gemmatimonadetes > Gemmatimonadales > GWC2-71-9 > CAVVWJ01. Next base: position 494,588 of record CAVRFK010000010.1, on the reverse strand, counting down.
ACCCAGCGTAAGCCCGACATCACCCGGGCCCGCCAGTGGCTCGACTGGGATCCCACCATTCAGCTCGCCGAAGGGCTGGAGCGGACGGTGGAGTACTTCCGGGAGAAGCTGCGGATCGGACACGGAAAGCGGGAGCGTTCCGCAGGCTGAAGACCGGTTCGGATGTCACCCTGAGCGCAGCGAAGGGGACCATGCCGGCATGGTCCCCTTCGCTGCGTTCAGGGTGACATCTCTCCCACGCCCCGAAAGGGGCCCAAATCACATCCCGCCAACCCCACCTAGATTTAGCTTCTATTCGTCCCGAAGTGTCCGGCCGAACGCGAACTCGAGGAAACCCCATGACTCGTCGTACCGTTCTCGCCTCCCTGGCAGGCGCCGTGCTCTTCGCCGGGTGCGCCCGAAATCCGGTCACCGGCAAGAACGAGATCTCCCTGGTCTCCGAGGGGCAGGAGATCGAGATGGGCAAGCAGGGCGCCCAGGAAGTGGCCCAGACGATCGGCTTCGTGGACAACGCCGCGCTGCAGGCGTATGTCGCCGGCATCGGCAAGCGGATGGCCGCCAAGTCGGAGCGGCCCAACCTGCCGTGGGAGTTCCACGTGGTGAACGACGCCGCGGTCAACGCCTTCGCCATTCCCGGCGGGTTCATCTACGTCACCCGCGGCCTGCTGGCGCACATGAACAGCGAGGCGGAGCTGGCCACCGTGCTCGGACACGAGGTCGGACACGTCACCGCCAAGCACTCCGTGCAGCAGATCAGCAAGGCGCAGCTCGCGACCCTCGGCCTCGGCCTCGGCAGCGTGCTTTCTTCCGACGTGGCCCAGTTCGCCGGGCTCGCCAGCCAGGGGCTCGGGGTCCTGTTCCTCAAGTATGGACGGGATGCGGAGAACCAGGCCGACCAGCTCGGCTTCAAGTACGCCCTCGGCCTCAACTACGACGTGCGGGAGATGGCCAACGTCTTCCAGACCCTGAGCCGGGCCAGTGAGGCCGGTGGCGGCGGCGGGCGGCTGCCCGAGTGGCTCTCCACCCACCCGAACCCCGAGAACCGGGTGACGAATACGCAGAAGCGGCTGGATACGCTGCAGGCGTCACTCGACAACACGGTGGTCGGTCGCGACGAGTTTCTCCAGAAGATCAACGGGCTCACCTTCGGCGAGGATCCCCGCCAGGGATTCTTCGAGGGCTCGACCTTCTACCATCCCGACATGCGCTTCCAGCTCCAGTTCCCCTCGGGGTGGAAGGCGCAGAACACGCCGTCGGCCGTCGTCGCGGTGAGCCCGGAGGAAGACGCGATGGTCCAGCTCGGCCTGGCCGGAAACGAGTCGCCCCGCGACGCGGCGGCGAAGTTTCTGTCACAGGAGGGCGTGCAGGCGGGGAACAGCAGCACCCAGTCCATCCACGGCAACCAGGCGGCGACGAGCTACTTCCAGGCGCAGACGCAGCAGGGGGTTGTCGAGGGTGTCGTCTCGTTCATCGCCTACGGGGGACGCACCTACGCGCTGCTCGGCTACACGGGGCAGGGCAATCTGAGCAAGCACGACGGTGCGTTCCGCGCGACCATCAACAGCTTCGACCAGCTCCGCAATTCGGCCGCGCTGTCGGTGCAGCCGGCGAAGCTCGAGCTGGTGAAGCTGTCGAAGGAGATGACCCTGGCCCAGTTCAACCAGGAGTATCCCTCGACGGCCTCGATCGAGGAGCTGGCGATCATCAACGAGCTGGAGGGGCCGCAGTCGAGCGTGCCGCGGGGCCGCACGCTCAAGCGGGTCGTGGGCGGGCGCACCAGCACCCGGTAGGGGCTACTCCGGCAGCCGAAGGAGGAGGCGCTCGGTGCTGTCGGTGCCCTCGACCACCTGGGCGAAGATGGTGAGCGCCTCCGTCCCCACCGGATCCTTGAGGCAGGAGTGGGGCACCAGCCCGCGGACCTCGATCGCCCAGGCGCCGGCCTGCAGGACCCACACGCCGGCGGAGGGTCCGGTCCCTGCGATCGCGCAGACGCCTCCTACGCGCACCCGGCGGCCCACCAGCGAGTCCCGCTCCATCACTTGGCGCACGGTGACCATGGGAGCCTCCTTGGGGCTCAGGGGCACCGTATAGGCCTGCGCCGACCCGACGTCCTGCCGCCCGCCGCAGCTCGACAGAGCGCCAAGTAACACCATATAACAGAACGACTTACGTTTGAGGTCGTCCATGCTCTACGCTAGTGGGGTCAAGTCCGGGCGACCGTGACGCAGGTCATTTCTCGCCCGGCGGGCTGAAGCGCGGGCAGCAGGAGTGCCACGATCCGGTCCGCGATCACGCCGTTGGCACGCTCGGTGACATGCCCGTAATGGTCGATGAAGACGCTGGTGGTGTCGCTGTCGTAGAGAGAATCCATCGGGAAATAGACCTTGCCGCGCCGCGGGGCCAGGAGTGAATCCACGGCCTCGCCGCAGCGGACGGTCAACTCCTGGAAGTCTCGGCTGGTCCCGGCGAGCCACGTTTCCCAGGCTGTGCGGCGCTTGTGGCTCCGGGCCAGGGTCGGTGTGGACAGGTAGAAGATCGGGAAGCCATGCTCGCGGGCGAGGGCGTCCACCGAGCGGACCAGCTCGGCGTAGTAGGGCGAATCTGGGCGCAGAGCGGACCCGGCTCCATCGTCGGCCGCTTGGCCAGGCCCAGCGACCGGAGCAGCATCCCCTCCGCCAGTGCGGTCCCGTGCAGATGCTGGCGCAGCCGAGCGGCCTCCCGCCAGAAGCTCGAGTGATCGAACTGCCGCTCGGCCAGCCGCTGCGCATAGACCTCGCCGGGGCTCTCCCCTTCGTAGATGATGCCCACCTCGTTCACCCCGTCGAGCGATACCACCGCCGCCGGCGTGTTGCCGCGGCGCAGCTCGAGAAGCAGCGTGATCGCGCCTTGCGTCGTGTTGTAGCCGATGCTCGCGAGGTTGATCACCTTCACGTCGGTCACACCGTGCTGCGCCAGGCGCTGGGCAACCAGCGACGGAATCGTGTACTCGTCGCGGGCCGAGTAGCCCCACATGGTGGAGCCGCCCAGCATCAGGACCTGCCGGGGGGCCGCGGAATCCGTCTCCATCGGATGCACTGTGAGCCGAATGCCGTTGCCATCCACGTGCAGGCCCGATTCCGAGACCCGGGGCAGGTGCCAGCCGCGGTAAGGATCGTAGACGCTGTTCTGGGTCATCTGTCCCAGACGATGCTGCCACCCGGCGTACCAGGCGTCGTGCCAGTACGGGTGATCGACCCGCTCGAAGACGGCGCGGGAGCCCCAGAAGCGCTCTTTCGCGACGTGATAGGCGAAGTACGCGCCCTCGAGCACCAATACCAGGAGGGCGAGCGTGATGAAGCCCACGCCGAGGAAGACGCGGATACCGCGCCACAGCTGTGCGATCATGGTCTGGTCAGCTCACGCGGCGGGTTTTGCGCTTCATGAAATCCATGAGAATGAACTGCCCCAGCGTCATCGTGTTGGTGAAGTACGCCTTGCCCTTGCAGATGGAGGCCACCTGCTTGACGAACTCCACCAGGCTGCGGTCGCGGGCGAGCATGAAGGTGTTGATCATGATGCCGCTGCGCCGGCAGTTCGCCACCTCGCGATAGGTGGCCTGGAGGATCTGGGGATCGAGGCCCATCGAGTTCACGTAGATGCGGCCGTCGGGCATGGTGAGCGCGGAGGGCTTCCCGTCGGTGATCATGATGATCTGGCGCATGTCCTTCTTCTGCGCCAGCAGGATGCGGCGGGCGAGCTTGAGCCCTTCGGCGGTGTTGGTGTGATACGGCCCGACCTGGGCCTGGGCCAGCGCGCTCAGCGGGATTTCCTCGGCGGAGTCGTGGAACAGCACCACCCGGAGGCTGTCCCCGGGGAACTGGGTGCGGATCAGGTGGGTCAGCGCGAGCGCGACCTTCTTGGCCGGGGTGAAGCGGTCTTCGCCGTACAGGATCATGGAGTGGGAGCAGTCGAGCATGAGGACGGTCGCCGCGGATGAGCGGTACTCCGACTGGCTCACCATCAGATCCTGGTACTCGATGTTGATCGGCACGCCGAGCCCCTCGCGGGCGATGGCGTTGGTGAGCGTGGCCGGCACGTCGAGGTTGAGCACGTCCCCGAACTCGTACGGCTTGCTCACCCCCTCCGCCTCGACGCCGGTGGCGAGATACGGCGTATCGTGCGCGCCGAAGCTCGACTTTCCGACGCTGCCGAGCAGGCTCTTGAGCGTCTTGTACCCGAGGAAGTCGATCCCTTTCTCCGTCAGGTTGAACTGCACCTGCTGCGCCGCGGAGTGGGCCTGCCCGCCGGGGCCGAACATGGACTGATAGCCCTGCGGCACCTGGGGCGCCTGCCCCACGTTGAGGTAGCCCTCGTCCATCAGCCGCTGCACGATGCGGTCGAGCAGCTCGCTCAGGTCGCGCTCCACCTGCCGGTCGCGCTCGGGGTCGCCGGTGGATTCGCCGCGCAGCACCTTGAGCATCTCGTTGGTGAGCTGCCCGGAATCCATCAGCGCCTGGAGGATCGCCTGCCGCAGCGACTCCAGCGACCGTTCGCCCTCGTTCCCCTCGTCGTGCCAGAACGATGGCGTGCCGCCGGCGAAACCCGACTGGAGCAGGAAGTCGCTGAGCTGGTCGAGCAGCCCCTGGAGATTGACGGCGTCGGCGAGCTCGGGGTGGTACTTCGAGTAGGTGGTGAAGCGCATGATCAAGGAATAATGCGGGATGAGGGTGTTGACCAGCACGTCGCCGGACCCGATTAGTTTGCGACAGTGCCGACTCGTCCTTCCTCCGTCTTCTCAGCCCTCCGACATCGGAACTTCCGTCTCTTTCTCACCGGCCAGCTGGTGTCGCAATGCGGCACCTGGGTGCAAACCGTTGCACGCGGCTGGTTGGTCCTCCAGCTCACCGATTCGGCCTTTGCCGTCGGCCTGGTGACCGCCCTCGGCTCGCTCCCGATCCTCCTGTTCACGCTCTACGGCGGCGTGGTGGCCGACCGGGTGGACAAGCGCCGCACCGTGCTCTCGCTCCAGAGCCTCATGCTGCTCGAGGCCCTGGCACTCGCGGTGCTCACGCACCTCGGGCTGATCACGGTGCACTGGGTCATGGGTCTCGCGGCCTTCTACGGCCTGCTCTCCGCGTTCGAGGTCCCGGCCCGGCAGGCGATGGTGAGCGAGATCGTGGGCAAGACCGACCTGATGAACGCCATCGCGCTCAACTCCAGCGCCTTCAACGTGGCGCGCGTCATCGGGCCGTCCATCGCCGGCGCGCTGATCGCGACGGTGGGACTGGCGGCGTGCTTCTACCTCAACGCGGCGAGCTATCTCGCCGTGGTGGTGGGGCTGCTGCTCATGCGGGTGGAGCCGTCCGCCCGGCGCGAGCCGGTGCCGGCGCTTCGGCGCGCTGCGGGAAGGCTTCGGGTACATCTTCGGCAACAGCTGGCCCCGGGCGCTGATCATCATCGTCGCCGGGTTCAGCATCTTCGGGTATTCGTTCATCCCGATGATGCCGGTCTTCGCCCGGGACGTGCTCGGCCTGGACGCCGACGGCTACGGCGCGATCGTGTCGGCGGTGGGGCTCGGCGCCGCGGCGGGCGCGATCGGGATGGCGGCCACCGGCGGCGGGAGGCGGGGCGGGCGGATGGTGATCGGATCCTTCGCGGCCTTCGGCGTCCTGCTGACGGCCGCGGCGTACGCACCGGGCTTCTGGTCGGCGGGCGTGCTGTTCACGCTCGCCGGGTCGCTGATGTCCATGAACGGGATCCAGGCCAACACCATGCTCCAGCTCGAGGCGCCCGACGAGCTGCGCGGCCGGGTGATGGGGTTCTACTCGTTCGTGGTCCTCGGCGTCGCGCCGCTCGGCGCGTTCCAGGCGGGGTGGGTGTCGGAGCATTTCGGGGTGCGGGTGTCGTTCGCGCTCGGCGGGATCGCGTGTGTGTTGCTGGCGGCGCTGGTGGGGTTCGCGGTGCGGGCGGAGCGGGGGAGGGTTCGGCTGGCCGCAGCACCTCATCCCGAGCGGAGCGAGGGACCTTCTCCGCCATGCTCCGAGACGGGCGGGCAAGATCCCTCACTTCGCTCGGGATGACACGAGGTCACTCGCGATGACGTACTTTTGATCCCATGCTGATCACCATCTCCCGCCAGTACGGCGCGGGCGGCTCCGAGGTCGCCGCGCGCGTCGCGCGCGCGCTCGGCTGGCGCGTGGTGGACAACGAGCTGGTCGAGCGCGTGGCGGCCCGGGCCGGACTCGCGCCCGAGGACGTGGCCCAGCTGGAGGAGCGGGTCTCGACCTTCATCGAGCGCCTGGCGCGGACGCTCGTGGCCGCCACGCCCGAGCTGGTCGTGCCCCCGGATGCCGGCGGCACGGCATCGAGTCTGCCCGAGGAAGACCTGGTGCGGATCACGGAGCGGGTGGTCGAGGAGGCGGCCGCGGCGGGTAAGGTCGTTCTCGTCGGGCGGGCGGCGCCGGCGGTGCTCGCGCGGGAGCGCGACGCGATCCACGTGCAGGTCGTTGCCCCGCGCGACTGGCGGATCCGGATCGCGGCGGAGCGGCTCGGCGTATCGCTCCAGGAGGCGGCCAAGGTCACCGACGATACCGACAGGAACCGGGCGAGATATCACCGGCAGTATTACCAGCGCGACTGGCAGGATCCGGCGAACTACCACCTCGTGCTCAATACGGCGGCGCTGGGGTTGGATGGAGCGGCGGAGGTGGTGGTGGGAAGGGCGAAGGCGATGGGGTGGGAGCGGTGAACAAGGCGTAAAGAGTAAAGCGTGAAGAGTGAAGCGGCAGGAGTCACGTGGCCTCGTGCCGCTTTACGTCTTACGCTTCACGCTTTTCCTCCGGGTCCTCACCCAAACGACATCCCCCCCTTCCCGTACCCCGGATCCCGCCGCTCCGGCTTCGCCCGCGAGTACCCGAGCTCCTCCGTCCGGCTGATCCGCTTCTGCGCCGCCAGGCCTTCCAGCATCAGCTCGCACGCGGCGACCGCGCGCGGGTGATCGGCCTTCGGCGCGAGCCCGACGTCGTTCACGATGTCGAGCAGCCCGGGCACCACCGCGAAGCCCTGGTGACACAGCTCGGCCCGCTCATCGCCCGGAACCTTGAGGGCGCCGCCCTGGTCGAACCAGGCGACGATCCGGCTGAGGTCGGCGCCGCCCGCGCGCTCCTCCAGCACCTTGCCGGCCGCGCGGCGGATCAGCTCCCGCGCGATCGTGTCGCCGCCGAGCAGCTCGCCCTCGTACTCCAGCTCCAGCTTGCCGGTGATGGACGGCACCGCCGCGTAGATGTCGCTCACCTTGGGGACGACGCGCGGCTCGCCGAGTGCCATCGCCCGCCGCTCGGCGTTGGAGATCGCGTTCTCGAGCACGCTGATCGGCAGCCGCTGGCTCACGCCGGAGCGCTTGTCCACCCGCTTGTCCTCGCGCGCCTCGAAGGCGACCCGTTCGATCACCTCCAGCACGAAATCCGGAATGTCCAACGCCGGCCCGCCGCGTGCCGTCCAGGCCTCCTGGGCGGTGATTTCCATGCCGAGCTGAACCGTGCGGGGATAGTGGGTGATGATCTCCGACCCGATCCGGTCCTTGAGCGGGGTGATGATCTTCCCGCGCGCGGTGTAGTCCTCCGGATTGGCGGTAAAGGCGAGCAGCACGTCGAGCGGAAGGCGGACCGGATAGCCTTTGATCTGGACGTCGCCTTCCTGCATGATGTTGAACAGGCCGACCTGCACCTTGCCGCTCAGGTCGGGCAGCTCGTTGATGGCGAAGATCCCCCGGTTGGCCCGCGGCAGCAGGCCGAAATGCATCGTCAGCTCGTCGGAGAGCAGGTGGCCTCCGCGGGCGGCCTTGATCGGATCCACGTCGCCGATCAGGTCGGCGATGGTGACGTCCGGCGTGGCGAGCTTCTCGACGTAGCGCTGGTCCCGCCGGAGCCAGGCGATCGGGGTCGCGTCGCCGCACTCCGCGAGCATGTCGCGGGCGAACTTGGAGATCGGCGCGAAGGGATCGTCGTTGACTTCGCTCCCCGCGACGACCGGCACCCGCTCGTCGAGCAGGCTGGTCAGCTCGCGGAGGATCCGGCTCTTGGCCTGACCGCGCAGGCCGAGCAGGATGAAGTGATGCCGGGCGAGGAGCGCGTTCACGATGTGAGGAACGATGGTGTCCTCGTACCCGACGATCCCCGGGAAGAGCGTGGTCCCCGACTCGAGGCGGGCCAGCAGGTTCGCGCGGATCTCGTCCCGGACCGTCCGCCCGCGAATCGGGGGCTCGGCCCAGCGGCTGTTCTTGAGGTCACCAAAGGTGCGTGGCTCGATCATATCGGCGTTCGCTCGTCGCTGAGGCGATGGTTCAAAAGTCATTGTCGCGCAACATGTTCTGCGTTTGATCCGGCTCGCGATCGGGGCCGGAGACGCTTGACAAACGGGCCCGGTCATGTAGCTTCGCCCCCCGTGCAACCGGCGGCCGTGTCCTGGCTTACTACTGAAGATTAGCGGTTCCACTCATCCCGTTAAGGAGTGCACGATGAAGAAGCTGCTCTTGATGTCTGCGATCCTGATGATCGCGGCGTGTGGCGAGAAGCCGGCGGCGGACGCTCCGCCCGCCGAGACCACTGGCGAGATGGCTGCCCCGGCCGATACCGGCATGGGCGGTATGTCGCACGACAGCGCCGCGATGGCTGCGCCGTCCGACACGATGGCGCGCGACACGGCCAAGTAAGTCGGGCCGTTCAGACGGATCGGTCGGGCCCCGGGCATTGCTCGGGGCCCGTTCGTTTTCAGTCATCCAGATCTTCACCGCCGAAGGGCAGCGTCACGACGGTCGCGTCGCGGCCGCCCGCGATGACGTCGGCGCCCGGCTCCACTTCTCGCCGCACCAGCGCCAGGCCGACCGTGCGCCCGTCCACCGTCAACGTGGACCGCACGGTGCCGACTTCCTTCTCCCGCGCGACGACGGCGCGGCCGGCCGGCGCGCCCGGCTCCCGCCAGGTGAGACCGCGCAGCTCGCGATTGGTGTGGCCCCGAAAATGGATGCGCGCCACGGTTTCCTGCCCGGTGTAGCAACCCTTGGTGTACGAGACGCCCCCGATCTCGTCGTAGCGCACTTCCTGGGGCAGCGTCTTCTCGTCGATCTCGGTGCCGAGCGCGGGCCACCCGGCCAGAATGCGAGCGGCCTCGAGATCGCCGGCCTCGCCGCGGAGCGCGCCGGCGATGAGCAGCCGCCTGACGACGGACTCCACCGCCGCCTCCGAGCCGGACAGCAGCGCCCCGAACGGCGCCGAGTCGGGTGCGAGCGCCACGAGCAGCGGACCGCCCGCGCCGTCGTGCTCGAGCACGCGTCCCGCCGAGTCCGGCGCCCCGATGCCTGCCTGCACCAGGGTCTGGAGCCCATGGGCGCCGAGCACCCACGCGACGGCGAACTCTCCGGTCAGGTCCTCCGCCTTCGCCAGCCTGGGCGGGAGCGCCTTCTGAAAGATTTCGCGCGCCGGGTCGCGGCCCGCCGCCGGCGCGATGAGCGTGACCGCGCCGCCCTGGCGCAGCACCCACGCGTCCACCACGATCATGCCCTTCGGCGTCAGCATGGCGCCGTAGGTCAGACTGCCCTCGCCGGGATGCTCGAGGTCGTTGGTGAACAGACCCTGCAGGCAGGTGAGCGCGCCCGGTCCGGTGACATGGAAGACCGCGGGATGGTCCACCACCACCGCCGAGCCGGCGCGCACCGCCTCGAGACGCTGGCGCTCGATCGTCAGGTCGAGATCAGGCATGGGCCCACGGCAGGTGATCCGGCGACCGGCCGACGAAATCGCGCCAGACCACGTCGGCCTCGGACAGGGACTCGGCACCGTGCGACGTGGAGAGCATTGCGCAGCGCATGCCCGCGGCCCGGGCGGCGGCCAGTCCCGGGCAGGGAGTCCTCGATCACGACGCAACGCTCGGCGGAGAGCCCCAGCGCCTCGCGGGCCCGGTTGTATCCCAGGGGGCTGGGCTTGCACGCGGTCACGTCCTCCGCGGCCACGATCTCGGCGAAGTGCGGGGTGAGGCCCGAGAGCTCGAGCACCAGCTCGATCTCCCGCCGCAACGCCCCCGACACGATCGCGAGCGGGTGTCCCGCCAACGCAGCCGACTCCACGAAGTCCACGGCGCCCGGAACCAGCCGCATGTCGGCTCGCATGGCGCGCTCGTAGTGCCGGTTCTTCCGCTCGATCGCGTCCTGGATCCGCGCTTCGTCCGCCTCGCCCTTGCGGGCGAAGGTGAAGCGGAAGCATTCCCGGTCGTCGAAGCCGAGGTAGTCGCGGTAGTACGTCTCGCGATCGAGGGGATAGCCCAGCTCCGCCAGGGTGGCGATCAGGGCATCGCAGTGCTGCGGCTCGTCGTCGATGATGACGCCGTTGAAGTCGAAGAGGATGCCGGAGGCCATTGTCCTAACAGATAATAGGGTCGGGGAAAAAAGCGTGGCGCACGGTGTACGATGGGACGAAAGATGTCCTCAGGATGACACGCTAGCATTCGCGGCGTTCAGTCCTTGATAGCTCGCATCCAGCAGCTCGACCGGATGCGCCACCCCCACATCCAGCCCCGCCGCCGCGAGCCCCGCGCCGATCTGCATCAGGCAGCCCGGATTTCCCGTCACCACGAGCGAAGGCCGCGGCGTCGCGGCGGCGATGGCGTCGATCTTGGCGTCGAGGACGGCGCGGGCCATCGCGGGCTTGAGGACGGAATAGATCCCGGCGCTCCCGCAGCACTGGTCGGAGCCGGGCAGCAGCCGAAGCGTGAGACCGGGAATGGCGCCGAGTACCGCCAGCGGGGCATCCTGCACCCGCTGGGCGTGCTGGAGATGGCAGGGCGCGTCGTAGGCCACGTCCAGGTCGAGCGGTGCGCCTGGGCGGGGACCGGCCGCGGCGAGCAGCTCGCTGACGTCGCGCACCCGCGAGGCCATGTCGGCGGCCGCGGGATCGTCCAGCAGGTGGCCGTAATCCTTGAGCAGCGCGCCGCAGCCGGCGCTGTTGGTGACGATGTACTCCGCCGTGTGGGCCAGCGCGGCGACGTTGCGGCGGGCCAATGCCGCGGCCGCGTCGCGGTCGCCGGCGTGCTCGTGCAGCGCGCCGCAGCAGGTCTGGCCGTCCACTTCGACGACGCGGTAGCCGTTGTGCTCGAGCGTCCGGCGGGTGGCGTCGTTGACGTGGCGGAAGAGCGTGTCCATCACGCAGCCGCGGAACAGCGCGACCGTCGGGCGGACCGTGTCACCCTGAGCGGAGCGAAGGGGACCATCGCCGCCCTTCGGCCCCTTCGCTTCGCGCGGGGCGACACCGCGGCTCGCGGCGAGCATCCCCATCCCGAAGCCGACTCGGCCGCCACCGGCCAGCATCCGCGGCACTCCCGTGGCCCGGAGCGCGCGCGCCGCGGTGAACAACGGCCGCCAGAGCCGCTCGTGCCGGAACACGCCGAGCACGGTGCGCGCGAGCGGCGGCAGTCCGCGCGCGTGGAACAGCCGCTCCCGCGCCGCCTCCAGCCCTCGCCCGTACGCCACGCCGGACGGGCACACGGGCTCGCATCCCCGGCATCCCAGGCAGGCATCGAGGTGCTCCACCAGGGCCGCGTCGTCGGCCCCGATCTCGTTCCGCTCCAGCGCGCGCATGAGCACGATGCGTCCGCGGGGACTGTCGGACTCGTCGCCGGTGGCGAGATAGGTGGGACAGGCCGGCAAGCAGAAGCCGCAGTGCACGCACGGTTGCAGCGGGTCCGTCACTCCGCGCCCTCGAGCGCCACATTCAGCGAATGCCGCGGATCGAAGCTGTCCCGCAGCCGGCCCACCAGCTGCCCCACGCCCTCCCGATACGCGCCGAAGTGGCCGAGTGCCCGGCGCAGCGCCCAGGGTGCCCGCTCCAGCGTCATCGGGATCTCCCGCGCCGCGGCCGCGCGACGCACGGCGCGCAGCCGCTCGACCGGCGCGTCGCCGGTCCAGCGGATCATGCCGGCGCCGGCGCCCGCGCTGACCAGACCTTCATCCAGATCGTGCGAGAGGAGATCGATGGTCTCATCCACCCCGTCGCCCAGCACGCCGAGCCGAAGCGTGACCGGCCCACCGAGACTGCCGCGCGCCACCAGGCCCCAGAACGCGGCCGTACGGTCCGGCGCCAGCGGCAGCCAGGCGAGGTCGCCGTGGCTGCTGAGCCGGCGGACGTCCGCCTGGACGGCGGCATCGGTTCCGGCGAAGCGCGCCGCGAGGGTCCAGTCGGGCTCGGCGGCGAGCGCGGGGGAGAGCAGCTCGAGCGTCGCCGGCAGCAGCCCGGCCGCGAGCAGGTCGCGCGCGGCGGACGTGAGCGTGTCGCGCGGGCCGCGGGCGATGACGGTCACGTCGGCGCGCGGCAGCGTGCGGAGCCGGAGGTGGACCTCCGCGATCACGCCGAATCCGCCGAACCCGCCGACCTGGAGCTTGGTGAGGTCGTACCCGGCCACGTTCTTCACCACCCGCCCGCCCGCCCGCACCAGCCGCCCGTCGCCGGTGGCGACGGTGCAGCCGAGTACGTGGTCCCGCACCGGGCCGAACCCATGGCGCAGCGGACCCGCGGTGGCGGTCGCGACGACCGAGCCGAGACTGCGCTCGGGACGCCCGGGCGGATCGAGCGCGAGCCACATCCCCTCTTCGGCGAGACGGCGGCGCAGCGCTTCCATCGGCGTGCCGGCCTCCACCGTCGCGACCAGGTCGGCGGGACTGACCGACACCACCCGGTCGAGTCCGCGGGTGCTGAGCGCGAGGTCGGCCGGCGCGTCGGCCGCCAGCCACGTTCCGTGGCCTTCGACCCGGATCTTCCAGCCCTCCTCGTGCGCCAGCCGGCAGACCAGCGACAAGGACTCGGCGGTATCCGGCGTGGCGCGCGGGAGGCCGCCCGCGTCGCGCTCGACGCCGCCGGTGCCGAGCAGCGCGCGCAGCCGGCCGTAGACGACGTCGCTCACGAGGCCGTCCGCGCGGCCGGCGTCGCCAGCCACTCGCGACAGGCGTGAAGCGGGACGACCTTGCCCGGATTCGCGCGCTCGGCGGGATCGAAGGCGCGCCGCACGGCCCGCATGGCGGCGAGGGTCTCGGCGTCGAAGATGAGCGGCATGTAGTCGATCTTGTCGGATCCCACGCCATGCTCCCCGGTGATGCTTCCACCCGCCGCGACGCAGGCGGCCATGATCTCGCGGCAGGCCACCTGGACCCGCTCCGCCAGCTCCGGATCGCGCCGGTCGAAGCTGATGTTCGGATGCAGGTTGCCGTCTCCGGCGTGAAAGACGTTGCTGATCGAGAGTCCGTGACGGCCCCGGATCTCTTCGATGCGGTCCATGATGTCCGGCAGGGCGGAGCGGGGAACCACCGCGTCCTGCACCGCCAGGTCCGGGGCGATCCGCCCCATCGCGCCGAAGGCCTTCTTGCGTCCCTGCCAGAGCCGTGCCCGGTCGGCGGGCGTCGAGGCGCTCCGCACTTCGCGCGCGCCGCGCTCGCGCAACAGCGCCGCGACCGCCGCGGACTCCGCTTCGACGGCGTCCGCGCCGCCGTCGAGCTCCACCAGCAGCACCGCCGCCGCGTCGGTGGGATAGCCGGCGGCGTAGATGGACGCTTCGACCGCCTGCACGCAGGCGCGATCCATCATCTCCAGCGCCGCGGGCACGATGCCGGCGCCGATGATGGCGGAGACCGCCTCGCTCGCCTGCCGCACGGTCGCAAAATCGGCGAGCATGGTACGCACGCTCGGCGGGATCGGCTCCAGCCGGACCACGATCTCGGTCGCGATCCCGAACATGCCTTCGCTGCCGACGAAGAGGCCGACGAGGTCCGGCCCCCACGGCTCACCCTGCCGCGAGCCGAGCCGCAGCACGCTGGCGTCGGGCAGCATGACCTCCAGCTCGACTACGTGGTTGGTGGTGACGCCGTACTTGAGGCAGTGGGGACCGCCCGCGTTCTCGGCGACGTTCCCGCCGACGGTGCATGCGGCCTGGCTGGACGGGTCGGGCACGTAGTGCAGGCCGTACGGCGCCACCGCCTCGGAGAGGCGCGCGTTGACCACGCCCGGCTGGAGCGTGGCGCGCCGGCGGACCGGGTCCACGTGCAGGATCCGGTTCAGCCGGGTGAGTGCCACGAGCACCGCGTCCGCATCCGCCACCGCGCCGCCGGAGAGCCCGGTGCCCGCGCCCCGCGCGACGAATGGCGTGCCGGTGAGATGCATCAGGCGCAGCAGCTCGCGCACCTCCGCCGCCGAGCCCGGCATCACCACGACACCCGGATACGACTCGCGCGTCGGCAGGCCGTCCATGGTGTACGTCGCCAGCTCGGCCCGGCGGTGGCGGACCCACCGCGGGCCGACGATGCGGCCGAGCGCCTCCACCATTTCCGGTCTCATGCGCCGGAGATGACGTCGGGCCGGGCGCCGCCGCGGCCGTTGGTGTGAGCCCGCCGGTGCACGCGAAGGGCGGACTCGACCGTGGCGGTGAGAATCGGCACCAGCATCAGCAGCGCATCGACGCGCCGGGCGGTGGAGCGCTCCACCAGGAGGCGCTGCTTCACGCCGGGATCGCACTCGATCGCGGCGGAGACGTGGAACGACAGATCGAGCGCATGTCTGGGGGAGACTCGGCTCCTCCGGCTCGACGTCATTGAGCTGGCGGAGCAGGGTGTAGTAGCCGGTGAAGATCTCGCGAAGCCGCGCGCTGTTCTCGTTCGACGGATCGCTGCCCGGCTCTTCCCCGAACGGCTGCACCATCGCCACGAAGTACGGCGCCGAGTCGTCCAGCGGCTTGGTCAGCACGAAGCGCTCGCCGCCGAGCACCACGATGTTGGACCGGCCGTCGGGGAGCTCCTGGTTCACCCGGATCTCCGCGACGCAGCCGACCGTGCCGGGCTTCGGCATCTCGTCGTCCTGGCCCGCCGGCGTGATGCCGAAGCGGCGGTCGCCTTCCAGGCAGTCGGACAGCATCCGCCGGTACCGCGGCTCGAAGATGTGCAGCGGAAGCGGCGTACCGGGAAAGAGGACGACGGAGAGAGGGAAGATGGGAAGGCGGAACGGCATGGGGGGGAATCTAAGGCGGGGCGGACGGGCGGTACGGGCGGTCAGGCGGTCAGGCGGTCAGAGACAGCTAACGATCACCGACAACAGAGCGGCGCTCCACTCTGCATCATGGAGCGCCGCTCTCGATGAACCACCGTCCGCCTGACCGCCTGACCGCCTTCGCCTACGCTGCCCCCCAGAACCCCCGGAGCGCCCGCACGTCCGCGCTGTCCCGCAGCTTCTCGAACGCCCGCTCGCGGATCTGGCGGATGCGCTCGCGGGTGACGCCGAGGAGCGCGCCGATCTTCTCCAGGGTCAGCGCCTCGGAGCCTTCTTCGAGGCCGTAGTAGAGCGAGAGGATCTTGCGTTCGCGGGGGGTGAGGTGACGCTGGAAGAGCCGGTCGATGAACTCGCGCTGGAGCCGGCTGTCGGTCATCTCCTCGATCTCGAGCTGGCCGTTGCCGGCGACCCGCTCGCCGAAGGTGCTGGCCCCCCGGTCCTGCCGCTCGACCGGCGCGTCGAGCGACACTTCGGTGGAGGTCATCCGGCGCGCGGAGCGGATGTTGTCCACCGTGTCGTTGAGCGCCATCGCCACTTCTTCGTCGGTCGGCTCCCGGCCGAGCTCCTGCGCCAGGAAGCTCTGGGCCCGCGCCATCCGCACCAGCGCCGAGTTCTGGTTCAGCGGGATGCGGACGCTGCGGGTCTGCTCCGCCAGGGCCTTGAGCACCGCCTGGCGCACCCACCAGACCGCGTAGGAGATGAACTTCACGCCGTGGTCGGGGTCGAACTTCCGGACCGCCTTGAGCAGACCCTCGTTGCCGATGGCGACCAGCTCGGAGAGGTCGAGGCCGTGCCCCTGGTACTTCTTCACGTACGAGATCACGAAGCGGAGATTGGCGGTGACCAGTCGCTCCGCGGCGACCTCGTCACCCGCCAGCGCCCGACGCGCGAGGCGCTTCTCCTCCTCGGGATCGGTGATCATCGGCAACTTCTGAATGTCGAGGAGGTATTGGTCAAACGAGCCGGATGGGCTGGACCGGAGCAAGGCGCGGGCTTTCCCAGCACGGACGTGGGCCATACTGATCCTCGAAGGAGGTTGCGCGAGCTGCGACGATGTAGTTGGGCGGCCAGAAAAGTTCGGAAAGGCAACGGAATATAGGATTTACGGGATTGGCGGTCAAGCGAAACGGTGTTTCCACATCACAAAATGTTTGTGGACAAGTGGTTCGTGTCTTTGTCCACCCGACGCCCGAGTTATCCACGCGCCGCAGCGAGGTGCAGTAGGCTAAGTACTTGTTATAGAAAGAGTTAGGAGAGTGCCCTGAGGGCGGCACGTATTGCCGCCTCGTCCGCCGGCGTCGTCCACTCCGGTCCCGAGCCCGCCGTCCCCAGCCCGTGCGGCAGCGCGAATCGGATGGCGCCGCCGCGATTTTTCTTGTCGCTCTCCATCGCCGCGAGCAATCGCTCCGGCGCGATCGCTTCCTCGAGACGCGTCGGCAGTCCCAGCTTGGCGAGCAAGGCCGCGACGCGAGCACCGACATCCGCTTGCATCATGCCGATCGACGCCGCGAGCGCGCACTCGGCGAGCAGGCCGAGTCCCACCGCTTCGCCGTGGGGGATGCGATAGTCGGTGGCGCGCTCGAGCGCATGGGCCACCGTGTGCCCCGCATTGAGAATCGCGCGCCGCCCGCCTTCGCGCTCGTCCTCGCTCACCACGCTCGCCTTGATCTCGACGCTGCGATGGACCAGGTGCGCCAGCGCCGCGGCGTCGCGCCGGAGCAGGCGGTCGGCCTCGCGCTCCATCCACTCGAAGTATTCGCGGTCCGCGATCAGCCCGTGCTTCACCGCCTCGGCCAGGCCGGCCCGGTACGCCCGCTCCGGCAGCGCCGCCAGCACCAGCGGATCGGCGAGCACGGCCGCGGGCGGATGAAAGGCGCCGATCAGGTTCTTCCCCTCCGCCGTGTCCACCCCGGTCTTGCCCGCCGACCGAGGCGTCGAGCATGGCGAGGAGCGTGGTCGGCGCCTGCACGTAGGGCACGCCGCGCAGGTACGTCGCGGCGACGAATCCCGCGAGGTCGCCCGCCACGCCGCCGCCGAAGGCGACGATGCCGCTGTCGCGCCCATAGCCGCGCCGCAGCAGCTCGTCCGTCAGCCGGCTCCAGGTCTCCCGCGTCTTCGACCGCTCACCGGCGGGGAAGGTGAGCGTCTCGCCCTCCCACGGCACCGCGCCGAGCCTGTCCCTCCCGGCGGAGCTGCTCGACGGTCTCGTCCGCGATCGCGACCACTCGGCGCCCGGGCAGGTGCTCCGCGACCAGTCGGTCGAACCGCGCCAGCAGGCCGGGCTCGACCAGCACCGGATAGGTGCCGGTCGCATGCCGAACGACGACCTCGCTCACCAGGTGAGGTCCGGCGTTCCGGCGCGGTGGTTCGCCAGGCGCGCGAGCGTGAAGAGGAGATCGGAGAGCCGGTTCAGGTACACCAGGATTTCGGGAGGGACCTCGTCCTCGCCGGCGAGGGTGACCACGCTCCGCTCCGCCCGGCGGCAGACGGTGCGCGCGAGGTGCAGGGCCGCGGCCTTGGGCGTTCCGCCCGGCAGCACGAATGCCTGGAGCGGCGGCAGCTCGCCCTCGGCGTCGTCCATCACCCGCTCCATCGCGGCGGCGCGCTCGGGCGGGAGCACGGCTTTCTCCATCTTCTTCGCCACCTTCTCCGGCCGCGGCGTGGCCAGTTGCCCGCCGATGGAGAAGAGGTCTCGCTGAATCGCCTGCAGCGTGTCGTCGAAGAGATCGGACGGCTCGGTGGCGCGCACCAGTCCGATGGCGGAGTTGAGCTCGTCCACGTCGCCGTAGGCGGAGGTGCGCGGATGATCCTTGCGCACCCGGCCGCCGCCGAAGAGGCTGGTCTCCCCTTCGTCGCCGGTCCTGGTGTAGATCTTCATCCGCAGACTCCTTCCACTTCGGCCGCGGCCACGACCACGTTGCCGCGGGGCTGGATGATTCCCCACACCACGCGGCCGTCGCGCACGTTGACCTGCTCCATCCAGATGTTGTCGCGCGGGTACGCGACGTCGCTGATCGGCTGGAGCCGGCGCCAGTAGACCGGGCGGCCCACCGGACCGTACGCGTCGAGCCGGCCGCCGGTGGAGGCCAGCAGCGTCGGCTGGAAGATGTCCTGGCGCCACGCGCCTTCGCGATCCCACGCCATGACGCCGGTGGCGACGAGCGTATCGCGTCCGCCGACGACCCGCCGCTGGCGGAGCGACACGGCGTACCGGACGCGCTCGCCGTCCATCCTGAAAGGGATCACGTCGGCGGCGTCGAGGTCGGCGAGCGTGTTGACCTCGATCCGCGCGGAGTGGAGCGGCCGGAGCTGGAGCCCCGGGTAGCGCGCGGCGAACGTGGAGTCGAGGTGGAGCGAGGTGCGCTCGATCAGCTCGTCCACCAGCGCGGCGGGCGGGTCGGGCAGCTCCGGCCGGCGAGTCTCGCCCCGCTCGCGCCGCTCGGATTCCGCCGGAGAGAGGAAGGTGCCGAGCACCGGCCCGCTGGAGCGGGGGAGCATCGGCGGTGGAGTCGGTACGGACGATCAGCTCGATGCGGGCGCCCCGCCCGCCCGCTTCCAGGCAGCGAGGACTGCGGAGCAGCACGTCCGAGACGGTGACCTCCGTGTGGCCCAGCGGGGAGCCCACCATCGCCAGGGCGGCGCGGGGCCCGCGGCCCGCCACGGTCCGCCGGCGCTCCTTCGGAGTCAGCGACACCGTGCCGTGCCGTCGCAGGCTGGTCCAGAGCCCGTCCTCGTCGTCGGTGAGGTCGGGGCGGAAGCGCTGCGCCAGGGTCCGGAGCAGCACGCTGTCGCTCGACAGCAGGTGGATCTCCCGGCTGGTGCCTTCCCCGACGAACGAGCCGGCGAGCCATCCGGCGGAATCGAGACGGACGTCGCTGGCGAGGGCCATCGAGTCGAGCGGAGCCGGGGAGGCGTTCGGCCGGCGCGAGCTCGACGCTCCCGCCCGGGGCGCAGCCGAGGGCGAGGGGGAGGAGCAGCGCGGGGAGCCGGGACTTGGACCAGTGCATGGCGGGCAATCTATATTTATACGTTTGGCCGGGACATCCACCTCAGCGGCGGAGCGGCAGTGGCGGACCAGGAGCTCAAGGACATCTCGATCATCGGCGGAGGGCCCACCGGGC
This sequence comes from uncultured Gemmatimonadales bacterium, assembly GCA_963720365.1. Classification (GTDB taxonomy): domain Bacteria; phylum Gemmatimonadota; class Gemmatimonadetes; order Gemmatimonadales; family GWC2-71-9; genus CAVVWJ01. Next base: position 475,414 of record CAVRFK010000010.1, on the reverse strand, counting down.
TCTTCGCGGCCTTCTATGCCGGTATGCGCGGTGCATCCGCACGCATCATCGACGCGCTCCCCGCCCTCGGCGGGCAGCTCATGGCGCTCTATCCGGAGAAGTACATCTTCGACGTGGCGGGCTTCCCCAAGATCCTCGCGAAGGATCTGGTGCGGGACATGGCCGCGCAGGGACTCCAGTTCGGCGCCTCCACCCACCTGGGCGAGATCGTCACCGGCCTGCGCCGGGTCGACGACGACGGGATCGGCCACTTCGTGCTGGAGACCTCCGAGGGCGACTATCCCTCGCGGACGATCGTCATTGCCGCCGGCATCGGCGCCTTCGAGGCGCGGCGCCTCGGGATCGAGGGGGAGGACCGCTTCGAGGAGAAGGGTCTCTACTTCAAGGTGCTCGATCCCCGGGAGTTCGTGGGCAAGAAGGTGCTGCTGGTGGGAGGGGGTGACTCCGCGTTCGACTGGGCGGTGAACCTTCAGGGCGTGGCGTCGTCGGTCATGCTGATCCACCGCCGCGACGGCTTCCGGGCCCACCAGGCCACCATCAACCAGGTGCAGGAGCTGCACCAGCAGGGCCAGTGCGATCTGCGCACGTTCTGGGAGGTGAAAGAGCTGCACGGCAACGGGCGGGTGGAGTCGGTCACCATCCGCAACAGCAAGACCAAGGAAGAAGAGACCTTCGACGTGGACGCGGTGATCCCGCTGCTCGGCTTCCACTCCGACCTCGGCGCGATCAAGGAGTGGGGACTCGACACCGAGAAGGCCGACATCAAGGTGGACCAGGTGATGGCGACCAACGTGCCGGGCATCTACGCGGCGGGGGACATCACCAGCTATCCCGGCAAGCTCAAGCTCATCGCGACGGGGGCCGGGGAGGCGTGCATCGCGGTGAACAACGCGGTGCACTACATCAACCCCAAGGCGAAGGTGAACCCGGGGCATTCGTCGAACCTGGCGATCTTCGGGCAGAAAGAGGACTAGGAAAGATGGAATGTCATCCTGAGCGCAGCGAAGGGGACCGTGCCCGCCATGGTCCCCTTCACTGCGTTCAGGGTGACACTCTTTACACCATCTTGGGTCTGAGAAAGAACCGCAGCTCCCCCGCATGCGGTTCCAGCCGCTCCAGCTCGATGCCGATCACGCCGCTCTTCGGGAAATCGAGGCTGATCGCGTTGCTCGAGCCGGCCACCAGGATCGCGGCGAGCTCCTCCATCCAGGGCGAGTGCCCCACCATCGCCACGATCGCTTCGGATGGCTGCTCGCCGACGTGGTTCTGGAGCTCCACCAGATCCGGGTCGTCGGCCAGCGGCTCACACAGCACCGGCGGCGAGGTCACCCGGGCGACTTCCACCAGGATGTCCGCGGTCTGACGGGCGCGGAGCCACGGACTGGTGAGCACCAGCGTCGGCGCGAGATCGCGTTTCCGGAGAAACCGGCTCACCTCGCCCTGGACCTTGCGCCCCTTCTCGGTCAACGGGCGGTCGCGGTCGTCGGGCCATTGGGCCGGATCGCGATCTCCGGCGTTGGCGTGGCGGACTAAGATGAGGAGCATGGCCTATTACCGGGTGGGCGTTGGAAAAACGTCAAGCGCAAAAGCAAACGTAATGCGGTGTAGCGCTATGTCATCCTGAGCGAAGCGAAGGAGCCATGGCAGCGTTCGGGCTCCTTCGCTTCGCTCAGGACGACATGCGCGGACGCTACTTCTTCTTCCCCATCTCCACGACCACGCTGTCGATCGTCGCCAGCACCAGCCGGGTCGGCTGGGCGTGGTGGTTCGCTTCGATCGCAAAGGTCAGCGTCTTGCCGTCCAGGCGATTGATGTAGCCCGAGAGGGTGTTCACCCCCGCGATGCTCCCCGTCTTCGCGTGCACCCGCCCGGCGAGCGGCGTGTTGAGGTATCGCGTCCGCAGGTTGCCCACCGCGCCGGCCTTGGGCAGACCCGCCGCGAAGGTGGGATAGCGGGGATGCTTCCGGATGAAGCGCAGGAGCTGGGTGAAGGCGTGAGGCGAGATGAGGTTCGTGCTCGACAGCCCGGAGCCGTCCGACAGCGAGAACTCCGTGGAGTCGATCCGCACCGAGTCGATCAGGAAGCGCCGCTCGACCGCCAGACCTTCTTTCCACGACCCGCCGCCCCCGAACCGCTTGCCCAGCTGCTTGAGCAACATCTCCGCGAAGAGGTTCTGGCTGGTGTTGAGGATCGGGAAGATCCAGTCGCGCACGGGGCGGGAGACCGTCTCGGCGACCGGCGGACGCGCCCGCGCGGCGGCGTAGAGCGCGGAATCGGTGGTGGACCGCGTCGTGCCGGTGATCGCGATGCCCGCGTCGGCCATCGCCTGCCGCATGGCCCGGGCGGCGAACAGGTTCGGATCGGTCACCGCGAACGACTCGGTGCGCGGCGCGCGATCGAGCGCGACGGTGCCTTCGGCCCACACCTGGGCCGTTCCCGGATGGCGGAAGAATCGCTCGCCGATGTCGGTCTCGCCGCCGGCCGGCACCGTGACGGTGCGATTCTCGAAGGCGATGTCGCCCAGGTCGGGCCACAGGCTGATGAGCGCGGGCGCGCCGATCTGGAGGCCCGGCTGCCACACGAAGTCGAGACTGTTGTCGTTGAACGCCAGCGCGGAGACCGGCGCGGCGTACCACCAGTTGAGATCGAACAGCTCCCAGCCGGGGTGCAGCGAGGCCGGCTCGAAGTAGCTGCCGTCACCGACGAGATCGCCCTCCACGTGGCGGATGCCGCGGGCGCGGAGGGTGTCGGCCATCTGCCGGAGGCGGGCGAACGGATCGCGGTCGCAGGCGCCGGCGACAAGCGTGTCGATCGCGTAGCATCGCCGGCTGAAGGTCGGATCCCCGCGACCGTACAGCACCAGATCGCCCTTCAGCACCCCCGCGACGACCGGGCCTGCCGCGTAGAGACTGGTGCGCACGGTGAAGTCCGGCGGCAGCAGTGCGGAGCCGACCGCCGTGACGACGAGCTTCGTATTGCTCGCGGGGGTAAAGAGCCGGTGCTCGTTGCGGCCGTAGAGCGACTTGCCGTTCTCGTCGAGCACCGAGACGCCCCAGAGGCTCTTGTCGAAGGGCGGGGCGTCGAGCCGCTTGTCGAGGCGCTTGGGGAGGGACTGGGCGTGGAGGACGGACGGTCCGACGGACAGGGAGGCGGACAGCACGCAGAGCGCGCTGACCAGCGCGATAGCCCTCAGGCCCCGGGCGGTCATCCCGTCCGCCCGTCAGGCCGTCCGCCTGTCCGCCGTCAATATCCAGTTGCTTTCTCCACGTAAGGCGGTCAAACTACATGGCTTACGGTTAGGCGTCAATTCCACCCGGAGTGTCGATGAGGGCAGCCGTCGCGGCCGTCTGCGGGTTGCTCTCGCCACTCGTCCTGGCGGGATCACTCCATGCGCAGGAGCCCGATCGGGTAGTCCGCAAGCTGGATTTCGTCGGCAACGTGTCGATCCTGGACGAGACGCTCGCCGCCGCCATCAGCACCACCGTGTCGAGTTGGTTCGCCCGCAATTTTTTCGTCCGTTGGCTGGGCCTCGGGGAGAAGCGGTACTTCAACGAGGAAGAATTCCGCCGGGACGTCATCCGCCTCCATGTGTTGTACCGCCGCAGCGGGTTCCCCAACGCCAAGGTCGACACGGCCGTCGTCCGCGAGCCGGAGAATGTGTACATCACCTTTCGGATCCAGGAAGGCGATCCGATGGTGGTGACCAACCTTCAGGTCAACGGCCTCGACTCGCTTCCCGAGTGGCTCCGGCGCATCACGGTGCTGGACCTCCCGCTGCAGGAGGGCGACCCGTTCAACCGGTACCTGATGCAGGCCAGTGCCGACTCCATCGAGCGGCGGCTCAGAGACCGCGGCTACCCCGCCGCGGGTGTCTTCTCCGGGTTCGAGGCCGACCGGGCCAAGCTGGTGGCGCGGGTGACTCTCGACACCGATCCCAGCCGCCGGGCCGTGATCGGCGACGTGTCCGTGGTCGGCCTGCGCCGCATCGATACCGCCCTGGTGCAGGATCTGCTCGTCTCCCGTCCCGGCCGCCGATACTCCCAGGACGAGATGCTGCTGAGCCAGCAGAACCTCTACAAGTCCGATCTCTTCCGTTACGCCACCGTCAACATCGACTCCACCAAGTACCAGCCCGGCGGCGACTCCGTTCCTCTTCTCGTGCAGGTCAACGAGAGCCGGCGCCGCCGTATCCGCGGCAGCTTGGGCTTCGGCACCGATGACTGCTTTCGCGGCGGCGTCGCGTGGACCACCCGCAACTTCCTCGGCGGCAACGGCCGCCTGCTCGATCTGACCAGTCGGGTGAGCAAGGTCGGGGTGGGTGACCCGACCGATCTGGGGCTGCAGGACGGCATCTGCGGTGCGTCGAAGCGGGACTCGCTCGGCTCTCGACTGCTCAACTACAATTTCGGCGCGACCATCCGGCGCCCGGCGTTTCTCAACGCCACTACGAATCTCCTGGTGAGCCTGTACACCGAGCGCCGCTCGGAGTTCCGGGTGTACCTCCGGCGCGAGACCGGCACGACGGTGACGCTCCGGCGGGAGCAGCTCCGCCGCCGCATCCCGCTCTCGCTGGCCTATAACCTGAGCTATGGGCGCACCGAGGCGACCGATGTGAGCTTCTGCGCCGCCTTCAACGCCTGCACTCCCGACGTGGTGAGCCTGCTGCGCCAGAACCGGGTGCTGGCGACCCTCACCGGCATCGCGACGATTCCACGGGTCAACAACGTGCTCGACCCCTCGCGGGGGAGCATCAAGTCGCTGGAGGTCGCGGTCAGCTCCCGGTTCATCGGCTCCGCCGCGTTCCAGCAGTTCACCCGGGTCGTCGCCGACGCGGCGTGGTATCGCCCGCTCGGGCGCGACGTGGTGCTGAGCTGGCACGTCCGTGGCGGCGCGATTTTCGCGCCCGCGGTGAACGTGGCATCCGAGCGCGGCAACTTCATTCCCGCCGAGCAGCGGTTCTACGCCGGCGGTCCCAACGACGTGCGAGGGTTCGAGCGCAACGAGCTGGGTCCCGTGGTGTACGTGGTGCCGCAGGGCGAGATCGACGGCCCGTCCGGCCCTGGAGGGTCCATCAACCCCGACAGCATCCAGGTCTCCGCCACCGGCGGCAACGCGCTCGCGATCGGAAACGTGGAGATCCGGGTGCCCTCTCCGGTGTTCGGCTCGCGGCTTCGACTGGCCGCGTTCGTGGACGCCGGCGGCGCCTGGGAGCGGGGCAACCGTGACCCCGTCATCCGGGTGACGCCGGGCATCGGCCTCCGGGTCGCGACCCCGCTGGGCCCCGCGCGACTCGACGTCGCCTACAACCCCTACCGGCTCCAGGCCGGTCCGCTCTTCCAGTTCGATACCGCGGCGTGCTGTCGCCGGTTCCCGGGCAGGAGCAGTTCGTGCTCGACCGGCAGGGGAAGCTCACGTTTCACTTCGCCGTGGGACAGCCGTTCTGATGCGGCGGCGGCTCGCGCGGCTCCTCTTCGTCTTCGTCCTCGGGTCCATCGCGATGGTGCTCGGGGTCGTGACGTCCATGACGCTGACGCCGCCGGGCCGGGATCTCCTCGCCCGCACGGTGTCGCGCATGCTGGACCGCGTGGTGCTCGGCCATGTGGACGTGGGGGCGATTTCCGGATCGTTCCTCTACGACCTGGTGCTGGAGGATCTCGTCGTCCGCGACACCAGCGGGGTGCTGCTCGCCGACCTGCCGCGGGTCCGGGTGGGCTACAACCTCCCCAACCTGATCGCGGGCCAGGTGGTGCTCAGCTCGGTGCAGCTCGAGCGGCCGGTCATCCACCTCATCAAGCATCGCAGCGGGCGGATGAACTACGAGGAGGTGCTCCGGCTCGGCAAAGGCGCGCCGGGCGGCAAGTCTCCGCTGGTGGAATTTCTCAACGTCCGGCTCAATGGCGGCGCGCTCCGGATCGCGCTGCCGTGGAATCCCGACCGCCGGCTCACCACCCAGGTCCAGAAGGACTCCGCCCTCAGGGCCGAGCGGGGCAGGCCGGGCCGGATCATCGAGGACAGCCCCGAGGGGCTGCGGCGGGTGATCCTGCTCTCCGACCTGACCACCCGGCTCGCGCGCCTGCGCATCGCGACGCCCGACCGGAAGCCCTTCACCATCGACCTCGACTCGCTGGCCACCCGGATCAACGATCCCGGGGTCACCCTGCGCGACGCCGCCGGCCGCGTCGTGCTGCGGGGCGACAGCGCGATCTTCAGCCTCGATCGGGCGGCGCTCCCGGATACGCGGTTCTCCGGCGGCGGCGCGGTGACCTGGCCTCGTGACACGATCCTCTACGACTTCCAGGTGATCTCGTCCCATGTGAACATGGAGGATCTCCGCTGGGTCTCTCCCCAGTTCCCCTCGATGACGGGCAGCGGCATCCTCACCGCCCGCTCGTTGAGCGGCATGCGGAATGAGTACGACGTCCGGCAGCTCGAGCTGCGCGCCGGCGAGCAGCAGGTGAGCGGCGAGCTGGTCGCGATCACCGACCGCAAGCAGGGACTCGGCGTGCGCGACATGCGGCTGCAGCTCAAGAGCCTCGATCTCGACGCCGTGCGCGGCTATCTCGACACGCTGCCGTTCTTCGGCACGCTGACCGGATCCGTATCGGGCTCCGGCTTCCTGCGCGACATGGACGTGCGGCTCGACTGGGCGTTCGCCGACGCGCGGGTTCCCGGCAATCCGGTGAGCACGATCGCCGGCGAAGGCGGCGTCGGCGCCCGCGGCGGGGAAGGGCTGGTGTTCACCGGCTTCGCGGTGCGCAGCTCGGACGTGGATCTCCGGACCGTGCGCCTCATCGCGCCCGCGGTGATCCTGGAGGGCAGACTTTCGGCGAACGGCACGCTGGACGGGTCCGCTCCGCAACGTGACCTTCAACGGCACGGCCCGGCATCGCGACGGCGAGCGACCGCCCAGTGTGGCGGTGGGCCTCGTCCACCTCGACACCCGGTTCGATACCCTCGGCCTGGTCACCGACGTCGCGCTGGAGCCTCTCTCGTTCGAGGGTATCCGGCGCGCGTTCCCCACGCTCAAGACTCGGGGCGAAGTCCGGGGGCGCTTCCAGAGCTCGGGCACGCTCTCGCGCCTCGAGGTGAACACCGAGCTGGCCGGCGAGATCGGCACGGTGCAGGCCGACGGCTTCGCGACCCTGCTGCCACCGCACTGGGCCGCCGAGAGCATGCTGCTCCGCTTCTCCCGGCTCAACCTCGGCGCGCTGACCGGCCGGGACTACACCAGCTCGCTCGCGGGCGAGCTGCGGGTGGGCGGCAGCATCGACACGCTGCGTGCGGCCGAAGGCGAGATGGAGCTGGCGCTCACCCGCAGCCGCATCCGCGAGTGGACCCTCGACAGCGTCTTCGCCCGGGGCCGAAGCCGCGACAGCGTCATCACGGTGGACACGGCCTATGCCGAGTGGAAGGGCGCGTCCGCCTCGGGTGGCGGCAGCCTCGGCTGGGGCGCGCCGCACACGGGCGAGATGGCGTTTGCCCTGGTGGCGGACAGCCTCATCGGCTTCGACTCGCTGTTCCTCGCCATGACGGGGCAGACGCGTGACAGCTCGGCCGACCTGGTGCCGCTCGGCGGCCAGGCGCGGGGCGCAGTGCGGTTGAGCGGCAGCCTCGATACGCTCGAGGCGAGGGGCGAGCTCGTCATCCGGGCACTCGAGTTCCAGCAGGGGAGCTCACCCCTGGTGGCCTCCGAGTTCCACTGGATCGGCGGCAGACGTCCCCAGCTCACCGCGAGCGTCGTCGCCGACACGGTCGGGTTCGGCGACTGGAGCTTCACCCGCAACGCCTTCGCACTCTCCGGATATGCCGACTCGCTCGACTGGTCGCTGGGAAGCTCGTCCGGCACCGGCGGCCGAGTGGATGGAACCGGACGATGGAAGCAGGCCGACAGCACCAACCTGGTGTGGTTCGACAGTCTCCGCGTGGGTCTTCCGTCGCACGCCTACCGGCTGGAGGAGCCGGCCCTGCTCACCCTCAGCGACTCCTCTCCGGCGGTGAGTCAGGTGACGTTGGCCGCGCTCGATGGCTCGGGGCTGTTCCGCGTGGCGGGCACGGTACCGTCGGAGAAGCCGGGCGCCATGACGCTCGAGGTCATCGGCCTCGACCTGGGCGACTTCTACGGCCTCATCCAGCGCGATACGACCGGGGTGGACGGCGAGCTGGGCCTGAGCCTGGAGATCGGCGGTAGCGCGCGGGACCCCACGTTCCGAGGCACGGCCAGGCTGGGCGAGGGGCGCTTCGGTGATTTCCGCTCACCCTTTGTCCAGGGCGTGCTCAACTACGGGACCCGCCGGCTCGACGCGAATCTCAATCTCTGGCGCACCGGCGAGAACATTCTGGAGATCGAAGCGCACCTGCCGATGGACCTCGGCTTCACCGGCGTGGAACAGCGCCGGGTGGACGGTCCGCTTCAGGTGCGCGCCCTCGCCGATAGCGTGGACCTGGGCATCCTGGAGGCCCTGACGCCGGCGATTCGGCGAGTGCAGGGGCGGATGACGGTGGACGTGGAAGTCGGGGGCACCTGGGAGGATCCCCGGCTCTCCGGCCACGTGGACGTGCGCGGCGGCAGCATGGAAGTGCCGGGACTCGGCGTCCGCTTCGGCTCGGTAACGGGCGGCGCCACGCTGCTCGGCGACTCGGTCCTGCTCCGAGACGTGAGGATCACGAGCGGCGGCGGCACGCTCGCCGTCGGCGGGGCGATCCGGCTGGAGGATCTGTCGCAGCCGGTCTTTCTGCTCGACCTCCGCGCCTCGCAGTTCGAGGCGTTCAACGTCCGCAACTTCCTGAGTCTCACGGGCACCGGAAACCTCGGACTGCGCGGCCCGATCTTCGGCGCGACGCTCTCGGGCACGCTCACGGCGAACCGCGGCGTCGTCTACTTCGCCGACCTGGTGCGCAAGCGGGTGATCGACCTCTCCGATCCCACCATCGCCGACCTGGTGGACAGCACGCTGATCGGGACCGAGGATCTCAGCGCCAGGTTCCAGAACCGCTTCCTCGACTCGCTGCGGATCAATGACCTGCGGGTGGCGATCGGCTCCGACGTGTGGCTCCGCTCGGCCGAAGCCAACATTCAGCTCGACGGCGAGACGCAGGTGAGCAAGGAGGGCAAGGAATATCAGCCCATTGGCACGCTGCAGGCGCCGCGCGGGAGCTATACGCTCAAGATCGGTCCGGTGACGCGCGACTTCACGGTGACTCGAGGCGAGGTTCGCTACATCGGCACGCTCGACGCCGAGCTCGATATCGAGGCCCGTCACACCGTACGCTCGGTGCGAGGCGAGGAGATTCCCGGTCATCGCCAGTATCGAAGGGACCTCCGTCCAGCCTCAGCCTTCGGCTGGAGAGCACTCTGCGGCCACCGATCTCGGAGGCCGATCTCGCCTCCTACCTGATCACCGGCTACCCGGCCAATGAGGCCATCCGCCCTCGGGAACGCCACCCTTGGAGACCGTCTCTCCTACTTCTCCAGCGCGCTCTCCAGCGAGCTGGAGCGCACGCTGATCCAGGACCTCGGCGTGCCGATTGACCTGATCGAGATCCGCCCGGGACTGGCGAGCGCGGGGTCCACCTCGCCGACGCAGCTCGCCGCGGGCTGGCAGCTCGGTCGCAAGACGTTCGTCACCTTCAACGCCGGCTTCTGCCCCGACTTCAGCCAGGTCAGCGCCCGCAACCTCGGCGCGGGCCTCGAATTCCGGTTCAGTAAGGAGTGGCGTCTCCAGAGCGCGATCGAGCCGATCATCCAGCGCTGCGGCGGCAGCGCGGTGATCCCGCTCGATTCCCGGAGCCGCTACCAGGTCGGCTTCGACATCCTGTGGGAGCGGGAGTTCTGAGGTGGCACGCGCACTCCTGATCACCAATCCCGCGGCGGCCAGAACGCAGCAACGTGACGTGCAGGCGGTGATGAAAGTGCTGAAAGGCGCCGGCTGGAGCGCCGAGGTGCTGGCTACCGGCGGGCCGGGTGACGCCCGCACCATCGCCGAGTACGGCGTGAAGGAAGGCGTGGACGTCGTGGCGGTGTTCGGCGGCGACGGCACCACCATGCAGGCGGCCTCGGCGCTGGTCGGGCACGGAAGTGGGGCTCGGGCGTGATCCCGGGTGGAACCGGCAACCTGCTGGCCGGGAACCTCCGCATCCCCGCGTCGCCGGAGCGAGCCGCCCGCGCGCTGGTATCCGGCAAGCCGAAACCGTTCGATCTCGGCCGTATGGACCGGCCCGGCGGGGCGCAGTACTTCGCGGTCGCCTGCGGGGCGGGGTATGACGCGCGGGTCATGGCCGGGACGCTGTCCGAGCACAAGCGCCGCTGGGGCATGGCCGCCTACGTCGCCACCACCCTCCGGCTCATCACCGATATCCGCAGCACCATCACCTCATCACGATCGACGGCGTGGAGTACGACGCGGAGGCGGCCATGGTCCTGGTCGCCAACTGCGGCGAGGTCATCCCCCCGCTCGTCCGGCTCCGGCCGGGCATCCGCCCCGACGACGGCCTGCTCGACGTGGTCGTCATGCGGGCCAACAGCTTCGGCCAGAGCGTCCGGGCCGTCTGGGACCTGCTCCGGGACGCCCCGAACCGCGGAAGGCCAGGAGACCTTCGTCGGCTATGCCAGGGGCCGGGAGATCCGGGTCGAGACCAACCCGGTCCAGCCGGTCCAGCTCGACGGGGAGCCGGGCGGGGAGACCCCCTTCACGGCGACGGTCGTTCCGGGGGCGATCAGGATCATGGTTCCGTAGCCGCAGGATTGGCCGCAGATGAACGCAGATGAACGCGGTGAAGAACTACAGAAAAACAGACAAAAAACAGAAAAGAACCGACCAGAAGTAGACACAAAACATTGGTAGGAGTGGTTTTGCGTCAACCGACTCCCTGGCGTCTTTCTGCGTTCATCTGCGTTCATCTGCGGCCCTGATCCAGCCGGCTCGCGAATCCGATCCACCGCCACTGGCAGGGTAGAAACCAGCCATGGCGCGAAAGGCCCGACTGTTTAGTTTTTAGGCGGGTTGGCCGCTTCGGACGGTCCTCCCCGTCGGGGCGGAGGAACCCCAAATCCCCTGAGGTCTTTCGCATGGCCGGATCGGTATTGCTCATCGACGACGACGTCGATGTTCTGCGCAGCATCGGCAACTACTTCGAGAAGCTGGGCTACGAGGTCACCCGCGAGCTGAGCGGCGAAGCTGGCCTGGCCACCTTCGACCGTCTGCGGCCCGAGGTCGTGATCCTCGATCTCTTCCTGCCCGGCATGAACGGGATGGAGGTGCTGGAGAGCCTCCGCCAGCGGGACGCCGCCGTCATTCTGCTCACCGCGGAAGCCGACGTCTCGATCGCGGTGCGCGCCATGCAGCTCGGCGCCGAGAACTTCCTGACGAAGCCGGTGGACATGGAGCACCTCGCCGCGGCCACCGCCCGGGTCGCGGACAAGGCGCGCCTCCGGCGGATCAATGAGGCCCTGCTGGGCCAGAGCGCACCGGGGCACGGGCTCGATTCACTGGGCAGCTCGTCGGGCATGCAGGACTTCGCCCACCAGGTCGGGCTGCTGGCCCAGAGCGAGCGCACCACCGTGCTGCTCACCGGCGAGAGCGGCACGGGCAAGGGGTGGGTGGCCCGCATGATCCACGACCTGAGCCCCCGCACCAAGGCGCCGTTCGTGGAAGTGAACTGCGCCGGCCTCAACGCCACCTTCCTCGACTCCGAGCTGTTCGGTCACGAGAAAGGCGCCTTCACCGACGCGAAGGACCGGAAGCAGGGTCTGTTCGAGATCTCCGATCACGGCACGATCTTCCTCGACGAGATCGGCGATCTCGCGCCCGAGCTGCAGCCCAAGCTGCTGAAGGTGCTGGAGACGAAGACCTTCCGCCGGCTCGGCGGCACCCGCGAGATCACGGTGGACGTGCGGCTCATCGCCGCCACCAACAAGAATCTCCAGAGCTGAGGTGGAAGACGGCCGGTTCCGGGAGGATCTGTACTACCGGCTGAGCGTCATGCCGCTGACGCTCCCCGCGGTGCGGGACCGCTCGCGCGAAGACCGGCTCTCGCTCATCACCCGGATCCTGGCGGACCTGCTGAGTGAGCTGCCGGAGGGACCGCCGACGCTGTCGAGCGAGGTGCTGGAGCGCCTGCTCGCGTATGCCTGGCCCGGCAACGTGCGCGAGATGCGGAACGTCCTCGAGCGCGCGCTGATTCTCGGCCGGAGCCAGCCGGCGGTGAGCGTGGAGCACCTGCCCGGCGAGTTCCGGGCGCGTCCCGGTATAGGCGACCGGCGTCACACGCCGCTCAGCCTCGAGGATCTCGAGCGCCAGCACATCGAGCGGACCCTGAAGCACCACACGGGCAACCGCACCAGGGCCGCGATCGAGCTGGGGATCTCCCGCGCCACGCTGATCAACAAGATCAAGCGGTACAACATCACCGCGTGAGGCGCCGATGGCCGAGACGCGTGAGAAAGACGCCATGGCTTGCCGCTCCTGCGGTAAGGAGGAGCGTGCCTCGGAGGGGTATCCCTGTACCAACTGCGGGACGTTCCTCTGCCTGATCTGCAGCTTCCGCGGGGTCACGCTGTGCAAGGCATGCGAGGCGGCCGGACACCCCGGCACCGGGCCGGCGGCTGCCGGCCTCTGACGCCGACCGTCGCCCGAACCGCGTTTCCCATCCCGCTCTCTCCGCCCGCTGGTTGACCATGTCCTCCGTCATCGTCCGCGCCGCCATCGCCCCGATGTTCGCCCAGCCCGGCCTGCGCTTCGAGCAGGTGAGCCAGCTCGTGCTGGGAGAGACCGGGGCGCGTGCTGGCCGCGGAGGATGAGTGGCGCCGCGTCGCCGGCGACCACGATCAGTACGAGGGCTGGGTCCACTCGGGCTACCTGGTGGAGACCGATGCGGTCGCGGCGGACCGGTGGCGTCGTGAAGCCGCGGGTTGGAGCGCGGGCGCCACGCTGCGGCTTGCCGGCCAACGGCTCAGACTGCCGCTGCGCGCGCGCATCAGCCTCGATGGCGGTGAGGTGCGGCTGCCCGATGGCCGGCGTGCGAAGGTGGTGGAGGGCGACGTCATTCCCATGGCCGACACCATCGCGGCGGCCAGGAGCAAGCCCGCCGAGCAGTGGGCCCTGGAGTATTTCGAGGGCGCGCCGTACGAGTGGGGCGGGGTGACCCCCTGGGGCGTGGACTGCTCGGGTCTGGTGCAGACCACCTTCGCCGCGCGCGGACAGGTCCTGCCGCGTGATGCCGCGCTGCAGGTGGCGATCGGCTCGGCCGTGGCGCTCGACTCGACGCGGCCGGGCGACCTCCTCTTCTTCCGGGGCGAGAGCACCGACCGCATCACCCACGTCGCCTTCGCGGCGGCGGACGACACGCTGATCCATTCGACGGTCGCCTGCGGGAGCATGCTGGTCGAGCCGTGGCGGCCGGGCACCCGCGCGGCCTCGCTGCGCGAGCGTCTGGTCGCCGCGCGGAGGCTGGAGGAGCGGTGAAGAAGCTCGTTCTCTTCGACATCGACGGCACGCTGCTGCTCACCGCCGGCGCCGGCCGGCGAGCCATCGTGGCCGCGCTCGCCACGGAGGTCGAGGACATCCGCGCGTTCGAGGGGATCCGCTTCGACGGCAAGACCGATCCGCAGATCGTGGCCGAGATGCTGGAGGCGGCGGGACAACTCGAGTCGCGCGAGTCCGAGCGGGTGCAGCGCCTGTGCCTTCGCTATCTCGGGCTTCTCGCGGTGGAGCTGGAGCGTCCCACCGCGCGCACCACCCTGATGCCCGGCATCACACCGCTGCTCGACCGGCTGGAAAAGCGCCCGGGTGTGGTGCTCGGCCTGCTCACCGGCAACCTGGCGCAGGGAGCCGCGATGAAGCTGCGCTCCGGCGGGATCGATCCGGCGCGCTTCCTCGTCGGGGCCTACGGATCGGACGCCGCGCACCGGCCGGCGCTGCCCGAGATCGCCGCGCGCCGGGCCGAGCCGCTGTTCGGCCGGGTGCCCCGCGGCGCGGATGTGGTCATCATCGGCGACACCCCGGCGGACATCCACTGCGGGCAGGGGATCGAGGCACGGGCGGTCGGCGTCGCGACCGGATCGTACTCGCTCACCGACCTCGCCGCCTGCGGGCCGCACGCGGTGTTCGAGGACCTCTCGGATACCGAGCTGGTCATGGAGGCCATCCTCGGGTGAGCGCCCATCGCGAGCTCGAGCTCAAGGCCGTCGTGGCCGATCCCGGCCAGTTCCGCCAGCGGGTGCTGGCCGCAGGCGCGGAGGCCCGCTTCATCGGCCGGATGACGGATGTCCGCTACGACCGCGCGGCCGAGCTGACGTTGCGGGACGAGGTGCTGCGCGTGCGGACCTTCTCGCATCCGGATGGCCGCACCGAACGGATCATGGCGTGGAAGGGTCCGACCATGCGCTCGGCGGACGGATACAAGCTGCGCGAGGAGATCGAGCTGCCGCTGGTGGACGGATCCCCCGATCCCGAGCGGCTCCTGCTCGCGCTCGGCTACCAGCCGACTCACGCGATCGAGCGCGTGGTCGAGGTCTATCGCCTGGGCGGCGCCACCGCTCGGCTCGAGACCTACCCCCGCATGGACGTGCTGCTCGAAGTGGAAGGCGAGCCGGCCGCCATCGAGCAGGCGATCGTCGCGACCGGTATTCCACGCGGTGACTTCACCGCCGAGCCGCTGGTCGAGTTCGTGCGGCGGTTCGAGGCTCGGAGCGGCGAGCCGGCGCTCCTGGCCGCCACGCCGCGTGCCGTGCCGGGAGCCCCATAGTGGCGCGAACCGACGTGCCGCCCGCCTCCTGGGACATCCCCGAGCTCGGCCCGTCGCTCGGCCGGCTGACCGATCCTCCACCAGAAGCAGGCGAGGGCGCGCTCGGCGTGCGGCTGGACGACATCCGGCTCAAGATGGTGACCGGGCGTGTTCGAGCTGGCGGGCGCGGGCCGTGAATGGGTCGCCGCGGGCGATCCGGACGGCGCGGTGGCGTCGCTCAACCGCCTCGCGTGGATCGGGCTCTGGGAGAAGGCGGTGGGCGCCTCGGCCGAGCGGGTGGCCGCCACGGTGAACGCGCGCCTGGACGAGGCGGCGGCGGAGTCGCGCTATCCCGCGCGGCGCCTGCGCGCCGCCCGCCTCACGCCCGCCGACGTTCGCTCCATCGCCGCCCGGCTCGGCGGCGGTGGCGGTGGCTTCGTCGCGGCACTCGACGAGCTGGAGCAGGCGGCGCACGGCACGTCGGGCCATCACGACCGTGCCGCGGCCGCGGCGGCATGGCGTTCGGCGCTCACCGCCGCCGCGCGGCGGCTCGAGGCGGCGTGGATCGCCCTCGAGCAGGCCGCACTGGTCGAGCAGCGGCAGTGGCAGGGCGACGTGGAGCGCGTGCGCGCCTGGCACCTTCCCCGCTGGCCGCTCTGGCTGATCACCGCGGCCGTGCTCGGCGGCGCCGATCTACCTCGGTCTGGTGCTCGGCGGCTATGTGCCGCTGCCGCGGCCGCTCGCCGGCTTCGCCGAGTTCTGGTGGAGCCGCCTGTGAGCGTGGTCGGCGTGGGGATCGATCTGGTGGACCTCGGACGCATCGCGCGGATGTTCGAGGACAAAGGCGAGCACGCGATGAACCGGCTCTTCACCCCCGAGGAACGGGCCTACCTCGCGACCCGACCCGACCCGACCGGCAACGCCGCCGCCCGTATCGCCGCGAAGGAGGCGGTCTACAAGGCGATGCAGTCGCTGCCGGGCGCGCGGGCGATCGGCTGGCGGGACATCGAGGTCACCCGCGATGCCGAGGGGCGCCCGGCGATCCAGCTGCACGGGCTGGCGGAGAAGCTGGCGGCGGAGGCCGGCGGGGTAACCATCCAGGTGTCGCTGACGCACTCGGCGCTCTCGGCGGGGGCGGTTGCGGTGGTGAGCGCGCCCAGATGAGCACGAGCGAAGCGCGATGTCACCTGAGAGTGAAGGGCGTGACACGCATGGTCCCCTTCGCTCTGCTCAGGGTGACACTATCATCCCTCTCATGCTCTCCCCAACCCCAACACCTCCCGCACCCGTCTCGCCAGGACATCGGGCGTAAACGGCTTCTGCACGAACGCGCTGGGCGGTCCGAGGCCCCGCAGCGTCAGCTCGTCGTCGGTGTAGCCCGACAGGAACAGGATCGGGAGCCCGGGCCGCTCCACCGCGAGCCGCCGCGCCAACTCGCTGCCGCCCATCTCCGGCATCATCACGTCCGCGATGACGAGGCTGACGGCGCCGTCGAATTCGGAGAGGCGCATGAGCGCCTCCCATCCGTGGCCCGCCTCCAGCACCCGGTAGCCCTGCTCCTCCAGCGCGGCCTTGGCGAAGAGCCGCAGCGGCAGTTCGTCCTCCACCAGCAGGACGATGCCGGAGCCCTTGGTCGTCGCGACGGCGCTGCCGCCCGACTCCGCGCGCGCCATCGGCAGATAGACCCGGACCGTCGTCCCACGGCCGGGTGCGCTCTCCACGTCCACGTGTCCTTCGCACTGCTTCACGATGCCGTATACCGTCGCCAGACCGAGGCCGAGCCCACGGCCCTCCTCCTTGGTCGTGAAGAACGGCTCGAAGATCGAAGGCAGGGTCTCCGGATCGATGCCGGTGCCGGTGTCGCGAACGGTGATCATCACGTAGTGCCCGGGCGGCAGCTCGGGACTGGCGCGCAGGTCGTAGTCGGTGATCTGCTCGTTCGCGGTGCCGATGGTGAGCCGTCCGCCGTCCGGCATCGCGTCGCGGGCGTTGATCACCAGGTTGAGGATGACCTGCTCCAGGTGACCCGGATCGGCCCGCACCATCCCGACGGACGGGGAGAGCACCGTCACCAGCGTGAGGTCGTCGCCGATGAGCGGGGGCAGGAGCCGGACGAGGTTGCCGATCAGGCGGTTGAGATCGACCGGCCCTGAATCCGCGGCGTGCCGCCGGCCGAAGGCGAGGATCTGCCGGGTCAGTCCCGCCGCGCGCTCGGACGCGTGCCGGATCTCCTCCAGGCCTTCCCGCTGCGGATCGCCCGGGCGCACGTCGCGCAGCAGCAGGCTGGTGTATCCCTGGATCGCCGTCAGGAGGTTGTCGAAATCGTGCGCCACGCCGGCGGCGAAGCGGCCGAGCACCTCCATCTGCTGCGCCTGGGCCAGCTCGCGCTCGAGCCGCTCGCGCGCGCCGATGTCTCGGGCGGTCAACACCATCCGCTCCGAACCCGACCAGTTCCGCGGCGGACTCGCGATCGCCTCCACGCTTCGCCACCCGCCGTCCACGTGCAGCAGCCGGAACGCGATCGGCGCCGCCGGCTCGGAGCCGGGCGCAATGGCGGCGCAGGCCGCGAGCACGGCCTCGGCATCCTCCGGGTGAACGAACGCGGCGAGCGGACGCCGCAGCATCTGCTCCGCCGGCCAGCCGAGGAAGCGGGGGAGGGAAGGGCTGACGAAGCCGATCTGCCACTCGGGATCGAGCGTGAGGATCAGGTCCGACGAGTGCTCCTGGAGCAGGTCGAACCACTGTTGCCGTTCCTGGTACGTGGCGCCGACGGTCTTGAGCCTGGAGGCCATCTGGCCGATCGCGTCCGCCAGCACGCCGAGGTCGTCGTGACCCCGTACGGCGGCGCGCGCTTCCAGATCGCCGGCGGCCATGCGGCGGGTGGCGGCGATGAGACGCTCGCCCCGCCGCAATCGGTCTCGCTCGCGCCATAACCAGGCGGCGATGCAGAGCAGCAGAACGCCGAGAACGGCGTAGGTGTAATGGGCTTCGTTCACGCGGACTCTTTCAATTCCGACCGCCGGACTCTAGTTTAAGCCCGGACCTATTGAAACCGGATGAAAATGACTATCATCGGCGCGGCCCTGCCGATTCTGCTCTCGGCCATCGCGCAGGTTCCCGCCCAACAGGTTGCCACTGCGCAGGATCCGGCCGCCGCCGTGCGTCGGGTGGCCGCCACCGCGACCCTCGCCGCCCAGGAATACCGGGTCGGCGTAGTGGACGGCCGGGTCGTCGCCGAAGCCGAGGTCGAGGAAGCCAGGCTGTTTCTTCAGGAGGCACGGCGGGCCGCCACCGGCCTCACGTCGGCCGAGGGCCCGGATCCCGTCGCCTCGGTGGACTCGCTGCTCTCGCTGGTGGAGCGGCTCTCCCCCGCCGACACGGTCGATGCCCGAGTTCGCGGCTTCACCGCCGCGCTCGCCGCACGCCACGGCGTGACCCTCGACGAGCTCCCGTCTTACCCACCCGATCTCGCGCTCGGCGCCGAGGTCTACCGCGCCAACTGCGCGGGCTGCCACGGCGATCTCGGCCGGGGCGACGGTGCGCTGGCGGCTGGACTGGATCCGGCGCCCGCCAATCTCGCCGATTGGGCGGCGTTGCGCGATCAGTCGCCGCTCGACTTCTACCGCCGGGTCAACATCGGCGTCGTCGGCACGGCGATGCCGGCCTTCGAGGACCGTTTGCCGGCGCGCGATCGCTGGGCGGTGGCGCTCTACGCCTCGACGCTCCGCCTGCCGCCCGCCTCGGGCGATGCCCCGCAGGCGCTGCAGAGCTTCCCCGCCACCGGCAAGATGTCCGACGCCGAGCTGCTCGACTCGCTCGGCGCGGCGGAAGACGGGTCCGGCGGCGGGCTGGCGCGGCTCGCGACCGTGCGCGCCCACCAGATCGCTTCCGCCGCCGGCGCCGCGCTCGCCGAGACGCGGGCCCGGATCGATTCGGCTTACGCCATGGCGCGAACGAAGGATCCCGCCGCCGGCAGCATGGCCCTCAGCGCCTACATGAGCTTCGAGCAGGTCGAGCGCGAGCTGCGAAGCAAGGACGCCGGCCTCGCCGCGCAGCTGGAGACGGCGTTCGCGGCCCTGCGGGCGGAGGCGATCCAGGGCGCGAGCCCCCGCCTCGACCAGGCCCGCGCAAGCCTGACCGAGGGGCTCGACCGGGCCGGGACCGTGCTCGGCGAGGGGTTCTCGCCGCTCAACCTGTTCATCCAATCCTTCGTGATCATGCTGCGCGAAGGCCTGGAGGCGATCCTGATCGTCGGCGCACTGATGACGTTCCTCGCCAAGATGGGCGCCAGTGACCGCAAGCGCCATGTCAACGCGGGCATCGTCGCGGCGATCGTCGCAAGCCTGCTGACCGCCCTCGCGCTGGAGACGGTGTTCCACCTCTCGCGCGCGCATCAGGAGGCGCTCGAGGGCGCCACGATGGTCGTCGCCACCGCGGTGCTGTTCTACGTGAGCTACTGGCTGTTGAGCAAGATGGAAGTGGTGAAGTGGAACCATTTCGTCAAGAGCAAGGTGCACGACGCCGTCACCGGCGGCTCGGCGCTCGCGCTGGCCTCCGCGGCGTTTCTCGCGGTCTACCGCGAGGGCTTCGAGACCGTGCTGTTCTACAAGGCGCTGATGATCTCCGCCGGCGCCACGGCGGGACTCGCTCCCATCGTGGCGGGCATGGCGGTCGGCTTCGTGCTGCTCATCGGGGTCTACGTCGCGATCAACCGCTACGGCCTCCGGCTGCCGCTCAAGCCATTCTTCGCCGTCACCAGCGCCTTCCTGTATTACATGGCGTTCGTCTTCGCCGGGGCGGGGATCTTCGAGCTCCAGGAGGGCGGGTTCGTACCGCTGACCCCGGTGCCGTGGGCGCCACGGATACCGGCACTCGGCATCCATCCGACCGTCGAGACGCTCGCGGCCCAGCTCGTCCTGGTGGTGCTCGCGCTGGTCGCGCTGGTCTGGACGTTCATCGTCGAGCCGCGGCGGGCGCTCGCCGCGGAGCGGCGGCGGAACGAAGCCGTCGCATGACGCCGACCGCGGATATCTGCGACCGTTTCGGCGACCGCGTGGCTGTGGCCGAGCCGCTGTTCCAGGATCTCGGGGGCCGCACCGCCTTCGCCGGACCGATCGAGACGGTGAGGGTGTTCGAGGACAACGCGCTGGTGCGGCAGGTGCTCGAGACCGCCGGCGCGGGGCGGGTGCTGGTGGTGGACGGCCGCGGCTCGCGACGCTGTGCGCTGGTCGGCGGTCGCCTCGCCCGGTTGGCGGCGGAGAATGGCTGGAGCGGGATCGTGGTGAACGGCTGCGTCCGCGACCTGGAAGAGGTCGCCGCCGCAGATGTCGGCGTGAAGGCGCTGGCCGGCTGCCCCATGCCGCCGGCCAAGTCAGGTGCGGGCGAGCGGGGCGTTCCGGTCAGCTTTGCCGGCCTGACCTTTACGCCCGGTCATTCGCTCTGGGCGGATCTGGACGGCGTCGTGGTGGGGCCTGCAGGGTTGGAGGTCTGATTGGCCGCAGATGAACGCAGATGAAGAAGCTACTTCAGAACAAAGAGCAACGGAGAAAGAAGAAGCAAGAAGAAAAAGCAAAAAAGAAAAGCATTAATAGGTAGTGACCTGCCTCCCACCGTTGCCCAACCGCGTTCATCTGCGTTCATCTGCGGCCACCAAAACAAACGACCCGCCGTTGCCGGCGGGCCGCTCGATTAGAACAGTGGTAGATCGCCCCCTGAGTATACGAAGTGAGCCGATGTGCTCCCTTCACCCTTCTTCGACCTACCACCATCTCCACTGAGGCCTCTCGGCCTCTCGGCCAACCTATAGGCAAGTGGAATGCCAACTGTGCAGAAAGTGGTAAGTCGTTGTTGCTGCTGGTGATAGGTGCTCTGGGCTGGTCTCCAGAAATCAGTCAGTTTCGACTGATTCTTTGACGGCTCGCCGACAGGATGCTTCAAATTATTACAGGACAACGAGTTACAAGACTGTCAAAGAATTTGACTATGAGGCCTTCCGACCAGTCGCCAGATAGCTGCCCGGTGCCGGGTCTGCTGTGCCCTTGAGATTGGGCGAACACCCACACGGCTACCCCGATCAGGACCACGCTGGTGAGTTGCGCCAGGGTGAAGGGACCCAGGAAGCGGTCGTCCTTCGCCCGCAGGATCTCGATCAGGAACCGCTCCACGCCCGCGATCGCCAGGTAGAGCCCGAAGACCCAGCCGATCGGCCGACCGCCCTTCCTGAGCGACCAGATCAGCATGAAGGCGCTCAGCATGAGGATCGCTTCGTAGATCTGGGTCGGGTGTACGGCCAGCACAGTGGCCGGATCGGTGCCGGTCGGGACCGGGATCCCGAAGAGTTGCTCCATGCTCGCCGCGGTGGATGGCGGGAGGCCCATCGGGAACTTGACGGCCCACGGCAGGTCGGTCGGGCGGCCGTAGTCGTCGTTCACCAGGAAGCAACCGATGCGGCCGAGCGCGTAGGCGGCGGGCAGGGCGAGCGCGGCGAGCTGCGCGGTCCAGCGGATCGGCACCTTGAGCCGCCATCCGTTGAGGATGACCGCGGCCGTCCCGCCGATGAACCCGCCGTACCACACCAACCCGCCCCGGGAGAACAGCGCGCCGAGGTCCTGCGCGACTGCCACGTACCAGAGCTTGGCGCCGATGATGCCGCCGATCACCGCCGCGGCGATCATGTCCGCGGCGTAATCGTCCGACAGCCCTCGCCGTTTGAGCTCCAGCGCGATCAGCCAACCTCCCATCAGGAAGGCGACCATCATCATCAGCCCGTAGCCGGTGATCTCCAGGGGGCCGATGTGGAAGACGAACGGGTAGATGGTCATGCGATGGTCTCGGTGGTAAGGCCGGGAAGCGGCAGATCGTCGCGCGGCTCGAGATCCCAGCCGCTGCGCTCGCCGCGCGCCAGACGCCACGCGCCGGCGGCCGCGATCATCGCGGCGTTGTCGGTGTTGAGCCGGGGTGAAGCTACGCTGACCCGGGCACGTCCCGCCAGCCGCTCGGCGAGGCGGGCGGCCAGGGTGCGATTGCAGGCGACGCCGCCGCCGATCATCGCGGTCTCGTAGCCGAGGGCCTCGACCGCGTGGGCGGTCTTCGCGGTGAGCACGTCGATGGCGGCGTCCTGGAATCCGCGCGCCAGGTCGGAGCGGCGCGATTCCAGGTCCTCGCCGTTGCGGACGGCGCGGAGGACGGCCGTCTTGAGTCCGCTGAAAGAGAAGGCGTAGCGGTTGGGCCCGTCGCGGTCGAGCTCCTGGAGCATCGGCCGGGGAAAGGTGAAGCGCCCGGGCGTGCCCTCCCGTGCCAGCCGCTCGATGACGGGCCCGCCCGGATAGCCGAGGCCGAGCAGCTTGGACACCTTGTCGAATGCCTCGCCGGCGGCGTCGTCGAGCGTCTGGCCCAGCAGCCGGTACTCGCCCCACGCGGGGACGTCGAGCAGCATGGTATGGCCGCCGCTCACCAGGAGCGCCACGAACGGCGGCGCCAGCTCCGGATCCTCGAGCGACGGGGCGAAGAGGTGTCCCTCGAGGTGGTTCACGCCGAGGAGCGGACGGTCGAGGCTGTAGGCGAGGGTCTTCCCGTACGTCACGCCGACCAGCAGCGCGCCGACCAGGCCCGGTCCGGCGGTCACGACGATGCCGTCGAGCTGCGAGAGCCCGATCCCCGCTTCCGCGAGCGCCCGGTCCACCACGGCGCCGATGGTGCGCACGTGGGCGCGGCTGGCCAGCTCGGGCACCACCCCGCCGAAGACGCGGTGCACGTCCTGCGACAGGATCACGTGCCCCGCGACGGAGCCCACGCCGCCCTCCGCGCGGAGCACCGCCGCGGAGGTCTCGTCGCAGGATGTCTCGATGCCGAGGATCCAGCCGGCCACGCTAGTCGCCGGGTTGTTCCAGGAGGCGCTCGACGGCGCCGACGTTGGCAGGGGAGCTCCAGTCGTGGGCGCCGATGACGCGCTTGACCAGCACGCCGCGGCGGTCGAGCAGGAAGCTTTCGGGCACGCCGGTCGTCTGATAGAGCCGCTCCACCTGACCGGTCCGGTCGTGGAGGATGTCGAAGGTGAGGCCGAACCGCTGGGCGAACGCGACCACGTCCTCCGAGCTGCCCTCGTCGATGCTGATCGCGGCGATGCGGAACCCGCGGGACCCGAGCGAGTCGTACAGCTTCTGCATGGACGGCATTTCGTCGCGGCAGGGAAGGCACCACGTGGCCCAGATGTTCACCAGCGTCACCGACCCCTTGTAGTCCTCCCGGGTGACCGAGTCGCGGGTGGCGAGATCCACCGCCTTGAAGATCGGGGCGGGACGATTGATCGCGACGGCGCTGTCGGGCGCCACCCAGGTGAGCGCCGCCGCGCCGAGGGCGAGCCCCGCCTACGATCACACCGGTTACGGCCCACTGCTTGGACATGGCTACCTCAGGCGAGCACGGCGCAACGCCGCTGGAGATCGCGCACCGCCTGGGCGGGATCCGGCGCGCCGAACACGGCGGTCCCGGCCACGAAGGTGTCGGCCCCCGCCGACCACGCCTCGGCGATGGAATCGAGGGTGATGCCGCCATCCACTTCCAGCGTCGCGCGGGACCCCGCCTGGTCGAGGAGAGCCCGCACCCGGCGGATCTTGTCCGTCGCGGACGGGAGATACGACTGTCCGCCGTACCCGGGGTTCACCGACATCACCAGCACCAGATCGAGATCGTCGAGCACTTCCTCGGCGAACCCGACCGGCGTCGAGGGATTGAGCGCCAATCCCGCCAGCATCCCGCGCTCGCGGACGGTGGCCAGATGGCGCTGCGCGTGCACGGTCGCTTCGGGGTGAAAGGTGAAGACGTTCGCGCCCGCGTCGGCGTACTCGGCGATGTAGTGCTCGGGGTGACGCACCATGAGGTGCACGTCGAGCGGGTGGTCGGTGATCCGCCGCAGCGCGCGAATGATCGGCGCGCCGAAGGTCAGGTTGGGCACGAAGTGGCCGTCCATCACGTCCACGTGAATCCACTCCGCGCCGCCTGCGATGACGCGCTCCACCTGCTCCCGCAGCTTGCCGAGATCGGCGCTCAACACGCTCGGTGCGATTCGCACGCTCACTGTCCTCCTCCTCGGCCGGTGCTGACCAACAGATCCACGGACGACCCGCGCGGCCGGCCGGTACCGGCCGGCGGCCGGACCGACAGGACGACGTCGGCGTCCTGGGTCGAGCTGACGCGCTCCACTCTTCCCATCTTGAGCCCCGCTGCTTCCGCGATGCCCTCGGCGTACTGCAGCGAGAGCCCCACCACATCGGGCACGCTGACCGGCGCGGGGCCGCCGCTCACCACGAGCTGCACCGAGCTGTTGGGTGGGACGACCATGTCGGGCGGCGGATCCTGCCAGACGACCGCTCCGCGGGGCACGACCGGATTGGTGCGCTCGCCTTCCATCCGGACGCGGAAACCGAGGCTGGTGAGTCGTTCCCTGGCGTCCGCCTCCGGCAGCTCGAGCACCCGCGGTACCGCGTGCTCCGACGCGAAGACGGCGTCGGGAGAGACCCAGTATCCGGACAGCGCATATCCCAGGAGGCCCACGGCCGCGACGATCCCGAGATCGCGACCGAGCCGGCGCCAGGTCTCGCCCGTGGTCCTGGGTGGGCTCGATCGTCTCGTCGGACTGGTCGCTTCCGCCCGCGTCGCCGCCGAGGCCGGAGGCCGTGTGCCGCCGGATTCTCATGCGCGCCTGAGCCGCGCCGCGTAGGCGCCGTCCATCTCGTGCCGGTGGGGCAGGATCGTCAGGTCTCCCTTCTCGGTCAGCAGCGCGGGTGGAAACGTCTCGCTCGGCTCGCGCCGGAATTCCGGGTGCCGGACGAGGAAGCCGTCCACCTGCCGCTCGTTCTCCTCCGGCTCCAGGGAGCAGGTGGAGTAGATCAGCAATCCCTCCGGCGCCACGACCGGCGCCATCCGATCGAGCAGATCCGCCTGCAGCCGCGCGAGCCGCTCGAGCGCCTCGGGATTCACCCGCGTGCGCGCGTCGGGATGCCGCGCGAACGTGCCGGTGCCGAGACAGGGCGCGTCGAGCAGCACGGCGCTCACCGGGCGGACGGGCGGGGCCAGCGCGTCGGCGACCACCGCGTGCTCCCGCCCACTGCCGGCTCGCTCGAGGTTGTGCGCCAACCGGTGAACGCGGAGCCGGTTCACGTCGCCGGCGACGACCAGGCCGGCCTCGCGCCCCAGAGCGATCGTCTTGCCACCGGGTGACGCCGCGGCGTCGTACACGACGCTACCCGGTGGGAGGTCGGCATACCAGGCCAGCAGCGCCTGGGCCGGGTCCTGCACCACGAACGCGCCATCCGCGAACCCCGGCAGATCTTCCGGCCGCCGCCGGTCGGTCAGGAGCCCCGCGCCGAACGGCGCCGGCTCGACCACGATGCCGGCGGCCCGCCAGCGCCGCTCCAGCTCGTCCCGGCTTTGGCGCGCCGGCTGGAGCACGAGACGGGGACGGCGGTCGTTCCACTCCAGCAGCCGCCGGGTCTCTTCCGGACCGAACCGCGCCAGCCATCGCTCGACCAGCCAGGCGGGGTGCGAATGACGCTCCGCGAGCACGCCCGCGGCGGTGTCGTCGCCGCCGGCTGCCGGTGTGGGCGAGGAGCCGAGCCGGCGCAGGACCGCGTTCACGAACCCGCCGGCCTTCGGGCCGCCCGCTTCCCGCGCCAGCGAGACGCTGGTATCAACGGCCGCGTGCGCGGGCACTCGATCCAGTGCCACCAGCTGGTACGCGCCGAGTCGCAGCAGATCCTGCAGCCGAGGCGGCACCTTGGTCCACCCGCGCATCACCAGGGGCGCGAGCTGGGCGTCGAGCGCGCTCTGCCGGCGGAGCACGCCGGCAATCATCTCATGCGCGAGCCGGCGATCCGCCTCGTCCAGGTTCCGGAGCGCGCCGTCCAGCGCCGCGTCGAGCGTGCGGCCGGCCCGGACCTGGGACAGCGCGTTGAGCGCGGCGCGCCGTGGAGCGAGTCCCGTCGGCCCTATGACAACAGCATGCCGCGCTCGGGACTCGACGGCACCGCCACCTCGCGCCGGGGCATCCGCCCCGCGAGATACGCCGCGCGACCGGCGTCCACGGCGTACCGCATCGCCCACGCCATCGCCGTCGGATCGCGCGCCTCGGCGAGGGCGGTGTTCATCAGGATCCCGTCCACGCCCTGTTCCATCGTCAGGCAGGCGTCCGACGCCGTGCCGACGCCCGCATCCACGATCACCGGCACCTCGAGGCGCCGCTTGATGGTCCGGATGCTGTAAGGATTGAGGAGGCCCAGACCGCTGCCGATGGGCGAGGCGAGGGGCATGACGGCGGCGCACCCGGCGTCCTCCAGCCGCAGCGCGGTCACGAGGTCGTCGTTGGTGTACGCCAGGACGGTGAAGCCTTCCTTCACCAGCGTCGTCGTCGCCTCGATCAGCCCCGCCGTGTCGGGCAGCAGCGTCTCCTTGTCGCCGATCACCTCGAGCTTCACGAACTCGTTGAACCCCGCCTCCCGGGCGAGCCGCGCGTAGCGCACGGCCTCGTCCGCGGTGTAGCAGCCGGCGGTATTGGCGAGCAGGAAGTAGCGCTCGGGGCTCAGGTGATGGAGGATCCCCTCCTCCTTGCGCCGGTCCAGGTCCACGCGGCGGACGGCGACGGTGACGATCTCGGCGCCCGACGCGTCGATCGCCTGGACCATCTCCTGGTTCGAACGGTACTTGCCGGTGCCGACCATCAGCCGGGAGCGAAATGTCCGCCCTCCGATGGCGAGCGGCGTATCCACCAGCTCGGCGGGTGCGAGTGTCGAGGTCATGATCGTAAAGATAAGGGGTCTCAGCCCCCGCCCACGAAGTGGACCAGCTCGACGGAATCGCCCTCCGACAGGCTCGCCGCGCCCAGGTTCGGGCGGCGGACGATCTCGCGGTTCAGCTCGACGACGACCGTGCGCGGATCCAGCCCGAGGTGCTCCAGCAGCGTGAGCAACGTGGCCGGACCGGGGACCTGGCGGTCGTCACCGTTCACTACGATGCGCAGCTCCGTCATGCACCCTCCATCCACGGCGCCAGCAGCGACAGGGCCGCCGCCGCCGGATCGGGCGCCCGCCAGAGCGCCGTAATCGCGGCGACGCCCCAGGCACCCTGGTCTCTCACTTCCGAAGCTCGCCCGGCATCGATCCCGCCGATGGCGATCACGGGCAATCCCAACGCGACCGATTCACGCACCAGCGCGATGCCGGCCGGAGGGTGGCTCGGGTGGGAGGGCGTGGCGTAGACGCTGCCCACCATCAGAAAGTTCGCACCTTCCTTCGCCGCCTGCTCGGCCTCGGGGAGCGAATGGACCGAGCGCCCGATCCAGCCTCTGGTGAACGTGGCCCGGGCGTCGGCCGGCGTCAGGTCGTCCGCGCCGAGCTGAAGGCCATGGGCCCCCGTGGCGGCTGCCACGTCCGGGCGCGCGTTGACGAACACGGAGGCCTCCGGTGGATCGGCCAGCGCCAGCATGCGGAGCGCAACTTTCGCCAGGGCGGCGCCGCCCGCGCTCCGGTCGCGCGCGTGCAAGGCGACCGCCGAACCTGCGGCCGCGATCGCCGCGGCGCGGACCGGGAAGTCGGCCAGCGCGATGACCGCGGCGTCCGTGATCGCGTGGACGCGGGGCAGCGGTCTCACTCGAAGCAGCTTCCCGCGGCGATGCCGCGGCCCCGCACCCACTCCTCCACGGTGAGCCGGTTCCGCCCCGCGGGCTGCACCTCGCGCACCGCGACCGCGCCCGTCCCGGCGGCGACGACGAGCCGGTCGGCGGCCGCGAGCACGACGCCCGCCTCGCCACTGCCGACCGCGGGCAGCGCACCGAAGAGCTTGACCGGCGCTCCGTCGAGCAGGGTCCAGGCGCCGGGCATCGGATCGAACGCCCGCACCTGCCGCTCCACCGACGCGGCGTCGCGATGCCAGTCGAGCCGGGCCTGGTCGCGGGAGATCTTGGGCGCGTACGTCGCAGCGGCGGCGTCCTGCGCCTGCAGCACGCCGCCGCCGGCCGACATGAGGGACAGCGCTTCCACCAGCGCGCTCGCGCCGAGCGCGGCGAGCCGGTCGGTCAGTGCGCCCGCGGTCTCGCCGTCGCCGATCGGCGTGGATACCCGGTGAATGACCGGCCCGCTGTCGAGACCTTCCTCCATCCGCATGATGCTGATCCCGGTCTCACGGTCGCCGGCGAGAATCGCGTGCTGGATCGGCGCCGCGCCGCGGAACCGTGGAAGGAGTGACGCGTGGACGTTCACCATCCCGCGCCCCGGCGCGTCGAGCACCTCACGCCGAAGGATGTGCCCGTAGGCGACCACCACGCCGAGGTCGGCCTCGAGCCGCCGCAGGCTGGCGAGGAAGAGGTCGCCGACGGGGCGCGCCGGCTGGAGGACGGGGACACCCGCTTCCTGCGCCACGACCTTCACGGGAGGTGGGATCAGCGTCGAGCGGGAGCGGCCCTGGGGTTTGTCGGGTTGGGTGACAACGCCGGCGAGCGTGAAGCGCTCGCGCAGCAGGGCGCGGAGGGAAGCGACGGCGAACTCCGGCGTCCCGAAGAAGACGATCCGCATCAGTCGGTGGGGGCGGACTCGGCCTGAACCTCCCTGATGTACCCGGTGTCGTCCTTGTGCTCGCGGCGCCAACGCGCGAGCAGCATCTGGCGTCGGATCAGGCTCAGGTGATCGAGGAAGAGAATGCCGTCGAGATGGTCGATCTCGTGCTGGATGGCGCGCGCCTTGAGCCCGGTCGCGTCGCGTTGGTAGCGGTTGCCGTCGAGATCGGTGGCCTCGACTACGACCCGCTCGGGGCGGGTGACGTCGCCGAAGATCTCGGGAATGGAGAGGCAGCCCTCCTCGGCGATGGCGCGGCCCTCGGTCTCCAGGATCACCGGATCGATCATCACGAAACGGTCGCCGTCGGCGTCCACCACCGCCACGCGGCGCGCCACGCCCACCTGGTTGGCCGCGAGCCCGACGCCCTTCGCCGCGTCCATGGTCTCGAACATGTCCTCGACCAGCCGGCGGACGTCGTCGTCGGGCTTGCCGATCTCGTCGCTCCGGCGGCGCAGCACCGGCGAGCCGAGCACGTGGAGCTGCAACAGGCTCATGCCTGCGGCGCTCCCGGTGCGACCGACCCGCCGATCCGGACGATGCGGGACCGTTCGACCACCACGCTGGCGGTGCCGGTCTCGAGCGTGACTCGAGTCTCCTTCACGCCTTCGCTCTCGACTTCCTTGATGTCGCGCACCTTGCCGACGAGGCCGCCCGACGTCATGACCTCGTCGCCCTTCTTCAGGTCGGCGAGCAGGGCGGCGTGTTTCTTCCTCGCCTGGCTCGACGGCCGCAGGATCAGGAAGTAGAACACCAACCCGATCGCCGCCATCTGGAGGAGGAGGACGGTCAGTCCCGAGCTCGAGCCGGTCTGGGCCTGCAGCATGGAAGAACCTCGTGTGAGTTCGGCGCCGTGACTAGGCGCCCTGGTAAACCCGCGCCAGCCAGTCGCGACGCCACGCGTCGAACGTCCCGTCCAGGATCCTCGCCCGTGCCTGCTCGCCGAGCCGCACCAGAAACCGGACGTTGTGGATCGAGACCAGCCTCAGGCCGAGGATGTCCTCCACCACGAAGAGGTGCCGGAGGTAGCCCCGCGGGTACGTGGTGCAGGTCTCGCAGTCGCACTCGGGATCGAGCGGCTCGCGCGATCCCTTGAGGGCGGCGCCGCGGACGTTGACGCGTCCGGTGGGCAGCCACGCCGTGCCGTGCCGGCCGTTCCGGGTTGCGGCGACGCAGTCGAACAGGTCGATGCCGCGCGCGATCCCTTCGAGCAGGTCGGCGGGAAATCCGACACCCATAAGATAACGGGGGATCTCCCGGGGCAGACCGGGCTCCAGCAGCTCGAGCACCCGGTGCATCACCGGCTTGGTCTCGCCGACCGACAGGCCGCCGACCGCGATCCCGGTCCAGGGTCCCCGCTCCAGCGTGCCTTCCAGCGAGCGCAGGCGAAGATCGTCGTGGGTGCCGCCTTGCACGATGGGCCACAGGGCCTGCGGCGCTCGTCCGTCGGCGTCCAGCTCGGCGTGCCGCGCGCGGCAGCGCTCCAGCCAGCGGAGCGTCCGCTCCATTCCCTCGAGCGCCAGATCGTGCGGCGCCTGTCCCGGCACCACGTGGTCGAACGCCATGGCGATGTCGGCGCCGAGATCGCGCTGGATCTCGACGGCGCTCTCCGGCGTCAGCGTGTGGGTCGTCCCGTCCACGTGGCTCTGGAAGGTGACGCCGTCCTCCGCGATCCGGCGCAGTCCCTCGAGCGAGAAGACCTGGAATCCGCCGGAGTCGGTGAGCATGGGACGGTCCCAGGTCGTGAAACCGTGGAGCCCGCCCATCTCGCGCACCACCGCCTCGCCGGGACGCAGGTGCAGGTGGTAAGTGTTGCCGAGGATGATCTGCGCGCCCGTGCGGCGCACGTCGGTGGCGCTGAGGCCGCGGACCACGCCGTGGGTGCCGACCGGCATGAACGCGGGGGTCTGAACCTGGCCGTGGGGGAGGGTGAGCGTGCCGGCGCGCGCGGCGCCGGCGGTGCGGTCGACGCGTGAACTCGAACATCAGCGAGCCGGGGTGAGGGTGACACTTCCCGCTCCTGCTGGTCATCACCTCACGCACCCACGGCCGCCAAGATCCGCTCGATCTGCCGGCGGTGCACCAGGTCGTGCGCCGCCATGAGCTTCGTGAGGTGGCCGAGACTCTCGGCGCCGCGCTCGCTGTGCATCCCGACCCGCTCCATCTCCATCGGGCCGAGCCGGCGCAACACGGTGAGATTCGCGCCGCGCAGCGCATCGAGCTGCGCGCGGGCCTGCGCGATCGAGCTTTCGGCGTACCGCAGCGTCGACGCCCAGCGGTCCTGATCGTACCCCTGGATCGCCGGGCGGTCCTCGGTGAGCACCATGCGGGCACGGAACCCGAACACGAGATCGGAGTCGGCGAGATGCTGGATGACCTGCACCACCGACCATTTGCCCGGTTTCTCGGGCCGGCGGAGCGCATCGTCGGATACGCCGCGCAGCCGGTGGTCCAGCCAGGCTGTCAGCTCGCCCATCACCTCGAGCGGGCGTCGGTCGCCCAGCACCTCGAGCAGCGCCTCGACGTAGGTCTTCGCCGAGTCGGCGGCGTTGGACGCGGGATTGGAGAACGAGTACGTCACCGGTGCCTCCGGAGTCACAGGATCGCCATCGCGTCACCGTACGAGTAGAAGCGGTACCGCTGCGCCACGGCGTGGGCGTAGGCGGCCTTCATCAGATCGTAACCCGCGAACGCGCCGACCAGCATCAGCAGGGTCGAGCGGGGCAGGTGGAAGTTCGTGAGCAGGCGATCCACCACCCGGAACCGGTAACCGGGCGTGATCATGAGGCTGGTCTCGCCGGCGCCGGCGCGGACGGCGCCGGATTCGTCGGCCGCGCTCTCCAGCGCGCGCACCACCGTGGTGCCGACCGCCCAGACGCGCCCGCCCTGCTCCCGCACCACCTCGACCAGCGCCGCCAGCCGCGGGCTGACCTCGTACCGCTCGGGGTGCATCGGGTGCTCGCGCGGATCCTCCACGTCCACCGGCTTGAAGGTGCCGGGGCCGACCTGGAGATCGAGACCGGAGATCATCACACCCTTCGCCGAGAGCGCATCGAGGATCGCGGGCGTGAAGTGCAGGCCGGCGGTCGGCGCCGCGACGCTGCCCTCCGCCCGGGCGTAGACCGTCTGGTAGCGCTCTTCGTCCCGCTCGGCGGGCTCGCGGGTGATGTAGGGCGGGAGCGGGAGCTTGCCGAAGCGGGTGATGGCGTCCTCGACGCTCGCGCCCACGATGCGGACGAGGCGATAGCCGTCGGGGAGCACCTCCGCGGTCTCGACCGCGACGCCGTCGCCCAGCTCGATCCGCTTGCCGGGCTGCATCGCGCTTCCCGGCTTCCCCATGGCCACCCAGGTGCCGTCGGTGCCCGGATGAATCAGGAGGACTTCGGCGGGCGCGCCCGAGGCGCGCGAGCCGATGAGGCGGGCGTGGCGCACCCGCGTGGTGTTCAGGACGAGCAGATCCCCGGGTGCCACGAGGGAGGCGAGCTGCGCGAAGTGGGAGTCGATGAGGACGGAGCCCTGCACGGACCGCTGATCACCCGCCAGCATCTCGGGCTGGCGGAAGATGCCGCTGGAGCGGCGGGACGGCCTGGCTGTCGCGGCGGGACGTTCGCCGATCCTCGACCCCGGCCTCCCGCCGCTCGGCGCGGAGCAGCACCAGCAATCGGCTGGCCGACCGCTCGGCCAACGGCTCCTGGGCGATGAGCTCGGGCGGGAGATCGTAGTCGAAGTCGGCGGTCTGGAGCGGGTGGTCAGGCGTCAAAGATCGTCGTCTGGCTCGAGGGCGGGGTCAGCCCGAACCGCCGGTAGGCGAGCGGCGTGGCGCAACGGCCCCGCGGTGTCCGCTCCAGGAAGCCCTGCTGGATCAGGTAGGGCTCGTACACCTCTTCGAGGGTGTCGGGATCTTCGCCGACGGCCACGGCGACCGTTCCCAGTCCGACAGGCCCTCCGCTGAACTTCTCGATGATGGTGGTGAGGATCCGGGCGTCCATGTCGTCCAGGCCGAACTCGTCCACGTTGAGGCGGGCGAGGGCGGCGTCGGCCACGTCGGCGGTGATGATGCCGCCCGCCCGGACCTGGGCATAGTCCCGCACCCGGCGCAGCAGCCGGTTGGCCACCCGAGGCGTGCCGCGGCTCCGCCGCGCGATCTCCGTCGCGCCGGCGGACTCGATCGGCACCTGGAGGATCTGCGCCGAGCGGACCACGATCCGCTCGAGCTCGTCGGGGGGATAGAAGCCGAGCCGCTCCACCAGGCCGAAGCGAGCCCGCATCGGCGGCGTGAGCATGCCGAAGCGAGTGGTGGCACCGATCAGCGTGAAGCGCTCCAGCGCCATCGGGATCGTCTGCGCGTGCGGCCCTTCGGCGATGCGGACGTCCACCCGGAAGTCTTCCATCGCCGGATAGAGGAACTCCTCGAGCGCGGGCTTGAGCCGGTGGATCTCGTCGATGAACAGCATGTCACCGGGGCCGAGCGAGGTCAGCAGACCCACCAGGTCGCCGGGCTTCTCCAGCACCGGGCCCGAGGTGGTGCGGAGCTGCACGCCCATCTCCCGCGCCATCAGCATCGCCAGCGTCGTCTTGCCGAGGCCGGGCGGGCCGAAGAAGAGCGCGTGGTCGAGCGTCTCGCGGCGCTGCTTGGCGGCGTCGATCGCGATCTGCAGCGACGCCTTCACCTGCGCCTGGCCGATGAACTCGTCCAGCCGCGACGGTCGCAGCGCCGCGTCGGCGCCGGTCTCCTCGGGGAGGGCTTCGGGAGTGGTGACCTGCAGTCTCGTCATGTCCAGCTGGCTTCCGGGGTCTGGGCGGGTATCAGTGTTCGGTGTTCACCAACGGAGGCACGGAGGGCACAGAGGCGATCCCCCGAGCCACCCCACAGAAAACAAACACACAAAAAAAGAAAAAGAAATGTTGTTGAGGTTGAGGTGGGGCTCGGGTTCCTCCGTGGCCTCCGTGCCTCTGTTCTCTCCAAACGAGCCCCCGCGAGCGACCTAATCCTGCTTGGCGAGCCACCGCACCCGCCGCACGTCGCGCTCGACGGTGTGGCGCGCGCCACAGTGCGCGCAGCGGTCGGTCGTCCGATCGTCGACCATCGGCACCAGCTTCCGGTTGGTCGTCCCACAGCGGGTGCAGTTCCACTCGGCGGTCAGGGCAGCCTCGGGCATGGGCTCAGGTGCCTCCAC
Source organism: uncultured Gemmatimonadales bacterium (assembly GCA_963720365.1). GTDB lineage: Bacteria > Gemmatimonadota > Gemmatimonadetes > Gemmatimonadales > GWC2-71-9 > CAVVWJ01. The sequence goes on along the minus strand of CAVRFK010000010.1, from coordinate 441,915 downwards.
GTGCGGCCAGGCGCTGCAGCGCCCGGCGGATGAGTTGCGGGGTCTCCTCGGGCGCGCCGGCGGCGATCTCGGCGCGCACCGCGTCCTCCGCGGCGCCGACCGGATAGCCCAGGCCCATCAGTGCGCGCACGGCTTCGTCGCCGCCGGGCTGTGGCCGGGACGGCTCGACCGGCAGATCGTCGAACCGGTCGCGCAGCTCGAGCACGAGCCGCTCGGCCTTCTTCCGGCCGATGCCGGCGACCGAGCTGAGCGCCGCCAGGTCATTCCCGCGAATGCTGCGGACCGTCCGATCGGGACCGAGCGCGGAGAGCAGCGCCAGCGCGAGCTTGGGCCCGAAGCCGCTGGCGCCGAGGAGCCGCTGGAAGATCTGCCGCTCCGAGGCCTTGTCGAAGCCGTAGAGCGCCCAGCCATCCTCCTTCACCACCAGCTCGGTGTGGAGGCTGACCCGTCCGCCCGGCGCGGGCAGGCGGCCGGCCACGCCGGTCGGCACCGTCACCTCGTAACCCACGCCGCCGTCGGTGTGGACCACGAGCGTGTCGCCGTCCCGCGCCGCGACCAGGCCGGTGAGGCTCGCGATCATCGCGCCGCGCTATAGGGGCGGAAGAATCCCGCCAGCCGCGTCGCCGCGATCAGGTGCGCCAGCGCCACGGCGACGCCGTCCGCCGCGTCGGCGGGCTGCGGCGGGGTCCGCAGCCGGAGCAGCTGCGCCACCATGTACGCCACCTGCGGCTTGAGCGCCGCGCCGCGGCCCACGATCGCTTTCTTCACCTGCGCGGGGGAGTACTCCGCCACCGGCACGCCGAGCTGCTCCGCGGCCAGGAGGATGACGCCGCGCGCGTGGCTCAGCACCACCGTCGTCCGCACGTTCTTGCCGAAGAAGGCGCTCTCCACCGCCACCGCGTCGGGCTGGTGCCGGCTCAGCAGCGCCGTGGTGCCCTCGTGGATGATGCGCAGGCGGGCGGGCAGGGGGTCGCGCGGCGGGCTGGTGAGCGTCCCGCACTCGATGAGACGCGGGTGCGGGCCGGGGCCGGACTCGACGACGCCGAACCCGAGCACGGCCGTCCCGGGATCGATGCCGAGTACTTTCACCGGCCCGCTCTCAGGCCTCGGCCTCGGCCAGCTGCGCGGCGTCGATATCGAAGTTGGAGAATACCTTGGAGACGTCGTCCAGCTCCTCGAGGACCTCGACCAGCCGGAGAATCTTCTCGGCGTCGGCGCCCTCGACCTTCACCGTGTTCTTGGGCACCATGGCGAGCTCGGCGGAGTCGATCTCGAGCTGGTGGGCGCGCAGCGCGTCCTGGACCGCGTGGAACGCGGCGGGCACGGTCGTCACCACGTACTGGTCGCCCTCGCGGGCGAAGTCTTCCGCCCCGGCGTCGAGCGCGGCCTCGAGGGTGGCGTCTTCACTGTAGCGAGTGGCATCGAGGTAGATCTGCCCCTTCCGGTCGAACATCCATCCGACCGAGTTCGAGGCGCCGAGGTTGCCGCCGTTCCGGCTGAACGCGTGACGAATCTCCGCCACGGTGCGGTTGGCGTTGTCGGTCGTGGCTTCGATGAAGATCGCGGCCCCGCCCGGTCCGTATCCCTCGTAGGTGAGCTCCTCGTAGACGCTGCCCTCCAGCTCGCCGGTGCCCTTCTTGATGGCGCGCTCGATGTTGTCGGCGGGCATGTTCACCGCCTTGGCCGCATCGATGGCGGTGCGAAGGCGGGGGTTACCGCCGGGATCGCCGCCGCCGCTCTTGGCGGCCACGGTGATCTCGCGGATGACTTTGGTCCAGGAGGAGGCGCGGCGGGCGTCGGTGACGGCCTTCTTGCGCTTGATCTGCTTCCACTTGCTATGGCCGGCCATGGCCGAACTCCTTGGTTTCGCGCCGCCGGAAACATAAGCGCGACAGCCGTTTGCAGCAATCGAGCCGGGCGCGGCCGGACTTGACCCGGCCCGGCCCGGCCGCTAGTCTCCCCGCTCTATGAACCCCACCACAATCCGGGTCGGTCTCGCGGTGCTGGCGCTCGTCGCCTGCAAGGACCGTGAGCCCAAGATGCCCAACGTCTCGCAGGTGTTCCCCACGCTGCCGCTGCCGCTCAACGCGACCATCGTCAGCAAGAGCGGCAGCCCCGACGCGCTGCAGCTCACGGTGATGTCGGCCAGCCGGGCCAAGGATGTCGAGGGGTACTACCGGACGATGCTGACGAAGGACGGCTGGAAGCTGACCAACGACATGCGCGACAAGGACGGTTCGCTGGTGCTGCTGGCCGAGCGCGACGGGCCGCCGCTCTGGGTCCGCATCAAGAGCGCCGAAGACAGCCTCACGACGTTGGTGGAGCTGAACGGCGCCGTGCTCGCCAGGGGCGCCAAGCCCGAGAAGCCCGCCTCGTAAACCCGACTCAGGTCGACGGGTCGAGCATGTCCTCGAACCGGAGCCACCGCGGGTAGAAGTACAGATCCACGAACCCCGTCGCCCCGCTCCGGTTCTTCGCCACGATCAGTTCGGTGGCGCCCTCCACGCCCTGCCCGGGCCGATACATCTCCTCCCGATAGATCGCCAGCACCAGGTCCGCATTCTGTTTGATCGCGCCCAGCCCGCCGAGATCGTCGAGCGTCGGGCGGGGATCGGTGCGCGCGGCGCGATGGCGCGGCAGCTGGGCGGTCGCCAGGACCGCGACATCGCGGTCCACCGCGAGCCCCTTGAGGGCCCGCACCGCCAGGGCGACGCGCTCCTCCAGTCGAGCGGCGGGACGGGGCGACGGCGTGAGCTGGAGCGAGTCCACCACCACCAGCGCCCGGGGCGGCACGATGTCGAGCGCCTCGCGCACCTCGTCGAAGTCCTCACCCAGCAGCGGCCGCAATACCAGCGGGATGTCGCGCAGGCGATGCGCCGCGCCGCCCACCGCCGCCCGCATCGTGGGGTCGAGCCGTCCCTGCCGCAGGTCGTCCACCGACGCCTTGCCCTCCAGCGCGAGCGCGCGCTCCATCACCCGGTCGGGGCTCATCTCGCCGGAGAGATGGAGTGTCGGGACGCCCGCGCGGGCCGCGCGGATGGCGATGCCGAGCGCGAGCGCGGACTTCCCGCTGCCGACGTCGCCGGCGAGGACCGCGAGATCCTGCCGCCTGAGCCCGCCGGCCAGCACCCGGTCGAGCGAGGCGAATCCGGTCGGCACGGTGTCCGGCGCCGCCGCGCCCGGGGTCATCGCGTCGATCCGCGCGACCACGCCCTCGGGCGACCCGCCGCCCTTTCCCGCCCCGCGCACTATCGCTCCGCCCGCAGGTGGGCGCGCGCCGAGCGCGCCGCGTGGGCCAGCGCCTCACCCGCTTCGGCACCGCCGGCCTCCCGGGCCGGCGCGACGAGCTGACTCAGGACCTGCACGGCGGTCTCCGCCCGGGCATCCCGGAGCTGGTTGATCGCCGCGGCGAGCGCCCGGCGCAGCGGCGGCGGCATCGTGAGACTGGACAGGCGATGCTCCAGGGCCTGGAGCCGCCGGCGGTGGGCCCGTTCGATCTGGGGATCCCGCACCTGATCCTGCGCCACCCGGAGCGTGAGCCAGAGCGCGAAGATGCCCTCGCGTCTCGGCCCGCGGGCGGTCTGCGGCAGCAGCGCGAGCAGGGCGCCGGTGTCCGGATCGGTCGCGTTCACGCCAAGGCCCGTGCGAGGGTCGCGAACACGAGATCGGGCATCATCTGCCGCATGCAGCGATGGTGCCCGAGGGGACAACGGGCCGTGCCATGCGCGCTGCAGGGGCGGCAGCCGAGGTCCAGCTCGACCACACCGGCGCCGGAGCGGTAGGGGAAGAAGCCGAACTGGCGGACCGTCGGACCGAAGAGCGCGACCACCGGCGTGCCGACACCGGTCGCCATGTGCATGACCCCCGTGTCGCCCGAGATGAGGACCTCGGCGCGGCGGATGACGGCGCCGGTCTCCTGCAGACCGAGCGGCCCCGCCAGACTGACCACCCCTACGCCGGCGGTCGCGGCGATCCGGTTGGCGAGCTCGGTGTCGTCCGGGCCGCCCAGGAGCACGACGTCGGCGCCGGTCGGGGCGATCCGCCGCGCCAGCTCCACCCAGTGCTCCGCCGGCCAGCGTTTGGTGGCGTGCGCCGCGCCCGGGGCCATCGCCACGATCGGGCGGTCCTTCCCCAGACCCAGGCCCGCCAGCCGCCGCGCCACCAGGGCGTCGGCCTCCTCGCCGATGAAGAAGTCGGGCGGCCCGCCATCCGGCACCAAGTCGAGGTCTTCCGCGGCCTCGAAGTAGCGCTCCGCGACCGGGGCCTCACCGCCGTAGGTGTCCCGCTTGAGGGTGATGAGGAGCGCCCGCTCCAGCCAGCGCTTGCGGTAGGTGTGCCAGGGGCCGGGCGCGAGCCGGTGGAGCGCGTGGCTCCGGAGATTGCCGTGGAGGTCGAGGAGGTGGGAGTACCGGACCCCGCGCACCCGCTCCGCGATGGCAGCGAGGCCCTCCCTCGACCCGATGCCGAGCACCTCGCTCAGGTGGGGATTGTGACTCAGCAGCGGGACGTACCGCTCCTTGGTAAGCATGGCGATCCGCGCGCCGGGATAGCGGACCCGGATGGCGCGGAGAAGCGGCGTGGTGAGGAGGATATCCCCGATGGCACTGAAGCGAACGATGAGAACATCGGGCGCGGACGGGTGGGCGACGGTCACGGGAAGAATGTAGGGGTGAGCCGGAAAAAGTGAACAGGGTAGATACCAGGTAAAGCGTGAAGCGTAAAGCAGGCTTACCTTTCCCTCATGCCCCGCCCGAAGAGCATTCTCTGGGTGGACGATGAGGTCGAGAGCCTCACGTCCCACATCCTCTTTCTGGAGGAGCAGGGGTTCGCCGTGGAGACCACCACCCACGGCGACGACGCCATCGCCCTGCTCCAGCGGCAGTCCTACGGGGTGGTGCTCCTCGACGAGCAGATGCCGGGCCGCCGGGGGCTCGATCTCTTCCGCGCCATCCGCACGATCGACCACGGCATGCCGGTCGTGATGGTCACCAAGAGCGAGGAGACCGAGACCCTCAAGGACGCCATCGGCTCCGACATCTCGGACTACCTCATCAAGCCGGTCAACCCGCGGCAGATCCTCTCGGTCGTGACCCGGCTGCTGGACGGCGACCGGATCCGCCAGCAGCGGCTCTCCCGGGACTTCGCCACCCGATTCCGGGACCTCGAGGCACGGCGGGGCGGCCCGCTCGCGTGGCGCGAGTGGGTCGAGCTGGTGGCGGAGCTGGCCGAGTGGGAAGTGCGGCTGGGGCAGGCCGACGAGCCCGGGCTCCAGGACGCGCTCCGGACCCTGCAGGAGAGCCTGCGGCAGGATTTCGCCCGCTACCTCCAGCGCCACTACGCCGGCTGGCTGCACGACAGCGAGAGCGACCGCCCGCCGCTGTCGGTGGACATCGGGGCCGAGTTCCTCCGCCCGGTGCTGGACATGCACGGCAAGGTGCTGCTGGTCGTGGTGGACTGCCTCCGGCTCGACCAGTGGGCCATGATCCGCCCGCTGATCGGCGCCCGCTTCGACATCGAGACCGCCTACTACTTCTCCATCCTGCCGACCGCTACGCCGTTCGCGCGCAACGCGATCTTCAGCGGCCTCTTCCCGGCGGAGATCAAGGCCCGCTATCCCCGCTGGTGGACCGAGAACGAGGAGTCGAGCCTCAACGCGCACGAGGCCGAGCTGCTCTCGGAGCAGCTCAAGGAGCTGACGGGGCGGCAGGTGCCGGTGCATTACGAGAAGGTGTTCACCGCCGCCGACGGGGAGGGGCTCCTGCGCCGGCTTCCCGCGCACCTGGCCCAGGACGGGGTCACCGCGCTGGTGTTCAACTTCATCGACCAGCTCACCCACGGTCGCACCGAGAACTCGACGCTCTACGAGGTGGCGCGCGACACGCCGGCCCTCCGGAACCTGACCCGCACCTGGTTCGAGCGCTCGCCCCTGTGGGACGCGCTGCGCGAGGCGGAGCGGCGGGGGGTGCCGGTCCTGCTGACGACCGACCACGGCTCGATCCATTGCCACACGCCGGCCACGGTCTTCGCCAAGCGCGACACCACCTCGAACCTGCGCTACAAGTTCGGCGACGACCTTCGCGCGCAGGATCCCGAGGCCGCGCTGGTGGTGGATGACCTGCCGGCGTACGGCCTGCCGGCGCGGGCGCCGGGCACCCGCCTGCTCCTCGCCACCGGCGACCGCTTCTTCGTCTACCCCACGAAGCTCCGCGAGTACCAGGCGCGCTACCGCGGCGCATTCCTCCACGGCGGCGTCTCGCCCGAGGAAGTCATTCTCCCCATCGCTCTGCTTACCCCGCGACACAGCTGACGGTGCGGACCGAGCTGCGGCTCCTCAGGCTGGTACGGCCCTACTGGGGCCTGCTCGCCCTCGGAGTCCTGGTCACGTTCTTCGCCTCGGTGCTCGACGGGTTCGTGCTCGTCGTGCTGATCCCGCTGCTCAAGAGCCTCTTCGGGACCGCGGGGGAGCTGCACACCGGCTCGACCCAGCTCGAGGCGTTCGTGGACCGCATGGTGCAGCCCCTGATCGCCGGGCTCACGCCGTCGGCGGCGGCCGGACGCCTGGTCGTGGTGCTCGTGATCGGGCTCCTGATCAAGAACACGCTCACGTATCTCTCCAGCCAGATCACCGTGCGGGCGCAGGAAGGTCTGGTGCGCGACCTCCGCACCCGGCTCTTCGACCACCTGCTCACCCTCGACCTCGGCTACTTCCAGCGGACCCGGGCGGGGCAGGTGATCTCCGCGATGATGACGGAGGTGGACCAGACCAAGACCGTCATCACGGCGTCCCTGGTGTCGCTGTTCCAGAACCTGGTCGTGGTGGCGGTGACCCTGGCGGTCCTGAGCCAGATCTCCATGCGGCTCACCCTGTTCACCATGGCCTTCGTCCCGCTGCTGGTGGTGCTGCTGCAGCGCCTCGTGCGCCGGCTCCGGCGCCACGCCCGGGCGCGGAGCAAGGAGCGGGGAGAGGTCACCGCGACGGTGACCGAGCGGATCGGCGCCATCCGGCTCATCCGCTCCTACGGCGAGGAGAAGCGGGAGGCCGCCGGGTTCGACGCGCAGACCAACCGCTATCGCAAGCAGGTGATCCGCACCCAGCGGTTCTCCTCGCTCACCAGTCCGATCACCGAAGTGTTCTCGGGGTTCCTCGTCATTCTCATCATCTGGGCCGCCACGCAGCCGGGGCTGCTGGGGCTCCAGGCGCCGCTCGCGCCGGCGACCATCATCGTGTTCCTGATGGCCGCGCTCCGTCTCACTTCGCCGCTCAAGACGATCTCGGGATTCCCGGCGGTCGCGTCGCTCGCGCTGGCGAGCGCGGAGCGGATCTTCGAGGTGCTCGACCAGCCGTCCACCGAAGTGGACCGGCCGGGGGAGGGCGAGGCGACGTTCGAGCGCGAGGTCGTCTTCGAGGACGTGACGTTCCGCTATGGGGACGGTCCACCCGTGCTGAGCGACGTCTCCTTCACGATTCCGAAGGGGCGGGTCGTGGCCCTGGTCGGGCCGTCCGGAGCGGGGAAGACCACGCTGGCGGACCTGGTGCCCCGTTTTCACGACCCGACCTCGGGCCGGATTCTGCTCGACGGCGTGCCGCTGACGAAGCTCCGGCGCCGTTCGATCCGCGCGCTCATGGGGGTCGTGAGCCAGGATACCGTGCTGCTCAACAACACGGTGTTCGCCAACATCGCGTACGGCTCGCCGGGCGCGACGCGGGAGCGGGTGGAGGCGGCCGCGGAAGCCGCCAACGCGGACGGTTTCATCCGGCAGCTCCCCAACGGATTCGACACCGTGCTCGGCGAGCGGGGTACCCGGCTCTCGGGCGGTCAGCGCCAGCGGATCGCCATCGCTCGCGCCCTGCTCCGCGACCCGCCGATCCTCATCCTCGACGAGGCCACCAGCGCCCTCGACACCGAATCCGAGCGGCTGGTGCAGCAGGCGATCGACCGGCTCATGCGCGAGCGCACCGTGCTGGTGATCGCTCACCGCCTGGCCACGGTGCGCGACGCGGACGAGATCGTGGTGCTGGATCAGGGCCGGATCGTGCAGCGGGGCACGCACGACGAGCTTCAGCGCGCCGGCGGGCTCTATCGGCGGCTGCACGATCTCCAGTTCCGGGAGGACGACACTACCGTCGGCGCGCGCGCTCGCTAGCTTCCGGTTTTTCTCGGACGACACTGTTCATGCAACCATACGACAACACCAGAGTCCTGCTCGTCGGCGCCTTCGATGCGGCGATGCACGCGCATGCCGCGCTCCGCCGCCGCGCGCTCGAGCGGCTCGGCTGCCGGGTCACCACCTTCAACCTCGCCGGCTCCGCGGGACTGATCAGCCGGATACGGCGCGTCGGACTCCACGAGCGCATGGTGAGCGCCGTGCGGCAGACCGATCCCGCGATGGTCCTGGTTCTCGAGGGCGTGCAGCTCCCACCCGAGATGGTGGCGGAGCTCAAGCGCGACAGCCGGGCGCTCTGGGTGAACTGGTTCTGCGACGAGCGGCGGACCCACGCATCCATCTCCGCCCTCGCGGCGGCGTACGACGTGGTCTACGTGGCCGGCAGCGCGGTGGCGGAGGCGGGAGAAACGGTCGGCCTGCCGCCCATCAAGTATCTGCCTCCGGGGTGCGATCCCTCGGTCCACCGGCCGATGCGCTCCCGCGACCAGTTCCGGGCCAACGTCGTGTTCGCGGGCACCGCCACTCCGCACCGTGAGCGCTTGCTCTCCGATCTGGTGGAATTCGGCCTCGCCGTCTGGGGGCCCGGCTGGCGCCGCACCAAGCTGCGCGACTATTGCCGGGGTGAGCTGCTCGACCACGGCGACTACATCCGGGCGTACGCCGGCGCGTCGGTCGCGGTGAACGTGCAGTGCAAGGACGTTGATGAAGGAGAAGAGCCGGGTTGCAACCGCCGACTGTTCGAGCTGGCCGCCATCGGCGTGCCGCAGGTGGTGGAAGACCGTCCGGACATCCACCGGCATTTCCGGGAAGGCTCCGAGATCCTGGTGGCGCGCTCGCCGGCCGACTTCAAGGGCCTGCTCGCGGAGGCGCTGCAGGATCGGGCCTGGTCGGAGCAGGTCGCCGCCGGGGCGCGGCAGCGGGCCCTGACCGAGCACACGTACATGCACCGGCTCGCGGCGATGATGCAGCAGGTTGTGGCGGGGGAGCCGGCGCTGGCGTTCTCGCGGTAAGCGTCGACGAGCGTGTCACCCTGAGCGGAGCGAAGGGGACCATGGCCGCCATGGTCCCCTTCGCTGCGCTCACGGTGACACCTTCCCGAGCAACTCCCCCTGCGGCAGCCTCCCCGTCCCCAGATACTCCTTGAACATCCGCAGATATCCTTCCGCCATCCGGTGATGCGTGAAGTGCCGCATCACCCGCTCCCGGCACGCCTCCGGATCCATCCCCTCGAGCGCCGCGCGGCGCTCCACCAGCTCGTCGAGCGTATCGCCCAGGGCCCCGACGTCGGGCGAGACGATCTCCGGCAGCGATCCCCGCCGCGTCCCCAGCACCGGCGTGCCGCTCACCATCGCCTCGATCAGGGTGATCCCGAAGGGCTCGTCCCACAGCGCCGGCATCCAGAGCGCGCGAGCGCCGGCGAGCAGGTCGGCCTTTCGCGTGCCGCCCACGCTGCCCACGTACTTCACGTACCGGCTCAGGCTCGGCCGCCAGCCGCCGGCGAGGAGCAGCCGCCGGCGCAGGCGCTTCGCGCCGGCGATCGCCCAGCGGTAGCCCTTGGTGGCGTGCAGTCGGCCGATGAAGAGATCGTAGTCGTCCTTGGTGGGCCGGAACCTGAACTCCGCTGGGTCGAGTCCGTTGTAGACGAACGCGGCGCTGCCGTGTCGCTCCGCGTGGTCGCGGCTCAGGAAGATGATGTTCGGCGCGGCCTTGGTGCCCGGCTTCCAGTTCCCCGGCAGAACCCGGAGCCAGGGAAGGTCGGGCTTGACGGCGAGCGGCGCGTAGGTGAGGAGGAGGTCGAGTCCTGGAGGGAGCAGGGGACGGAGATCGAACTCCGGTCGCCTGGCGCCCGCGGCGTCCACCGGTACCAGCGTCGTCTCGGGCACGTTCGAGCCGTGCCCGGCGATCAGCGTGACGCGATGCCCCGCCTCCGCGAGCCCGCGCGCCAGCCACACGATCATGCGCTGCGTGCCGCCGTACTTGGGTGCCGGGAGGATGTCCCAGAAGAAGAGCGCGAGGTGCATGCGGGCCACAATCTATGCATCTTGCCCCCCGATGCCCATGCGAATCATGCAGGTCCTGCATCAGGGCGGCGGTGCCGGCTCGGTCACCTCCACGCTCCACCTGAGTCTCGGTCTGCTCCGTGCCGGCGCCGATGTGACGTTCGTGTGCCCGCCCGGCAGCGAGGTCGAGGCGCTCGCCCTGGACGGGAGGTTGCGGGTGCATCCCGTGGATCTGCGCCCGGGGGAGCGCCGCGCCAACGCGGCCGTGCTGGCCGACGCGATCGCGCGTCACGCGCCGGATCTGGTGAACTCGCAGAGCGCCCGCGACCGAGCCGCGCTCACCTGGCTGCGGTTCACCGGGCGCCTGCCGATGCCGCTGGTACACACCCGCCGGCAGATGCCGCGCACGTTCTTCCTGGAGAACTGGCTCGCCTCGCGGTCGGCGGACCGGGTGATCGCGGTCAGCACCGCCGTCGCCGCGGCGCTTCGCCGGCGGGGAACAGCCGGAGCGGAAGCTCTCGGTCATTCCGAACGGACTGGTCACGGCGCGAGTGGACGCACCCGTCTCCGAGCGCGCGCAATTCGACTGGCGGGACCGGATCGGATGGGAGCCCAGCCGTCGCACGATCGGGATCGTGGCGCGACCCAAGGATCAAGAGGTGGTGTTGCGGGCTCTGGGGATGGTCCGCACCCCGGTGCGGCTGGTCCTCGCGGGGGTCGAACCCGGAAGCCCGATCGCGGCTCGCGCCCGCGAGGTCGCCGCGCCACACGCGGTCGTTTGCCTGCCGTTCACGGCGGACGTCACGCCGTTGTACGGTCTGCTGGAAGTGGCGTTGCTGCCCTCGAGAATCGAAGGGTTCTCGCAGAGCCTCCTCGAGGCCATGGCGCTGGGCAAGCCGGTGATCGCGTCCGCGGCCGGGGGCAACTTCGACCTGGTGCGTCACGAGGTGGACGGCCTGCTGGTGGCGCCGCTCGATCCGACCGCGTGGGCCACGGCGATCACGCGAGTCCTCGGCGATGCGACGCTCGCGGAGCGTCTGGGCCGCGCCGCCAGCGAGACGGCGCGGGTCACGTTCAGCCTCGATCGCACGGTCACGAGCACCTTGCAGCTGTACCGCTCGCTGGTGACCGCCCCGCTTGCTCCGGCCGCGCCCCTCGGATGAGATTCTTCCGCCCATACTGAGCGAGACGAGCGCGTGGTCAGGATTTCCGGGTTTACCATCGTCAGGAATGCCATCAAGCTGGACTTCCCCGTGGAGGCCAGCATCCGGTCCATCCTGCCGGTGTGCGACGAAGTGGTGGTGAACGTCGGGAAGTCCGAGGACGAGACCCTCGATTTGGTGCGCTCCATCGCCGACCCGCGGATCCGGATCATCGAGACCGAATGGGACATGAGCCGCCGCAACACCGTCCTCGGCGCCGAGACCCTCCGCGCCATGCGGGCGTGCACCAACCCGTGGGGCATCTACATCCAGGCCGATGAAGTGCTGCAGGAGAACGGCGCGGCCGAGCTGGCCGCGTCCGTGCAGGCGCACGACGGGGATCCCCAGGTGGAAGGCCTGCTGGTGCGGTATCTCCACTTCTACGGCGGCTTTCAGACCGTCGCCACGCATCGCCGGTGGTACCGCCGCGAGGTGCGCGCGGTGCGGCTCGATCCGGCGCTCGACATCCGGCCCTACCAGGGGGCGCAGGGCTTCCGCGTCGGGCCCGAGCACCGGCGGATCCGGGCACGGTTGACCGGCGCGCAGATGTTCCACTACGGCTGGGCCCGGCCGGCGCAGGCGCTGCGGGAGAAGCGGGAGCTCGGCAAGACGATGTACCCGTGGCGGAATGCCGACGAGCGGCTGCCGCTGCTGGCGTGGATTCCCGGCATCAAGCCATTCCGGGGCAACCATCCGTCGGTGGCGCGCGAGTGGATCGAGCAGCGCCTGGAGGATCCGGAGCGCGTGGTCGCACCGCGCCGGTTCCAGTGGCACCATCTGCGGTACTACATCTCGGGCTGGATCGAGCGGCTCACCGGGGTTCGGGTCTTCGAGTTCCGCAATTACACGATCGTGTGACCCTGGCCCTCCAGCAGCATCGGGAGGCGGTGGGCGTAGGTGTGGTATCGCAGTGCGTGCTCCCGACCCGCGGCGGCGATCGCCGCGCGCTCGGCGGGGGAGGCGAGATAACGCTCCGCGAGCGATACCGCCTCGTCCGGGCTGCGGTACCACACGCAGTGCTCGCCGCCGCGGGCGAACTCCTCGCTGCCCGGCTGCCAGGCGCCCAGGTAGAAGCCTCCACAGCCGAGCACTTTCCAGATCCGGTTCGAGTCGCACGCCACCTGGTGCTCCTGGCCCGCGATGGCGTGAGCGCCGAGAGAGATCGCGGCGCCGGCGACCACCCGCGCGAAGCCCGACCCCCACACCGAGCCTCCCGCCACCGGAAGTCCCTGGACCCCGTCCCAGCCGGGCCCGCGGACCTGGAGTGTCCCGACCGCCGAGAGACGGCGAAGCAGGTCGTGGCGGTCGGGATACTGGCCCGAGCCGACGAACGACAGGTCACAGCGATAGCGCGACGGCACGCGCCGGGCCGGCTTGTCGTACGCGTGGTCCATCGCCTGAGGGAGGAAGTGCACGTCGCGAATGCCCGCGGCCCGGTAGGCGTCGAGCTGGGAGCGGCAGGTGACGAAGAGGCGGCCGGCCGCGCGCGCCAGCTCGAGCAGCTCGGGGGCCGGCGTCGGGGCATAGTCGAAGTACCACACGCCGCCGGCGCGGCCGGCGCTCAGCTCGCGGATGTGCTCGGACTCTAGATGATGCGCATGGCGGGTGAAGATCACCGCATCGGGCCGGAATCCCTCGGCGAGGCGCATCACCAGCGCATCGGCCAAACCGCCGAGGCGCCGGCGCCACCCGGCGACATCCACCAGCCGGCAGGTGTGACCCAGGCTTCGCGCCGCCCGGACGATGGCCATCTCCGTGCGCCGCACGCCCCCCGCGCCGAGAACGACAACTCGCATGCGACTATAATAGCTGACCGATGCAAGTTGCCCTGTTGACGTCCGCCAATGGCTGGCGCGGCTCCGGATCGAGCTACGCCAAGCTGGCCCAGGGGCTCGCGGACCGCGGCCATGTCGCCCAGCTGGTCACCGCGGCGCCCCGGCTCACCGCCCGCCTCGTCGCCATGGACCTGCCGGTGACGGAGATTCCCGGCCGCAACACCGGCCCGCGCGAGGTCTGGGCGCTGCTCAAGGTGCTGCGCGAGATCGACGCGCACGCCGTGGTGGTGGATACCCCGCGCGACGTGCGGCTCGCCGCGTACGCCACGCTGGTCCACCGGGCGCGCCTCGTCTACCGCTACAATCTCAACTACCGCCGTCCCCGCAACGATTTCATGGACCGCGCCTACCTTCGGCGGGTCACGGCGTGCGTCTATCAATCGCGCTACATCCAGGAAGACGCCAAGGCCCATGCGCCCTGGATGGAGGAGATCCGCGCCTTCCGCATCCCCAACGGCTACGATCTCGATCGCTACGCGCCGTCGCCCGAGCTGGGCCTCGCTTTCCGCGAGCGCCACGGCATCGCGGCCGGGAGCCGAGTCGTGGCGACGACCGCCAAGCTCACCCGCAACAAGGGACACGAGGTCGCCATCACGGCCCTGAGCCGGTTGCACCACGGCGGTATCCCGCTGGTCTATCTGGTGTGCGGTGACGGCGGTCGGGAGGAGGAGCTGCGAGATCACGCCCGCGCGGTGCGGCTGCCCGCGATCTTCACCGGGCTGCTGGAGCCCGCTGAGGTGGTGAACGCGCTCGCCGCGGCGGATGTGGTGGTGCACCCGTCGCTCAACGAGATCTTTCCCAATGCCGTCGGCGAGGCGATGGCGTGCGCGCGCCCGGTGGTCGCCGCCGACGCGGGCGGCACCGCCGAGCTGCTCGGCCGCGACGGTGACACCGGGGTGCTGGTTCCGCCCGGCGATCCCGACGCGCTCGCCGCCGCGGTGCGCGATCTGCTCGGTGATGCGGAGCGCGGCCGCCGTCTCGGCGCGGCCGCCCGCCGCAGGATCGAGGCGGAGTTTCCGCTGAGCCGCATGATCGACCGCTACGAGGCCGCGCTCCAGTCGGTCATCGAGTAGATTAGCGACATGGCGCCGCAGCTCCTGCTCACCTACGACTTCCCCCCGATCGGCGGAGGCATCGCCCGGTGGATGGCGGAGCTGGCCAAGCGCTACCCTCCCGGCTCGCTCGTCGTGTCCACCGGCCAGCATCCCGACGCCGCCGACGTGGACGCGACCTTCCCCAACCAGGTGGATCGCCTGCCGCTGCCGGCGCGGCGGCTCCGCAGCCTCCAGGGACTGCTGCATTGGTCACGCCGCGCCGCGGTGCTCACCCGGCAGTGCGGCGCGGAGTTCATCTGGTGCGGCAACATGAAGCCCGCCACGTATCCGGCCAAGTGGACCATGGAGCGCCTCGGCACGCCGTTCGGCGTGCTGCTGCACGGCGGCGATCTGCTGATCCTCCAGCACCAGGTCCACCAGTCGCTGCTCAAGCGGCGCACGGCGCGCGCGCTGCTGTCGTCGGCCGCGGTGCTGGTCGCCAACAGCCAGTGGACCCGGGAGTGCTGTCTCACCCTCCTGAGCGAGCTGGAGATCGAGCCGGCCGAGCGTCAGGTCCAGGTCGTGCCCCTCGGCGCCGACCACGTGTTCTTCCGTCCCGGCGTGGACACCTCCACCGTCCGCCAGCGCTACGGCCTGGGCGAGGGTCGCTGGCTGCTCTCGGTGGCGCGTCTCTCCCGCCACAAAGGCATCGATACCGCGCTCAGGGCGCTCGCCTTGTTGCGGGACCAGTACCCCGATCTCCGCTACGCGGTGGTCGGCTCGGGCGAGGAGCTGGCGGCGTTGGAAGAACAGGCGCGGCAGCTCGGTGTGGGCGACCGGGTGCGCTTTCTGACCGAAGTGCCCGACCGCGACCTCCCCGCGCTGTACAACGTCGCGGAGGTCTACCTCGGCGTGTCGCGGCTCATGGAGCAGCGGGTGGAGGGGTTCGGCATCTCGATCGCGGAGGCGTCCGCCTGCGGGATTCCGGTGGTCGCCGGCCGCAGCGGCGGCATCCCCGAGGCGGTGCGCGACGGAGAAACCGGCCTGCTGGTCGACGCCGAGCGCGCGGAGGCGGTCGTCGAGGCGCTCCAGCTCCTGTTGGACGACGCCGCACTGCGCGCCCGGCTCGGCGGCGCCGGCCGACTGGCGGTGGAGACGTACTACAACTGGGACCGCGTGGCGGGAGACCTGGCCCGGATCGGACACGAGTTCGCCGGGAACCTGGCGCGGGAGGCGGTGTCCTGATGGTCCATACGCTGGCGCGTCCCGCCGCGGCCGATGAGTACGACGGCCAGTACCGCGAGTGGCTGGAACAGCACGGCCCGCGGGCGCTCGATCTCGACTGGCGGATGACGCACCTCGAGTGGCGGCAGCGGGTGCTGCTCCGCCGCTATCCGCCCGAGGGGAAGCGGGTGCTGGACTTCGGCTGCATGGACGGCGTCTTCACCCTTCACCTGCAGCGGATGGGCGCGCAGGCGGTGGGATACGACATCTCTCCCGCCGCCATCGCGCAGGCCAAGCTGTTCCGCGCCACCGCGGCGCGTCCCGTCTTCACCACGGTGCCTCCGGGTCCCGGCCAGTTCGACCTGATCTACTGCAGCGAAGCGCTCGAGAACGTCGGCGACGATTCGGGGCTGGTGGGCGAGCTGGTGGGGTATCTGTTGCCGGGCGGCTCGGTGGTGGGCACGACGCCGGTGGGCGAAGAGGGCGAAGGGTCGAAGAAGGGGGGCATCTACGATCAGGCGCAGCTCAAGCGCGCCCTCTCACCGTACGGCCGGGTCCACGTCTTCCGCTACGCCCGCAGGCCGGTGCGCGACCGTCTGCCCTTCCGGAAGACCAAGGGCGGCCGGGTCTTCCTCTTCCAGGTTACGCCGCCGAATCCTCCGGCCGGACGCTGATCGCGTAGGTGGGGCAGTTGAGGACGTAGGCGCCGTCGATGGGCGACCAGGTCTGTACCGGGCTGTGTACCTCCGCCTTCCCCCGCGCGTCGAGCCGAAAGACCTTGGGCGCCTGCACCACGCAGGCTCCGCACCCGACACAGCGCGATTCGTCCACCAGCACCCGCAGCCGCCGCGTCGGATGCATGCCGCGCGGCACCGCATCGAGCGTTCCGCCGAGCGCGTCGATGGTCTGCGCCGTCGCCCGGTAACCTGCCTCCAGCAGCTCCTCGTTCCGATCGAAGGCGAACATCGAGATGTGCTCGACCCGCGGCTGCACCAGGATGAGCGGCGGTCCCTGCCACTCGCGGAGCTGGCCCTCGATCTGGGTCTGCATCACGATCTCGAGCCCGCGGATATAGGTCGCCGCGAATCCTTCGGTCTCGTCGAACGAGCGGACCACGCTCGTCGCGGCCACGTTGACGGCGAGGATGGGACCGGTCCCGAGCGAGGCGGCGAGGCGCACCGGCAGATTCTCCACCACGGCGCCGTCCACGTACGCGCGGCCGCCGATGACGCGCGGCGGAAAGATCCCGGGCAGGGCACAGGAGGCGACCACGGCGTCGGCCACCTGTGTGTCGAGGAGACCCGGAAGGCCCCAGAGCACCTGGATGCCGGAGTGCAGATCGACGGTGTTGACCAGCAGCCGGCGGGGGAGATCGCGGAAGGTGATGTCGCCGATCAGGCTGCGGACCAGGAACTCGAGCGGTTCGCGCCGGTAGAGCGCGGGAGCCATCAGTCGGCGGAACGCGACGTCGGTGTGGGCGACCTGGAAGATGTCCCGCCGGCGCACGGCCCGGGCGCGTTCCTCCATCTGGCGCAGCGGCACTCCGGCGGCCCAGGCGGCGCCGATCAGGGAGCCGATGCTCGAGCCCACCACCAGGCTCGGCACCAGACCGCGCTCCTCCAGCGCCCGGAACACACCGATGTGGGCGAGCCCCTTGAGGCCGCCGCCACTGAGTACCAGGGTGAAGGGTCGGTCCGGGATCACTCGCTTGCCCCGGTTGAGGTTGCCTGCGTACTGTACGCCCCGTATCGTACGCCGACGAATTTGCAAGAATCGTGCGCCCCGCGCGGTGACGCCCTCGACGGTGCAACCCGGTGCGCGGTTCCCACCTGATTTGGTAACCCACGTCACGGGACGGATATGGCTCGCGGTTACGACGTGGACCTCCTGCGCTCGGCCGAATTCCCCTGGACCTCGGACACGATCTACCTGAACAACGCCAGTATCGGCCCGCTTCCGGAGCGGACTCGCCTGGTGCTGGACGCAGTTCAACCGCGGCCGGACCGCCCCCCACCTGCTGCCCGACCGGGAGCTGTTCGCGATGCTGGCGGAGACGCGCCGGAAGGTGGCGCAGCTCCTCGTCGCCGACCCCGCGGAGATCGCGCTCACGGTGAACACCGGGTTCGGTATCGCGATGGCGGCGCGGGCACTGCCGCTCGAGCCGGGTGAGATCGTGCTGGTGAGCGACAAGGAGTTCCCCGCCAACGTGTACCCCTGGCTCCGCCTCAAGGATCGCGGCGTCACCATGGAGCTCGTGCCGACGACGGCGGACGGGTGGCCCGACGAGGCGCGCCTGCTGGAGCGGCTGCGCGATCCCCGGGTGCGAGTTCTTGCGGTCTCGCTGGTGCAGTTCAGCAGCGGCTACCTGGTGGATCTGGAGCGGCTCTCCGCGGCGACCCGGGCGTCCGGCGCGTACCTCGTGGTGGACGCGATCCAGGGGATAGGACACCTGCCGGTGGATCTCTCCCACACCCAGGTGGACGTGCTCGCCTGCGGGGGACAGAAGTGGCTGCTGTCGCCGTGGGGCTCGGGCTTCGTCTACGTCCGCCGGGAGCTGATCGAGCGCCTCGACCCCGCGATCACCGGGTGGCTCGCCTTCGAGGGCACGGACGACCTGACCCGCCTCACGCAGTACGACGAGACCCTGCGGTCGGACGCCCGCCGCTTCGAGCTGATGACCCTGCCGTACCAGGACTTCGCGGGGTTCAACGCCTCGCTGGAGCTGCTCCTCTCGCTCGGCGTGGACCAGATCCGCGACCATCTGCGCGAGCTGCATCAGCCGGTGCTCACCTGGGCGGACCACAACGGCGTGCGGATCACCTCGCCCCGCAACGCGAACGGATCGGGCATCCTCTGCGTCGCGCCCGACAACGTCCGCGAGGTCCACCGCCGGCTCAAGGCCGCGCGGATCGTGTGCAGCCTCCGCGAGGGGTCCATCCGGCTGAGTCCCCACTGCTTCAACACCGTCGACGAGATGGAGCGGGTCGCCCACGCGTTCGCGGCGGACTGAGCGATGCGGGTCGCGTGTCTGACCGCGCTCTTCCCGGTGCATTCCGAGATTCCGTTTCTCAATCAGATCGTCGGCCTCATCGAGCGAGGCCACCAGGTGGACATCTACGCCGACGGACCCGCAGCCCGGCGGCGCGTACCATCCCGACGTGGAGCGGCTCGGCCTCCAGGCGCTCACGCGCTATCCCTTGCGCTGGCCCGCCGACCGGATGGCGCGGTGGCGCGCCGCGTGGGCGGTGGTGCGGGCGCATCGCGGCGCGGACCGCCGGACGCTGCTGCGCACCCTCGATCCCTCGGCCTTCTGGCACCGGGCATGGACGCTCGACCAGCTGCGCCGGACCGCCCGCTTCCTCCCCCGGCGTCCCTACGACATCTGCTACTGCGCCTTCGGCATGGACGCGCCGCACGCGCTCCGGCTCCGCCGGCTCGGTGTGCTGGGTGGCGAGCTGGTCGTGGCCTTCCGGGGTGCCGACACCACGAAGTACGTTGCTCGACGAGGGCCGAGGGTGTACGCCCGAACCTTCCGCGCACGCCCGGCTCCTGCTCCCGGTGTGCGACTTCCTGGGGCGGAAGCTGGTGGCGTTGGGCGCGGATCCCGAGCGGGTCGTGGTGCACCACACCGGGATCGACCTCCGGCGCTGGCCGTTCCGCGAGCGAGCGCCGGCCGGTGACGGCCGGCTTCGGATGGTGACGGTCGGCCGCCTGGTCGAGAAGAAGGGAATCGAGCACGTCCTCCGGGCCCTGCGGATCCTGCTGGATCGCGGCGTCGAAGTGGAGTACCGCGTGTTCGGTGATGGGCCGCGCCGCGAGCAGCTCGCGGCGCTGACCGCGGAGCTCGGTCTCGAGGGCAGGGTCGCGATGGGCGGCCGGCACGAGCAGGAGCGGGTGCGGGCGGGGTTCGACGACGCCGACGTGCTGGTGGCGGCGAGCGTGACGGCGGCGGATGGCGATGAGGAGGGGATCCCCAACGTGCTCAAGGAGGCGATGGCCTCGGGGATGCCGGTCGTCGCCACCCGTCACGCGGGGATTCCCGAGCTGGTCGAAGACGATATCTCCGGCTTCCTGGTGCCCGAGCGCGACCCCGCGGCATTGGCCGATGCCCTCCAGCGCCTCGCCCGGGCTCCCGAGCGCTGGCCCGCGATGGGCCGCGCCGGCCGCACCAAGGTGGAGCGGGCGTACGACATTCACAGCCTGAACGACCGGCTTGCCGGTCTGCTCGAACATCTGATAGGCCCGGAAAGGCGCCCCCGATGACACGGTTCACCGACATGCTCACCGCCGGCTATGGCTTCACGGATCCGGCGATCGTCTTCGGCTCGGCGCTGGAGGGGA
The DNA here is from genome assembly GCA_963720365.1 of uncultured Gemmatimonadales bacterium. Taxonomy (GTDB): domain Bacteria; phylum Gemmatimonadota; class Gemmatimonadetes; order Gemmatimonadales; family GWC2-71-9; genus CAVVWJ01. The sequence continues at coordinate 422,113 of CAVRFK010000010.1, read as the reverse complement.
GTACCGTCCACCCGGAGCCCAAGGTCAGGGTGCCGGTGGCGATGATGAACCGGCACGGGCTCATCGCGGGCGCCACCGGCACCGGGAAGACGAGGACGCTGCAGCTGCTCACCGAGCAGCTCTCCGCGCAAGGCGTGCCCGTGTTCGTCGCCGACATCAAGGGCGATCTGAGCGGGCTCGCCGTGCCGGGTGAGCCGAACGACCGGGTGAACGGACGCGCCGCCGACATCGGCTACACCTGGACCGCCGCGGGCGTGCCGGTGGAGTTCGTGAGTCTCACCGGGCAAGCTCGGCGTGCAGCTCCGGGCCACGGTCAGCTCGTTCGGCCCGCTGCTCCTGGGGAAGGCGCTCTCGCTCAACGAGACGCAGACCAGCGTGCTCACGCTGGTCTTCAAGTACGCCGACGACAGCCAGCTTCCGCTCCTGGACCTTCCCGATCTCCGCGCGGTGCTCCACTTCCTCGCCTCGGACGAGGGAAAGCCGGCGCTGGAGACGTACGGCGGCATGTCCAAGGCGACGGTGGGCGTGCTGCTCCGGAAGCTGGTCGAGCTGGAGGCGCAGGGCGCCGACCAATTCTTCGGCGAGCCGGAGTTCGACGTGCACGACATGCTGCGCACTACCTCCGACGGCCGCGGCGTCGTGACCGCGCTGGAGCTGGCCGACGCGCAGGACAAGCCGGCCCTCTTCTCGACGTTCATGATGTGGCTGCTGGCCGAGCTGTACCACAACCTGCCCGAGGCGGGGGACCTGCCGAAGCCGAAGCTGGTGTTCTTCTTCGACGAGGCTCACCTGCTGTTCGACGACGCGCCGAAGGCGTTCCTCGACCAGATCCAGCGCGTCGTGCGGCTGATCCGCTCGAAGGGCGTCGGCGTCTACATGGTGACCCAGACGCCGAAGGACGTGCCCAACGAGGTGCTGGCCCAGCTCGGCAACCGGATCCAGCACGCGCTCCGGGCCCACACGCCGGACGACGACAAGGCGCTCAAGGCGACCGTCCGCACCTATCCCAAGACGAAGTACTACGACCTGGAGGAGACGCTCACGTCGCTCGGCATCGGTGAGGCGGTCGTGACCGTGCTGGACGCGCGCGGCACGCCGACGCCGGTCGTCGCGACGCGCCTGATTCCGCCGTCATCGCGCATGGCGCCGCTCACGCCGGAGGAGCTGCAGGCCGACATCCGGCAGTCGGATCTCATCGGGGAGTACGGCCAGGCGATCGATCGTGAGAGCGCGCGCGAGATGCTGGCCAAGCGGATGGCCGCGACGCGGGCGCCCGAGCCCGAGGCTCAGGCCGACGCGCCCGAACCGCGGAGAGGTGGCGGAGTGGGGAAGACGGTGGCGAAGACCGTGGGGGCGGCGGCCGTCGGCGCGTCTGACGACGACGATCGGGCGGACGGTGGGTCGGGAGATCGTGCGGGGCGTGCTCGGAATGCTGGGGATCAAGCCGCCGCGAACGCGGAGCACCACTCGCAGCCGGTGGTAGCGTGCTCAGGGTGACAATAACAAGCCGCACGTAGTTCTTCTTGCCCTTGCGCAGAATCACGAACTGCTCGCCATCGGGCCCGTGCAGGTCGCCCGCGCCGAGCGTGGCATCCATTCGATCGATCGCCTGCCCGTTGAGGTAGTAGCCCCGCCCCTCGATCCCCCGCCGCGCATCCGCCTTCGAGGTGGCGAGTCCGCTCGCCAGCAGCGCCTCGACGATCGACCGCTCCAGCACCTCCGTCCGCGCGACCGCCTTGGTCGGCATGTCCGGCAGCGCGTCCAGATCGAGCTCCCCGCTGAAGAGCGCCTGGCTCGACTGCACCGCCTGCTCGGCCGCCTCCACCCCGTGCACCGTCGCCGTCACCTCGCGCGCGAGCAGCCGTTGCGCCGCGCGCTTCCCGGGATCGGCCGCGTGCTCCGCCATCGCGGCGGCGATCTGATCGAGGCGGAGGAAGGTGAACAGCTTGAGATACCGCTCCACGTCCCGGTCGTCGGTGTTGACCCAGAACTGGTAGAACTGGTACGGACTGGTGCGCGCGGGATCGAGCCAGACGTTGCCGCCCTCGCTCTTCCCGAACTTGGCGCCGGAGGCCGTCGTGATCAGCGGGAAGACCAGCCCGTGCGCCTGGCGGCCCTCCCGCCGTCCGATCAGCTCGATGCCGGCGGTGATGTTCCCCCACTGGTCGCTGCCGCCCGCCTGGAGCTCGCAGCGCTCGGCCCGCCAGAGATGCCAGAAGTCGTAGGCCTGGATCAGCATGTAGCTGAATTCGGTGTACGTGATCCCGACCTCCATCCGGCTCCGCACCGACTCCTTCTGCAGCATGTAGCTCAGGGTGAAGTGCTTGCCGGTATCGCGCAGGAAGTCCATCAGCTGGATGCCGCGGAGCCAGTCGGCGTTGTTCCGCATCCGGGCCGCGTTGTGGCCTTCGAAGGCCAGGAACCGGCGGAGCTGCTGTTCCAGGCCCCGCACGTTCCGGTCGATCTGCTCCAGGCTCATGACCGGGCGCTCTTCCCGCTTGCCGCTGGGATCGCCCACCATGCCGGTGCCCCCGCCGACCAGGGCGATCGGGGTGTGCCCGAAGCGCTGCAGCCAGGCGAGGCCCATCACCGGCACCAGGCTCCCGACGTGCAGCGACTCCGCCGTCGGGTCGAATCCGACATAGGCGATGATGGTGCCCTGGGACAGCCGGTCGGCCAGTCCCGGGGTCGCATCCTGGACGAAGCCGCGGGCCGTCAAGGTGTTCAACAGATCGGTCATAGGCGCGTATCGTACCCGCTGGAAACGGGCCTCGCAACCGGCTAGTTTGCCTCCATGGCCCGCCGGCTCAATCCCTTTGGCGCGCGCGTGCGGCTTTCGCCCCGCGCGCGTCGGACTATCGTGGTCTCTCTCCTCGCGGCGGTCGCCTTCGGCTTCGCGGTCTTCGCGGCGGCCTGGAACCGCGCCTGCGCCGGCAACAGCTGCCCCTCCATCGCCGAGCTGGACGCCTACGACCCCAATCAGGCTTCCAAGGTCTACGCCGCCGACGGCCGGCTGATCACCGACCTCGGCCAGGAGCGCCGGACCGTCGTGCCGCTGGGCGAGATGTCGCCGGTGGTCAAGGCGGCGTTCATCACGACCGAAGACAAGCGCTTCTACGAGCACAACGGGATCGACTGGTACCGGGTGTTCGGCGCGATCAAGAACAACCTGTTCGAGATGCGGGTGGCGGAAGGCTTCTCCACCATCACCATGCAGCTCGCCCGGAACGTGTGGACCGAGGACATCAGCGGCCGCGACAAGTCGCTGCGGCGGAAGCTCCGCGAGGCCAAGGTCGCCCGGGACATCGAGGACAAGTATCCCAAGGACAAGATCCTCGAGCTCTACCTCAACCAGATCGACCTCGGCAACCGCGCCTTCGGGGTGGAGGCCGCGTCCCAGCGATACTTCGGCAAGTCGGTCCGGGACCTGAACGTCGCCGAGGCCGCCACCCTCGCCGCGATTCCCAAGGCCCCGTCCCGCTACAACCCCCGGAAGAATCCCAATCTCAGCATTCAGCGCCGCAACACGGTGCTGAATCTGCTGCGTGACAACGGCCTGTTGAACCCGGTGGAGACCGAGCGGTGGAAGTCGTACCCGCTGCTGCTCTCCTCCCGGTCCGACTTCAGCGGCACGGCGGAGTACTTCGTCGAGTTCGTGCGGCAGCAGCTCGACGCGCGGTTCGGATCGGACCTGTACCGCTCGGGCTACCGTATCTACACCACGCTCGACCTGGATACCCAGCAGGCGGCGGAGCGCGCCCTCGAGGCCCGGCTGGAGGCGATCGAGAGCGGCGCCGACGGAAAGTTCGAGCACCCGACCTACCAGCAGTATCAGAACTCCAAGGCCGACGAAGGCGACGTGGACCGGCGGACCACGCCCTACCTCCAGGGTCTCGTGGTGACGCTCGAGGCCAGGACCGGCATGATCCGCGCGATGGTGGGCGGCCGCGACTTCGGCGACAGCAAGTTCAACCGCGCCACGCAGGCGCTCCGGCAGCCCGGCTCCACCTTCAAGCCGATCACCTACTCGGCCGCGCTCGAGGCGGGGTACCCGCTGTCGCACGTGATGGTGGACGACTCGCTGAGTCTGATCATCAAGCCGGACGAGCCGCCCTGGACGCCGCAGAACTACGATCTCGAGTTCGACGGTCCGATGACGCTCCGGCGTGGCCTCTATCTGTCGCGCAACATCATCGCCATCAAGCTCGGCATGGAGCTGGGCGAGCCGGCCGTGGTGACCGAGGCGGCCAAGTTCGGCATCAGCACGCGGGTCCCGGCGGTGCCGTCCATCCACATCGGCTCGGCCGACGTGATCCCGCTGGAGATGATCGCGGCGTACACCACGTTCGCCAATCTCGGCGTGCGCACGGTGCCGAACTCGATCCTGCGGGTGGAGGATCGGAGCGGCAAGATCGTGTGGCAGCCGGCCGTGCGCACCGTCGCGGTCCTCGACAGCGCCCACGCCTGGCTCATGACCGACGCGCTGCGCGACGTGGTCCGGCACGGCACGGCGGTCGGCTCGGTGGGCGCCCGGATCAACTTTCCGGCCGGCGGCAAGACCGGCACCACCAATGACGGCTTCGACGTCTGGTTCATCGGGTTCACCCCCGATCTCGTCACCGGCATCTGGATCGGCTTCGACCAGCCGCGGAAGATCAAGGCGAACGCGCAGGGCGGCATCCTCGCGGCGCCGGCGTGGACCGCGATGATGCGCGAGGTCTACGAGCGCCGCGCCCTGCCCACGGCGTGGCCGCGGCCGGCGGGCCTGACGGCGCTGGACATCGACAAGACCACCGGCTTCAAGGCGACACCGTTCTGCCCCAAGGACGTGCACTACATCGAGTCGTTCATCCCCGGCACGGAGCCGAGCGGCTTCTGCCCGATCCACTCGCCGTTCGGCAACGTCGGTGGGGTGATGGGCGGGAGCGGGCCCGCGCCGGTGGCAGGGCAGCCCCCGTCCACGGCCCCGGCGATCGGCGTGCCCAAGGACGACACCATCGGCTCGCCGCTGGCCCCCACGCAGTCCCGCGGCCCGGGGGGCAGCGGCGTGATGGGAGGCACCGGCCCCACGGCCGCGCCGCCCCAGTAGGATGCCGGCGCGCCGCCTCGCGGCTCGTTGGGTCGTGCCGGTGGGTCGGCCGCCGATCCAGCACGGCGCGCTGCTCCTCGCTCCCGATGGACATGTGGCGGCGGTCGGTCCCGACGCCGCCGTGCCGCGGCCGGCCGGCGTTCCCGACGAAGCGTTCCCGGACGGCATCCTGCTGCCGGGCCTGATCAATACGCACACTCATCTCGAGCTGACCGGGCTCGACCTCGGTCCGCCCGATGCGGACTTCGTGACCTGGATCGGTCGCGTGAGAGCGATCAAGGATACCCGCGACACCGAGGCGTTCCTCGCGGCCGCGCGCGCCGGTCTGGCCGATTGCTTCGCCGCCGGGGTCACGACGGTCGGGGACACCGGCGACTCGGGCACCGTCATCCAGGCCATGGCCGAAGCGGGCGCCTCGGGAATCGCGTACCAGGAGGTGTTCGGCCCCCACCCGAGCCAGCGTGAGGAGTCGCTGGCGGGACTTCGGGCCAGGATGGACGGCTCCGCCCGGTACGCCACCGGTCGAGTGCGGCTCGGCCTCTCGCCTCACGCGCCCTTACACCGTGAGCGGGCCGTTGTACCGGGAAGTCGCCGAGTGGGCGCGGCGCGAAGGGCTGCCGCTGGCCGTGCACGTGGCGGAGTCGCGGGCCGAGTCGGAGCTCCTGCTGGGTTGCTCGGGACGGTTTGCCGAGGGATGGCGCGGGCGCGGGATTCCGCTGCCGGAGGACGCCGCCTGCACGCCGATCGAATGGCTCGACCGACACGGAGTGCTCGGCGAGCGCACGCTCTGCATCCACGCGGTGCAGGCGAGCGAAGACGACGTCCAGCGTCTCGCGCGGCGCCGGAGCGCCGTGGCCCACTGTCCGTTGAGCAACGCGGCACACGGGCATGGCTCGGCGCCGCTCGCGAGCTTTCTGCGGCACGGTATCCGAGTGGGTGTGGGCACCGATTCGGTGCTGAGCGTGGGCCGCCTCGACCTGCTTGCCGAAGCGCGAGCGGCGCGGGCGCTGGCCGGCCTCGATGCCGATGCCGCGCTGGCGCTCTGCACCATCGGCGCCGCGCGCGCGCTGGGGCTCGAGGATGAGGTCGGCAGTCTCGAGGAAGGGAAGTGGGGCGACTGCGTGGTGCTGCGGTCGCAGCGGGCGGCCGGTGCATCGCCGGTGGAGCAGGTACTGGAGTCGAAACCCGAGGACGTGATCGCCACCTTCGTGGGAGGACGGGACGTGTACCGAGCCGAGCCGGTGCGGTCATGAAGATCCAGCGTCACGCCGCCATCCTGCGCGTCGTGCGGGAGCGGCGCATCGAGAGCCAGGACGAGCTGCGGGAAGCGCTGTCGGCGGAGGGCTTCGTGGTGACGCAGGCCACGCTCTCGCGCGATATCCGGGAGCTGGGCCTCGCCAAGCTGGCGGATCCTCAGGGCGGCGCCTACTACGCGCACCCCCATCGCGCCGCCCTTCGTCCGGACCTCGCCCAGGTGCTGCCTACGCTGCTGGTGAGCGTGGACGGCGTGGGCCCGCTGCTCGTGCTCAAGACCGCGAGCGGCTCGGCCGGCGCGGTGACCGAGGCGCTGGATCAGGTCGGGTGGAGCGAGGTGATGGGCACGATCGCGGGCGACGACACGGTGCTCGTCATCACCCGGAGTCCGAAGCTGCGGCAGGCCGTGGCCTCGCGCATCCAGGCGCTGGTCAAGAAATAGCCAGTTCCGCACCCCGGCGCAGCCGCGAGCGCTTCCCTTGCCGGAGTTTCTACCCCCCGTTACGATTCTTCAGCAGGTGGCGCGGTTCGTGCTAATGTCGCGCCGGTAGCTGAGTTGTCCCTCCCCGGTCCTTGCCCCGGAGACGTCGCGTGCGGTGCCTGGCGTTGAACGCCTCATTCGAACCGCTGACCATGGTCCCGGTCCGTCGCGCCCTCCGTCTGGTGATCGAGGGCAAGGCCGAGATCGTCGAATCGGATGCCGGTGACGTCGTTCGCAGTGAACGACTCATCCTGCCCAAACCGGCGATCATCCGCCTCGTCAAGTTCGTGCACGTTCCCCGCCGCTTCCGTCGCCAGGTCACCAACACCTTCCTCTTCGCCCGCGATGGTTACCGCTGCCAGTATTGCCACCGGGGCCACGGCGAGCTGCGCCATCGGGAGTGCCTGACCCGCGACCATCTGATCCCGCTCTCCCGCGGCGGCGACAACGAGTGGACCAACGTGGTCACCGCCTGCAGCACCTGCAACACGCGGAAGGGGAACCACCTGCCGGAGGAGTGCGGGATGCATCCGTGGATCCCGCCGCGCGAGCCGCACTTCGTGCATCTGTCGTGGGCGGTCCGCCGCCTCACGATGCAGCAGTCGAAGTACATCAAGCTGTTCTATGGGGACGAGGCGCTCAGGGCGCTGGGTGGGGTACGGGAAGGGATCAAAACAGCGGAAAGCGGAAAGGGTAAAGCGTAAAGCGGGTCGGGCCCACCGCTTTACGCTTACCCTTCACGCTTCACGTCTTATCTGACCGTAAACCTCTGGGTCCGAGCCTCCAATCGAAGACTCGGCAACCCCGCCAGCCTCAGCAGAAACCGCGTCGCTCCCCGGCCCAGTGCGTCACCCAGCCCCTCCTGTCCTCGCGCCGCCTCGAGATCCCCTTCCAGGAAGCGCTCCAGCTCGTCCAGGTCCGAGTCGGACAGGGTCGAGATCTCCAGCGTGGCGGTGTAGTAGTAGTTGCCGGTGACGGTGGGACTCACGTTGATCTGGTAGGCAAAGGCGAGCGCGGCGGTCAGGGCGTCCAGCGTCGCGTAGCGTCGCTCCTGCACCCGGCTGCCGAAGATGGTGAGCATCGTGTACTGATCGAGCAGCGGCTCGTGCCGGACCACCACGTCCCAGTACACCTGCCGGGTGAGCTGGTCGAGCCAGCCGTTGCGCGAGCGCCAGACTTCGATCCGGTAGTGCAGCCGCACCGGCAGACCGGACCGCAGCGTCGAGAGCCAGCGGCCGTCGCCCAGGAGGTTGTCCGAGCGGATGACCGGCGCCCGCTGGCCGCGTCTGGCGGAGTCGGGTGTGAGGTCGGACCTCGAGACGCACCGAGTTCCCGGCCTGGGCATGTCCCGCGGCAGGCGCCGCGAAGGCGAGCAGCGCCACCAGAAGAACCAGGATCACTAGAAACGGCGCTGCAGTCGGACGAGGAACTTGACCGACTCGTCCTCGGAGATTCCCTTCACGATGTAGGCACCGATCTCCCCCGCGTCGAGCCCGACGCCGACATCCATCTTCCATTCGTCGAACGACGGGATCCGATTCACCGGCACCTGGCCCGGGCCGGCACCGGCGAGCCAGCCCTTGCCCACATCGGTGAGCAGCACCAGATCCGCTTCCTCGATGCCGATGAAGCGCCCCGTCTTGTTCTCGCGGTCGCGGGTCCGGAAGCCCACGTTGAGATTGAGCCTCGTGCGGACTTCGACCTGTGCGGTCACCACCCGGTCGCAGAGGGCGGGCAGCGCCGGGTCGTTGAAGCCGGCCGGCGCGCAGTTGAACGCCCGGAAGTCGTATCCCGGCAGCAGGTCCGGTCCCGCCGAGCGAGACCCGGCGCTGCACCGGCAGGCGGTCGCCGCCGACCCAGCCGTCGGCCCGAAGCCGGGCATTCACCCGCAGCGACGGCGTGATCCGCGAATAGCGCCGGATGTCGAGGAACACCCGGTCGAACGCGTAGCGCCGTCCCAGCGGCGGCTCGGGCCGCACCAGGGGCGGCAGGAACACGGGCGCCACGTCGCCGCTGCTCGAGTGCTCGAAGCGCGCCTGGATCAGCCACCCGGTGCTCGGCAGATACCGCTCGTTCCGGGTGTCGAAATCGAGCTGCAGCCCCGTCGTGATGTAGTGCCCGTCGTCGATGAGCGGGTTGCGCCGCCAGCGGTCGCTGTTTCGGAACAGCGACCAGGGATCGGTCGCCCGCACCGAGCGCTCCTCGTCGCGGCGGCGGGTGACCTCGAAACGGAGCGGCCGGGCGATCTGCACCCAGGCCTGCCCGCCGTATCCCCGCCGGTCGTAGTAGTCGCGGTAGTCGCGCTGCAGCAGGAACGACGACCAGCCCACCTCGCTCAAGTCGAGCGGATGATCCTCGATCGGCGTGAGCTCGCTGTAGATCCGGCCGGCGATCCCGACTCGTCCATAGCGGAACTCGCCCCGTGCGTGGTAGCCGAAGTCGGCCAGCCGGGTTTCGCTGCCCGCCGTGCGGAGGATGCCGCGAAGGTCGAGCTTGAACGCCGAGCGGCGGCTGGTGCGGAGGTCGAACGTGGGGCCGAAGACGATCGGCAGCCCCTCGATCCGGTTGTAGGTGCCGCCCGTCGCCAGCAGGAGCGTGGTGCGCACCTTCCCGGTCTGGAAGCTGGTACGCGCGGCGGCCAGGTCGCCGATCGGGCGCCGCCGCTCGCGGATCTCGAGCAGGCCGTCTTCGGTGCGGACGACCGGCGCCGCGTCCCAGTACACCCGCTGCCGGCCGTCGTGCCGCGCACCCGCCGCGCGGATGAGGCGCCCGCCGATGACCAGGATGTCGCCCCGTACGTCCGCACCGGCCAGCAGGTGCAGGGTCCCGTTGGCGACCGCGATGGGACCGTCCACCCGCCCGGCGATCCGCAGGTTGCCGCGGTGCAGCGCCAGCCGCCCGGTGAAGCTGCTGCCGGCCGGGAAGGCGACGTCCCCCTGCACCCGCGTGGTGTTCGTGTCGTTGTAGAACTCGATGAGCTCCGTGACGACTTCGGGCGGTGGGCCCACGCGCTCCAGCCCTTCGGCCGGCGGCGCGTCGGGATCGATCACGATCACGCTGTCCTGCGCCGCCAGGTGCGCGGGGACCACCAGCAGCCACAGCAGCGCGGCGAGCCGTCTCATCCTTCGACCTCGTTCCCCTTCTCGATGCCGAGCCGCCGCATGCGGCGGTAGAGATTGGCGCGGTCCGTCTGCAGCACCCGCGCCGCCTCCGCCACGTTGCCATCGGCCTGAGTCATGGCGGCGCTGATCATGCTGCGCTCGAAGTCGTCCAGCGCATCCGACAGCGGCAGGCCGAGCGGAACGGAGGTCACCGGTGACGCGGGGCCTCCCCGGAGCACGCCGCGTACGGCGTTGGCATCCACCGTCGGCCCGCAGAGAATGCTCAACCGCTCGACGAGATTGGCCAGCTCGCGCACGTTGCCGGGCCAGGCGTAGGCGGTGAGCGCGTCGAACGCCGCCGGCGTGAACGTCACCGCCTGGCGCGGCCGTACCCGCTCGGCGAGGTGCCCGACGAGCGCCGGCAGATCCTCCAACCGGTCGCGCAACGGCGGCAGGGAGATGGGGAAGACGTTGAGGCGGAAGAAGAGGTCCTCGCGGAAATTGCCGGCGGCGACTTCGTCCTCCAGCCGCCGGTTGGTGGCGGACACGAGGCGCACGTCCGCCCGCAGCGTCGTCTCGGCGCCGATGCGCTGGAGCTCCCCGGTCTCGAGCGTGCGCAGGAGCTTGGCCTGCGCTTCGGCGCTCAGGTCGCCGATCTCGTCGAGAAAGAGGGTGCCCTCGTGCGCCAGCTCGAAGCGCCCGAGCCGCCGCTCGGTGGCGCCGGTGAAGGCGCCGCGCTCGTGGCCGAACATCTCGGATTCCACGAGGTCGCGGGGAATCGCGGCGCAGTTGACCGTCACGAAGGCGCGGTTGACGCGGCGGCTCGCCGCGTGCACCGCCGCGGCCACCAGCTCCTTCCCGGTGCCCGACTCGCCCGTGACCAGCACGCGGGCTTCGGTCGGGCCGACCCGCTCGATCAGGGCCCGTACCTGCTGCATCACCGGGCTGTCGCCGATGAGGTTGGCCCGGCGCGCGAGCTCGGCCTGCAGGGCGCGGTTCTGCGCCCGGGTACGGTCCAGCTCCAGCGCCGCCCGTACCGTCACCAGCACGGCTTCGGGCGTCAGCGGCTTCTCCAGGAACTGAAACGCGCCGAGCTTGACCGCGCGCACCGCGTCGGTGAGCTGCGCCTTCCCGCTCATCATGATGACCGGCGTCATCCTGCCCCGTTCCCGCAGGCGCGAGAGCGTCTCCAGGCCGTCGGGGCCGGGCGGCATCAGCAGATCGAGCAGGATGACGTCGGGGTCCGCCTGATCCACCACCAGGAGCGCCGCGTTGCCGTTGCCGGCCTCGGCGACGGAGAAGCCCTCGTCGCGGAGCAGCGCGCCCAGCATCCGGCGGATGTTGGCCTCGTCGTCCACCAGGAGGATCTGTCCCGACGTCGGCTTCACAGGCCTCGCAGCCTCATGATGAACGTCGCCCCGCCGCCGGGCGTCGCCTCGACGCCGATGGACCCGTTGTGCAGCTCCACGGTCTGCTTGGCGAGCGCGAGGCCGAGCCCGGTGCCTCCCTCCTTGCCGGTGCAGTACGGATCGAAGATGCGGTCCTCCAGCTCCGGTGGGATGCCGGGTCCGTGATCACGGATCATGATGAACGCGCCGCCGCCGCTCTCAGGACGGGTGGCGATCTCCAGCTCGCCCGCCGAGTCGCACGCCTCCACCGCGTTGCGAAGGATGTTGCCCACGGCGCGCCGCAGCGGATCGTAGTGTCCCTGGATCGCCGGGGTCGCCGGATCGAGCTGGAGGCGGACGCTCATGCCCGGCGGCAGCGAGGTGCGCACCATCTCCTCCAGCAGCTCCACGAGATCCACCTGGGCGGCGGGCCCCTCGGGCAGCCGCCCGAACTCGGTGAACTCGCGCGCGAGCTGCTCCAGCCGGCCCGATTCGGCGGTGAGAACCTCGATCGCGTCCTGGGTCGACGGCGAAGGCGAGCGCGCGAGCTGCGCGACCGCGAGCCGGATCGGCGTGAGCGGATTGCGCATCTCGTGCGCGACGCGGCGGGCCGTCTCCCGGAACGCGCGCAGGCGCTCGGCCTCGATCTCCTGCGCCCGCGCCCGCTCCATCGCGGAGGCCATCTCGCGGAGGGCGGTCCGGAGCGAGGCGAACTCGGGCGCGCCCCGCCGGGGACGATCCGGCGGCAATGCCTCCATCCGTCGGATGTTGCCGGTCCAGCCGATCAGCTCCTCGATCGGACGGCTGAGCTGTCGCGAGAGGTGCCCCCCGACCCGCACCGACACGTAGAGCGCCGCCGCCCCGACCAGGAACACCGCGAGGCCGAGCCCCGCGTAGTAGTACCGGCCGTAGGTCTCGGCCCGCTGGAACTGGCCGATGGCGGTATTGAGCGTGGCCGCGTGGGCGGAGAGCGCCGCCTTCTCGCGCGGAGCCAGGTCGGTCGTGTCGAGCGTCCGGAGCAGGGCACGGCCGGTGGCGCCCACTTCCTCCAGCGCCTGGCGGGGGCCGGCGGCCGGAGTGGCTGAGCGGATGGTAAGGCCCCAGCCCAGGATGGCCACCGCCGTCGGCAGGGCGCCGAGGCCGATCAGGGTGAGGAGTATGCGCTGGTGGAAGGAGAGCCGCATCGGCTCTGAAGATAAGCCGCGAACGAGTGCAGGGCCCACCCGACCGCCGCGCCCGCGGCGGCGCCCGCCCATTCCGACCAGTGCACCGGCGCGTATCCGGTCACCGCCGGCAGCACGCCGAGCCCGGCGACGAGGGCGGCGAGCATGCCGCCCAGGGCCCGGGCCGGTGTCCGGGCGAAGCCTGCCCAGTACCCGACCGGCAGCAGAAGCAGACCGATCCACACCGCGGTGACCACCCGGAAGCGGGGCCCCACCCGAATACCCCACGGGAAGATGGCCGTCCATCCGTGCGAGGGGCTCAGGGCAACCTCCACCGCTTGCCGCTGGCCGCCGTACTCCGACGAGAGCCACAGCCGGCGGTCGCGCACGCCGGCCTGGACCCGCACCGGCACGCCGCGCTCCGCGGGGAAGGCGGACGCCAGCCGAAGAATCGGCGAGTAGAAGCCGAGATGGTTGCTCGCGATGGGCGGACTGAACGCGGCGCCGCGACGGTGCTGCGCCAGCATGAGCACGAAGCCACGGGGAACCCGCACGACGTGGATCAGTACCCGCCCACTCTGGGGGTTGCTCGACTGGGTCGTCACATCGAGCTCGGCTTCGCCCTGGCCCAGCTCGATGCGCAGTCGCTGGCTCTCGGGCACATCGGCATCGCACGGGAGGGCCACGCCGTTGAGCGACACCGACTGGACCGTCCCGGTGAAGACATCCGGCTTGCCGGCGCTCCTGGTGCAGTCGTTCCGGATGGCGCCGGCGGGCAGCCACGGCATCATCCCGATCGCCGACACGGCCAGCACGACCAGCCAGGCCGCGAGCCCGCCCACGACAAGGCGTCGCGCCGATCTCGGGTCCGGCACGAGGAGCGTCCTGAGATATGGGGCGATTCCGGCGCCGAGCATGGCGCCGAGCGTGTTGGTGAGCAGGTCGCTGAGCGAGGCATCGCGACCGCTCACCACCGTGTACTGGAGGAACTCCACCCCGAACGAGAGCGATGCCGCCACGCCGACCGACCGAGCCCAGGACCATCCCGCCAGCCGCAGTCCCATCCCCAGCGGCATGAAGAGGAGGATGTTGAGCAGCACGTCCGCGCCGCCGTACGGCCCGCATACCAGGCAGAGCAGTGGCGTGATGTCGGAGTACGCGCTCTGCCCTGGATTCGGCGCGAGGGTCAGGAGCCCGATGAACGCCGCGCCGAGGGCGGACAGGAGCAGGCCCACGCGACGGCCGATGCCGGGTCCAGCTGGACTGGTGCGCATGGGGCGGCGCTCAGGCCGTCAGGCGGGCTCGCACGATGAGCTTGTATCCGGGTTGCAGGAACAGGAGGGCGTCGAGCCGTGACAATCCCCAGAGAAACGGATAGAGCCCCGAGAGCATGAGGAACTGTTTGCGGTGTTTCCGGACATCGGCCTGGGTGACGACCGTGCCCTTGGAGGAGCCGGCCGCGACGCCCGATCGCCGCTGCATCGCGACATAGAGACCGTTGAGGGCCGTGTCCACCAGCTCCGAGAAGGACTTCGAGTAGGTGACCGACTTCTCGATGGAGAACCGCGGGCCCAGCAGCTTGCGCAGACCCTCGAGGCTGTAGCCGGGGCGCAGGTGTCCGTGCCATTCGTCGGTGAGGCCGATGGCATGCCGGAAGCGGTTCAGCAGGGAGTGCGGCTTCACGTGGGGCACGTTGACGATCACGCGGCCGCCGGGCTTCAGGATCCGGGCCAACTCCTCGGCGAAACGGTCGTCGTCGGGGATGTGCTCGAGGTAATCCACCACCACGATCTGATCGAACGCCTGGTCGGGAAACGGCGTGCGCGCGCCGTCGAGCTGATGTACATCGTCGCCCACCAGCTGGCGAATGGACGAGACCGTGTGGGCATCGAGATCCGCGCTCGCCCAGCTCCCGCCCCGGCGGCGCAGCAGCAGGCTGATCACGCCGTTGTCGGCGCCGATGTCGAGGCAGCGCTGGCCGGCGGGATCGTCCATCATGGACGTGATCCGGCTGTACTTCGCCTGCTTGAGCACCGATTTCCCGTACAGCTTCAGCGCCCACTCGGCGCTCATGGCGTCACCGCCGCGGCCGCCGCGGGCAGACGGAGATGGCGCGCCGTGAGGTACAGGGCGCCCAGCGCGCGCAGGACCCAGCCGACGCCGACACCGTAGATGACCCCCGGCAATCCCCACCGCGCCCCGGCCACCGCGCCGAACACCGCGACGGCCACCGCGCCCCAGCCCAGCATGCTCATCATGGTCAGCTCCCGGGCATCCGCCAGCGCCGAGACGGTGGACTGCGCGAAACCGTTGAGGATCTTGGCGACGCCGGTGACCAGCGCGGCCAGGATCAGCGCGGCCGACAGGTGATACTTGCCGTCGAGGAACCATCGCTCCACCAGCGGCGTCGCCACCCAGATCGCCGCCGAGCCGGCGACGGCGATCGCCAGCACCAGGCGCATCTCCTTCGCGATGAGCCGGCGCCGCTCGGGCACGTCCGGCGCGGCCCGCAGGCGCGGGAGCAGCGAGTAGCCGACGCCCATCTGCAGCACCCGGAAGAGCGACCCGACGATCGCCGCCAGCACGCCGTACGTTGCCAGGTCCTCCAACGGCAGGAGATGCGGCAGCAGCAGCCGCTCGAGCTGAATCAACAGGAGGCCGGCCGCCGCCAATCCCGCGATCGCGACCGACTCGCTCCACCCGAACTCGATCGAGCGATGCGGCTTCGCGTGCCGCTCACGGAACAGGACCGACCAGCCGAGTACGGCGATCACGACGAAGCCGAGGGTCCACACCAGCAGCGGGGGTCCCGCGGCGCGCCCACCCGCCAGCACCACCCAGAGCGCCGCCAGGAGCAGCATGATGTTGGGACTCTGGTTGATGGTGAGCGAGATGCCGAACCGCTGCTCGCTCTGGAATTGTCCCGCCGCGACGAGCAGCGCCCCACCCGCCATGGTGGATACCAGAACCATCGCGGCCATGGCAGGCGACGTGTCGTACCCCAGCAGGCCGATGGCCGCGAAGAGAAGACCGACCGGGACGATCGCCCGCATGGTGCGCTGAAGCAACCGGGGACCGGCCTCGAGCGGCCGGCGGTTCACCATGCCGTCCACGCCGGCCGGCGCCAGCGGGTAGCCGACGTTGACGAGCGCCACGACCAGAGTGAGCAGCGCGTACTCCTCCGTGGGAAGCACCCGGGCCAGGATCAGGTTGGCCACGGCGAACCCCACCCCCGAGAGCCCCAGCACCGCGACGGTGCGGAGCGTGGGTGAGCGCCAGAGTCGCTTCACGCCGTCGCCGGCTCCAGCCGGGCTTCCATGGTCGAATAGAAGGAGGCCAGCTTGCGCCGCGCGGCCTGCGGCGTGTGCTCGCGCTGCACGTACGCCTTCGCATTGTCCGCTAGGCGGCGGCGAAGATCGCCGTCGCCCAGCAGCGCCGCGAGTCCGCGGCCCAGCGCGGCCGGCTCCGGCTCGACCAGGTAGGCGAGCTCGTCATGGAGCACCTGCGTATGGGTGCGAAGGCGCGTCGCCAGCACCGCGGAACCGGAATCGAGGTAGGAGTAGATCTTCATCGGCGTGTTGAGCCCCCTGAGCCGCGGCGACACCAGCACGTCCGCCTGGCTGAGCAGTCCGGGCAACGACGGGAGCGGGCGCGGTCCCATGAAGATCACCTGCTCCGCGATCCCCAGCCGGTCTGCCCGGCGGCCGTACGTCGCGATGTCGGCGGGCATGCCGCCGACGATGAGCAGCTTCGCGTTCGGTACCGCCTGCACCGTATGGCGAAAGCCTTCCAGCAGCAGGTCGATGCCCTGATACCGCTCCAGGTTGCCCACGTACATCGTGATCGGACCGCTGCCCGCCCCGGGGAGCGGGCGCGCGTTGCGGCCTTCCAGCTTCGAGCCGTCGAGCAGCGTGGTGTCTTCGACCAGGCCGACCGTCTTTGCGGGATCGTGAGCCAGGGCGACGTCCTCCAGCGCGGCGCACACCGTGAGCACGCCGAGGCTCCGCCGCACCGCCAGTCCTCTCCATCCGGCGCAGGGCGGGGGAGACGAACCCGAGCCTGGGAAAGGTGTCCACCATCTGCTCGGCGAGCGACGAGTCCATGTCGTATACGTACGGGACGCCCGAGAGCGATCGCATGAGGCTGGCGATGAACGCGCCTTCCTCGACTGCGTGGACCAGATCGTAGCGGTGGCGGCGCATCAGACGGATGCAGGCGGCCGTCATCAGGAGGTCGTTGGCGACCTTCTTGTAGGAGAAGCCGGCCCGGATGCCGCCGAGCCCCGGGACCTTCCGGATTCGGTGCACCCGCAAGTTCGCGATCTCGACGTCCGCGCCCTCCGCATAGGTGAGAAGGTCCACCGTGTGGCCGCGGTCGGTGAGGAACTCCAGCACCGTCCGGACGGCGATGGGCGTTCCCCTCGCCTGGAAGAACGGGTGCGGCGCGAGCACCAGGATCCTCACGTCACCTCCGGCCGCATGACCGACATCTCTTCCCGGCGCCGGCGCCCCTCGTCCCAGCCGAGCGCGTCGGCGGCGATGCGGGCGGCGAATCGGACGGTCTCCGGCTCGGGTCCAGGCGGATCGCCCAGCTCGGTCCTGCGGTACACCAGATCCGCCAAGGTCAGCGCCATTTCGTCCCTGGCTCCATGCAGGATTCTCTGCGCGATGGGCGCCTGGCCGCCCGACGGACGGTCCCCTCCGACGAGGGAGGTCTCGGCCGTCCGGCAGGCACGCGGCGGCAGGCCGCTCGAGGCCAGAAGCCGAGTAACTACAACCTCGGCCACCGCGCGCGCTGTGGTGTACTTCACCGCCTCGACGGGGAGCAGGTTGGCCGGCCCGCGGCCGTCGGGTGAGCCGATTCTGGGGCGCTCGGCCAGGGTGGCGGAAGGCCCCCGCTCCAGGCCGGCCTTGAGCGGCAGGCGTCCCCACTGCCGGGCTACGACATCCCGCTCGGTGAGTCCCATCCCAGGGCAGAGACGGTTGAACTCGGCGAGGAGGCTCGTGGCGCCGCGATCGAGGGCCGCGGCGGGGTCGGCATTCGGATCCGCCACGGCGTACCAGGTTCCCAGGAGCGTGGTACGCTCCTGCGGCGCCAGAAAGAGGAACCGGCCTCCCGATCCGGCCGGGTCCGGCTCGCTCGAGCCGGCCGACCGAAGTCCCACCGCGACTTCGGCCACCCGGCGGCCGATCACCAGATTGAGCGCCAGCGCGTAGCGCGGCGCACCGTTCGGCGCGGCGCCTCCGCGGGCTCCGGCGGCCAGCGGCTCGGTCCACGGGCCGGCGGCGATCACGACCTGGCGCGCGGTGACCCGGTGAAGCTCGCCCGTGAGCCCGTCGCGCACGGTCACGGCCTTCACCGTGCCGTTCCCGACCTCGAGCTCGACGGCCTCGGCGTGATTCGCCACCTGAGCCCCGACGGAGGCGGCCGATGCCACGAACGCCAGCGTGAGGCGCTCGGGCCTGGCTCATGCGCGCGTCGTACCAGAGGGCCCCGCCGGTGATGCCGGTTCGGGCGAGTCCGGGAACCAGCCGGGCACACTCCGCCGATGAGACGACCCGCCCGGCGGCGATGCGGCGGTCCGGCTCGAGATGGCGATTGCGGAGCGGAGAGAGGGCGTGGGTGAGGGCGAGCGCGGCACCGAAGGCCAGCCGGCCGGGCACCCCGGCGGCGCCGGTCGGAATCAGGACCGGAAGCGGCTCGACCAGTCCCGGCGCCACACGGAGGAGCGCGGTGCGCTCACGGATGGACTCCCGCATGCGGGGCAGGTCGCCCCGGGCCAGATAGCGGATGCCGCCGTGGATGATGCGCAGACTGTTGGCGGAGGTGGCGGCACCGAAGTCGTCGCGCTCGACCAACGCCACCCTGAGCCCGCGGAGCGCGGCATCCCAGGCGATGCACGCCCCCTGGATGCCGCCGCCGATGACCAGAACGTCGTGCTCGGTGCCGGCGAGTCGGTGGAGATCCCGCCGCATCGGTCCCGCGGTCGCGCTCGTCTCCGTCAGGCCTGGCCTGTCGAGCGGCCCGGTCCGGAGCCGGCGGCGTGCGTGCGCTCGCGGACCCGGTAGGCCCGGCGGTGCGGCGCGCGGAGATGGACGATGATCTCGCCGATGAGCCCGAGTCCCATGAGCTGAACGCCGAGCGCCAGCAGCAGGACCGCGAGCAGCAGCAGCGGGCGATTGGCGATCCCCTGGCCTTCGATGCGGTTCACCAGGAGCACGGCGCTGGTGATGGCGCCGGCGAGGAAGAAGCCCGAGCCTACCAGGCCGAAAAAGCGAAGCGGCTTCTCGGTGAACTTGGCCAGAAAGAAGAACGCCGCGATGTCGAGCAGCCGGCGGGCGTAGACACCAGGGCCATAGAGCCGCGTGCGCGCATTGCTCGGGTGCTGGGGCACCGCCACTTCGCGGACCCGATAGCCCTCGCGCAGCGCGAGCGCCGGGATGAACCGGTGCAGGTCGCCGTAGAGCGGCAGGCCTTCCGCGGCCGTGCGCCGCATGACCCGCACGCCGCACGCGATGTCGTGGAACGGCCGGTCCGTGACGCCGGCGATCATGCGGTTGAAGGCGACGGTCTGAAGCCGGTTGAGCCAGCTGTCGATGCGGGGCGAGCGGCTGGCGACCACGAGATCGGTCTCGTCGTCCAGCGCGTCCAGCAGGGCGCTCACACCCTCGGGCTTCACCTGGAAATACGCCGGCAGCGTCAGGATGACGTCGCCCCGGCTCCGCTCGATGCCGAGGCGGAGCGCCGCGGTCTCGCCGAACGCGCGGGCGAAGCGGTGGAAGCGGAGGTTGTCGCGGTCCTGCGCCAGCGCCGTCAGCTCGGGGGGCGGCGTAAATCCGCCGTCGAAGACGAACACGAACTCATGCTCCTCGCCGCGGGCGTCGAGCTCGTCCGCGTAGGTGCGATAGAGCTGGACCAGGTCGTCGGCCCGTTCGACGACGGGCACGACGACCGAGACGAACCGGGTGTCGGCGCCGCGGGGGCGCGACTGGTCGAGGGATGGTTCCATCAGCGCACCCTGCCCCATGTCAACGAACCTCCCAGGCGGTCGGAATCTCGTTCGCACTTTCCCGCTCGCTGCTCAGCGCCACTTCGGCCACCAGCCCCAGCATCAATAGGTAGAACGCCGCGCCGGCGCACAGCAGCGCCGCGCCGGGGAAGACCAGCGCCTCGGCCTTGGTCGGACTGAACCGTGCCGCCGCGATGATCGCCATCGCCGCGAACGTCAGCATGCCGAGAATCATCGGGACCGCCAACGTGCCGAACCCGACCAGCGGCCGGGAGCGGAACGTGGTGATCATCTTCAGCGTCAGCAGGTCTACCAGCACCTTCACCGTGCGCGAGATACCGTACTTGCTTTCGCCGAATCGCCGGGCGTGGTGCCGCACCGGCATCTCGGTGATCCGGGCGCCGACGCTCGCGCTCAGCGCGGGGATGAACCGGTGCTGCTCGGCGTAGAGCGAGATCCGGTCGAGCAGGTCCCGCCGGTAGGCCTTGAGCGAGCAGCCGTTGTCGGTGATCTGCACGCCCGTCAGCCGGCGGATGATCCGGTTGGCCACCCACGACGGCACTTTGCGGAGCAGGAACTTGTCCTGGCGTTTTTCCCGCCAGCCGCAGACCAGGTCGTACCCCTCTTCCAGCCTGTTGATCAGGGCGGGGATGTCCCGGGGATCGTTCTGCAGGTCGCCGTCGAGCGAGACCACCACGCCGCCTTGCGCGTGATCGAATCCCGCCATCATCGCGGCAGTCTGTCCGACGTTCCGCGCCAACGCGATTCCCTTGACCCGCGGCTCCCTGGCGGACTCCGCCGCCACCTGCTCCCAGGTGTCGTCCCGGCTGCCGTCGTCGACCAGGATGATCTCGAAGCGGCCCGGGTACTCGGCCAGCGCCCCGAGGATCCACTCGACGAGAGGAGCCACGTTCTGGGACTCGTTGTACAGCGGGGCCACGACGGACAGGTCGACCGGACCGGTCCCCGCTGGAGAGGGAGAGAGCATGCCGCGTCAACGTTCCCGTAGAAGGTGTCGTAGCAAGATATATCGATTCGACTTACGGCTCACCAGCAATCCGTGTTCCGCCGCATCCTGCCCCGTGAAAGTGGCATAAGCCATTGGGTGACAATGGATTGTGACAAAACGCCCCCACCCCGGCTGGCTGGCCGGGGGTGGCTAATCGCACGGTTGTGGTCAGGGGACGACAAGGACGACTCGAGAGCTCCGGCTCACCAACCCCCGCGCCGGAGGAAGATGACCGGAATGGTCAGGAACATGATCCGGAGGTCCTCGCCGACGCTGCGGCGTCGGATGTATTCGAGGTCGTACCGAACCTTGGTCCGCACGTCGTCGAGCGAGCGGTCGTAGTGGTGGTAGATCTGCGCCAGGCCGGTGATGCCCGGCTTGGCCCGCTGCCGCTGCGGGTATTCGCTGATGTGCTCCCGGAGCTCGGCGAAGATCGTGGGGCGCTCGGGACGGGGGCCCACGATGTTCATCTCGCCGCGCAGCACGTTCAGCAGCTGGGGCAGCTCGTCCAGCCGATACTGGCGGAGGAACCGGCCGACTGCCGTAATCCGGGGATCGTTCTGGGTGGCCCAGACGGCACCGGTAGCCTGCTCGGCATCCACCTGCATCGTGCGGAACTTGTAGATCGTGAACGGTCGCCCGCCGAGGTCGCGGGTGCGGCGGTGGTCGCGGGGGTCCCGACCGAGGGTACGGCGGTCGAGGCCGACGCGTTCCTGGGTGTAGAAGATCCGGACCGCGCGACGTCAGCTTGACGGCGATGGCGATCAGCAGGAGCAGGGGCAGCGCGATGAAGAGGGCGATGCCCGCGAGGACCACGTTCATCACTCGATGGGCAGCCATTTCAGCCTCGTCCTCTTGGACAGCCGCGTGCGCACCGGAGACGCGCACACGCGCCGGTGTCGGCGACATGGTGCCCGTCAGCAACTGGTGCGAAGGCTGTCGCCGAGGTCCCGAGGTGGCAATGCCCATTCGTTTCATCCTTGAGGCGCTCAATGTGGCCGACCGCGGTCACGACGGGACACCAAGCGCGTCCGGTCACGGTAACAGGAAACTGCGATCTTCCCTGTGACGTGTCTCACTCTGTCATCGCTCAGCCGGCGGAACTGGGGCCGGCCGGCGATTTGGTCGGGCGAAGAATAGGGTCGGTCAGCTCACCCAATCCGAACCGGGCCAGCAGCCGACTGAACCGCGAGCGCTCCACGCGCAACTCTGCCGACGGCCGAGTGGTGTGGTCGCCCTTTGAACTTTCAGACGCTCCAGGCGTCGCGATATTCTCAACTGGTTGCTGAGCCATGGCAAAACCATCGCTGCAAAGTTTGGCACAAGCCGGGGTGCGGCATTGTCACGATTCAATATTGACGCCGCGGAATTCACCGGGGCGACCCAGTTAAGATCGCTTGGAGATCTGGATATCTAAGCCTCTATACTATAAAATGTTACCTTGTCACGCCAGTGTCTGGCGGCTTCCCCGGCTTCGGGGAGATACGTTGCTCCCGGACCACAAAGTGGATGCGTCACTCCACCACAACTCGTTGCGGGACATGACGTGGCGGTCCAGCATCCAAACTGTGGCGTGGCTCCAGCGGTCCGCGCCGGCGCGGCCTCGTTTCAGCCAGCTAAGTTCAAGGAGTGATTAACGTTGCATTTTTTGCATGTCGCCGCACGACTCCTGCTGTCAGAACCGGTGCCCCCGGCCATCCCGCTGTCCTTTTACCCCGGCTTTTCACAATGGCGAATCGAGATAAGGCCTCCAACGCGCCGCTTGTACTGATCGCGAACGACCAGGAATGGTCCGCGCGTTCGCTGGAGAGCATCCTGGGGCCCAACGGGTTCTCGGTGGTCCGGGCCTATACCGGTCAGCAGGCCTTGGAGCGTGCCCGCACCTCCCAGCCCGACCTGATCATCCTCGATGCCCAGATGCCGGACATGCATGGTTTCGAGGTCTGCCGAGCGCTCCGCAACGACAGCCGGTTCAGTGCGACGACGCCGATCGTCATCACCACCTCGGGGCCGTCGGGGCGCACCCAGCGGCTGGAAGCGTATCGCGCTGGCGCCTGGGAGTTTCTCGGCCAGCCGCTCGATGGTGAGGCGCTGCTGCTGAAGCTGAACACGTTCCTGCAGAGCAAGCGTGAGGTGGACTCTCTGCGGGAAGAGAACCTGCTCGATCCGGGGAGCGGGCTGTACAACATGCGCGGGCTGTCCCGCCGCGCGAGAGAGATCGGCGCCGAAGCGTTCCGCCGGCGCGATCCGGTCGCGTGCGTCGTGTTCTCGCCGGATTCGGAAGAGGAAGAGCCGGATGAGGAAGAGGTTCGCCGGATGACCGACCAGCTCGCGCTGCTGTTCCGCCAGTCCGGGCGGGCCTCCGATGCGATCGGGCGGCTGGGTCAGTCCGAGTACGGCGTCATCGCGCCCGCCACCGGCCCCGAGGCCGCGGTGCGCCTGGTCCGCCGGCTCGGCGGGGCGATCGAATCCTCGCCCATTCCAGTGCGCGGAGGCGAGCGGACGCTCAAGCTTCGGGCGGGCTATTGCGCCGTGCCGGACTTCGCCGAGTCCTCGGTGGACGCGGTCGAGCTGCTGCTCCGGGCCACTACTGCGCTTCGCGACCTTAAGCGCGAAGGGCCAACCGGGGAGCGCGTCCGGGCCTTCGAGCAGGTGCCCTCGAGGTTCGCCAACTAGTCTCTAAGTATCGTAGCTGCAGTACCATACCTGCTGCACTCCCGCCCCGCCCAGCTGTGGCGCGCTCCCTGCAATCTGCTTGACACTCGCTGCACTTCTGTATAAAGATGATGCCTCCAAACAGCAGCGGGTCTGCTAAATGGCCCGCACCGGTAGCAGCGACGCCACCCTTCTGCTCGAAGTGTGGCTCAGTATGTCCACCTGACCCTGGAGTGCAGGATGGCCAACCCGCTGGCTCAGCCGGAACGCAGCACACCCCCGCCGGCCTCGGAAGCGCCGCGCGATCCCCTTTCCATTCCCAGCGAAATCAAGGCGAGCATCCGCGTGCTCGTGGTGGACGACGAGCGCACCCTGCGGGAAAGCTGCGCCAGCGTCCTCCAGATGGACGGATACAACGTGACCCTCATCGGTCGCGGGGAAGAGGCGCTGGAGACCGTTCGGCGGCGGAAGTTCGACGTCATTCTGGTGGACCTGTATATGTCGCAGACGTCGGGACTGGAGATTCTCCAGGCCGCGCTCGGCGCGTACAAGGACACCATCGTCGTCGTGATGACCGGAAATCCGAGCGTCACCAGCAGCATCGAGGCGCTCCGGGCCGGGGCCTGGGATTACCTGCCCAAGCCGTTCTCCGCCACGCATCTGCAGGTGCTGATCGGGCGGGCGTCGCACGCGGTCATGATGTCCCGCGAGGCGCAGGACCTGCGGGTCCAGCTCATGAAGCAGCACGGACACAGCGACAAGATCGCGCTCATCGGGATCTCGCCGCTGTTCCGGAAGGCCGTCGAGCTCGCCCGCAAGGTGGCGGCGACCGACGCGTCCGTGTTCATCAGCGGGGAGAGCGGCACCGGTAAGGAAGTCATCGCGCAGTTCATTCACCAGAACAGCCGCCGAGCCGGCCGACCGCTGGTGCCGATCAACTGCGCGGCGCTGCCGGAACCGCTGCTGGAGAGCGAGATGTTCGGCCACCGGAAGGGCGCATTCACCGGCGCCGACCGGGACAAGCCCGGTCTCCTCGAGACCGCGAACGGCGGCACGCTCTTCCTCGACGAGCTGACCGAGATGACGATGCCGCTGCAGGCCAAGCTCCTGCGCGTCATTCAGGACGGCGTGGTTCGGCGGGTCGGCAGCGAGCAGCAGGACGCGGTGGTGGACGTGCGCTTCGTCTCCGCCACCAACCGGGAACCCCAGGAAGCGGTGGACTCCGGCATCCTCCGCGGCGACCTCTTCTACCGGCTCCGGGTGGTGCCGATCAAGCTGCCGCCGCTCCGCAAGCGGCCGGAAGACATCCCGTTGCTGGCCAACCACTTCCTCACCTACTACTGGCAGCGTCACCGCCAGATGGGCGACCGGGCCCCGCGCCTCAGCGAGGCGAGCATCGGCTTCTTGCGCTCGCGGCCCTGGCGCGGCAACGTTCGTGAGCTCCAGAACGTCATCGAGCACGTGGCCGTGCTGGTGGAACCCGATCAGATCATTCAACCGAACGACATCCCCGTCTACGACGACGGGCAGGAATGGCCGGCCGAGAGCGCCGTGCCCGCGGGGGTCATGGACGAGGCGTATCATCCCGCGAAGGATCGGGTCGTTGCGCAGTTCGAGAAGGAGTATCTCACCCGCCTGGTCAATCGAGCCGGCGGGAACATGTCGAAGGCCGCGCGCCTGGCCAGCATCGACCGGACGACGCTCTACCGGTTGATGGACAAGCACGAGTTTCACCGCGACGAGAATCCGGATCGACCGAGTGACGCCTGACACTGCCCTCTCCGGGGTGACCAGCGGCGAGCGCCGCCGGGTCACACCGGGGTCACGGATCCCAGCCTGCCAAGCTGTGGGATCCGGACGCCGCACGCCCACCCGCCATCAGCCCAGCGCTGTGGGACACGCTGCACCAGGTGCTGCTGGCGACGCAGGCGCAGTGGGAGCGGGCGGTGGAGCACGCGTCGGGGCTGGAGGAAGTCAACAGCAACCTGGCGCTGCTCTCGACGGCGGTCCGCCAGCTCCTGGCCGGTCCCACCGCGGATATCGTCGAGCTCCCTCGCACCCCGCTCAGCCGCCGGTTGCTCAGCATCCTGCGAGGCACCTTCCTCGAGCGGGCTCAGGCGCTCGCCGCCGCGCCCGATCCAGGGCAGCTGCTCCGAATCCTCACCGCGATCGAATCGGTCGGCCACCGTCATCGAGGCCGACTGGTCCCAGCACTTCACCGACCGGCTCTCCGCGCCCGATGGGCTCGAGCTGGTGGTGGAGGTCGCCCACGACCTGCGCTCGCCGCTGACCTCCATCCTCTTCCTCGCGGAAACGCTCCAGCGGGGCCGGAGCGGCGCCGTCAATCCGGTGCAGGAGCGGCAGCTGGGCCTGATCTACAGCGCGGCCTTCGGACTCAGCTCGGTGGCCAGCGACGTGATCGAGCTGGCCCGGGGCGGCGACCGCCTGGTGGACCTCGACCCGATTCCGTTCTCGGTCACCGACATCCTCGAATCGGTGCGGGATATCGTGCAGCCGATCGCCGAGGAGAAGATCCTCGCGGTGCGGCTGTCCATGCCGGAGGCGGACTTCCGGATCGGGCACCCGGTCGCCTTGAGCCGGGTGCTGCTCAACCTGACGACCAACGCCCTCAAGTTCACGGCCGAGGGATTCGTCGAGGTCGTCGCCCGGCAGACCGGGGCTCGGCGGGTCGAGTTCTCGGTGCGCGACACCGGCCGCGGCATCCCTCCGCAGTCCATGGCCACCCTCTTCGAGCCGTTCCGCCGCCGCCAGAAGCAGGGCGAATACGCCTTCTCCGGCTCCGGCCTCGGGCTCTCCATCTGCCGCAAGCTGGTCGAGGCGATGGGCTCCTCCCTGCAGGTCGAGACCGAACAGGGTGCCGGCACCCGCTTCTACTTCGAGCTCGACCTTCCACTGGCCGGGGAAGCCCCGCTCGGCTAAATTCTTGGCGCTGGCCATTCTGAAGGACGTGATTGCCGTTTGCGCGAACCGGTCGACCCGGCCGGCCACCGCGCAGTTGACGCCCCGGCACCGCGGTCCGAAATGGTGAACAGCGTGACCTCATGGCGGATCTCCGCCCCCCGGCAAACGCTCGCCGGCCTGCCGTTGCACCGGGTCCGGCCAGAGTGCCACGAGCGACCTGAGGGGGGTGCGAATCCCGAACGAGAGAGACGTGACTCGACCGATGACCCGGCCGGGCCGGCACATAAGCCAGGCCCCCGTACACGCGCCTAACGCCGCCCTGCTGATCGATTTCGACAATGTCACCCTGGGAATCCAGAAGGACCTGACCAAGGAGCTTCGCACCCTCCTCAACAGCGACATCATCAAGGGCAAGGTCGCGGTCCAACGCGCCTACGCCGACTGGCGTCGGTATCCGCAGTACATCGTCTCGCTCTCCGAATCGTCGATCGATCTCATCTTCGCACCGGCCTTCGGCTCCACCAAGAAGAACGCCACCGACATCCGCCTCGCGATCGATGCCATCGAGCTGGTCTTCACCCGGCCCGAGATCGGGACCTTCATCCTGCTCTCCGGCGACAGCGACTTCTCGACGATGGTCATCAAGCTCAAGGAGTACGGGAAGTACGTCATCGGCGTGGGCATCAGGGAGTCGGCGAGCGACCTGCTGATCCAGAACTGCGACGAGTACTACTCGTACAACGATCTCGCCGGGCTCACCCGCGAGGTGGACACGCCGTCCATCCAGCGGGATCCGTGGGAGCTGGCGGGGCTAGCGGTCGCGCAGATGGTGCGCAACGGCGACGTCATGCGCTCCGACCGCCTCAAGCAGGTGATGCAGCAGATCGATCCGAACTTCGACGAGCGCAACGCCGGCTTCAACCGCTTCAGCAAGTTCGTGCTCGAGGCGGGACAGCGAGGTGTCGTCTCGGTCACCAAGCTCGACAACGGCCAGTTCGAAGTCGGCCCGGGCACGCTGCCGCCGCCGGCGACGCCGGCCGCGACGGCGCCCGCGCCAGCGCCCCGCGCCCGCGACGGCGAGGCTCGCGAAGGCCGTGAGAGTCGCGAGGGCCGCGAGAGTCGTGAGGGACGCGAGAGCCGTGAGGGCCGTGAGGAAGGCGGCCGGGGTCGCCGCGGGCGGCGCGGCCGAGGCCGCAGTGAGCGTCCGGCCGAAGGCGCTCCGACCACGCGCGAAGCGCCGGCGGCCCGGGCCCAGCCCGCGGACGGCGCGCTCTCGCTGGCCCGGGCCTTCCAGCTCATGACGCAGGCGCTCGTCGAGCTGCGTGGAACGGTCACGGGAGAGGCGCTGCGCCTTCGCATGGCGGCGCTGCACGGACGGGAAGACGCGTTGCTCGACGCCGGCCGCTTCCCTCGGCTGTTGCGCCAGGCCAATGACGCCGAGATCGCCGACGTGCGAAAGGTGGGCGACGACGATTACGAGATCTCGCCCCGGCGGATGGGCGGCGTGGCACCGACGCTCTCGGCGCCCGCGGCCGCCGCCGCTGCGGCGTCCGTCTCCTCCGAGCCGAGCGAGCCGCCGCCGGCGGCAGCATCCGCCGAGTCGGCCGCGGCCGAGCCGGCCGCGGCAGGACGGGATAACGGTCAGCGCTACGGAGTTCGGTTCCGCCGGGGCTCGCGGGGCGCCCTTCGTCCCGGTGAGATCCCGCTGATCGGCGTCGTGCAGATGGATCTGCCCACCGACGCGGCCCCGGTTCAGGCGGAGGCTCGCACCCACGGAGGCCGACGAAGCAGCCGCGCCGGCCAAGAAGGCCACCCGGAAGCGGGCACCCCGGAAGAAGGCCGCCACGGCGAAGGCGGTGAAGCCGAGCAAGGCCGAGGTGACCGTGCCCCCCGACGACGGCGGCGCGGAGGCCGCGCCGGCCCCGGCGAAGCGAGGCCGCAGTCGAGCGCGGAAGAAGGCCGAGTGAAGATGCGACGACGGGCAGCCACGCTGCCCGTCTCGTTTTTCGACCGCCCTGCCGATGTCGTTGCGCGCGAGCTGTTGGGGGCGCTGGTGGTCTCGCGGATCGGCGGAGTGCGCACCAGCGCGCGCATCGTGGAGACCGAGGCCTACCTCGGCTATCGCGATCCGGCCTCGCACGGGTACCTGCACCGGCGCAATGAGCGCAACGCGGCGCTGTTCGGCCCGCCGGGATCGTGGTACGTCTACCTCTCGTACGGCATCCACTGGTGCGCCAACCTGGTCTGCGAAGCCGAGGGTACCGCGAGCGCGGTGCTGCTGCGCGCGCTCGAGCCGGTGGAAGGCCTCGCGCCGATGCGCGAGCGCCGGAGCGTCACGGACGACCGTCAGCTCTGCTCCGGGCCGGGCAAGCTCTGCCAGGCGCTGGGGATCACGCGAGCCAATCTCGACGGGCGGATGATGCCGGGCTCGGTGGTAGTGGTGCGGCCGCCCCTGGTGCCGCTGGCGTTCGAGACGCTCACCACCCCGCGCATCGGCATCACCAAGGCGGCGGACTGGCCGCTCAGGTTCGCCGTGGCCGACAGCGTGCACGTCTCGGGAGCCCGCATCCTCCGGGTTCCCCAAAAGACGACGGGCGGCGCATAGCGCCGCCCGTCGTATCAGATCGAAGTGCTTCCCCGATCGCTTACTTGTAGCCGCCGGTCTTCACCGACTCCCGCGCCCCGCCGAGGCCGAACCGCAGGCCGCCGCTGAAGGTGTGGGTCGGGCCGGTGAGCAGCCGGCCGAACGCGACCGCGTTGCCGTCGGAATCGGTGACCACGCTGTTGCCCGGGCTGGTCGTGATCTGGTACTGGCCGAAGGCCATCAGACGGCCCACCTGGAACGTGATGCCGGCCAGGAACGTGCCGAACCCGCTGCTGCCCAGCTCTTCCGCGTCGCTCTGGAAGGCGGTCACGTTCTGCGGCGTCGGGCTGACCGTGTGCATGATGCCGTAGCCGACGCCGAGGTACGGCTGCGCGGCGGCCTTGATGGGGAAGGCCATCAGCACCGCGGAATACCTGCGGATGTCGTTGAACGTGACCGGCTGGGTGCCGCTCAGATCGCTGTAGGAGCTGGTCTCGTCGGTGCCCACGGCCTCATCGACCGAGAGGAGCAGGCCGGTGCGACGGGCCACGATCAGCGTCTGGCCGCCGAACGACGGAATAGCGGTCCGGTCCTGGGTCGGGGTATCGAAGAACATCACCCCGGCCTGGCCGCCAACGTACCACTGGAAGTTCCCGTTGCCGGGCTCCTGCGCGGCGGCGGGAAGCGTCCCCAAGGACAGCGCCAGCGCCACGACCGGAATGCTTCGAGAGAGCATGCGCATCACAGACTGCCTCCGTAGAGTGTCCGCACCAGGCGGGTCCTGGCGCCTACCGCGTCCCCAGATCGGCGGTACGTCAAAATGCGGGAAGTATGCTGGAAAGCGCGGGAGGGGAGGGGGACCGTAAGTGGTGCTATCTGCTTGTCATTTTTAACTTGCAGATTGCTCCGCCGGGACTCTCCAACCCGTCGGAAAGGGTGGGGGTGCAAGAGGCGGGCCGGGTGCTGGAGGGGGGGAAGACGGCCGGAAGACGGCGGGGCGGGAAGGCGAGCGAGGACATCGCCGGATCATCCGCTTACCGCCTCCGCTCCCGCCTAAATCAATCCAAGCTGCTTCCCCACCTTCGCAAACGCCGCCAGCGCCTGATCCAGATCGTCCCTGGTGTGCGCCGCCGAGACCTGGCACCGGACCCGAGCCTGACCCTGCGGCACGACCGGATAGCCGAACCCCGTCACGAACACGCCCTCGGAGAGCAGCAGGTCGCTCATCCGGATCGCTGCGGCGGTCTCGCCGAGAATGACGGGAATGATCGGCGTCTCCCCCGGCAGCGGCTTGAAGCCGAGCTCGAGCAGCCGCTCGCGGAAGTAGCGCGCCTGGTCTCGCAGGGCCGTCACCCGCTCGGGGTGGGCCTCGAGATACTCGATCGCCGCGAGCGAGCTGGCCGCCACCGTCGGCGGAAGCGCGTTGGAAAAGAGCTGCGGCCGGGCGCGCTGGGTGAGGTAGTCGCAGGTGGCGGCGGAGGCGGCGACGAACCCTCCCGCCGCGCCGCCGAGCGCCTTGCCGAGCGTGGAGGTGATGATGTCCACGTCGCCCACCATGCCGAAGTGCTCGGCGGTCCCGCGTCCGTTGGGACCCAGCACGCCGGTGGCATGGGAATCGTCCACCACCAGCACCGCCTGATGTTTGCGGCAGACCTGCAGCAGGTCCGGCAGCGGGGCGATCGCGCCTTCCATCGAGAAGACACCATCGGTGACGACCATCCGCACGCGCCGGTCACGAGCCGCCGTCAGCTTCTGCTCCAGATCGGCCAGGTCGGCGTGCTTGTACACCGCGGTCTGGCACTTCGTGATCGCCTTGGCGAGCCGGACCCCGTCGATGATCGAGGCGTGGTTGAGCTGATCGCTGATGACGATGTCGTCCTCGCCCAGCAGCGTGCCCGGGACTGCTTCGTTCGCGTTCCAGCAGCTCACGAAGCTCAGCGACGCCGCGGTGCCCACCAGCCGGGCGCAGGCGGCCTCCAGCGCCCGGTGTACCGTGAAGGTGCCGCAGATGAAGCGTACCGAGGCGGTGCCGGCGCCCCAGTGGTCGAGCGCCGCCTTGCCGGCCGCGACCACCTCGGGCTGCGCGCTCAGGCCGAGGTAGTTGTTCGAGGAGAGGATGACGACGTCGCCCCGGCCTTCCATGCGGACCCGGGGGGCCTGGGGGCTGTCCAGGAAGTTCAGCCGCTTGTAGGTCCCTCCGCGGACGAACTGCTCCAGCTCGCTCTCCAGCCGCTGTTCGAGCGGGTTGCTCATGTGCCGATCTCCAGGATCACCTTGCCGGCCTGACCGGTCTTGATCACCTGGATCGCATCGCCGATGCACTCGAGCGGGAAGCGATGGGTGATGACGGGGCGGGGGTCGAGCTGGCCCGCGAGCAGGAAGCGCCGCATCTGATGCCAGGTCTCGTACATCTTGCGGCCGGTGACGCCGTACAGTGTCAGGCCTTTGAAAATCACGTCACGGGCGAAGTCGGTGTCCGTCGTGCGGCTCGGCGTGCCCAGCAGGTTCACCCGTCCGCCCAGGCGGGCCGCGGCGAATGCGGTGGCGTGCCCGTCGGGATGGCCGCTCATCTCGCAGACCAGATCTACCCCGTTGCCCCCGGTCAGCTCCCTGATCCGCGCGAGCACGTTGTCCTTCGACGGGTCGAGCGTCTCCTGCGCGCCCATCGCCCGCGCCAGCTCGAGCCGCCGGGGATTGAAGTCGCTGGCGATCACCAGCGAGGCGCCCGCGGCCCGCGCCACGCCGACCGCGAAGCACCCGATCGGCCCGCAGCCGAGCACGAAGACGGTGCTGCCGGGCACCTGCGCCTCGAGCACCGTGTGGACCGCGTTCCCGATCGGGTCCATGATGGCGCCGATCTCGGTGGGAATGCCGTCCAGCTTCATGACGTTGGAGGCGGGCATGGCGATGAAGTCGGCGAAGGCGCCGTCGCGGTCCACGCCGATGATCTGGGTGCGCTGGCACAGGTGGGCCGCGCCCAGCCGGCACTGGAGACAGTGGCCGCAGACGATGTGGCCTTCGGCGGTGACCAGATCGCCCACGGCGAGCAGGCCCGCCGTCTCGGCCTCGCGTCCCAGCTCCACGATCTCGCCGGCGAACTCGTGGCCGACGACGACCGGCGGCTTGAGGCGCTGGCTCGCCCAGCTATCCCACTCCCAGATGTGCAGGTCGGTGCCGCAGACGCCGGCGTGTCGGACGCGGATCAGGACGTCGGTGGAACCGCAGGTGGGCTTGGCCACTTCGCGCAGTTCCATCCCGGGACCGGGGCCAGCTTTTACCAGAGCGCGCATTGGGGTCCAGGCAGAAGTCGGGGGGGAATATAGTGGTGGGAATGGGCAGGAATACAAACACCCCCGGACCGGAGTCCGGGGGCGTTTCTACTTGCCGATGCGCGCCTTTGCGCGTCGGCGCGCTCGCTTAGGCGGCGTGCTCGGTCGGGACCCGCTGGTGCCAGTGATCCTTGGAGGACTCTTCGTCGGCCGCCCACATATAAGCCCAGAACCGCACCGGCTTGGGCGAGGGGCCACCGTTCTTGATGACGATGCCCATGGGCGACGAGGGGACTGCGACGGGAAGTGTGGTCACGGGACGATTCCTCAAAGCGAGAGAGCCACGACCGGTCTCGCCCGGAGGAAGGCACGCCTCGTGCCCTCGCGGTATCAGACGCTAAGATTTTGGGGGATAATTACTTGTAGAGCCGCGACCGGCGCCGCGAAGTGTCAGATGGACGCGGCGAGTGGTGGAGCCGCCGCGTCCGGGGGACACGTGGGCTTGGCGAGCAGGAGTCCGTCGGGGCGCCGGCTGGTGCCGCCGCGCTTCTTCCGCACCGGCTCCTCTTCGACATTCCATCCATCGTAGAGCGCCCGGATGGAATCCTGCGAGAGCGCGCGGCTCCCGCCCAGGACCACGTGCACGCCGCCCGGCCGGCTGCGCCGCTGGAGATCGCGAAGCAGTGCGGCCCGCGCCTGTGGCTTGAACCCGGCGAGGGTATCGGGATCGATCACCACGACGTCCACGCCGTCGAGCACCTCGAGGAACGAGGGCAGGGCCGGGCCCAGCGGCGCGACGAATCCCTCGAAGAGACTGGCGAGCGCCTCGGCCGCCATCCGTGACTCCACCCGCTCCACACAGCCGACGTCACAGGCCACGAAGGTCACCGCGGCATCGTGCGCGGCGAGGAGATAGGTGGCGGGCTCGGCGCCGACGCCGATCACGAGCGCGATGTCGTGCGACTCCACCCGCGGCAGCAGGCGAGCGAGAGCACACCCGCCGTCGAGTCCCCAATGCACCGGCATCCGCTGCGCCTCGCGCAGCTTGCGAAACTGCTCCCGCCAGCGTCGATAGGGGCGGAGCGCGAGCCGCTTCATGATCAGGCGGTCCACCGTCTCCAGCATCAGGACTTCGGTCAGCACGAACTGGCCTTCGGACGTGGTCTGGAGCTCGGAGGCGGCCTCGTCGCCCAGGCGCATCAATTCCTCCCGCCCGATCGAGTTCTTGAAGCCCTCGATGCGCTGGAGGATGTACTCCTGATAGTGCTGTTTGTCGGAATACGGCGTACGCCGGCGGCGCTGGGTGCCCCGGATTTCGGTGGCGCTCAGCACGAAGGCCTGCTCGGCGAAGGACGGCGCCCCACGAGGCGGCCGAAGACGAGGTTCACCGCGACCAGCTATGTAGATGGGCTCGAGACGAGCGGCGGTCCCACGAAGACCGCCGGATTGACGTGGTGCAAATTCATACATCCGTCGAGGCGGGTCAAGGCGTTCGGGCTATTCGGCTTCGAGAAGCGCTCCCTTGAGGTACCCGGTCTCCGGGATGGTCAGGACCTCGGGGTGGTCCTCGCCCTGGCCCAGGATGCGGCGAACCCGAATGCGGCGGCCACTGTCGCCGGCGGCCTCGGTGAGCATCGTGAGGAAGTCGGGGAGCCTGACGTGGAAGGAGCAGGACGCCGTGAGCAGGGTGCCGCCCGGTGCGAGGCAGCGCATCGCCCGAAGATTGACCTCGCGGTAGCCGCGCAGGGCGTCGGGGACGCTGGCCCTCGTCTTCGCGAAGGCCGGAGGATCGAGGACGACGGTGTCGAACTGCTCGCGCGCCCTCGCCATCGCTCGAAGGCCCTCGAAGGCATCGGCGGCGCGCCACTCGATGTTGTCGAGGCCGTTGAGCGCGGCGTTGGCGCGCGCCCGCTCCAACGCGCCGGGGCTCGAATCGAGCGCCACGACGGTGCCGGCCCGGCCGGCGAGGTGCAAGGCGAAGGAGCCGTGGTAAGCGAAGCAGTCGAGCGCGCGGCCGCCGGGCCTGGTCACCTCGCCGGCCAGCAGGCGGTTGGGCCGCTGGTCGAGAAAGGCGCCGGTTTTCTGTCCCTCCCACGGCGCGGCGAGGTAGCGGACGCCACCCTCGCGCACCTCGATCTCGCGCGGCACCGACCCGGCGGCCACCTCGATCTCGGCCGGCAGTCGCTCGCGCCGGCGGGCGGGGACGTCGTGACGGAGCAGGATCCCCTCCGGCCGAAACTGGTCCGCCAACGCGTCCAGGATCGGCTGGCGCATCGTTTCCAGGCCGGCGGAGAGGATCTGCGCGACGAGCCAGCGGTCGTATCGGTCCACGACGAGGGAAGGAAGGCCGTCGCCTTCGCCGTGGACGACGCGGTAGGCGGTCGCGTCGATGCCTTCGCGGCGAGCCGCGGCGGCCGAGATCTTTCGGCGCCACCACGCGGCATCCACGGGGGCGTCGGTCCGCTCGAGCAGCCGGAGCCGGATCTCGGAGGTGGGCGAGAGCAGGCCCTGGCCGATGAAGCGGCCTCGCGGGTCCACCACCGGCACCAGTCCAGGTTCCTCGGGGTGCTGCTCGACATCGCTGCGATAGATCCAGGGATGGCCTCGCACCCAGCGCTCGGCGCCACGCGCCGTCACCCGCGCCGGGGTCATACCCGGTCGGGTCGCAGGGACGTGGCCCCCCGGAGATAGCAGTGCTTGATTTCGCCCCGGCTGCGGCGGGTATAGGCGTGCACCAGCAACCGGATGCAGCGGGGCAGGGAATTCGGCACCGGGATCTCGGACGCGTGCAGCAGCGCCACGATATTCCAGCCGAACTCCTCCGCCGCGCGAGCGGGGAAGGCGGCGTCGAGATCGCGGGTCACGGTGAAGAGCGCGCTCACGATGTCGTCCGGCTCGAGATCGTTGCTCTCGATCAACGCGCGCAGGAGCTCATCCGTCGCGGCGAGGATCTCGTCCGCATCGTTCCGGTCCACGGTCGTGGCGCCGCGGATACCGTGCAGCCGAGGCGTAGGGAGCGTCATGGCAGATAATGTAGCGGCAATCATTCGGCTGATGCTCGTCACCGACGATCGGCTGGTGGAAGGGCGCGATCTCGTGGCACTGGCGAAAGCGGCGGAACAGGGCGGGGCGACCGCGGTGCAGCTCCGGCTCAAGCGGGCGAGCCCGCGGGAGCTGGTGGACCGCGCCCGGGCGCTGGTAGCCTCGCTGCGAATCCCGGTGCTGGTGAACGACCGCCCGGATGTGGCACTCGCCGCAGGCGCGGCGGGCGTTCACCTCGGACCCGACGACCTCCCTGTGTCGCTCGTACGGCGGATCGTTCCGTCGGGATTCATCGTCGGGGCATCCGTGGGATCGGAGATCGAAGCCGCGGCTGCCGAAGGTGCGGACTATTGGGGAATCGGGCCCTACCGTGCCACGGGAACCAAGGCGGATGCGGGCGAGGCGCTCGCTGCCGAGGGCTTCGGACGACTGGTACGGCTGGGTGCTGGTCGGCCATGTATCGCGATCGGCGGAGTGCGGCCGGAGGACGTAGGGGCGGTGCGCGCGGCGGGCGGCGTGGGGGTGGCGGTGGTTTCCGGGATTCTGGGTGCAGACGATGTCGAGCTTGCTACGCGTCGGTATGCTGAGCAGGCCGCGTCAGCCTGAGCGGAGCGAAGGAGCGGCGGCCGGGCTCGTGTCATGGTTTCACCACGAAGGCACGAAGGACACGGAGGATTCCCGTAGCGTTCGTTGGGACGTCTCATTCCGCGTAAGGCGAGGTCCCGAGAAGTTTTTTTGGGGGTGACAGGAGCGGCGCTACCGAGACCACAAAAAAAGCGATTGGAAGCCTGCTTTACGCGGAATGAAGTGATTTCCTCCTGTCCAAGGAGTCCTTCGTGGCCTTTGTGCCTTCGTGGTGAATCCTCACCGAAACCCAGCTTCCGCTCCTTCGCTTCGCTCAGGATGACCAGAAGCCGCCTACCGCCCCCGCCGCACGTTCGCGATCGCCCGCAGATGCTCGTTGTACGTCTTCGAGAACACATGCCTGCCATCCGGCCCGGCCACGAAATAGAGATACGGGACCTTGGCCGGGAACAGCGAAGCCTCGATGCTCCGCAGACTCGGTGAGTTGACCGGCCCGGGCGGCAGGCCGGGATGCAGGTACGTGTTGTACGGGGACCGGAACTGGTAATCCCTGGTGAAGAGCCGGGGACGCCGCTTGCCGGTCGCGAGGAAGATCGCGTATTGGACGGTCGGGTCTGCCTGCAGCGCCATCCGGATACGGAGGCGGTTGTGGTAGACGCCGGCGATGGTCTCGCGCTCGTCGTCGGCGCGGGCCTCGCCCTCCACGATGGAAGCGAACGTCACGAGCTGGAGCCGATTCCACCCCAGCTCGACGAGCCGGGCATCCCATTCCGGCTTCCACGACGACCTGAACCCCTCCGCCATCACTCGCACCAGCTCTCGCGCCCGGGTGCCCTCCCGGAGGGAGTAGGTCTCGGGCCGGAGAAATCCCTCGAACGAGCGCGCCGTCACGCCGAGCTGCTCGCTCGCCGCCGCGCTGTCCTCCGCCGCGGCGAGTACCGAGTCGGCGGGGATCCCCAGTTTCTCCTGCGCCAGCGCCGCGACCTCCGGGATCGTCAGCCCTTCGGGCACGGTGAAGCGGACCGCGACCTCGTCGCCCTTCTCCAGGATGTCGAGCACTTTCCAGGCGGAGAGGCCCGGCGTGAACTCGTAAATCCCGGCCCGGGCCGTTCGGTCGGCCCCGCGCACGCGGGCGAGGAGCTTGAACCACATCCGGTTGCCCACGACGCCGTGGGCCACCAGCGTGTCGGTGACGGCGGAGAAGGAGGCCCCGGGCGGGAGCGTCACCCGCTCCGCGGACTCGCTCGCGCCGCAGGCGGTGAGAAGGAGCAGGCCCGCGGCGAGGGCTCGGCTAGACCGCACGAGCTTTCCGGGCGTCGAGGAAATGCTGCAGCACGACCGCCGCGGCGAACGCGTCCACGTCCTGCTTGCGGCCGCGGGTGCTGCCGCCTTGCTCCCTGATCGCGGCGAGCGCCCGCGCGGTGCTCATCCGCTCATCCCACAGCTCGACCGGCAATCCCGTCCGTTCGGCCACCGATCCCGCCAGCTCGCGGGCCGCGCCGGCACTCTCCTCCTCCTCGCCTTCCCCGGTCAGCGGCAGCCCGACCACCAGACCCGACGGCGCGTGCGCCGCCACCAGCTCGAGGAACCGAGGCATGGGAAAGCGCTTGCCCCGCCGCCGGACAAGCGTCTCCAGCGGAGTCGCCAGGGTCTGGGTCTCGTCGCTGAGCGCCAGGCCGATGCGGACTTCGCCCCAGTCAACCGCGAGCAGGCGGCCGGTGTGTGGAAGGGACATGGGCGAGAAGATAAGAGCGTGAAGGGTAAAGCGTGAAGCGTAAAAAGCGAGAAACGTGAAGAGCGGAGCGCCCTTTCGGCACTCCCTCTTCACGCTTTACCCTTCACGCTTTTCGGGTTTACTGCGCCATCGTCGCGAAGAACTCCTTGTTGTTCTTCGTCCGCTTCATCCGCTCGAGCAGGAACTCGAGCGCCTCGACCGGCGGCATGTCGGCCAGGAAGTTGCGCAGCAGGTAGACCCGGTTGAGCTCGTCCTTGTCCATCAGGAGCTCCTCCTTACGGGTCGAAGTCCGCTGGATGTCGATGGCGGGATAGATCCGGCGGTCAGCCAGCCGGCGGTCGAGCACCAGCTCCGAGTTGCCGGTACCCTTGAACTCCTCGAAGATCACCTCGTCCATCCGGCTGCCGGTGTCTACCAGCGCGGTGGCGATGATGCTCAGGCTCCCACCCTTGTCGATGTTCCGGGCGGCGCCGAAGAAGCGCTTGGGTTTCTGGAGGGCGTTGGCGTCCACGCCGCCCGACAGAATCTTGCCCGAGTGCGGCACCACGACGTTGTGGGCCCGGGCCAGACGGGTGATCGAGTCGAGCAGGATCACGACGTCGCGCCCGTGTTCCACCAGGCGCTTGGACTTCTCGATCACCATGTCGGCCACCTGCACGTGGCGGTCGGCCGGCTCGTCGAAGGTGGAAGAGATGACCTCCGCCTTGACGTTCTCCTCCATGTCGGTGACTTCCTCGGGCCGCTCGTCGATCAGCAGGACGATGAGGACGATCTCCGGATGGTTCTCGCTGATGGCGTTGGCCAGCTTCTGCATCAGGATCGTCTTGCCGGCCTTCGGCGGGGCCACGATCAGGGCTCGCTGGCCCTTGCCGAGCGGCGCCAGCAGGTCCACCACCCGCATGGAGAGGTCGCTGTTCTTCCGCTCCAGCCGGATGCGCGCGTCGGGATAGCGCGGCCGGAGGTTGTCGAACGCGATCCGGTGCTTGGTCTTCTCCGGCTCCTCGAAGTTGACCTGCTCCACCTTGAGCAGCGCCAGGTAGCGCTCCCCTTCCTTCGGCGGCCGCACCTGCCCCATGACGGTATCGCCGGTGCGCAGGTCGAACCGCTTGATCTGGCTGGGGCTCACGTAGATGTCGTCGGGGCCGTAGAGGTAGTTCCAGTCCTGGCTCCGAAGAAAGCCGTAGCCTTCGGGCAGGATCTCGAGCACACCTTCGCCTCGGATGACGGTGTCGGAGTCGAGCAGGGACTGCTCGATGCGGAAGATCAGGTCCTGCTTCCGGAGGCCCGAGTAGTTGGTGATGTTCAACTGCTCGGCGAGGGTGTGCAGCTCGGCGACCGATTTCTGTTTCAGTTCAGCGATATCCACGGACGAGACTCCAAACGGACGGGCCCTGCCGGCGTGCGGGCGGGTTAGTGACGAAAGGGATGAGTGGTGCCGGCGAGGTTGGCCTGAGTATATGTCGGCCCGATGGCAGTACAGCCTGCTCCAAGGGGAGCGAGCGGGCAGTACGGGTTGTGACGGGGAGTTGTCCTGCCGATTCCAAGAAGCAATTCAACTTAGAGCGCCCAGGTGGCCCAGTCAAGTGGCGGCTTGCAGAAGTGTCGAGTACGAACGATCTTGGCTCACTCACCCTCATCAGACGACATCCCGGTCACGCCGACATGACCGAATCCGAACGGATGGGCAAGCTCCGGCACGACCTCTCCAACCCCCTCTCGGCTCTCCTGGCCGAGATCCAGCTGCTGTTGCTCAACGAGTCGCAATTCGACGCCGAGACCCTGACCAGCCTCCGGGAGATCGAGGCGATGGCCATCCGCATGCGGGGGATGCTCCGGGAGATCTGACCTGGCTCAGCCGGATGGCCGCCTCCGTCCGTTGACGAGGTAGGCGGCCAGGAAGGCCAGGCTCCCGACGCTGGCGGCGGCCCGGAAGGCCACGTTCCCGTCTCCAGCCGAGATGAACCCCTCGATCAGGCCGGCCACGATCAGGAGCACGGCCGCCGCCCCCACCATCCGCACCGCCAGCCTGCCGTTCACCACCAGGGCATCGCTCCGGCTCATGTCGCCCGGTGAGACCAGGGACCGCCCCAGGAGAACCCCGGCCGCGCCCGCCACCCAGATGGCGAACAGCTCCAGGAGGCCGTGCCCCAGAATGAATTCCATCAGGTAGCCCAGCAATCCTCGGTTGGCGAAGTGCCCCGCCGCGGCACCGATCGAGAGCCCATTGTACCCCAGCAGGACCAGCGACCCTACACCCAGGAAGATTCCGCCGGCGAAGCAGGCGATGGCGACCCGCACGTTATTGGTGATGATGCCCGACGCCATCAGCGGGCGATCCCCCAGCGACACATCCACGTAACGCCGGCCCTCCGCGATCCGTTCCGCTCCCGCGTCGGCCCGCTCGATCATGACCTCGGGGAGGAGATCGAGGGCCAGGGCGGGCTGCTCCCGCATCAGGAAGTAGCCGGTCGCGGCCGGCAGCAGGAAGGTCAGGCAGGCGACCGCCACGTAGACCCGTGCCTGGCGGATCGCGGCCGGGCATTCCCGGGCCAGCACCTCCCAGACCCGCCCCCAGGTGCCGCGCTCGTTCCGGTAGAGTGCGTTGTGCCCCGCCGCGGCGAGCCGTTCGAGGTGCTCCAGGGTGGCCTCGTCCACCCGGTAGGTGCGGGCCCGGGCCAGGTCAGCGGCCACCTCGCGATAGCGGGCGGCGAAGTCCGGCAGCTCGTGGGAGGCGAAGCTGTCGAGTCCGTGGCGGGCCGCCCGATCGGCGAGCTGCTGGAACTCGGTCCACCGGGTCCGCTTCCGGGCGGCGAAGGTGGCCCCGGCCGAGCCGCGCCAGCCCGGCGTCCGCTCCCGCCGCTCCCGCTCCCGGCGGTGCAGCTCCAGCAGGTGGTCGAGATCGGAGAGTCCGGCCGGCGCGGGATGGTCGGCCAGCCGACGCGCGAGGGAGGCCGCGAGCCGGAGGCGAGCGGGCTGGGCGAGCTGCGCCTGGCGGCTCTCGAACTTGGCCAGCAGCCGGAACTCCGCGTCGGCCAGCTCGGGGATCAGGGACAGCGGAGCCTGCGTCTCCACCGTGCGCGCCGTCTGAGCCGCCAGCTGGAAGGGCCGGTCCCGCGCCACCACCGTGCCGGCCACCATGTCGCCCAGCCGTTTGCCTCTCGGGTGCAGGGCGACGAGCACCCCGCCGATGAGGTAGGGCGGGGGCATGAAGTCCGCGATGCGCAGGAGATTGCGCGCCGCCGCGGCGCCCATGCTGACGGCGTTGCCGGTGTCGCTGACGACCCGGATGCCGACGATCCGCTTGCCCGGCGTCTGCCCCTGCCGAAGTCCCTCGAACAGCATGAAATAGCCGGTCCACACCAGGAACCCGACGAACAGGAGGATGGCGCCGCCGATGGAGCCGATGGTGACCCCGAATCCGGCAAAGATTGCCAGGACGATCAGGACCCCGATGCCCGAGCCGACCATGATCAGCAGATCGAGCAGCGCCGCCAGGGCGCGGGAGCCGACCCCGGCGATCTCGAGGTCGAGCATCACGTGCTCCGGGGTCTCCACCTGCAGCCGCTGGCGGTAATCCTGCGGTGCGGCCTCGATCTGTGTCATCCGGCGATTCTAACCTCGATTCGCGGGACTCGCATCTGTCGCACCGGCGACGCATCTTTCCCCTCCGTCCTCCTCCCCCGTACTTCGCTGCCGGAGTTTCTTCATGGCGTCCACGACCCTGCGACCGCTGACCGTAGGTGAGATCCTGGACGTATCGTTCACCCTCTACCGCCGCCACTTCGCGACCCTGGGCACCATCGCCGCGGTCTCCTCCGGCGTGCCGGTGCTGCTGAGTCTCTACATCGAGTCGTCCGGCGGCGTGCTGATGAACCTGCCGATGACCCTCCTGTACTACATCGTGTTCACCGTGCTCAGCTCCATCGGGACCGCCGCCACCGTGTTCGTCGTCTCGGAGAGCTACCTGGGTCGCCCGCTCAAGGCGGCCGAGGCGCTTCGCCGGGCGACGCCCCTGCTCGGCCGGCTCATCGTCTGCTCGCTGCTGTTCGCCATCGTGGTCTTCTTCGGGTTCCTGTTCTTCTTCGTCCCGGGCGTGGTGCTGCTCTGCGGGCTGCTGCTCGCCTTTCCCTCCCTGGTACTGGAGCCGAACAGCTCGCCGACCGCGGCGCTCTCCCGCTCCTGGTCGCTCACCCGGCGGTCCCGGCTCCGCATGCTCGGGCTCATCGCGACGATCGTGATCCTCCTCTACGTCCCCATCCTCGCGCTGGTCACGCTCGCGACGCTGCTCTTCCCCTCCTGGGGAATCCTGACGCTGGCGGTGTTCGGAGTCCTGCAGATGCTGCTGTACCCGCTGGGATACTGCGTGCTGACCGTGGCCTACTATGACCTGCGGGTTCGGAAGGAAGGCTTCGATCTCGAGGTTCTCGCCGCGACGCTCCAGCCTGCCTGATTCCCGATGATACTTCAGGGCGTGCGCGGTCCCGCGGAGGTCCGCGCGGTGCTGGATTCCGTGTTCGCCACCGATTCGTACCAGTGGGAGCCTCCTCCGGCGGTGCTCCGGCTGATCTCCGAATGGTGGGACTGGCTCAGCGCCTGGGTCGATGGGCTCAAGGCGGACAATCCCCTCGTCTACCGGATCTTCCTGATCGTCGTCCTGCTGGCGTGGGTGGGCATTCTCACCCACGCCGCCTGGCTGGTCTGGGTGACCGTGAGCGGCGCCGCCCGGACGGAACGTTCGGCGGCGCTGGTCGTGGCGGGAGAGCGCCACGACGCGGAGTGGTACTCGCGGGAGGCCGACCGGGCGGCGGCGGATGGCCGGCTGACGGAGGCGCTGCAGCTGGCGTTCGTGGCGCTCGCGCTCACGTTGGAGGGACAGGGGCTGCTGCAGTACCACCCGAGCAAGACACCGGCGGAGTGCGCCCGCGAGGCGAGACTGGCGGGACCCGATCGCGAGCGGCTGCGGGATCTCGTGCGCACCCTGTACGCCTACGCCTTCAGCGGCCGCACCATCGCGCCCGACGACTACCGGAGCTGGCGCGAGCACGGCATGGGACCCTGGCATGCGCCCGCGCACTGAGCTCGCGCTCGCGGCGGCCCTGCTGGTGGTGCTCGGCGTCCTGGCCGTGGCGCTGGGGAGCCGGCGTACCCAGTCGGCGCCCGACGAGTCGCCGCGCTCGACCTACCTCACCACCCCCGGCGGGATCAGCGCCTTTGCCGATGCGGCCACGAGTCTTGGGGTCGAGGTGAAGCGGTTCCGCCGGCCCACCGCGGCGCTCGTGATCTCCGATTCCGCGGCCAAGGGGACGGTGCTCGCGATGGTCGGCCCCTCGGAGGCGCTCAGCGCGTCGGACGCGCACCACCTGCTCGATCTGCCGGTGGACCTGCTGCTCGCCGGGCCGGACGTCGCCACGGCCATTCGCTGCCTCGGTTACCAGGTGTCGGCGCGGAAGTGGGCCGATCCCGCGGCGACGCGGGCGCCGGCGGAAGCCGGGGACAAGCCGTCGCCACGGGTATGGGCCGTCCTCTCGCCCCACGCCGCGTCCTTCATCGTGGACTCCGCGGGATACGAGGGGCGAAAGGTGCGCTGCGACGTTCCCGTTCCCGAGCGCGTGGACACGCTGCTGCTGACCGTGCGCGATCGCCTGGTGGCGATCCGGCTGTGGTACCCCGGGGGCCGGGCGGTGACCGTCGTGGCCGACGACCGGCTCTTCCGCAACCGCACGCTGCGGAACACGTCCGCCGGCGAGATGATGCTCGGGCTGGTGGTGCCGCGCTATCGCCGCCTGGTCGTGGACGAGTACCATCACGGCTATCACACCGCCCGCTCGCTCGGCGCCGCGGCGCTGGAGTGGAGCACCCGATCGCCCTGGGGGTGGGCGGTCTGGCAGCTGATCGCCGTCGGTCTCATCGCGCTGGTCGCGTCGGGCATCCGGTTCGGGCCGATCCGCGCCGCCATCGAACGCCGCCGCCG
Organism: uncultured Gemmatimonadales bacterium; assembly: GCA_963720365.1. Classification (GTDB taxonomy): domain Bacteria; phylum Gemmatimonadota; class Gemmatimonadetes; order Gemmatimonadales; family GWC2-71-9; genus CAVVWJ01. Next base: position 378,856 of record CAVRFK010000010.1, on the reverse strand, counting down.
GTCGCCCATGGAGCACGTCCGCGCGCTCGCCACGGCGCTCGCCGCCGCGCGGGGGCACGACGTCGCCGTCCGGCTGATGATCCAGGGACTGCGCCGCCGGCTCTCGCGCGGTGGACGTCCAGCTACCGGCGATGCGGACGCGTGGCTCGCGACGCTGCGCCCTTCGATCCGCACCGACCGGGGGCGGCACGCCCTCGATGCGCTCACCGCCACGACGCACCGGCCGCAGGACGCGGAGAGCGTGCTGGTCGCGGCCAACGCCGTGGAGACTCTGTGGGAGGAGCTGAAGCCGTCATGACGACCGCACTCGCGCCGCTGAGCGCCGACGAAGCCGCCCGCGCGTCCCAGTCCGCCCGCGCGATCATCGACCAGATCACGCGCGTGGTCCTGGGACAGGACGAGGCGGTGCGGGATGCGGTCGCCGCGCTGATCGCCCGGGGCCACGTGCTGCTGGAAGGCGTGCCCGGCACCGCGAAGACGCTGCTGGTGCGCGCCCTGGGCCAGGCGCTCACGCTCGAGTTCCGCCGGATCCAGTTCACGCCCGACCTGATGCCGTCCGACATCACCGGCGTGAACCTGCTCGCCGGCACGGGGGCGTTCACCTTCCGTCCCGGGCCGATCTTCGGCGATCTCGTGCTGGGCGACGAGATCAACCGCGCGCCCGCCAAGACCCAGGCGGCGCTGCTCGAGGCGATGCAGGAGCGGCGGGTGACCGTAGACGGCGTGTCCCATCAGCTGCCGGAGAGCTTCACCGTCTTCGCCACCCAGAACCCGATCGAGTTCGAGGGCACCTACCCGCTGCCGGAGGCGGAGCTGGACCGATTCCTGGTCAAGGTGCTGGTGGGCTACCCCGAAGAGCCGGTGGAGCAGGGCATCCTCCAGCGCGTGCTCGGCGGTTTCGAGGCGGACACGCCGTCGAGCTACGGCGTGGACCGGGTGGGCGACACGGCCGGGCTCGCGCGCCTGCGCGAGGCGTGCCGGCGGGTGCGGGTGGATCCGAGTCTGGTCGGCTACATCACCGCGATCGTGCGGGCGACGCGCTCCGCGCCGGTGCTCACGCTCGGCGCGTCGCCGAGGGGCAGCGTGGCGCTGCTCAAGATGTCGCAGGCCTCCGCGCTGCTCGAAGGCCGGCCCTACGTCATTCCGGACGATGTGAAGACGCTCGCGCCGGCGGTACTCCGCCACCGGGTGGCGGTGGCCCCGGAGCTGGAGCTGGAAGGCGTGGCGCCGGATACCGCGCTGCGCGGGATCATCGAGAAGATCGAGGCGCCCAGATGAAGGCGGTGCCGTCGCGGCGCTGGTTGTGGGGTGCCGCGGCGTTGGCCGCGGTCGCGCCGGCCGGCCTCTGGTGGCCTGACGCGCTGCCGTTCCTGCTGAGTCTCGACGCCGTCTGGGTGCTCGGCTTCGTGGTGGACGCAGTGCTCGCCCCCGGTGCCCGGGTGCTCGAGATGCGCCGCGAGGCGCCGGTCGCCTTCTCGCTCGGCCGCCAGTTCGTCGTGCGATACCATTGGCGCCACACCGCCCGGCGCCGGCTCCACCTCGAGGTGAAAGAGCATCTCCCCGAGCCGCTCGGCGGGGCCGTCACGCCGCTTCGGCGGCTGGACCTGCCGCCCTACCTCACCCTGGAAGAGCAGCTCGAGCTGCAGCCGGTCCGGCGGGGGATCGGACCCGGTGGCAGGCTCGATCTCCGGATCCTGGGGCCCCTGGGACTCGCGTGGCGACAGAGCCGGATCGAGGCTCCGTGGACCGCCACGGTGTATCCCAGCTTCCGCGGCGCCTGGCTGCGCGCATTGCCGGTGCAGACCATCCGGCGGCGCGAGGCGGGGCTCCGGAGCGTCCGCCACCGCGGCGAGGGCCGGCTCTTCGAGGGACTGCGGGAGTGGGTGCCGGGAGACGACACCCGCACCATCGATTGGAAGGCGACGGCGCGCCGGGGCAAGCCGATCGCCCGGCAGTACGAGGATGAGCGGCGCCAGCAGGTGATGCTCATGCTCGACGCGGGACGGCTGTTGACCGCGGAGGTGGACGGCGTGCCGCGGCTCGAATCGGTGATCACCGCCGCGCTGCACCTCGCCCACGCGGCGGTGGAGCACGACGACAACGTCGGCCTGCTGGTCTTCGCCGATACCATCCAGCGCTACGTCGCGCCGGGACGAGGGCGGCGGGCGCTGCGCGCGGTGCTCGAAGGTCTGGCCGCCGCCGAAGGGCGGCTGGTGGAATCCGACTATCCGGCGGCGTTCCGCTATCTCGCGGCGAAGAGCCGCAAGCGAGCGCTGACCGTGCTCTTCACCGATGTGATCGACCGGACCGCGAGCGAGGCGCTGGTGGCCCAGACCGCGACACTGCGCCCCCGGCATCTGCCGCTGGCGGTCACCCTGCGGGATCCGGCGATGGAGGCCCTGGCGGCGGCGCGCCCGGCCAACGTGTCGCAGGCGTTCGAGCGGGCGGCGGCCGAAGAGCTGCTCGGCGCGCGCGAGGCGGCGCTGGCGGAAATGCGGTCACGCGGCGTGATGGTGCTGGACGTGCCGCCGGAGGGCGCCAGCGGCGCGCTGGTCGAGCGGTACCACCTGCTGAAGCGGAAGGGAATGCTCTAGACGCAGAGCTCGGTGACGCGGTGGGTCGGGTACGTCTCCACGAACGCTTCGACCGCTTCGGGGTCGAGCTGGGAGCCGGCGACGCGTCGCAGCTCGGCGAGTGCGTCGGCCGCGGGCCGCGAGTCGCGGTAGGGCCGCCGCGTCGTCATCGCGTCGAACGCGTCGGCCACGGCGACGATCCGCGCCTCGATGGGGATCTTCTCTCCCCGCAAGCCATCGGGGAACCCGCGGCCGTCGAGCCGCTCGTGGTGGGAGCGCACGATGCGGAGCACGCCGGGCGACTGGTGCGCCAGCGGCGACAGCATGCGCTCGCCGAGCAGCGGATGCTCGGTGATCTGGCGGAACTCCTCCGGCGTGAGCGACCCCGGCTTGTGCAGCACGGCCTCGCGGGTGCCGATCTTCCCGATGTCGTGCAGCTCGCCGCCGAGCCGGATGCCGTCGAGCGGGTCGCCCTCGAATCCCATGCGCGACGCGGTGGCCACCGCGTACTGGCTCACCCGGATCGAGTGCCCCCGGGTGTAGGAGTCCTTGGCCTCGAGCGCGCGGGCGAGCATCTGCACGCCTTGCAGGAACAGCTCCTGGATCCGATGCGCCTGCTCCTGCACCTGGCGCTCGAGGTTCGCCTGATAGAAGCGGTTCTGCAGCACCAGCGCGCGCTTCTCCAGCGCGCGCGCGACCCGCGCCTGGAGCTCGCTCATCGAGATCGGCTTGAGCAGGAAGTCGGCGGCGCCGCGATGCAGACAATCCACCGCGGTGGTGGTCTCGGTGACCCCGCTGAGCATGATGACGGACGTGTCGGGATAGCGGGCGCGGACCGCCTCGAGAAAGCTGATGCCGTTCATCTCCGGCATGCGCATGTCGGAAATGATGAGCGGGGGCTCCCCGACCAGGTCGAGTACCCGCAGCGCCTCCTTACCGGAGCCGGCCTCGAAGCACTGAAATCCCTGTGCCTCGAGCATGCGGACGAGGAAGGCCCTGACGGCCGGCTCGTCGTCCACGACGACACACTTGGCGGCGCCGGCCACGACCGGTTGTCCAATTTGGCTTGTCGGCATGGTTCACGATGTACTTGAAGGTAGGCGATGGATGCCACGAACATCCAATCGCTTACACTGTAAGCAATCGTCCCGAAATTGTCCACTGGCCGGCGAAGGGAACGACAGAGGAACCCGAGCTGCTCGCGGCGGAGGTCCGGGCGTTCTTCCGTCCTCTGCGTTAAATTGGGGCGTCCTTTCCGGACCAGATCAACCAGGTGGGCCGGCCTCCCGGCCGGCGAGGAGCAGCGATGCCAGGCGTGCAGGCGCGTCTGCGGTCCGAGCACCAGCGAAAGTATCCGGAGCTGAATCCATCCAAGTGGTATGAGGTGGCGCCGATCTTTCCCGGCGTCACGCAACGGATGGTGAACATGGCGGGCGAGCGGTTGACCCGGCTCAGCACCTCGCGGGGGTTCGTCATCCTCCGGGCCGAACACCTCGAGTTCCGTCCGGCCAAGGAGGAATCCAGCGAGACGGATACCGAGGCGATCGCCTAGACGGCGTGCGCCCGGCGGCGCGCCCCCCGGCCGTCGAGCATCTCCCGGACCTTCCGTGCCAGACCTTCCGGCGTGAACGGCTTCTGCTGGAACGGCACGCCCGGCTCGAGCAACCCCCGCTGGATCACGTCGTCTCCCGTATATCCCGACATGTAGAGCACCGGCAGCTCGGGCTGCAGCACCGCCAGCCGCGAGCCCAGCTCGCGTCCGCTCAGCTCCGGCATCACGACGTCGGAGATGACGAGGTCGATCGCCTGGCGCCCGCCCTCGACCAGGTCGAGCGCCTCGCGGCCGTGCCGGGTTTCCAGGACCGTGTACCCCAGCTCCCGGAGCCCGCGACAGGCGAGCATCCGCACCACGTCTTCGTCTTCCACCACCAGGATCGTCTCGCTTCCCCCGCGCAGCTCCTGCGACGGCTCCGCCGGCACGATGGGAAGCGACCGGACCCCCGCCGCGGGGAGATAGACCTTGAACGTGGTGCCGTGCCCCGGCTCGCTGTAGCACCAGACGAAGCCGTCGCTCTGTTTGACGATGCCGTAGACGGTGGAGAGGCCGAGCCCGGTGCCCTGGCCGACGGGCTTGGTGGTGAAGAACGGCTCGAAGATGCGCGCCTGGACCTCCGGCGACATGCCGGTGCCGGTGTCGGAGACCGCGAGGACGACGTAGCTCCCCTGCGGGATGTCGATGCCGCCATGGGCCTGGGCGTAGACCTCGTCGAGGGTGGCTGGTCCGGTGGTGATCGTCACCTTCCCGTGGTCGCGCAGCGCGTCGCGCGCATTGAGGGTCAGGTTGAGCAACACCTGCTCGAGCTGGCCGCGGTCGGCCCGGATCTCGCCGACGTCGTGCTCGAGGCGCAGCTCCAGGACGTGATTCTCGCCGAGCGAGCGGCGCAGCATCTTCTCGACGCCGGTCACCACGCCGTTCACATCGAGCAGCTCCGGGTGCAGCAGCTGCTGGCGCGTAAAGGCGAGCAGCTGGCGGGTCACGTCGGACGCGCGGGTGCCGGCCCGGATGATCTCTTCGACTTCGCCCCGGCGCGGGTCGCCCTCCGACAGGCTCCGCATCAGAAACTCGCTGAAGCCGATGACGCCGGTCATCATGTTGTTGACCTCGTGCGCCATCCCGCCGGCCAGCCGGCCCGCCGCCTGCATCCGTTCGGCCCGCCGGAGCTGGTCCTCCACCCGCTTGCGCTCGGTCACGTCCCGGTAGATCCCGCGCAGGACCGGCGGGCGGCCGTCCTGGATGGTGCAGCTGAGGTTGCCTTCGACCGTGATCGGTGCGCCGCCGGCGGTGACGAGGACGAGCTCGACGTGCGTGAGCGTTTCTCCCGCCAGGGCACGGCCAGCCACCTGCTCGTAGCGCTCCCGGCTGTCGGGATGCAGCACGTCGAGGAAGCTGCGCCCGGACGGGTCGGGCGCGGAGATGCCGATGGCGTGCTGCCAGGCTCGATTCGCGTAGAGGAAGTGGCCGTCCGGCGTCAGTGGCGATGACGAGGTCGCTCGCGTTGTCGAAGAGGTCGCGGTAGCGGGCCTCGCTCTCCCGGAGTGCCTGCTCGGCACGCTTCCTCGTCGTCATGTCGCGGGCGTTGAGGCAGACGCCGATGACCGAGCCCTCCTCGTCCACGACCGGCGCATGGGTCGTCTCGTACCAGCGCTCGGCGCCGTCGGACTCCCGGAAGCAGCGCTCGAGGTAGCGGGACTCCCCTCGCAGCGCGGCGCGGAAGGCGTCCTCCGCTTCGGGAATGAAGTCCATCACCCGGTCGCCCTCGCGGATGGGGCGGCCGGTCAGCCGCTCGCTCCAATCCACCGCGGTCGCGTTGAGGGCCTTGATCGTGCCGTCGGGATCGATCAGCACGAACGCCTGGAGCGTGTTGTCGAAGATGGCGCGCAGGTTCGCCTCGGAGCGGCGCAGCGCGTCCTCGGCGCGGGCCTTCTCCGTTCGGGCGCGAACCCGGGCGAGCGCCCCCTCGATCGCGGGGCCGATCCGGGCGAGGTTGCTCTTGAGCAGATAGTCGGTGGCGCCGGCCTTCATGCAGCCGACCGCGGTCTCCTCATTGACCGACCCGGTGACGATGAGGAACGGCACTGCCGGGACTCGTTCCCGCGCCAGGGCGAGCGCCGTCATGCCGTCGAATCGGGGGAGGGTGTAGTCGGAGAGGATCAGATCCGGCGCGAAGTCGTCGATCTCGCGGAGGAACGTCTCGCGCGTATCCACCCGCCGGGCGGCGAATGGAATGCGGGCGCGCTCGAGCTCGTACTCGACGAGCTCCGCGTCCATGGCCACATCCTCGAGGATGAGAATGCGGAGAGGATCCTGTGTCGGTGGCACGCCGAAGTGTGGCACCGATATATTCGCTGTCAAGGAGATACGATCTCCAAGTGAGGCCTGTGACGCCCATCACTGCCGTCTGTCGAAAAACGCGACAAAATAGGAAGTCTCCACCCGTCCATACGCCGTTCCCCGGACACGCCGGAGCATCCATGAAGCAGCCTACGGCCGGCAACGGCCGCCGAACGCGCCGCGCCCGCACTGCCGACGCGCCGACCAATCCCGACACTCTCGACCTCGCCGAGCTCCTGACCGTCCTCTCCGCCGTCCGAAAGGGCGACTTCTCCGTGCGGATGCGGATGACCGGGACGGGGATGGCGGGGAAGGTCGCGGACACCCTCAACGAGATCGTCGAGCTCAACCAGCAGATGGCGCACGAGCTGAGCCGCGTCAGCCTCGCGGTCGGCAAGGAAGGCCGGATCGCGCAGCGCGCCCAGCTCGGCGGGGCGACCGGCTCGTGGGCCGCGTCGGTCAACTCGGTCAACGGTCTCATCGGCGACCTGGTCCAGCCCACCAGCGAGGTGGCGCGCGTGATCGGCGCCGTAGCCAAAGGCGACCTGTCGCAGACCATGGCGCTCGATATCGAGGGGCGTCCGCTGCTGGGCGAGTTCCTGCGCATCGGCCGCACGGTGAACTCGATGGTGGATCAGCTGAGCTCCTTTGCCTCGGAAGTGACGCGCGTGGCCCGCGAGGTGGGCACCGAGGGCAAGCTGGGCGGCCAGGCGAGGGTGAAAGGCGTGGCGGGCACGTGGAAGGACCTGACGGACAACGTGAACTCGATGGCCGGCAACCTGACGGCCCAGGTGCGGAACATCGCCGAAGTGACGACGGCGGTGGCGAGAGGCGAGCTGAACAAGAAGATCACCGTGGACGTGAAGGGCGAGATCCTGGAGCTCAAGAACACCATCAACACGATGGTGGACCAGCTCAACTCCTTCGCCTCGGAAGTGACCCGCGTCGCCCGTGAAGTGGGCACGGAAGGCAAGCTCGGCGGTCAGGCGCAGGTGCGGGGCGTCGGCGGCACGTGGAAGGACCTGACGGACAGCGTCAACTCGATGGCCGGGCAACCTGACGGCGCAGGTGCGTAACATCGCCGACGTGACGACCGCCGTGGCCAACGGCGACCTCTCCAAGAAGATCACCGTAGACGTGAAGGGCGAGATCCTGGAGCTCAAGAACACCATCAACACGATGGTGGACCAGCTCAACTCGTTCGCGTCGGAAGTGACGCGCGTGGCCCGCGAGGTCGGCACCGAGGGCAAGCTGGGCGGCCAGGCGCAGGTGCGCGGGCGTCGGCGGCACCTGGAAGGACCTGACCGACAACGTGAACTCGATGGCCGGCAACCTGACGTCGCAGGTACGCAACATCGCCGAAGTGACGACGGCGGTCGCGCGAGGCGAGCTGAACAAGAAGATCACGGTGGACGTGCAGGGCGAGATCCTGGAGCTCAAGAACACCATCAACACGATGGTGGACCAGCTCAGCTCGTTCGCGTCCGAGGTGACCCGCGTGGCCCGCGAGGTCGGCACCGAGGGCAAGCTGGGCGGCCAGGCGCAGGTCACGGGTGTGGGCGGCACGTGGAAGGACCTGACCGACAGCGTCAACTCGATGGCCGGCAACCTGACGGCGCAGGTGCGTAACATCGCCGACGTGACGACCGCCGTGGCCAACGGCGACCTCTCCCGCAAGATCACGGTGGACGTGAAGGGCGAGATCCTGGAGCTCAAGAACACCATCAACACGATGGTGGACCAGCTCAACTCGTTCGCGTCGGAAGTGACCCGCGTGGCCCGCGAGGTCGGCACCGAGGGCAAGCTGGGCGGCCAGGCGCAGGTGCGCGGGCGTGGGCGGCACCTGGAAGGACCTGACCGACAACGTGAACTCGATGGCCGGCAACCTGACGTCGCAGGTGCGGAACATCGCCGAGGTGACGACGGCGGTGGCGAGAGGCGAGCTGAACAAGAAGATCACGGTGGACGTGCAGGGCGAGATCCTGGAGCTCAAGAACACCATCAACACGATGGTGGACCAGCTCAACTCGTTCGCGTCGGAAGTGACCCGCGTGGCCCGCGAGGTCGGCACCGAGGGCAAGCTGGGCGGTCAGGCGCAGGTGACCGGCGTCGCCGGCGTGTGGAAGGACCTGACCGACAACGTGAACTCGATGGCCGGCAACCTGACGGCCCAGGTCCGCAACATCGCCCAGGTGACTACGGCGGTCGCCACCGGCGACCTCTCCAAGAAGATCACCGTGGACGTGCGCGGCGAGATCCTGGAGCTCAAGAACACCATCAACACGATGGTGGACCAGCTCAACTCGTTCGCGTCGGAAGTGACCCGCGTGGCCCGCGAGGTCGGCACCGAAGGCAAGCTGGGCGGCCAGGCGTACGTGAAGGGCGTGGGCGGTACCTGGAAGGACCTGACCGACAGCGTGAACTCGATGGCGTCCAACCTCACCACCCAGGTCCGCAACATCGCCGACGTGACGACGGCGGTGGCCCGAGGCGAGCTGAACAAGAAGATCACGGTGGACGTGCAGGGCGAGATCCTGGAGCTCAAGAACACCGTGAACACGATGGTGGACCAGCTCAACTCGTTCGCCTCCGAGGTGACCCGCGTGGCCCGCGAGGTCGGCACCGAGGGCAAGCTGGGCGGTCAGGCGCAGGTGGTCGGCGTCGCCGGCACCTGGAAGGACCTGACGGACAACGTGAACTGGATGGCGAGCAACCTGACGTCGCAGGTGCGCGGCATCGCCAAGGTGGTGACGGCGGTCGCCAACGGCGACCTGAAGCAGGAGCTGCGGGTCGAGGTGAAGGGCGAAATCGCGACCCTGGCCGACACGATCAACGGCATGACCAACACGCTGGCGACGTTCGCCGACCAGGTGACCAACGTGGCCCGCGAGGTGGGCGTGGACGGCAAGCTGGGCGGCCAGGCGAGAGTGCCGGGCGCGGCCGGCATCTGGCGCGACCTCACCGCCAACGTGAACCAGCTGGCGGCGAACCTCACCACCCAGGTGCGCGCCATCGCCGACGTGGCCACCGCCGTGACGAAGGGCGACCTCACGCGATCCATCGCGGTGGAAGCGCAAGGCGAGGTGGCGGAGCTGAAGGACAACATCAACGAGATGATCCGGAACCTCCGCGACACGACGCGGAAGAACATGGAGCAGGACTGGCTCAAGACCAACCTGGCCAAGTTCAGCCGGATGCTGCAGGGCCAGCGCGACCTGGCCGCCGTGTCGCAGCTCATCCTGTCCGATCTGGCGCCGCTGGTCACCGCCCACCACGGCGTGTTCTACCTGATGGACTCCACCGGCGGGGACGAGTCGGCGCTCAAGCTGCTGGCGAGCTACGCCTACAAGGACCGGAAGAACGTGGCCAGCTCCTTCCGGGTGGGCGAAGGGCTGGTCGGACAGACCGCGGTGGACCGGCGGATGCTGCTGATCAACTCGGTGCCGCCCGACTACGTCCAGATCAGCTCCGGGCTCGGCGAGGCGGCGCCCCGCAACATCGTGGTGCTGCCGGTGCTGTTCGAGGGCGAGGTTCGCGCGGTGCTCGAGCTGGCGACCTTCGACGAGTTCGACGAGATCCGGCTCACCTTCCTGGAGCAGCTCGCCGAGACCATCGGCATCGTGCTCAACACCATCGGCGCCAACATGCGGACCGAGGAGCTGCTGCGGCAGTCCCAGGCGCTGACCGAGAACCTCCAGTCGCAGCAGGACGTGCTGACCGAGACCAACAAGCGGCTGGAGCAGCAGACCCGCTCGCTGCAGAAGTCCGAGGAGCTGCTCAAGAAGCAGCAGGACGAGCTGCAGCGCACCAACGCCGAGCTGGAGGAGAAGGCCCAGCTGCTGGCGGGCCAGAAGGCGGAGGTGGAGCAGAAGAACAACGAGGTGGAGCAGGCCAAGGTGGCGCTGGAGGAGAAGGCCGAGCAGCTCGCCCTGATCTCCAAGTACAAGTCGGAGTTCCTGGCCAACATGTCGCACGAGCTCCGGACCCCGCTCAACAGCCTGCTGATCCTGTCCCAGATTCTCACCGAGAACGTGGAGGGGAACCTCACCAACAAGCAGATCGGCTTTGCCCAGACCATCCACAGCTCGGGCTCCGACCTGCTGGACCTGATCAACGACATCCTCGACCTGTCCAAGATCGAGTCCGGCACGATGGCGGTGGACATCACCACGGTGCCGTTCGGCGAAGTGCGCAAGTTCGTGGACAGCACGTTCCGCCAGGTGGCCGACCTCAAGGGCCTCCAGTTCCAGGTGGACGTGGATCCGGCGCTGCCGCCCGCGATCCAGACCGACAACAAGCGGCTCCAGCAGGTGCTCAAGAACCTGCTCTCCAACGCCTTCAAGTTCACCGAGCGAGGCTCCGTCTCGCTCAAGGCGTCGCTGGCGACCAGCGGCTGGAACCCGGAGCAGGAGATCCTCAACGCGGCGAACGCGGTGGTCGCCTTCTCCGTGCGGGACACCGGCATCGGCATCCCCAAGGAGAAGCACGGCGTCATCTTCGAGGCGTTCCAGCAGGGCGACACCGGCACCAGCCGCAAGTTCGGCGGCACCGGCCTCGGCCTCTCCATCAGCCGCCAGATCACCCGCCTGCTCGGCGGCGAGATCCGCATCGACAGCGAGCCGGGACTCGGCAGCACGTTCACGCTGTACCTGCCGGTCATCTACCCGTCGCAGCCGGTGGAGGAGGGCGGCGCCGCTCCCTCGGGCTCAACCGCCTTCGCCACCGAGGACGAGACGGGCAAGACCGTGCCGACCGCCGCCTCGCGCGTCATGCTGGCGCCCGTGGTCGAGCGCGAGGTCGCCGACGACCGGAGCACCATCGAGGAGGGCGATCGCATCCTCCTCATCGCGGAGGACGATTCCAACTTCGCCCAGATCCTGCTCGATCTCGCGCGCGAGCGCGGGTTCAAGGGTCTGGTCGCCAACCGGGCCGACCGGGCGCTCAGCCTGGCCCGGGAGTACCAACCCACCGCGGTCACACTCGACCTGCGGCTGCCGGACGCCGACGGGTGGACCATCCTCGACCGGCTGAAGCACGATCCCCGCACCCGCCACATCCCGGTGCACATCATCTCGGTGGATGAGAACTGGCAGCGCGGGCTCCGGCTCGGGGCGATCGACTTCCTGGTGAAGCCCGCCAGCAAGGAGTCGCTCTCTCAGGCGCTCACCACGCTCCACGAGTTCGTGGACCGGCCGGTGAAGCGGCTGCTGGTCGTGGAGGACGACGCGGTGGCTCGCCAGAGCATCGTCGAGCTGATCGGCAACGGCGACGTGCAGACGACCACCGTCGCCAGCGGCGAGGAGGCGCTCGCCCGGCTGCAGGCGGAGCACTTCGACTGCATGGTGCTCGACCTCGGCCTCCCCGACATGACCGGGTTCCAGCTCATCACCCGGGTGAAGAGCGAGATCGGCCTGCGCAAGCTGCCCACGATCATCTACACCGGGAAGCAGCTCAGCCGGAAGGAAGAGGCGGAGCTGCGCCGGATGGCGGAATCGGTGGTGATCAAGGACGCCGGCTCGCCCGAGCGGTTGCTCGACGAGACCGCGCTCTTCCTGCACCGGGTCACCGCCAAGCTGCCCGACGGCAAGCGCCGGATGCTGGAGCAGCTCCACCGCACCGATCCGACGCTCACCGGCCGCAAGGTGCTCATCGTGGACGACGACGTGCGCAACATCTTCGCGCTCACGACCTTCCTCGAGCGCAGCGAGATGAACGTGACCTACGCCGAGAGCGGCCGGGACGGCATCGCGCGGCTGCAGGAAACCGGCGACATCGACATCGTGCTGATGGACGTCATGATGCCGGAGATGGACGGCTACGAGACCATGCGTGCCATCCGGGAGCATGCGCGCTTCCGGCAGCTGCCCATCATCGCGGTCACCGCGAAGGCGATGAAGGGCGACCGGGAGAAGTGCATCGAGGCCGGCGCGTCCGACTACATCGCGAAGCCGGTGGACATGGATCAGCTGTTGTCGCTGCTCCGGGTGTGGTTGTACCGATGAGGGCGGACGACGATGCACGCTCGGTGGAGGAAGGCACGGCGGTCGCGGAGCCCCCGTCCGCCCGACCGCCTGACCGCCTGACCGCCCGTCTCACCGTCGGCCAGCCCCGTCCGACCCCCGACCAGGTCAACATCCTCCTGGTCGACGACCAGCCCGCCAACCTCCTCGCGCTCGAGGCGATGCTCCAGGGCCTGGGGCAGAACCTGATCAAGGCGGAGTCCGGCCGCGAAGCGCTCAAATGGCTGCTGACCCATGATGTCGCGGTCATCCTGCTGGACGTGAAGATGCCCGACATGGACGGCTTCGAGACCGCCGCGCTGATCCGGCAGCGGGACAAGAGCCGCGACACGCCGATCATCTTCCTCACCGCCGCCGACAAGACCCACACCGAGGCGGTGCGGGGGTACGCCGTGGGCGCGGTGGACTACCTGGTGAAGCCGGTGGTGCCGGAGTTCGTGCGCTCGAAGGTGTCGGTCTTCGTCGAGCTGGCGAAGAAGAGCGAGCAGCTCCGCCGGCAGGCCGAACAGCTCCGCGAAGGCGAGCAGGCGGCGCGCGACCTGGCGGAGGCGCGGGCGGAGCTGGTGCGCGAGCTGGAGCACAAGAACCAGGAGCTGGAGAGCTTCAGCTACGCGGTCTCCCATGATCTCCGGGCCCCGCTCCGGCGGATCGAGGCCTTCAGCCGCGCGGTGCTGGACAGCCAGGACCGCCTCGACGCCGACGGCCGCCGGTACTTCGACCGGATTCAGGAGGCGAGCCGGCAGATGTCGCAGCTCATCGACGACGTGCTGCACCTGTCCAAGGTGACCCGCGCGGAGCTGCGCTCCCAGGAAGTCGACCTCAGCGCGCTCGCCTCGGCCATCCTGGAGCGGCTGCGGGAAGGCGAGCCCGCGCGCGCGGTCGAATCGAAGGTCCGGCCCGCCGTCCTCGCCCAGGGCGACGGACAGCTCCTGCGCATCGCGCTCGTCAACCTGCTGGAGAACGCCTGGAAGTTCACCGCCAGGCAGCCGGACGCCCGTATCGAGTTCGGGATGACGAGCGTGGCGGGCGAGCCGACCTACTTCGTGCGCGACAACGGCGCCGGCTTCGACATGGCGTACGTGGACCGGCTCTTCGGACCCTTCCAGCGTCTGCACCTCGCCAGCGAGTTCCCCGGATCGGGCATCGGTCTCGCGACCGTCCGGCGGATCATCCACCGGATGGGCGGGCGGGTCTGGGCCGAAGGCCTGGTGGGGCAGGGGGCCACCTTCTCCTTCACGCTGGGGCGCCTGCGCGCGTGAGGGCGACGCTCGCGGTGAACGGCCTTCCCCAGGACGTCCATACTTTCATCCATCAGCACATCGATTCGGTCGAGCAGCTCGAGGTCCTGCTGCTGCTCTGGCGCACGCCGGAGCGGGGCTGGACCTCGGACGAAGTCGCCACCGCCGTCTACAGCCACCCCTCCTCGGTCGTACGCCGCCTCGCCATCATGCTGGGCCAGGGTCTGCTCCGCGAGCGGGAGCCCGGGTGCTACCAGTACGCGCCCCGCACCCCCGAGCTGCACGCGGTCGTCACCCGGGTGGACGAGATGTACCGGCAGCGGCGAGTGGCGGTCATTACCCTCATCGCATCCAAGCCGATCGAGAACGTACGCGCCTTCTCGGACGCGTTCCGGATCCGGCGGAAGAAGGAGGACTGAGATGGCCGCGGCCGTGTACGTGCTCTGCGCCCTCACCAGCTTCGCCTGCGCCGTGCTCCTCCTGCGGGCCTACCAGGCGCGCGGCGTGCGGCTGCTGCTCTGGAGCGGGCTCGCCTTCGTGGGGTTCACTCTGGGCAACATCATGCTGGTAGTGGACCGCGTGGTGACCGGACCCGAGGTGGATCTCGCCCTGTGGCGGAACCTGCCGGTGCTCGCCGGCCTCGCGGTGCTGCTGTACGGACTGGTCTGGGACGCCGGATGAAGGCCGACCTGCTGCTCGTCGTCTCCGGCGCGATCGCGATGGGGTACGCGGTGGCGGGGTTGTTCTTCCTGCGCTTCTGGCGGGAGACGCGCGACCGTCTGTTCCTGATCTTCAGCTGGGCGTTCTGGCTGTTGGCCGTCCAGCGGCTTGCCCTGGTGCTCAGCCGGGAGATGATCGAGGACTACACCGGTCTCTACCTCGTCCGCCTGTTCGCCTTCCTGCTCATCCTCTGGGCCATCATCGACAAGAACCGATCCAGCAAGCCGAGCGTCTGACGCCGGCGCCGGCTACACCTGCTGGTTCACCCACTCCGCCACGCCCACGACCCGGGCCAGGTTCACCAGCGCTACGCGCAGCCGGCGGGCCTGGTTGGACTCGGGCGGCTGGCCGTACGGCGTGAGCGTACAGTCCTGCAGGACCGCGATGCCGGGCTGCTGCCGGAGGTAGTCGGACACGCGGACGTTGACCAGGACCTCGAGCGTCCCGTGCAGGATGCCGACCGGCAGCAGGCAGCCCACGCGGTGGGAGGAGGTGCGACCTCCCGAGCCGGGTGTGTCGATCAGCTCGTCCGCCTGCGTCGGCTCGACCAGGAGGATCGTGTCCCTGCGGAAAGCGACGAACGGGATGCGCTCGTTCTCGTTGGGAACCCGGACCCTGGTGACCTTGACGATGTGATTCCCCGGGGCGAGGAAGTCCACCAGGCTCTGCCGCCCCGGCACGTGGAAGCTTCCGGCGCACCAGCCGAGGTCGCTGAGCAGGTTGACCGACGAGACGCGCATCGGCGGAGTGGAGGCATAGTGCATGGGGGAGAGGATATATCGGAGGTTGCCGACTGGCCAGCGCGCCGGGCCGTTATCTCACGCGCCCTCGCCGGAAAGCTTTGCCGCGCCGGGGAGCAGCCGCCTCACGTCGCGGATCTGCTGCTGCACGAAGCGGCGGGCGAAGAGCACCAGGGCGGCGGCGTAGACCGCCGTGCCGGCCAGGACCAGCACCAGCAGGTGCCCGACGCCGTGGCCCAGACGCGGCCCGATCAGCCGCTCCAGCCAGATGAGCGCCAGCGCCATCAGCAATGACGTGCCGAACGCCGGCGCGATCGAGCGAAGCACTTCGCCGTAGCCCAGCCCGCTGTACTTCCGGAACGCCCACATCTGGATCGGCAGGACCAGGTAGGCCCGCAGCACGTACGCGCCGGCGATCGCAAGCAGTCCGTACGGCGCCGCGGCGAGCGTCATCGCCACGGTCAGGACGAGCTGCAGCATCGCGATGCGGGCGAGCAGTCCCGAGTGACCGAGCGTGCCCAGCGCCGGTCCGGCGAAGCGGTTGAGGGTGAACGGCACCGCCATCAGGCCGAGGACCTGCGCGATGCGTCCACTCTCCGTCCACTGGCCGCCGAAGATGATGGGCACCGCGTCCGGGGCGAGGACCGCGAACCCGACGATCGCCGGGAACGCGAGCGCGGAGCTGACGCTGATGATGCGCAGGTACGCTCGGCGAAAGGCCGGCATGTCGTCCTGCAGCCGTCCCAGCGTCGGGAGCGATACCTGGGAGAAGGGCATGATCACGCCTTGCGAGATCAGCTCCGTGGTGCGCCATGCCGTCCGGTACACGCCGACCGCCGCCGTGCCGATCGTCCGACCGATGATGACGTCCTGCACCCGCACCAGCGCGACGAAGAGCACCTGGGTGAGGGTCATGGCGGCGCTGAAGCCGGAGAGCTCCCGGAGCACGCCGGTGGAGAATCGCCATCCCGGCATCCAGCGGTAGGCGTGCCAGGCCATGGCGGTCCCGGCCACTTCGGTCACGCCCCGCTGCACCACCAGGCTCCACGCGCCCCAGCCCGCCGCCGCCGCCGCGAGCGCCGCCGCGCCGCCGACGACGTTGCTCACCACCGACCTCGTCGCCATGGCGCGATGGCCGAACTCGCGCAGCATGAGTGCGATGTGGGTGGCCCCGGCCACCGACACGACGAGGATGACGCCGAGCGCGATCAGGATCGGCGCGACCGCCGGCTCATGGAACATCGCCGCGATCGGCCCCGCGAGCAGCGCAAGCAACCCCGCGACCAGCACCGCGACGCCGAGCGAAGTCCAGAATACGGTGTCCGCCATCGCCGGGGTGACCTGCCGCGCCCGCGGGAGCGCCGCGGCCAGCCCGGCCGCGGGAAGGATCTTGCCGAACTCGGCGAACGCGACTGCGAGGGCAAAGACGCCGAACGCCTCGGGACCGAGCCGGCGGGCCAGAACCGCGAAGACCGCGAACGACAGGATGTAGTCGGACCCGGTGCGGATGATGGTCCAGATGATGGACCGGGCCGTCTTCTCCTTCAGATCGTCCGGCGGTGGTGGCGTGGCCTCGGATGCGCCGTCGAGAGGATCGTCGAGCTCGGAGTCGTGCGTCGTCGTCATCGCGCGGCCAACGATCGCAACTCGGGAGAATTCCCGGAGGCGAGCCGGCGGATCCGCAGACGAAGCTTGAGCCAGCGGTCCCGCATCTTCATCGCCTGGCGCCGAGGCTTGAGGCGACCCGGAATCACGAAGCGCTCGAAGCGGGCGGGCCCGATGGTCGAAGCGGTGGACTGCTCGATGACAGGGAAGGGGAAGATGCCGAGACAGGGGATGCCGTGGTCCCAGGAGCGGTCCAGCTCGTCGTCGAGCGGACGGCGCACTCGCCGGCAATGACTGACGAACCGCTCGGCCCCCTGCCGGGTCATGAGGTAGCCCTGGGTGCCGAGGGGCCGGTCGAAGTACTCCACCAGGGTCCGCTGCTGCTCCACCGCGTCGCGCATGACCGGGCGAAAGGCACACGGCCGCTTGGCGTACAGCCGGAGGTAGGCGATGCCGGCCGCGTGCAGGTCGAACGTCAGCAGCGTCTCGAGAAACCCCCAGTCCACGATGGTGTCGTCCTCCAGCACGAGAAGCTGGGCGGCATCGGTCTGGAGGAATTGCTGCCAGGCGGCGTAGTGGCTGGCGTAGCACCCGAGCTCACCCGGGTACATCGGGCGGCCCTTGGCGACGATCGCTTCGTCGGGATCGTGCGTCAGGCCGGGGGCCAGATCCCGCCGCGCGTCGAACCACCGCCAGGCGAGCGTCGTGCCTCGTGCCCGGTCGGCGAACGTGGCCCGGCGGTCCGCCGCCTCGGGCAGACTGATGACCACGACGCTGGTCGTGGTGCCCGCGCTGGTCAACCGGCCAGGACCGGGCGGCGGGACCCGGCCGCGATGCGGAGCTCGGACAGGAGCGTCTGGGCACTGCGAGCCCAGGAGAACTCGGCGGCCCGGCGTAAGCCGCGCGCTCTCAGCTCGCGGGCGAGCTCATCGTCGCGGCTCACCCGGCCCATCGCTTCCGCGAGGCCGTTCACGTCGTCCGGGTCCACCAGGAGCGCGGCGTCGCCGGCCACTTCGGGACAGGCCGAAGTGGTGGCGGTGATGACCGGGCAGCCGCACGCCATCGCCTCGACGATCGGGATGCCGAAGCTCTCGTAGCGGGATGGGAAAACCAAGGCGCGCGCGAGGGCATACAGCGCCGGCATGTCCGCGAAGTCCACGAAGCCCGGTGTGTACACCGACGAAGGCTCGGCGTGTTCCGCGATGGCCATGGGCGTGAGGCGCTCCGCGATGCCGATGCCGAGGATGACGAGCGGCGGTGGGGACGCCCCCGCCGCAGCCGCGTCGCGGCGCATCCGCCCGTACGCCTCGAGGGCGACCTGGACGTTCTTGCGAGGCGTGAGCGCCTTGCCCGACGCCTGTCCCATGATCTGGTGGCCCTTCACCACCATCAACAGGAAATGGCGTGTCCGGAAGCCGGTACCGGTCGCGCACTCGAGCCAGCGCCACAGCATCGGTGATCGGCCGGAAGCTCTCGTCGGCCGCGGCGTAGACCGTCCGTAGTTTGGATCTCGGCACCCCGACGTGCTGAACCAGCTCGTCGCCCAGCGTGTCGGAGTTAGTCAGGACGCGCACCGCCCGGCGGCAGTAGAGCGGGATCATCAGCTGGTTGTAGGCCCGGTCCAGGCGACCCGACCACCCCGAGTAGAACTCGGGATGGGTCCAGTACTCGGTGCCGCGCTGCTGGACCACCGAGGGGCAGGGCGCCGCCAGCGGGATGCTGAACTTGTGGTGGAAGAGCACGTCGAGCCGGGCCCGACGCGCCGCCCGGGGCACCAGGACCTGGTCCCAGAACAACTTACCGCGGCCGGGGACGACCACCTCGCGCACGTTGGGACGGTCGGCGTAGCGCCCGGCCTGTTCATGCGCGGCTGTAGAAGGCGACGTATTCGTTCTGCCCGTCGAGGTCGAAAAGGGCGTCGCAGAGCTTCCGGATGTAGATGCCCTGGCCATCGACGTCGTCGACCGCCCGGAGCATCAATCCGATACGCAGCCGATCGGCCGGGGGGGCGATCGGGTTGGCATTTGTGATCAATTTGGCGGCGCCGATGTGATGTAGACCGTTGACACGATCACCATACATAGTAGACATTTACGCGGCCCAGAACGTTACCGTTCGACCCCGTTCGGGCCCCCTTAATTACCATGGCGCAAGGGGCAGGGGCGTGACTCCGATCACAGCCGGCCTTCGTAGAGCGCGGCGAAGTGCCCATAACAGTAATGAGGTCCGATGACCAAACCGCTTGGAGCGGAGTTGACGCTGGTCACCGGTGCCACCGGGTTCACCGGCAGTCACCTGGTTCACCGCCTGGTCGCCGATGGCAGCCGGGTGCGCGTCATCGCGCGCTCTGCCGCCAAGGCCAGGGAGCTGCTGCCGACTGGGGTGGAGATCGTCGAGGGCGACATCGCCGACCCGGAGATCGTCGAGCATGCCGCCCAGGGTGTGACGACGGTCTATCACCTCGCGGCCGTGTATCGCGAGGCGAAGCACCCCGATTTCCGGTATCGCGAAGTGAACGTGGACGCCTCGCGGCGGCTGCTGGACGCCGCCGGTGGCGTCCTCGGTGCGCCGCTACGTCCACTGCAGCACCGTGGGCGTGCACGGCCACATCGCCTCCCCGCCGGCCGACGAGCACACCGCCTACAGTCCGGCGGACGTCTACCAGGCCAGCAAGTGCGAGGCGGAGCAGCTCGCCCTCTCCTACCGCGACCGCATCCCGCTCGCGGTGGCCCGGCCGACCGCCATCTACGGCCCCGGCGACACGCGCCTGCTCAAGATGTTCCGCATGGTGGCCCGGCGCCGGTTCCCGCTGATCGACGGCGGTGAGAACTACTACCACACGGTACACGTCAACGACCTGGTGCGGGGCCTCCTGCTGCTGGGCACGCATCCTCGGGCCGTGGGCGAGATCTTCATTCTCGGCGGCGAGCGCTACCTCAAGTTGTCGGAGCTGGCCGGGCTGATCGCCGCGGCCGCGGGGGTACCCGCTCCCTGGCTCCGCCTGCCGGCCAAGCCGTTCCAGCTCGTCGGCTCGCTGGTGGAAAAGCTCTGCGTGCCGCTCGGCATCGAGCCTCCCATCCACCGCCGCCGGGTGGACTTCTACACCAAGAGCCGCGCGTTCAGCATCGAGAAGGCCAAGCGGATGCTCGGTTACCGCCCCGAAGTGCGAATCAAGGAAGGCATTCGGGAGACTCTCGACTGGTACGTGGCCAACGGCTACATCGAGCCCGCCTACCAGCGATGACGGTGGCCGCGCCTCAGCCGCGCGAAGACGCCGACATCGAGTCATCCTCCGAAACGTACGCCCGGCGATTCGCCGGGCCGGTGGGCCAGTGGTTCGTGGATCTGCAGGCCCGGCTCACGCTGGAATGCCTGTCCGGACTTCCCGCGGGTGCCACCGTGCTCGACGTCGGCGGCGGCCACGCCCAGGTCGCTCCCGTCCTGGTGGAGGCCGGCTACCGGGTGACGGTGGTCGGAAGCGACCCCTCCTGCGGTGAACGACTCCGCGCTCTCTCCTCCGCCGGCCGCTGCCGCTTCGAAGTCGCGGACCTGCTGGCGCTCCCCTACGAAACCGCGGCGTTCGACGCCGTCATCTGCTACCGGCTGATCGCCCACAGCATCGACTGGCGCCGGCTGATCGGCGAGCTGTGCCGGGTGTCCCGCCAGCGGGTGGTGGTTGACTACCCAGCCCGCCGCAGCGTCAACTTCGCCTCCAGTGCCCTCTTCACGCTCAAGAACTCCATCGAGCGAGGGACTACGCGTCCGTTCGCCCTCTATGGACGCGGAGAGGTAGCCCGTGCCTTCGAGAGCGCCGGCTTTGCCGTCACCCTGGAGCGTCCGCAGTATCTTCTGCCCATGGCGCTCTACCGCATGGCGGGATCCGTCCCGCTCGCCCGCACCGCCGAAGGTCTCGCCCGATCGCTTGGCCTCACCGGCCTGCTGGGCTCGCCGGTGATCGCCCGGGCCGACCGCCGGCCGTCGCCTGGTGGCTTCGCGCGACGCTAGCGCGCCCCTCCGGCTGCTGGCCTGGCCGGGCCTGGGCATGCGGGAGAAGAATCCCTACACCTGGCTCCTCTGCAGCAACCTTGCGGATCTCGGTGTCGAGGTCCGCGACTTCACGCCGGCCCGCGCGTTGCGCGGCGGCTACGATGTCCTGCACCTCCATTGGCCCGAGAAGGCGCTCAACGCCGAGTGGGTAGGCGCGCGCCTGGCGGGTGCGCTGGCGGCCCTCGCCCTGCTGGAGGTGGCGCGGTGGCACGGCGCGCGCATCGTCTGGACCGCGCACAACGCGCAGCCGCACGAGTCGCGGCACCCCACGCTCGAGCGCTGGTACTGGTCCGCGGTGGTCCGGCGGGTGGACGCGGTCATCCATCCCAGCGAAGCGGGACGCCAGGAGGTTCTGGCCCATTTTCCCGAGCTTGCCGGCCACCCGCAGTCCGTAGTTCCGCTGGGCCATTTCCGGGGCACCTATCCCGACACGATGTCGCGCGACGAAGCGCGCGCCTCGCTGGACATCCCGCCCCGCGCGCGCGTCGTCGCGTTCCTCGGACTGGTGCGGCCCTACAAGAACGTGCCGCACCTCATTCGCGCCGTTCGGGCCTTGCCTGTGGGGTACGATGTCGTCCTGCTGGTCGCCGGGGCCCCGCACACGCCGGCGCTGGACGAGGAAGTGCGTCAGGCCGCGGCAGGTGACCCCAGGATCAGACTGGTGCTAGGTCACGTGCCCGGCCCCGATGTCCAGCGCTACCTGCGCGCGGCCGATCTCGTGGCGCTGCCGTTCCGGGACATTACGAACTCCGCCAGCGCGCTCCTCGCCCTGTCGTTCGACCGGCCCGTGCTGGTCCCGTCCCGCGGGGCGATGGGTGAGCTTCAGGCGATCGCAGGGGCCGAGTGGGTCCGCACTTACGACGGCGAGCTGACGCCCGAGCTCCTGGCGGGTGCGCTGGACGCGGTCTCGAGCAGCCCCGAGGGCCGGCCCAGCCTCGACGCGCTCGACTGGCCCGAGATCGCCCGCCGGACGCTCGCCGTCTACCACACCGCAGGACAGTAGGCATGCCGCGGGTCTCGATCGTCATCCCGCTCTACAACAAGGCGCCCACCATCCTCGCCGCCGCCCGCTCGGTGCTCGGGCAGTCATACCGCGACTGGGAGTTGATCGTGGTGGACGATGGCAGCACCGACGCCGGGCCCTCGCTCGTCGCCGGGCTCGGCGATCCGCGGATCCGGGTCATCGCGCAGCCCAACGCCGGGCCGGGCGCGGCGCGCAACCGCGGGCTCGCGGTGTCTGCTGGCGAGTACGTGGCCTTCCTCGACGCGGACGACGAGTGGGACCCCGAGTTCCTTCGGCTCGCGACGGAGAGCCTCGACACGAATGCCGACTGCGCCGCCTGGGTTGCCGGCCACGCCAGCGGGGCGGAGCGCGAGAGCCAGTCGCGGCTGAACCGCCGGATGGGCGTGGCCCTCGGATCGTGGCGCCTTCCGCGAGGCACCCCACCGAAGACGCTCAAGTTCCAGGTGGATTTCTGTCACTCGAGCTGCGTAGTGGCCCGCCGCGAAGTCCTGCGCCGCTACGAGGGTTTCTACGACAAGGGCCGCGTCACCTACGGCGAAGACAGCTACCTCTGGGTGATGTTCGTGCTGAACCACCGGCTCTACCGCGATCCCGAAGCCCGAGTCTGGTTCCACACCGAGCACTCGAGCCTCGGCGCGGCGCTCCTCGGCCGGCACCCGGTGCGACCGGCGCTCACCGACAGCGGGCCGCTGCTCGAGCGCTGCGATCCCGACTACCTCGTGGAGCTGCACGAGCTGCTGGGGTACTACCGGTTGATCGAAACGGAGAAGCTGGTTGGTCAGGGAAGTCTGACACGGGCGGGGCTGGCGGAGTGGCGTGGGCGATTTCCCTGGCGGCGGCGCTATTGGGGCAGGATTGCGGTGCGGGAGGCGCTGGTCTCGGCCGCCGCCGCGTCCCCGCTCCTCATGCGGGTGCTGGCGCCGATGACGGGGCCCCGTCGCCGAACGAATACTTGAAGGTCGCCACGTCCTTCCGGAACATCTCGCCGACGAATTCGCGTGATTCATCGTCATAGTACTGGGTGTAGTGCGGAAAGGTGTATTCCCGCTCCCGGCTGTGGATCGCACGCCGTACCCGTTTGCGCAGCTCGCGGAAGCTCAGCGGCTGACCGTCCTCCAGCGACCGGTTGACCCGTGGCAGCGGCATCGGCGGCAGGCCGAGCCGCGTGCACACCTGGTCGAAATCCGTCTGGATGGTCTCGAACCGGCCCACGAAATCCACCAGCAGCGTGCCTGCCTCGTCGTAGAGGAAATCGTACTGCGGCATGACGTGCCGGTAGCCATCGGTCCAGCCGGGCTGCGGCAGCCGGCTGAAGAGGTAGGTCTTGAAATCGATCTTGACGGGAAAGCCGCGATACTTGTATTCCGAGACCATCCGATCCCACGGATTGCGCACGAACGAAAACTTGTAGAGCGCCGCGAACTCCGCGGGCGTCAGATAGCCGCACGAGAGGTATTCCCCCGCGGTGAGATGGGCCAGGCGCGGCGGCCCGAGATTCGGATCCTCGTTGGCACGGAGCAGCAGCGGCGCGCGCGTCTCCCACGTCAGACCCAGCAGCCGGAGAAAGGCGTGTTCCACGCTCATCCCAGCGGTCTTGGGCACGTGCACGAAGAGGCAGCGATGCTCCCGGCTGATCACGCGGTCGCCCCCAGGGACACCTGGATGTCGAAGTCGGGATAGTAAGGCAGCCCGAACGGCTCCACGAACCGGCGGCAGGCGCTGACATCGTCCGCGCTCAACCGCTCCTTCCACTTGTCGGCCTGGCGCGCCGTCGGGCGGGTCATCGAGTAGGTCCGCTGGTCGTCCTCGCTGTCGGACGAGCGGATGAATTTCGCCGCACGGGCGCTCCAGGTGAGGTCGAGCTGCCGGTAGAGGTCTTCGAACCGCGCCACCGGGTCCACGCAGAGCCACTCGTACGCGACGACGGTCCGCTCTCCCTCTGACGGCGTTTGCCGGTGAAGCACGAGCGCGGTGGCGGCCCAGAGCGCGCCGGCGCGCTCCCAGATACGTCTCGGCCGAGCGGATCAGGTCCACGTAGGGCGCGAGATGGTCCGCGACGAGACGCTCGTTCTCCAGCAGCTCCTCGGGTCTCGGCTCCCAGCCCAGGCGGAGCCAGCTCTCGAACGTTCCGCAGGGATGCCGCAGCAGGCAGAGCTGCCGCGCCTCGGGTAGGTTCGCGCTGAGCCAGGCCAGATTCAGGTTGGCGTAGACCAGCTTGAGCAGCACGTGCGGCTTGCGGAGGAACAGCGCCGGGAACCGTTCTCCCAGGTCCCGGCCGTAGCGCCCGAACGGGGCGAGCAGGGGACCCGGGTTCTGCCGCAGGGTACGCGAGGTGGCGATCTCACCCGCCGCCGCGCGGGTCATGTGGGCGCGATAGGCGAGATCGTCGTGGGTCGCCGTGAGGTAGAGGTTGGCGAACCGCTCCTCCGCCCCCGGCACGAAATGGTGGTTATCGGGCTCCCGGTAGTACGTGAACCCGCGGGCAAAGGAAAGACACTTGGCCACCCAGCTCGTCCCGCTGCGGGGAAAGCCGGCCACGATGACGCAGCGTCGCCTGCTCACGGGGTTTGGTTCCTGCGGATCACGAGATATCCCGGGGTTTTCGTCAATAGCAAGTTAGGCGACTCTTTGCCATCTTCCTGTCGCCTGGGGCACGATTGCGGCCTAGGGGTTTTCCCGAGGGAGGTATCCGGATGGAGCTGCCTGAACCGGAACAGGTCTTCTCGTCCGCGCGCATCCTCGTGGTGGACAACGAGGCGGCCAACGTGCGGACCCTGAGCAAGATCCTTCGGTCGGCGGGCTATACCAACATCGTGTCCACCACCGATCCCACTCAGGTCCTGACGCTCTTCGCCGAGCAGGAGCCCGACCTGGTGCTCCTCGACCTGCACATGCCGGTGCTCGACGGCGTCGCGGTGCTGGAGCGTCTGGCCGAGGTCGTCCAGCCGCAGAGCTACCTGCCGGTGCTGGTGCTGACCGGCGACTCTTCCCAGCAGGCCCGCCGCCGCGCGCTCACCAAGGGCGCGAAGGACTTCGTGACCAAGCCGTTCGAGGTGGACGAGGTCCTGCTCCGGATCAGAAATCTGCTCGAGACCCGGTACCTGCACCGCGAGATCGCCAGCGAGAACGTCGTGCTGGAGCAGCGGGTGCGGGAGCGGACCGCGGATCTCGAGGGCGCGCACCTCGATACCCTGGAACGGCTCGCGGTCGCGGCCGAATTCCGGGACGACGACACCGGCCGGCACACCGAGCGTGTGGCTCGATCTCCGCCCTGCTCGCCCGCGCGGCCGGCTACTCGGAGGACGAGGTCGAGCTGGTCCGGCGGGCCGCACCCCTCCACGATCTCGGCAAGATCGGCATTCCCGACGCCATTCTGCGGAAGCCCGGCCCGCTTACGCCCGACGAGTGGGAAGTGATGAAGACCCACACGACGGCCGGAGCCCGGATTCTCAGCGGCAGCAGGTCCCGCATCATGCGTCTCGCCGAGGAGATCGCGCTCTCCCACCACGAGAAGTGGGACGGCACCGGCTATCCCGAGGCTCGCCGCGGTGACGCGATCCCGCTGGTTGCCCGGATCGTCACGGTGGCGGACGTGTTCGACGCCCTCACGTCCGACCGGGTCTACCGGAGGGCGTGGGCGCCCGACGCCGTGCTCGCCCACATGCAGTCCAACGCCGGCCTTCACTTCGACCCCACGCTGGTAGAGCTGTGCCTCCAGCCGCTCGTGTGGCAGGGATTCCTCGCCGTTCGAGACGCCTGACCGGGCATGCCGCACGACACCACGCTCATTTCCACGATAGCAGCGGCCTCGGGTTCGCGTTCGCCTTCGGCTTCGTCGCGCAGCGGCTCGGGATGCCGCCCCTGGTAGGGTATCTCGTCGCGGGTATCGCGGTAGGGCCGTTCTCTCCCGGGTTCACTGCGGATGCCTCGCTTCGCGGGCCAGCTCGCCGAGATCGGCGTCATCCTCCTCATGTTCGGAGTAGGCCTCCACTTCTCGTTGGGCGACCTGCTCGCGGTGCGCCGCATCGCGGTGCCGGGCGCCATCGGGCAGATCACCGTCGCCACGGCGCTCGGGGCGGTGCTGGTCCATGGATGGGGCTGGTCGCCGACTTGCGCTTCTGGCGAGCACGGTCGTGCTGCTCCGGGCGCTGGAGCAGCAGGGCATCCTCGACACGGCCGACGGGAGGGTCGCGCTCGGGGGTACCGCTGGTGAGATTCGGCGTGGGCCGGGTGGTGATGGGCGAGCGGGAGCTGGCCCTCGGCATGGCGCACTATGCGCTCTTGTCCCTCGGCCGGAGCGAGACGAGGCGGTGAGCCATCGGCGGGCCGCGGCAGGCGCCACGGGCTGACGGTCAGCTGGAAAGGACATCCCGGATCCGGTTCAGGAGCTGAGCGGCCTCGAACGGCTTCTGCAGGAGCTGGGATGGCGGCACATCCACGCCGTGCTTCTGGAGATGTTCCGGCGTGTAGCTCGACATGAAGAGCACGCGAACCCACCGCTGGGTCGAGCGGATCTGCTGGGCCAGCTCCGACCCCAATCCCCCAGGCATCGCGATGTCGGTCAGCACGAGGTCCACGGCGCCGGCCAGCTCGGCGAGAAGTTTCCGCGCGTCCGCGGCCCGATTGGCCGTCCAGACGCGATAGCCTTCCGCCCGAAGGTTGCGTTCTACCAGTGTGAGGGTGACGGGATCGTCATCCACCACCAGAATCGTCGTTTCGGCGGGGCGGGGGGCGCGGGGGGATCGTGGGCGCGGTCATCGGCTCCCAAGATACTCGGAATACCCGGGTTCCCTAAAGGTGAGCGGGTGCTCATCCGAAGGTATCATGGTCGCGGCACGGGCGTTGCCAAAGACGACAGCCGAACCGTCACCGTGGTCGCACCACATACGAGCTTCCTGGGAGGGGAAATGTTGGGCCGCAAGGGCTTTACGCTTATCGAGCTGCTGATCGTGGTGGTGATCATCGGCATCCTGGCCGCGATCGCGATCCCGAAATTTGCAAACACGAAGGAGAAGGCGGTCGTGGCTTCCATGAAGTCCGACCTCCGCAACCTGGTGACTGCGCAGGAGAGCTTCTTCTCCGACAACCAGGACTACGCTGGTGCGACCGACCCGACGACCCAGACCAACGGCGTCGCTGGCGCGGGCAAGGTGGCGTTCGGCGCCTCGTCCGGCAACGTGATCGCGGTCAAGTACGGGAGCGCCGCCGGCTGGGCCGCGACCGTGACCAACCCGGCCGTGAAGAGCACCTCGAGCGACGTCTGCGGCATCTACGTCGGCACGGGTACCAACCCGAACGCGGCGGCGATCAAGACCGAGGGCGCGCCGGCCTGCTATTGACCTGACGGAAGCTGTTCTGGTGCGGGTGACCAGGCCCCCGTCTCACACACGTGAGGCGGGGGTCTTCGCTTCGGAGGCTTCCAGGCTCACGTGCACCGACTTGTAGGCCGGCTGGTTGCTCTCGTCCGCCACGCTGCCGAGCGGAACCAGGACGTTCGCCTCGGGGTAGTAGGCCGCCACGCAACGGCGCGGAATGTCGTAGGACACCAGCTGGAATTTGCGGGCGAGCCGGCGCTCGTTCCCGAAGTGGCTGGTGATGTCCACCCGCATGCCACCGGCCCAGCCCCGGGCTTCGATGTCCGCCGGATTCATGAACAGGACCCGGCGGCCGCCGTGCACGCCACGGTACCGGTCGTTGAGTCCGTAGATCGTCGTGTTGAACTGGTCGTGGCTCCGGATCGTCATCAGGAGATACTGGTCGCCCTTGAGGTCGTGCTTCGAGATCGGCGCGACCGAGAAGTGCGCCTTGCCGGTCGAGGTCACGAAGCGACGCTCCCGCGCCGGATTCGGCAGATAGAACGGCCCCTTGGCGATCCTGGTGTTGTACGACTCGAATCCCGGGAACCACCCGCCCGATGCGCTCCCGCACCTTCGCGTAGTCACCCGCCATTCCCTCCCAATCCAGCTGGGAGCGGCTCCCCAGCGTCGCCCCGGCGATCCCCGCGATGATGGACGCTTCGCTCCTGAGGGCCGGTGAGACCGGCTGGAAGCGCCCGAGAGAAGGGCTGATGACCCCCATCGCATCCTCCACCGTGACGAACCCGCCCGGATCCTTCTCCGACCGGCCGAGGCACGGCAGGATCAGGGCTTGTCTGCCGGTGACCAGGTGCGACCGGTTGAGCTTGGTGCCGATGTGAGCCGTGAGCGCGCACCGCCGCAGCGCCTCCGCGGTGCAGACCGTGTCCGGCGTCGCGGAGAGGAAGTTGCCGCCCAGCGAGACGAACACGCTGATCTCGCCCTCGTGCATCGCCGAGATCGTGTCCACCGTGTCGTGGCCGTGATGGCGCGGCGAGGCGAAGCCGAACTCGCGGTCCAGCGCGTCGAGGAACGGTCCGGTGGGGCGCTCCCAGATGCCCATGGTGCGGTCGCCCTGGACGTTGGAGTGCCCCCGCACGCAGGCGGTGCCGGCGCCCTGCCGCCCCATGTGGCCGCCCAGGAGCAGCAGGTTCACCAGCATGCGGATGGTGGCGACCGCGTCCTTGTGCTGCGTCAGGCCCATCGCCCAGCAGGCGATCATCCGCTTCGACTGCGCGATCATCAACCCCGCCTGCTCGATCGTCTCCCGCGAGATTCCGCAGCCCGCGACGATGTCGTGCCACGCCGTTTCCTGGAGGTCGGCATAGAGCTCGGGGAATCCGTCGGTGTGATCGCGGATGAAGTCGTGGTCGAGTACGCCGCCCCGCGATTCGTCCTCCGCGATCAGCACCTTCATCAGCCCCTTGAGCAGCGCGATGTCGCCGTTGATCCGCACCGGGAGATGAAGGTCCGCCAGCGGCTTCCCCGGTCCGAGGAGGCCCGCCGCGAAGTGGATCGGGGTAGCGTACTCATCGGGGTTGGGATCGGTGAAGCGGAGGAAGCCCGGCTCCGCCAGCGGATTGATGGCGATGATGCGGGCGCCATGCTGCTTGGCGTGCTCCAGCGACGTCAGCATGCGCGGGTGATTGGTGCCGGGGTTCTGTCCGACGATGAGGATCAGGTCGGTGTGCTCGAAATCCTCCAGCGTCACCGTCCCCTTGCCGATGCCGTAGCTCTCCGTCAACGCCGTTCCCGACGACTCGTGGCACATGTTCGAGCAGTCCGGGAGGTTGTTGGTGCCGAACTGGCGAACGAAGAGCTGGTAGAGGAAGGCGGCCTCGTTGCTCGCGCGGCCCGAGGTGTAGAACGCGGCGTGGTCCGGCGACGGCAGCGCCCGCAGCTCCTGGCCGATCAGGTCGAACGCGTCGTCCCACGAGATCGGCTCGTAGTGGGCGCAGCCCTCACGGAGCAGCAGCGGCTCGCTCAGCCGTCCCTGCGCGTTGAGCCACTGGTCGGACTGCGCGGCGAGGGCCTCGACCGACCATTCGGCGAAGAAGTCGGCGCCGATGATCCGGTTCATCCCTTCGTCCGCGATCGCCTTCGCGCCGTTCTCGCAGAACTCGAAGCGGTGCCGCTTGCCGTCGGGGGCCGGCCAGGCGCAGCTCTGACAGTCGAACCCGTCCTTCTGATTGACCTGGAGGAAGGCCCGCATCGTCTTCCCGACACCCATCTTCGGCAGCGCGACCCGGAACGTGCTGGCGATCGCGGGCAGGCCGGCCGCCGTCCGCGACGGCGAGCGAATCTCGGCGAGGTGATCCTCGATCGGCGTCTGCGCCTGCTCCGCGGCGATGTCGGGATGCACCGTCGCCTCGCAGCAGCGCTCCACGGCCGACTGGGTGGCGGGAGGGTGCGGCGGGTGGGTGGGCCGGGGGGCGTGCGTCGGGAAGAAGCCCGCTGCCAGCAGGGAGATGGTGTCCACGCCGGGCGGGACGAAGCCCGGGCCGTTGTTCGCGTCTTCAGCCACGATCGTATCCTCGGTTCCAGCGAAGCTTCGTGCTCCGCCATCCGCAAGATAGGCGCGTCCGCGTTGCTCGCTGTGATGCCGGCCGGTATGATTGCGGATCATGCTGCTCAAGCATCTGCAGTATCTGACCGCGTTGGCGCGCGAGCGCCACTTCGCCAAGGCGGCCGCCACCTGCAAGGTGACCCAGCCCACACTCTCCGCCGGCATCAAGCACCTGGAAGAGCAGCTCGGCCTGCTTGGTCGTGCAGCGGGGACAGCGCTTCGAGGGACTGACGCCCGAGGGCGAGCGGGTCCTGGCATGGGCGCGGCGGATCACGGCGGACGCGGAGAGCCTGGAGCAGGAGGCCAGCCGGCTCAGAGAGGCGCTGGTCGGCCGGCTGCGGATCGGGGTGGTACCCGCGGCGCTGCCCTCGGTGCCGATCCTGGCGTCGCCGCTCGCGCGCCGCTATCCCGGGATCACGCTCACGGTGTACTCGACCACATCCATCGACATCCAGGCGGGGATCGACGAGTTCCGGCTCGAGGCGGGGATCACCTACCTCGACAACGAGCCGCTGTCGCACGTGCGGGCCATCCCGCTCTACCGCGAGCAGTACCTCCTCATCACGCCGGCCGGCGGGCCGCTCGCCGGGCGGAATCGGGTGAGCTGGCGAGAGGCCGCCACGCTGCCGCTCTGCCTCCTGACGCCGGACATGCAGAACCGCCGGATCCTGAACGCCCATTTCGCCGAGGCTGGCGCCGGCGTGCACCCGGCGCTGGAAACGAACTCCGTGTTCACGCTCTGCCAGCTGGTACGGTCGGGCTACTGGTCGAGCGTGCTGCCGCACGGATTCCTGCCGATGCTGTCCGGGGCGGGCGGGATCGCGATCATACCGCTGGAGGGGCCGGCCGCGGCGCACACGGTCGGATTGGTGGTCCCGGACCGGGAGCCGCTGACGCCGGCGGTGACGGTGCTGCTGGAGCTGGTGGATGGGTTGGATTGGTCGGCGGCGGCGGGGCAATGATTGTGTCGGCCTGAGCGGAGCGAAGGGGCTGGTGCCGGCGTTCGTACTGGTGCGGCGTTCGTAAAAGATTCACCACGAAGGCACGGAGAGCACGAAGGGCTCCTTGGCCAGTAAACATCGCTTCATTCCGCGTCAGGCGTGCTACAATCAGTTTTTTTTGTGGTTTCGGTAGCGTCGCTCCTCACACCCCCCAAAAATTCGTCTCGGAGCTACGCCCGACGCGGAATGAGACGTCTCCCCGAACGCGCTCGGAGTCCCTCCGTGCCCTTCGTGCCTTCGTGGTGAATTTCCGACGATTGCCGGGTTAGAGATCCGTCGCTTCGCTCAGGATTGGCAGGTTAGCCTGCGACGATCCGATCCGGGTGCGTGTACACCGTGAGCCGCCCGCCCCGCGCGAACCCCACGAGCGTCAGTCCAGATTCCCGAGCCACCCGCACCGCCAGCCCTGTCGGTCCCGAGATCGCCACGAGCAGCGGCGCGCCGAGCACGGTCGCCTTCTGGACCATCTCGAAGCTGGCGCGGCTCGTCACCACCACGAAGCCGTCTCCCGGCTTCACCTTCGCGGCCACGGCCGCCCCGACGAGCTTGTCGAGCGCGTTGTGCCGGCCCACGTCCTCGCGGATAAACCGCGGCGTGCCGTCGATCCCGACCCAGGCCGCGGCGTGCACCGAGCCGCTGGCAGCGTTCAGCGGCTGATTCGCGGCCAGCGCGTCGAGCGCCCGCCGGATCGCACCGGTGGGAATCGTTGGGCCCGGCGGCACCGGGTGGATCTGCTTGA
This sequence comes from uncultured Gemmatimonadales bacterium, assembly GCA_963720365.1. Taxonomy (GTDB): domain Bacteria; phylum Gemmatimonadota; class Gemmatimonadetes; order Gemmatimonadales; family GWC2-71-9; genus CAVVWJ01. The sequence continues at coordinate 347,337 of CAVRFK010000010.1, read as the reverse complement.
GCACCGCGTCCACGCTGTCGGCGCCGCAGATGCCGCACCCGGTCCGGCCGGTGAGCCGCCGGGTCCGCTCGGCGATGACGGCCGCACACCGCTCCGCGACCGTGGCATGGATCTCGACGCCCTTGCTGTACCGCTGGACGTCCACATGCTCCAGGTCTTCCGGCGATTGAATCAACTCTTCGGTGAGGCTGAAGCCGAGGGTGAAGTCTTCCAGGTCGGCGGGCGTGGCCATCATGACCACGTGCGGAATGCGGTTGTAGACGATGGCGACGGGCGTCTCCTCCACGATCCGCTCGTCCTGCTCGGTCCGGGTCCCCTCGTCCCAGCGGACGGTCGAGGTCTCCACCAGGGGCCCCCCATAGCCCAGGCGCTTGAGCCCGCCGGCGTCGGTCATGGGGTTTATCATAAGACTCCCTCAGGCCCATGGCGAATCGCAGTCCGAACCTTGATAGACGCCATCTATCAGCCAATATTGGTTCAGAATTGGCGCAGGGGTGGGTCGCCTGCGACCTTACGGATATGGCGCGTACCCTTCCTCTTCTGGGCTTCGTGGGATCGAGCGGGAGCGGCAAGACCACCCTCCTCGAAACCATCGTGGCCAGCCTGTCCGACGGCGGCGTCCGGGTGGCGGTGCTGAAGCACGCCAAGGCCGGGTTCGACATCGATCGCGACCCCCGGAAGGACTCGCACCGGCTGCGCAGTGCCGGGTCGCCCCAAGTGCTGGTCGCGTCGCGGGATCGCTGGGCCCTGATGGGCGAGCAGGCGGATCCCCTGGAGGAGCCGTCCCTGGCGGCGATGACCGCGCTGCTGGACTCTCGCGATCTGGATGCCATTCTGGTGGAAGGGTTCCGCCATGAGCGGTACCCCAAGATCGAAGTCTATCGCCCGTCCCACGGCCGGCCGCCGCAGTGCTGGCCCGACGATCCCGATGTGGTTGCGGTGGCGAGCGACGTCCCCTTGGAGACGGGCTCCGTGCCGTGGCTCGATCTCAACGATCCGCCGACCGTGCTCCGGTTCGTCGCCGGCCGGCTCGGATTGCATCAACTCGACGGTGGGCCGGAACACCCGGCCGTGCAGGAGCAGAATCGTGGCTGATACGCGCGCGTGGGAGCCGGTCGTCAATCGAGTCGTGACCGAGCTGCGCGCGGTCCCCGGTGGTCTCCTGCCCATTCTCCATGCCATCCAGCACGAAATCGGATACATCCCGCCCGACGCCGTGCCCGCCATCGCCGACGGACTGAACATCAGCCGAGCCGAAGTGCATGGCGTCATCAGCTTCTATCACGATTTCCGCTCCGAGCCCGCCGGGCGTCACGTGGTCCATGTCTGCCGCGCGGAGTCGTGCCAGGCGATGGGGGCGGAGGCGCTCCTGGCGCACGCGTGCGAACGCCTCGGCGTAGAGGTGCACGGGACCACGACCGACGGCTCGGTCACGCTCGAGCCGATCTACTGTCTCGGCAACTGCGCGCTGTCGCCGGCGATCATGGTGGACCACCACGTGCACGGGCGGATCTCGAAGCAACGGCTGAGCACGATGCTCGAAGCCTTGCAGGGTTCCGCAAGCGCGGCGGGGGCGGCACGGTGACCCGGGTCTTCGTGCCCCGCGACTCGGGCGCGCTGTCGGTCGGCGCCGAAGCGGTGGCGCGCGCGATCGCCGCCGAAGCCGCGCTCCGGAACCTGCCGGTCGAGCTGGTGCGGAACGGCTCGCGCGGACTCTACTGGCTGGAGCCGTTCGTCGAGGTGGAGCTGCCGAGCGGCCGCGTCGCCTATGGGCCGGTCTCGGAGGCCGACGTCACCGATCTCTTCGGCGCCGGATTTCTCCAGGGCAAGCCCCATCGCCTCTCCCTCGGCAAGCCGGAGGAGATCCCGTACCTGGCGAAGCAGGAGCGGCTCACCTTCGAGCGGGTCGGGATCACCGATCCGGTGTCCGTAGCCGACTACGAGGCTCACGGCGGATATCGCGGCCTTCGTCGCGCGCTCACCATGCAGCCGGCCGACGTGGTGGAGGCCGTGGTCCAGTCGGGCCTTCGCGGCCGGGGCGGCGCGGCGTTTCCCACCGGCATCAAGTGGAAGACCGTGCTGGGCGCCGCCGGAGACCAGAAGTACGTGGTCTGCAACGCGGACGAGGGCGATTCCGGGACCTTCTCCGACCGCATGATCATGGAAGGCGACCCGCTGGTCCTCATCGAGGGCATGACCATTGCGGGCATCGCGGTCGGTGCGACCCGGGGGTACATCTACCTCCGCTCCGAGTATCCCGACGCGCTCGTGGCCCTGAATCAGGCCATCAAGGGCGCTACGGCGGAGGGCTGGCTCGGGCGCTCGGTGGGCGGGTCGGGGAAGGCCTTCGAGCTGGAAGTTCGGGTCGGTGCCGGGGCCTACATCTGCGGCGAAGAGACCGCGATGCTGGAGAGCCTCGAGGGCAAGCGCGGGATGGTGCGCTTCAAGCCGCCGCTGCCCGCTATTGCCGGACTCTTCGGCAAGCCGACGGCCATCAACAACGTCATCTCCTTCGCGTCGGTCCCCATCGTGCTGGACCGCGGCGCCGATTTCTACCGCGAGTACGGCATGGGACGCTCGCGCGGTACCCTGCCGATCCAGCTCGCCGGCAACATCAAGCACGGGGGCCTGGTCGAAAAGGCGTTCGGCGTCAGCCTCCGCGAGCTGTTGTATGATTATGGAGGCGGCAGCCACAGCGGCCGGCCGATCCGGGCGGTGCAGGTGGGCGGCCCTCTCGGCGCCTTCATCCCCGAGTCCCAGTTCGACCTGCCGCTCGACTACGAGGCCTTCGCCGCCAAGAACGCCATGGTGGGCCACGGCGGCATCGTCGCCTTCGACGACACCGTGGACATGGCCGCGATGGCGCGCTACGCGATGGAGTTCTGCGCGATCGAATCGTGCGGCAAGTGCACGCCGTGCCGCATCGGCTCCACCCGCGGCGTCGAGGTGATGGACCGCGTGCTCGCCGCCCGCCAGAGCAAGGATCCGGCGGCCGCGGAGGAGAGTGTCGTGCTGCTCAAGGACCTGTGCGACACCATGGTAGCCGGCTCGCTCTGCGCGCTGGGCGGAATGGCCCCGTTCCCGGTGCTGAGCGCCATACAGCATTTTCCCGAGGACTTCGGTCTGCCGACGGCGGCGCTCGCCGCGGCGGGTCGATGATGAGGATTCGATCATGACCGCCATTCACGACATCGACTACGGCACGCCCGCGCGGCTGTCCACGCGCACGGTGACTCTGACGATCGACGGCGTGCCCGTGTCCGTGCCGGAAGGCACCTCGCTGTTGCGGGCCGCCGCGGAGCTGGGCACGACCATCCCCAAGCTCTGCGCCACCGACAGCCTGGAGGCGTTCGGCTCCTGCCGGCTCTGCCTGGTCGAGGTCGAGGGGCGCAAAGGGTATCCGGCGTCGTGTACCACGCCGGCCGAGAACGGGATGAAGGTCCGGACCCAGTCGCCCAGGCTGGCGGACCTGCGGCGCGGCGTGATGGAGCTCTACATCTCCGACCACCCGCTCGACTGCCTCACCTGTTCGGCCAACGGCGACTGCGAGCTGCAGGACATGGCCGGCGCCGTCGGCCTGCGCGAAGTGCGCTACGGCTTCGACGGCAAGAACCATCTCTCCTCGGAAAAAGACACGTCCAACCCCTACTTCACGTTCGATCCGAGCAAGTGCATCGTCTGCTCCCGCTGCGTGCGCGCCTGCGAGGAGATCCAGGGCACCTTCGCGCTCACGATCGACGGACGCGGGTTCGATTCGGTGGTCTCCGCGGGGCAGAACGGACCGTTCATGGAGTCCGAGTGCGTCTCCTGCGGCGCCTGCGTCCAGGCGTGCCCGACGGCCACGCTGATGGACAACAGCGTGATCGAGCACGGCACGCCCGACCGGAGCGTCATCACGACCTGCGCGTACTGCGGGGTGGGCTGCTCCTTCGAGGCCGAGGTGAAGGGCTCGCAGGTGGTCCGCATGACGCCCCATAAGGACGGCCACGCCAATCACGGCCACTCCTGCGTGAAGGGCCGCTTCGCCTGGGGCTACGCGACGCACAAGGACCGGATCACCAAGCCGATGATCCGGAAGAAGATCACCGATCCGTGGACCGAGGTGACCTGGGACGAGGCGATCAACTACGCGGCCTCGGAGTTCAAGCGGATTCAGAAGGAGTACGGGCGGGGAGCGGTCGGCGCCATCTCCTCGTCGCGCTGCACCAACGAAGAGACCTACCTCATGCAGAAGGTGGTGCGCGCGGCGTTCCGCAACAACAACATCGACACCTGCGCGCGGGTCTGTCACTCACCGACGGGCTTCGGGCTCAAGCAGACGCTGGGCGAGTCGGCGGGCACCCAGGACTTCGACTCCATCCGCGAGACCGACGTCGTGATGGTCATCGGCGCCAATCCCACCGACGGCCACCCGGTCTTCGCGTCGTTCATGAAGCGCCGGCTCCGCGAGGGCGCCAAGCTCATCGTGGTGGATCCGCGCCGGATCGATCTGGTACGCACGCCGCACGTCGAGGCCCAGTACCATCTGAAGCTCCGCCCGGGCACCAACGTCGCGATCCTGACCGCACTGGCCCACGTGGTGGTGACCGAGGGGCTGGCGAACGACGAATTCGCCCTGGCCCGCTGCGAAGTGGACAGCTACGAGCTGTGGAAGGAGTTCGTCGCCCGGCCGGAGCACTCGCCGGAAGCGACCGAGGAGGTCACCGGCGTGCCGGCCGCCGAGGTGCGCGCGGCGGCACGGCTCTACGCGACCGGCGGCAACGCGGCCATCTACTACGGCCTCGGCGTCACCGAGCACAGCCAGGGCTCGACCGCGGTCATCGGCATCGCCAACCTCGCCATGGCCACCGGCAACCTCGGACGCGAGGGCGTGGGCGTGAACCCGCTCCGGGGCCAGAACAACGTGCAGGGCTCCTGCGACATGGGGTCGTTCCCCCATGAGTACCCGGGCTACCGGCACGTGCTGGACGATCCCACCCGCGCGCTGTTCGAGTCGGCCTACAACGTGGCGCTCGATCCCGAGCCGGGTCTCCGGATCCCCAACATGTTCGACGCCTCGATCAGCGGGACCTTCAAGGGCCTGTATCTCGAGGGCGAGGACATCGCGCAGTCCGATCCCAACACCCAGCACGTCACCGCGGCGCTCACGGCGATGGAGTGCATCGTGGTCCAGGACCTGTTCCTGAACGAGACCGCGAAGTTCGCCCACGTCTTCTTCCCGGGCAGCTCGTTCCTGGAGAAGGACGGCACCTTCACCAACGCCGAGCGGCGGATCTCGCGGGTGCGGAAGGTGATGGAGCCGCTGGGCGGCAAGGAGGACTGGGAGATCACGGTGGCGCTGAGCAACGCGCTCGGCTACCCGATGACCTACACGCATCCGTCCCAGATCATGGACGAGATCGCCATGCTCACGCCGACCTTCACCGGCGTGACCTACGAGAAGATCGACCGGCTGGGCAGCGTGCAATGGCCCTGCAACGACCAGGCGCCCGAGGGGACGCCGGTCATGCACCGCGAGACGTTCGTCCGCGGCAAGGGGAAGTTCCTGCTCACCGAGTACGTGCCGACGGAAGAGAAGGTCAACCGGAAGTACCCGCTGATCCTGACCACCGGCCGCATCCTCTCGCAGTACAACGTGGGGGCGCAGACCCGGCGGACCTCCAACGTCGAGTGGCACGACGAGGACCGGCTGGAGATCCATCCGCACGACGCGGAAGAGCGGGGAATCAACGAGGGCGATTGGGTCGGCGTGGTGAGCCGCGCGGGCGAGACGACGCTCCGCGCCCGGATCACCGAGCGGGTGCAGCCGGGCGTGGTCTACACCACGTTCCACCACCCGGAGTCGGGGGCCAACGTCATCACCACCGAGAACTCCGACTGGGCCACCAACTGCCCGGAGTACAAGGTGACGGCGGTGCAGGTGACGCCGGTGTTCCACTCCTCGGAGTGGCAGTCGCGGTTCAAGGAGTTCACCGAGGAGCAGCTCGCCTTGCTCGACGCGCGACGGCGGGCATGAACGTCGAGCACCTGCTGACGATGGCCAACCAGATCGGCCAGTTCTACCAGGCGTATCCCAACCGGGACGAAGCGCTCAAGACCGCCGCGACGCACGTGCGGCGGTCCTGGGATCCCCGGATGCGGCGGGCATTGCTGGAGCATCTGGACGCCCATGCCGGGGAAGGCCTGGACGAGTTCATGCTGGAGGCCGTGCGGACCCACCGGGCGGCCCTGACGCCGGCGGAGAACGTCTTCCCGCCGGCATCCTGACCTACCTCGGGCGGTAGGCGGCGATCGTCGCCACGCCCTTTCCGCCTTCACTGCTGATCAACAACGTGCCGTCCGGAAGGAACGCGATGCCTTCCGGCTGGACCAGCTCGCCCGAGGCGAACGTGCCGCCGGCGACCGGTTTGCCGTCCGCGGCGATCTCCGCGAAGAGTCGCTGGGGCCCGGCGACGATAGCGAGCGACTCGCTGCCCGGGATCCGCGTGAGGGCGGAGGCGTTGAAGGCCCGGCCGCCGGTGACCTGCGCCAGCGTGGAGAACGCGATCGCGGCCTTCGGCGCGGGAGCGAGGCGGCCGTCGGCCAGCGACCAGGCGAACAGCTCGACACGATCGCGCTGTGATTTGTCCTTCATTTCCTTACAGAGCAGGAGCAGCGCGTTGGCGGCCGCGTCGTGGGCCAGGCCTTCCACCTCGCAGGCGTCGGCGAGCGCGGTCGCGTGGGCCGTGAACGGCACCTGGCCGCCGTCCTCACCCTCCTTGAACTCGAGCAGCACTCCGTTGCTCGTCACCAGGAAGAAGCGGTCCCCGGCGATCGCGATGTCCTCGAAGTCGCCGGTAACGCGGCCGTCCTTCGACTTCTTCCCCAGGTCCACCTCGCTCGCGCCGGGTTGCAGGCCGAAGCTCTTGAGGACTTTTCCGGTGGCCGGGTCGACCTGGTAGACACGCCCTTCTTCATCCCCATGCGCGAAGAGTCGTCCATCGGGCGTCACGGCGAGTCCGGAGACCTCGTGGAGCTCGGCGGGCAGGCGGACCTGCGCGTCGGCGGGCCGCGAGAGATCGTAGCGGGCGAGGGCGCCGGGCGTCGCCGCAGGGCGAGAGGCGCATGCGGCGAGCAGCGTGGCAGCCGACGATCGCAGCGAGAAAAGTGGTGACGGTGCGAGGCATCTTATGACATTGCACGAGCGACCTCGCGATCGGAAGTGATCCAGGGCGGCCGGCGCCGCCATTCGCCTCAAGACACCTCCGGGAGCGAGAACGTTGGGAAGGGCGGCAAATTCTGCCGGGGCAGTGACTTGGCGGCACGCTTTCTGATGTAAATCGGAGGTATGCAACCCGGCACGCTCGCGGAGACCTATCGGGGGACCGAGACCATTCTCGTCGTCGAGGATGACGCCGCGGTTCGCAGTGGCATTCGCCGGCTGCTCCAATGGGCGGGGTATCAGGTCCTGGCCGCGGCCGATTCGGACGAGGCGGTCCGCCAGGCGACGGACCATCAGGTCCATATTCACCTGCTGCTGATCGACTTCTCGCTGCCGGGGACGACCGGGCGGGAGCTGGCGGACGTGCTCCGGGGCTTCCGGCCGAGCCTGCAGGTGGTATTCATGTCGGGGTACAGCGAGGAGGAGCTGCCGCGGACCCACGGCCCGAGTGACGCGGCGTTCCTACAGAAGCCGTTCGCGACGGAGACCCTGCTGCTTCAGGTGCGCAATGCGTTGCATCCCACGCGGCGCCGGAGCGATGCGGTGGGGTAGGGGAATCCCGCAGTCAGCCCGTGCATCACGCAAGTTCATCGTGCCGAATCCCGCCTCGCCATAGCCGAGTCCCACCGCGCCGGAATTCCAGACAGAGACAGCCTCGGGGGAGCGAGGGACTCTTCTCGATAAGCGGCTCCGAAATACTTCCGCATGGGGGCGGAGTATGCCGAGCTGCTGGAGGAGTCCGCCCACCGAAAGGAATAGGGCTGAACCAGCAGCATCGTGGCCGCGAGGATCGCGAAGAGCAGTGCGGAGAGGTAGAGCGGGGTCTTGCCGTTCATGCGAGCCTCCTGGAAGGAGGACTTGGTCCGGCGGGTATGCCGGAAACGCTATAGCAATCGCGGATCGAAAGCAAACGCTCGGCGTGCCTTCTCGACGAGCTCCCCGCTCGCGGCGTGCCGCGGGTTCACGATGATGTTCCGCTCCTCGGGAATCGGCGCTGACGGCACGTCGAGCGACGCCGACGTCATGGCTGCCAGCCAGCGATCGCCAAGGTCCTGGCAGCCGGGATGGGTGGCCACGCGGTTCCACCCCCTGGGGAGGGATGCCGCCTCCACGCGCTCCCTCGGCACCTCGTCGGGGAGGTCGATCGTCAGCAGCACGAGATCGTCGGGTACCATCGCGGGATCGGCATGGACCAGGTACTCGAGCGCGGCGAGCGCGCGGCTGGTGGACGTGTACAGCGTGGGGCGGCCGGGGCGATTCCATCGGCCGCCATAGAGCCGCCCGCCCTCGCCATCCAGCGCCGCATGAGCCGCGCGGCAGATGCGAAACACCAGCACGATCAGCCGATCAGCTGAAGACGCCGTGCTCGATGCGTCCGAGCACGCCCTCGACCGCCAGCGTGCCGGCGTCGCTGTCGAGCAGGCTGAGCGGCGTGGAGCTGCCCAGGGCGCGGTTGGGCGTCACCAGCCACCGCCGCGCCTTGTCCGGCGCGCCGAGTGCCGAGTCCGCGCGCGCGACCACTCGGGCGAGCCGAGCCAGGCGGTCGGACTCGTCCAGCGAGAGCGCGGCGCGGGTGGCGCGCTTGCGCTGGAGGGTGCGCGCGCGCCCCACCACGCGATAGATGGCGGCCTGGGATTCCACCGCGGCGAGGACCCCCAGCACGTGCTCGAGGGCGGACGCTGGAAGGCCGGCCCGGACCAGCTCCGCCAGCTCCAGCTCCGAGGTGACCTTCCGCTTCAGGACCGGCTGGCCGCCGAGCAGGGCGGCGACCTGGGCTGCGCTCACGCGGGCTCCATGCGCCAAAAGACGTATTTAGTTTACCCTTTTGGCGCGCACGCCGCAACCCCTGCCTACTTCTTCTGCTGGGCCTGCTTGTTCTCCGATCCCTGCTTCTTTCCTTTGCGCACCTGGGCGCCCCCGCAGCCGGCTTCCTTCCAGGTCTTGTCGAAGGTCGTCATCCGACCCTTGAGCGAATCCCCCGTCGGGGGCAGCGCGACCGCCATGGTCAGCAGCTCGCTCTCGGCGAGCTTGGTGCACACTTCGCTGACGGCGGCATCCTCTTCGTGCCGGAACTTGGCATTGAGTCCCGTAAAGAGACCGCCCAGGGCCGCGAGGGCTCCGGTGATCGAGGCCTTGACCCCGTCCTCGATCTCCGTCGACGCGATACCCAGCGAGAGCGCGCTGAATCCCATCGACAGTCCCTGGAGCACGTCGCGCTTGCGCCGCTGCTCGACCGTCGTCTCGATGTTGAGGATGCGAAGGCTGTCCACCGTCTGCACGTACGCGGGTAACATGAGCTGGAGGGTTTTATCAGAGCTCGTTGTTCCGGCTTGCACCAGGGCCGTGACGAGCGGCTCCATGTTGTTTCGCGCGGTGATCTGCAGGCCGCACCCGCTCGAGGCCAGTGCGATGAGGAAGAGCTCGACTTGTCGGAGAGACATGGGTCCGCCCCCAGGCCGTGTGGCCTTCGGTCGACTCGTGGTGGGCACGCCGACCGGCGTGCCCGATGCATGCTGAGAGCCTGCACGGTCGGGGCTGGTACGGAGGACGGCAAGGACCGTATTGCGACTTGGTAGGGCCGTTCTGCGACAGATGGTAGGAGTGCGATCCCGAGCTTTACGGAGTCAACGGACTGAGACCTGGCCAGCACGCGGCGGCGATGAAGAACCAGACGAGACCGATGACGAGAGCCGCCGGAATACCGGCCAGTGCCAACTTGATGAAGAACACGACGAGATCGCTGAACGGGATGTCGATGCCCGTAACCCTGACACGGCGTGCGGGCCCGAAGCATTGGGGATGGAATGGGCGTCCGGTGTTGTCCCGACGGGGATCTTCCTCGATCGGGGCGCCGCATCGGGTGCACGAGAGGGTGGGGCTGGGGTCGGTCATCGGGACGCGCTCCGTTCTGAGTCCTGGTGCCCGGACCCGTGCGGCGCCCGGGGGTACCGGTGGATTTTACCGAATGGCGGCGGGTCGGCTAGATACGCCCTCGAAGCTCGTATCGCTGCAGAACCGGAGGATTGGGTAGTACCACCCCTCCTGAGGAGGGTCCATGACGCCACGGTCTCCGGCAGGTCGCCCGGAATGGCAAGGTTCTCTTAGCAAGCCCGGCTGGGCCCGCGCCCTAGTCTTGGTCGTAGCCGGAGCATTAGCTGGCTGCAGTAAGGAGGGGGCTGGTCCGAACCGCCCTCCGGTGACGAACGAAGCCATGCGACCCTACGTAACTGGCAGTGCGGCCGCCGCATTGGACGTTACCGGGCACTTCCAGCTCGCGGGCCCGCCCGCGGGGGATTCGACCGAAATCGACCGCCCGCTCGCTGAGCGGTTGGCCGTGCTCTTTGTGCGGCAGTGGGGGCCCGGGTTCCGCCAACAATGGGAGAAGCACCGCGGTCGCCCCATCAACCTCGCAGCTCTGCGCGTCTGCGGCACGCCTCGGTACGCAGTGAGTGCGTTCGGCTCCTGGGATCCTGCCGTGGTCGCCGACCCCCTCGCCGCTGCTGTGCAGCGCGCATACGGCCCGTGGTGGATCGTCTTCCTCTGCGGTACATCGCCGGCGCCGCAAGTGGTCGTCGCGGTGTCCGCCCTGTCTACCGATCTCGCTATCCAAGATGAGCAGATCATCCTGCCACCGGTCGGTGGTGAATGGTTTGTCGGGCACGGCTTGCCGGCTGCTCGTGCGGGGGACCCCTACGAGGCGGTGGAGCACGCGGTCCAGCGCGTGGCCATGGCCACGGGTCGCCGCGTCCGAGAGGTACCCGTGTTCGTGAGTCCACTCCGCGCGGAGGGCTGGCCGTCGGACGCCCGGTTGCGCCTCGTGCTCGACGGTCCCGTCTTCGCCAAGCGGAGGGACCAGCGCCTCGTGGAGCGAGAGATATTTTTCTGGAGCAGCCGCGCCGAGAAAACCGGCCAAGGGTTCGAGATGGCGGCCGATATCCAGCCGGATGACGTTGAGATCCAGTACCCCGGGCCCTCGCCAGCGGAGCCGGGCCCGTGGCCGTTTCGAACGACACGGGTGGCGCGACTGCCCGACGTTCCGGTGGTCTTCGAGGTGGTCACCATCGGCGGGGGTGAACAGTTCCGCCCCTGACCCCTCTGACCCAATGAAGGGCTGACCTTGCAAACAGAAACCCCCGACCTCACGCAACGTGAGTCGGGGGAAGCAGTTCCTGAATGGGCCCGGCGCGACTCGAACGCGCGACCTCTTGCTCCGGAGGCAAGCGCTCTATCCAACTGAGCTACGGACCCTCGATTTTCGGAATCGGAAGTCTAATGCCGGTGCCGCCTGCTGGTAGTCCCCTGACGCCGCAACGAACCTAACTTGCTCCATGCCGCCTGCCTCTCCGGAGCTCCACCTCCCGTATCACCCACCCTTCGATTGGCCGGGCATCCTCCGTTTCCTGAACGCCCGGCTGCTCAAGGGCGTTGAGCAGGTAGACGAGAACAGCTACGCCCGCACCGTCCGCCTGGGCAACGCGGTGGGTTCGGTGCGAGTCCGACTTGCACCGGACCGCGACGCGGTGCTGGTCGATCCGGACCGCACGCTCATGCCGGTCGCGGCCGCGTTGCTGCCCCGGCTCCGGGCTCTGTTCGACCTCGATGCCCGCCCCGACATCATTGCCGAATGCCTGAGCCGAGACGAACGCCTGGCCCCATCCGTGGCCCGGAGCCCCGGCCTCCGCGTGCCCGGTGCGTTCGACGGCTTCGAGCTCGGCGTCCGCGCGATCCTCGGTCAGCAGGTCACGGTTCGGGCCGCCACGACGATCGCGGGCCGATTCGCGGCCGCGTTCGGTGAGTCGATCACCACGCCGTTCCCCGGACTCACCCATCTGTCTCCGACCCCCGACCGCCTCGCCGCGGCCACGGTGGACGAGGTGGCGTCGGTCGGCATCATCCAGGCCCGGGCCCGCAGCATCATCGCTCTGGCGCAGGCCGTCGCGACCGGGGGCCTGGCCCTCGAGCCGGGAGCCGATCCGGCCGAGACCATTGCCCGGCTCGTCACGCTACCCGGGATCGGCCCCTGGACTGCCCAGTACATCGCCATGCGCGCCCTCCGGTGGCCCGATGCCTTCCCCCGCGGGGATGTCGCCCTGCTGAACCGATTGGGCTGGGTAAGGCCCCCCGAGGCGGAGGCGCTGTCCCAGGCCTGGCGTCCGTGGCGGAGCTACGCAGTTCTGCACCTTTGGCAGAGCACCCCGTAACCCAATAGGAGATAGCCACTTACAATAGCGTCCGTCGGCGCCCTCCCTGCGGCCCCGCGACGGACCGGCCCCGCCTCAAGCCCACCCGCTTTTTCGCCGATAATTGACCCGGACAGCTCCATCCCCTAACCCCGGGTTTGCGCATGGTCAGGACTTCCACGCTGTGTCTCACCGGCCTCCTGCTCGGAGCGGCCGTCACGCCCGGCTCGGCCCAGGGAGTTTCCGACCCGCTGGTGCTGGGCCTCGACTCGCTGCTCAACACCAAGATCAGCGCCGCGGCCAAGTACGAGCAGACCAGCAGCGAGGCGGCCAGCTCGGTCACCATCATCACCGCCGAAGACATTCAGCGCCACGGGTATCAGACGCTTGGCCAGGCGCTGGCCGCGACCCGGGGCTTCTACGTCAGCTACGACCGCAACTACGCCTTCCTCGGCGCCCGCGGGTTCAGCCGTCCCAGCGATTACAACAACCGCATACTCATCCTGTTGGACGGGAATGCGGTCAACGAGGGCAACTTCGGCGGCGCGCCGGTGGGTACCGATCTCGGCGTCGCGATGAGCAGCCTCGAGCAGATCGAGATCGTCCGCGGCCCCGGCTCCGCGCTCTACGGCACGGGGGCCATCTTCGCGGTGGTGAACCTGGTGACCAAGGGCGCCGATGTGCAGCCGGGCGTCCGCGGCGCGGTGCGCGCAGGGAGCTACGGCGCGCGCGGCGGCTCGCTCGGCTACCGTGGCGCGCCCCGTTCCGGCCTGGGCCTCAGCTTCGAGGGCACCTGGGACGGTTCCGACGGGCAGGACCATTTCTACCCCGAGTACGACGCCCCCGAGAGCAACTTCGGCGTCGCCCACAACACCGACTGGGAGCGGCGTTGGTCCGTCAGCGGCGCGCTCGCCGGGGACGGCTTGACCTTCCACGGCCGCTATTCCTCGCGCACCAAGGCGATCCCGACCGGCGCGTTCGACACCGACTTCGCGGGTGCCACCAGCCAGACCCGGGATGCCTACGGCTTCGTGGAGCTGAAGCTCGACCGCGCCTTGGACGCGGCCCGATTCCTCAGCGCGCGGACCTACCTGAACACCTTCCGGTACGGCGGGGACTATCTCACCGAGGGTTTCAACTGGCCCGACGTCGCCCGCAACGACGTGATCGGCACCGAGGCCGCGCTGCACTGGGACATCGCGTCGTCGAACCGGCTGACCTTCGGCGGCGAGGCCCGGCGCGACCTGGTGGCCCGTTACTCGGTGGCCGGGCAGCCTGGCGTGGACCAGAACCTCCCCAACACCGTGCTGTCCGCGTACGTCCAGGACGAGCATCAGCTCACCCGCTCGATCTCGCTCCTCGCGGGCCTGCGGCACGACTCCTATCACACCAGCCGGGACGCGACCAGCCCCCGCCTGGCGGCGATCTTCGCCCCGGCTTCCGGCTCGACCTTCAAGCTCCTGTACGGAAGCGCCTTCCGGGCGCCGAGCATGTACGAGGTCATGGATGGCGGCCAGTTGTACAAGGCGAATCCCGGGTTGCAGCCCGAGCGTGCCACGACCATGGAGGCGGTGTGGCAGCAGCGGCTGGCGCCCGGACTGCTGGGTACCGCCTCGCTGTTCCACTACGACATGAAGGGACTGATCGACCTGACCGTGGACCCGGTGGATTCGCTCTATCAGTACCGTAACGTGGGTGACGCGCGGGCCGACGGCTTCGAGCTGGAGATGCAGGGGCAGATGGGCGCCACCGTCACCGGCTACCTGAGCTACTCCTATCAGGACGCGGTCGACCGCGACGCCGGCCGCCGGCTCACCAACTCGCCCGACCACATGCTCAAGAGCGGAGCCGCCTTCGACGTGGCCGCGAGCCTCGGCCTGGGCCTGGACTCGCGCTACGAGTCGGGCCGCCTCACGCTCGCCGGCACGGAGACCGACGACGCGTTCGTCACCGACGTCCACGTCTCGGTGCCCGCGCGTCAGGCAAACGTGCACGGCATGCTCCAGCGGCTCTCGCTCTCGCTCCGTCTCAACAACGTGTTCGATGCGTCCTTCGCCACGCCGGGCGGCGTGGAGCACCGTCAGGCGGCGATCGTCCAGGACGGCCGCAACCTGTCGGCCGAGCTGCGGTACCGGTTCTAGATGACCGCTCGCCCGCTGGCCGGCCTCCGGGCCGGATTGCTTGCCCTGGGCCTCACCGCCTTCGCCGCGCGCTCGTCCGCGGCGCAGGAGGTGGCGGTGCCGGTATCGGTACAGATCCCGATCCTGGCCAAGATCCTGAACTTCGACCGGAAGTTCGTGGAGCGCGCCGGCGGCCGGCTGACGATCGGCGTGCTCTACCAGAGCCGCTACCGGACCTCCGCCAACGTGGCGGCCGAGGTGTGTCGCGCGCTGGAACAGCTTCCGCCGGCCGCGTTCGGGGCGCTGGAGTCGCTGGAGCGGACCTGCGTCGCGATCGATCTCGATGCCATCTCCGCCCTCGACTCGGTGGTCAAGCGGCTGGGCGTTCGCGTGCTCTACGTGAGCCCGCTCCGGGCGGTGCACGTCGAGGACGTGACGGCGGTGACCCGTGCCGCCCAGATCACCACCTTCACCGGTGTCCCGCGGTACGTCGAGACCGGCATGGCGATCGGCGTGGATCTCAAGCGTGAGCACCCCGAGATCGTGATCAATCTCGCCGCCTCCCGCGCCGAAGGCGCCGACCTCGCGGCCCACCTGCTCAAGCTGGCGCGGGTGGTCGGCGACGGGTCGATCGGGGGTGGCCGATGAGGCTGCAGACCCGTCTCGCCATCATGGTGAGCCTGCTCGCGGGCAGCATCGCGGCGTTCATCTTCGTCTACTTCCCCGCACGCCTGGAACAGCAGGCGCTCGACGCCGTCGGCGCCAAGGCGCACAGCATCGGCGCCATGACGGCGTTCAGCATCAGTCCCGCGCTGGTGTTCGGGGACAGCGAGGCCGTGCAGGAGGGCTTCCAGGGCGCGCTCCGGAACCGCGACCTGGCCTACCTCGTGGCCGTGGACCGCGCCGGGCGCATCGTGGACGCGGTGAATCAGACGCCGCTGTCGGTGGAAGAGCTGATCCGCGAAGGCCGGGCGCACTACGAGGGTGAGGCATCGGGCGGCTACTACCGGGTGGCCTCTCCCATCAGCAGCCAGGAAGGCTCGCTGCTGGGGACGCTCTATCTCGGCCTGTCGCTGGAAGAGGTGGAGGCGGTCGTGGCGGCGTCGCGCAAAGCGACCGCACTGGTGAGCCTCGCCGTCTTCCTCGGTGGCGCGCTCGTGGTGATCGGTCTCAGCACGATGGCGACCCGCCCGCTCACCACCATCGCGCAGACCGCCGAGCGCATCGCCAACGGCGACATGACCCAGCGCGCGGTCATCGAGGGCCCCCGCGAAGTCGGCCAGCTCGCCCGCGCCTTCAACGTCATGGTGGACCACCTCTCCGCCAGCCAGCAGGAGCTGGCCGGGATGAACCGGCACCTCGAGGACCGCGTCATCGCGCGGACGGCGGAGCTCTCCCAGGCGAAGGAGGATCTGCTCGGCGCCAAGGAGCAGGCCGAGGCGGCCAACCGTTCCAAGAGCGAGTTCCTGGCCAACATGAGCCACGAGATCCGGACGCCGATGAACGGCGTCCTCGGCATGCTCGAGCTCGCGCTGGACACCGAGCTCGAGCCGGAGCAGCGCGAGTTCCTGTCGATCGCCTCGGCGTCGGCCGACTCGCTGCTGACGATCATCAACGACATCCTCGACTTCTCCAAGATCGAGGCGGGCATGATGTCGCTGGACCCGGCGCCGTTCCGGCTCAGCGAGTGCCTCGAGGGCACGCTGAGCACGCTGGCGCTCCGGGCGCACAACAAGGGGCTCGAGCTCGCCTGCCACATCGATCCCGCGGTCCCCGACGCGCTGGTCGGCGACCAGGGGCGTCTCCGGCAGGTGCTGGTCAACCTGGTCGGCAACGCCATCAAGTTCACCTCCGTGGGCGAGGTGGTGGTGGACGTGCGCGGGGAGCACCAGGACGGGGACCAGGTCGCGATCCGCTTCTCGGTCACCGACACCGGCATCGGCATCGCGCCGGAGCAGCAGCAGCACATCTTCGCGGCCTTCGCCCAGGCGGACGGCTCCACCACCCGCAACTACGGCGGCACCGGCCTCGGGCTCGCGATCTCCGCTCAGCTCGCCGAGATGATGGGAGGCCGGATCGAAGTGGAGAGCGCGGTGGGCCGGGGAAGCACCTTCCGGTTCACGGCCCGCTTCGCGCTGACCACCAGCGCTACCGCGGAATACCCGGTGGCCGCCGACCTGGAGGGGCTCCGGGTCCTGGTGGTGGACGACAACGCGACCAACCGCCGGATCATCCGGGAGATGCTGTCCGCCTGGCGGATGTCGGCCCACACGGCCGACAGCGGCCGGACGGCCCTCATGATGATGGAAAGCGCCGCGCAGGAGGGCGACCGGTACCCGCTGGTGATCCTCGACGCGCACATGCCGCACATGGACGGGTTCGCGGTGGCCGACCGGATCCGGAAGAACCCCTCGCTGGCCGGCGCGACGCTGATGATGCTCACCTCGTCCGGTCACCAGAACGACCTGGCCCGCTGCCGCGAGCTGGGCATGGGCTCGCACATCACGAAGCCGCTGCGGCAATCGGAGCTGCTCGACGCGATCATGGTGGCCCTCGGCCACACGCTGAGCATGCCGGCCGCGCCGGCGCCGGTCCCGCAGCCGATCGCCGACGGCCGCCGGCTGCGCGTCCTGCTGGCGGAGGACAACCCGGTCAACCAGAAGCTGGCGCTGGGAATCCTCACCAAACGGGGCCACAGCGTGCACGTGGCCAACAATGGGCGCGAGGCCGTGGAAGCGGTCGAGCGGGAGACCTTCGACCTCGCGCTGATGGACGTGCACATGCCCGAGATGGGCGGCTTCGAGGCGACCGGGAACATCCGCCAGCGGGAGCAGATCCACGGCGGCCACCTGCCGATCGTGGCGCTGACGGCCCGGGCCATGGCCGGCGACCGCGAGAGCTGCCTCGCCGCGGGCATGGACGACTACATCACCAAGCCGGTGAAGGTGCGGGACCTGCTGGAGATCATCGACCGCCTCGTCCCCGCGGCCGACGGTGACGCCGCTCCGGTGGTCACGGCCCGGCCGAACGGCGCCTTCGAGGCGCGGGTGCTGCACGAGCGCTTCGACGGGGACCTCGACCTGCTGCGTGTCGTCGCCGGCGTGTTCCTCGAGTGCACGCCGCCCCTGATCACGGAGATACAGGCGGCGGTGGCGCAGGGAGACCCCGCATCCGTGTCCCAGCTGGCGCACCGGCTGCGCGGGTCACTGGCCAACTTCGGCGCGGACGACGCGGTGCAGGCCGCGTTCAGGCTGGAGAAAATGGGCGTGGACGGCAACCTGGCGGGGGCCGACGAGGTCTACGCCACGATCGTCGAAGGCTACGACGAGCTTCGGGCCGGACTGGAGCGGTTGCTGGCGGCCTAGTAAGATCCCTTCATGCCGGCGGACCTTCGTACCGAGCTGAAGCAGCGCAAGCCGTTCACCAGCGCGGAGCACGAGGCGATGCTGAGCATCGCCCGGACCGCCGCCGTGCTCGAGCACCACACCGCGGAAGCGCTCAAGCCCTTCGGCATTACCCCCACCCAATACAACGCGCTGCGTATTCTCCGGGGCTCCGAGCCGGGAGGACTCTGCCGGAGCGAGGTCCGCGACCGCATGGTCTCGCCGGTGCCCGACGTCACCCGGCTGCTCGACCGGCTGGCGGAGATGGGGCACGTCACGCGGGAGCGAAGCGCGGAAGACCGCCGCCACGTGCGGGCCCGGGTCACCAGCCAGGGTCTGGACCTCCTCCGGTCGCTGGAGGACGTCGTTCGCGGAGTTCACCAGCATCAGCTAGGCCACATGGGAGACCAGCGGTTACGCCAGCTCATCGAGCTCCTCGGCGAGGCGCGGCAGCGTCCGTCGGAGACCGACCCGGAGGACGCCTCATGACCCATGGCCCCGAAACGATCATGTTCGTGGAGGATGACGCGAACATCCGGACCGCCATCGTGCGGATCCTGGAGCGGGAAGGCTACCTGGTGCTCGCGGCCGCGACACCGATGGAGGCGATCGAGCGCGCCGGCGACCATCGCGCGCCGATCCACGTGCTCCTCACCGACATCGGGCTGCTCGGCGTGACGGGTCCGCAGCTTGCGCGGCTGCTGCTCGCGGATCGTCCCGGCCTGCGCGTCCTGTACATCTCGGGTCAGGCCGAGGCCGATTTGATGTCGCAGGGGAGAGTCGGGGCGAGCACCGCGTTTCTGCAGAAGCCGTTCTCGATGCAGGCCCTGCTCGCGCAGCTGCGCGAGCTGCTGGACCAGGGGCGAGGGCCGGGGAAGGCGGCGGCACAGTAGCTGTCGGAGCGCATCACGCAATGAAACGACCCCGCCAGCTGGAAGACTGGCGGGGTCGATTGGTATTCATCGGGGCGCCCGGATTTGAACCGGGGACCTCCTGCTCCCGAAGCAGGCGCGCTAACCGGGCTGCGCTACGCCCCGTGTGCGGGAGGCGTGAATGTAATCGTACGCTCCCGGTTTGGCAGCCCTGGACCCGGACCCCCGGCGAAGCCAGTCTTCAACCGTGCCGGTACCGGCTGTTACTCCTTTAAAACGCTGGTGGTTGCTCGCCGCGACGGTCGTCGTGGCGGGGGGCGTGGCCCTGCTCGCCACACGCCCGTGGCAGGGGCCTCGCGCCGAACGCACCCGGGTCGCCGTCGCGGTCTTCGTCAACCGGACCGGCGATCCCACCCTGGAACCCCTCGGCAGCATGGCCGCCGACTGGGTCACCCGGGGACTGATGCAGAGCGAGCTGGTGGACGTGGTGGACGTCGGCGCGATTTACGTGCAGGGACGCTCCGCCGGCGGGGCGCCGACCGATCCCTACGAGCTGGCCCGGCGCAACGGGGCGGGAACCGTGGTGGCGGGGAGCTACTACCTCGCCATGGACACGCTGGTGGTGAGGGCCACGGTGGAGGACGCCGTCACCGGCATGGTCCTGCAGACCGTCCCTCCGGTGCACGTGCCGGCCAGCGCTTCGGTCCGGGCCCTCGACCGTCTCCGGGAGCAGGTGCTCGTCGCGCTCGCCGGCGTGTTCGATGTCCGCTACAGCCCGTTCACCGCGCGTCCCGGCGCGCCGCGCAGCTTTACCGCCTACCAGTCCTTCGTCGCCGGGCAGATGGCCTACTGGGAAGGGAAGCCGCCGGCGGAGAGCCGGGCGCTCTTCGAGCGGGCGCTGGCGGAGGATTCGACCTTCACCGCGTCGCAGATCTGGCTCGCCTTCGTCGGCGCGAATGGGGCGGGGTGCGGGCTCACCGACTCGGTGGCCGCCGCGATGGCCCCCAAGCGGGCGCAGCTGCCCGCGTTCGACCGGCTCACGCTCGACATCAGCGCGGCTCGCTGCCGCAACGAGTGGGGCGAGGCGTTCCGCCTCGCGAAGGAGCAGGCCGGCCTCCGCCCGCGCTCCACCTACGCCCTCTATACCGCGGGGTTCTTCGGGCTCACCAGCGGCCACTTTCGCGAATCCCGCGAGCTCCTCCGACAGATCGATCCGCGCCGCGACCTCGGCTGGCTCACCGATACGGCGAAGATGGTGTACTGGCGCGATTTCCTCTCCAGCGTCCACCTGCTCGGTGAATACAAGGAGGAAGTCGGCTATGCGGAGCGGTTGACGCGCCAGTTCCCGGACCGGGTCGCTCCCCGTCTGTTCGCGGCGCGTGCCCTCGCGGCGATCGGCCGCTCCGAGGAGGCCCTGGACCATCTGCGGGCCACGGTCACGCTGGAGCCGGACGTCGCCGCGCACATGGCGGTGAGCCAGAGTCCGGGCGGCGCCTGCTACATGGCGGCCACGGAGCTGCTCGTGCACGGCGACACGGCCGCGGCCAGAGTCGCGGCGCAGCTTGCCGTGGACTGGTATCAGGCGGCCGCCGAGCGGCTCACCCCGCGCTACGAGCGGCTGCAGCTCGCGCGGGCGCTGGCGCTGCTCGGCCGCTACGACGAAGCGGTCGCCGTGCTGGCCTTTGCCCCCGAAGCGACGCAGTCCGACCCGCATTACCTCTCGGTGCGAGGGTGGCTGGCGGCGAAACAGGGCTGGCACGCCGGTGTGGATGACATCGAGTCACGACTCGCGGCGATCCAGAATCCGACCCAGCGGCTGCTGATCGAGACGGCGCGCGCCCGCATCGCTGCCGGGATGGGTGAGGCCGACCGGGCGATCGAGCTGCTGGAGCGTTCGTTGGCGCTGGGTGTGGTACGGTCGGGGGTGGGCAACGACATGCACTCGGATCCGCTCTACGCGGTGCTCAGGGGCGATCCCCGGTTCGAGCGGATCAACCGCGGCGAATGAGCCGCGAGGTTCCCTCCACGTTCTCGACGGCCGGCTCGAAGTCCGGATAGTACGGCAGCCCGAACGGCTCGACGAAGCGGCGGCAGGCGTCGACCTCCTCGCTCGACAGCATCCTCTTCCAGGCATCGACCTGAACCGACGCGCGCCGTTGCACCGAGTAGGTGCGGCCGTCGCCTCCCGTGTCGGTGCGCCGCACCCGCCGGCGGGCCCCACCGGTCCAGTTCAGGCCCATGAGCGCGTACAGCTTCTGGTAGCGGGGGAGGGGATCGTCGCACAGCCACTCGTACGCGACGATGCTCCGGCCGCCCGCCGCCGCCGTCTGACGGTGGATCACGGTCACCGTGGCGGCCCACAGTGCGCCGGCCCGTTCCCAGAAGCCCTCGGCCCGCCGAATCAAGTCGGCGAAGGGGTGCAGGTGATCCTCCATCAGCCGCGCATTCTCCAGCAACGCGTCCGGCCTGGGCTCCCAGCCGAGGCGCTTCCAGCTGGCGAACTGCCCGCAGGGATGTCGCAGCACGCAGAGCTGGCGCGCCTCCGGAAAGTTCGCGCTGAGCCAGGCGAGGTTCAGGTTGGCGAAGACCAGCTTGAGGAGGACGTTGGGACGGCGGAGAAACAGGAAGGGATGTCGCTCGCCCAGCCGGCGGCCGGGTCCGCCGAAGGGGGCGAGCAGGGGCCCGGGATCTTCCTTCATGGTGAACGCGGTCGCGATCTCGCCCGCGCAGGCGCGGGTCATCAGGCGGCGGTACGCGAGGTCGTCGTGGTCGGCCGTGAGGTAGAGATTGACGAAGCGCCGCTCGGCTTCCCGCACCCGGTCGTAATTATCGGGCTCGCGATAGTAAGTGAACCCGGGCGCGAAGGAGAGGCACTTGGCGAGCCAGCTCGTCCCGCTGCGGGGAAACCCCGCGACGATGACGCAGCGCTGACCGGCTTTTCGGGACGGGGGGGTGCGGCTACTCACCGCACCGGCTGAGCAGCCGGACGGACTGGCGGCGGATATCGTGCAGCCTGGCCACGGACCTGCGCGCGTCCTCGCGGAGCAGGCCCGCCAGCTCGCGCGTGGCCCAGCACCGCATGCGCATGCGGTGGTACTCGGCCTGCCAGGGGTATTGCAGGGTCTTGGTTGGGAACTGCAGCGTCGCCGCCATCAGCCGGCGCGTCCGTCTTCGCCCGCGGAGCTCTCACGGGTCGTCAGGTGCTCGACGGCGAGCAGCAGGCTCTCGATGCTGAATGGCTTCATCAGGCTGGGCACGTGGGTCGGCATCGAGCTGGACAAGGGGCGGGTGAGGTCGTCCAGATGGAGGATCGGTACGCCTGGCCAGTGCCGGTGGATCTCGCCGATGAGGTTCTCGCCGCTCAGATAGGGCATCCGGGCATTGGTGACGACCAGGTCGAGCTTGCCCAGTGAGCCGTTGGCCTGACCGGCGATATCGGCCAGGGAGACGACATCATAGCCGTCCGTGCGGAGCGCGCGGTCGAGCATCTGCCGCACCGGGTCGTCGTCCTCGATCACGAGAATGCGAATGCTGTCGTGGTCGGCCATGGTCGAAGGGGTGGGGTTGGTAGTACGGTACAGGTTCCGCCCCCCGCTGTCCAGATCGGCTCCGGCGGGCTACAGGGCCCCGATCGGCGAGCGCTCTTTCACGAAGGCCGCGCGGACATCCTCGCCCGCGTTCGGCACCAGGGCGCCAATCGGGAGCTGGATCGTGCCGCTGCCCGTGATGCGCCCCTCGACGAGGCCCGGGGCACCGTCCGCGGTCTCGAGGCTCAAGTCCTGGCCGTCGACGCTGACCGTGCCGCTGTACTCATAGGCCGTGGGCGTGATGGCCCCGCCGCTCCGCCGGCAGTCCGTGTACACGTTGATGGCGAGGTCGAACGCATCGGAGGCGGCGAGGAAGAGCGTCCCGCCGCGGACGATGACGTCGCAGGTTGGGGTCGTGCCCACCCGGCGGGGCGGCAGCTCGTCGTCCAGGGTGCTCAGCAGGTAGGTCTGGGCGAGCACCTCCGGATCCGTCGCGCAGGCGGGGAGGCCGGCGAGCAGGAGGCAACAGGCGAGCGAGCGGGCTGGGGTCATCAAGTCTCCGGGGTCAGATGTGGAGACGTGTGGGGTGAGCGTGTGCGCACCTGCGGGCATGTCACCCTGGGCATCGCGAAGGCATGGCCGGCAAGCAAGAGCGCGTCGAGCTTCTTCCGCAGCCTTGTCTCCAGGTCGCTAGGGCCGCACGGGCGCGCCGAGTCAAGAAACCGGGCCGAGCATGCGGGTTGTCGCATCTCGCTTTGCCACTGGATCGGGGTGTCATATGGCTTACGCGGTAACGCGGGCGGTCATTGAACCGGCACGGTGCCGGGGCTTGGCGCTTTGTGTAGCATGCGCTTTCATGTCGGTCCTGAGCATGGCATGCGGGGACAGGGAACCACTGGCTAGACGCAATCAAGCTGCGGAACCGGGCCCTGGCGACTCATTGGCAAAGCTCACCCGTAGGATGTTGGAGGCCGATGAACCGGTAGCAGCGATGCATGACTATAAGTGCGAGATTCGACGCCTCGCTAAGTTGTATGGCCCGGCCAAGGCTATGGATATTCAGGAGATTGTCGAGGACACGACGTACAAGCCGGACGACGAACCAGCGAGGCGCCGTGTCGAGAGCGCGCTCGCACACCGCATCATTCGGACGGAGTGTCCAGCATCTGAACCAGGTCCGGGTGACTCCTTAGCAAAGCTCACGCGGAGAATGCTGGATGCGGACGATCCAATCGCAGCGGCGCAGGACTATATGTGCGAAATCGACCGCCTAATTGAGGTGTACGGCCCAGCCAAAGCTACCGACATCCAGGAGATCGTCGAGGACACGACCTATAAGCCGGAGGACGATTCGGCCCGGCGCCGAGTCGAACGGGCACTCGCGAATCGCGTTTTCCGGGCCAACTGTCCTGGCGAATAAAGCGGCGATCAAACTGGACACCAGCGACGGTACGGACGGCGGAAGCCTGCCAAGACCGACCCATCTCGGCAGGTGGTGACGTGTGGGGTGAGTGTGTGCGCACCGGTGGCCGGCAAGAAAAAGCCCCGTCAATCGGACTCCGATCACGGGGCTTTCTCTTCGTCGTGAATGCGCCTGAGGGATTCGAACCCCCAGCCTCCTGATCCGTAGTCAGGGCCAGCGGCGAGGGCAAAGGGTTAAGGGATATTGTAGCTTTCAGGTTCCCTACACAATCAAGTGAGTCGCATGCTTAGACGCGTGGATCTGATGTTTGGGCCGCTGGGCAATGAGTCGGTTCTTGGGTTCGATCCCGAAGGGATGAACTTATTTGTTGGACCCAATGGTTCGGGAAAGAGCATGCTCCTAAGCGAGCTGAACCGTTAGTTGAATTGGCCGAGCTCGATCCAGGCGCCTTTGAACGAAGCGGAGCGCACGTGTGCTCTTGTGAAATCCGCTCCGGACATCGAGTCACCATTCAACCTCGCATTTTCGAGATTTGATGACTGTAGTAGCGTGCCATTCAATACGGCGCTGTCCAGTCCAGCGTCGATCAGGGTTGCGTCTTTGAGGCTGGCATCCGTCAGGTTGGCTCCTACCAAGACGGCGTTCGACAGCCCGGAAGAGTCGAGACGTGCAAACCGCAGGTCAGCTCGGGTCATATTTGCACCTGTCAGATCAGACCGTCTCACATCAAGGCCCTGTAGCCACGCTCCTTCGAGATTCACGCCACTGAGCGACACGCTATCGCGAGCCAAGTCCTGAAGTGCATCAATACGACCGCCACTACCTCCCTTGCCTTGCGCCGCTGTGATTACTCGCCAAGCCTCGTAGTGTGCAGCCTTGCGCTCAGCGGCTTGTGACTCCTCGCGGGAGGAAATGAATTGAACAGCTGCTACTCCGAGCGAAAGCGTGGCACACACAGCGAGAAACCTGACGAGCGACCAGTCTTCAAGCCAGAGGACGCTGGCTCTGAATCTCTGCCCGGCGGTTAACGCCCATTGAGGCAATCTCATGGCCCCCTCAGCGAAGTCGCCAAGTGGATTGTGGCGAGCCAATGAAGGCATGGAGGCCGCAGCTCGGTCCGTGCTGGTGCCTCTGCTCGCGCCCTTCGACGATTGTATCACGGATATCTATGAAGCTGGTGTACAGGCGCCGACCCTGCCATCTCGCCAGCAACAGGCTGACCCTTACTGACCTCAGAGGGACGTGGCAGTTGATTGCAAGTGGCTATGCCGCCTCAGCCGCGAGCGTGGCGGCTTCTCTCGTGGAGCACGCGCTAGGCTTTCACCCAGACACGGATTTTCGGCCTGACAAGAGAAGAGCCCCGTCAATCAGCTAACCGATTGCGGGGCTTTACATTGCCACTGATGCGCCCTGAGGGATTCGAACCCCCAGCCTTCTGATCCGTAGTCAGATGCTCTATCCAGTTGAGCTAAGGGCGCAAGCCGATGGGCGGTACAAGACTCGAACTTGTGACCTCCACGATGTCAACGTGGCGCTCTAACCAACTGAGCTAACCGCCCGGCACTGAGGCGGAACGGCGGTACGGCCCGTTCTGCCGTACCGCCGTTTCCTCCAATAGCGGGGGTGGGATTTGAACCCACGACCTCCGGGTTATGAGCCCGGCGAGCTACCAGACTGCTCCACCCCGCGACGTTGTCCCTATGGCCGGCGACTTCTCGTCCCACTGCCCGACCGTCCAGAGCGGGAAACGGGACTCGAACCCGCGACCCCAACCTTGGCAAGGTTGTGCTCTACCAACTGAGCTATTCCCGCGAGCGCTGGGATAATGTAATGGAACCGTTGCGCGACATCTACCGCCCCGGCACCGCTGCCGTTATCCCCGTCGCCAACCTCAGGCGCCCCGCGAAAGCGCCACTTACAAACCGTCTAATAAGTGGAGGCGAGGGGGATCGAACCCCTGACCTCGTGAATGCCATTCACGCGCTCTCCCAACTGAGCTACGCCCCCTATTACTATTCTCGCGCTCTCAGGCGCCGCGGCAGCACGAAAACGTAGCCGACGGGAGCCGGAGCGTCAAGCGCATCCTCTGTGGTCCGATGGGGATATAATGGCATCATGAGAAAGAAGAAGACCGACGGCCAGGATGCGCCTCCACGCGCCTCGCAGCGGCCGGCCGACGCCTCTTCGGAGCCCCTCTCCGCCGATCTCACCACCGCGGAAATTCTGGCCCTGACCCCGTCGAAGCCCCGGAAACCCCGCAAGCGTGACACCTCGAAGAGCCTCGGCGTCTACGACGCAGACGGCGACAGCCTCGACCAGTACCTCTACGAGGTCTCCAAGACCCCTCTCCTCAGCGCCCAGCAGGAGATCGCCATCGCCCGCCGGGTCCGTGCCGGGGACGAGGAGGCGATGCAGGAGCTGGTGAAGCGCAACCTCCGGTTCGTGATCTCGGTCGCCAAGAAGTACCAGAACCGCGGCATGGCCCTCACCGACCTGATCGGGGAAGGGAACGTCGGGCTCCTCACCGCCGCCCGGAAGTTCGACCCCGACCAGGGCGTGAAGTTCATCTCCTATGCCGTCTGGTGGATCCGCCAGTCCATCCTCGCCTCGCTCGCCCGGCAGGGCCGGACGGTCCGGGTCCCGCTCAACCGGACCGCCGATCTCTCCCGGATCATCCGGGCGGCCGAAACGCTGCGCCAGGACCTCCGGCGGGAGCCCACGCCAGAGGAGCTCGGCGCCGCGACCGGGCTCGCGGTGGACGTGGTGCAGTCGCTCGCGGCGCTCAACACCGCGGACGTGCGGCTCGACGCCCCGCTCGATCCCGACGGCGAACGGTCGCTCATCGACCGCTTCGTCGCCGACGAGCAGACCGACGCCGAAGCCCAGGCCATGGACAAGTTCCTGTCCGAGGAGATCGACCGGGCGCTCCGGAGCCTCGCGCCCCGGGACGCCAAGGTGCTGCGGCTGTACTTCGGACTCGACGGCGGACGGGAGCATACGCTGGAGGAAATCGGCGGGATGCTGGGCGTGACGCGCGAGCGGGTGCGTCAGCTCCGGGACCGCGCGCTCAAGCGGCTCAAGGAAGGGGAAGTGGGCCGGGCGCTCGCGAGCTTCGCTGCCTGACCGCCTGACCGCCCTTCCGGCCTTCCGCTCGCTCCCCTAGACTTCCAGCCGTGTCGCCCTCCGTGGCATCCCGTGTCGCCGCGCGGGACGGGTTCGTTGCGCACGTAGGCCGCCGCAGCCTCGAGACCGCCCGCGCCCTGGCCGATGTCGAAACCTGGGGTCCCCTCCTCGCCGGGCAGATGCGCCGGCTGGGAGTGGACTCGGTTCCCATCGCGCTCTTCATCGCCGTCTTCACCGGCATCGTTCTCGCCCTCCTGTCCTCCTACATCTTTACCGGCACGGTCCCCCTCTTTTTCGTGGGCGCGCTGGTCGGCAAGACCGTGATGATGGAGCTGGGGCCGGTCCTCACCGGGATGGCGCTCGCGGGCCGAGTGGGCGCCAGTATCGCGGCGGAGATCGGCACCATGAAGGTGACCGAGCAGGTGGATGCGCTGGAGACGCTGGCGTACGACCGGTATTCCTACCTGGTGGTCCCGCGGGTGCTGGCCGCCACCATGATGTTCCCGGTCGTCACCGCCTTCGCGATGGCCGTGGGCGTGCTGGCCGGATGGATCACGGCGATCAACCTGCTCGATCTGTCCACCCCGGAGTTCCTCAAGGGCCTGAAGCAGTTCTACCGCTTCAAGGACATCTGGTTCGGGCTGTTGAAGAGCGCCAGCTTCGGCGCCGCGGTGGCGCTGATGGGCTGTCTCCGCGGGCTGGACGCGCAGGCCGGCGCGGCCGGCGTGGGCCTCTCCACCACGCGAGCGGTGGTGCTGGGATGCGAGGCGATCCTGGTGCTGGACGCGTTCTGGGCCCTCGTGTTGCTGTGATCGTTCTCGACCAGCTGACCAAGGCCTTCGGTGCGAAGGAGGTCCTGCGGGGCGTCTCGCTCGAGGTGCCGGACGGCCGCAACACGGTGATCATCGGCGCCTCGGGCGTCGGCAAGAGCGTCACCCTCAAGCTGATCGTCGGGCTGATCGAGCCCGACGGCGGCGCGGTCGAGGTGGACGGCGACGTCGTGCACGAGATGGACCGCCGCGCGCTCGCTGCGCTCCGGGGCAGGGTCGGCTACGTATTCCAGTTCGCGGCGCTGTTCGATTCGATGACCGTCGCCGAGAACATCCGGCTGGGCCTGGTCAAGCGGAAGCTCCACGAAGACGAGATCCAGGAGCGGGTGGCGGAGAGCCTCGCGGTGGTGGAGCTCTCCGGCGCGGAAGAAAAGTATCCGGCGGAGCTGAGCGGCGGCATGCGCAAACGGGTCGGCATCGCGCGGGCCATCGCCCTCAAGCCCAGCTACATTCTGTACGACGAGCCTACCACCGGGCTCGACCCGATCACCTCAGCCGTCATGGACCAGCTCATGATCCGAACCCGCGATCTCGGGGTCACCGGGCTGGTCGTCACGCACGACATGCGCAGCGCCTTCACCGTCGGCGACCGCATCGCGATGCTGCACGAGGGAGCGATCCGCCAGGTCGGGAGTGTGGCCGAAATCCAGGCGACCGACGACCCGGTGGTACGCCAGTTCATCGAGGGCCGTCCCGGATCACCCGCCCCGGCGCCGGCGTGGAGGTACCAATGAAGCGGAGCAACGAATTTGCGGTGGGTCTGTCGGTGCTCGCGGCGCTGGCCCTGGTCATCGGCGGCGCGCTGTGGCTGAGCGAGACCGACGTGAACCAGAAGGAGGCGACGTACACCGCCCGCTTCCGGACGGTGGGCGGCCTCGGCGTCGGCGCGCCGGTGACCCTGCGCGGCGTGCGCGTCGGGCGAGTGGAGGCGATCCGCCTCGCGCCCGACGAATGGGTGGAGACCGAGCTGACGGTTGACCGCACCGTCGAGCTCCCCGGCAAGCCCGCCGTCATCTCCGCGTCGGCCAGCCTCTTCGGCGAATGGAGCGCGAACATCGTCTCGTTCGAGCCGCTGCCGACCGACCCGATCGTCCGGAACGCGCTGGTCGAGTCCGACATGGAGGGCGGCGAGGCGTGGCCCGGCGCGACCCTCCCGGACATCGGGCAGCTCACCGCGCAGGCGAGCCGCATCGCCGGTGACGTCGGCGACATCACCCAGCGGATCGGCCAGGCGTTCGACAGCACCGCGCTCAAGAATCTCCAGGCGAGCGTGAAGGACCTCGCGGTGATCTCCCGCCGGCTGGTGACGTTCGCCGACGCGCAGACCTCGCGCATCGACCGGGTCAGCGCCAACGTGGCGACCACGTCCGACGCCTTTGCGGGCGTGGCCCGCACGTTCGACCAGGCGGTGGCGCGGCTCGACAGCGCGACGGCCGACGGCCAGCTGCAGGATATCCTCGCGAACGGCCAGGCCTCCAGCGCCGACATCCGCCAGGCCGCGGCCGACATGCGCTCGGTCATGACC
Organism: uncultured Gemmatimonadales bacterium; assembly: GCA_963720365.1. Lineage (GTDB taxonomy): Bacteria > Gemmatimonadota > Gemmatimonadetes > Gemmatimonadales > GWC2-71-9 > CAVVWJ01. The sequence continues at coordinate 318,153 of CAVRFK010000010.1, read as the reverse complement.
GCGGCGCGGGAGAACCAGACGAGCCTCGTGCGCGTGATGCAGCAGGCCGACTCGCTCATGACCCGGATCCAGCAGGGAAACGGGACCCTCGGCATGCTCGCGACCGATTCGACGCTCTACCGCGAGGCGACGGCGACGGTCATCCAATTCCGGGAGCTGCTCAGCGACATCCAGGCGCAGCCCAGGAAGTACTTGAAGATTTCGGTGTTCTAGCCTCATGAGCAAGCGCAAAGCCGATCTCGAAGTGAGCGCCGGCGGTATCGTCTTCCGCCGCGCCGCCGATGCCGGAGCACTGTACCTGCTGATCCGGGACTCCTACGACAACTGGGGCTTTCCGAAGGGACACCTCGAGAACGGTGAGTCCCCCGCGGAAGCCGCGCTGCGGGAGACCGGAGAGGAGACCGGACTCGAGCGACTGGTGCTGCAGGGGCCGATCCGGGTCATCGACTGGCACTTCCGCTTTCGCGGCCGGCACATTCACAAGTACTGCCATTTTTTTCTCTTCGAGAGCCCCGAGGGCGACCCGTGTCCTCAGGTCGCCGAAGGCATCACCGCCTGCCAGTGGCGGTCGCTGGACGAGGCCCTCGGCGCCCTCAGCTACGACAATGCCAGGGGCGTGCTCAAGCGGGCGGGTGAGATGGTCCGGACCCTCGTCGCTATCGGCGCGGGAAGGCCGGCCCGGTCAGTGGAGTGAGCGTGGCCGCGATCGCCGCGTTGCTGGAAAGCCGGCCCGCCCTGGCCGCGCTTCGGCGCACCCTGCCGCGGGGTGGCTCCCGCCTGGTCTGCTGCCGGACCGCCTCGGGACTTCGACGCGTCCTGGAGAACCGGCTGGTGGACGCCGTGGTGCTGGCGCCAACCCTCGCGATCCTCGCCGACCTCGCCGAGCTGCGCAGCCGGCTGCCCGGTGTGCCGGTGGTGGCCTACGCCGCGTTCCGGCCGGATGACGGCGAGCTGCTGCTCGCCTGCCGCAAGCACGCCGTGTCGATCGCGGTCGAGGGGGTGGACGATCCGGTGGTGGGCGACCTGGTGGCGCGCGCCTCGGTCACCGCGCAGCGCCGCCGGGCGTTGGCGGATGCGCCCCGGCTCCTCCGGCTCACCGAGCCGCTCCAATCTTCCGCCTGGAGCCTTCTCCTCGGTGAGGTGGAGCGGCCCGTCCGCACGACCGACCTCGCCCGGCGGCTCCGCGTGAGCCGGGAACACCTCTCCCGGCAGTTCGGCGCCGGCGGGGCGCCCAATCTCAAGCGAGTGATCGATCTCACCCGCATCGCCTGCGCCTCGCAGCTCCTGGCCAATCCGGGATACTCGATCCCGGTGGTCGTGCGGCTGCTGCACTTCGCCTCTTCCAGTCATCTGAGCGGGACGGCGCGGCGGATCGCGAACGTGTCCACAGGTGGGCTCGGGTCGCTCGGGCCGGCGGGGGTGCTGCAGGCGTTCGTGCGGGGGAACACGCGGAGCAGGGTGTAGCAGCTGAAGCCTCAACCCCGAGCGGAGCGAGGGCTCGGCCCTCACCGCTGCCCTCCGCCCCATCCCCCGACTATCCTTGTCGTCCGGTCTCCGTCGCGGGCGGACCCTTGCTCGTTTCTCGCCTTTTGTGATTAATTTCACAAGCTGTCCAGCACTCGAAACCCCATACAGCCAGGGCACTCGAACTCATGGCCAATGACTCTACCCTCCGTCCCGGCGAGCTGAAGAGCATTCTGCTCCGCGAGATCCAGTCGGCGGACCTCGGCGCGGACGACGTGTCCGAGGTCGGAACCGTCCTGGAGGTGCGCGACGGCATCGCCCGGATCTACGGTCTCAATTCCGCGGTCGCCAGCGAGATGCTGGAGTTCACCGCGCAGGAGACCGGCGAAACGGTGGCGGGCCTGGTGCTCAACCTGGAAGAGGACAACGTCGGCGCCGCGATCATGGGCGACTACCTGAAGCTGAAGGAAGGCGATCAGGTCCGCCGCACCGGCCGGCTGCTCGATGTCCCGGTAGGCCCGGCGATGCTGGGCCGGGTGGTGGATGCGCTGGGGCGTCCGGTGGACGGCCGGGGTGAGATCAAGGCGAGCGGGACTCGCCAGGTCGAGATGGTGGCGCCGGGCATCATCGTCCGCCAGCCGGTGAAGGAGCCGCTCCAGACCGGCATCAAGGCGATCGACGCGATGATCCCGATCGGCCGCGGCCAGCGCGAGCTGATCATCGGCGACCGCGGCACCGGCAAGACGGCGATCGCGGTGGACACCATCCTCAATCAGCGCGGCACCGGCGTCGTCTGCGTCTACGTCGCCATCGGCCAGAAGCGCTCGACGGTGGCCACGGTGGTCGAGCGGCTCAAGGAAGCCGGCGCGCTGGACTACACCATCGTCGTCATCGCCTCCGCCTCCGAGCCCGCCCCGCTTCAGTACATCGCCCCGTACTCCGGCTGCGCCATCGCCGAGTACTTCATGTACGAGGAAGGGAAGGCCACCCTCTGCGTCTACGACGACCTGTCGAAGCAGGCGGCGGCCTACCGGCAGCTCTCCCTCATCCTTCGCCGTCCGCCGGGACGCGAGGCCTATCCGGGCGACGTGTTCTATCTCCACAGCCGGCTGCTCGAGCGGGCCGCCAAGATCTCCGAGAACGCCGACGTGGTGAAGCTGGACGACCGGATCAAGAAGCCGGGCGGCTCGCTCACCGCGCTCCCGATCATCGAGACCCAGGCCGGTGACGTCTCGGCGTACATCCCGACCAACGTCATCTCCATCACCGACGGCCAGATCTTCCTCACGACCGACCTCTTCTACTCCAACGTCCGTCCCGCGGTGGACGCCGGCATCAGCGTGAGCCGGGTGGGCGGCAACGCCCAGATCAAGGCGATGAAGCAGGTGGCCGGTCCGCTGCGGCTGTCGCTGGCGCAGTACCGCGAGCTGGAGGCGTTCGCCCAGTTCGGCTCCGACCTCGACGCGGCCACCCAGCGGCAGCTCAACCGCGGCGCGCGGCTGGTGGAGGTGCTCAAGCAGCCGCAGTACCAGCCGGTCCCGGTCGAGAAGCAGGTGGCGATCATCTACGCCGTCACCAACGGCCATCTCGACGACGTGAAGGTCCCTCACATCCGCCAGTGGGAGCGCGACTTCCTGGAGTACCTCGAGGCGTCCCACGGCCCGGTGCTGAAGGACATCAAGACGAAGAAGGCGCTGGACGACGACATCACCAACCGGCTGAAGGCCGCCATCGCCTCCTTCAAGCCGCTCTTCCAGGCCGACTGATGGCCAAGGGCCGGCAGCTCAAGGGACGGATCCGCTCCGTCCAGAACACCCGCAAGATCACCCGGACGATGGAGCTGGTGTCCACGTCCAAGCTGAAGCGCGCGCAGGACCGCGTCGTCGCCGCCCGGCCCTACGCCGAGGCGCTGCGCGAGGTGCTGGGCGACCTGGTCACGCCCGAGCTGGCCGAGCAGTTCCCGCTGCTCCGGCAGCCCGCGGCGCCGGGCAAGGGCGGCCCGACCCGGGCCGCGGTCATCCTGCTCACCAGCAACCGCGGGCTCGCGGGCGCGTTCAATTCGAATCTGATCAAGGAAGCGCGCCGCCGGGTCGAGACCCTCGAGTCGAAGGGCTACACGGTCGAGCTGCACGGCATCGGCAAGAAGGGCATCGGCTTCTTCCGCTACCTGGGCCGGAAGTTCGCGCTGGAGCGGCAGGACATCGGCGACAAGCCGACCGCCGATCACGCCGCGGAGATCGCCCAGCCGGTGATCGACGCCTACTCGAAGGGCGAGCTGGCGAGCGTGGACCTGGTGCACGCGCAGTTCGTCAGCGCGCTCACGACGCCGCCCACGACGACCCGCATACTCCCGGTCGAGGCGGTCAGGCGGTCAGGCGGTCAGGCGGACGAGGCGGCGCCGGCGCGGGACTACATCCTCGCGCCGAGCGCGGAAGCGATCCTGGAGCAGCTGCTGCCGCTCTATGTGCGCAACATGGTCTACCGGGGATTGGTCGAGACCGCGGCGGCCGAGCACGGCGCCCGGCGCACGGCGATGAAGAACGCGACCGACAATGCGGGCGAGATCCTGGAGGTGCTGAAGCGCACCTACAACCGCCAGCGTCAGGCGGCCATCACGCAGGAGATCGCGGAGATCGTCGGTGGCGCAGCGGCGTTGCAAGGCTAGCGGTAAGACGGTAGGACGGTAATGGCGGTAAGGCGGTAGCATCGCAGCAAGACAGTCCGCCTGACCGCCGGGCGGGGCGAGTGGTGCAGCGGCGGGGTACCGCCGAACAACGAAAGTCCGTCACACACGGGGACACGAATGGCAACTGCGATCGCAACCGAGAAGAAGCCCACCGGCGCCGCCACCAGGAACGTGGGGCGCGTGGTCCAGGTCATCGGCCCGGTCCTCGACGTCGAGTTCGAGCCGGAGCACCTGCCCGAGATCTACAACGCGCTGGAGATCGAGGACAGCACCGGCGGCTTCAAGGTGCGGCTCACCGCGGAGGTGCAGCAGCACATCGGGCAGAACCAGGTGCGCGCGGTGGCGATGAGCACCACCGACGGAGTCACCCGCGGGATGAAAGTGGTGGACACCGGGCACGCGATCACCGTTCCGGTGGGCAACGCGGCGCTCGGCCGGATCCTCAACGTGCTGGGCGAGCCGGTGGACGGCGGACCGCCGCTGCCGAAGGACGTCGAGCGCTGGCCCATCCACCGCGAGACCCCGAAGTTCACCGACCTCGAGCCCAAGACCGAGATCTTCGAGACCGGCATCAAGGTCATCGACCTGATCGCGCCGTTCGTGAAGGGCGGCAAGATCGGGCTCTTCGGCGGCGCCGGGGTGGGCAAGACGGTCGTGATCATGGAGCTGATCAACAACGTCGCCAAGGGCCACGGCGGCAAGTCGGTCTTCTGCGGCGTGGGCGAGCGGACCCGCGAGGGCAACGACCTCTACCTCGAGATGGAGGAGAGCGGGGTCATCAAGTCCTGCGCGCTCATCTACGGCCAGATGAACGAGCCGCCCGGCGCGCGCCTCCGGGTCGGCCTCAGTGGCCTCACGGTCGCGGAGTACTTCCGCGACGTCGAGGGGCAGGACGTGCTCCTCTTCATCGACAACATCTTCCGCTTCACCCAGGCCGGCTCCGAAGTGTCCGCGCTGCTCGGCCGGATGCCGAGCGCGGTGGGCTACCAGCCGACGCTGGCGACCGAGATGGGCGATCTTCAGGAGCGGATCACCTCGACCACCAAGGGCTCGATCACCTCGGTGCAGGCGATCTACGTGCCCGCCGACGACCTGACCGACCCCGCGCCGGCGACCGCCTTCGCCCACCTCGACGCCACGGTGGTGCTCTCCCGCGCGATCTCCGAGCTCGGCATCTATCCCGCGGTGGACCCGCTGGACAGCTCCAGCCGGATCCTCGACCCGCAGTTCATCGGCGAGCGGCATTACAACGTCGCCATCGGCGTGCAGCGCACGCTGCAGCGCTACAAGGCGCTGCAGGACATCATCGCGATCCTCGGCATGGACGAGCTGTCGGAAGAGGACAAGCAGATCGTGGCCCGGGCGCGGCGGGTGCAGCGGTTCCTCTCCCAGCCGTTCTTCGTGGCGGAGCAGTTCACCGGCTTCCCCGGCAAGTACGTCAAGCTGGAGGAGACGATCACCAGCTTCGAGCGCGTGCTCTCGGGCGAGTTCGATCACCTGCCGGAGCAGGCGTTCTACATGGTCGGCGGCATCGACGAAGTCGTCGCGAAGTCCGAGAAGCTCGGAAGCTCGTGATGCAAGTCACGGTGATCTCGCCCGAGTCGTCTATGTTCGACGGTGAAGCCGATGCAGTCGTCGCGCCCGCGTATGACGGCGAGGTCGGCATCCTTCCCAACCACGCGCCGTTCATGACGCTGCTCGGTTCCGGGACGCTGACCATTCGCGCCGCCGGTGGCACGAGTCGGTTCGTGGTGGAAGGTGGATTTCTCCAGGTCGTGGACAACCGGGTCCGGATCGTGGCCGAACACGTCAAAGGAGAGAAACATGCGTCGTAAACTCTGCGGTGGGATCCTGGTGCTCGCTCTGGTCGCCGGCCTGGCGGAGTCGGTCGCCGCGCAAGAAACCGGCACGCCGATTTTCCGGGCGCCCTACCGGGCGTTCGAGTCACACGAGTTCGGGGGCTCGCTGTCCGATCCCGAGGGCGCCAGCCTGGCGCTCGAGGGCTTCTACCGCTACGGGAAGAACGCGAACGACTTCGGCCTCCGCGGCGGCTTCGCCGATGCCGACGGCAGCGACACGATCTTCCTCATCGGCGGCGACTTCCGGACCCAGGTGCTGACCTACAGCGAGAGCTTCCCGCTCGACGGCTCGCTCACGCTCGGCTTTGGCGGCATCTTCGGTGAAGGCGACGACGTGTTCCTGCTGCCGGTGGGGCTCTCCCTCGGCCGCCGGTTCGACGTCGAGGGCTCCTCCACCACCTTCGTGCCCTACGTGCACCCGAACATCATTCCCACCTTCGGCGGCGGGAGCGACGACGATATCCAGTTCACCCTGGGTCTCGGCGTGGACATCCGTTTCAGTGAGCGGTGGGCTGTGCGCGCCAGCGGCGGCCTCGGTGACATCGAGGGAGTCGGGATCAGCCTGGCCTACGTCAAGTAACTCGGTCGTACTTCAACACGGCGCCCGGCCGCGATCCCGCGGCCGGGCGCTCGTGCGTTCCGTCTAGAAATCGGTTGACTTCCCTCGAAGGCCCCGAGTAGCTTGCGGCGCCGTTTCGGGGGGCCGGGTTCCATGGTTGTCGCCGGAGGATCCGCAATGAGACAGGCCGTGATTGGATTCACCGTGGCACTCGCCACGCTCGCGGGCGGGGCGGGGGAGCTGGCGGCGCAGGTGCGCGGCATCCCGGTGGACAATGCCGGCGTGGCGCGCGGGGTCGGGCTCTACGCGGATATCGGCTTCCCCAATGACGAGGCCGGCGGCGGGCGGGCGTATGCCCTCACCGGAAAGGCCGGACTCGGCGTGCTCGGCTTCACCGGAACGCTCGCGAGCTACGACCCGGACGGGTCGGATGCCGCCATCGCGGTGGGCGCCACCATCAACTACCGCATCTTCGGCGGTCCGCTGGTTCCGCTCGCCGTGACCTTCCAGGGTGGGATCGGGTACTACGCACCCGACACCGACAGCCCGTTCGACGTGCTCGATTCGGATCTGCATTTCCCGATCGGTGTGGGATTCGCGATGACGATTCCGAATCCCGCGCTCGCCATCCGACCCTGGCTGGCGCCCCGGCTGGACATCACGGCGCAGAAGATCGAAGGCGGCGAGACCGACACCAACACGGAGTTCGGCCTGAGCGGCGGCATCGAGCTCAATACCCTGAGTGGATTCGGGCTCCACGCCAGCTACGACGCGGTCTTCTCCGAGGGGACTCCGGGGATCTTCGGCGTGGGCGCGCACTACGCCTTCAGGGTGCCCGGCCTGTGACCCTGCCGCGCCGGGCGCTGCCCGCGCTGCTCCTCCTCCTGCTGCTCACCGGGTGCGCCCACTCCTTCGACGCCGCCACGCTCGGCGTGCCGGTGACGATGGCATCTCCCGCGGGCCAGCAGCCCCAGGGCGATCGCTTCCTCGTCAGCAGCAAGTCGGTCTTTGGATTCTGGGGTCTGTTCCGCTTCAAGCAGCCGTCGCTGCGGAAGGCGTTGGCGGCCCAGCTGGCCGGCGGAAACGGCGTGGCCAACCTGCGGATCAAGGTGCGGAGCCGCTGGACCGACGTGCTGTTCACCGGCCTCACGCTGGGGCTGATCGTTCCGCGGACGGTGACGTACGAAGGCGTCGTGACGAAATAGCGGCGGAGAGCAGCTCCGCCGACCGGCGCGAAGCGCCCCGGCCGCTCTCCACCACTGCGCTGGCTCTCGCTCCCCGCTCCGCCCGTTCTTCCCCTCGCTCGATCCATCCGCTCCAGATCCGGTAGAGCTCTTCGGCCCCCGCCGCTCCGGCGCCCGTCAGCGCCACCGCGGCTCCGGCATCCAGCAGCACGCGCGCGTCCCGACTCTCTCGCCACCGCGGTCCGAAGGCTACAGGCAGGCCCCACGCGGCCGGCTCGAGCACCGAGTGCAGCCCGGCCCGCCCGTATCCCCCGCCAACCCAGGCCATCGTCCCGGCGGCGTAGAGCGACGCCAGCACGCCCACCTTGTCCACGAGGAGAAGGGGCGCCGGACCCGTCGCCGCGCTCAGGCGGACCGCCTGGAGGCCGAGGCTGCGGCTCTGGGTCTCCACCGCCGTCAGGTGCGACATGGTGGGCTCGTGGGGCACCAGGATGAGGCGTGCGGACGGGGAATCGCGGTATACGCGGGCGAAGGCCTCGAGCACCACCGCCTCGTCGCCGGGCCAGGTGGAGCCGGCGACCATCGTCGGGGCGCCCTGGCCCAAGCGGAGCAGGGGATCGTCCGCCGCGATGCCGCTGATCCGCTCGATCACGCTGTCGTAGCGGGGATCGCCCAGTACGTGAATGCGCTCGCGAGCCACACCGAGCCGCGCGAGCCGTGCCGCGTCGTCCTCCGACACCGCGGCCGCCACGGTGACCGCCCGATACCCCGGCGAGGACAGCGTTCGCACCGGCCAGCGGAGCCGTCCGCTGCCAGGGCTCACCGTTGCCGCCACGATGGCGACCTCCGCTCCGCCCGCCGCGGTGCGGGTGGCGAGCTCGGGCCAGAGGTCGAGCTTGGAGAACACCAGGAGCGTGGGCGCGAGGGCGCGCACCAGCGCGTCGGCGGTGGGGGCGAGATCGTAGGGGAGATAGTCGAACGCGTCCACCGGCAGCCGCCGGGCCAGCGATGCGGCCGAGGGGCTGAAGTGGGTGTAGACGTACTGCGCCTCGGGATGCAGGGCGCGGAGCTGCAGCAGGACGCTCTCCGCCTGGAGCCCTTCGCCGACCGAAGGCGCATGGAACCAGACCAGCGGGCGCGCCCGGTCTCTGGCGCGCTCGGCCCACGCCGCCAGACGGTGCACGGCATCCCGCCGGCCTCGGTGCCCCGCCGCGAGCTTCGGGCTCAGCGGCGCGAGGAGCGCCGCCACGCCGCTGCCGAGGCGGGCGGCGAGGCGGTAGAGGGGGGAGGTGGGCATGGCCCGAGAATTTAGCGGGTCTCCACCTCATCCCTCGCATTCGCTCGGGATGAAGTGGACCCGCTTGTTTCATCCGGACCCGCTTGTCATCCGGACCATGCCCTTGCTACACTTATTTCACGCACCACATGTTCCACCTGCTACCGAGGGAGGTGATCCATTGTCTACAGAGTCAAGGGTCGCCTGCGGCTGCTGAACCAGCTGCACGACGCACCCGGGCGACACTTACCTGGGGGGGCCGCCAAAGGCGGCCCCTTTTTTTTGTCCGGGATCAGCGGGAGGCGGGCGGCTGGCGGGTCTTGAGCCGGTAGATGGAGTCGAGGACCTGGCGAAAGACCGGCAGCGGATGGGCGCCGGTGAGGAGTCCGCCCTCGATGTAGAAGCTGGGAGTGCTGCTCGCCCCGGCCCGTTCCGCTCCCTCGGCCTCGTAGCGGATCTCCGACTCAGTCCCCGGCGCCTTTACGCACTCGAGCAGCTTGGGCTTCGAGATCCCCGTCGAATCGGCGAGCGAGAGGAAGAACGGTCCCGGCTCCTTGAGCGGCGCCCAGGTATCCTGATACTGGTAGAGCAGGTCGTGCACCGGCCAGAAGGCGCCCTGCTTTCCGGCGCAGAGCGCGGTGCCGGCGGCGCCGACCGCGTTGGCGTGAATGCTCGTCAGGGGAAAGTTCACGAACACCCAGCGGACCTTGCCGGTCGAGATGTACTCCCGTTCGAGCGTCCTGAACGTCTCCAGCGCGAACTGGCGGCAATAGGGGCACTGAAAGTCCGACATCTCGTACACGGTCACCGGCGCCGACGCCGGACCCTTGGCGCGGGTGGCGGCGGCGGTGGAGGCCGCCTCCTGAGCGGCGAGCTTCGGCACGAGTGCCAGGCCTAGAACGAGCGCCAACGCGGCTCTGCGCACTCCTCAATATCTCCGGCGCTGCCGGCCGGTTCGGCTCGACAGCAGGATGGTGTCGTCGGTCACCGGAAGGTTCCAGTACCATTCCGCATTCGGATCGGTCGCATCCCACGAACGCCCGTAGATCCACCACTCGCCCGCGGGGAGCGTGAATCTCGCCCACCCGTCGCCGCCGGTCGTGTCCGTGCGAGGGTCCTGCCGCCGTCGAACCGCGAGATTTCGCGTCAGACTGTCGTACCCACGGTAGGTGCTATCTTCCCAATGACGGATCGCCGCGCGCAATGGCTCGCTGCGGTCGATGAACTGGGCGCGGGCACCGTCGAGCTCCTTGCGGGCCCGCTCGGTCTGCGCCTGCACGGTAGCCAAGGAGTCGTTGAGCCGGGAGAACGCGCTGTACTGCTCGCGGTAGCCAGGCGTGTCTCGGGAGATGGAGTCGAGGCGCTCGCGCAGCCGGTCGAGCGTGTCGCGCAGCCGCTCGGTCTGCTGGACGGCGGCGGTGTAGCGCACGAAGGGCACGCGAAAGGCGCGGAACAGGCTGTCCAGCGCCATGGTGTCCGGCCGGGGCGACCTGGCGGACGCCTCGAGTGCGGCGAGCACGCTGTCGCGGTTGTAGGGCAGCGCGATCAGCCCCACGCCGGTAACCGGCGTCTCGACCGAATCGGGTCCGGGGATGGAGACGCGAACGGCGACGTCGCGGGGCCGCTCGCAGCCGGCCAGCCCGGCGATGCCCACGAGCGCCACGGCCAGCACGGGGAGAGCTATTGAGCGGGACACGAGCCAAAGCTATCGCGCTCCTGACGGCGCTTCAACTGACCGCCGGTGCCGCCGTTGCGCAGGACGCCGGCGTCCGGTCGCTCTTCCCCGCACGTCCCACCGGATACGTCACCGACATCGCCGGCATCGTGGATCAGGCGGCCGAGGCCCGGATCACCGACCTGGCCGAGCGCCTCAAGGCCGCCACCGGCGCCGAGATCGCGGTCGTGACCCTGCCCACCATCGGCGACCATAGCGAGGAGGAGGTCGCGCTCGAGATCGGCCGCGCCTGGGGCGTGGGCGCGTCGAGCGAGATCGGAGACCCGACCCGCAATGCCGGCGCCGTGCTGCTCGTCGTCCCGCGCCTGGAAGGCCGGCCCGGCACGGGCCGGGTGCGGGTCGAGATCGGGCGGGGCCTCGAGGGCATCGTCACCGACGTGACCGCCGGCCGGATCCGCGACCTCATGGGTGAGCGGCTCGCCCAGGAGGACTACAGCGGCGCCCTCCAGGGTGGCGTCGAGGCGCTCGCGGGCATCATCGCCAACGGGTTCGGCGTCAAGGACTCGGCGCTCACCAACGCCCGTCCCGCGGCGCGGCCGCGTGGAGGCCGCAGTCCCCTGGCCGGTGCGCTGCCGATCATCCTGTTCATCGTGTTCCTCCTCATCTCCGGCGCCATGAACAGTCGCGGCCGGCGCGGAAGGCGGCGCAGGGGCGGCGTATATTGGGGTGGCGGTCCCTGGATCGGTGGTGGTGGTCTCGGTGGGGGGTGGGGCGGCGGGGGCGGGGGCTGGGGCGGAGGCTTCGGTGGGTTCGGTGGCGGGGGCGGATTCAGCGGCGGTGGCGCGGGAGGAAGATTCTGATGCGCGAAGTGGCGGACCGGATCGTCACGCCATTCCTGGAGCGGGTGGACGCGGCGTTGGGGGGCGGCTACAGCGCGGTGCTGTACGGCTCCGCCGCGCGCGGCGACTTCGTGCCGGGTCAGTCCGACCTCAACCTGATGCTGATCCTCGAGGACTTGTCGCCCGCCACCCTCCGCACGCTGAGCGAGCCCTTCGGCCTGTGGCGGAAGTCCGGGTACGAGCCGCCGCTGGTGATCAGCCGGGCCGAATGGCTTCGGGCCACCGACGTGTTCCCGCTCGAGATCACCGACATGCACTGCGGCCATGAAGTGCTGCGCGGAGTGGATCCCTTGGCGGGCCTGCCCAGGGTCGCCCCGGCGGACCTCCGGCACGCGCTGGAGCGCGAGTTCCGAGGCAAGCTGCTGCGCCTGCGCCAGGGTTACGTGGCCGCGGCGAATGACTCCGGCGCCCTCGGCTCCCTCGCGAGCCAGAGCGCGCGCACCATCCTGGTGCTGCTTCGCGGGCTGCTGGTCCTGCTGGGCCGTCCCGTTCCGCGCGAGCCGCTGGAAGTGGCCGCGGCGGCCGCCGCCTCGATGGGCATCGACGGCGAGCCGCTCCTCAACGTGGTCCGGCACCGCGGCGAGCGGGGCTGGCGCTGCAGTGCCGCCGAGTTCGAGAGCTACCTCGACGCGGTGGCGCGCGGGGCCGTGTTTCTCGATCAACTTCAGCCTGGAGATCCGCGATGACGCGCGCTACGGCCGTCCCGACATCCCTGCTCGCGCTCGTGCTGCTCGCGAGCGGGTGCGGGTACAACACGATCCAGACCATGGACGAGCAGGTCAACCAGGCCAAGGGGCAGGTCGAGACCCAGCTGCAGCGCCGCGCCGATCTGATCCCCAACCTGGTGGAGACGGTCAAGGGCGTGGCGAAGCAGGAGTCCACCATCTTCACCAGCATCGCGGAGTCGCGGGCCCGGCTCTCCGGCGCCGTGCAGTCGGGGGATGTCGGCGAGATGTCGGCCGCGAATGCGCAGCTCACCCAGGGGCTCGGCCGGCTGATCGCGATCGTCGAGAACTATCCCGACCTGAAATCCAGCCAGAACTTCCGTGACCTGCAGGCACAGCTCGAAGGCACGGAGAACCGGATCACCGTCGCCCGCAATGACTACAACACGGCGGTCGGCTCCTACAACGCATATATCCGCCGCTTCCCCTACAACCTGACGGCCAAGATGTTCGGGCACGGCATGCGGGAGTACTTCGAGGCGGAGAAGGGAGCGGAGGAACCGCCGCCGGTCAAGTTCTAGTAACTGCGTAAGGGTGAACGGTGAAAACGAAAAGAGGGAGCTCCTGATACGGGCTCCCCTTTTCACTGCTCACTTTTCGCCCTTCACGCAGTTCTTCAATCCGTCACCACGTGCTCCGGCAACACATACCTGAGCGGATCCACCGGCCGCCCGTTCACGTGCACCTCGTAGTGGAGGTGCGGCGCCGTGGCGAGGCCGGTGTTGCCCACCAGCGCGATCCGCTGGCCCCGGGACACCCGCTGGCCCTACCCGGACCAGGATCTTGGACGCGTGGGCGAACTTGGTGACGATCCCGAAGCCGTGATCGATCACGACCGTGTTGCCGTAGCCGGACTCCCAGCCCGCGTCGCGGATGGTGCCGCCGGCCGGCGCCTCGATCGGGCTGCCCGCCGGGGCGGTCACGTCGATGCCCTCATGCGGCCGCGCGATGTGCAGGATCGGGTGCGACCGCATCGAGGAGAACGCGCTCGAGAGCCAGCCCTGGGTCGGCATGATGGACGGCGTGGCGGAGAGGCGCGCCGAGTGCACGGCGAGGCTCTCCGAGGCCTCCTTGAACGACGAGGCCAGCAGGTCGGCCCGGCGGATCAGCGCGTTCAGATCTACCCGGATCTCGTGCGAGCGCCGCATCGCGCTGCCGGGCTCGCCGACGGCCGGGCCGACGGTCGGTCCGCCGATACCGACGGCCTGCACCTGGGGGTCGATCGGATCGAGGTTGGCGAGGACTCTGATGCGGGCGTCACGCTGGGAGATGCGGGTGAGGGTGTCGGCGAGACCGGTCAGGCGTCCGTTCAGCTCGCCGAGCTGCTGCTCCAGCCGCGCATTCTCCTGTTCGAGCTGGGCCGACTTGGAGAGGTCCACCGTTCGGGCGACCGTCATGTACCCCGCGCCCAGTGCCACCCCGGCCGCCAGGACCGCCCCGCCAATCGCGGCCTTCACGACCCGGTACGAGACCTCGATGATCTTCGAGGGCTCCGAGTCGTGCGGCACGAAGACGACGGTCCAGCGGCGTTTGGCCATCCTGATGGTTCCCTCGGCTGACGGTGACCGACGACGCTCGACTGTCGGCGCCCCAATCTGCTAGTATCGGCACGGTTTACGTCGTGACGAAAGTCACCACATCAAAATGAAAGTGCCGCTCGCCGGAGCCTCATGTCAAGACCGGAGCGAGCCGGATAACTCTTTGACTGTCAAATAGTTTTGCTGGCCGACAGTCTAACTTCTAAACGTTCGCGGGCTTGGGAAAAAGGGTCTCGGGCCGCCGGGTGGAGAGTCCCTCGGTGGGGGGTGCCGCGAGCGAGCCCCAGAGCGCGTCCCCCGGCCGGCCCGACGCGCCCAGCGCCTCCCAGATACTCGAGGCTTTTCCCGGGATGAACGGGCCCGCCAGCACGGCGAGCCGATAGAGCGCGCGCGCCAGCGCCGCCAGGGCCGTGTCGAGCTCGGCCTCGCGCGCCTCCTTCGCCAGCTTCCACGGCGCCACCTGCTGGATGTACAGGTTCGCCGTCGCGACCAGATCCCACGCCGCCTCCGCGCCGCCCCGCAGGTCGTACGCGTCCATCGCGCGCGCGTACCGCTCGATCACCTCGCGTCCGGCCTGGTCGAGCGTGGTGTCCGTCGCCCACCCGCCGGGATCACGCCCTCGCGGTACTTCACGATCATCGCCAGCGAGCGCGAGACCAGGTTGCCGAGCCCGTCCGCCAGGTCGGCGGTGTAGCGCTCGTCGAACCGCTCCCAGCTGAAGTTCCCGTCGGCCTCGAAGCCCACTTCGCGGAGCAGGAAATACCGGAGCGCGTCGGGGCCGTGCCGGTCGATCGCCTCGCCCAGGGTGACCGCGGTCCCGGCGGTCTTCGACATCTTGGTGCCTTCCCACTGCACGTAGCCGTGGGCCCACACCGCGCTCGGGATCGCCTCCTCCGCGGCCAGCAGCATCGCCGGCCAGATCACGCAGTGGAAGCGCGTGATCCCCTTGCCGACGATATGGAGATCCGCGGGCCAGAGCCGCTGGTATCCGTCTGCCGGGAAACCCGTCGCCGAGAGGTAGTTGATCAGCGCGTCGAACCAGACGTAGACCGTCTGATCCGGATCGTCGGGGAAGGGAATACCCCATGAGAGCCGTTGCCGCGAGACCGAGATGTCCTGCAGCCCGTCCTTGAGCAGCCGGACGATCTCGTTGCGGCGGATCGCGGGCTCGACCTTGAACCGGCCCGACGTGATCAGCTCCAGCAGCGTGTCGCGGTAGCGGCTCAGCCGGAAGAAGTGGTTGCGCTCCTTGGTGCGCACCAGCTCCAGCGTCGGATGCTCGATGCAGCGCCCGTCCACGATCTGCGCCGGCTGCTTGAACTCCTCGCAGCCGGTGCAGTAGAGCCCCTCGTAGTCGCCGATGTAGAGATCGCCCGGGTTGTGCCGCTGGATGCGCCGCAGCAGCTCCGTGACCGTCTCGCGGTGCCGCGGCTCGGTGGTGCGGATCCAGTCGTCGTTGCTCACCTCCAGGCGCCGCCAGAAGTCGGCGAACCGCAGGGCCATCAGGTCCACCCAGGCCTGCGGCGTCTGCCCGTTCTGCTCGGCCGCCTGGATCACCGCCTGCGCGTGCTCGTCCATGCCCATCAGGAAATGGACCTGGTCTCCCCGGACGCGGCGGTAGCGAGCGATGCAGTCGGCGCCGACCTTCTCCAGCGCGTGCCCCAGGTGGGGGTCGCCGTTGGAGTAGTCGATCGCGGTGGTGAGGTAGAACTTGGGCATGACGGAAAGGTAATTGGGGTCAGACTGATGTCATCCTGAGCGCAGCGAAAGAGGCCATGCGCGGACATGGCCTCCTTCGCTGCGCTCAGGATGACACAGACGGGGCGCTACTCCGGTTGCGGCATTCCCCCGCTTCCCCGGCCGCGCCGGCGGCGCCGTCGCTCCGGTCTCGTGCTCCCCGTTCCCGTTCGGCTCCTCGTTGCCGTTCGGCTCCTCCACCGCCTCCGCGACCCCGCCGTTCGAGGCGGCTTCCGCCGCTTCGGCGGCCACCCGCGCCCGATACTCCGCCGTCACGAGCACCTCGCCGAGCCGCTCGACCTCCTCCTTGAGCTGCACCAGCGGAATGATCCGCGTGCCCTGGTCCTCGCTCCGGAGGAACACCCGCTCGCGGAAGATGTCCACCGCGATCACCTTCTCGGCCCCCACCGCCGTCCGGATCGTCTTCCCTTCCTTGGGGAAGCGCTTGCGCGCCGCGACGTAGAATTCGTGCTCGTACTTGAGGCAGCAGAGCAGCCGGCCGCAGCCGCCCGAGATCTGGGTGGGGTTGAGCGAGAGGTGCTGGTCCTTGGCGAGACCGAGATTGACCGGCGACAACTCCTTGAGCCAGGAGGAGCAGCAGTACTCCCGCCCGCAGCGGCCTACGCCCGAGAGCCGGGCCGCCTCGTCCCGGACGCCGATCTGGCGCAGCTCGATGCGGGTGCGGAACGTGGAGGCGAGGTCGCGGACCAGCGCGCGGAAGTCCACCCGCTTCTCCGCGGTGAAGTAGATCGTGAGCTTGTTCCGGTCCCACTGCCACTCGGTGTCGCTCACCTTCATCACCAGGTCGTGCGCCCGGACGCGCTGGACGACCTTCCGGCGGGCATCCTCCTCGGAGCGCCGGACCTCCTCGTGGGTCTTGATCTCCTCCGCCGTGGCCCGCGCGATCACCTGCTTCAGCGGCTCCGGCTCTTCCGCCGTTTCGCCGCCCACCGCGCAGCCGTTGCAGCCTCCGCCGCACTTCTTCTCCGCCAGCGAGTCGATCGCCGTCACGCGGCCCAGGTCCCGGCCGCGCTCGACCTCGACGATGACCGCCTCGCCGGTACGGAGCCGCTCTTCCCCCGCCCAGAGGAAGTAGGCCTTTCGGGTTCCCTTGAACCGAATTTCGACGGTCTGGCTCATTCAGGCCTCGGTGTAGGCACCCATTGCCGCGTACTTGTCGGCCCGGCGGCGGACCAACTTCTCCGGCCGGACCTTCTTCAGCTCGGTGACGTGGCGGATGAGCGCTTCGCGCAGCGCCTCGCCGGTGGCGTCGGGATCGATGTGCGCGCCGCCGACCGGCTCCTTGACGATCTCGTCGATCAGCTTGAGGCGGAGCAGGTCTTCCGCGGTGATCTTGAGCGCTTCGGCCGCGCGCTCGCGCTGGCTGGAGTCCTTCCACAGGATCGCCGCGCAGCCCTCGGGCGAGATCACCGAGTAGACCGAGTTCTCCAGCATCAGGATCCGGTCGGCCACGCCGAGCGCCAGCGCGCCGCCCGACCCGCCCTCGCCGATGACCACCGCCACCGACGGCGTCGGCAGGATGGACATCTCCAGGATGTTCCGCGCCAGCGCCTCCGACTGTCCCCGCTCCTCGGCGCCGAGTCCGGGATAGGCGCCGGGCGTGTCGATGAGGGTGATGATGGGGGCGGAGAATTTGGCGGCGAGCTTCATCAGGCGGAGGGCTTTCCGGTAGCCCTCCGGGTGGGGCATGCCGAAATTGCGCTTCAGGTTCTCTTTGGTGTCGCGACCCTTCTGGTGGCCGATCACCATCACCGACGTCCCCGCGAGCCGCGCCCACCCGCCCACCACCGCCGGATCGTCGAGATAGAGGCGGTCGCCGTGCATCTCGATGAAGTCGGTGAAGATCGTGCTGAGATAGTCGAGGGTGTAGGGGCGGCGGGGGTGGCGGGCGACCATGACCCGCTGGATGGGCGTGAGGTTGCGATAGATCTCGGCCCGGAGCGATTCGAGTTTGCTCTGCAGACCCTCGAGCTCTCCGTCGATGTCGATCTGGCGCTCGATCCCGACGCGCTTCAGGTCATCGATCTGGCGCTCCAGCTCGAGCAACGGCTTCTCGAACTCCAGCGTATAGGCTGAGGCCATCGGGGTCATCCCGCCTTGACGTAGTGGACGGAATCGGCGCCCAGGAGATCGCGCAGGGCCCGAACGAGATCCTCCTCCGCCGCGACGCGGACGCGCCGGGACCGGAGTCGGACCGCCTCCCCGTTGCCGTCGCTCCACTCAATATAGAGCGGCGTCGGACCCGGGTGAGCGGAGCAGAGCGCGGCAACCTGCTGGAGCGCCTCGGGCTCGGGCGCGGACGGCGCCCGCCACCGGAGGCTGAGCGCGACCGCCCCCGAGGTCTTGAACTCGTCCAGCCGCCGGGCCGACTCCACGATGAACGGCGCGTGGTCCTCGCCCCGGTCCCGGTCGCTGTAGCCGCCGGTGAGGAGGAGCGACACGTCGGCGACGATGGTCTGGTTGAGCTTGGCCCAGGCGTCGGGAAAGACGATCGCTTCCGCGGTGCCGTGGAAGTCCTCCAGCACCAGCCGGGCGTACTCCTTGCCCGTCTTCTTCGAGATCTGCCGCTTCACCGCGGTCACCACCGCGGCGATGCTCGCCTGATGCTCGTTCCACTCGCCCAGCGTGGCCGTGGTGCGGGTGCCGAAGAGCTCGACCTCGTCGCGGAAGCGCTCGAGCGGATGACCGGAGATGAAGAAGCCGAGGACTTCCTTCTCCTTCGCGAGGCGCTCGGCCTCGGTCCAGGGCGGGACGTCCGGGAGCGCCACCCGGATCCGGTGCGTTCCGTTCTCGATCGCCTCGCCGAAGAGCGACGCCTGGCCCGCCTCCCGCTCCTGCAGCAGCAGCTGCGCCTCCGCCAGCGCCGACTCCAGCCCCTCGACCATCTGCTTGCGATCCCCGCCGAGCGAGTCGCAGGCGCCGGCGGCGACCAGCGACTCGATCACGCGCTTGTTGCAGAGCCGGATGTCGATCCGCTCGATGAAGTCCGCCAGCTCGGTGAAGGGCGCGTCCTTCCGGGCGCCGATGATGG
This sequence comes from uncultured Gemmatimonadales bacterium, assembly GCA_963720365.1. Classification (GTDB taxonomy): domain Bacteria; phylum Gemmatimonadota; class Gemmatimonadetes; order Gemmatimonadales; family GWC2-71-9; genus CAVVWJ01. Next base: position 299,499 of record CAVRFK010000010.1, on the reverse strand, counting down.
ATTCGATCGCGCCCCAGCCCACGTTCCGCACCGCGCCGAGACCGAAGCGGAGCCTGCGGTCGCCGACGACCGTGAACTTGAACCCGGATTCGTTGACGTCGGGCGCCAGCACCTCGAGGTCCAGCTCGCGCGCCTCGTTGATGTACTGCACCACCTTGTCGGTGTTGCCGATTTCCGAGGACAGCAGCGCGGCCATGAACTCGGCGGGATGGTGCGTCTTGAGCCACGCGGTCTGATAGGACAGCACCGAGTAGGCCACCGAGTGCGACTTGTTGAAGCCGTAGCGGCCGAAGGTCTCGATCTGCGCGGCCAGGTCGTCCACCAGGCGCTTGTGATGACCGAGGGCGACGGCCCGCTCGGTGAACCGTCCGAGCTGCTGCTTGATCAGCTCCGGGTCCTTCTTGCCCACCGCCTTCCGGAGCACGTCGGCTTCGGCGAGCGAGAAGCCGGCGAGCACGTTGGCGATCCGCATCACCTGTTCCTGGTAGGTGATGACGCCGTAGGTCGGCTCCAGCACCTCGCGGAGCGACGGGTGCGGGTAGACGACCTTCTCCTGGCCCAGCTTCCGCTTGATGAAGACCGTGTGCATGCCCGCGTCGAGCGGGCCCGGGCGCATCAGCGCGTTGGAGGCGACCAGGTCGTCGAACCGGTCGCACTTCATCGCGCGGAGCATGTCGGTCGCGAGCGGCGATTCGAACTGGAAGACGCCGGCGGTCCGGCCCTGCCGCAGCATCTCGTAGACGGCCGGGTCGTCGAACGGCAGCGCGTCCATGTCGAGGGTGACGCCCGAGCGGTCCGCGATCATGTGCACGGCATCGTGGATCACGGTGAGCGTCTTGAGCCCGAGCAGGTCCATCTTGAGCATGCCGACCTGCTCCAGCGCGCCCATCTCGTACTGCGTGATGATGGCGTCCTCGCCGTCGGCGGCCGCGCCGGCGCCCTTGGTCGGGGCGGTGCACACCGGCACGTACTCCGCCAGCGGGCCCGGGGCGATCACCACGCCCGCGGCGTGCACCGACATGTGCCGCGAGATGCCCTCGATGCGCGAGCTCAGGTCCACCAGCCGGTCGTAGACCGGATTGGTCTTCAGCAGCTCCCTCATCTCCGGGACCTTGACCGCGGCTTCCTTCACCTGGAGGCTGTAGGCCGGGCCCGAGGGGATGAGCTTGGTGATGCGGTCGGCCTCGCCCGGCGGAATCCGCAGCACGCGGGCGACATCCTTGACCGCCGCCCGCGCCTTCATCGTTCCGAAGGTGACGATCTGGCCGACGCTGCTGCGCCCGTACCGCTCCCGCACGTACTCGATCACCTCGCCCCGGCGCTCGAAGCAGAAGTCCACGTCGATATCCGGCATGGACACGCGCTCGGGGTTGAGGAACCGTTCGAACAGCAGGTCGAACTTGAGCGGGCAGACATTGGTGATGCCGAGCGCGTAGGCCACGATCGAGCCCGCCGCCGATCCTCGGCCGGGCCCCACCGGGATGCCGCGCTCCCGCGCCGCCGCGATGAAGTCCTGCACGATCAGGAAGTAGCCGGCGTAACCGGCCCGCTCGATCACCCCCAGCTCGAAGGCGAGCCGCTCCGCGACTTCGGGCGGCAGCGGGCTGCCGTAGCGCCGCTCCGCGCCCTGGCGGGCGAGGTGGTCGAGCAGCTTCTCGTCGCTCTCGTATTCGGCGGGGCGGGGGAAGCCGGGGAGGAAGTAGCGCTTCTCGAAGTCGAACTCGCAGAGGTTGGCGACCCGCTGCGTGTTCTCCAGCGTCTCGAGCTGGTCCGGGAAGAGCGCCCGCATTTCCTTCTCGGACTTCACGTACGATTCCTGGCCGGTGAACCGGAACCGCTTCGGGTCGTCGAGGTCGCTCCCCGTGCCGATCGCGAGCAGCACGTCGTGCGCCTCGGCGTCTTCCCGCCGGAGATAGTGCGCGTCGTTGGTGGCGACGACCCCGATGCCCAGCTCCCGGCCGAGGCGGAGCATGCCCTCCGCGACGACCCGCTCCTCGCCGATGCCGTGGTGCTGGATCTCGAGCCAGAACCCGTCGCTCCCGAACGTCTGCGCGAACCACTCGGCGCTCTTCTTCGCCTCCTCGTAGCGGCCCTGCCGCAGCGAGTGCGCCACTTCGCCCGAGAGACAGGCCGCGAGGCACACGAGGCCCTCGCTGTGCTGCGCCAGCACGTCCTTGTCGATCCGCGGCCGGCGGTAGAACCCCTCGGTGAAGCCGATCGAGGTGAGACGCACGAGGTTCTTGTAGCCCGCGCGGTTCTTCGCGAGCAGGACCAGGTGGCTGTACGGCGCCGGCGCCCCCGGCGGCTTCTCCCGCGCCTGCCGCGGGCCGTAGGCGAGATACGCCTCGAAGCCGAGGATCGGCCGGATCTGCTGCGCCTTGGCCTCGGAGTAGAAGCTCCAGGCCGCGTGCATGTTGCCGTGGTCGGTGACCGCGAGGCTGTCCATCCCCAGCCGCTTGACGTGCGCGACCAGGTCCTCGATCCGGTTGGCCCCGTCGAGCAGGGAGTATTCGCTGTGGGTGTGGAGATGGACGAATGCCATGGGGGACTACGCGCTCACTTGATTCGGTGCTCCAGCTCACGCAGCACGGCGTCCAGCGGGACACCGCGTGCCTGCAATAACACCAGCATGTGGTAGAGCAGGTCGGCGGCTTCGGCGGCGACGCGCGCGTCGTCCTCGGCGTTGGCCGCGACCACCAGCTCCACCGCTTCCTCGCCCACCTTCTGCGACACCTTGGAGACGCCCTGGCCGAGCAGCTCCACGGTGTAGGAGCCCGCGGGCTGCTCCGCCGCCCTGGCCGCGATGGTTCCGGCCAGCCGGGTCAGCAGGTGCCCTCCCGGGTCCTCCCCGTCAGCGGTGCCGCCGTCCTGCCGCCCCTGCCTACTGAAACACGTCCGGGTTCCCGTGTGGCACGCCGGCCCCGTCTGCTCCACCCGGAACAGCACGGTATCCCCGTCGCAATCCAGCCGGATCTCGGCCACCCGCTGCTCGTGGCCGGACGTCTCGCCTTTGCGCCACAGGGTCTTCCGGGAGCGGCTGTAGTAATGGGCGAGCCCGGTCGAGAGGGTCCGCTCCAGCGCCTGGCGGTCGGCGTAGGCCACCATGAGGACGTCCCCTGATCGGCCCTCCTGGGCGACCACGGGGACCAATCCGTCGGGACCGAAACGCACCGCCGAAAGCCAGTTGTTTTCAGACACCCGGAGAAGCTACCGGCGGCTCCGGCGATTGTCAAAAGCCGTTGTCATTCTTTATCTTGCTCCATCAGCCCCCAACCTGGTGCACCCGTTGGAGCAAGGCACGTGACCCCCAACCATCCACTCGGCCTGGCCGGGCTCGGCCTCCTGCTCGCCGCCTGCGGCGACGGCGGGCCCCCCGATGCCGTCCTGGACTGCGACGACGTCGCTCCGACCGCCTTGGCGACCGGCCAGATCGCCCTGACGGACGCCTCGGAGACGGCCTGCCTCCGGCTCCAGGCCGCCAGCGGCGAGGCCGAGTACCTCTACCTGGCCTACTCCGCGGCCGGGGTGGAGACGACCGCAGGAACGGCCGACGAGTATCTCCTGGCCGGGACTTCCGGCCAATCGGCCGCGGCGGCCATGTCCCGTCAGAGTCGCGCCAGGCGCAGTCCGCCCCGACCCCGGCTCACCGGTTCCACGACCGCCTCCGGGAGCTGGGCCGCGATCTGGCGCGGAGCCGCCGCGGTACCGCCACTAGCCGGGAGGCCTCTCCGGCAGTGCGCCGGGCCCCCACGGTCGGGGAGCAACGGACCTTTCACGTCCTGCGTAGCGCGGATGTCTCCGGGACCGATCCCGATGACTTCGTGGACGTCCAGGGCACCGCGCGCTACGTGGGCGCCAAGGTCGCGATCTTCCTCGACGACGCCGCGCCGACGGAGAACGGCTACACTCTCGACGACATCGCCGCCATCGGCAGCCTCTTCGACGATCATCTTCACCCGATCGATGTCGCGGCCTTCGGCGCCGAGACCGACGTCAACGGCGATGGCGTCGTGCTGGTGCTGCTGTCTGATCGGGTGACGCGCCTCGCCGGATGCACCGGCGGTCAGGTGGTCGTAGGCTATTTCTTCGCGACGGACCTGTTCGAGGACCGGGTCGGCTCGAACGACGCGGAGATTTTCTACGGCTTCACGCCCGTGCCCGAGTGCGATGTGCCCCGCGACGAGGCGGTGGCACGGCTCCCCGGCGTGTTCATCCACGAATTCCAGCACATGATCAATTACGGCCAGAAGGTGATCGTGCGCGACGGCGAGGCGGAGGACACCTGGTTGGACGAGGGACTGTCGAGCTTCGCGGAGGAGCTGGGCGGCCGCCTGGTGCCGAACGAGCGGTGTCTGGCTGAGGACTGCCTGACGCAGTTCCAGTTCGACAATCTCGCCAACGCCTACCACTACCTGTTCGACACCGGCGATGCCTATCTCATCGGTCCTCGCCGGCCGCCGTTGCCGCTCACGCAGTACGGGGCCGACTGGCTCTTCGTCCGCTGGCTGGTGGACCACCATGCGGAACAGCAGCCTGCAGGCGGGGATTTGACTCGCGCACTGGTCCAGACCACCCGCACGGGCGCGGAGAACGTGGCGAATGCCGCGAACACGCCCTTCGACCGGCTGATCGCCCAGTGGCAGCTGGCCAACTTCCTCGACAATCACCCGGATTACCTGGACGTCACCGCCGGCACGCCGTACGAATACACCAGCTGGGATCTCCGCGGGGTATATGCGGCGTTCAATCAGGACAACCCCGCGACCTATAGCCGTGCCTATCCGCTGGTGCCGGATGCCTTCGACGAGGCGACCTACACCCGCAGCGGCGCGCTCCGGGCGGGATCGGGACAGCACGTGCTGCTCCGTCCGCTCGCCGGCGCCGAGACCGATCTCCTGTTGACCAACGCGGCGGGAACCGGCGGGCTTCCACCCGCCTTGATTCCCCGAACCGCCGTCCTCCGCCTCCGGTGAAGCCGATGATATTTCTGATCGTGGTCGCGACCATCTTCGCGGGGTATGGTACCGCATATCTGGCGAGCGAAGACGTTCGCTATGTCACTCGCGCGGGCCTGGAAGAGACTCGCATTCTCCATGCGCGCGAGCCGATCGAAGACCTGGTGGGTGACCGCACGACCGATCCGGCGGTGCGCCACGCGCTGCGCCTGGTGCTGGAGAGCCGTGACTACGCGGCCAAGGTCGGACTCGAGGCCAAAGAGACCTACACCACCTTACGCCGACGTGGGGCGCGATACGCTCCTGCTCGTGCTCCAGGCGGCGCCCAAGGACTGCATCTGCCCGCACACCTGGAAGTACCCCATCGTCGGGCGGATTCCTTACAAAGGGTTCTTCGACTTCAACGCCGCGCGGCGCACCAGCGATCGGTTCGTCCAAACAGGGCTACGACGTCTACCTGCGTCCCTCCGCCGCGTTCTCCACCCTTGGCTGGTTCAACGATCCGCTGCTCTCGACGGCGTTGTCGCGCGATTCGGTCGAGCTGGCGGCGCTCGTCTTCCACGAGATCGCGCACAACACGCTCTACGTGAAGAGCGCGACGCCGTTCAACGAGAGTTTCGCCCAGTTCGTCGGCTACCGGTCGGCGGAGTCGTTCTTCGCGGAGCGGTCCGACACGACGAACGCCCGGCTCGCCGGCGACCGGCTGCACGATGAAATGGTGCTGGGCGAGTTCTACCGCGATCTGATCGCTCGGCTGGACACCCTCTACGCCGCCAAGCCCGATTCAGCCACGCTCGAGGCGGGCCGGGCGGAAGCGGGTGCGTGGGCCAAGGCCCAGCTGGAGGGACCGGTAGGCGCCCGGTTCCGGAGCTTCCGCTTCGGACGGCTGCCGGACCGGCCGGTCAACAACGCGAGGCTCATCGGGTCCACGATCTACCGCACCCGGCTGGACCTGTTCGACAAGTGGTTCGACCGGCACGACCACGACGTGCGCGAGAGCGTGGGGTCGCTGCGGACGCTGATGGAGGGCGTGGCGGGGGACAGTGCGTTCGCGAAGCTGGAGAAGGCGACGGAGTAGGGAACGGAGAGTGTCACCCTGAGCAACGCGAAGGGGACCATGCAGGCATGGTCCCCTTCACTGCTGTTCAGGGTGACCACCGCTTTCTCGCGCTCTACGGTGTGCTGTCCGATGTCGCCGAGTCACCACCGCTCGCCGACGGATCGATCCGCAGCGTCTCGCTGGTCGGCTGCGGCGATTCCGTGTGCCCGACCGCCGTGCTGTCGCCCGTGCCGGCCGCCGCGGCGCTCGACGACGTGTCCGGGTAGGCCGGCGCGCCGCCCGAATCCGCCGGCATCGTGGTGTCGCGCTCCATCCCGCGGTAGCCCGGCGGGTTGGTGACGCTGCTATCGGTCGTGTCCCGAGCGGCCGTGCTGTCGGCGCCGGACGTGTCGATGGCGCCGGTCGGCGCGGTGGTATCCATCGTCGCGCGACCCGCGTCCGTGGTGTCCTGCGCGAGCGCGGAGCCCGTGCCCGCGAAGAGCAGCCCGGCGATCAAGGCCAGTGAGCGAGTGCCTGTTACGTGCCGCATCGTGCCTCCATTTCGTATACGTTCTCGCCGCCAAGTGGTGGCGTGGAAAGCGCTTCTGCTGGTACGGCAGCCTAGCCCAAACGCGCGGTCGTGCGCGGTGAGATAGCTCACCCGATTTCCCCTCTCGCGGCAGTCACGGTGAGGTGTACCTTTCGTCCAACCTTCTTCGTTCACCGTTACAGGGATCCGCACCATGGATACGTCTTTCGTCGATCGCGAGCAGCCGCGCCTGCTGCAGGAGCTCTCCGACTTCCTCTCGATTCCCAGCGTGAGCACGCTGCCCGACCACGCGGCCGACACCCGCCGGGCGGCCGAGTGGCTCCGGACGGAGCTCACCAGGCTCGGTTGCCCGGTCGTGGATCTGATCGAGGGAGACGGCCACCCGGTAGTCTGGGCGGAGGGTCCGGTCGTGCCCGGGCGGCCGACGCTGCTCATCTACGGCCACTACGACGTGCAGCCGCCCGATCCGATGGAGGAGTGGGACACGCCGCCCTTCACGCCCACGGTGCGCGACGGAAAGCTCTACGCCCGCGGCGCCGCGGACGACAAGGGACAGGTCTTCTGTCTGCTCAAGGCATATGAGGCGGTGCTCGACGCCAACGGACAGCCGCCGCTCAACGTCCGCTTCATTTTCGAGGGCGAGGAGGAATGCGGCGGGCGGGTGATCTTCGACCTGCTCCGCGCCGAGCCGGAGCGGACCAGGGCGGACGCCGCGCTGGTGTGTGACAGCTCATACTACGCGCCGGATATTCCCGCCGTCTACACGGGGCTGCGCGGCCTCTGCTATGCCGAGATCTCGGTTCGCACGCTCCAGCGGGATCTCCACTCCGGCGCCTACGGCGGCGTGGCGCCCAACGCGATCGAGACGCTGGTCCGCATCCTCAGCCGGCTCAAGAACGCCGACGGCGAGATCCGGATTCCCAAGCTGTACAAGGCGGTGGAGGCACCGTCGAAGAAGGAGCTGAAGGCGTGGCGCAAGCTGCCGTTCGACGAGGAAGCCTATCTCCGGGACGAAGTCACCGGCGCCGCGCTCACCGGCCTGGAAGACCAGTCGGTCTTCGAGCGCACCTGGGCCTTGCCGACGTTCGAGATCCACGGGATCCGGGGCGGCTTCGTCGGCGAGGGCGCCAAGACCGTCATCCCGGCGCACGCGGTGGCCAAGGTGTCGCTCCGCCTGGTGCCGGGGCAGCGCTACGAGAAGGTGAGCCGCCAGCTCGAACGGGCGGTGGCGGCGCTGGCCCCGTCGTGGGCCGAGGTGAAGGTGACGCTGCTCCATGGCGGAGATCCGATCCGGATCGATGTGGATCACCCGGCCTTCGACGTGCTCGACCAGGCGTTCGAGGAAGTCATCGGCAAGCGGACCGTGTCGATCCGCTCGGGCGGCTCGATCCCGATCATTCCCGAGCTGGGCCTCGCGGGCGCGCCGGTCATCCTCACCGGCATCGGCCTGCCGGACGACGGGCTGCATTCACCCAACGAGAAGCTGGACCTGGCGCAGCTCTGGACCGGGATTCACGTCTTTGCGCGATTCTTCGAGCTGTTTGCGGAGCAGGGTGGAGCGGCGGTGGATGAAGCGAGGGAGGAAGCGGTACCGGAGCCGGCGGCGGCAGAGACCGCCTAGAGCTCTTCGTCCTCCGGCGCGACCCGCTTGATCGGGCCGGAGTAGCGTGCCTCGGTGCGGGCGTGCAGCTCGTCCACACCGATGAGGGCGCGGGCGGACGCGATGATGCCGGCAACCACGTCGTCCGCCCAGTAGGAATCGGGCCGCTCGCCGGCGGGCAGCTTGGCGGCGCACCCCTCGAGGTACTGGATGGCGGTGGTGATCCACTCGCTCTGCGCCGAGGCGACGGTGGCCCACGAGCCGGTGGAGCGCAGCTCCAGCTCCTCGAGCCCCTTCAGGTTGTCCTCGACTCCCGCGGTCACTTCCTTCGAGCGCAGCTTATCGGCCACGAGGCTGAGCACCGTACGGCGCTCGGTCTCCTGGGGCTCGGGCAGCGGCGCCAGGTAGTGCCGCTGGTCGGCCACCATCTCCGCCAGGCGGATGCAGACCGCCCGGATGGCGGGCATCAGCGCCTGGGGAGCCTCTTTCGCCCAGCTGTCCGCGGCCCGAAGGATCTCCTTGATCCGCTGCTCGGCCTGCGCCTCAGGGGTTGGGCGGCGGGGTGATTCTGCCATGCTAGACAGGAAAACCGGGTCGGGAGGGAAAGGCAAGATGTGATCGGGGGCCTCACCGCGGGCCTCGCCGCATGCGCACCGGGTCCGGCCGCCCGTACCGCTCTTCGCCCCACGGGTCGCCCCGCATGTGATAGCCGTTCTGCTCCCAGAAGCCGGGGTAGTCCTCCTCCAGAATCTCGAATCCCTTCACCCACTTCGCGCTCTTCCAGAGATAGAGGTGCGGCACCAGCAGGCGCACCGGCCCGCCGTGCTCGGAGGTCAGGGGCTCGCCGTCATGCGCGAGCGCCAGCAGGTTCTCCGGCCGGTCGAGATCCGCGAGCGGCAGGTTGGTCGTGAAGCCCTGTTCCGCGTGGACCAGCACGAACCGGCCCTCCGGCCGGACGCCCGCGCGCCGGAGCACCTCCTGCACCGCCACGCCGCTGAACACGTTGTCGTAGCGGCTCCAGCGGGTGACGCAGTGGATGTCGCACGGGGTGTCCCGCATCGGCATCGCCTGGAGCTCGTCCCAGGTGATCTCGAACGGGCGCTCCACCGCTCCCTTTACCGCTGAATTGCCAGCGCGAGAGGTCGATGGCGGGCACGGTTCCATAATGGAGCACGGGCCACTTCTTGGTGACGATCTGGCCTGGCGGAAGGCGAGCGTGGGTGGATTCGGGCATGGTTCCTCGTTGGGCGAGCTTCCCTGAGATCTACCACAGAGGCACGGAGGGGGCACGGAGAACAACTCTCTTGTTGTTTTCTCCTGCTGTTCTCCCCGGCCTCCGTGCCTCTGTGGTGAACCACAACGCCACTCCGCGTTCGACTGGTTCCCGCGAAGCAACTACCGCGCAGCCGAAGACACCACAGAATGCATCCACGACGTTCGCCCGAACCTCGGAGGCGAGAACATCGGCATCGCTCCGCAGCAGCTCCGCCGCCACGCTCGTCATCACGACCTGCTTGATCCCGCAGGGCACGATGAGATCGAACGGATCGAGATCCGTCGTCACGTTGAGCGCGAAGCCGTGCAGGGTCACCCACTGCTTCACGTGGATCCCGATGCTCGCGATCTTGCGGCCCGCGGTCCACACGCCGGTGAGCCCCGGATTCCGGTCCGCCTCGATGCCGAGCCGGCCCAGTGCCTGGATCAGGACGTCCTCGAGGCTCCGGAGATACCAGTGGAGATCCGGCCGATGATTCCGCAGATCCAGGATCGGATACCCGACGAGCTGGCCCGGCCCGTGGTAGGTCACGTCGCCGCCGCGCTCGACCTCGTGGACCTCCACCCCGCGGCGGCGGAGCTCGTCGGGTGCCATCGGCAGGCTCGCCGGGCGGGTACCGCGCCCGAGCGTGACGACGGGAGGATGCTCGACCAGCAGCAGTACGTCCTCGGCGGCTTCGCCCTCGATCCGCCTGCCGCCGGAGCTCGCGCTGGTATTCCAGTACCTCGCCGTAGGATCGCAGGCCCAGGTCTTCGACGCGGAGCGGCGTGGTCATGCTGACGCCAGCCGCCGGGCGCGCCGGCATAGGAGCAGCGCCACCGTCGCGGCTGCCGCCGCGGCGACCAGCAGGGCAGGAGTGCCCAGTGCGGCATGGAGTGGAGGGTAGATCAGCATCGCCGGCACGGTCGCGAAGGCGCTGACCAGCGACAGGCCGCCACGGCGGTAGGTGGAATCGATCGGCGCCAGCAGCCACCAGGTGACGGCGCCGGCCAGCACCAGCCCGCCGAGGGTGCCGGCCATGAGCAGGTACAACGCACCGCCGGCAGTGGGATCTCCGGCGCCGGCGGCCGGCCGCACCGCTTCGAGCATCGCGACGGTCACACCCACGAGCGCGAGTCCCGCCGAGAGTCCGGCGCCGAGCGCCGCGGCCGCCAGCGAGACCGGGTCCATCGTCAGGTGTGTACCACCCGTCCCATCGAATCGAGCGCCGCTTCGGCGATCGCCTCGGAGAGGGTGGGGTGAGCGTGGATCGCCAGATCCACTTCCTCGACGGTGTACTCGTTCTCGCGGGCCACCGCCAGCTCGTGGATCAGCTCCGAGGCGTGGCTCCCGACGATGTGCGCGCCGAGGATCTCGCCGTACTTCTTGTCGCGGACGATCTTCACGAAGCCCTCGGTGTCGCCCGAGGTGCGCGCGCGGCCGTTGGCGCTGAAGGGGAAGCGGCCGACCTGGTAGTCCAGCTTCCGCTCCTTCGCCTGCTCCTCGGTGAGCCCGATGCTGGCCACTTCGGGGTGGCAGTACGTCACGCTCGGCACGTTGTCGTACTTGATCGGCGTGCGGCTTGTGGCCGGCGATCCGCTCCGCCACGTTCACGCCCTCGCGGCTGCCCTTGTGGGCCAGCATCGGCGGCCCGGCGACGTCGCCGATGCAGTAGACGCCGGGGGCCGTCGTCTCCAGCGTCTCCAGGTTCACCTTCACGAACCCCTTGTCGGTGAGCTGGACGCCGGCCTCCTGGAAGCCCATGGATTCGGTGTTCACCGCCCGGCCGGCGGCCATCAGCACCTTCTCGACCTCGACCGTCTCCGTCTTGCCGCCGGCTTCCACTTCGAGCGTGACCTTGTCCTTCCCGACGGTCGCCTTCTTCACCTTGGCACCGGCCAGCACCGTAATCCCCCGCTTCCGGTAGCTCTTGGTGAGTACGTCGGAGGACTCGGCATCCTCCAGCGGCAGGATGCGGGGCAGGGCCTCGATCAGCGTCACCTTGGTGCCGAAGGCGTTGAACACGTCGGCGAACTCGCAGCCGATCGCGCCGGCGCCCACCATCGCCATCGTCTTGGGCGCCTGCTCCAGGAAGAGCGCTTCGTCCGAGCTGATGACGGTCGTCTTGTTGATCTCCAGGCCGATCTGGGGGATGCCCTTCACCCGCGAGCCGGTGGCGATCACGACTGCCTTCTTCGCCTCGTAGGTGTCGTTGCCCACTTTCACCGTCCGGTTCTTGCCCAGCACCCCGGTGCCCCGGATGACGGTGATCTTGTGCTTCTTCATCAGGAACTCGACGCCCTTGGAGTTCTGCTCCGAGACCTTGCGCGAGCGCCGCATGGCCACGCCGTAGTCGGTCTTGATGCTTCCCAGCTCGATGCCGAGATCCTTGGCGTCGTGCGCCGCGAGGTTCGCGACGTAGGCGCTGTGCAGCAGCGCCTTGGTGGGAATGCAGCCGATGTTGACGCACACGCCGCCGAGCTTCTCCCGCTCCACCACGGCGGTAGCGAGGCCGAGCTGGGCCGCGCGGATGGCGCAGACGTAGCCGGCCGGGCCGCCGCCGACGACGATGACGTCGAACGAATTGGTTGCCACTTCGAGGTCTCCGTTGCAGTTGTATGTGTCACCCTGAGCACAGCGAAGGGGCCCATGTCGGCATGGTCCCCTTCACTCCGTTCAGGGTGACATCTCGTTCAGTACACCAGCGCCAGCGGATTCTCCAGCATCCTCTTGAGCGTCTGCAGGAACCGCGCGCCGGTCGCGCCGTCGATCACCCGGTGGTCGCAGGACATCGTCAGCCGCATCCGCCGCCGGATCGCGACCGCGCCCTGGTGCACCACCGGCTGCTCCACCATCCGCCCGACCGCGAGGATGCCCGCTTCGGGCGGGTTGATCACCGCGGTGAATTCGTCGATGTCGAGCATGCCGAGGTTGGAGACCGAGAAGGTGCCGCCGGTGTACTCCTCGGGCGCCAGCTTCCGCTCGCGGGCCCGCGTCGGCGAGGTCCTTCGCCTCGGCGGCGATCTCGCGCAGGCTCTTGAGGTCGGTGTGGCGGATGACGGGCGTGATCAACCCCTCCTCGATCGCCACCGCCATGGCGACGTGGACCTCGTTCCAGTACCGGATGTGGTCGTCCTGCCACCAGGCGTTGCATTCGGGGTGCTGCCGCAGGGCGGTGGCCACGGCCTTGAGGATGATGTCGTTGAACGACACCTTCTCGCCGCCGCCGGCCAGCAGCGCCTCGCGCGCCTCGGCCGAGCGCTCCATGTCCACCTCGGTGGTGAGGTAGAACGTGGGGATCGGGCCGATGGACTGGACCAGCCGCTTCGCGATCGTCTTTCGGATCTGGGTGAGCGGGACGTCCTGGTAGGCCTGGCCCTCGGGTATTCGCACCGCCGCCGGTGCACGGGCGGGCGCCTTCGCGGCCGCGGCCGGGCGGCTGCCTTCGACGTCCCGGGCCACCACGCGACCTTCCGGGCCCGAGCCGGCCACCGCCGCCAGGTCGATCCCGCGCTCCGCCGCCATCCGGCGCGCGAGCGGCGATGCCTTGACCCGGCCGCCGGACGGCGCGGGCTGGGGGGCCGACGGCCGGGGCGCCGGGGCCGGCTGGCCGTTGCCTTCCAGCGCCGCGCCCGCCTGGGCGCGGGCGGCATCGATGTGGGACGGTTCCGGTCGGGCGCCGGCTGGGTAGCCTGCTCCTGGCCGGCGTCCGCCTTGGGCGCGGGCTTCCTCGGCGGCCGGCGCGCCGTCGGCCTTGCCGCCCGCGTCCACCTTCTCTCCCGGCTCGCCGATCACCGCGACCAGCTCCGACACCGGCACCGTGGCTCCCGGCGGACACCACCTGCTTGAGCAGCGTGCCACCCGCCCGCGCGACCAGCTCCATCACCGCCTTGTCGGTCTCCACCTCCGCCAGCACGTCTCCGACGGCGACGGCGTCGCCCTCGTTCTTCTTCCACTCCACCAGCCGTCCCTCTTCCATCGTCGGGGACAGCGCCTCCATCACGACCTTGGTGCTCATGCTTCGGATTCCCGGTACAGGACCTGGTTCACCGCCGCCACGATCTTCCCGGCGTCCACCTTCGCGGCGCGCTCCAGGTGCTTGTTGTAGGGCATCGGGACGTCGGCGCCGGTGACGCGGATGACCGGCGCGTCGAGCTCGTCGAACACTTCGCGCTGGATCGTGTCCACCACCTGCGCGCCGACCCCCGCGAAGGGCCAGCCCTCTTCCGCGACCACGCACCGGTGCGTGCGCGCCACGGAGTCGAGCACCGCCTCGGTGTCCATCGGGCGGATGGTGCGGAGATCCACCACGTCGGCCTCGATCCCCTCGCCGGCGAGCTGCTCCGCCGCCTTGAGCGCCAGCGACACCGTCTTCGAGTGGCAGACGATGGTGACGTCGTTCCCCGAGCGCTTGATGTCGGCCTTGCCCAGCGGCACGACGTGCTCGCCCTCGGGCACCTCGCCCTTGGTGTTGTAGAGCATCTCGCCTTCGATGAAGACGATCGGGTCGTCGCTCCGGATCGCGCTCTTGAGCAGGCCCTTGGCATCGGCGGGTGTCGCCGGCATCACCACCTTGAGCCCGGGGATGTGCGCGTAGTAGCTCTCGAAGGCCTGGGAGTGCTGCGAGGAGAGCTGCAGCGCCGAGCCTCCCGGCCCGCGGAACACCGCCGGCACCCCGACCTGCCCGCCCGACATGTACCGCATCTTGGCGGCGGAGTTCACCAGCTGGTCGATGGCCAGGAGCGCGAAGTTCCAGGTCATGAACTCGATCACCGGCCGCAGCCCCACCATCGCCGCGCCGACGCCGACGCCGGCGAATCCCAGCTCGGTGATCGGCGTGTCCACCACCCGCATGGGGCCGAACTCTTCGAGCAGGCCGCGGCTGACCTTGTACGCGCCCTGGTACACCCCGACCTCCTCGCCCATGAGGAAGACGTCGGGGTCGCGCTGCATCTCCTCGCGGAGGGCGTGGTTCAGGGCATCGCGGTACGTGAGGGTTGGCATGTGAACTGCGTAAAGCGTAAAGGGTCAAGCGTAAAGCGGAGGGTTCCGGCGACCGGAGACCACCGCTTTACGTTTTACGCTTCACTCTTCACGCTCTTCCTCCTCCGCATAGACGTCGGTATACAACTCCTCCGGCTGCCGGATCCGGCGCCTCGTCCGCGAACTTGTAGGCGTCCTCGACCTCGCCGATGATCTCCTTGTCCAGCGCCTTCGCGGCCGCCTCGTCGATCATCCCTTCGGCGATGAGCCGCTGGGACCAGACGGAGATCGGGTCGCGCTTCCGCTGATCCTCGACCTCTTCCTTGGTGCGATAGTGGCCGTGGATCGGGTCCGACATCGAGTGGCCCATGAAGCGGTAGGTGCGGACCTCGAGCAGCGTGGGCACCTTGTCGGTCCGGGCGCGCTGCACCGCGCGCTCCATCGCCGCGTGCATGACCAGCACGTCCTGGCCGTCCACCACCTCGTTCGCCATGTCGTAGGACGAGGCGCGCTCGGAGATGTCGTAGATCGCGCTGGCCCGCTCGAGCGCGGTGCCCATGCCGTAGCGGTTGTTCTCGCACAGGTAGATGGCGGGCAGCTTCCAGAGGGCGGCCATGTTGAGCGCCTCGTGGAAGGCGCCGTTGTTGACCGCGGCCTCGCCGAAGTAGCAGACCGCCACCTGCTCCGTGTTGCGGTACTTCGCGGCGAACGCCATGCCGGTGGTGAGCGGGATGTGCCCGCCGACGATGCCGTGGCCGCCGAGGAAGCCGAGCGAGGCGTCGAAGATGTGCATCGAGCCGCCCTTGCCCTTGGAGCCGCCGGCCGCCTTGCCGAACAGCTCCGCCATCACCGTGCGTGGGGTGATGCCCGCGGGCCAGCGCATGACCGTGCTCGCGGTAGGAGCAGGTGATGTAGTCGTCCGGACCGAGCGCCGCGAGGCTGCCGACGGCCACGGCTTCCTGCCCGATGTACAGGTGGCAGAAGCCGCCGATCTTGCCGAGGCTGTAGGCCTCGCCGGCCTTCTCCTCGAAGCGGCGGATGAGGAGCATCTGCCGGAGCCAGTCGCGGTAGACGTCGGCGCGGGCCGGGTCGAGGCCGCCGCGGGGGCGGGGCCGGGCAGGTGCAGAAGTGGTGGCCATCAGGCTGTCACCGGGCGAAGAGGTCCCTCGCTACGCTCGGGATGGTCGCCGCCTTTGGCGGCGACCACCTGCTCCCAGGCATGGTAGGACGACCGGGTGAGCGGGCTCGCCTGCACGTGGGTGAACCCCATCGCCAGCCCGGCGTCCCGCAGCTCCGCGAACTCGTCCGGCGTGTAGTACCGGGCCACCGGCAGGTGCCCTGCCGACGGCCGGAGGTACTGACCCAGCGTCAGGATGTTGACGTCGCTCCGGCGCAGGTCGCGCATGCAGACGAGCAGCTCGTCCCACTCCTCGCCCATCCCGACGATGATACCGGACTTGGTGAGGCCGTCGGGCACCATCCTGCGCGCGCGCGCCAGCAGCGCCAGCGCGCGGTCGTACCGCCCGCCGGGACGCGCCAGGCGGTAGAGGCGCTCCGCCGTCTCGAGATTGTGGTTGAGGATGTCGGGCCGTGCGTCCATCACGAGCTGGAGCGCCCGCTCGGAGCCCTTGAAGTCGGGGATCAGGACCTCGACCGTCGTCTCCGGGAGCCGCCGCCGGATCTCGGTGATGCACCCGGCGAACGCCTCGGCGCCGCCGTTCGGGAGATCGTCCCGGTCCACCGAGGTGATGACCACGTGCTCCAGCCCCATCTGCTCGACCGCGTCGGCCAGTCGCGCCGGCTCGAGCGGATCGAACGCCTTCGGCGTGCCGTGGGCGACCGCGCAGTAGGTGCAGTTCCGGGTGCACACGTCGCCCAGGATCATGAACGTGGCGGCCTTGTGCTCCCAGCACTCACCGATGTTGGGGCAGCGGGCCTCTTCGCAGACCGTGTGCAGCCCCAGCTCGCGCATCATGTGCTTGATGTGCGTGTAGTTGGGGCCGCCGGGGGCCTTCACCTTGAGCCACGAAGGCTTGCGGACCGGCGCCGGCGTGGGCGCGGCTGCGGAGGGGCCGCCCGGCGCGCCTGCCGCCGAGCGGGTCAGTTGGACCAGCGGAACCGCCACTCGCTCACTCTCCAGGAATCGCGGATCGATCGATTAGTCGCCGAAACCTAGCCAGGGTTGTGACCGGGATCTACGGACGGAAGTCCTCTGGCAGACAAAGCAATAGCGGCCCCCGCTGGGAGGCCGCTGGCGGTCCATCGGTTGGTGCCGCGACCGATCCGGTCGCTAGCCGGGCACCGCCAGCGAGTCCACTGGCCGGCTGCACTGCTGCACGAGCGTCCGGGCGGCCGACAGCGCCGTCTCCGACGTCTTCTCCTGAACCTCCGTCGGCCCGCGCTGAGTGGTCTAGCTCGGCGAAGGTGCGGGCGATGATTTCCATGCGAGGTCTGCTCCATCGGCGGACCGGGACGGCCTGGACCTCCAGGCGATCTACCATCCGCCGGAACTGCGTATCCGGCCGACGGGAGTCTCGTCGAATCGCTGGGCCATGATGCGCAGGCATCCAGCTCGATGGAGTTCTGGTCGAAGCGCATCGCCTTCAGTTGGTTGCGGGCACACAGGAAGACGTCCGGCGCCGGCGACGGACTCGTCCGCGGTCAGAGTCGTCGCCAGCGGTACGCTGTTACATGCGGACAGCTGCAGAGGGCCACCAGGCAGGCAGGGGAGCGCGATCGGGCGCAGCGCCTCGCGTAAGGAAATCCCCTTCGAGTGTCGTGATCCGATGGCGCGCAATCTATACCGCCTAAGGGGAGCCAGGTGGCAAAAGACCGGCGGCCCCCCAGAGCGGAGGCCGCCGCGGAATGCTCGGATCTTTTACCGGCTTAGAAGAACAGCATCAACCCGAACGCGGGAGCGATCGCGTTGTTCTTGTCGGCATCCGCCACCGTTCCTTCGGTGACCAGCATAGTTGACTTCGCCGACCACCTTGAGCGACTTGGTGGCCTGGAAGTACATGCCACCGGACGCCAGCCAGTTCTTGGTCTTGAAGTCCGTGGCCGCGACCGCCTCTTCATCGGACGAGGCATCAGGATGCTGATGCCCCAGCTGCCCGCGAGCGTCACCTTGCTGTTCGCCGGAGTAATGGTGACCTGGCCGTAACGCCATAGAGACTTGCGGAGGTCCTCGCCGCACCGAGCCGCTGCCGTCAACGCAGCGCCACCGCCGTTGAGCCGTTGAACAGCAGCGTGGTGCCGACGCCCTTGCCGTAGTAACCCGCGCCAGTGAACGAGAACATGGCGCTGCCGAACCGCAAGCCGCCGTTGCCGCACGCAGGCGAAGCCGTCTTGGGTCTCGTCCACCACGTCGCGTCTTGTTGCTCTGGGCCAGTGCCGCCGGCCCAGACCTTCGTGTTGCCGCCAGCTCCAGACACCTTCCGCCTCGAGACGCGGAATCAGTTTCATCGTACACGGCACCGGCATCGCCGGCGAGCGCGACGGCTGGAACAGGCCGACCGAGAACTGCGTCGGACGACCAGCCAGCGTCGAATACGTCATCTGCGCATTGAACTGCGGATAGATGTAGCCGAACCCGATGCGGCCCAGGGTGGTCCCGTTCCCCGTGGGTGCCGCCGGTCGCGCCGACGCCGAACAAGGTCTGGTCGCTCAGAATCGCCTGACGGCCGAAGAGTCCGAGCTCGCGGCCGGCGAGGATCTGGCCCCAGCTTCCGCCCGACGGTCAGGAACACCTGACGCATGTCGATCTGGGCGCCGAAGCAGTCGTGGCCCTGTCCATTGACGCTATTGGAACCGGTGCCGTATCCGCACTGGATCTGGGGCGCGAAACCCGAAGTGCACGCTGAGATCCGTCTCGCCTTCTTTGCCCTTGGCGTCGAACACCGCGAACGCCGGCAGGAGGCCCGTCCGAATGCCGAACGCACCCTTGCCGCCGAGCGGATCTCCGGTTGGCACGACCCCACCCGGCGTCGCCGTGGTGCCGTCGCTTACGTTCGTCATATAGCGCAAACGCATTCACGTTGCCGGCGAAGGTGAAACTCCAGCCATTGCTCATCTGCATCGTGAGCTGGGCCTCGGCGATGGTTGCCGTGCCTAACGCCAGACCCAAACACAACAGTGCGACTCGCTTCATAGGTGCGTCTCCCCTTGTGAAGAAGTGACCGCCACGACAGTCAACCACTGGGACGAATTCCTGCACCTGCAACTCGGGACCGCGCTCGGGCGCGGATGTCACTGTGGGGCAGTGAGGATTGCATTCACCTCCCAGAACGCGTACCAGGTCGGCAACGGACGGTGGTTGTGCCACCAGTAGTAGTCGCCGATCCGGCTGGCGTAGACATTTGCGCCGTACGGGAAGCGGAACCCACCTGTCTTGCGTCGCTCCCCGATCGCCCGAGTCAGACCGGCCGAGTCGCCGGTCCATTCGCAGCCCTGTCGCTGCGCTCGGAGCTCCTGCGCGGTGCAGGCTAGCTCCGCCGCCTGGCCCAATGCCGCGCCGGCCAGGAATCCCTCCACGTATGCGGTCTGTGCTTCATGCCCCAGACGGCCCCAATCGGTGCCGTCGCGCTCGATCCAGTGCCGGTCCGGCTCCTGCGCCGACCACGCCTGCACCGCGAGCGCTCCCACTGCCCCCAACGCCATCCACCACCAGCGAGTCATCCGGCGAGTCACCTTGCGAAACGAAGTGGCCGATGGGGACCCGCTCACGGGACCCCACCGGCCGGGCTCAACGGGTTACTTCCGGGCCTTGGGGAGGCCGAATACCAGAACGGCATCGCCCAGCGGGAAGCTCAGCTGGAAGTTGCCGCCGCATGCCACTGCCACGAACTGCTCACCCCCATGGGTGAACGTCATCGGGGCCGAGTTGCAACCGGCGCCCGCGTTGAACTGCCACAGCAACTTGCCGGTCTTGGAGTCGTAGGCGTTGAAGTTGCCGTTGCCCTCGCCGGTAAAATTGAGGCCGCCGGCCGTGGCCAGCGCGCCGCCCATCATCGGCTGCGGCACCTTGTTCTGCCACGCGATCTTCCCGGTCTTGAGATCGACCGCGCTGTACAGCCCGTACTGCTCCTCGCCCGGGATCGCCACGAAGGCGGAACCCAGCCAGAGGCGGCCCTTCTCCCACGGCGCGCTATGCACCTTGTAGTGCATCGGCTGGTGCAGCGCGGCGACGTAGGCGTAGTTCAGACTCGGGTCGATCGCGATCGGCGACCACTCCGCGCCGCCGTTCGCGCCCGGCAGCATCCGGGTGCCTTCCGGCGTCGGCAGGGCGAACATGTTCTCGTGGGGTACGAAGTTGGTGCTCTTCCGAACCAGTTTGCCGGTCGCCGCGTCGAGCACGTAGACCCAGCCGGTCTTGCCGGCGTGCACCACGACGGTCTGGCTGCCGAGCTTGGTCACCACCGGGGGCGAGACCGCGTCGAGGTCCCAGACGTCGTGCGGCACCGTCTGGTAGTACCACTTGGTCTTGCCGTTGCTGGCGTCGATCGCCACGACACCGTCGGTGTAGAGGTTGTCGCCCGGCCGGACGCTGCCGTCGAGGTCGGGTGACGGATTGCCGACTGCCACGTAGATGGTGTTGGACCCCTTGTCGTAAGCGGGCGTCATCCAGACGCCGCCGCCGCCGCGCTGCCACGCGTCGGCGTACTTGGCGCTGTCCGCCTTCTCCTTGGCGATGTCACGGTGCAGGTCGGCTTCCTCGGCCTTGGTGGCCCAGGTGCCGAACCAGCCGTTGGGGGCCTTCTCGTCGAAGGTCGGATCGCCCTTGGGGGCCGGAATCGAGTACCAGCGCCACACCTGCTCGCCGCTGCCGGCGTTGTAGGCGGTGACGTGGCCCCGGATGCCGTACTCACCGCCGGACACGCCGACGATGATGTTGTCGCCCACCACCAACGGCGCATGGGTGATGCTGTACCCGAAGGTCGGGTCGGCGACTTCCTTGTCCCAGAGCACTTCACCGGTCTTGGCGTCGAGCGCGACGAGGTGGGCGTCGAGGGTGCCCATGTAGACGTGGGCCCCGCCGTGGATCGCGACCCCGCGGTTGTTGGGGCCGCAGCAGAAGATCGTGGTGCCGAGCTTGTGGCTGTAACGCCAGAGCTCCTTGTTCGTATTCAGGTCGTACGCCATCGCCGTGTTGTAGGGCGTCGTGACGTACATGACGCCGTTCTGGACGATCGGCGTATTCTCGAAGGAGCCGAGTCTTGTCGGTGCCGGTCTGGAACATCTTCCGGACCGTGAGCTGCGCGACGTTGCCGGCGTTGATCTGCTTGAGCGTGGAGTAACGCTGATTCCAATCGTTGCCGCCGTAGGTGGTCCAGTCGCCACCTTGTGCGGCGGCCGGCCCGGCCAGAACCAACAGCAGGGGGACCACCAACCAACCCGCCCTCATCGTCATACGCACTCTCCCTCGGGAGTCAAGGTTCAGAGCGGCCGGGGTCGGCCGCGCAAGCGGTACCTTTCCGAACGGGTGGCCCGTCGGCGAAAGCGGCCG
The DNA here is from genome assembly GCA_963720365.1 of uncultured Gemmatimonadales bacterium. Lineage (GTDB taxonomy): Bacteria > Gemmatimonadota > Gemmatimonadetes > Gemmatimonadales > GWC2-71-9 > CAVVWJ01. Next base: position 278,612 of record CAVRFK010000010.1, on the reverse strand, counting down.
ACCGGCTGTCGAGGACCGGCGGGCACTGGCCCGCGTGTCTGCGCATGTACGATGTTCGAAAGCGGCCAGGGGGGCCGCGAGAATCGGCGCCGGCCTGCGGCGCCGGGCGGTTTCTGGAAGCGCTAAGTGATTTAACGGCTTACAATCTGAATGACCGGAACCGGCCGTCAAGTCCCCGAATTTCAGACACCTAGGGGCTCTGGACGTGGATGAACCGTCCAACTCCATACAGTGCAAAAACTTGCGCTCACCGGAAGAGCACCACGGCCTTCGCCAGCGTGGTCCAGATCCCCCAGAGCAGGGGCACCGAGACCAGCAGCCAGGCGACCGCCACCAGGATCCAGGTGCTCCCGGAGGGCCCCGACTCACCCTGATTCGGCATCGTCCCGCCTCCCCGACTCGTCCGGGTTTCCTGCTGAAACGCCCCGCTGAAACAATATTCGGGACGCGGTGATTTTATGCAATCACTTGGCGCCCGCCACCGCCCCCCGGAGGAGCGCGCGCTCACGCTCGAGCTCCGCGTCCGACATGTAGTACCGCTCGGCGACCGGCCGCACCGCCAGGTTGCAGAAGAATCCCACGACCAGCAAGGCCGCCAGCAGGTACATGGTCACGTTGTAGGCCTGGGCCGCCGGAATGCCCTGCTCGATCTGATACTCGCGGATGTAGGTCACCAGCACCGGACCCAGGATGCCCGCGGCCGACCAGGCGGTGAGCAGCCGGCCGTGGATCGCGCCGACGAACTGGGTCCCGAAGATATCCGCCAGGTAGGCGGGGACGGTGGCGAATCCACCACCGTACATCGTCAGGATCACGCAGAACAATCCTACGAAGAGCGCCACGCTGCCGATCCGTCCCGCAAACGGCGCCGTGGCGTACATACGCGATTCCCAGGGCGAAGAAGACGGCATAGGTCCGTTTCCGCCCGAGATAGTCCGACAGCGACGCCCACCCGATCCGGCCCCCGATGTTGAACAGGCTCAGCAGCGCTGCGAACGCGGCGCCGATCGTGGCGAGCTCCGCCTTCTGGCCGACGTTCAGGTCCCGGAGCGAGACGCCGTCCACGCCGATCAGCCGGCCACCGAAGACTTCCTGGATCATCGGCGAGGCCATGCCGATCACGCCGATCCCCGCGCTGACGTTGAGACAGAGGACGCCCCACAGGAGCCAGAACTGCGGTGTCTTCCACGCCTGGTCCACGTGGACGTGCCGAGTCGTGATCATCGCGGGTTGTGGCCCGCATCGAGGCATGCTCGGTGGTGAGGGCCCGGTGCTTCGGCACCCGCGGCGCGACGGTCCAGTCCGGCGGCGGAATCCGGTACCCGAACGCCCCTGCCAGCATCGACACGAAGTAGATCGCGCCCATGGTGAGGAACGTCTCGACCACCCCCACCGACGTGGGCGTCGAGTAGTGCTTCATGAGCAGATCCGCGAGCGGGGCCCCGATCATCGCCCCGCCGCCGAAGCCCATGATCGCCATGCCGGTGGCCATGCCCCGCCGGTCGGGGAACCATTTGATGAGGGTGGAGACCGGGGAGATGTACCCCAGGCCCAGCCCACACCCGCCGATCACGCCGGAGCCGATCCACATCAGCCAGATCTGGTGCAGATGCACGCCCAGCGCGGAGATCAGAAACCCGCCGCTCCAGCAGAACGCCGCCACCACCCCCGCCTTGCGGGGGCCGGCATGCTCCAGCCATCTCCCGAAGATCGCGGCCGAAGAGCCGAGGAAGACGAAGAAGAGGGTGTACATCCAGTTGAGATGGCTGATCTGCCAGTCGCAACTGGTGCTCACCACGCGCTCGAAGAACGTCGTGCCGCTGGGGCAGGGCACCGGCTCGGTGATGCCGATCGCCCGGCTCAACGGCAGCCAGAAGACGCTGAAGCCGTACGCCATGCCGATGGAGAGGTGAATGGCGAGGGCCGCGGGCGGCACCAGCCACCGGTTGAACCCCGGTTTCGCGATGATCCGTTCCCGCGAGAGCAATCCGGCCATTCGCCGTCTCCTGTTATTTTTCGGAAGACTGAAGCTACCGATCACCGAGACACGAGGCCAGAGCGCGCATGAGGCGCAACGCACTGCGGTACCTGCTGATCCTGCCGGCTCTCGCGGCCGGACCGACCGCGGTCCGAGCCCAGAGCACCGCCCCGGCCACGCTTCCGGCCTGGCTGGCGGTCGACTCCGCGGGCCGCACCGCGACCATCAAGCTCGAGGTCACGGCGCCGCCCGGTGCGCCCTCCGCCCTGCTCAACGGATACCGGGAAGGCGGCGTCCAGGTCGTCGTCCCTCTTCGGTGGACCGTCACCTGGGACTGGCATTCGGCCGATTCGGCTGGGAAGCACAGCCTGGTGGTCATGGCGGAGCGGGAGAAGCTGCCGACCGAGGGTGGCCGGCCCGTCTTCACCAACGCCATGAGCCGGAGCGTGACCGCCGGCCTGTCCTGCCGGCCAGACGGATCACACCACCTTCGAGGCGGATCAGCCGGGGTGGTACTGGCTCCTGTGCGGCGTGCCGGGACACGCGCTGGCGGGGGAGTGGATCGGGCTCAAGGTGGATGCGGAAGCGACGACGGCTAAGCGTGAAAGTGAAGAGTGTGTCACCCTGAGCGCAGCGAAGGGGACGGCGTCGGCATGGTCCCTTTCGCTGCGCTCACGGTGACACCGCTTTCTCCGCCAGCAGTTTCCGCACTTCCGCTTCCCACGCCCGCACCTGCTTCGCATGCTGCGCCCCCGTCGCCGGGCCGTAGAACCCGGCGTGGATCCGCCGCACCTTGCCGTCCCGTCCGAGGAAGATCGTCGTCGGGAAGGCGGTGAATCCCTGGAGCTGCGGCAGCGTGGCCGCGGCGGCGTCGGTCAGGTTGATGCCCGCCAGCAGCATGGGGTAGGTGATCCCGAACTTCTCGCGGAAGCGCCGCACCTGGCGGTGGTCCACCGCGGTATCCCCCGACACCTCGTAGGCCAGCCCCACGATCTCGAGTCCCTGGTCGTGGTACTTCCGGTAGAGCCTCACCAGCTCGGGTGCCGCGTCGTGGCACGTCGGGCACCAGGTGCCGAACACGTCCACCATCACAACCTTGCCCTTGAACCGCGGGTCCTGCTCGGTCACCGTCCGCCCGTCGAGATCCGGGAAGGCAAAGCGGAACGGCTCGGTGGTGTCGGCCTTGGTGTTCTCGGTGACGGTCTTGAGGTGCGGTGCGCCGGTGCTGCGCACCGCGATGAACGGCGTCTGGGTGCGGACGCCCGCGTGGAACAGGCCGCGCAACGTATCCGGCTTTCCCCCGCCGCCGCTCAGCTGCGCCGGTGAGCAGGTAGACGTACGATCCGTCGAAGTGCGCCAGCGCGAAGCTGTCGCCCGTCATCTGACCGGCGAAGTGGCCGTAGTCGCCGGTGTTGGAGATGATGGTGCCCTCGAGGCCGGCCTTGCCGTTCCGCAGGTCGATGACCCGCGGAGTGGTGCCGAAGTCGCCGATCCACATCGCGTCCCACCGCCCGACCAGCCGCTCCGGCGCACGGCTCACGGGCCAGCGGCCCCGCTCGGCCCGAAACGGGATGATCCTGGGCCCGCGATTCCCGACGTTCCGGTAGCTGCCGGTCAACGAGTCGCCGCTGACCTTCGCCGTGATCGCCGCGGCATAGTCGGCCATCTCCAGCACGATGCTGTCGCCGGCCTGTGTCACGGCCGTGAACGGCTGGCACCTGGTTCCGTTGCAGAGTCGGCCGCGCCAGCCGCCGCCGTCGCGTCTCCACGACGACGCCGAACTGCAGCTCGCCGCCCGCGAGCTCGAGTGCTGCGCGCCATTCACCAGCCGGCTTCGGCACCCGGTCCGGCCAGCGCGAGCGCGCCCGCGAGCGCGAGGACGCCGGCTCTCACTTCGCCTCCAACCCGCTAGGCGCGTCGAGCCCGCCGCCCAGGTACTTCTCGCCCGCCTCGACCTTGCCCTCGATCGTGTTGCCTCGCCACGGCGCGGGGCAGGGGAACGCCGAGCTGTAGGCGCAGAACGGATTCCGCGCGCGATTGAAGTCGAGGCGATAGCGTCCCTCGCCGGCCGGCACGAGGGAGACGAATCGCCCGGCGGGATACGTCCCCTGATCGTTGGTGGCGTCGCGGAAATAGATCTCCAGCTCGGACTCGTCCTCGCCGGTCGGAATGCGTCGCACCCGGAGCGTGACCGGGCGGCCGCCGAACGGCACGACCACGGTGCCGGCTTCCACCGCGTCCACCTCGATGCCGTCGAGCGCGAGGACGCGGACCTTGGCCGGCTCCTCGGGCGGCGTGAGCGGCCCGACGAAGACGACACCGGTGGCGTAGTCGTAGTACGCCGCGGACTTGGTCTTCCGCTTGGGCCCGTAGATGGTCACGACGCGCCGCCCGGGCACGCCTCCCGACGCGATCGAGTAGGCGCCGAACGAGATGGGCCGGCCGGCCGGCACCACGCGGCTTCCCTGCGCTCCCGAAAGCGTCACCACGCCGTTGCGCTCCGACACCCGATGCTCGGCCACGCCCTCGAGCGGAACATCCGCGTCGGCCGGCCCGAGCCGAATGCCGGCGCCGATCGGCTGCTGCGCGACCGCCGCGAGCGGCGAGTTCGGTGCCGTCGCGAGCCACTCCGCGTACGCGGCGCGCTCCTGCGCGATGTCGGGAGGGGATGCCTGGGACGAGAGCGGCGGCGTGAGCGCGACGAGTGCCGCCAGCGCCCACGCCGCCGAACGGCGGTGGGTCACGATTCCTTGAGTTTGCCGACCAGCAGGATCGGGGAGGTCGGCTGAGCGGAGCCGGCCTCCGGCTCCACCGTGACCGCGGCGGCGCTGAGATCGCCATCCGGCGGCACCGGGATCTGCTCCACGTGAACGTCGCCCGTGGGATCCGGCTTGAAGGTCACCGACGGAACGGGCGAGCCGTCCTTGATGAACCAGAGCTGGTACGCCTGGCCCTGCGCCACCGACTTGAGCTTGTGCCCGTGCACGACGGCACGGTGCTGCGCCCGGTCCCAGAAGAGCTGGATGGCGGGATTCGGATCGCCGCTCGCGGTGAGCTGGAAGAGCTGCACGCCCGGCCCCACCAATTGCTTGATCGTCGCATCCCGCTCGGCGAGGATGCCCGACATGGTGTTGTACTGCTCCGCACGCGCCTGATCTCTTTCCGAAGGTCCGTGACTTCGCGCATCTGCACGTAGCCGAAGCCGAGCCCGACGGCGGCGAGCAGCCCGGCCGCCATGGCACCCCACGCGGGGCCGGGCCGCGCCACGGGCCCCGACGCACGGGCCGGCGCCGCGGCCGGGAAGATGTGCCCGTGCATCCGCGAAACGACCCGATCGCGCAGGCCCGGCGACGGCGCCGCATCCGATCCGGTCAGCGCCAGCAAGGCCCCGATCTCCCGGTACTCGGCCACCTCGCGCTGCGCCTCCGGCGAGCCCTTGAGGAACGCCTCGAACTCCTTCGTTTCCTCGGGCGAGAGCGCGCCGAGCGCGAAGGCGGCGGCCAGGTCCTGTGGCGTCTCGTGTTCGGGGTGACTCATGGGCCACGCTCGAAGTAGAACGGACGCAGATACTCCCGCAGCTTCTGCATGCCGAGCCGCACCCGCGTCTTGATGGTGCCGAGCGGCTCCTGGAGCAGCTCGGCGATTTCCGACTGCGAGAGCCCATCGTAGAACGCCAGCTCGATCGCCCGGCGCTGCGGCGGGGAGAGACTCTCGAGCGCGAGCTGCACCGCCGCGCGCCGTTCGGCATGTTCGACCCCGAGGGACGGATCCGCCCGCCACCCACCCATCGCCGGCGACGAGTCCGGCCGTTCGGCCGCGGCGGTGGCGGTGATTCTATCCCTACGGCCCCGGGCCCGAACCAGATCCAACGCCCGGCTCCGGGCGATGGTGGTGAGCCAGCCCGCGACCGAGCCGCGCCCCGCCTCGAACCGGGTGGCGTCCCGCCACGCCTGCGCGAAGCTGTCGAGGACGACCTCTTCGGCGTCGGCGCGCTGCCCCACGATCCGGTACGCGACCGCGTAGAGCACCTGGCCGTACCGGTCGTACAGGTCGCCCATGGCACGCTCGTCTCCGACCGCGGCCCGAGCGATGAGCTCCGAGTCGCTGGTCGGCGTGGGACTGGTGGCGGTACTGCGCATCAAACCTGGCTGGCGGGAGAAGGTGATTGGCCCGGGCGTCGCGGCATGACCGTGCGCCCTGATTCTAATCATGGCAGCGCCTTCGGCCCATCCCCTCGCGTGAAGATCAGCGTCGCGGTTCGCCCGCCGTACGCCGCCCGAACCACGTTCACCTGGTCGGCGAATCGGTCGGTCAGCACGCCGTTGCGCAGACGCGCACCCGCCAGCCCCGCCGGAACCCGTCCCCGCAGGCGGATCACCATCACGTCGCCTTCGCGGACGGCGCCATCGCAGCGCAGCACGATGGGCCGGCCGCGGCCGTCCTCCAGCCCGAACCGCTCCTCCAGGTACGGGAGGAGCGCGCCGGCCTCGGCGATGTCGTCCGCGAAGACACGGATCGCGACGCGCACGGAATCGTCCCGCTGGACCAGCTCCGCCGAGGACGTGTGCGCGGGATGCGCGCGCACGGCGGCCGAGAGTCCCAGGAGCACCGCGAGCAGCCAGCCTCCGCCTACCACGGCATGCGCTCCAGCGCCATCGGCACCGCGAGCACGACGACCGCCGCCGACACGGCCACCACCCGGAGTCGCAGCCCGATCACCCGGTCCATCCCCGCGAGCGCCACCGCGGCGACGGCGAGAATCACGAGCTGACCCAGCTCGATGCCGAGATTGAAGCCGAGCAGCGGCACGGCGATGGATCCGGTGAAGAGGCTGTGCAGGTAGTTCGCGAAGCCGGCCCCATGCACCAGCCCGAACACGCCGGCGAACATCGGCCGGTATCGGCTCCCGGCGGGATCCGCGCGCCGTGCTCGCACCAGCAGGTTCTCCAGTCCCGTCGCGACGATGGTCACGGGGATGAGGAACTCGATCAGCGCCGTCGGCAGCGCCAGCGCGCCGCTCACGGCGAGCGCCAGCGTGACCGAATGCCCGACCGTGAACGCGGTGACGACCCAGAGCACGTCCCGCCAGTCACACCCGCGGTAGATCGCCGCCAGCGCGAGCAGGAACAGCACGTGATCCAGCGCCGCGAGGTCGGCGATGTGATGGAAGCCGAGGCCGATGAAGGCGAGGAGCTCGGTCATGGGGATGCTCGCTTCGGAAACGGAGCGACGCCTGTCATCCCGAGCGATGCGAGGGATCTTGCCGGCCGATCTCGAAGCCGGGTGAGAGATCCCTCGCGTTCGCTCGGGATGACATTCGCTGCCGCGAGGATGGCCGGCCTCGTCCGGCTGAAACGGATGCCAGCGCGGATTGATCGCGAGCGCCATCTCCAGATGCCGCCGCGCCGACTCCCGCCGGCCCAGCGCCGCATCGATCGCTCCCGCGTGGAAGTAGAGCATCGGGTCCCGGGTTCCCATCGCGAGCGCGCGCACCATCGCCTCGCGGGCCTCCGCGTCGCGGCCGGCGCGATGCAGCGCCCAGGCCAGCAGGTCCCACCCGTAGACGTCGTGCCGCGTGCGGATCTCGGCCTGCGGCCCGGCTCAGCACCGCCGGGACATCCCGCCCGCGGTCGAGCAGGAAGAGACTCCACACCCGATGGAACTGGTTCGACTGCCCCAGCACGGCGACCGACATCGCATGCTCGTATTCGGCGGCGCGCGCCGTGTCGCCGGCCGCCTGGTTGGCCATCGCCAGACAGGCCGAGTGTCGCGGGGTCGAGCGTCCTCGCGATGGCTCGCTCCCCGAACGCGATCGCCTCGCGCCAGCGGCCGCGGGCCAGCGCCAGCCGGGCGAGCCCGTCGAGCAGCCGATGATCTTCGGCCGCGAGCGTGAGCCCGGCACCGAGCTCCCGCTCGCGCTTCGTCCAGGTGTCCCTGGCGGAGCGCGAGGTCGCCCAGGCGCCAGTGGTACCAGGCGAGCTGCGACTGCGGCATCCGCATGCCGCGTCATCGCTTCGTCGCGCGCCAGCCGCAACAGGCGCCGCGCCTCCGCCGGCCGGCCGCGGATCTCTTCCCAGCGCGCATAGCGCGGCGCCACGGCCGGCTCGCCGCGCACGGTGTACAGCGTGCCGAACGACCGGTCCGCGGCGGCGTAGTCGCCCAGCTCGAGCAGGATCTCGCCCAGCATCGCGCGGGTCGGGCGGACGGCGGAGTCTGCCGCGACGAGCCGCTCGGCGACAGTACGTGCTTCGGCGAACCGGTGCTGGCCCATCAAGCTCGCCGCCAGCACCTGGTACGCCTCTTCGTTTCTCGCCGCCCCTGAGCGCGAGCGACCGCCGAGCGTAGGCCTCCGCTCGCTCCAGATCCGCTGCCCCCGCGCCACTGGTCCGGGCACGCTGGAGGTAGAGCCGGGCCAGCTCCGCCTGGTCCCGCGCCGCAAACGAATCCCGGGCCACCCGCGCGAGGTAGAAGGCCAGGTCGAGCTCCACCACCTCCGCCTCGGTCGGCCGCGGCGCGTGCTGACCGCCTCCGCCCGTCGCAACAGGCCCGCCAGTGCAAACGCCGCACTCACCGCGCCGACGAACAGCGCGGTGAGCGAGAGCCGCCACACGCTCGGCATCGGGATCAGTTCGGCTCGCCGACCCAGGGGAACGCGGAGAGGACCGGAGAATCGCTGGCGACGTTGTCGGTGGTGAGGGCTTCCTTGCCCGCAGCCCCGTCAGGATCGGCCCCGAACGGGTCGCCGAACACGGCGAGCAGCGCGAGATCCACCACGTCGTCCTCCAGCTTGCGGCCGCCGTACCCGTTCGCGAACGGTGCCAGCGGCAGCCAGGTGAGCCACCCTGCGGTTCCGCGGGTCCTTGTCCGTCTGCACGATCAGCATGTCGGGGAGCAGGGCGCCCCCGAGCGTGTTGGCGTAGTCGGCCGAACGGCCGGCCACGCTGCCCGGGCCGGTGATGAAGCCGAGCGCCTCGGCGCCGATCAGCGCCACGTCGTCCGCCGGGCCGGTGGAGCCGTGCGTCGGGTGGCTCCGCTTGGCGAGACAGCACCTCGCTGATGAGCGGATTGCCCAGCCGCTGGATCTGGTTGAACGAGCGGGGTTCCGACGGTCCGTTGCCGCCGTCGCCGTCGTCGTCGCTGCAGGCCGCGACGGTCGAGGGTCGCTGCGGCGAGTGCCGCGCCCAGGGTCCAACGCCGAAGCGCGGGCGCGAAGGTAGTGCGATGCATGTCGTCTCTCCTCGTGTGTGTGGCCGCGCGTCAGCGGCTGATCGTGCCCCAGATGCCCAGCTTCCCCGGTGCGCCATTTTCCAGCAGCGCGCTCGGCAGCTCGACGACGATGGACAGCACATTGAAGCCCTGCGACGTAGTTGACGCCGGGGTTGCGGAAGTAGAACGGCGCAGTCGGATTGGCCGGCAGCGCGCACGGCGCCGAAAGCGCACCGCCCACCGGCTTGCGATCCGGCAGGATGCAGAACGCCGCCTCGAGATCGATGAAGAACGGATCGTCCCGCGGTCCCGGCGAACACCTGGAGGTCGGAGGACGTGCCGAGCGGCGTGTTGATCGCGCCGCTGACGTCGGGAGAGACGTCCGCGACCTGGTTCATCATGGCGCCCTGCACCGGCGGGTCGACCGGACCACGCACGGCCACCTGCTGGTCGGCGCCGGAACCGCTGAAGGTGACCTGGATGACGCGGTCTTCGACGGCGTCGTCCGTCGTTGTCGATCTTGAACTGGTAGAGCAGGTCGGGATCGAACGACGCGTCCGCCGCCGTCGCGCCAGGGGTGAGAAACGCCCGGCTGTTCATGACCAGCGCGATGCGTCCGGCGGACGAACCCGGGAACGCGTACACGTCGGTCATGTCCATCTTGGGGTTGAGCTCGACTTCAGGCGTGTCCTGGTGATCCGATCCGATGGCGATGCCGGCGGCGCCGGCCGCTCCGGCGAGCACGAACAGTCCGACGGCGAGGGTCCGCCGGGGTGGTGTCGGAGCTGAAATTCATGACCTCCGTCTCCTGGGCGAGGGTAGCGTGCCGGCGCGCGTGATGCGCGTCGTGACTCGGTTACGCCCGTGATACGGAGAACGGATGTATCGGGTACTGCGTAAAGCGAAAACGAAAAGGGGAGCGGCTCCCTAGCACGGAACCCTCCGCTTTACGCTTTACCCTTCACGCTTACGGTCTGGTGTCTACCACCGCCAGAATCGTTCGGGCGAAAACGGCGTCAAATCCTCCGCCGCCGGCTCCCCGGTGACGAGCTGCTTGATCAGGAGCCCGGTCAGTCCCGCGAGCAGAATGCCGTTGCGGCCGTGGCCCGTGGCGTACCACAGCCCTCGCAGCTGTGGCTCCGCGCCGATGATGGGACGCCCGTCCGGCGTCATCGGACGCAGGCCGGCCCAGGTCCGCTTGACCTCGGCGCTGGTGAGCGTGGGGCAGAGCGCCGTGGCCGCGGCGAAGACACGAGCCAGCCCGGCCGAAGTCACCTCCGACTGAAAGCCGGCGTACTCCATGGTCGAGCCGGCGATCGCCTCGTCGCCCCGGGCCACCAGGTATCCGCCGTGGCCGTAGACGATCGCGCGACGGGCGCCGGCGGGCCATGGAAACGCGGCCATCTGTCCCCGGACCGGCGCCACGGCGACGGGGCGGGGTACCCCGCCGATGGCACCGGTCCAGGCACCCGCGGCCAGCACCACATCGCCGGCCACGTAGCGCCCGCGCCGCCCGACCACACCGCCCACGCGGTCCCCCCGCGCCTCGACCGACTCGGCCGCATCGCGCTCGAACACCGCGCCGAGCCTGATGGCGTCCTCCCGAAGCGCGGTGACGAGGCGGGCCGGCTCCAGCGCGCCTTCGTGGGGTGCCCACAGCGCGCCCGCAGTCGGCCCCAGCCACGGCCAGCGGCTCTGCACCTCATCCGCATCGAGCCAGTCGGCCAGGTGGCCCTGCTGCCGCTGCCATGCGACCCTGGATCGGAGGTCGGCGGCCTCCGTCTCGCTCCCCGCGGCCCACGCGATCCCTTCCCGCCAGAGTCCGATGTCGCTACCTACCGACTCCTGGAGCGCTTCGGCGAGCGGGCCGTAGTGCTCCCGGGCGGCGAGGCCCAGCTCGAGCAGGGGATCCTCCGCGTCGGCCTCGAGCTGCGGGGCCAGCATGCCCGCGGCGGCCTGCCACGCCTGGCCCCGGGGCTCGTCCGGATCGAGCACCAGCACCCGGCGCCCCGCCAGGGCCAGCTCGCGGGCGCAGGCGGCCCCAACCGGGCCACCACCGGCCACGATAACATCGTAGGCAGCAGTCACTTATATTCCTATGAAACTATTTGAAACGTAGGGGCGTACTACGCACTGTCCCGTCGTCTGGAGGAAGTTATCATGTTCAGGAGTCTCATCGGGTTCGCGATCTTCGCGGTGATCTCGATCTTCCTGGTCAAGCTGTTGTTCGGGGTATTCGGCCTGGTGCTCGGCCTGCTGGGCACGATAGTCTGGCTGGCGTTCGTCGGGTTCGTGATCTACCTGATTCTGAAGATGTTCGCCCCGGATACCGCGGCTCGGGTGCGGGAGATGGTGGCGGGACGGTACTAGACAGTGCTTAATGGTCGCAGTACCTCATCCTGAGCGCAGCGAAGGACCTCGCTCGACCGGAGTTCGATACCGGCTGAGCAGGTCCTTCGCTGCGCTCAGGATGACAGTCATTACTTCTTCACGTCGCTTCCTCCCAATTCCTCCAGCACCCCCCACACCAGCAACGGCACCATCAGCTCATGGTGCCCCGTGAGCATGTAGCCCTCCCCACCCGCCCGCGTCGGCCGCTGAACGACGTTCACGCGCGGCCGGTAGTGCCGTTGCATGTCGAAATCGGCGGCGAGGAAATGCGTCGGCACGCCCTCGTGCAGGTTCCGCGCGACGGTCAATGCCTTGAGGAAGACCTCCGGCAACACGACCGCGCTGCCCAGGTTGAGCACCGCGCCGCCCCGGTCGAGCGAAGGCAGCGAGCCCGCCAGTCTCCTGAAATCGCGGTGACTGGTGGCGCCGAGCGCCGCGCCGTCCGTTGCCGGGTGCTGGTGGATGATCTCCGCGCCGATCGCGGCGTGAACCGTGACCGGCACGTCGTGCCGGAGCGCCGCCAGCAGGATCGAGCAGTCGCCGCCCGGGAGCGCCGAGCGGCCGGCGAGCGCCCGGGCGAGGCCCTCGCCCATCCCGTGACCCGCCGCGGCCGCCTCCGTGATCGCCGCGTTCATCTCCGCGCCGGTCTCTTCCGCCATCCCGAAAGTTCCGTCACCCAGGCCGCTCTCGACGTCTTCGCTGGTGCCGCCGAAGGCCGCCAGCTCGTAATCGTGGATCGCGGCGGCGCCGTTGAGCGCGAGGTGCGTGACGACGCCGCGCTCGATCCAGGCACGAAGCAGCGGTCCCAGTCCCACCTTCACGACGTGCCCGCCCACGAGGAGCACCACGCCGCGGCGCTCCCGGGCCGCGCGCGATACGCCGGCGATCACCGCACGGAGGTCCCGCGCGGCGAGCACGTCAGGCAGACTGTCGAGAAACGTCTTGAACGAGGGATGACCTGCGGGAGACTCGGCGAGGAGCGACGGATCCACCTTGTTGCGCCTGGTGGCGACCGGGACCGTACGGACGCGGGAGAGGTCGGCCTCGTGGTAGGGCACGCTCAGGCGCCGGAGGTGGCGCCACCGCCGCCGGGCACCTTCATCTCCTTCAGCCGGAGCGTGATGGTGCCGAAGGGGAACTTGCTGCGGATCTGCACCGGGAGCCGGCGCGCGTCGTCGGTGAGCCAGATCCGGGTATCCGAGCGCTTGGAGAACATGCCCTTGGTATCGATCACCGGGTGCAGCACCAGGCATTCCACCTCGCTGCCGTCCGGAAGCTCCATCTTCTCCCGCTTCAGCACTTCGATCGTGACCGGATTCTTCTCCTTCCTGAAGTACCGGTCGAAGACGTACTTCTTGCCCACCGCGAGCGGCGTGATCCGGATGAAGTAGAAGAACGCCGCGTCGTCCAGCGGATTCCTTGGGGCTGGCGTACGTGGTGTCCCGACCCGTCTCCCGGTAGAAGCCCGAGTCGGGGAAGATCTCGAAGGTGCGATCCTTCTCCTTGCCGTTTTCGGTGAAGTCCTGGACGAACCGGTGCGACGCGAAGTCGTCCGTGGCCACCCAGGACTCCAGCACGTCGTCCAGCGAGTAGAAGACCGTCTTGCCCACCAGCCGGAAGCGGAGGCGGAACGTCTCCATCCCGCGCAGCGAGTCGATCCCCGCCACCTGGAGCGTGCCGGAGCCGAGCGTGAGCATGCCGAGCTTGGCGCTGTAGGTGAGCGTCTCGCCTACGGCGAAGGGATAGTCCGCGCGGCGAGGCTCCGAGTGGGGTGCTCGAGCTCGCCTGGAGCAGGGCGATCAGCGTGACGAATGGGCGTCAGCATCAGGTGAGCGCCTCCGCCTGCCGCTCCGTGTCGCGGGCGATCGGCTCGGCCGGGGGCGCGATCGGCGTGGCCCGGAATTGCGACCGCGCGCGCCAGATGTTCATCGCTTCGTCGGTCGGCCGGACGCGGCTGGGCCGCTGCCGCAAGTCGTGCCGCTCGACCGACGCGACCGATTCCACCCGGCGGGCGTAGCGGCCGGTGCGCCAGTACAGCTCCGCGTTGGCGGCCCAGCCGTCGGTGACCAGGAATCCGTTGCCGTGACTCCGCATCGCGTTCCGCAGCGCCACCAGCCGGATGATGGAGTACCCCGAGACCAGGTCCCGCACGCCAGGCACGTTGACGATGCCACGGAGCAGCTGCGGGGCAAAACGGCGGAGCATCCGCTGCGGCCGGGACGGCTCACCCTCGAGGGTGCCTTCGGCGACGACCAGGTCCGCACCGCTTTCGATGCGCCGAACCAGATCGGGAATCACCTGCGGATTGTGGGTGAAATCGGCGTGCATCAGGATGGCGGCGTCGCGCTTGGGGCGATCGGTCAGCTCGATCGCGGTCCGCAGCAGCTTCTGCACCGCCGCCGCGTACCCGAGCCGCTCGGGGTGCCGCACGACCGTGAGTGGCAGGACGCGGGTGTAGGGTTCCAGCACGTCGCCGGTCGCGTCGGTGGAACCGTCGTCCAGCACGAGCAGCTGGTACTCGCGGGGGAAGCCCGCGAACACCTGCCGAATCTTCCAGAGAAGGAGGCCGATGGTCGCGGCCTCGTTGTGGCTCGGTATGCAGACGTAAATCATGATCCATCAAGCGTTGGGGCGACCGAACGATACACCGATCGGACCTCTGCTGCCATGCGGTCCGCGCCGAACCGCTCGACCGCGCGCGACGCTTGTTCCACAATCCGCGCGCGCAGGTCACCGTCACAGAGAATCCGCCGGACCGCCCCCGCGAGTGCCTCCGGATTTCGAGGTGGTACCAGCACGCCGGCTCCGTTCGCCAACATCTCCGGGAGCCCGCCGGCGGAGGTAGACGCAACCGGGATGCCACGCGCCATGGCGTCCAGAACCGAGGTCCCCAGGCCTTCCTCCCGGCTGCTCATCACATACACGTCCGAATCCGCGATCACCCGAAGCGGGTCCGACACCTGCCCCAGAAAGTGCACTCGTCCGGTGAGACCCAGCTCGCTGGTGAGCCAGTCCAGCACGGGACGCAGCTCGCCGTCACCGGCGAGCACCCAGTGCAGCGACGGGTGCTCCGGCGCCAGCCGCCGGGCGGCGTGCAGCATCGTGACGTGATCCTTGTGGGGAACCAGCGCCCCGACGGTGCAGGCGATGGTGCTGTCGTCCGGGATGCCGAGCCGCGCGCGAAGGCCGAGCGGCTCCGCCTGTCTCGCCGCCTCGATATCGATGCCGGAATGCACCACGACGACGCGGGCGGAGTCGATGCCGTCTTCGCAGATGATGTCGGCCACCGCGGACGAGATGGCGATGATGCGTGCGGCGCGGCCCCAGAATCCCACGGCCCGCAAGCGGAAGTCCACCCGCCGGGTCGCGATCAACGGCGTCCGGGTCGCGGCGGCAACCGTGCCCGCGAGCGTGACGGCGTGCGCGTCGTGGGCGTGGAGGATCGCGCCACCGGCCCGGATCTCCTTCAGGATCGCGGGCAGGACACGCGGGTCGATCCCCATGGCCCACGGCGCCTCGCGGACCCGGATGCCCTCGTGTTTGAGGCGGAAGCCGAGCTGGGTGGCCGCGCCGGTCACGACCACCTGGTTCGTGAAGCCGGCGCGCTGCAGCTCGCGGGCGAGCAGCAACACCTGGCGCTGCCCGCCGCGCCACTCGCGGCCGGACGCCACATGGACGACGGTCTGGGTCACGTTTCGGGGATGGCTTCGATCGGCCGGCTGCCGCGCCCGAGGTAGGGGGCGCTGTCGCGGGCGACTTCCCTGAGCAGCGAGCGGAGCTCGGCGAGGCTGAACGGCTTGTGCAGGTAGGGACGGTCGAGCGACTCGAGGAACGCCAGCGTATCGCCGCGCACGGTGTCGCCGGTGCTGAACACGAGCCGCGACGCGAGCTCGGGGCGGCGCCGGGAGAGCTCCTCGTAGAACTCGCGGCCGCTCACCCGCGGCATCCGCAGGTCCGAGATCACCAGATCGAAGGGGTCTTGCGCGGCCACCGCGAGCGCCTCCGCGCCGTCGCTGGCGACGACGGGGATGTGGCCCCAGGCCTCGAGCGTCGCGCGCATGTAGTGCAGGATGTGTGGCTCGTCGTCCACAACGAGCACGCGCAGGCGCCGCGTCGGGACTCGCTGATCCTCGTCCGGCACCGGCGCGGGTGGCCGGGTGGCGAGCGGCAGCTGGACCGTGAACACGGAGCCTCGCTCCTCTTCGGTCGACAGCATGATCCTGCCGCCGTGCTCGCGGACGATGCCCTGGCTGATGGAGAGACCGAGCCCGGTGCCTTCGCCCTCGGGCTTGGTCGTGAAGAACGGCTCGAACACCTGAGCCGCCAGCGCCTCGGACATGCCGGGCCCGTCGTCGGCGATGTCCACCGCGACGCCGTCGAGCCAGCGCCGCGCGCGCACGACGACGGTGCCCGGGCGTCCGCCGCTCGCGATCGCCTGCGCCGCGTTGTTGATGAGATTGACGAAGACCTGCTGGATCTGGTTGGGATCGATGTCCGGCATCGGCAGGTCGGGCTCGATCTCCAGGCTCGCCTCGACCCGGTGGGCCATGAGATTGTTCCGCAGCAGCAGGAACGTCGCGTCGAGCAGCGGCTTGAGGGCGGTGGGCCTCCGCTGGTGCTCCTGCTTCCGGGCGAAGCTGAGGAGGTTCTTCACGATGTTCGACGCGCGCTCCGCCTCTTCCTGGATGACCGTGAGCGGCTCCCGCAGCGACGGCGGCACGTTGGGCACTTCGGTGAGGTAGTCGGCGAACCCGACGACCGAGGCGAGCGGGTTGTTGAGGTCGTGGGCGATGCCGGCGATGAGCTGCCCGATGGCGGACATCTTCTCCGACTGGATGAGCTGATCCTGCAGCCGGCGGCGCTCGGTCTGGTCGTCGAAGAGGAGCACCACGGCGGAGCGGTCGGTGCTGCTAATCGGCACGGCGGTCACGGCATAGGTCTGGTCGCCGGTGCGCAGCTCGACCTCGCGGCCCGCTCCTTGCTGATCCAGAGCCCGTTGCAGTTCGGTGGCCCACTCGGGCGGCGCGAAGGCCTGCCAGGGGCGCCCGATCAGGCTGGCGGGTGGCGCGTTCACCAGGTCGGCAAAGGCGCGGTTGGCCCGCCGGATCCGCCCCCCGCGGTCCACGATACAGAGCGCCGGCGAAATGGCGTCCACCACTTCCTGCCAGGACCGCCGGCCGTCGTCATGCAGATCGACCAGCCGCGCGCTCTCCAGCGCGATGCTCGCCTGGCTGACGAGACCTTCGAGGAGAGCTAGATCCGCCCCGGTGTAGCGACCCCGCTCACCGCGGACCCCGATCGCCCCGGTTACTCTACCCTTGGCGACCAGCGGAGCGAACAGCCAGCCCCCGTCGGCCTCGGGCTGCGGCGGCAGGCCTTCGTCATGGAGCAACGGTTCGAGGCCATCGGGGAGGACCAGCGCCCCCTGGCGAGACGCGTGCTCCAGCAGGACCTGACGACTCGGTCCGCGTCCGGGCCAGGCGTGCAGGGTGTCCTGGGTATCGACGTCGTGATGAAAGAGGGAGAGCGCGATCTCGGTGGGCGCGAAGTTCTCCCGCACCTGGCGCATCAGCGCATCCACCACCGAGGCACGCCGCAGGGTACCGGCCAGCTCGTGGCCGAACGCGATCACCCGGCGCAGCATGGCCAGGTCGTCTACCCGAGGAGGACTATCCATGATCCGGGCCAACGTGCGGAGCCGTCTGACGGCGGGGGACCTTCAGCTGGTGATCCTGCTGCTGAGCCGGGGTTCGGCCCAGCGGCGGGCGGCGCTGGAGCGTCGTCTCGCGGCCGAAGGGCCCGATCCGCTGCTCGACGCGCCGGAGCTGATCGAGCGGCTGCTCGCCGTTCGCACGGTGCTGGTGCCCTCCGAGACGCTGTTCTTCTACGTGATGGTGCGCCACGCGCTGAGGAGCGCGGGCATCGACGACCGCGATCTGTCCGACTACCTGGCGGTGCTGCTGCTCGAGTTCGGACAGCGCGACCGCGCGTGGCGCGTGGACTGGCAGGATGACCAGCGGCACCAGTACCTGGTGGATATTCTGGCGGATCTCGAGGCCACCGAAGGCGACCGCCGCTTCCGAGTGATGGTGCACCTCGGCAACTACTCCCTCTGGCTGGCGGGTCTCTTTCCCGATTATATCGCGGCGCGCCACCGGCGAAAAGCGGGGCCGGACGTCCGCTACTACGACGCGCTGGGACGCCGGGGGTTCGGAATGGCGTCGGACCACGCGCTGGCGAACGCGTATGGACTCGGCTCCGTTCTTCGGACCGCCGCCGAGCGTTTCCCCTCCGTGCGGGGCGCCCTCAATGGCGTGAGCGACCGCGTGTTCTTCCCCGGAGCCCGGACGGTAGACCGCGCCCTCCGGGATCTAGGAGTCCACTGACGCCGCGGCGGTTGCCGCGGCCCGCTCGATCAGCGCCTTGAAGAGGCCGTGGTCGGGCGCGTCGGTCTCGGCGTACATCTCTTCCGGATGCCATTGCACCGCCAGCATCCACGGCTGACCCTCCCCGGATTCCACCGCTTCGATCAATCCGTCTTCGCTCCACCCCGTCGCGACCAGCGCCGGCGCCAGGTCGCGAATGGCCTGGTGATGGAACGAGTTCACCGAGATGGGCCCGGCGCCGAGCGCCTCGGCCGCGAGACTCCCCGGCTCGAGCCGGACCGCGTGGCTCCGGTCGGTGCGGCTGCCCGCGCGGTTGTGGTCCACCATGCCGGGACGCTCGGACGGGAGATCCTGATACAGGCTGCCGCCCAGCGCCACGTTGATGACCTGGATGCCCCGGCAGATGCCGAGGATGGGCAGCTCGCGCTGGCGGGCGGTGGCGAAGAGCGCCAGCTCGAAGAGGTCGCGCTCGCGGCTCGGCGGATTGCAGAGCGGCGAGCGCTCGGCGTTGTACCAGGCGGGATCCATGTCTTCCCCACCCGTGAGGATCAGACCGTCCACGCCGTCGAGCGCGCGCGCCGCATACGAGGGACCCATCAGCGGACTCAGCATGAGCGGCACACCGCCGGCCGCGATCACCGAGCGGACGTAGGCGGCGTTGAGACCCGTGCGGTCGGCGCCGTCCCATGGACGCACCACTCCGCCGAGCGCGATGCGCGGTGCACTCACCGGAGGATGGAGTCGGGGAAGAGGGACGGGCAGTTCGGGTCGGTGATCTTGGCCGGGTCCACCTGGACCCCGATGAGCGGGATCGAGCCGCCGGCGACGGACACCTGGCCCAGCCGGGGCGCCCCCGGGATCGGATCGCCTGGGTAGAGGGCCACGCCCGTGACGCGGTCCTGCAGATCCACCACCAGGACGCCGAACCCCGGCTTCACGGAGGCGGGCGGATTGCCCTCGACACCGATGACGAGCATGGAGTCGGTTCGCCCGACGACCGCCGGGAAGGCGCCGGCCGTGATCACCCGGGCTACGGTGCGCTCCGGCAGAGTGCTCGGGCGGCTGCGCCAGGGTCTGGTTGGGGATGGTGAACTGCTCGAGCAGCATGCTCCCAGCGGCAACCGAGGCGAAGCCGCACGCCGCGGAGTTCCCGCCGGCAGGCCGATCACAGCCGGCGCCGACTGCAACGATTGACAGTGCAACCCAGGGACGGAGCATGCCCCAAAGATAGACTGCGGCGGCCGGTCCGTGGAGACCCGGCCGCGCGCACGACGGCTTATTTCGCGGTAGTGTCGGTGCTGGTGGTGGTGGTATCGGTCAATGCGGTGTCCATGGCGCCGGGGGCCGTGGCGGTGTCGGTCGTCATGCCGGGGCTGCCGGTTTCGGTGCCGGGGTCACCGGCCGTACCGGCGTCGCCGCCGGGTGCTCCACCGCCGCAGGCGGCGAGAACGAACGCTGTCATGGAGCCGAGAATCCAGGTTGAACGTTTCATGCGCATCTCCCTGTGCAGGTGACGGGACCTTCCATCTGGCGACGCTAAGCCCACCCTCGAGGGCGCCGAAGTGATGCGCGTCACTTCCGATTGTCTCATTCGCCCAACGCTGTCAGGGAATCCGTCAGGTTGTCGCGCGCCCGATCCTCATAGCTTGCCCGGAAATGACTCGGTCTGGAACAGGCGATTCCGGGTGAGCAGACCGCGGAGGACGGCCGCGCGGCCCACGCGGTAAGCAAGGTCCGGGACGCGCTGGTACTCCGCCCGGATGCGCCGCTCGTACTCCGCGAACTCCGGCGCGGGTCGTCCCAGGATGGAAAGGTCCACGTCGCAAACGAGGGCGCCGGTAGGATGTTGAGACGGTCGTGCGTGGTCCGTCTCGCGGATCAGCGCGGCGACTCGATCTGCCTGCGCGGCCGGAGCCCCGCATTCGCGGAGTGCCCGCGCCGCCCACTCCGCGCTGCATGCTTCGTTGTCGCCGGCTTGCGGGACGTATACCGCGTCATGGAACCACAGCGCGAGCTCCGCGAGGTCGCGGTCGGCGTCGGTGGGCGGGGAACGGTCGAGCTGCTGAAGACAATCCAGCAGGTGCTCGCGGCCGTGATAGTGGCGGTGCGGCTCACCCCAGGCGCGCCAGAGCGCGTCGAACACCTCGCGCCCATCGTCCGCGCAGCCTACCCGCCGCCAGAGCGCTGCGAATCGCCGGATCAGGTGCTCGACCGTCTCCATCCGCTGTCCTCCCGAATGCGGGCGGCCGCCGCCGCCCGCTCCTCGGCGGTCGGATTGCGAGCCACCCGCGCTCTGCGGAGCCACATCCGCGCCTTGCGGTAGAGATCGGAGACTACGTGGCCCTTCGGCAGGTCGCGCGTTCGCGGCAACAGGAAAAAGTGGACGTGGCGGACACTCTCGTTGTAGCTCGCCACGTAGGTGCGCTCCGGCTTGACCACGCGCTCGATGGCGCCGACCGCGCCGCTCAGCATCGGGCCGAGCGCCGCGGCCTCCGCCTCGGTCAGATCGGCGAGAGACTCGCAGTGCCGGCGCAGCTTCACGATCAGCTCGCCGGGATCGGTGTGGGGGCCGGTGTGGTGATGGACCAGCCACAGGCCGTCATCATGGATGGCACCGCCCGGCGCGGTCACCCGGCCGGCCACCTGCTCGCAGATGCTGCACGGAGTGGATGACATGGGCGTAGGCTATCCGTCCACGCGGTCGCGGGGAAGTGGCGCAGCGGCGCGGAGACTCGCTTGACGGTGTCCCAACCCGGCCCTAGCATTCGACTTCCCTGCAGCGGACACCGGTCCCGGCGTCCGATCCCCTGAGGTTCAATGTTCGACGGCTTGAAGGCCCGGCTGGATAGACTGCTGCGCGAGCACGGCCAGGCGGACCCGCGGGCGTTCGCGGCCGGACTGCGCGAAGCCGTGGTCGAGGCGCGGCTCGGTGTGACGGAGATGCGCCGTTCGCTCGCGGCCGCCGAGAAGGAGCTCGGCGCGGAGCGGAAGCAGCTCGAGGACGCGGAGCGCCGGGGACGACTGGCGGCCGCGGTCCCCGATCCGGATACCGTCGCCGTCGCGGAGCGGTTCGCCGCGCGGCACCGGGAGCGGGTGCTGCTGTTGGAGCGGAAGGTCGTGGTCCAGCAGGACGAGCTGGCGTTGGCGGAGCGTGAGGTGCAGGAGATGACCGCCCAATGGCGCACGGCCTCGAAGGATGGTCCCCGGTCCGCGTCGCTCGAAGCGGCCTGGCGCGACCTCGAGGCCGCCGGTGCCTCGCGCCCCACCGATGAGTCGGATCAGATGGCCGCCGACGCCGACCGGCGGAAGCGGGAGGAAGCGGTGGAGGCGCAGTTGGCATTCTTGAAGAAGAAGCTGGGGAAAGACAAAACGTGAAGCGGTGAACCGTGAACGGTGAGTTGACACCTGGACAAGGAGGCTGGATGAATCGACTCCATCGACGGTGCGATGGATGCCGGGCTCGTGTGCCTCACCGTTTCACTTTTCACCGTTCACGTTTCACGCCTTTCGGCTCAGCAGCCCACCGTCGCCCCCTCCCACTTCCAGAAGCTGGCGCACACCTACAGCATCGTCGCCTGGGATTCCGTCACCGGCGACCTCGGCGTGGTGGTCCAATCCAAGTTCCCCAACGTCGGCGGGCTGGTGCCCTGGGCGCGCGCCGGTGTCGGCGCGGTCGCGACCCAGAGCCTGAGCAACACCGCGTACGGCGAGCGCGGGCTCGAGCTGATGGCCGGCGGCGCCACGGCGGAGCAGGCCCTCCGGGAGATCATGAAGACGGACTCCATGCTCTCGGACCGGCAGGTGGGCATCGTGGACGCGCGCGGCAACGCGGCGAGCTACAGCGGGAACACCACGTTCGACTGGGCCGGCGGGCGGGTCGGTGCGCCGAGCGGCAAGGGCAGCATCGCGGGCGGGAAAGGGCAGGTGCTGGTCGGCCATGGCTACAGCGCGCAGGGGAACATCATCGTCTCCGATCAGACGGTGAAGAATCTCGCCGAGTCGTTCGAGCGGAGCCGCGGGAACCTCGCCGACCGGCTGGTGGCGGCGCTCAAGGCGGGCCAGGCCGGCGGGGGCGACAAGCGGGGGATGCAATCGGCCGCGCTGCTCGTCGTCCGGAAGAACGGCGGCTACCTGGGCGGGAACGACCGTCTGGTGGACATCCGGGTCTACGATGCGGCCGATCCGATCGCGGAGCTGGAGCGGCTGCTCGCGCTGCACAAGCTGCACTTCTTCCCCAGCGAGCCGTCGGATCTGATTCGCGATCACGCCGGAGATCGTCGCCAAGCTCGAGCCGATCCTCCTGGCCGAGCCCGCCAACCAGCCGCAGAAGTGGCTGGCGAAGAAGCAGGGGGCCGCCAACCAGCAGTTCCTGGAAGCGCTGCGGAACTTCATGTACTGGGAGAACTACGACGTGCGGGTCCGGATGGACGGCAAGATCGACCGGGTCGCGCTGGACGACATTCTCAAAAAGAAGAGGTAACGCTTGGCCACTGCCGTCCGCACACCCACCACACCACCGGAGCGCGACACCCGCTTCTTCGGGCATCCGAAGGGGCTGCAGACGCTCTTCTTCACCGAGATGTGGGAGCGCTTCAGCTACTACGGCATGCGGGCGCTGCTGATCCTGTTCATGACGGCACCCCTTGCCGCCGGCGGGCTCGGGTTCGACACGGCCAAGGCCGGCGCCATCTACGGAACGTACGTCTCGCTGGTGTACATCACGTCGCTCCCCGGCGGCTGGCTCGCCGATCGCTTTCTGGGCCAGCGGCGGGCCACGCTCTACGGCGGCGTGTTCATCATGCTGGGGCACATCAGTCTCGCCTTTCCGTCGCTCACCACCTTCTACACCGGCCTCGGTCTCGTCACCCTCGGCACCGGACTGCTCAAGCCGAATATCAGCACGCTGGTGGGCGAGCTGTACAGCACCGAGGACGAGCGGCGGGATGCCGGCTTCTCGCTGTACTACATGGGGATCAACACCGGCGCCTTCATCGCGCCGCTGGTGTGCGGCTGGTTCGCCCAGAGCAACCAGTTCAAGGGGATCCTGGGCTCGATGGGGTTCTCGGCGGAGAGCTCGTGGCACTGGGGCTTCGCCATGGCGGCGATCGGGATGTTCTTCGGGCTGGTGCAGTTCCTCGGCGGGTGGAAGTACCTGGGGACCGCGGGGATGTATCCCGCACCGGCGGAGTCACCGGCGCAGGCGGCGTCGCAGCGGCGGGTCCTCCGGTTGGGGCTCGCGGCGGTCGTCGGCTCCGCGGTGCTTCTGTGGGCGCTCTCCTCCGCCGGCGTCGTGCGGATCACCGCGCAGGGCGTGAGCAACGTGCTCGGCCTCCTGCTGCTGATCACCGCGGTGGTGTTCTTCGGCTGGATGTTCTTCGCGGCGAAGTGGACGGCCGACGAGCGCAAGCGGCTGGTGGTCGTCCTGGTGCTCTTCGTGGCGGCGATGATCTTCTGGTCGGTCTTCGAGCAGGCGGGCTCGACGCTCAATCTGTTCGCGCAGCGGGACACCAGGACCGAGGCGTTGGGCGTGCCGTTCCCCTCCAGCTGGCTTCAGTCGGTGGCGCCGTTCCTGCTCGTGGTACTCTCGCCGGTGTTCGCCTGGATCTGGTGGCGCCTCGGTCGGCGCGATCCCTCCAGCCCGACCAAGTTCACCATCGGCCTGGTGTGCGTGTCGCTGAGCTTCGCGATCCTGCTGATCCCCGCGCAGGCGGCGGAGCAGGGGATCAAGGTCAGCCCGCTGTGGCTGGTCGCCACCTACTTCCTGCACACCGTCGGCGAGCTGTGCCTCAGCCCGGTGGGCTTGAGCGCGATGACGCGGCTCGCGCCGGCGCGGATCGTGGGCCTCACGATGGGTGTGTGGTTCATGGCGCTGTCGATCGGCAACTACCTGGGCGGGCGGGTCGGCGGACTCTACGACTCGTTCTCGCTGCCGGGCCTCTTCGGCGCGGTGGCCGCGTTCGCGGCGGTGGCGGCGGTGGTGCTGGCGCTTCTGATCAGGCCGATCCGACGGATGCTGGCGCAGTGACGGCGTAGAGCAGGACCTCGCCCACGTCGTCGTCTTCCTGGGAGGCGACGGGGCGCATGCCCACGTTCTCGGCGACGCGGAGCGCGGGGGTGTTCCACACCGGCGCGAGGGCGCGCACCTCGCGCACGCCCGGCTGCGCGAACGCCCACGCCACCATCGCCTTCACCGCCTCCGTGGCGTAGCCGTGGCCATCGTGTCCGGCATACATCGCGTAGCCCACCAGGACGGCGCCTTCCGCATTCACCGGGCCGGCGAAGGCCACCGACCCGACCGCCTCGCCCGTTTCCCGCTCGACGATCAGCCAGTTCCACCACTCGGCCTCGGACGGATGCGTGCGGAGCCGCTCCCGCACGACCGGCAGGGCGTCGGCCATGTAGGGCGGAGGAGCCGGATCGCGGAAGCGGGCGCCGGTGAGGTGGTGGAGACGGGCGGAATCGCCGGCCAGGAGGGCGTCGATCGCCTCGGCCGCGAGCGGCGTGATGTCGAGGCGTGCGGTGTGGACGATAGGAATCATGGCTAGGACCTGGGTGCCTTTCCGGTTCTGGATGTCATCCCTCGCTACGCTCGGGATGACAGCCTAGTCCCCCGCATCCGCCGGCGCGCTCTTGAACACCCGAAAGAGATAGAGCAAAGACGGCGCGAGCACCAGCGTCCCGAGGCCCAGCGCGATCAGCGTGAGCCGGAGGGTAATCTCCGGGGCCGCCGCCCGGTCGATCGTAAGGTCGGGCGGGACCAGGTACGGGTACTGCGAGGCGGCCCATCCCCAGAGGATACAGGAGACCTGCGCCCCGGCCGCGATCCGGGCGGCGGAGAATCGCCGCCGCCAGAGAGTCACGAACACGGCGATGGCGGAGACGCCCGTGGCGACGTGGAGCGGCACCGCCCAATCCGAGCCGATCAACCCGCTGCTGATGAGCGGGGCTCCCTGGAGCGAGAGCAGCAATACCAGCCCCGACGCGAGGAACACGGCCACGCCCGCGCCGAGCGCGCGCCGGCGGAAGTCCTCCACCAGCTCGGGATCCCGGGTCTCCATCGTCAGAAAGACCGCGGCGAGCAACGCGAACAGCGCCAGCGCGAGCAGGCCCACCGAGAGCGCGAACGGCGTGAGCCACGGCTCGACGAATCGCTCCGCGAAGCCGCCATGCGTCGGTGCCACGACGCGGCCGGAGGCGACCGCCCCGATGCAGACGCCGAGCAGCACGGGCGTCAGCACGCTGGCGCTGGAGAAGATCCGGCCCCAGCGGAGCTGGACGGCATCGTGCTCGTCGTCGTACGTCCGGAATGTGAAGGCGGAGCCCCGCAGCACGATCCCGACCAGCATCAGCGAGACCGGGATATGCAGCACCGTCATGATCCGAGCGAAGACCGCTGAGAAGCAGGTGAAGGCGAGCACGACGGCGAGAATCAGCCAGACGTGATTGGCCTCCCAGATCGGTCCGATGGCATGCGCGATCACCTCGCGTTGGCGCGCCTTGCGGGGACCGCTGGCGAGCAGGTCCCATACGCCGCCGCCGAAGTCCGCGCCGCCCAGCAGCGCATAGGCGTTGAGCGACAGCGCCAGCACGAACGCGAGCGCCGGGGCCAGGGCGAGGTCAGCCATTGGGCCGCCGCGCCGGCGCGTAGATCCGGCTCCACTCGTCGTCCCGCGGGCTGCGGATGATCTGCCGGTAGAGCAGCCACGCGACGATGACGCCCAGAAAGCAGTAGAGGACGGTGAAGACGACGAAGGGATAGATCAGGCCGGGCATCGTCGTCACCGCGTCGGCGGTGCGCATGACGCCGTAGATGATCCAGGGCTGCCGTCCCACCTCGGTCACGGTCCAGCCGGCCTCGATCGCGATGAATCCCATCGGCGCCGCCAGCGCGATGGCCACCAGGAGCCGCCGGTTGGCGCACACGTCGTGGCGCCGCCACGCCACCCACGCCACCCAGACCGACACGAGGGCCATGTAGGTGCCGAGCGCCACCATGATCTGGAAGGCGATGTGTACGATCGGCACGTTGGGCCACAGGTCGCGGGGAAAGTCCTCGAGACCCTTCACCTCCGCGTCCACGTCACCGAACGCGAGGAACGAGAGGGCACCGGGGATCGGAATCGCGTAGCGGGTCTCGGCTCGATCCATGTCGGGCCAGCCGCCGATGAAGAGCGGAGCCCGGGCGCTCGTCTCGAAGTGGCCCTCCATCGCCGCCAGCTTCACCGGTTGCAGCTCGGCGACGGCCTTGGCGCTGCGGTCGCCGGAGAGTGGCTGGACGATGGCGGCCGGCACGCCGACCATCAGCGCCACCGACAGCGCCCGCCGGTGGAAGGCGTTGTTCCCATCGAACAGGAGCAGGAACGCGTGAATGCCGGCGACGGCGAAGCCGGTGGCCGCATAGGCGGCCAGCGTCATGTGCAGCGTCTGCGTAAACGCCATCGGATTCAGCATGCCGGCGATCGGGTCCACGTTCGTGATCTTCCCCTGAACCAGCTCGAATCCGGTCGGCGCGTTCATCCAGGCGTTCGCGATCACCACGAAGATCCCGGACGCGGCGCCGCTCGCCGCCACGATCACGCCGGCCCAGATGTGGGCCCGGGGCGTGATGCGGTTCCAGCCGTACAGATAGACCCCGAGGAAGATCGCCTCCGTGAAGAACGCGAAGCCCTCGAGCGAGAACGGCATGCCGATGATGGGCCCGGCCGCCTCCATGAACGCGGGCCAGAGCAGCCCCAGCTCGAAGGACAGCACCGTGCCCGACACGGCGCCGACCGCGAAGAGGATCGCCGTCCCCTTGGCCCATCGTTTCGCCAGCTCGAGGTAGATGCGGTCGCCGGTCTTCTGCCAGCGGCGTTCCGCGACCACCATCAGCACGGGCATGCCGATGCCCACGACGGCGAAGATGATGTGGAAGGCGAGGGACATCGCCATCTGGGAGCGGGCGGCGAGCAGATCGGACATCAGGACTCCCCTGCGAGCGACAGGACTTCGCCGTCCGCGACGACGAACGCCTGGTCCTCGGGCGTCGGGAACACCGGCGCCGTGCCGGTGAAGCTGCCGAAGGCGGGCAGGATGGTGACGCGGGGGCGCACGAGAAAGCAGGGCAGCCGTCGCCACCCCGGGTGTACGTGGCCGGCCAGCGTGTAACCATCCTCGAACTCCCTCGGCTCGTGGCAGAGCGCGAAGGGCGGCAGGAATGCGGGTGAGTTGACACAGTTGATCCGCAGATCCGCGGGCGGATCTCCCGCGTGGCGGTCGTGATTGCCGCGCACCAGCAGGATCTCGAGCCGGGCGGATGCG
Organism: uncultured Gemmatimonadales bacterium; assembly: GCA_963720365.1. Classification (GTDB taxonomy): domain Bacteria; phylum Gemmatimonadota; class Gemmatimonadetes; order Gemmatimonadales; family GWC2-71-9; genus CAVVWJ01. The sequence continues at coordinate 251,351 of CAVRFK010000010.1, read as the reverse complement.
CTCGCGCCATGCTCGCAGGGCGGCAAGCGTGCGGGTCGCGATGCGGCCCGCCCGGGCATGAAACAGATCCCCCAGGACGATGAGGCGCCGGGCCCCGGTTCGGCCGACCGCGGCGTCCAGGCGGGTCAGATCTTCCTCGGTGCCGCCGCCGGGGATGGGGATACCGGCGGCACGGAAGGTCGCCGCTTTTCCCCAGTGCATGTCGGCGACCACGAGAGTGCACGAGCCCTGAAGAAACAAGGCGCGCTCGGGCAGCAGCCGGACTTCCTCGCCGGCGAGGCAGAGCCGGAAGTCGCTCACCCGCCGCTCCTGAACCCGCGGCTCCCGCCCCGAGCGGCGGGCCGGTGTCGGCGGCGCGCTCGAGCGCTGTCAGCATCCGGCGGATCCGGTCGCCCAGCTTCTCCGAGCTCACCTGTTCCCTGGCACGGTCCACCAGCAAGGGAAACGCGAGCGGCGTCGGCCGTTCGACCTCCACGACGCTCACCCGGCCGCTGCCGATGCGCTCCAGCGCCCGGCCCAGCCGGCTCTGCTCCAGCTGCCGCTCGAGCACCTCCCGGTGCGCCTGCGACAGCAGAAGGTTGTCCGGATCGTGGCGGGCGAAGACATCGTAGATCAGCTCGCTCGAGGCCTGGACGTGCTTCACCGCCTTGGCCGCGCCGGGATAGCCCTGGAAGACCAGCCCCGCGATCCGGGCGATCTCCCGGAACTGGCGCCGCGCCAGCTCGGCGGCGTTGAGGCTCGCGGGGATGTCGTGCAGCAGGTGGGTCGAGGCGAGCAGGCCGTGCTCCAGCGCCTCATCGAGCGGCGCCCGCTCGGACGACAGGAGCTCGAGGCCGTAGTCGTTCGCCGCCAGGGTGAAGGAGATCGGCCCGAGCTGCGCCAGGCGGTAGGCGAACAACGCCGCGAGCCCCTCGTGGACCAGCCTGCCTTCGACCGGGTAGATGAAGAGGTGGTGCCCTTCGCGAGTCTTCACCCGCTCGATCAGCAGCTCGTCGGCGGCGGGAATCCGGGACCACTGTGCCTGGAGCTCGAGTATGCCGCGCACCGCCTCCATCTCGGCGCCATCGTAGCGACCCTGCCGCGCCTGGTCGAGCCGGAACCGGATCCAGCCGGCGAGCTGCGGCGAGATCGGCAAGCGCGGGCCGGACCAGTGCGGCACCGCGTTGCTCTTCTCGGTGGACCGCCGTACGTATGCCACCATGCCGCGCACCCGGACGAACTTGAGCGTCCGCCCCGCAAAGGTGAATACGTCGCCGGGGCGGAGCCGGGCCACAAACTTTTCCTCGACCGTGCCGATCGTGCGGCCGCGGAGAAACTGCACCTTCATGGCCGATTCGCTCACGATGGTGCCGATCGACAGCCGGTGGCGCAGGGCGGCGCCGCGGCTCGTCACCACGTAGCGTCCCTCCCGCTCCACCACCTTGCGGTACTCGGGGTATGCCTCGAGCGCGGAGCCGCCGCGGGTGATGAAGTCGAGCACCCAGCGCCACTCGGCATCGCTCAGGTCGCGATAGGCCCAGGTGGTCCGCACTTCGGTCAGCAGCTCGTCCGCGCCGAAGCCGCCGCCGAGGGCGATGGTGACCGCGTGCTGTGCCAGCAGATCGAGCGGCCGCTCGATGGGCCGCCGGGCCTCGATCTCGCGTGCCTCGAGCGCGGCGCGCGCCGCGGCCACGTCCACCAGCTCCAGCGCGTTGGTCGGCACGCAGGTGAGCCGGCTGACCGCGCCCGGCTGGTGACCGCTCCGCCCGGCCCTCTGGATCAGGCGGCCCACGGTCTTCGGGCTGCCGACCTGGAGCACGCGGTCCACCGGCGTAAAGTCCACGCCGAGGTCGAGGGTCGAGGTACAGACCACACAGCGGAGGCGGCCGTCGCGGAGGCCATCCTCCACCCATTCGCGGGTGGCTCGATCCATCGAGCCGTGGTGCAGGGCCAGCACCCCGGCCCAGTCGGGCCGCGCTTCCAGCAGTGCCTGGAACCAGAGCTCCGCCGTGGCGCGCGTGTTGGTGAAGACGAGCGAGGTCTCGCCTTCCTCGATCGCGGCGATGACCTCGGGGAGGAGCCGGAGGCCGATCTGCCCGGACCACGGGAAGCGCTCCATCGTCGCGGGGATGAGCGCATCCACCTCGAGCGCCTTGGGGATGAGCCCCTGCACGATGCGCCCCGGTCGCGGGCGACCGTCGGCGTGTACCCCGAGGAGCGCGTCCCGCGCGGTGTCGAGGTTGCCCAGCGTGGCCGAGAGCCCCAGCGTGCGCAGCGCGGGCCGGAGACGGCGAAGGCGCGCCAGACAGAGCTCGGTCTGGACACCCCGCTTCGACGCCATCAGCTCGTGCCACTCGTCCACCACGACCAGCTGGAGATGCTCGAACAGCGAAGGCGCCTCGTCGCGAGTCAGCAGGAGCGACAGGCTCTCGGGCGTCGTGACGAGGGCGGTCGGAAGACGTTCGCGCTGGCGGGCGCGGACACGGGCGGAGGTGTCACCGGTGCGCGATTCGACCGTCCACGGCAGGCCGAGGTCTTCGATGGGGGCGCGTAGCGCATCCTCGGTGTCGGCCGCGAGCGCCCGGAGCGGCGTGATCCAGAGGACCGTGAGCGGCGCGGCCGGCTTGCGGCGGGCGGCGGGATAGTCTCGCAGCCATTCCAGAACCGGGCCCATCCATGCGGCGTAGGTCTTCCCTGTGCCGGTTGCCGCGTGCACGAGTCCGCTCTCGCCCTGGAGGTACGCTCGCCAGACCTCGTGCTGGAAAGGAAAGGCGTGTCCAGCCGTGGCGCGCGAACCACTCCCGCACGCACGCCTCCGGATCCCGTCCCGCACACTCCACAGGATGGCGCGGAGGGTCGGCAACCTGGGCCTCGACCGGCTGGGCGGCGAGCGCTTCCCGGCGGCGGGCCGCGCGGGCGCGCCGGAGATCCACCGCCAGCGCGGAGCCGCCTCGACCTCCGCTAGTCGCGGTCACGGTGGAAGATGCGGATGAAGTTCGTCATGCCGGAAGGTAAACTTCCCTCGGACGGCGGCATGAGCCGCCCCGACGCGGGAGGATTTCATGGCAGTCTGTGAAGTCTGCGGCAACGACTACTATCTCTCCTTTCAGGTGGTCGCCGCGGGACATACCCACACCTTCGACAGCTTCGAGTGCGCCATCCACAAGCTCGCCCCGGTGTGCCAGCATTGCCGCTGCAAGATCATCGGCCACGGCATCGAGGCGAACGGCACCTTCTATTGCTGCGCCCATTGCGCGCGCGAGGAGGGCGTGACGACCGTGGCGGACCACGCCTGACACGACCGGCGAAGGCGATCCAGTCGTTTCCATCCGCCGCGAGCGTTCCGCGCCTGGCTGGAGCGGCATCACCGCACGCGAGCGAGCTGACGGTGCGGTGTGCCAGAGCCCACGCGGGAGAGCAGGGGGTCACCTACCTCGAGGCGGTGGAGGAGGCGCTCTGCTTCGGGTGGATCGACGGCGTACGACGGCGGGTGGACGCCGACAGCTTCAGCGTGCGCTTCACGCCGCGGAAGCCGGGAAGCAAGTGGAGCGCCGTCAACATCCGGAAGGCGACTGCGCTGATCGAGGCCGGGCGGATGCGGCCGGCCGGGAAGGCGGCGTTCGAGGCCCGCGAAGGCCGCGCGTCCACCCGGCGCTACTCCTATGAATCCAAGCCCGAGGCGCTTGATCCGGCGATGGAGCGGACCTTCCGTCGAGATCGCGAAGGCGTGGGCGTTCTTCCAGTCGCAGCCGCCGAGTTATCGGCGCACCAGCATCTTCTGGGTGATGGAGGCCAGGCGGGCCGAGACGCGCGAGCGGCGGTTCGAGATCCTGCGCCGGTGCTCCGCCGATGGCGAGCGGATTCCGCTGCTGCGGCGGGAGAAGCCGGGCCGGAAGTGACACGGTGACTATAGCCGTTGACAATATATCCATCGTGGATATAAAGTCCCGGCATGACCACGCCCGACGACCTCGCCGCTCTGCCTCCCGCTCCCGCCCGCCGTCTTCCACATCCTCGTGGCGCTCGCCGATGACGACCGGCACGGATACGCCATCATCCAGGAGGTCGCCGCCCGGACCGCCGGCGAGGTGACGCTCAGCGCCGCCACGCTCTACCGGTCCATCCACCGGATGCTGGAGCAGGGGCTGATCCTCGAGACCCACCGGCGCCCCGCGCCCGAGCATGACGACGAGCGGCGGCGGTACTACCGCATCACCCCCCGCGGCCGCGCCGCGGCCCGCGCGGAGGCACGGCGACTGGAGCAGCTGGTCAAGCTGGCGCGGGCCTACGGCATCGCGCCGGCGAGGGCGTGATGGGGCTCTACCGCGCGCTGCTCACCCTCTATCCCAAGTCGTTCCGGGCCGAGTACGGCGGCGAGATGTGCGCCGTGTTCGAGCAGCGCCGCCACTCGGCCGGCGGCCCGGCCGGCCGCGCGCTGGTCTGGCTGAGCGAGGCCGTGAGCGTCTTCGGCAACGCGGCCGCCGTGCACTGGGACCTGGCGCGGCAGGACCTGCGCTTCACCGCTCGCGCGCTCGCCCGCACGCCCGGGTTCGCGCTCACGGCGATCCTGGTCATCGCGCTCGGCGTCGGGGCCAACACCGCCGCCTTCTCGGTGGCCGACTTCGTGCTCGTCCGGCCGCTCCCCTATCCCGATTCCGACGAGCTGGTGAAGCTGTGGGAGCGGGCGCCCGAGTATCAGCAGCTGGAGCTGTCGCCGGCCAACTATCGGGACTGGAAGGCCGCCGCCACCGTGTTCGAAAGCATGGGGGCCTATCTGCCGGTCGAGTCGAACCTGGTGGGCGAGGGCGCCCCCGACCGTCTTGCCGCGACCGCCGTGACGTCCGAGATCCTCCCCATGCTCGGCATCTCTCCCGCGCTCGGACGGATCTTCACCCCGGCCGACGGCGAGGACGGCGCTCCCGGCACCATCGTGCTGAGCTACGGGCTCTGGCAGTCGCGGTTCGGGGGCGACGCCGGTGTGCTGGGGCGCCGGCTTCTGCTCGATGGCAGCCCGTACGTGGTCATCGGCGTGATGCCGCGCGGGTTCCATTTCCCCAGCCGTGACGTCGCCCTGTGGATGCCGTTTACCTTCGACGCCAGCGACTACGAAGACCGCGACAACAACTACCTCAACGTGCTCGCCCGGCTCGGCCCGGGTGTGAGCCAGGACCAGGCGGCAGGCGGAGCTCGGCGTCATCACCGCGCGGCTGGAGCGCGAGTACCCCCGCGAGAACGAGAAGACCGGCGCCTCGATGCTGCGGCTCCGGGACTACTTCTCCGAGCGGTCCAAGCTGCTGCTGCTGGCGCTCTGCGGCGCGTCGTTGTGCATCCTGCTGATCGCCTGCGCCAACCTGGCCAATCTGCTGCTGGCGCGGACGCTCGCGCGGCAGAAGGAGCTGGCCCTCCGTACCGCGCTCGGCGCCGGACGCGAGCGGCTGGTGCGCCAGCTCCTGACCGAGAGCCTGCTCCTCGCCGGCCTCGGCGGTGCCGCGGGGATCGCGGTGGCCGCGGCCGCCCTGCCGCTGCTCGGCCGTCTGGTGCCCGACACGTTGCCGATCGGCCAGGTGCCCTCGATCGATCTCCGGATCCTCTTCTTCGCCGGCTGCATCACCGCCCTGACGGCGGTCGGGTTCGGCGTGCTGCCCGCCGTGCGGGCGGGCCGGGAAGGCGGCTTCGAGGGGCTGCGGGAAGGCGCGCGGTCGGGCGGGGGACCGAAGCAGCATCTGCGGGCCGCGCTCGTCATCGCTGAAGTGATGGCGTCGGTCGTGCTGCTGGTGTCGTCGGGCCTGCTGTTGCGCGCCCTGTGGCGAATCCAGGCGGTGGATCCCGGGTTCCGGGCCGAAGGCGTGCTCACGCTGCGGACGGCGCTGCCGTATCCCAAGTACTTCATGACGGAGAAGCGGGTGGAGTTCTACCGCCAGGTGCTGACCGAGATCCGCGCGATCCCGGGCGTCGCCAGCGCGGCGTACATCAGCTTCCTGCCCATGGATATGGGTGGCGGGATCTGGCCGGTGAGCATCGACGGCCAGGCGGCTGCCCGCCAGGGCGGGACCACGGCGAGCCTCCGCTACACCACGCCGGATTTCTTCCGCACGCTGGACATTCCCCTCCGCACCGGCCGGGGCATCGGGGAGGAAGATCGCGGCGAGTCGCCGCCGGTCGCGGTGGTGAGCGAGTCGTTCGCGCGGCGGTACTGGCCGAACGCGGATCCGATCGGCCGCACGTTCGACTTCGTGATGCAGAAGCGCACCGTCGTCGGCGTGGTGGGGGACGTCATGGTGCGAGGACTGGAGCGGACCAGCGAGCCGCAGGTCTATCTCCCCGCGACCCAGGTGCCCGACAGCTCCATCATCTTCTACGCGCCCAAGGACCTGGTGGTGCGATCCACGGTCGATCGCGCGAGCCTGGTGGCCGCGATCCGCGACATCGTGGGCCGGGTGGATCCGGAGCAGCCGGTCTCACACGTGCGCGGCATGGAGGAGATCGTCGCGGAGGAGACGGCGTCGCGGACGGTCCAGGTGCGGCTGCTCGGCGCCCTCGCGGCGCTGGCCCTGCTGCTCGCCGGCGTGGGCATCCACGGCTTGCTCTCGTACACCGTATCGAACCGCGCGCGGGAGCTCGGGGTCCGCATCGCCCTCGGCGCGCGGCAGGGTGACATCCTCGGCATGGTGCTAGGACAGGGGCTCCGGCTGGCGGCCGTGGGAGTGCTGCTCGGACTGGTCCTGTCCTACGCGGCCGCAAAGGGCATGTCGGCCCTGCTCGCCGATGTGGGGCCGGCGGACGGCGCGACGCTCGCGGCCGTCGGGGGGCTTTGTCTCGCGATGGCCGCCGCCGGGTGCTTCTTCCCGGCGCTCCGCGCCGTCCGCACCGATCCCATCACCGCGATCAGGGCGGAGTGAGCAGCGCCCGCACCGTGTCGAGCGAGTCCGCCTCCTCGGGCCGCTTGTCGGTCCGCCACCGCAGCATCCGGGGGAACCGCACGGCGACGCCGGACTTGTGGCGGGTCGAGGGCTGAATCCCCTCGAAGGCCAGCTCGAAGACCTGCACCGGCTTCACCACCCGTACCGGCCCGTGTTTGTCCACCGTGTTGCGCCGGACGAAGGCGTCCACTCGGCGGATCTCCTCGTCCGTCAAGCCTGAGTACGCCTTGGCGAACGGGACCAGGGCCTCACGATCCCACACGCCGAACGTGTAGTCCGTGAACAGCCCCGCTCTTCGGCCGCTGCCGGCCTGCGCGTACATCAGGACGGCATCCACCCGGTAGGGCTCGACCTTCCATTTCCACCATTCTCCCTTCCGCCGCCCCACGCCGTAGGCGCCGGCCAACCGCTTGAGCATGAGCCCTTCGGCACCGCGGTCGCGGGCCTGCAAGCGAGCATCGGCAATCGCTGCCCAGTCCTCCGCTAACACGGGAGGCGAAACCGTCAGGCGTCCGGCGGACGAGGTGCGGTCGAGCAGTACCGTGAGCCGTTCGCGCCGCTCATTCAACGGCCGCGCACGGAGGTCTTCGCCGTCTTCTTCCAGGAGGTCGTAAGCCACGAGAATCACCGGCACCTCCTCGAGGATCCGTTTGCCCAGGACTTTTCGCCCGATGCGGCGCTGCATCTGTGCGAAGGGAAGCGGCCGGCCACCGACCCACGGCAACAGTTCGCCGTCGAGCACCGTGCCATCAGGCAGCAACCCGCCTGCTTCTTCGACCTCGGGGAAGCGTCCGCTGAGCAGCTCCTCGCCGCGCGACCACAGGAACGTTCGTCCCGCCCGACGAATGAGCTGGGCCCTGATGCCGTCCCACTTCCATTCGGCGATCCATTCGGAGGGCGGACCGAGCCGGTCCGGCGCGACTTCGAGCGGATAGGCCAGGAAGAAAGGGTACGGGCGGCTCACGTCGGTGTCTCGGACGTCCGTCGCGATCAGCCGGGAGAAAAACTCCGCCGTCGGCTCCCAGCCGCCCATGAGCCGGTGGGCGATGGCGCCTTCCGCGACGCCACTTGCCTGGGCGAGGGCGCGCTCCACGCTCGCGGAGGAAGCGCCGACGCGGAAGGCGCCGGTGATCAGCTTGTTCCAGACGAAGCGCTCACGCCGGTCGAGCTCCTGCCAGGCGCGCACCATCTCATGGCGCTGCACTTCCTCGTCCTGGCCGCGGAGCGGCAGGAGCCGTTCCTCCACCCAGTAGGCGAGCGACCGATCGCTGGATTGTCCGGTGTCGGGAAGCAGCAGCGTGATGGTCTCCGCCAGGTCGCCGACGGCGGCGTGGCTCTCCTCGAACAGCCAGGCAGGAATGCCGGCTGCGTCGGCCGCCCACGCGGCGAGTCTGACCGAGGACACCAGTCGCTTCGGCCGGCGACCGGTGAGAAAGTGGACCGCCCAGGCGGCGTCCGCGGCGTCGGCGGCGCGAAAGTAGTCCGCCAGCGCGGCGATCTTCTCCCCGGTCGCGGTGGTTTCATCGAGCGCCGTGTAGAGCCGCGCGAATCGCCTCACGCCGGCGCTTCCTCCGGACGCGCGGCCTCGTCGTCTACGTCTCCCTCGAATCGGGTCTGCACCACCTGCGCATCGAGTCCGCGCTCGCGCAACCACCGCACCACCGGCGCCGTGAATCCGTGGGTGACCCAGACGTGCTCCGCGCCGGTCGCCTCCACCGTCGCCATGAGGCTGGGCCAGTCGACGTGATCGGAGAGGGCGAATCCGCGATCGAGTGAGCGGCCGCGGCGGGCGCCGCGCACCAGCATCCAGCCGGAGGCAAAGCCCGTCGCGTGGTGTCCGAAGCGCCGGGTCCAGGTCGAGCCGTCGGCGGATGGCGGCGCCACGACGATCGCGCGCGACCAGTCGGTGTCTCGTGCCGCGGAGCCGGCGTGGATGGTCGGGGGCATCCGCACGCCGGCGGCGCGATACACCGACGTCATCCGCTCCACCGCGCCGTGGGTGTAGATCGGTCCGATGTCGGGGTCGAGGCCCGCCAGCAACCGTTGCGCCTTGCCGAGGGCATAGCCGTAGAGCAGGCTCGCCTTGCCTGCCGCCTGGTTGGCCCGCCACCACGCATTGATGTCGCCGAGCACTTCGGCCTGCGGAGGCCAGCGGTACACCGGGAGTCCGAAGGTGGACTCGGTCACGAAGGTGTGGCAGCGGACCGTCTCGAACGGCGTGGTCGTGGGATCGGGATCGGTCTTGTAGTCGCCGGAGACGACCCAGACCTCGCCGCCGAGCTCGAGCCGGACCTGGGAGGAGCCGAGGATGTGTCCGGCGGGATGGAGCGACACCCGGACGCCGTTGAGGGAGCGAGTCTCGCCGTAGGGAAGGCCGGTGACGCGCGCGTCCGACGGAAGGCGGCTCTGCAGCACATCGCGGCCTTCGGCGGAGGTCAGGTAACCGGCGGATCCCCAGGCGACATGGTCACCGTGCGCATGGGTCACCACGGCGCGGTCCACCGCGCCCCAGGGATCCACGAAGAATCCGCCGGCCTCGCAGTAGAGCCCGCGCTCGGTGAGCCGGAGCAACGTCACGCGGGTCCCGAGCGCCGGTCAGCGGCGCTCGATCACCCCGCAGACGACGCGGCTGCCGGAGTTGCCGCTGGGATCGGTGCGCTGGTCGTCGGGGTCGGCGTGGATCACGAAGGCTCGCTTCTGCTCGCCGATCATGGACCCCGCACCGCGAGTCAGCAGGCTGGTGGCGACGGTGAACGTCGTGTCCGCGCTGCCGTCCTCCCGTGCGAGCAGGTTGGGCAGGTCGCCCGCGTGCGGGCCGGCCGAGTTCTCCAGGCCGTGCTTCTTCCCAGCGGGGTTGAAGTGCGGGCCCGCCGACTCGAAGCTCGGCACGTTGCAGGCGCCGTTCTCGTGGATGTGCATCCCGTGCGTGCCGGGCTTGAGGCCGCTCACGCTGATCCCGAGCTGGGCCGTTCCCCCGGACTCGGTGAAGGTGGCCAGGCCGGTGCGCGTGCCCGCGGTATCGAAGAGACTCGCGCTCGCCGTGGGATCGGTGAGCTTGGTGCCGCCGGGGCCGCGCGCCTGCCCGCCGCACGCGGCCAGTGCGAGGAGCGCGGCAGCGAATGCAGCACTGCGGTCGGTAGCCATCATGAGGTGCTCCGCTGGTAAGTGCCCATCAGCGTCCCGGTGGCGAGAACGTGTCCTTCCATCGCCCGCTCCAGGTCGCCGCGCTTCGCGCCGGGCGAAAGGTTGACCGCCGAATCCAGGGCGTAGAGCCGGAAGTAGTATCGGTGCGGCGTTCCTCGAGGCGGACAGGGTCCGGAGTATCCCACCTCACCACTATCGTTCAGTCCCTGGCGTGCGCCGGACGGCAGCTCGGGATTCGGGGGCATACCCTGACCGAGCTCCACGGCGTCCGCCGGCAGATTCCAGAGCACCCAGTGCACCCAGATGCCGCGGGGTGCATCCGGGTCCTCGCAGATCAGCGCGAAGCCGCGGGTCTCGACCGGCACGCCGGTCCAGGCGAGCGGCGGAGACAGGTCCTCGCCGTCACAGGTGTGGACGACGGGGATAGTCTCGCCGTCGCGAAATGCGGGCGTAGTGAGCGCCAGGTGTTTGGTCGAGAGTCGTCGCGGGGCGCCGTCATGCAGGAAAGCTAGCAGGCGCCACCGCGCTTGCCAATCGCCCAGCCCCGCGCTTCTTCCGGCGTGTGAGCGGGCTCACGGCGTTGATGCGGCAAACAGGCAGCTTTACTCTGTTCCGGCGCGATGAGCGCGTCATCCATCTGAGGAGCTCCGTATGCGCAAGGGCGGCATGTTGGTCGGAATGGCGGTCGGCGCCGGCCTCGTCTACCTGCTCGACCCGGTGTCGGGTCCCGAGCGGCGGACGGTGCTGCGGCGGCGGATCGAAGACCGCATGACCGACGATCGTGAGCAGGCGCTGCAGGCCACCGGTCCGATCAGCCGGTACGGGTCACGGCGCGACGATATCGGCGGGCTCGAATCCGCCACGCTGGAGCGCCGGGCCGACGCGGAATCGCGAGATCGCCTGATGGCGTGGCTGGGCGGCGCGCTGGCCCTCTACGGTGTGGCGCGGCGCGGCCTCGTCGGGTCCGCGGCGCAGGCGATCGGAACCGGCATGGTCTGGCGGGAGCTGCGCGGATCTCGGGACGCGGTGCACAGCGGCCGGGAGCGGCGGCGGACGGTGGACATCCAGAAGACGCTGTTCATCGCCGCGCCGATCGCTCGGGTATACGAGTTCTGGACCGACTACGAAAACTTTCCCGCTGTTCATGTCGAACGTGCGGGAGGTGCGGGACATGGGTGGCGGGCGGTCGCACTGGGTCGTGAGCGGACCCGGCGGCATGCCCATCGAATGGTTTTCCTCGCTGACCGAGCAGGTGCCGGGCGAGCGGATCGCCTGGCGGAGCCGCCCCGGCTCCATGCTGGAGAACGCCGGAGTGGTTCGGTTCTCTGCCGAAGGCGAAGGAACGCGCGTGGACCTGCGGTTCTGTTATTTCCCGCCGGCCGGTGGCGCCGGCGAGGCGGTGGCGGAGCTGCTCGGTGCCGACCCGCGCGCCAAACTGAACGAAGACCTCGGCCGGCTGAAGGCGCTGCTCGAGGGCGTGGAGGAGCTACCATGAGGGCAGCTTTGCGCCGCAGCCGCGAACTGAACGTCGGCCGCCGGGAACGGTGGGTCTCCGCCGTGGCGGCGGCGGCGCTGGCAGGCTATGGACTTCGGCGCCGCCGGGCGCGCGGCATTCTCTTCCCCATCGCGGGGGCGCTGCTCAGCCGCGCGGTCAGCGGCCGCTGTCCCGTCAACGGGGCGCTCGGCCGGAACACGGCGCTCGAGGACGAGCCGTCCTCACCGGTAACCAGCGTGCGCCGGGGCGAGGGCGTGCGGGTGGATGAGCGGATCGTGGTCGCCCGGGCCCGCCACGAGATCTTCCGGTTCTGGCGCAACCTCGAGAACCTGCCGCGGTTCATGGACCACCTCGAGTCGGTGGCGGTGGTGGAGGGCACCCGGTCGCACTGGATCGCCAAGGGCCCGGCCGGCAGCCGGGTCGAGTGGGACGCGGAAATCCATAACGAAATCCCCAATGACCTGATCGCGTGGCGATCGCTCGAGGGCTCCGAGGTGGCCAACGCCGGATCGGTGCACTTCAGTCCGACCGAGACGGGTGACACCGAGGTGCGGGTCATCCTCCGCTACGATCCGCCGGCCGGAAGGCTCGGCGCGGCCGTGGCGCGGCTGCTCGGTGAGGATCCTTCGAGGCAGGTGGCTGAGGACCTTCGGAGACTCAAGCAGGTGATCGAGGCCGGCGACACCGGGTGATCCTCGACTGCCTGATCGTCGGCGGCGGCCCCGCCGGGCTGAGCGCGGCGCTCATGCTCGGCCGGTGCCGCCGCCGAGTGCTGCTGTGCGACATGGGCGAGACGCGCAACGCTCGCGCCCGCCATATGCACGCGTACCCCTCCCGCGATGGTATCCCACCGGGCGAGTTCCTTCGCCTCGACACGTGCGGAGCTGGGCCAATACGGAACGATCGAGTGCCGGGAGCTGGAGATCGTCGACGCGTGCCGGGAAGGCAACCGGTTCGTGGCGCTGGCCGCGGATGGAACCCGCATCGAGGCGCGGAAGCTGCTCCTCGCCACCGGTGTGGTGGATCTGCTGCCCGAGATCGACGGTCTGCCCGAGCTGTACGGCACCAGCGTTCACCACTGTCCGTTCTGCGACGCCTGGGAATGGCGCGACCAGCCCCTCGCCGTCTACGGCTGCGATGATCTGGGGCCCGGCCTCGCGCTCAGCCTGACCGCGTGGTCGAGTGACATTCTTCTGTGCACCGACGGGTCACCGGTGGTGGATTACGCACCGCAGCTGCGCGCGAAGGGGATCGCGGTGCGTGACGACCGGATGGTGCGACTAGAAGGCGAAGGCGGCCTGCTCCAGCGGATCGTCTTTGCGGAGGGCGAGCCGGCGGCGCGGCGGGCGCTGTTCGTCGCCTGCGGGCAGCGGCAGCGCAGTCCGCTGGTGGAGCGGCTTGGCTGCCGTCTGACCGCGAAGGGCACGGTGGACACCGGCAAGTGCGAGTCCACCAACGTGCCCGGGCTCTACGTCGCGGGTGATGCGTCGAAGGAGGCCCAGTTCGTCGTGGTCGCGACCGCCGAGGGTGCCGAGGCTGGGATGGCGATCCACCAGGCGCTGATGGACGAAGCGCTTCAGAACGTGAGCTCGACCCCCAGCCGCGCGAGCCGCGGCGGACCATAGGCGAAGACCGGCTGGGTGAAGTCGGTCGCCGCCGCCAGATACATGGGGAACAGCTCTTCTCTTCCGCCGACGAATCCGTCGCCGTTCAGATCCGCCTCCGCGCGGTACCGCGCCGACTCGTAGGGAATCGGGTCAGGATTCGCGAGGTAGGCCTCCTCCGCCATGAACTCGACCAGGTTCGAGGTGATCTGCGGTTCCCCGGTATCCCGGCGGACGGCGACGATGTTGCGCCGGTTGAGCACGTTGCGGACGTCGAGATAGATCCCGCCGGTGGCGCCGCCCAGCCGGACCGAGCGGCGGATGAGCAGGTCCACTGACGACGTGTTCGGCAGGCGGGAGCCGTTCGGCAGGCCGATCATCGAGTCGCCGGTGCTGTCGGTCATCGAGAAGGGAAGCCCGGACGCCAGCCGCAGGATCACCGCCGCCTCCAGTCCGGCGAGTGGCTTCACCCCACCGATCGTCGGACCGACGCGATCCGCCACCTTGGCGCGGCCGATCGCGGTGATGGTGTGCCGGCGGTCGAAATCGAGCGGGAACTCCGCCCGAGCGGGCCGCGTCGTGTCGCCGGTGATGGGGTCCACCGTAATGATGCGGTTGAGCAGGAAGGGATCGGTCGCGGTCGCCACCGCATCCTGGTAGGTGTAGGCCAACCGGAACCCGAACCCGCCGCGAATCTCTCGCTCGAACAGCACCTCGCCGCCCTTGACGGTGCCCGCGTCGGCGTTCCCGAAGACGGTGGAGTCCGGGTTCACCCCGATCGGGACCGACGCCACCAGGCCCGTCAGTCGCTTGACGTACACTCCGACTCGGAGGCTGAGCTCTTCTTTCGGCCGCACCCGGGCGCTCAGCTCGTACTGGTTGGCCTTCTCGAAGCCGAGATTGGGATTGCCCCGGCGGAACCGCCCCGTGCGGGTGGTGTCGTCGAAGGCGGCGTCCACCAGGAACTGGTAGTCCGGGGCCTGGCTGAAGCGCCCGTAGCTGGCGACGATCGTCGCTCCCGCCAGCACGGTGCTCACCGCGAAGCGCGGGACTCAGCGAGCTCTGCGAGCCGCGAGCCTCGCCCGGAAGATTGCTGCGCGGATCGAACTGGTCGTAGCGCAGCCCCGCCGTCAGGGCGACGTCTTCGATGCGGAGCTGTGTCTCGGCGTATGCCGCCGCGCTTCGAGGAGAGAAGGCGGACGCCGTCGTCGGCGGCGCCACGTCGCCTTCCGGCAGAGCTGCCGCCGACCGGCAGGTAGCCCAGCACCCGCTGAAACGTCCTGACCTGCTGCGCGACGTACTCGCCACCGATATAGAAGTCGAGGCCCGGCCTGGCGCCGATGGTGCCGTCGAGCTGGAGCCGCGTTTCACCGAATCGGTTCCAACCCAGCTCGCCGCGCGAGCCCGAGCCTTGAAAGAAAGCGGGCACGCCCCACGGGCTCCGCACGCTCGCGTTCGGCCGCCTGAATCCGGGAATCGGATCGGTGGTGACGGTCTGGGACTTGGCCAGCTCCTCCCCGATGAAATGGAAGGGCGTGCCGGTGAAAGCTCCGACCGAGTAGTCCGGCTGCTCCACCAGCTCTCCGCGGAGAAACTGCCTCATGTATCGCCCGACGCGCACGTCCACTACGAGCGGAAGCCCGCCGCGCGGATCGCTGGTGTACTGCACGTGTCCGGTCACCAGGTCGCCACGCAGGCGCTGGCCCGGCGCGAACTCGGGATCGTACTTGTAGGCCGGATCGTAGAGCAGCCGCTGGTCCTCGGTGTGCATGCCCAATCCGCGAAGCGTCAGCCGCTCGGTCATCGGAACGACCAGCTTGGCCGCGCCGGTCCACTGCTCGCCGGCGTTGTGCGGCAGCGGGTAGGGCACGGTCGAGCGGGGGTCCCGGGGATCCTCGGGGGCCGGCGCGCTCACCGGGTCGGCATCCATCCGGCCCGACATGTCGAGCGCGGTCACGAGGCCGAAGCGTCCGGAGATCGGACCGCCGGCGCTCACCGCCAGGCGGTCGAGTCCGCGGTCGAGCCCTCCGCCGAACGGGCGGTCGCCCTCGTACGCGACGCGTCCCTCCCATTGCTCGCCCGGATCGCGCGTCACCACGTTCACCAGGCCGGAGAGCGCCTGGCCGTATCGTGCCGAGAAGCCGTTGGTGACCAGCGACGCCTCGCTGAGGAGGTCGGGCGGGATCTGGAGCCCGAGACCTCCGCTCGAGGCGTCGAGCTGATTCTTCACGCCCAACCCATCGAGGATGAACGATTCCTGCCCGAGTCGCCCGCCGCGGTAGCTGGTGCCGACGCTGCCGGCGGACAGCTCCAACGCTTCCTCCAGCGAGCTGATCGGCAGATCGCGGAGATCGGCGGCGGTGATCTTCTGCTCGGTGCTGGTAGCGAGCGGGTCGAGCACCGCGTCGTACGGCGCGGTCACGACCAGGGGCTCCAGCTCGAGCGGATTCGCTTCCAGCTCGAAGTCCACCGTCACGGTGGCGCCGGCGGGTACGAACACGCTGTCCAGCACGACACCGCGATAGCCGATGAGCCGTCGCGGCGACGCGGTGCCATCCGGTCCGCACGGCCCGAACGCGATAGCGGCCGGCGGTGTCCGACAGGGCGCCGACCCGATCGTCCACCAGCACCTGCACGCCGCCGAGTCCGGCGCGGGATTCCTTCTGGCGCGCGACGCCGGAGATCGCACCCTCGGCCTGGCCGTGGAGTGGCGCCGCCGCGGCGAGAGCCGCGAGTGCTACCGGGATGACGAGACGGAGGCCGCGCATCACTGGCCGCCGAAGAGATAGAGGTCGCCGCTCTTGCTGACGGTCGTATCGCGAGCGTTCGGCGGGCCGGTGATGACGAGGGGGAAGCCCTCGGCCAACACCTGCGACCCGTCGGGCGAGACCGCCGGCCGGCGAAACAGCCGGTCCACCACGTCGAGCACGACCTCGTTCTCCCCATCGAGATCGAGCAGGTGCACCCTCCCGCCGCTGTCGAACTGCGTCAGCCCCGCAATCGGATGATTGGTGTACGCGATCCGACCCCCGACGACGACGGCGATCCGGTTGCCGGCCGCGTGGACGTCCCGGGCGATGCCGGCGGGGCCGAAGTCGTGGAGCACGCTGGTCGCGCCGCTCGAGAGGGTGCGCCGGTAGAGGCGGGTGTCGTTCGTCAGCGTGTACAGGATGGCGGCGCCGTCGGCCACGGGCGCGACGCCGGTGGCCTCCGCGGTCCCGGCGACCGCCACGGCGCGTGAAGGTATGCTCGAGACGTCGAGCACCGTCACGTCGGTGCCGTAGAGGAGGGTATCCGGGCGCGCACTGCCCGGTCGGGCAGAGCCGCACGGCGCGGAACCGCTGTCCCACGTAGACCAGCCGCTCATCGGTGAGCCACCGGAGATATCCGGCGTAGTCCTGCGCCGACCCGCCCTCGGGGGTCAGGGGAAGGCTGCGAACCGTTTGGAGCTTCGAGGCATCCAAGGAAGGAGCGACGGCGAGCGTCAGATGCGTCGGGCTGGTTCCCCCGATCGTGGGGTTGCCCGCGCTGAGGAGCGCCAACCGCCCGTCCGGCTGCGGCGGCCGGCGCCTGGGCGGCGTCGGTCGAGTTGGTATCGCCGGGGATGTCGCAGATCAGCAGGCGCTGGCTTCCGCCGGTCGGCGGGAGCTCGGCGAGGCAGACGTCGGCGTCGGCCCGATCGAGCTGCTGCGCGGAGTAGAGGATCCCGGATCCGTCGGCCAGCCAGGTGCCGTTGGCGTCGTTCGCGGGGTTCAGCGTGAGTCTGGCGGGCGGCCCCGGGTCGAAGGGCACGTCGCTGCCGGGCTCGTTCGTGAAGGGTCGGTGTGATTGCAGCCCGTGAGGAAGAGCGCCAGGCCGAGCACGGCAAGCGCAGTCCCCCTGGCGGGTATCGCGGACGAGCAATGTGTCATGCGGGACCTGGAGAAGGGCGGGAATCGCGTGGGTGACGAGTAAACGGTGCCGGCCAGCACATGAAGTGTTCGAATTCGGGATTCAGTCATCCCGGGACCGAACAGACAACCGAGATTGCGCGCCCCGGGCGTTTCGCGCAACTGGTGATGAATCAATTCCTTGCGATCCAACGTCCGGGCGGCACGGTCCTTCCCTATGTGAGCGTCGCCCGCCGAGCCGGCGGGAAGAGTGGCAGCGGACCTCCAATAAGGAATCGGCGTGGACATAGCGCGTGCACCGGCCAATCGTGGCCGCCAGCGGCTGATCTACGGTGGCATCGCGATCGTGGCGCTCGTCGCCATGACGCTGGGACTGCGCGGTCTCAAGCCGGCGGCGCCCCGTGTGGATCGCGCCTCGGTGTGGATCGACTCGGTTCAGAAGGGCCCCCTCGTCATCGAAGTCCGCGGACCGGGCACGCTGGTGCCTGAGCGCATCCGCTACATCTCCGCCGTCACCGCGGGTCGGGTCGAGCGTCGGCTGGCCGAACCGGGGCAGGAAGTGCACCCCGAGACCGTCCTGCTGGAGCTGAGCAACCCGGACGTGCAGCTCGAGGCGCTCGAATCGGAGCGCCAGCTCACCGTGGCCCAGGCCGACTACGTCAATCTCAAGACCAATCTCGAAACCCAGCGCCTCAATCAGGAGGCGGCGGTCGCCGCCGCCAAGGCCGCGTACCAGGACGCCAAGCGCAACGCCGACGCGTCCAAAGGGCTGGCCACCAAGGAGCTGATCTCGGCGATGGAGGCGGACCGGGCGCTCGACCGGGTGGAGGAGATGGAGACCCGGTTCCAGGTGGAAGAGAAACGGCTCGCCGTCATGGTCGGCGCGGCCGATTCCCAGCTCGCGCTTCAGAAGGAGCAGGTCGGGCGGCTGGTCGCCGTGACCAACTTCCAGCGCGGGCGGGTGCGCTCGATGAAGGTGCTGGCCGGCGCCGACGGCATTCTCCAGGAGCTGCCGCTCGAGGTGGGGCAGTGGGCCCAGTCGGGCGCCACGCTCGCCCGGCTGGTGGAGCCCGGCAAGCTCAAGGCGGTGCTCCGCATTCCGGAGACGCAGGCGAAGGACGTGGCGATCGGCCAGCCCGCGGCCATCGACACCCGCAACGGCATCGCGAAGGGCAAGGTGCGCCGGATCGACCCCGCGGTACAGAACGGGACCGTCACGGTGGACGTCTCGCTCGAGGGCGAGCTGCCCCGCGGCGCGCGTCCGGACCTCTCGGTGGACGGGACGATCCAGGTGGAGCGGCTGGAGAACGTGCTGCACGTCGGCCGGCCCGCGTACGGGCAGTCCAACAGCGCCGTCGGGCTCTTCAAGCTGACGGCCGACGGCACGGAGGCCACGCGGATCAATGTCCGGCTGGGCCGTACGTCGGTGAACACCGTCGAGATCGCCGGCGGCCTCGAGCCGGGCGACAAGGTCATCATCTCGGACATGTCGCGGTGGGACGGGCATGACCGGGTGAGGGTGGATTGAGCCGTGAGCTATGCGCTATGTGCTCGGAGCGCGAACTACTCACGGACGTGACCACGCAGGACCGCTTTGACTCATAGCGCATAGCTCACAGCCCTTCACTCAACCCGAGACCGCCATGGCCGAATCGCTGATCCGACTCGAAGGCATCAAGAAGGTCTTCTACACCGACGAGGTCGAGACCCACGCGCTGTCCGACATCCACCTCGACATCAAGCATGGCGAGTACGTCGCCATCGCCGGCCCGTCGGGCTGCGGCAAGACGACGCTGCTCTCGATTCTCGGCCTGCTGGACACGCCGACGGAGGGGGCGTACACGCTGGACAACCAGGCCGTGGCGAAGCTCTCCGCCTCCGAGCGGGCCCGGGTCCGCAACCGGCAGATCGGGTTCATCTTCCAGGCCTTCAATCTGATCGGCGATCTCACGGTGTACGAGAACGTCGAGCTGCCGCTCACCTATCGCGGGATGGCGTCGGACGACCGCCGGAAGCGGGTGCAGACGGCGCTCGAGCGGGTCGGCATGTCGCACCGGATGAAGCATTTCCCGGCCCAGCTCTCGGGCGGTCAGCAGCAGCGCGTCGCGGTGGCCCGCGCCGTCGCCGGGGATCCCGCGATCCTCCTCGCCGACGAGCCCACCGGCAATCTCGACTCGACCAACGGCGAAGCGGTCATGGAGCTGCTGCGCGAGCTGCACCAGGCGGGCGCGACCATATGCATGGTGACTCACGATGCCCGCTACGCCCGGCACGCCGGGCGGTCGGTGCATCTCTTCGACGGCAAGGTGGTCGAGGAGCGCCAGCTCACCGCCGTGAGCTGACTCCCCGGGCCCGGCCGTGCTGTCGCACATCCGTCTCGCCGCCCGCTCGCTCCGCCGGGCCCCGGCGTTCACGCTCGCCGCGGTCGCGACGCTGGCGCTGGGCATCGGCGCCAACACCGCGATCTTCAGCGTCGTCAACGGCGTCCTGCTGAATCCCCTCGGCTATCCCGATCCCGGCCGTCTCGTCATCGTCTGGGGCCGCCACACCACCATCGGACGCGAGACCGCCTCGCTGCCGGACTTCCTCGACTGGCGCAGCCAGGCGCGCTCGTTCCAGGCCCTGGGCGCGATGGCCAACACTCGCTTCAACCTCACGGGGCAGGGAGAGCCGGAAGTCGTCGCCGGCGCCATCACGACGCCCGGACTGTTCACCGTCTTCGGCGTGCCGCCGACGGTGGGCCGCGCGTTCCAGGAGGACGAAGAACGCGGCGCCGCGCCCCGGGTGGCCATGCTGGGCGAGGGGTACTGGCGGCGGCGGTTCGGCGCCAACCGTGAGATCGTGGGGCGGCCGATCCAGCTCAACGGCGTGCCGCACATGGTCGTCGGGATCGTGCCGGAGGCGCTGCGGCTGGCGCAGCCGGTGGAGATCTGGGTGCCGCTCGCCACCGACTCCACGCGCCCCCGGCGCGCCGATTTCCTGACGGTCTTAGGCCGCCTCGGCCCGGGCGTGTCGATCGAGCGGGCGCAGGAAGAGATGACGACGATCGCGGCCCGGCTCCAGAGCCAGTACCCGGAGTCGAACAACCACTGGAGCGCGGAAGTCGTGAGCCTGCGGGAGCAGCTGGTGGGGGAGGTCCGTCCCGCGCTGCTCGTCTTCATGGGCGCGGTGGGCCTGGTGCATGCTGATCGCGTGCGCCAATGTCGCGAACCTGATGCTGGCGCGGGTCGCCGGCCGGGTGCGCGAAGTGTCCATCCGCTCGGCGCTGGGCGCGTCGCGCGCCCGCCTGAGCGGGGAGATCCTGCTGGAGAGCGTGCTGCTCGGACTGCTGGGCGGGGCGCTCGGTCTCGTGCTCGCGGTGTGGGCCATCGACGCGTTGGGCACGCTGGAGCCCGGCACGCTCCCCCGCGCGGAGGAAATCGGTCTCGATCTCCGGGTGCTCGGCTTCGCGCTCGGGCTCTCGATTCTCACCGCACTCCTCTTCAGCCTCGCGCCGGTCTGGCGGATCGCCGGCCGAGACCTGCGGGTGGGTCTCAGCGAGGGCAGCCGGGGCATCGCGGGCGGCGGCAGCATCCACCGGGCGCGCTCCGCGCTGGTGCTGGCGGAGGTGGCGCTCGCCTGCGTGCTGCTGATCGGCGCGGCGTTGCTGCTCCGGAGCTTCGGGGAGCTCCAGCAGGTGGATCCCGGATTCTCGACCGACCGCGTCCTCACCGCGCGCGTCACGCTCCCCCGGGCCAAGTACGCCGAGGACGTGAAGCGGACCGCCTTCGCCCGGCAGCTGCTCGAGCGCGTTTCGGCGCAGCCCGGCGTCGCCTCCGCGGCGCTCGCCACGGACGTCCCCCTCGGCGACTCGCCGCCCTTCCTCAGCTTCGAGATCCAGGGCCGCGCCGCCCCGACCGACGGCAGCGTGCAGGACGCCGCGGTGTTCTCGACCTCCCCGAACTATTTCGAGACCATGCGGATCCCGCTGCTCGAGGGCCGCTTCTACGACGCCACCGACCGCCCCGACGCGGAGAATGTGGCCGTCGTGAGCCGCTCCCTGGCGCGACGCCACTGGCCCGACGGCGGCGCCATCGGCGCCCGGGTGACGCTCGGCGATCCGGCCGATCCCGAGTCGGTCTGGATGCGCGTCGTC
Organism: uncultured Gemmatimonadales bacterium; assembly: GCA_963720365.1. Classification (GTDB taxonomy): domain Bacteria; phylum Gemmatimonadota; class Gemmatimonadetes; order Gemmatimonadales; family GWC2-71-9; genus CAVVWJ01. Next base: position 230,184 of record CAVRFK010000010.1, on the reverse strand, counting down.
GGGATCGTGGGTGACGTGCGCCACGAAGGATTGAATCAGGAAGGCTACCCGCAGCTCTACCTGCCGTTCGACCAGTCGCCCAGCCGCTCCATGGTGGTCACCGCGCGGACCAACGCCGATCCGATGGCGCTGGTGCCGTCGCTGCGGCGCGCGCTCGCGGAGCTCGACGCCGATCTCCCGCTCGCCAGCATCGCCACGCTCGACGAGCGCAAGGCGGTCTCGCTGGCCCGCCCGCGGGTGAACGCCGCCGTGCTCGGCGGGTTCGCGCTCGCCGCGCTGGTGCTGGCATCGGTCGGGATCTATGGCGTCGTCGCCTACGGGGTAGTGCAGCGCACCCGCGAGATGGGCATCCGCATGGCGCTCGGCGCCGGCGGCAGCGCGCTGCTCGGCATGGTGATCCGCCAGGGGATGCGGCCGGTGCTGGCCGGCGTGGGCCTCGGCGTGCTGGGCGCCCTCGCGGGCGGCCGCGTGCTGCAGAGCCTGCTGTTCGGCGTCGGCGCCGCCGATCCGGTGACCTTCGTCGTCGTGACCTGCTTTCTCGTCGCGGTGGCGCTCGCGGCGATCTATCTCCCTGCACGGCGGGCGGCCCAGTCCGATCCGATGGTCGCCCTGAGGAACGAGTGACATGAGTCTGCTCAGCGATATCCGCTTCGCCGTCCGCTCGCTGCGGAAGAGCCCCGCGCTGGCCGCGTCGGTCGTCCTGACCCTCGCGCTCTGCATCGGCGCGACGACCGCGATCTTCAGCGTCGTGTACGCGGTGCTCTTCCGGCCGCTGCCGTTCGAGCGGCCGGAGGAGATCCTGCTCGTCCGCACGACCTGGAAGGACATGCTCAGCTCGTTCTCGGGGGGCAACTGGGCGGACGTGAACCGGCAGCAGCAGAGCTTCGCGTACTTCGTGCCGGCGCATTCGGAGAGCTTCAACCTCGCCGGCGCCGACGCGCCCGAGAACGTGGATGGCGCGCGGGTCGGCGCCGACTACTTCGCCATGCTGGGCGTGCGTCCCGCGCTGGGCCGCAGCTTCCTCGCCGAGGAGGACGCGCCGGGGCGGGGTGACGCGGTGATCCTGAGCGACGCGCTCTGGCGGCGGCGGTTCGCCGCCGATCCGGGCGTCCTCGGGCGCGAGGTTCGGCTCGACGGACGGCCGCACCGGGTGGTGGGCGTCATGCCGGCCCAGATGGACTACACGGTGTTCGACGAGGAGCTGTGGGTGCCCACGGCCTTCAGCGCCGAGCGGCTGGCGATGCACGACGAGCACTACCTCACGGTGCTGGCCCGGCTCAAGCCCGGTGTCACGGTCCCCCAGGCAAACGCGGAGCTCGAGACGCTCGGCCGCTGGCTCGCGACGACCCATCCCCGCGAGAACACCGACCGCTCCCTGTCCATGGCGCCGTTCATGGAGGAGCTGGTGCAGGATTTCCGGCCCCGGCTCTTCGTGCTGCTGGGCGCCGTGGGCTTCGTCCTCCTGATCGCCTGCGCCAACATCGCGAACCTGCTGCTCGCGCGGGGCGCGGCGCGCTCCCGCGAGATGGCGATCCGCGCCGCCATCGGCGCGGGCCGGGGTCACCTGCTCCAGCAGGCGCTGATGGAGAGCCTGGTCCTGGCCTTGGCGGGCGGCGTGCTCGGGCTGGTCGCGGGCTACTGGGGCGTGTCGCTCCTGGCGGCATTCGGCCCGGAGGACGTGCCGCGGCTGTCGCAGGCGCGGGTGGACGGCCCGGTCGTAGCGTTCGCGCTGGGGATCACGCTGCTGAGCGGGCTGGTGTTCGGCCTCGCGCCGGCGCTGCGTACCGCGGGACGGATGCCGCACGAGGCGCTCAAGGAGGGCGGCCGGAGCGGCTCGCGGTCGGGCAGCCGCGACCGGCTTCGCAACGTGCTCGTGGTGGGCGAGATCGCGGTGGCGCTGGTGCTGCTCACCGGGGCGGGGCTGCTGATCCGGAGTGCCATCGCGCTCAACAACGTGGATCCCGGGTTCGATCCGCGCGGCGTCGTCGCGGGGCGGGTCTCGCTGCCCGAGACGGCGTACCAGTCTCCCGAGCAGGTGATCCGCGCGTTCGAGCGCATCGAAGAGCGGCTCGCGGCGGTGCCGGGTGTCGAGGCCGGCTCGCTGGTGTCCGCCGCGCCGATGGAGGGCGGCAACAGCAACGGCCTCGTTCCCGAGGGCCGTCCGCTCGACATCTCCTCCTCGATCAACTCCATGATGCGCCTGGTGACGCCGGGCTACTTCGCCACCATGCGGATCGATCTGGTGCGGGGCCGGACCTTCACCGCCGAAGATCGGCGCGGGGCGCCGCTGGCGATGGTGATCAACGAGACGCTGGCCCGCGAAGCGTTCCCCGGCCAGGACCCGATCGGCAAGCGGATCGCGTGCTGCGAGCCGGGGCCCGATGGGTCGCCCAACTGGAAGGAAGTCGTCGGCGTCGTTCGTGACGTGCGGGCCCAGGGCCTCGACGAGCCGGCGGAGCCGGAGTTCTACCTGCCCATGGTGCAGGCGCCGAACGCGGCGTGGAGCTGGACCGACCGCACCATGACCATCGCGGTCCGCTCCCAGGTGGATCCGCTCTCCCTCATGACGCCGCTACGGCGTGCCGTGGCGGAGGTGGATCCGTCGCTCCCGCTCTACAACCTCGGCACCATGCAGGGCCGGGTGCTGGACTCGATGGCCCAGGCCCGGTTCAGCACGATGCTGCTCACCGTCTTCGGCGCGATCGCGCTCATCCTCGCCGCGGTCGGCGTCTACGGCGTCATCTCGTACGGGGTAACCCAGCGGACCCAGGAGATCGGGATCCGCATGGCGCTCGGCGCCCGCCATACGGACGTGGTGGGCATGGTCGTCCGGCACGGGGCGGCGCTCGCGGGGATCGGCCTCGCGATCGGGCTCGTGGGGGCGCTGGCCCTGTCGCAGCTCATCGGGAGTCTGCTCTTCGAGGTGAGCCCGACCGATCCGCCGACGTTCGCGACCGGCACCGTGGTGCTGACCGCGGTGGCCGTGCTGGCGGCTGCCTTGCCCGCGCGGCGCGCGGCGATGACCGACCCGATGGTCGCCCTCCGGAACGAATGATATGGCGCTCGCGATCGATCCTCTGATCCGGATGGACAGCGTCTCCAAGATCTTCCATACCGACGAGGTGGAGACCCACGCGCTCTCGCGGATTCAGCTCGAGATCCGGGCCGGCGAGTTCGTGGCGATCTCCGGACCGTCGGGCTGCGGCAAGACGACGCTGCTCTCGATCCTCGGCCTGCTCGACTCGCCCAGCGAGGGGAGCTACGTGCTCGCCGGCGAGCCCGTGGCCACGCTCTCGGGCGCCCAGCGCGCGAAGGTGAGGAGCCGGGCCATCGGCTTCATCTTCCAGGCCTTCAATCTCATCGGCGATCTCGACGTGTATCACAACGTCGAGCTGCCACTGAAGTACCGCGGCATGGGCCTGGTCGAGCGGCGGGCGCTGGTGCACCAGGCGCTCGAGCGGGTCGGCCTGCTGCACCGGATCCACCACTATCCCTCGCAGCTCTCCGGCGGCCAGCAGCAGCGCGTGGCGGTGGCCCGGGCGGTCGCCGGCAAGCCGCTGGTGCTGCTCGCCGACGAGCCGACCGGCAACCTCGATTCCCGCAACGGCGCCCAGGTGATGGAGCTGCTGGACGAGCTCCACGCCGACGGGGCGACGATCGTGATCGTGACCCACGATCCCCGCTATCTCGGGCGGGCCCACCGCAACGTCTTTCTCTTCGATGGCCGCATCGTTACCCACGGCCCGCTCGACCGGGAGGTGGCATGATGGACGCGTTCTGGCGTGATCTTCGGTTCGCTGTCAGGAGCCTCGCCCGGAGCCCCGGCTTCACCGCGATCGCGGTGTTGACGCTGGCGCTCGGGATCGGCGCGAATACCGCGATCTTCAGCGTGGTCTATTCCGTCCTGCTCCGCCCGCTGGCCTACGCCGAGCCCGAGCGGCTGATCTCGATCCGGGCCGCGTTCTCCTCGACCGGCGCCCAGGACGTCCCCGCCTCACAGCCCGAGTATCACGACTACCTCCGAGGCGTGAGCGCGTTGCAGGATCTCGCGGCCGTCTATCCGATCAACATCAACCTGACGGGCCTGGGCGAACCTCAGCGGATTCAGGCCTCGGTCGTCTCGGACAACTACTTCCGCCTGCTCGGCGTGGCGCCGGCGATGGGCCGGGATTTTGCCCCGGACGACGACCGCGGCCAGATCGGGTATGTCGCCATCATCTCCCACGACCTCTGGCGCAAGCGCTTCGGCGGCGATCCCAACATCATCGGCAAGACCGTCCGGCTGGACGACGACCCGATGTCGATCATCGGGGTCATGCCCCCGGGGTTTCGCCACGTATTGGAGAGCGGCATCTCGCCCATGGAGGTGTGGGCCCCGATCTCGCTGGACAATCCCGACCCCGGTTTCCTCAATGTCCGTGGCGCGCGGGTTTACGACCTGATCGGGCGACTCAAGCCCGGCCGCACGGTGGCAGACGCCTCGACGGAGCTGGCGGGCGTGTCGCGGCGGCTTCGGGAGCAGTACCCGGACGCGTATCCGACGGGGCAGGGCTGGCACGCGGTGGCGACGCCGCTGGCCGAGCAGGCGGTGGGTGACGTGCGGCCGGCGCTGCTGGTCCTGCTCGGTGCGGTGGGATTCGTGCTTCTGATCGGGTGCGCCAATGTTGCCAACCTGCTGCTCGCCCGGGCCACGGTGCGGGAACGCGAGCTCGCGCTCCGGACCGCACTCGGCAGCAGCCGCGGCCGGTTGGTGTGCCAGCTCCTCACGGAGAGTCTGGTGCTGGCGGCGCTGGGTGGCGGCCTCGGCCTGCTGCTCGCGACTTGGGGAACGAGTGCCCTCGGCCGGCTGGTCGGCCTCTATCTCCCGCGAGCCGGCGAGATCGAGCTCTCCGTCGCTGTGCTCGGATTCACTGCCTTCCTCATCATTCTCACCGGCGTCGCGTTCGGGCTGCTCCCGGCACTCCAGGCCTCCCGCGCGGACCTCCAGGGCGTGCTCAAGGAGACGGGACGCGGCACCTCCGGAGCGCCGCGGACGCGCATGCGGGCCGCGTTGGTCGTCGCGGAAGTGGCCGTCGCGCTCATGCTGCTCGCCGGCGCCGGGCTCATGCTTCGAAGCTTCCAGCGCCTCATGGCGGTCGAACACGGCTTCGATCCCGACCGGCTGCTCACCCTTCAGGTGTGGCTCCCGGTCCCCAACGACCGCTCCCAGGGACGGTTCCAGACTCACGAGCAGCGGCGAACCTTCTACGACCGGGCCTTGGCGGCGGTGCAGGCGGTGCCGGGCGTACGGGACGCAGGGGCGATCTCGCAGTTGCCGCTTCGCGGCCGAGCCGACGTCAGGATCACGATCGAGGGCCGGCCGGTCGGGCCGGAAGATCCTCCAATCAACGTCGAAGGCCGCTTGGTGAGCCCGAACTACTTCGAGACCATGGGCATTCCGCTCATGGCGGGCGAAGGACTGCCGGAGCTGACCGACTCGATCTCCAACCGCAGCGTGGTAGTGAACCGCACCATGGCGGAGAAGTATTGGCCCGGTACCGATGCCGTCGGCCGCCGGCTCCGTTTCGGGAATGGTGGGCCCTGGATCACCGTGGTGGGGGTAGTGGGCGACGTGCGCCAGATCGGTCTCACGGAGCCTCCGAAAGCGGAGGTCTACAGCTCGTATCGAGTCGTCTCGCCGAACGAGATGACCATCGTGGTGCGCACCGGCGACGATCCCGAGCGGCTCGGCGCAGCGGTCACCGCGGCCATCCGTGAGGTGGACCCCGAGCAGCCCGTGTTCGGCGTGATGTCGATGCAGCGAGTGATCGAGAACGTCAGCGCCGAGCGGCGAATCTCCATGGTGCTTCTGCTCCTCTTCGCCGGCATGGCCCTGCTGCTCTCCGCGATCGGCATCTACGGTGTGATGGCCTACACTACCACCCAGCGGCGGCACGAGATCGGGATCCGACTCGCGCTCGGCGCCGGCGGGGTGGATGTGCTGCGGCTCGTGGTGGGACAGGGCATGCGTTTGGTGGTGGGGGGATTGCTGGCCGGACTGATCGGGGCCTGGGCCTTGAGCCGGGTGCTGACCAGTCAGCTCTTCGGCGTCAGCGCGCAGGATCCAGTGACCTATCTCGGCGTCGCGTTGCTGCTCGGCCTGGTGGCGCTCGCGGCCACCTGGCTCCCGGCCCGCCGCGCCACGCGGGTGGATCCGATGATCTCGCTGAGGTCGGAATGATGGACCAGATCTGGCGGGACGTCCGCTACGCCCTTCGGACGCTGGCCCGGGCGCCGGGGTTCACCGCCATCGCGGTGCTCACGCTCGGCCTCGGCATCGGCGCCAACACGGCGATCTTCAGCGTGGTGAACGCGGTGCTGCTCCGGCCGCTGCCGTACCGGGAGCCGGCCGGGTCTCGTGATGGTGAACGAGGTGCACCCCGAGGGCACCAGCAACACCGTTTCGTTCCCGAACTACGACGACTGGCGCAGGGCCGACGGACCGTTCACGTCGCTCGCGCTCCACCGCGACGCGTCCTTCAATCTCGCCGGACGGGCCGAGCCGGAGCGGGCCTCTGGAGCGCTCGTCAGCGCCAACTTCTTCCGCACGCTCGGCATCTCGCCGTCCGCCGGCCGCTACTTCGACGAGACCGAAGACCGGGCCGGCGGCGACGACGTCGCCGTGATCAGCGACGCGCTCTGGCATCGTCGGTTCGCCGGCGAATCCGGCGCCGTGGGGAGCACCTTGTCGGTGGACGGGCGGCCGTTCGTCATCGTCGGCGTCGCCGCTCCCGGATTCAACTATCCCGACCGGGCCGAGGTGTGGATCCCGGTCTCGAACGACATTCCCGACCTCCTCGACAATCGCGGATTGCACGCCTACGACGTGATCGGGCGCCTCGAGCAGGGCGCGACCCTGGAGGGCGCGACCGCGCATTTCCAGGCCATGGCGTCGCGGCTCGGCGCGGAGTATCCCGCCACCAACAAGGGCTGGGGCGTGGCGGTCGCACCGCTCCAGCAGGCGCTGGTGGAGGACGTGCGGCCGACGCTGATCGTCCTCCTGGGCGCCGTCGGGTTCGTGCTGCTCATCGCCTCGGCCAATGTGGCCAACATGATGCTGGCGCGGGGCACCGCGCGCCGCCGGGAGCTCTCGATCCGCACCGCGCTCGGCGCGAGCCGCTGGCAGGTGGCGCGGCAGCTCCTGACCGAGAGCGTCGTCCTCGCGCTGGCCGGTGGCACGCTCGGCGTGCTCCTCGCGGCGTGGGGCGTGGATGCGCTGCTCGCGCTCGGCCCCGAGGGACTGCCGGTGGGCGACGGCATCGTGCTCGACCGGGTGGTCCTCGGGTTCACCTTCGTGGCGTGCATCGCGACCAGCCTGGTGTTCGGACTGATTCCCGCGGTGCAGGCGGCGCGGTGGAATCCCGAAGTCTCGCTGCGCGACAGCGGGCGCAGCTCCGGCGGCGTCGATCGGCAGCGGACGCGGCGGCTCCTCGTCATCAGCCAGATCGCCCTGGCGCTGCTGCTGCTCATCGGCACGGGCCTGATGGTGCAGAGCTTCCGGCGGCTGCTGGCGGTGGATGCCGGCTTCGACCCGCAGCGGATCGTCTCGGCGCGGATCTCCCTTCCGCCGGCCCCGGCCGATTCGGCGCACGCGCCCGCGTTCTTCCACGAGCTGGTGCGGCGCGCCGGCGGGTTGCCCGGCGTCACGGCGGCGGCCGCGGTCAGCTATCTGCCGCTGGGGCGGGGCGGCGCACGGTACCGTTTCAACGTCGAAGGCCGGCCCCCGGTGGATCACGCGCAGCGCCCCGGGGCGGAGTTCAACGTGGTCACGCCGGGCTACTTCGCGCTGATGCGGATTCCGATGCTGGAGGGTCGCGACTTCAGCGAGCGCGACCGCTGGCAGGACCCCGCCGTCGTGGTGATCAGTCGGACCATGGCCGAGCACTACTGGCCCGGCGCCAGCGCGATCGGCCAGCGGGTGACCTTCGGCGAGCCGGAGGAAAACGCCTGGATGACCGTCGTCGGCGTCGTGGCCGACGTGCGGCAGCACACCCTCACCGGCGTCGTGCGCCCGCAGATCTACGCTCCCCAGAGCCAGACGGGGATCGAGGAGATGGCGCTCCTCGTCGGCAGCGCGCTGCCGCCCTCGTCGCTGGAGCCCGCCATCAAGGCTGCGGTGCGCGCGCTCGATGCCACGGTGCCGGTGTCCGACGTGCGCTCGCTCAGCGAGGTGCGGAGCGCCTCCGTCGCCACCGAGCGCTTCCGCACCATGGTCCTGGCGACCTTCGGACTGCTGGCCCTCGCGCTGGCGGCGATCGGCGTGTACGGCGTCATCTCCTATGGGGTAATCCAGCGCTCGCGTGAGATCGGCATCCGGATGGCGCTCGGCGCGCGCCGGGCCGAGATCCTCCGGCTGGTGGTGGGAGAGAGCATGACGACGGTGGGGATCGGGATCGCGGCCGGTGTGCTCGCCGCCGTGGGGCTCTCCCGGTTCATCACGTCGCTGCTCTACGCGGTGCGCCCCGACGATCCCGCGACGTTCGTCGCGATTTCCTGCCTCATCGCCGCCGTCGCGCTGGCCGCCTCCCTGGTACCGGCGCGCCGCGCCATGCGCGTGGATCCCGCCAGAACGCTGCGGGCCGAATGATGCTGGACGGCGTGCGCCAGGACCTGCGCTTCGCGGTTCGCCAGCTGATCCGCGCGCCGGGGTTCGCGGCGCTCGCCGTCGCGATGCTGGCCCTGGGGATCGGCGCCACCACCACGATCTTCAGCGTGATCAACGCGGTCTTCCTGCGCCCGCCCGCCCACGTGCGCGAGCCGCAGCAGATCGTCGCGCTGTTCACCAGCGACTTCAGCGGGCCCCGCTTCGGCACCTCCTCCTATCCCGATTTCGTCGACTTCGCCGAGGGCGCGTCCGGGCTCGCGGGGCTTGCCGCCTTCTCTCCCCGCCCGTTCAGCGTCGCGACGGCAACCGAGCGATTCCGCGCGATGGGCGAGATGGTGAGCGAGGACTATTTCGGCGTGCTCGGCGTTCCGCTCGAGCGGGGCAGGGGATTCGTCCCCGGTTCCGAGACCGAAGCCGTCATCGGCTACGGCCTCTGGCGGCAGCGGCTCGGCGGTGCGGCCGACGTGATCGGCCGAAGCATCCGCCTCTCGGGCCAGACCTTCACGATCGTAGGCGTGGCCCCCGAAGGCTTCACCGGCTCGATGCGCGGGATTCGCGTCGAGGCGTGGACGCCGCTGGCCGCGCAGCGGCTCTTTGCGCCCGGCGACGACATGCTCACCAATCGGGGCGACCGCGGGCTGTTCCTCTTCGGCCGTCTCAAGCCCGGCGTCACCATCAAAGTGGTGCAGACCCAGCTCCGCGTCGTCGCCGCGCGGCTGCATCGGGCCTACCGCGAGCGCTGGACCGACCGCTCCGGCAGTGCGCGGGTCGTCACGGTGCTCCCGGAGCGCAACGCCCGGATCATTCCGAGCATCAGCGGTCCCGTCACCCAGTTCCTCGCGCTGCTCATGGGAGTCGCCTGCCTGGTGCTGGCGATCTGCTGCGCCAACCTGGCCAACCTGCTGCTCGCGCGCGGGACGGCGCGGCGGCGTGAGGTGGCGGTGCGCCTCGCGCTCGGCGGCAGTCGTCCGCGACTCGTCCGGCAGCTTCTCACCGAGGGCCTGGTGCTCGCGACCGCCGGCGCGGTCGGCGGCGTCCTGCTCGCCTCCTGGGCAACGGGCGCGCTCGGCCGGTTCGAGCCGCCGCTCCCCGTCCCGGTTGCGCTGGAATTCCCTCTCGACGCGACGCATCCTCGCTTTCACGGTGCTGGCCTGTGCGGTGACGGTGCTGCTCTCCGCGTTCGCGCCGGCGCTTCGCGCCACGCGGCTCGACAGCGCCACCGCGCTGCGGGGCGACCTCGGCGCGGCCGGCAGCGCGCGCCGCATCGGTCTGAGGGACGGATTGGTCATCGCGCAGGTCGCGGTGTCCCTGGTGGTGCTCGCCGCCGCGGGTCTGTTCCTGGCGAGCCTGCGGAAGGCGACGCAGGTGGATCCTGGCTTCCGGGCCACGGAGCTCGCGCTGGTGCGCCTGGAGCTGGGGATTCAGGGCTACGACTCGGTGCGGGGCCGAACGTTCTATGCCGAGCTGGAACGGCGCACTCGCGCGTTGCCGGGCGTCGAAGCCGTGAGCCTGGCCGAGATCATTCCGCTCGGGCTCTCGCGGCAGCGGCGCGGCATCGAGGTCGAAGGGTATGCCCCGCGCGAAGGCGAAGAGATGGAGTTCGGGGTCAATACGGTCGGGTCCGGCTACTTCGAGACCATGGGCATTCCCATCGTTCGGGGTCGCGGGTTCGAGCCGAGCGATCGCGATGGTGCGGCGCGTGTCGTCGTCGTCAACGAGAGCTTCGCCCGCAGGTTCTGGCCGGGAGAAAACCCGATCGGCCGCCGGATCACCGGCGACCAGGGCGGACCGCGGGTGATCGTCGGCGTGTCGAAAGACGGCAAGTACGGCTCCCTCACGGAGGAGCCGGAGCCGCACTTCTACCTGCCGTTCGCGCAGGCGTATGAGGCCGATATGGTGCTGGTCGCCCGCGCCTCCGGCGATCCGGCCGGCCTGCTGCCGCTGCTGTCGCGCGAAGCCCGGGCGATCGATCCCGAGCTGCCGGTGGAGGCGAGCACCATGGAGGAGCACCTCGGTTACGCCCTGCTCGCGCAGCGGGTCGGTGCGGCGGTGCTCGGCATCTTCGGTCTCGTCGCCGCGCTCCTGGCCGCGTTCGGTCTCTACGGCGTGATGTCGTATGTCGTCTCGCAGCGCACGGCGGAGATCGGGATCCGGATGGCGCTGGGCGCCCGCGCGAAGGACGTGCGGATGCTCGTCGTCCGCCGGTCGCTCTCGCTCACCGCCGTCGGAGTCGGCCTCGGCCTCGCCGGTGCGGTCGCGGCGACCCGGCTGCTCGCCAGCTTCCTCGTGAACGTGAGTCCCACCGATCCGGTGACCTTCTTCTCGGTCATCGCGCTCTTCACCGGCGTCGCCCTGCTGGCGAGCTGGCTTCCGGCCCGTCGCGCGGCGGCAGTCGAGCCGATGCGCGCGCTGCGGAGCGAGTGAGATGACCAGCTCGCTCGCCGCCGATATCCGTCTGGCGTTGCGGCGCCTGCGGCGGAGTCCGGGATTCACCGCGGCCGCGGTCGCGACGCTCGCGCTCGGCATCGGCGCCAACAGCGCGTTCTTCAGTCTGGCGGACGCGGCCTTGTTGCGCCCCCTGCCGTACCCGTCCTCCGACCGGCTGGTGATGCTGTGGGAGCGCCAGGCCACGGCGGGCAAAGAGCGGGAGCGGGTGTCGGCGGCGAATTTCCTCGACTGGCGTCAGGGCGCGACGTCGCTCGACGCGATCGCCCTGTGGGTACCGTGGGGCATGGCGCTCACGGGCGAGGGCGAGCCCGAGGAGCTCTCCGTCGTGCGGATGTCTCCCGCCATGTTCCAGGTCCTCGGCGTGGCGCCCGCCAGCGGCCGCGGCTTCCTGCCCGAGGAGGAGACGCCGGGACGCGACCGCGTGGTCGTGCTCAGTCACGGCTTCTGGGTCGGACGCATGGGCGCCGACCCGAAGGCGGTCGGCCGCACGCTCACCCTCGACGGCGAGCCGTTCGAGATCGTCGGGGTCATGCCGGACGGGTTCCGGTTCCCCGACGACGCCACCGTCGCGCTGTGGACGCCGCTAGCGATCGGCTCCGCGGATCTCGTCAGCCGCGCGGAGCGGCGCTACCACGTCATCGGACGCCTCAGGGGCGGTGCTTCCCGCACGGACGCCGCCGCCGAGCTCGACCTGGTGGCGGGCCGGCTCGACGCCGAGCACCCGGAGACCAACGCGGGCTGGTCCGTCAGCGTGGTCGGCGCGGCGGACGCGGTGGCGGCGGGCGGACGTCCGGCTCTCGGACTGCTGATCGGCACCGTCGCGCTGGTGCTGCTGCTCGCGTGCGCCAACGTGGGTCATCTCTTCCTCGCGCGCGCCCTCGACCGCGGCCGCGAGCTCGCCATCCGGGCGGCGCTGGGCGGCGCGCCCGGGCCGGCTGATCCGCCTGCTCGTGATCGAATGCGCCGCGGTCGTCGCGCTCGGCACGGCCGCGGGTGTGGCGCTCGCCGCGTGGGCCGTGCCGCTGGTGCAGGCGTTCGATCCGGGACTGCTGCCGGGCTGGCGGGACGCGACGCTGGACGGGCGAGTGCTGGCCTTCACGCTCGTGCTGCTGGTCCCGGTGACGTTCCTCTGCGGCGTGCTGCCGGCGCTCAAGGCCGTCGGGCTCGGCCGGTCGAGCGCGGTCACGGCATCGGGCGACCGACTCACGGCCGGCCGCGACAGCGGGCGTATCCGCCGCGGGCTGATCGTGGCGGAGGTCGCGCTGTCGGTGGTCCTGCTGGTGGCGGCGGGCCTGCAACTCCGGAGCCTGGTGCGTCTCCAGCAGGTGGATCCCGGATTCGACGCCGAGCGGGTGCTCGCCGCGACGATTTTCCTCTCCGGCACCCAGGAAGGGTCCGACGCGGAGGAGATCGCGTTCTTCGACCCGGCTGCTGGAGGGTCTCGATGCTCGGCCCGGGGTCGCGTCCGCCGGCGCGGTGACGACCCTGCCGATGAACCCCGTCGGCATCGATTACGACCTTCCGTTTGCCGCCGACGGCAGTCCGCCGCCCCCAACCGCCGAAAGGGAAGAAGTGGACTTCCGGGTCGTGGCCGGCGCGTACTTCCAGTCGATCGGCGTCCCGGTGGTGCGGGGACGGGTCTTCGACGACGGCGATCGCGAGGACGCGGCCAAGGTGGTGATGGTGAACCGCACCCTGGGCCAGCGCTTCTTCGCCGGCCAGGACCCGGTCGGACGGCGGGTCTGGGTCGGCGGCGGCATCGGCGCCGCGACGGTGGTCGGCATGGTGGGCGACGTGCGGCACCGGAGTCTCGCCGCCCGCCCGCGCGCTGAACTGTACGTCCCCTTCCGTCAGTATCCCCACGGCGGGATGACGGTCGTGGTCGCGGGCCTCGTCCGATCCCGCCGCGCTGGCCCGGCTCGTCAAGGACGAAGTCTACGCGATCGACCGCGGCCAGCCGATCAACAGCCTTATCGACGCTGCCGGAGCTGCTCCACGGCTCGGTCGCTCCCCAGCGATTCAACCTGATGCTGCTGGGCGGATTCGCCGTGCTCGCGCTGCTCCTCGCCGGCGTCGGCGTCTACGGCGTCATCGCCTACGCCGTGGGCCGGCGGACCCGCGAGATCGGCATCCGCCTGGCGCTCGGCGCCGCGAGCCGCGAGATCCGGCGGACCGTGATCCTCCCCTCCATCGGCCTGGCCGCCGTCGGCGTCGCGGCTCGGCTCCGATGGGCGCCTGGCTCATCGGGCGCGCATTCCCGCTCGAGCTGTACGAGGTGAGCCCGCACGATCCGCTGACCTTCGCCGTCGTCGCCGGCATCCTGCTCGTCGCGGCGTGGGCCGCGTGCGCCATCCCGGCGCGGCGCGCGGCCCGGCTGGATCCGCTTATTGCGCTGAGGTCGGAATGATCGGCACGCTTCCTGCAGGACCTGCGCTTCACGTTCCGAAGCCTGCGCCGCCGTCCCGGATTTCTCGCCGTCGCGGTGCTGACACTCGCGCTCGGCATCGGCGCCAACACCGCGATCTTCAGCGTGGTCCACGCCGTGCTCCTGAGCCCGTTGCCGTATCCCGATCCCGACCGGCTGGTGGCGATCTGGGCGTCGCGCGGCACCGAGAAGCAGATCCTCACGGCCTACACCGACGTGCAGGACTTCCGGGCCCGCAGCCGCTCCTTCGTGGACATCGGCGTGGTGCGGGGCCAGAGCGTCAACCTGACCGGCGGCGACACGCCGGAGCGCGTGGGCGGCGAATTCGTCACGGCCGAGATGTTCGGCGTGCTGGGGCTCACCGCCGCGCGGGGCAGGGTGTTCACGCCGGAAGAGACGCGGCCGGGGACCGAAGCCGCGGTGGCGGTGCTGTCGGACGGCATGTGGCGCGGACGGCTCGGCGCCGATCCCGACATCGTCGGACGCACCCTCACGCTGAACGGACGGCCCTGCGTGGTGATCGGGGTGCTCGGCCCGGGCCAGCAGTCGCCGTTCGGCGCCATGATCGACGTGTGGCTGCCGGTCACGGCGATTCCCTCGGGCGCGACGAACTTCCTGCGCGGCCAGCGCAACGTCTGGGCGGTGGGGCGCCTGCGTCCCGGCGTCGCGGTGGGTGACGCGCAGCGCGAGCTGTCCGCCATCGCCGCCGGGCTCTCCCGGGAATATCCCGCCGAGAACGCCGAGATCGGGGTGACGGTGCTGTCGCTCCGGGAGCAGATCGCGGGCCCGCTGCGGCCGGCGCTGCTCACGCTGCTCGCCGCCGTCGTCCTCGTGCTGCTGGTGGCCTGCGCCAACGTCGCGAACCTGCAGCTCGCGCGGGCGCTGTCGCGCCGGTCGGAGCTGTCGCTGCGCGCCGCGCTCGGGGCCGGACGCGGACGGTTGTTCCGGCAGCTCTTCACCGAAACGGTGGTGCTGTCGCTCATCGGCGGCCTCGCGGGCGTCTGGCTGGCCGTCCTCGCGGTGGATCTCCTGGTGAAGGGGTTCCCGGGCGGCATGCCCAACGACGTGCCCGTCTCGGTGAATCTTCCGGTGCTGTTGTTCTCCCTCGGCGTGACCCTGCTCGCCGCGCTGGTCTCGGGTCTTGCCCCGGCGTGGTACGGTCTCCGCGCCAGCCTCGCGGAGGGGCTCAAGGCGCGCGGCATCGGCTCGGCGTTGGGCCGGCTGGATCCGCGCAGCGCGCTGATCGTCGGCGAGCTGGGGCTCTGCGTGGTGCTGCTGGTCGGAGGAGGGCTCCTGATCCGCAGCCTGATGCGGATGCAGGAAGTGCATCCCGGCTTCGAGCCGCAGCGGCTGCTGACCTTCCAGTTCCGGCTGCCGTCGGTGAAGTACCAGGAGCCGGAGCAGATGGCGGCGTTCTTCGGGCAGGCGGTGGAGCGGGTGCGGCAGGTGCCGGGGGTGACGTCGGCCGGGCTGGTATCGGCCACGCCGTTGAGCGGCAACTGGGGCAGCACCGGCTACGTGATCGCGGGGCAGGCGGCCCCGCCGCCGGGGCAGGAGCCGGTCGCGCAATTCAGTCTCGTCAGCGACCGCTACTTCAAGACGATGGAGATCCCCCTCCTGGCCGGCCGCGAGTTCGATCCGCGCGACCGCATCGCCAGCACGCCTGTGGTGATCGTCAACCAGGAGCTGGCCCGCCGGGCCTGGCCGGGCGAGTCACCCGTGGGCAAGCTCATCAAGGAAACGGACGACAGCGTGTGGCTGACGGTGGCCGGCGTCGTCGGCAACGTCCGGCAGGGTTCGCTGGGCGAAGAGACCATGCCGCAGCTGTACCGCCCGGTGCTGCAACGGCCGATGCTCTTCTCCAACGTCGTGGCCCGCACCGCCGGTGACCCGCTGGCCGCGCTGCCCGCCATCCAGCAAGCGATCTGGACGGTGGACCGGGACCAGCCGATGTGGGCGCCGTATACTCATGGAGCAGCTGCTCGACCGGTCCATGAGCCGGCTCCGCTTCACCATGATGCTGCTGTCGGTCTTCGCGCTCGTGGCGCTGGTGCTCGCCGCGGTCGGCGTCTATGGCGTGATCTCCTTCATCGTGACCCAGCGGACGCGCGAGGTCGGCATCCGGATCGCGGTGGGCGCCACGCCGTCGCAGGCGGTCGCGCCGATCCTCCATCACGGGATCCGGCTGATCCTCGCCGCCACCCTCCTCGGCGGGCTCGCCGCGCTCGCGGGCACCCGGCTCCTCCGCGACCAGCTCTTCGCCCTCAGTCCCGCCGATCCGCCGACATACACCGCGGTGGCGCTCGGGCTCGGACTGGTGGCATTCCTGGCCTGCTGGCTGCCGGCCCGTCGCGCCACCCGTCTGGATCCCATGCTGTCCCTGCGGTCGGAGTGAACCGATGATCGACGTCATGCGGCACGACCTGCGATACGCGCTGCGCAACCTGCGCCAGCGGCCGGGCTTCACCGCGCTGACCGTGCTGACCCTCGCGCTCGGCATCGGCGCCACGACCGCGATCTTCACCGTCGTCAACGGCGTGCTGCTCCGGCCGTTGCCCTACGACCATCCCGACGGCGTGGTCATCGTGCGCACGCAGCTCGACGGGATCCCCGGACGCGAGCTGAGCGCGCCGGAGTTCTTCGATCTGCGCGAGCAGTCGCGGTCGTTCTCCCGGGTGGCGGCCTACGCCAACGGCTCCCTGACGTTGACCGGCAGCGGGACGCCGGAGCGGCTCCAGGCCGGGTATCTCACGGCCGAGGCCTTTGGGATCACGGGCGTTTCGCCGGTGCGGGGCAGGGGCTTCTCCGCGGAGGAGGACCTGCCGGGCCGTCCGCCGGTGGTGGTGCTGAGCGACGGCCTCTGGCGGCGCCGGTTCGGCGCGGATCCGGAGATCGTGGGACGCACCCTGGTTCTCGACGACGTGCCGACCACGGTGCTCGGCGTCATGCCGCCGGGCTTTCAGCTCCCGACGCATTACGCCGGCGCCGGCATGGATCTGTGGACGCTCATCCAGCTCGACCCCGCGATGGACCGGAGCGAGCGCGGATGGCACTGGCTCACGGTGCTGGCACGGCTCCGTCCCGGGCTGGATGTCGAGGCGGCCGACCGGGAGACCGCGTCGGTCATGGCGGGCATGCTCCAGCGCTATCCCAACGAGTACGATGCCCAGTTCACCGGGTCGGTCACGCCGGCGATCGACGAGCTGGTCGGGAACATCCGCGCCGTGATCCTGGTGCTGATGGGCGCCGTCGCGCTGCTGCTGCTGATCGCCTGCGCCAATGTCGCCTCGCTGTTCCTCGCCCGGGCGGAGGCGCGCCAGCGGGAGATCGCGGTGCGGGCGGCGCTGGGCGCCCGGGCCGGCCGGATCGTGCGCCAGCTCCTGACCGAGAGCGCCGCGCTCGCCGTGGCCGGCGGACTGCTCGGTCTCCTGCTCGCGCTGTGGGGCGTGCGCGGACTCGTCGCCGTCGCGCCACCGACCCTCCCGAGGCTCGAGTCGATCGGCATGGACGGCTGGGTGCTCGCGTTCGCGGCCGCCGTCACGCTCACCACCGGGATGCTGTTCGGCCTGGTGCCCGCGATCCAGGCCGCGCGGCCGGATCTCTCGCAGGCGCTGACCGAGGGGGGCCGTGGCGGGAGCGTCGGCATGCGGCGGCAACGCTTCCGCCGCGGGTTGGTGGTGAGCCAGATCGCGCTGGCCCTGGTGCTGGTCGCCGCCGCGGGACTGCTGATCCAGAGCTTCGCCCGGATGCGCAACGTGGACCCCGGGTTCGCGCCCGAGCGGCTGCTCACGGCGCGGGTCGAGCTGACGCCGCTGCGCTACGAGAGCAACGAGAAGATCCGCGCCTTCTACCAGCGTCTGGTCGAGCGCCTGGAGGCGATTCCCGGCGTCAGCACCGCCGCGGTCGTGAAGGCCCTGCCGATGCTCCAGCCCGAGATCGGCGACTGGTCCTTCGTGCGGGAGGGCAGGCACTCGACGCCGCCCAAGCCGTCGGAGTGGACCCTGGCGTACTGGCAGACCACGAGCCCGGAATACTTCGAGACCATGCGGATCCCGGTGCTTCAGGGTCGCGGCATAGAGCTCAACGACCGGGTCGGCTCGCCCGGCGTAGCGGTGATCAGCCGGACGCTGGCCCAGCAGGCCTGGCCCAACGGCGACGCCATCGGGCAGCGCATCATGATGGGCGGCGGCGCCGTGGACTCGGTCTGGCGCACGATCGTCGGCATCGTCGGCGACGTGCGGCACCGCGGCCTCGACGCCGAGCCGCGGCCGGAGATCTACCTCCCGTATGCCCAGTTCCCCGCCGGCAGCGGCACGCCTCAGCGGCTGATGCGCATCGTGATGCGGACCGAGGGCGACCCGGTCGCGCTGACGGGCGCGCTGCGGGCGGCGGTGGCCGAGCTCGACGCGGACCTGCCGGTCGGCGAGATCCAGACCATGGAAGAGGGGCTCGGCGCCTGGGCCGCGGAGCGGCGGCTCACGATGATGCTGGTGGGCGCCTTCGCGCTGCTCGCGCTGGCGCTGGGCGCGGTCGGCGTGTACGGAGTGATGGCCCATCTGGTGGTGCAGCGCACCCGCGAGATCGGCATCCGCATGGCGCTCGGCGCCGTGCCGCGCGAGATCCTCGGGCTGGTGCTCTCGCAGGGCGCCTGGCTGGCGCTGCTCGGCATCGCGGTCGGACTGGCGGGCGCCTACGCCGCGACGCGGCTCCTCACCAGCCTGCTGTTCGGCGTCGGTCCCACCGATCCGGCCACGTTCTTCCTGACCGCGGCCGCGCTCGCGCTGGTGGCCGGCGTGGCCTCGCTCCTGCCGGCGCTGCGCGCCGTGCGCACCGATCCCGTGGACGCGCTCAGGAGCGAATGATGGCCGACCTGCTGCTCGACCCGCGCTACCTGAACCCCATCGACGCCCTTCGGAGCGAATGATGAATACGCTCGGCCACAACCTCCGGTACGCCATCCGCGCCTTGCGCCGGACGCCCGGCTTCACCATCGCCGCGGTCGCCGCGCTGGCGCTCGGCATCGGCGCCACGACCACCATCTTCACGGTGGTGAACGGCGTGCTGCTCCGGCCGCTCCAGTACGAGGCGCCGGACCGGCTGGCCAACATCTGGAACGATCTCGGCGAGGGCGCGCAGTCGCTCCCTGCCGTGTCGCCGGCGGACTTCCAGGACTACAAGCGGCGCAGCCGCACCTTCGAGGAGTTCGCCGCCGCGGCCGAAGGGAACGTGGCCAACCTGCGCGGCAACCTCACGGGTGAAGGCGAGCCGGAACGGGCCGACGTCGTGTCCATCACGGCCAACTTCTTTCCCCTCCTCGGCGTGAGGCCGATGCTGGGACGGCAGCTGCTGCCCGAGGAAGAGGTGGTGAACGGCCCCCATGTGGTGATGCTGAGCCACCGGCTCTGGGAGCGCCGCTACGCGGCCGATCCGACGCTCGTCGGCAAGACGATCCAGATCGATGGCGTGGGTCACGAGGTGGTCGGCGTCCTGCCACGCGAGTTCCACCTCCAGCTTCCGACCGAGGCGTTCCAGGTCACCGATGCGGATCTCTGGGTCCCCATCCAGTTCGACTATTCCCAGCCGCTGCCCCGCAACCTGACGTTCTTCACCGTGTTCGGCCGTCTGGCCCCGGGCGCGACGTTCGAGCAGGCGCAGGCGGAGATGAACAACATCGCCGAGCAGTTCCGCGCGCGAGTTCCCGGAGCACGCGGCGTCGAAACTGCGGATCCGCGCCGTGCCGCTGCACTACGACGTGGTGAAGCACGCGCGTCCGGCGCTGTTGATCCTGCTCGGCGCCGTCGGGATGGTGCTCCTGATCGCCTGCGCTAACGTGGCCAACCTGCTGATGGTGCGGGCCACCACCCGCCGGGCGGAGTTCGCGCTCCGCACCGCGCTGGGTGCCAGCCGGGGCGCGCTGGTGCGCCAGGTGCTGACCGAGAGCCTGCTGCTCGCGCTCGGAGGTGGCGTGCTGGGGCTCGGCATCACCGTGGGGGCGCTGTCCGTGCTGCGCCGGCTGCACCCGGCGAACCTGCCGCGCCTGGGCGACATCCAGCTGGACACCACCGTGCTGGCGTTCACGGTCGCGATCTGCGCGCTGACGTCGGTGCTGTTCGGCCTGGTGCCGGCGCTCCGCGCGGCGAGCACCGATCCCCAGGAGTACCTCAAGGCCGGCGGGCGAGGCGGCAGCGCAGGCGACCGCCGCGGCGCGCGGAACCTGCTGATCATGGCGGAAGTGGCGCTCTCGGTCGTGCTGCTGGTGGGAGCCGGGCTTCTGATCCGGAGCTTTCTCGCGCTCCAGCGGGTGGATCCCGGCTACGACGCGAGCGACGTGCTGACCTTCGAGCTGTCCATGCCGTTCGGGAAGTATCCGGGCGGCGGCGCACGCCGGGCCTTCTTCCGCGATCTCACCGGGCGGCTCGAGGCCTTGCCGGGGGTCACCAAGGTCGGCATCGTCTCCCAGCTCCCCCTCACGGGGAGCGGCCCGCTCTCGCCGTTCGCCTACAACGAGGAGACGGCGCGGAACTTCGAGAGCGTGACGGCGGACGGACGGCAGATCTCGCCGGAGTACTTCGAGGCGATGGACGCCCAGCTTCTCGCGGGGCGCACCTTCGGCTCCACCGATTCCGTGGGCACGCCGCCGGTCATCATCGTGGATGAGAGCCTCGCGAAGCTGGCGTGGCCGGGCGAGAACGCCGTCGGCAAGCAGCTCCAGCTCGGACCCACGGGCACGGAGAACAACATGGCCGAGGTGGTGGGCATCGTGGAGCACATGCGCCAGCACGATCTCACCCGCGACATCCTTCACCAGATCTACTACCCGCTGGGGCAGGGCACCCCGACGGTGATGACGTTCGTGGTGGAGAGCGGCATCGACCCGGTGAGCCTGGTGCCAACCGTACGGCAGACCCTCGCCGCGATGGATCCCGATCTGCCGGTCAGCAAGCTCACGCCCATGAGCAACTACCTGACCGAGGGCCGGGCGCAGGCGCGGTTCAGTCTCGTGCTCATGAGCGTGCTCGGCGCGGTGGCACTGGTGCTGACGGCGGTCGGCGTGTTCGGCGTGATCTCCTACTCGGTGAGCCAGCGCACCCGGGAGTTCGGCATCCGGCTGGCGCTGGGCGAGGATCCGCGGCAGACCCGGCTCAACGTGGTGCTGGGGGGGATGCGGCTGGTGCTCATCAGCATCGGGATCGGGCTCGTCGGGTCGCTGGTGGTGACGCGGCTGATCGCGGGACTGCTGTACCAGGTGCGGCCGGCGGATCCGGTCACCTTCGTCGGGATCGGACTGTTGCTGAGCTCGGTGGCGCTGCTGGCGTGCTACCTGCCGGCGCGGCGGGCGACGCGGGTGGATCCGGCGATGACGTTGCGGAGCGAGTAGGCCGACCAAACCTCATCCCGAGCGCAGCGAGGGACCTTGTGCGCGGGTCCCGGAGATTGGCCGGCGAGGTTCCTCGCTGCGCTCGGAATGAAGTCAGATGTGAACGTTACTCTTTCTATCGAGGAACGCCCCGTGATCCGACTCGCCAACCTGGACCGCTACTACGAAGCCGGCCCGACCCGCACCTACGTGCTTCGGCGCATCAACCTCGAGATCCGCGACGGCGAATTCCTGACCATCATGGGGCCCTCGGGGGCGGGGAAGTCCACGCTGCTCAGCATCCTCGGCATGCTCGACAACGCCTGGACCGGGGAATACTGGTTCCTCGACCAGGCGGTGCACGAGCTGCCGACCAAGAAGCGGGTGGAGCTGAACAAGAAGTACATCGGCTTCGTGTTCCAGAAGTACCACCTGATCGACGACCTCACGGTGTACGAGAACCTGGAGATCCCGCTCTCCTACCGGGACATCAAGCCCAAGGAGCGGGCCGCGATCGTGGCGGAGACGCTGGACCGCTTCCAGATCGTGGGCAAGAAGGACCTCTATCCCAGCCAGCTCTCCGGCGGGCAGCAGCAGCTGGTCGGCGTGGCACGGGCGGTGATCGCCAGCCCCAAGCTGCTGCTGGCCGACGAGCCCACCGGGAATCTGCACAGCGCCCAGGGCGAAGAGATCATGGAGCTCTTCACCCGCCTCAACCGGCAGGGGACGACGATCGTCCAGGTGACGCATTCCGAGCGGAACGCGAGCTACGGGCACCGGACGATCAACCTCCACGACGGGTGGGTGGTGGAGCCGGCGGGTGCCATCGGGCGCTGAACCACGTCAACAGTGAACCGTGAACGGTGAACAGGTAGCAGGCCCTGTTCACTGTTCGCTTAATTCCACTCTGCCCACCGCCTTCGCACTACATTGGACCACCCGTGCCAACCTCCTCCGCCGTCTCCGCCTCCACGGCCCACGTCCTCGTCGCCGACGACCAGCCGCACGTCCGTGAGGCGCTCCGGCTGCTGTTGAAGGGCGAGGGCTACTCGCTCGAGACGGCCGCGTCCCCGGCCGCCGTGCTCTCCGCGGTGCAGGGCGGCGACTTCGACGCCGTCCTGCTCGACCTCAACTACGCCCGCGACACGACCACCGGCCGGGAGGGCCTGGAGCTGGTCTCGCAGCTCCAGGCGATCGACGCCGACCCTGCCGACCGTGGTCATGACCGCGTGGGGCAGCGTGGAGAAGGCGGTGGAGGCGATGCGCCGTGGCGCCCGCGACTTCATCGAGAAGCCCTGGGACAACAACCGCCTGCTCGCCACGCTCAGGACCCAGGTCGAGCTGGGGCGCGCGCTGCGCGCGACCCGGCTGCTGGAGGGCGAGAACCGGATTCTCCGCCGCGACGGCGCGCCCGAGCTGATCGCCCAGTCGGCGGCGATGCGGCCGGTGCTCCAGCTCATGGACCGGGTCGCCGCCTCGGACGCCAACGTCCTCATCAGCGGCGAGCACGGCACCGGCAAGGAAGTGGTGGCGCAGCGGCTGCACGCCGCCTCCCCGCGGGCCTCGCGGCCGCTGGTCGCCGTCAACCTCGGCGGACTCTCCGAGGGGCTGTTCGAGAGCGAGATGTTCGGGCACGTGAAGGGCGCGTTCACCGACGCGCGCACCGACCGGATCGGACGCTTCGAGCTGGCCGAAGGCGGCACCCTGCTGCTCGACGAGATCGGGACGCTTGCGCTGCGGCAGCAGGCCAAGCTGCTGCGGGTGCTGGAGACGGGCGAGGTGGAGCGGGTCGGCGCCTCGCGGGCCCGGCGGATCGACGTGCGGATTCTCTCCGCCACCAACGCCGACCTCGCCGGCGAAGTCGCCGCCGGGCGCTTCCGGGAAGACCTGCTGTTCCGGCTCAATACCATCGAGATCCGGCTGCCGCCGCTGCGCGAGCGGAGGGAGGACATCCCGGTCCTCGCCGAACATTTCCTGCGCCGCTATGCGGCGCGGTATCGGAAGGCGCTGGTGAGCTTCGAGTCCGACGCGCTCGAGGCCCTGGCGGCGCACGCGTGGCCCGGCAACGTTCGCGAGCTGGACCACACGCTGGAGCGCGCGGTGCTGATGGCGCAGGGCAACGCGGTGCGCGCCGCGGACCTGGGGCTCCGCCTCGCGCCCGGCGCGGCGGCGCGGCTGGAGGACCTGCCGCTGGAAGAGGTGGAGCGAGTGCTCATCCGGAAGGCGCTGGAGCGTCACGACGGCAACGTGAGCCACGCGGCCAAGGCACTGGGGCTGAGCCGGAGCGCGCTCTACCGCCGGCTCCAGCACTATGGGCTCTAAGCGGCGGCAGCCCCGCAGCCACGAATCGCGCGTGTTCACCGGCGTCCTCGGCGCCGGATTGCCCGCCGTGCTGGTGGCGTGCTGGGTACTCTGGACCGGCGACTACCCGCTCCGCGTCCGCCTCACCTTCACGCTCTTCGCCGCCGGCGCCTGGCTGCTGGGCGCGGTCCTCCTCCGCGAGCGGGTGATCCGCCCGCTGCAGACCATCTCCAACCTCCTCGCCGCCCTGCGCGAGGGCGACTATTCGATCCGCGCCCGCGGCGCCACCGCCTCGGATGCGCTCGGTCTGGCATTGCTGGAGGTGAACGCGCTCAGCGAGACGCTGCGGGGCCAGCGACTCCGGGAGCTGGAGGCGACCGCGCTGCTGCGGCGGGTGATCGAGGAGATCGACGTCGCGGTCTTCGCCTTCGACGGCGACCACCGGTTGCGGCTGGTGAACCGCGGAGGCGAGCGGCTGCTGGGCCAGCCCTCCGAGCGCCTCATCGGGAAGCCCTCGGACCATTCTGGGTCTGAGCGACTGGCTCGAGGGCGAGAGCCCCCGCACGTTCGAGAAGACCTTCCCCGGCGGCGCGGGCCGCTGGGAAGTGCGCAGCGGCACGTTCCGCCAGGACGGACTGCCGCATCAGCTCCTGGTGATCTCCGATCTGAGCCGGGTACTCCGCGCGGAAGAGCGCTCCGCCTGGCAGCGGCTGGTGCGCGTGCTCGGACACGAGATCAACAACTCCCTCGCGCCCATCAAGTCCATCGCGGGAAGCCTGCGCAACCTCGCCGCGCGGCCCTCACGCCCCGCCGACTGGGAGAACGATCTGCGCTCCGGCCTCGAGGTGATCGAGGGACGATCCGAGGCGCTGGGACGCTTCATGGGCGCGTACGCCCGCCTCGCGCGGCTGCCCCAGCCGCGGCGGGCATCGGTGGACGTGGCCACCTGGATCCGGCGCGTGGCCGCACTGGAGACCCGGCTCGAGGTCAAGGTGAATGCCGGTCCTGCCGTCTCCGTCACCGCCGACGGCGACCAGCTCGATCAGCTCCTGATCAACCTCGTGCGGAACGCGACCGACGCGGCGCTGGAGACCGGCTGGTGGCGTCGAGATCGGCTGGCGCACCACCGCGGGCGTGCTCGAGGTGATGGTGGAGGACGACGGACCGGGCCTCCCCGATCCCGGCAACCTGTTCGTCCCCTTCTTCACCACCAAGGCGAGCGGTTCGGGCATCGGCCTGGTGCTCAGCCGGCAGATCGCCGAGGCGCACGGCGGCGCGCTGGCGCTGGAACCGAGGCGGCAGCGGCGCGGCGCGCGCGCCTATCTCCGGCTGCCACTGGGCGAGGCGAACGGCGGGCCGCTGGCGTCGTAGGCGGGCGGGTCGTATATCAGGGACGCAGTGTCATCCTCTGAACGGGGGTCGCAACATGCTCAAGGAATTCAAAGCGTTCGCCATGCGCGGGAACGTGCTGGACCTCGCCGTCGGTATCATCATCGGCGGCGCGTTCGGGACGATCGTGAAGTCGCTGGTCGACGAC
Organism: uncultured Gemmatimonadales bacterium; assembly: GCA_963720365.1. Classification (GTDB taxonomy): domain Bacteria; phylum Gemmatimonadota; class Gemmatimonadetes; order Gemmatimonadales; family GWC2-71-9; genus CAVVWJ01. The sequence goes on along the minus strand of CAVRFK010000010.1, from coordinate 205,472 downwards.
GTCATCATGCCGCCGATCGGGCTGGCGCTCGGCAACGTGGACTTCTCCGAGCTGTTCATCCTGTTGAAGGAGGGAGCCAAGGCCGCACCGCCGTACGCGTCCCTCGCCGAAGCCCAGGCCGCGGGAGCCGTCACGATCAACTACGGGCTCTTCGTCAACAGCATCATCACCTTTCTCATCGTCGCCTTCGCGGTGTTCCTCCTGGTACGCGCCGCCAACCGCCTCAAGCCGGTGGAAGCGGCCGCCGCGCCCTCCACCAAGGACTGCCCCTACTGCCGGATGGCGATTCCGCTCGGGGCGACCCGGTGTCCGCAGTGCACCTCTGAGCTTCGTTAGCCTGGTCAGGGCGGGGAGGGCTCGTTCCCTGCCTCGGACCTACTTTGCAGTACAAAGTACTTGCTGATAGCAGCTCCATTCCATATACTACGTCCATGGCCTCCCCGCAGCGGATCCACCCCACGCCGGCCGAGCCGCTGCACGCTCGGGCGATGGACGACCTGTCCTTCATCCGGCGCACGATGGAGCGGGCCACCGCCTTCACCGCCGTTCCCGGGTGGGGCGGTGTCGCCATGGGCATCACGGCCCTCGTCGCCGGGGGCGTGGCGCACCAGGCTCAGACGCCCGATGAGCATCTCGCGGTCTGGCTGGGGGCGTCGGTCGTGGCGCTGCTGATCGGTGGCTGGGCCATGGCGGCCAAGGCGCGCCGTGCCGGCACGACCGTCTTCTCCTGGTCCGGCCGCCGGTTCATGCTGAGCTTCCTGCCGCCGCTCGTCGTCGGCGCGCTGCTCACCTACACGTTGGCGCGCGCGGGACTGCATGACGCGCTGCCGGGGACGTGGCTCCTGCTCTACGGCACGGGCGTCGTCACCGGCGGCGCCTTCTCGGTTCGCGCGGTGCCGATCATGGGGATCTGTTTCATGCTGCTCGGCGGTCGTGGCCCTGTTCGGGCCGCCGGCGTGGGGCAACCTGCTCATGGCCGCCGGATTCGGCGGTCTCCACATCGCGTTCGGGTTGCTGATCGCGAGGAGGTACGGTGGCTAAGTCCAACCTGGCACCGCGGAATCCGCCTGACGGCCGGCAGCCGCCCCGCCGTCTCGAGGGCGTGCGTGGCGGCGCGGCCGCACATGGCCCGCTCGAGCTGGACCGGCTGATCCACGAGCGGATGCGGCTCGCGATCGTGAGCGCGCTCGCGGTGAACGATTCGCTCACGTTCAACGAGCTGAAGCGGCTGCTCGATACCAGCGACGGCAACCTCAGCGTCCACGCGCGCAAGCTGGAGGAAGCCGACTACGTGGTCTGCACCAAGTCGTTCGAGGGCCGGGTGCCGCGGACCGAGTACCGGCTGAGCGCGGCGGGGCGGAAGGCGCTGGAGCGGTACCTCGAGCACATGGAGGCGCTGATCCGCGCCACTCGGGAGCGGTAAGCTCTCTTTTTTTGGAGATTCACTTTATGCAGCAAAGCGGTCTGCACGTCGGCATCATCATGGACGGCAACGGGCGATGGGCCACCCGCGGCGGGCAGCCTCGTGCGCTGGGGCATCGGGAAGGCGCCCGCGTGGTCCGCCGGATCGTCGAGGCCGCGCCCGAGCTCGGCATCGGCGTGCTGACGCTCTATGCCTTCTCCGCCGACAACTGGCGGCGGCCGCAGTCGGAGGTCGCGGTCCTGATGCGGCTGTTCCGCGAGTACCTGCGGGCGGAGACCGCGCGCTGCATCGAGAACGGCGTCCGGCTCGAAGTGCTCGGCCGGCGGGATCGCATCGATCACCGGCTTCGCCGGCGGATCGAAGCCAGCGAGCGGGCGACCGCGGCGGGCGCCCGGCTCCATCTCCGGATCGCCCTCGACTACTCGTCGCGCGACGCCATCCTTCGGGCCGCGCAGTGTCTGCGGCCGGATACCGTGCCCACCCGCGATTCCTTCGCCCGCCTCCTCGCGATCGTGGATCACGGCACTCCCGTTCCGGAGGTGGACCTGCTGATCCGCACCGGGGGCGAGAAGCGCCTCAGCGACTTCCTGCTCTGGGAGGCGGCCTACGCCGAGCTGCTGTTCCTGGAGCGGATGTGGCCCGATTTCGGCGTCGAGGATCTGGCGGGAGCGGTGCGCGAGTTCGAGCGACGGGAGCGGCGCTACGGGACGCTCGAGGCGGTAGCGAGGGACGCTTCGTGAGACCGCCGGTGGGAACCTCTGCGCGGCAGACGACATTCTACCTTCCGACCCGCATCACCTCGTCATGCGACGCCGGGAGGATCTCGTGGCTGGAGCCGAACGCGCGCGGCTGGCCGAAGACGCCGCGCGGGCCAAGAACTGGAAGCGGTGGGGCCCGTACCTCGCCGAGCGGCAGTGGGGCACGGTAAGGGAGGACTACTCGGAGTACGGCGATTGCTGGACGTATTTCCCGCACGACCACGCGAGGAGCCGCGCCTACCGCTGGGGTGAAGACGGGCTCCTGGGCATCACCGACCGGCAGGGCCGCCTCTGTCTCGCCCTTGCGCTCTGGAACGGCCGGGATCCGATCCTGAAGGAACGGCTGTTCGGTCTGACCGGGCCCGAGGGGAACCATGGGGAGGACGTGAAGGAGCTGTACTTCTACCTCGATTCCACGCCGACGCATTCCTACCTGAAGGCCCTCTACAAATATCCTCAGGCCGAGTTTCCCTACGACGAGCTGGTGCGGGTGAACCGGGAGCGCGGCAAGGGCGAACCCGAGCACGAGCTGCTCGATACCGGCGTGTTCGAGGGAGACCGCTACTTCGACGTGTTCGCCGAGTACGCCAAGGCGGACGCGGACGACATCCTGGTTCGGATCACCGTCGTCAACCGCGGTCCCGAGCCGGCCCCGCTGCACGTGCTCCCGACCCTCTGGTTCCGCAATACGTGGAGCTGGGGACGCGAAGGGGAGGGGTACTGGCCCAAGCCGGTGCTCCGCGCGAGCGGACCGGGCCGCATCGAGGCGGAGCACGCCTCGCTCGGCCGGTACACGCTCGATGCCGAGCTGCCTCCCGACGTAGACGGCGCGGCTCCTGTTCACCGAAAATGAGAGCAACGGCGCCCGGCTGTTCGGCGTTCCCGATCCCCAGCCTTACGTAAAGGATGCGCTTCCACCGCTACGTGATCCTGGGCGAACAGGGGCGGTCAATCCGGCGGCCACCGGCACCAAGGCGGCCGTGCACTACGCGCTCATGCTGCAGCCGGGAGAGAGCCGGACCTTGAGCTCTCCGCCTGCGCGGTGACGCCAGCCCGGCTCCCGGCGTCGGTGCGGACTTCGCTCGCGTGTTCGACGCCGGATGCGCGAAGCCGACGAGTTCTACGATGAGCTGCTGCCCGCGGGCGCCACCGAGGACGAGCGCCGAGTGGTCCGTCAGGGCTACGCCGGCCTTCTCTGGACCAAGCAGTTCTTCTACTACGTGCTGGATCATTGGCTGACCGGCGATCCGGCGCAGCCCACGCCGCCCGGCGGCCGGCTCGGCGGGCGCAACAGCGACTGGACCCACGTCTACAACCGCGACGTCGTCTCCATGCCGGACAAGTGGGAGTACCCCTGGTACGCGGCGTGGGACCTCGCCTTCCATATGATCCCGTTTGCCCGGGTCGACCCCGATTTCGCGAAGGAGCAGCTGCTGCTGTTCCTCCGCGAGTGGTACATGCATCCCAACGGGCAGATCCCCGCCTACGAGTTCGCTTTCGGCGACGTCAACCCGCCGGTCCATGCCTGGGCCGTGTGGCGGGTGTACAAGATGACCGGCAAGCGAGGCCAGCGGGACCGGCTGTTTCTCGAGCGAGCCTTCCAGAAGCTGCTGCTCAACTTCACCTGGTGGGTGAACCGGAAGGACCCCGAGGGCCGGAATCTCTTCGCCGGTGGATTCCTCGGCATGGACAACGTGGGGGTGTTCGATCGGTCCCAGCCGTTGCCGACGGGTGGGCATCTGGAGCAGGCCGACGGAACCGCCTGGATGGCGTTCTACTGCTCCACCATGCTGTCGATGGCGCTGGAGCTCGCGTCCGAGAACCCCGCCTACGAGGATCTCGCCTCGAAGTTCTTCGAGCATTTCATCGCGATCGCCGATGCCATGAACCACCTCGGCGGAACCGGCCTCTGGTCCGAGGAGGACGGGTTCTACTACGACCAGCTGCACGTGGATGGACAGCACATCCCGCTGAAGGTGCGCTCGATGGTCGGGGTCCTGCCGCTGATCGCGGTCGAGGTGCTGGACGAGGAGAAGTTCGGCCATCTCGAGGGATTCAAGCGGCGGATGCAGTGGTTCCTCGACAACCGCACCGACGTCACCCGCGACATCGCCTGCATGCGGACGCGGCATCGCGAAGGGACCGCACGCCGGCTTCTCGCGATCCCGACCCGCGAGCGGCTGGAGCGGATGCTGCGCTACGTCCTGGACGAGCGCGAGTTCCTCTCGCCATTCGGGCTGCGATCGGTCAGCCGGGTCCACCGCGAGCATCCGTACGAGTTCGACGTGATGGGGATGCCGTACCGGGTGGACTACGTCCCCGCGGAGGGCAACACCGGCCTGTTCGGCGGCAACTCGAACTGGCGTGGGCCGCTCTGGTTCCCCGTCAATTTCCTGGTGCTCGAGGCGCTGGAGCGCTACCACCACTTCTACGGCCCGGACCTCAAAGTGGAATGCCCCGTGGGCTCGGGGATCAGGCTGACGCTGGATGAGGTCGCGGCGGAGCTGCAGTCCCGGCTCTCCCGGCTCTTCCTCGCCGATGCCGCCGGCCGCCGGCCCTGCCATGGGAGCCAAGCCCGGTACGCCGTGGACCCCAACTGGAAGGACTTGGTGCTGTTCTACGAATATTTCGACGGGGACAACGGGCGCGGGGTCGGCGCGAGTCATCAGACCGGGTGGACGGCCCTGGCCGTGCCGTGCCTGGAGGACGGCATCCGACGGCGCGAGCCGGCCATTCCGCTCGCGCGGACGCAGGTGTCGCCCCGGCTGGCGGTGAGCACCCCATGAGCTCGCGCGTCTCGCTCGACGATCGAGCCGAGTGGCTCGAGGCCGACGGCCTGGGGGGCTTTGCCTCGGGAACCGCCGCCGGCATCCGGACTCGCCGGTATCACGCGCTCCTGCTCGCGGCCACCACGCCGCCGACCGGCCGAATGGCGCTGGTCAACGGGCTGGACGCCTGGATCGAGCGGCCGGGAGCACCGGCCGAGTACGTGACCCGCCAGCGCTATGTGCCCGGCGTCGTCGTGCCGGAACGCGGTGCGGCTCTCGTGCGGTTCGCCGCCGACCCTTGGCCCAGATGGACCTGGCGCCTGCGGGATGGGACGATCCTGGAACACGAGCTGTTCGTTCCCCAGGGCAGGGCACTGGTCGCGCTTCGCTGGCGAGTGGCGGAAGGCGACGGCACGGTCACCCTCGCGGTTCGTCCCTTCCTCTCGGGTCGCGATACCCACGCACTGCATCGGGCGAACCCGGATTTCCGGTTCGATCCGAGACGGCGCGGTGGGCAGCTGATCTGGGAGCCGTATCCGGGCGTACCGGCGATCGCCGCCGCGACCGACGCCGACTACACCCATGACCCGCAGTGGTATCGGAACTTCCTCTACCGTGAGGAGCAGGAGCGGGGGCTGGATTTCGAGGAAGACCTCGCGTCCCCCGGCGTGTGGCGCTGGAATCTGGGCGCCGGCGATGCCACGCTGCTGCTCGGCGTGGAAGGCGCGATTCCCCAGGCGGCATCCGCCGCGTCGGCCTACCGCGGCCTCCGGCGTGATGAACGCGCCCGCCGAGCGCGCTTCGGCTCGCGCCTGGAGCGCGCGGCCGACGCGTATCTGGTGCGCCGCGGGGGCGGGAGGACGATCGTCGCCGGGTATCCCTGGTTCACCGACTGGGGCCGCGACACGTTCATCGCGCTTCGCGGCCTCTGTCTCGCCACGGGACGGCTCGATGACGCCCGGTCGATTCTGCTGGAGTGGGCCGGCCACGTCTCCGAGGGCATGCTGCCGAACCGCTTCGCCGATCAGGGTGCGCCCGAGTACAACACGGTGGACGCCTCGCTCTGGTACGTGGTGGCGGTGCACGAGTACCTGTGCGCGCTCGCCGACCGCGGCGACGAAAGCTCTGCCGCGGAGCGCCGACTGCTCGGCGACGCGGTCCGACGGATCCTTGCCGGCCACGTGCGAGGGACCCGCTACGGGATCCGTGTGGACGAAGACGGCCTGCTGGCGGCGGGCGAGCCCGGCGTGCAGCTCACCTGGATGGACGCGAAGGTGGGTGACTGGGTCGTCACCCCGAGGGTCGGCAAGCCGGTCGAGATCCAGGCCCTCTGGCTCAACGCCCTGCGTGCGGCCGGGGAATTCACCTCCGACTACGATGGGTTGCTCGAGCGGGGCACCCGATCGTTCCTCGATCGCTTCTGGAACGAGCAGCGGGGTTGTCTCCACGACGTCGTGGACGTGGACCACGTGCCCGGGCGAACGGACGGCACCATCAGGCCGAACCAGATCTTCGCGGTGGGCGGATTGCCGTTCCCGCTGATCGAGGGCGAGGCGGCGCGCCGGGTGGTGGATCTGGTGGAGCGCACCCTCTGGACCCCGCTGGGACTTCGGACCCTGGAACCAGGCGCCGATGGGTATCGTCCCCGGTACGAGGGCGGCGTGCTGAGCCGTGACGGGGCCTATCACCAGGGAACCGTCTGGCCGTGGCTGCTCGGTCCTTTCGTCGAGGCGTGGGTCCGGGTGCGCGGCGGCAGCGACGAGGCCCGAAGCGAGGCGCGGCGCCGGTTCCTTCAGCCGATGCTGGCGCATCTCGATCGGGCCGGCGTGGGGCACATCTCCGAGATCGCCGACGCGGAGCCACCGCACGAGCCACGGGGATGTCCCTTCCAGGCGTGGTCGGTGGGTGAGGCGTTGCGTCTCGATCTGCAGGTGCTGGCGGTGGGGGTTCGCTCGCGGGGGACGATGGTGGGGGTGGGGGCTTGAGTGTGACAGGCGTTACCCCAGCAACCCGTGTCACCCTGAGCAAAGCGAAGGGGACCATGTTCGCCATGGTCCCCTTCGCTCCGCTCAGGGTGACACTTATCGGCTAGCGACTGGCTGCTTGGACCGCTGGTCCGGGCCGCACCCCGGGCACCGACAGCCGCACCCGATACAGCCCCGTCGTCGCCGTGATGTACAGGCTGCGCCCGTCCGCGTCTCCCCACGCGATGTTCGCCGCGTGCTCGGGCGTCTCGATCCTGCCGAGGGCCTTCCCTTCGGGCGACAGGATCCACACGCCGCGGGGCGCGGAGACGTACACGTTGCCGCGCTGATCCACCTTGACGCCGTCCAGCGCGACTTCCTCGGTCTCGCTGGTGAAGTCGTAGAAGACCGTTCCGCGCTTCAGCGTTCCGTCCGGTTTCACCTCGTAGCGCATGAGGACCTTGTGCCCGAGATCCCAGTTGCTCACGTACAGGTACCGCTCGTCGGGCGAGAAGGCGATCCCGTTGGGTCCGCTCAGCTCGCTGGTGAGCAGGGTGAGCTGCCCGTCGCGCAGGCGGTACACCCCGCTGAACGCCAGCTCCTTCGCGGGATCTTCGAACGCCGTGGGCAGGCCGAACGGCGGATCGGTGAAGTAGAGCGAGCCATCCGACCGGTAGACCAGATCGTTGGGACTGTTGAGTCGCTTCCCCTGATATCGGTCGGCCAGCACCGTGATCTTGCCCGTGCGCTCGAGCCGCGTCACTCGGCGGTTGCCGTGCTCGTTGATCGTCAGGAGGCCATCGCGGTCCAGTGTGAGGCCGTTACTCCCCGGCTGGCGGTACCGACCGATGTCAGGCCCGGTGTAGCCGCTCTTCGTCCGGTAGACGGACACCGCGCCCTCGGACGACCACCGGTAGATCGTATTCGCGTTGGGATCGCTGAACAGCAGGTAGCCGTCCGGATGCCAGACCGGCCCTTCGGTGAACTGAAATCCGCCCGCGAGCTTCTCGATCTTCGCGTCCGCCGGCACCATGGCGTCCACGTCGGGATCGAGGCGCACGACCGTGCCCGTAGTAGCGGTGGCCCCGCCGATGGCGCTCCCGGGGTAGAAATCCAGCGTGGCCGACCGAATCCAGATGTAGTTCGGCGGAGGGCTGGAGATAGGACCGTTGACACCGAAGACGGCGATCTGGAATTCCTGGCCGGGCGCGGCATCCCTGGTCAGCACCACGCGATTGGGCGCGTTGAATCCTTTCACCAGCTGGCCGCCGGTCTGGCCGAGCACGATCGGCAGCTTGCCGTTGACCCAGATCTCGGCGTAGTCGTCGATCACCAGCTCGAAGATTACGGTCGAGCCGGTGACGTCGAAGTCGGCCACCCGCTCCGGCAGCGTGACGGTCGTGCGATACCAGTTGAAGGCCAGCCGGCCGTGCGACCGGCGGTTCTCCAGCTCGGCGGGCGAAGCACCGCCCAGCGGGAGTCGTCGAAATCAGCCGCGCCGGCGTGGGGCGTGATGTCCTGGGTCCGGTTGGGCATCCCCGAGGGACGGAGATCCGCGCCGGGTTCGCGATGGGCGACCTCGATCACGGCGGCGTCACTGTAGCGCCAGGTCGCGCCCACGAGCCGGGCGCCTTCGTCGGTCCGCAGATCCACCAGCGCCGCGGCTCGCGGCGCAGGAAGATCGATGGTTTCCTGCGCGGCCAAGCCGCCGGGCAGGATGGCCAGTGCGAGGAGGAGCGGAAGCCGGCCCATCACATGCCACCTGCGGCGGAGTCGCGACCGTCCTGACGAACCTTGACGACGTAGTACAGCAGCGGGCCGTCCACCTGCTTGAACCAGTGCGGGGTCCCGTTCGGCACCACGACGACGTCGCCGGCCTTGATCTCGCGGCTCTCCCCGTTCTCGATGCCGCTGCCACGCAGCTCTTCGGGGCCGGTGGTCTTGAGCTCCTGCGCCGAGCCGCCGGTCACCAGCGTCGCCGAGCCCTGGAGCACGTAGATGATGTCGGTGTCGCGAGTATGAACCTCCGCCAGACCGGGCTGCGACTCCCGGCGGCTCGCGTGGATCTTGTAGTCCTCGACCTCCAGCAGGGGCGAGCCCTTGGCGAAGGCGGCCTGCACCTGTTCGCCCCCGAGGTACGTCACCTTGCCGCTGGCCTGGGCGTGGGCGACGCCGAAGGGCAGGGTGGACGCGAAGAGCACGATGCCGATGCGCATGATGGTCTCCTACCGGCTGGCGCTGGACTTGGCCGCCAGCGCCGCGGCGCCGGCGGAGGCGATGACCTGATCCCGGGCGGCGCTCGCGGCCCCGCTCACGCCGATGGCGCCCACGACCTGGCCATCCACCAGGATCGGCTCGCCGCCCTGGAGCGGCGCGGGCACGACGCTCAGCAGGCTCGTCCGGCCGGAGATGATCACGTCCTCGAGCACCTTGCTCGGCCGCTGGAACAAGGCGGCGGTGCGCGCCTTCTCCGTCGCGATGTGCGCGCCCATGGGGAACGTGGGCTGAATCCGCTCCAGATAGATCAGGTTGCCTCCGTCATCGACGATGGCGATCGATCCGCCCTCGTTTCCCCGTTTCGCTTCCGCGGCGGCCGCCGCGGCCACGGCCTTGGCGCCCTCCAGCGTCAGCGACACCTTGCTCGCGGTCGCCTGGGCTCGCGCCTCGCCGGCCGAGACCAGCACGGTCGCGAGCACCAGCAATCCGATGGCTTTCATGGTGCGTTCTCCCTCACGGTGATGTGGGTGGTGATACCGCGGGATGGAATGCCGATGAGGCCGGTGAGGTTCCCCGGGCGTGCTAGCCAAGCGGTTCGCCGCGGCCTAGACTATTAGGTGGAAACCCGACCCCATACGGAGAATTCGGTGGCGCTCCCCCAAACCAGCGCAACCCGCAGTCCGCTTGCCGGTTACACCGTCGCGGAGGAGGTGTACCGCGGCCGGCGCCGGGTGGTCTACCGTGCGGTCCGGGACCGGGACGGCGAGCAGGTCATTCTCAAGACCGTCGCCGATGGATTGGGTGGAGCCGGCACCCTCGGACGCGAATACGACCTGCTTCGGAGCCTCGATCTCGCCGGGGTGCCGCGCGCCCTCGAGCTGGCGCACGAGGGCGGCCGCGCCGTCCTGGTGCTCGAGGATGCCGGCCGGACGCGGCTCGCGTCCCAGATTCCGCCTGAGGGGATGGCGCCGGGGCAATTCCTGCGGCTCGCGGTGGAGCTGGTGAGCATCCTGGAAGGCCTGCACCAGCGGAAGGTCATCCACAAGGACATCAACCCGAACAACATCCTGGTCGATCCAGTCTCCGGCCGGCTGACACTGGTGGACTTCAGCATCGCCAGCCGGGCACCCGCCGAGCATCAGGAGCTGCGGCACCCGAGCGTCCTCGAGGGAACCATCGCGTACCTCTCGCCGGAGCAGAGCGGGAGGATGAACCGCCAGATCGACTACCGAAGCGACTTCTATTCGCTGGGCGTGACCTTCTACCAGATGCTGACCGGCCGGCTGCCGTTCGAGTCGGCCGATCCGCTGGAGATGATTCACGCCCACATCGCCAGAACCCCGCCGTCGCCCCACGAGGTGCGCCCAGGCGTGGCGGTCCCCTTGTCGGACATGGTGATGCGGCTGCTCGCGAAGGCGGCGGAGGAGCGCTATCAGAGCGCCCTGCGGCTGAAGGCGGACCTCATCGGGTGGCAGCGCGACGTGGAGGCGAGCCGGGATCTCACGCCGCTGTCGGCCGGCCGCGATGATCCGGGCGACCGCTTCCTGGTTCCGCAGCGGCTCTACGGCCGCGAGCGCGACCGGGCTCGGCTTCTCGCGGTGTTCCAGGACATCGGGACGGGCCCCAGCCGACTCCTCCTCGTCTCCGGCTACGCCGGTGTCGGCAAGACCTCGCTGATCCGCGAGCTGTACCGGGCGCTCGCGGGGCGGCGGGCGTATTTCATGGCGGGCAAGTTCGATCAGGTCATGCGGGTGCCCTACGGGGCGGTGCTGCAGGCGTTCAGCGAGCTGATCCAGCAGATCCTCACGGAAAGCGATCTCCAGGTCGCGGCATGGCGCACGCGTTTGAGCGAGGCCCTGGGGAGTGGCGCGGCGGTGCTCGTCGACGTGATGCCGGAGCTTGCCGCCCTGCTGGGGCCGCAGCCACCCGCGCCGGCGCTGGATCCGATGGAGACGCAGAACCGATTCCACCTGGTGCTGCAGAACTTCGTCAGGGCCCTCGCCCGGCGGGAGCACCCGCTGGTGCTGTTCTTCGACGACCTCCAATGGGCGGACAGCGCGACGCTCCATCTGCTGGAGCCACTGCTCGCCGCGGATGAGATCGAGGCGCTGCTGATCATCGGGGCGTATCGCGACCACGAGATCGATCCGGCGCACCCGTTGGCTCGAACGGTGGCCGACCTGGAAGCCGACGGCATCGCCGTCGATCGGCTTCCCCTGGCTCCGCTGGGGTTGCCGGATCTCGTCAGCCTGGTCCGCGACACGCTGCACTGCGACGCGGGTGACGCCGAGCCACTGGCCCACCTCCTGTCCCGCAAGACGGGGGGCAATCCCTTCTTCGTCGGCCAGTTCCTCAAGGCGCTTCGCGACGCGGATCTGCTGCGCTTCGACTACGAGCGAGAGCGCTGGACCTTCGAGATGGAGGCGATCGCGGGTGCCGGCATGACCGACAACGTGATCGACCTGATGACGGGCACGATCCAGCGACTCGGGGCCGACGCGCGGCAAACCTTGACGCTCGCCGCCTGTGTCGGGAGCCCGTTCGATCTGCAGACGTTGGCGTTGCTCAGCGAGCGGTCAGCGGACCAGGTCGCGGCCGATCTGGAGGAGGCGCTGGAACAGGGACTGATCCTCCGCGCCTCCGACACGACGTACGGATTCCTCCACGACCGCGTGCAGCAGTCGGCCTACGCGCTCATCCCCGCCGAGCAGAAGCATGAGGTGCACCTGACGATCGGCCGCTCGCTCCGGTCGGGCGTGGCGGATCCGGATACCGACGAGCGGCTCTTCAGCATCGTCCACCACTTGAATGTGGGCCGGGACCGGATGACCGATCCGGAAGAGCGGATCGGCCTGGCCCGGCTCGACCTGACCGCGGGCCGGCGCGCCAAGTCCGCCACGGCGCATGAGGCCGCCCTCGGCTACCTGACCGCCGGCCTGGAGATGGTGGAGGACGACCTCTGGGGCTCGGACTACGATCTGGCGTTCGCCCTGCACTTCGAGGCGGCCGAGTCGGAATACCTCTGCCGCCACTTCGCCGCGGCCGAGGAGCGGTTCGAGCTCCTCCGCGGACGGGCCGCGACCAACCTGGACAAGGCCAAGGTCTACCGGCTGCGCGGTGTCCAATACGAGAACCTCTCGCGCTACCGCGATGCGCTGACCACATACCTCGAAGGGTTGAGGCTCTTCGGCGTCGTCTTCCCCGACTCGGCCGTCGAGCGGGAGGCCGCGCTCGAGGGCGAGATCGCCGCCATCCAGTCGCTGCTGGGCGCCCGGCCGGTGCGGTCCCTGGTCGATTTGCCGCTGATGACGGATGCCGCCACCCGGATGATCATGAGCATCCTCACGGACAGCTGGGCGTCCAGCTACATCCTGGGCGAGCCGGGCCTGGCGGCGCTCCTCTCTGCCACGATGGTGCGGCTCTCGCTCATCCACGGCAGCGCGGAAGAGTCCGCCTACGGCTACGTAACGCACGCGATCACGATCGGACCACGCCGAGGCGACTACCGGCAGGCGTACGAGTTCGGCCGCCTTGCGCTGGCGGTCAGCGAGCGGTTCAACGATCGCAAACGCCGGGCGAAGATCCAGCAGCAGTTCCACGCGCACGTCAATCTCTGGCGCCAGCCGATGGCGAGCTGCATCCCCTATGCCCGGGAAGCGTGCCGGAGCGGTCTCGAGACGGGGGACTTGCTCTATGCCGCCTATGGCGCCGCCACGGAGCTGTGGCCGGCGATGCTCTCGACCCAGGACCTCGCCGCCTTCGTGGAAGACCTTTCCCCCAACCTGGCCGTCATCGACAAGCTCAAGGCCCACGCGTTCGCGGACTCGGTGAAGCTGCTGCTCAATTGGGCGCGGGCGCTGCAGGGCAGGACGGCGGGACGGTTGTCGCTCTCCGACGCCGCCCTCGACGAATCGGAATACGTCGCGCGCTACCGGGGCAACCCGTTCTTCAGCGCGATTCACGCGGTCACTCGGCTCCAGCTCTGCTACCTGTTCGAGGAGATCGGAGAAGCCCTCGAGTCGGCGCGGAGTGCCCAGGGACTGGTGCATCACCTGGCAGGCACCATCTGGCCGGTCGAGTTCGACTTCTGGAGCGGCCTCACGCTGGCGGCGAGCTTCTTCGAGACGCCGGAGAACCAGCGCGCGGCCGTCCTGGCGGAGCTGCAGCGAGCGAGGAGCTCGCTCGCCGTGCTCGCCGAGCACTGCCCCGAAAACTTCCTCTGCCAGTCGTTGCTGCTCGGCGCGGAGATCGAGCGAGTGTCGGGCCACTCGCCGGAGGCGCAGGCACTGTACGAGCGGGCGATCGAGTATGCCGAGCAGTCCGGCTCCCTCCGGCACCAGGCCCTCGGCAACGAGCTGTGCGCCCGGTTCTGGAGAGAGCGGAAGCAGGGCAAGGTGGCCGTCGCATATCTGGATGCCGCCCGCCGGGCGTACGGCCAGTGGGGCGCGGCCGCGAAAGTCGCCGACCTCGAGCGTCGCTACGGCGGTGGCGCGCGTGATGCCTCCGCGGCGCCGGACACCTTCGGACTGGCCTCGACGACGCTGGCGGAAGTGAGCAGTATCGATCTCGCCACGGTGATGAAGGCGGCACGGGTGCTGGCCGGCGAGATCGAGCTGGAACGGCTGCTGGAGAAGCTGCTGGCCCTCGCGATCGAGAACGCGGGCGCCGAACGGGGACAGCTGGTACTCGAGCACGACGACGGGACACCCCGGGTGCACGCCGAGGGGTCAGGGGAGCAGGTAGTCGTGGACCTCGCGGGGAGTCCGCTCTCCGCCAGCGAGGCGCTGCCGATCGTGGTCGTCAACCACGTTCGGCGGACGCTGGACAGCCTGGTGCTGGCGGATGCCTCCAGCGACGAGCGCTACCGCCACGATCCGTACGTGCTCCGGCAACACCCGCGGTCGGTCATCGTGGCTCCGCTGGTGAACCAGGGTCGCCTGCTCGGGATCGTATATCTGGAGAACAGCCTCGCCACGGGGGTCTTCACCCGGGAGCGGCTCGCCCTCATCCAGGTGCTGGCCTCCCAGGCGGCGATCGCCATTCAGAACGCCCAGCTCTATTCGGGGCTCAAGCGCGAAGTGGCCGAGCGCAGCAGGATGGAATCGGCGCTGCGGACCATCAGCCAGGGAACCGGCGCGCTCACGGGCCTCGACTTCTTTCGAACCGTGGCCCGGCTCGCGGCTGAGACGCTGGGAAGCCGCTACGCCCTCATCGCCGAGGTGGTAGGCGCCGCTCGGGACCGGGTGGCGACGCTCGCCTTCTGGCGGGATGGTTCCTTCGGCGACAACGTGTCCTACGCGCTCGCGGGAACACCCTGCGAGGCGGTGGTCACCGGCCGGACCTGTCATTACCCCCGCGGCATCCAGGCATTGTTCCCAGCCGATACCGATCTCCACACCCTCGGGGCCGAGGGCTACCTCGGCGTTCCGCTGGTCGGCTCCGCCGGCACCGTCGTCGGGCATATCGCCTTGATTCACGACCGGCCGCTCGAGCCCGAGCCGCAGGACCTGGCGGTGCTCCGGATCTTCGCCACGCGCGCCGGCACCGAGCTGGAGCGGCAGCGGGCCGATGAAGCGTTGCGGGAAAGCCAGGCCCGCTACAGTACGCTGGCCGAAACCGTTCCGGAGGTTCTGTACACCAGCCTTCCGGACGGCGCCTGTGACTACGTGAGCCAGCGGTTCCTCGACTACACCGGGATGGCCGCCGAGGCGGCCCTCGGGTTCGGCTGGACCGACGCGCTCCATCCCCTGGATCGGGATCGCACCCTGACGCTGTGGGACGAGTCCATGCGCACCGGCCGCGCCTTCGAGGCGGAATGCCGCTTCCGGCGGTCGGACGGCGAGTACCGCTGGTTCCGGACTCGCAGTGTCGCCATGCGCGGTCCCGACGACGCGATCGTGCGATGGTTCGGCGTCTGCACCGACGTGGACGACTCCAAGCGGGCCGAAGAGGCTCTCCGCGCGGCGCTGACGGAGGTCGCGCAGCTGCGCGACCGGCTCCAGGCCGAGAACGTGTACTCTGATGGAGGAGGTCAAGCAGCAGCAGGGCTTCGAGGAGATCGTGGGGCGGAGCGCCGCGCTCGAGCGGGTGTTGCGACAGGTGGAGCAGGTCGCGCCTACCGACACGACCGTCCTCATCACCGGCGAGACCGGGACCGGCAAGGAGCTGATCGCGCGCGCCATCCACAACCTGAGCGGCCGGAAGGATCGGCCACTGGTGACGGTGAACTGCGGCGCGATCTCGGCGGGCCTGGTGGAGAGCGAGCTCTTCGGCCACGAGAAGGGCGCCTTCACCGGGGCGGTCAGCCGTAAGATCGGACGGTTCGAGCTGGCGCACGGCGGCACCATCTTCCTCGACGAGATCGGGGATCTGTCGCTCGACCTTCAGGTGAAGCTGCTGCGGGTTCTCCAGGAGGGCGAGCTCGACCGGGTGGGCGGCTCCCGCACGATCAAGGTGGATGCTCGGGTCATCGCGGCCACCCACAAGGATCTTCAGACGGCGGTGGAACGCGGGCATTTCCGGGCCGATCTCTTCTACCGATTGAACGTCTTCCCCATCCATACGCCGGCCCTCCGAGACCGCCGGGAGGACATCCCCGCGCTGGTCCGGTACTTCGTGATGAAGTACTCGGCCAGGATGGGGAAGCGAATCGATACCATCCCGAAGTCGGTGCTCGAGACGCTCGGCGCCTATGCCTGGCCCGGGAATGTGCGCGAGCTGGCGAACGTGCTGGAGCGCTCGGTGATCGTCAGTCGCGGCATCAGCCTCGAGCTGGGCGAGTGGATGGCGGCGGCGACCGCAGCCCACGGCTGGCTCCGACGCCAGGTTCCGCTGGGCTGACCCGCGAGCAGATCCTCGAGGCCCTGGAGGAAACCGGCTGGCGAGTCAGCGGACCACGGGGTGCGGCCCAGCGCCTCGGGCTCAAGCCCACGACCCTGGAGGCGAGAATGAAGCGCCTCGGGATCACGCGACCGAGCGCGAGGTCCCACCCCTCGTGATTTTCCCATCCGATTGGGACTGAAAACTCCCCAACGCTCCTGCCCGCCGCGCTGCGGTAACTCTTCGTAAGACCTTCCTCGACATCGCCATACAACGCTGATCCTCGACGCGAGCAGAGTTGGCACGTCGCCTGCTTTTCTGCTGCGCACCGCTTCATCGAGGATCGCATGCTTCGCGTCACCCGCACGACCCGGCCTCCGAACGAGGTCATCCTCCTGCTCGAAGGCCAGATCGTGGCCGAGTGGGTCGGGCTGCTCGAACACGAATGTCACGAGCTGCTGGGAGCCGACCAGCGACTGCTCGTCGATCTCTCCGGCGTCAGCTACCTCGATCGCCGGGCCGCGCGGCTGCTCCGCGACCTCGCGGAGCGGTCGGTCAAGCTCATCAACTGCCCGCCTCTGGTGGAGGCGCTGATCAGGGAGGATGCCTCATGACCGCGGTCCAGGCCGAAGACCCGACCCGGGTTCAGCAGGAATTCGAGGAGCTGTTCACGCCGATCCTCGCGCAGGCGTACGGCACCGCAGTGCGGCTGACCCACGATCGCACCGAGGCGGAGGACCTGGTACAGGACGCCGCCCTGCTGGCCTACCGTGCATTCGGGAGCTTCCAGCGGGGAACCAATTTCCGGGCCTGGTACTTCCGCATCCTGACCAACGCGTTCTACAGCCGGCATCGGCGGGACAAGCACGAGAAGGCAAACGTCAGCACGGAAGACGTCCCGGCGCTCTACCTCTACAACCGGACCAGCGAATCCGGTCTTCAGGGGCCGGAGGACGACCCGGCGGCGGCGCTCCTCGACCGGCTGGACACCGAACGCGTCAGTGAAGCTCTCGGCCGGCTGCCTGACGAGTACCGCGCGGTGGCCACGCTCTACTTCATCCAGGACCTCTCCTACCAGCAGATCGCGGAGATGCTGGCGTGTCCAACCGGAACCGTGCGGTCCCGGTTGCACCGCGGCCGCCGCATGCTGCAGAAGGCGCTCTGGGACGTGGCGGTGGAACGGGGCATCGTCTAGCGGCACCGGGGTTGGGGGCGGCTGGAACCTTTCCTGGCCGGATGGCGTTAGCCACCCCAGCGAGGTTTCTACCGGTGTCTCTCGGTAAGGTGGGGCGATGATTCATCGTATTTCCTGCACCGACATGGTGCTTCGGTTGGATGATTTCGTGGACCGCACCCTCGACACGGCGGATCTGGAGCTGGTCGAGGAGCATCTGCTCGAGTGCGTCAAGTGCGCGGAGAAATTTCGCTTCGAGGCTTCGCTGGTCGACGGCCTTCGGGAGAAACTCCGCCGTATTGCGGTTCCCCAGGATCTGCTGCAGACCATTCGACAGCGCCTGGAGCTGGATCGGCGGGAGGGGTAGTACGCCGGCCGGGAGGCTCCGCGCCGAATACCTGATCGAGGGCGCGCTGCTCGCGCTCTTCATGGTCTCGGCGTGCACGTTCGTCGTCCTCCTCGAGCATCCGGTATCCGCGGTGCGCCGCATGGTGCCCGATGCGGATCTCCGGCGAGCGCTCATCGGCCTCGCGATGGGGGCCACCGCCGTCTGCCTGATCTACTCCCCCTGGGGTAAACGCTCCGGGGCCCACATGAACCCCGCCGTGACGCTCACCTTCGCCCGGCTCGGCCGGGTGGCTCCCTTCGCATGCCGCTCGGCTACCTGGTGGCCCAGTTCGTCGGCGGAGTCGCCGGTGTGCTGCTCGCCAGCCTCGCGCTGGGCGCACTCCTGGCGGACCGCGCCACCAACTACGCCGCGACGCTGCCCGGACCATTCGGGTTCGCCGCCGCCTTTGCGGCCGAGGCCGTCATCACCTTCGGGCTGATGAGTGTGGTTCTCACCGTCTCCGGCCACCCGCGATACAACCGGCTGACCGGGATGTGCGCCGGGGCCCTCGTGGCGCTCTACATCGCGGTCGAGGCCCCCGTGTCGGGGATGAGCATGAACCCGGCGCGGACCCTCGCATCGGCCATCTTCGCCGGGGACTTCACGGGACTCTGGATCTATTTCGTCGCGCCGCCGGCGGGGATGCTCGCGGCGGCGGAGCTGTACCTCCGCCGGCGCGGGCGGCCGGCGGGGGCCTGCGCGAAGCTCTGTCACGCCGAGCCGTGCCTGTTCTGCGAATGGAGAAACGCCGAGGGGAACCAAACTCACGCACCGCCGCATTACACCCGCCGTCACTACCTGACGGTACCCATCAAGGAGACAGAAGCATGCAACGCCGTACCTGGATTGGCGGCCTGGTCGTTCTCGGCGCGATCGGCTGGTACCTGTTCCGGCCCGAGCTGCTGTTCGTCAAGACCACGGTGAACGAAACGCTGCCGGGCGTGGCTGCCGCGCAGCCCGCGGGCGTGCAGCGCGCCGCGGAGGGCGGGCTCGTCCTGCAGGGGCAGTTCCGCTCGATCGCGCACGAGACCGCCGGCACGGCCTCGGTCCACGATCTGGGCGGGCGCCGGGTGCTTCGCCTCACCGGGTTCAGCACCTCGAATGGCCCCGACGTGCGGGTCTTCCTCGTCGCGGCATCGGATGCGCCCGACAACGAGACCGTGAAGCGGGCCGGCTATGTGGAGCTGGGCAAGCTGAAGGGGACCCAGGGAGACCAGAACTACGACATTCCCGCCGGCCTCGACCTGGCGAAGTACCGCGCCGCCACCATCTGGTGCCATCGGTTCAGCGTGAACTTCGGCACCGCGCCGC
Source organism: uncultured Gemmatimonadales bacterium (assembly GCA_963720365.1). Classification (GTDB taxonomy): domain Bacteria; phylum Gemmatimonadota; class Gemmatimonadetes; order Gemmatimonadales; family GWC2-71-9; genus CAVVWJ01. The sequence continues at coordinate 186,650 of CAVRFK010000010.1, read as the reverse complement.
TCACACCCGCGTCCTGAGGAGGGACCGTGTCGATCGCTCGCACCATTCCGCTCGCGCTGGCCGCCCTTAGCCTGGCATCGGCCGCCATGGCCCAGGGAGCCCCGAACGCCACCACCTTCACCGTCCGGGTGGAAAACATCAGCCAGGGCGAGGCGCTCAAGCTGTCCACCGGCCGCACCGCGCCGTTCGTGTCGGCTCCGACTTTCTGGGTGCTGCACACCAGCGCGGGCCAATCCGATCTTCACCGGCGGCCGGCCGGAGTCGGGCAACGGTCTCGAGCAGCTGGCCGAGACGGGCAACCCCGAGGGTCTGCTGAAGTACGTCTCCGCCGAATCCGGTGTCGCCGGCGTGGGTGCCGCGGCGCGGCCATCGGTGCGACGGCCGACGGCCCTCTCACCCCGGGGCAGGCGTACGAGTTCGAGATCTCCGCGACACCCGGCCAGTCGCTGTCGCTCGCCTGGATGTTCGGTCAGTCGAACGACCTGTTCTTCTCCAACGAGCGTCCGATCGCGCTCTTCGTCGGCGGACAGCCCGTCCGTGGCGACGTGACGACGCAGATCTCGCTGTGGGACGCCGGGACCGAGGTCAACGAGGAGCCGGGGCTGGGCCCGAACCAGGGGCCGCGGCAGAAGTCTCCGGATGCGGGCGTGCGCGAGCAGCAGGCCGTCGCCCACGTGCGCGACGAGTTCACCTATCCCGCGACGGCGCAGGTCCTCCGCTTGAGCATCACGCCGAGCGAGGGCGCGCTCAGCAGCTCGGCGCTAGGGCACACTCACGCCGCACCTACGGTGACCGCATGCACTTCGACATCATCGTGATCGGGTCCGGTGCCGGGGGTGGTACCCTCGCGCACCGGTTGGCCCCCTCGGGAAAGCGGATTCTGATTCTCGAGCGGGGAGACTACGTCCCGCGGGAAGCGGAGAACTGGAGCACCCGCGCCGTCAACGTGGACGGTCGCTACCAGACATCCGAGACCTGGCGGGCGAAGGACGGGACCGAGCTGCACCCGCACACCAACTACTGGGTCGGCGGCAACACCAAGTTCTACGGGGCGGCGCTCTTTCGGCTGCGGCAGGAAGACTTCGGCGAGCTGAGACATCACGGCGGGACGTCGCCCGGCGTGGCCGATCTCCTACTCCGAGCTGGAGCCGTACTACACCGAGGCCGAGTACCTGTATCAGGTGCATGGGGAGCGCGGCGCGGATCCGACCGACCCGCCGGCCGGCGCGGCGTACCGGTTTCCAGCCGTGAGTCACGAGCCCCGCATTCAGCAGCTCAGCGATGACTGGAAGCGAGCGGGCTGCACGCCGTTCCCCGTGCCCCTCGGCATCATGCTGGACGAGAGCGACCGGCGGAGGAGCCGCTGCATCCGCTGCGGCACCTGCGACGGGCATCCCTGCCTGGTGCAGGCGAAGTCGGACGCCCAGGTGGTCTGTGTGGATCCCGCCCTCCGGCATCCGAACGTGACGCTCCTGACCGGCGCCTATGTGGCGCGACTGGAGACGAGCGCGTCGGGACGCGAGGTCACCCGGGTCCTGGTGGACCGGGATGGATCGCGGGAAGCCTACACGGCGGACATCGTGGTCGTCGCGGCGGGCGCCATCAACTCCGCCGCCCTGTTGCTCCGCTCGGCGAGCGACCGGCATCCGGACGGGCTCGCCAACGGATCCGGCGTAGTCGGGCGCCACTACATGGGCCACATCAACTCGGTGCTGATGGCGCTCTCCCGGTGTCCCAATCCGACGGTCTTCCAGAAGACCCTCGCCCTGAACGATTTCTACTTCGGGAGTCCGGAGTGGGCCTACCCGATGGGACACATCTCGTTCGTCGGGAAGCTCGATGGGATCACGCTGTCAGCCGGGGCACCGAAGATCGCGCCGGGCTGGACGCTGGAGCTCATGGCGAAGCATTCGCTCGACTTCTGGCTGACCTCGGAGGACCTGCCCGATCCGGAGAATCGCGTCACGCTGGATCGCGACGGCGGCATCGTGCTCTCGTACACGCCGAACAACGGAGAAGGGCACCGGCGGCTCACCCGGCGGCTCGAGGGACTGATGCAGCAACAGACTCGCTGCGCGGTGCATGGGCACGACTGCCACCAGGGATTGTTCGCCCGGAGCCTCTTCGTGGGCCAGCAGATTCCGCTCGCGGGGGTCGCCCACCAGAATGGGACGATCCGCTTCGGACGGGACTCGGGCACCTCGGCGCTCGACGTGGACTGCCGCGCGCACGAAGTGGACAATCTGTACGTGGTGGACGCGAGCTTCTTCCCGTCGAGCGGAGCGGTGAACCCGGCGCTCACGATCATGGCCAACGCACTGCGGGTGGGGGATCATCTGCTGGAGCGGATGGGGGTATCGCGGAACGCCAAGTCGCAGCCGGCACAGGAAGCGGTGGAAGTATGATCGGCCGTAGCTTCATCCCGAGCGGAGCGAGGGACCTTGTCGGCGAAGGTCCGGAGTCGGCTGAGAAGGTCCCTCGCTCCGCTCGGGATGACGTTGGTGAGCGCAGCGAGCCTGTTCGCCCAGGCTCCCTTGGCAAGGCGCCGGCATCGCCGCCGCCTCCGGGATTGGCCGAGCGCGCCGCGCCCCCGACGGCCGGAGCCCAGGCCGTGGCGATGGTCGGCCTCACGGTCTCGGACATGGAACGCTCGGTGGCCTTCTACACCCGCGTGCTCGACTTCACCAAGGAGACCGATGACGAGCTGGCCGGCGAGGCGGTCGAATCGCTGCAGGGCGTCTTCGGCGCGCGGATCCGGGTCGTGCGGCTCCGGCTGGGTGACGAGCGGCTGCAGCTGACCGAGTATCTCGCGCCGCGCGGCCGTCCGGCGCCCGACGATGGCCGGAGCAACGACCGCTGGTTCCAGCACGTCGCCATCATCGTGCGCGACATGGACCAGGCGTATGCCAGGCTTCGGCGCTTCCGGGTGCAGCACGCCTCCACCGGCCCGCAGACGTTGCCGGCCACGATCCCGGCCGCCGCCGGCATCCGCGCGTTCTACTTCCGCGACCCCGACGGGCACCCGCTGGAGATCCTCCAGTTTCCGCCCGACAAGGGCGACCCGAAATGGCGGCGCGGGGGCGCCCGGCTCTTCCTCGGCATCGACCACACCGCCATCGTCGTCCAGGATACCGAGGCCAGCCTCGGCTTCTACCGCGACGTGCTCGGCTTCCGCGTCGCGGGCGAGAGCCTCAACGCGGGGACCGAGCAGGAGCATCTCAACAACGTGCGCGGGGCCAGGCTGCGAATCACCGGTCTTCGTGCGGGCAACGGACCCGGCGTCGAGTTCCTCCAGTACCTGTCACCGACGGATGGCCGGCCTCTTCCCGCCGACGAGCGGGCCAACGACCTGGTGCACTGGCAGACCACGATCCTGGTCCCTGATGCCGCTGCCGCGGCCGAGGTCGTGCGGCGGGGCAAGTTCCGTCTCATCTCACCGGGAGCCGTTGCGCTGCCGGATACCGCCCTCGGTTTCCGCCGTGGCGTTCGGGTGCGCGATCCCGACGGCCACGTCGTCCAACTCATCGAGCATTGAGGAGTCTGATGCCTACCGCTGATGCCCCCGCGCGCCCGGAGCAGAGCCGGGCCGCCCCGCCTGCCGCCCCGTCACCATGAAGGCCGTGGCGGTCTTCCCCGGCAAGGCCGACTCGATGCACCTGGCGACTATGCCGAGGCCGACGCTCGATGAAGTGTCCGGCGGGCGGGGCGTCCTCGTGAAGGTGCTGCGGGTAGGCGTGGATGGCACCGACAAGGAGATCAACGCGGCGGAGTACGGGGCGGCGCCGCCGGGCTCCGACTTCCTGGTGACCGGACACGAGAGCTTCGGCCGGGTCGAGGCGGTGGGGCCGAACGTGACCGAGCTGCAACCCGGCGATTACGTCGTCGCGACCGTTCGGCGGCCCGGCTCGAGCATCTATGATCGGATCGGCACCTACGACATGACGACCGACGACGTGTATTACGAGCGGGGCATCAACCTCCGGCACGGGTACCTCACCGAGTACTACGTGGACGACCCGGAGTACATCGTGAAGATCCCGCCTGAGCTGCGCGAGGTGGCGGTGCTGCTCGAGCCGACGACGGTGGTGGAGAAGGGCATCGCGCAGGCCTATGAGATCCAGCGCCGCCTCCGGGTGTGGCGCCCGCGGCGGGCGGCGGTGATGGGCGCGGGGACGATCGGTCTGCTCGCCGCGCTCGCGCTGCGGCTGCGCGGCCTGGAGGTCACGGTCTTCGGGCGTACCGCCAAGCCCTACCTCAATTCGGATCTCATCGAGGCTCTCGGCGCGCGGTACGAGAGCACGGCGGACCTTCCCATCCTGGAGGGGGCGGCCCGGTACGGTCCCTTCGATCTCATCTTCGAGGCCACCGGCGCGTCGCCCGTCGTGTTCGAGAGCATGCAGGCGCTGGGAAAGAACGGGGTGCTGGTCCTGTCGAGCGTGACCGGGGGTGACAAGCACATCGAGGTTCCCGCCGACCGGATCAATCTCGAGTTCGTCCTGGGCAACAAGGTGATGGTGGGGACGGTGAACGCGAACCGGGAATACTTCGAGCTGGGCGTCAAAGACATGGCGCATGCGGAGGCGCAGTATCCCGGGTGGCTGGCGCGCCTGCTGACCCACCCTGTGCGGGGCCTGGAGAACTGGAAACAGTTGCTCGATACCTTGACCGGAGCGAGCGGAGTGATCAAGGTGTACTGTATCGTCGCAGAGATGTGAGGGATCTATGACAGGGACGACCGTGTCGGCCGGTCAGCGCGTCCGTGAAGCGCGGCTCCGCTTGGAGCACGCCACGCGCTACCCCGGGATTCAACCTGGTGTGTGGGAACCGGCGGCCGTGCTGTGCGATCGCGTCATGGCAGGCGGGCTGCTGCGTGGATCGCCGGTAGGGTGGCGGGATCGGGTGCTTCCGCCCGACCACTTCGAGTTTCGTGGCGGCGGCCGCGAGGCGAAGCGGCCGCGACGCGAAGATCGCTAGACGCGCGGTAGAGTGAATAAGAGTGTCATCCTGAGCGAAGCGAAGGAGCGGCAGTCGGCATGGCCTCCTTCACTTCGCTCAGGATGACATTTGCTTCTGTGCTGAGAATATAGGTCAGTGGCTGGCTTGTAAGTAATGAAGTGTCAAGGACATACAGTGGTCAACTAACGTAGTTTATTCTGATACACCGTCCTCCCCTCCAGTAGCGTCCGCACCACTTTCACCCTGTGAATCTCGCTCGCCGCCACCGCGAACAGGTTGCGCTCCAGCACCACGAGATCCGCCAACTTCCCCACTTCGATGGACCCCGTTTCCCGCTCCTGGCCGAGCTGGTACGCCGCGTCGATGGTGTACATCGCGATCGCGGTCGGCAGGTCCACGACCTCCTCGGGCCGCCATGGCGTGCCCGGCGGATCCTCCGGTGCGCGCCGCGTGATGGCCACCTGGATTCCCTCGAGCGGCGCGATGGATGAGACTGACCAGTCGCTGCCGCCCGACACGACGGCGCCCGACTTCACGACGCTGGAGATAGGATAGATCCAGCGCGATCGCGCCGCGCCCAGCTGCGGCTCGGCGAGTCGGGTGATGTAGACGTCGCCATCGGCCCAGAGCGGCTGAAAGTTGGCGATCACCTGGAGGTCGCGGAAGCGCGGAATGTCGGCGGGGTCGATGAGCTGCAGGTGGGTGATCGTGTGGCGCGCGTCGCGTGCACCGTTGGCCCGTCTCGCGTGCTCGAACGCGCCGAGCGTCATCCTGATCGCACGGTCGCCGATGGCGTGGACGTGGACCTGCCATCCGTCGCGATCCAGGGCTCCGACGAGACTGTCGAGCGTCGGTTGGGCGAAGATCGGTTTCCCGGCGTCGCCCTTCCGATCGAGGTAGGGCGCGAGGAGCGCGGCCGTGCCCGACTCGATCACGCCGTCTTCGTAGAGCTTTACGGTCGTGGGGCGCACGTGGGCCGATGTGTACCGCGCACGCAGTGTAGCCAGCCGTCGTGTGAGCCGGTCTATGCCCGTGGAGTCCGGCTCGCCGTCCAGCGCCGCGACGACCCGGAGGGTGAGGGTCCCCGCGCTGTCCGCACCGGCGAGCGCGCGGAGGTTGCTCTCCGAGGTCCATCCCTCCAGCGCGGCGGTGATGCCGGCGGCGTTCGCCAGGTCCTGGGCACGCTTCAATCCCGCCAGCAGCTCGGCGTTCGTCCGCTCGGGCAGCAGGGCGGAGACGAGCGCCACCGCACTTTCCCGCAAGGTGCCGCTCGGCTCCCCCGTGCGTGCGTCTCGCTCGATCCGGCCGTCCAGCGGATCGGGCGTCGCGCGGGTAATCCCCGCAAGCGCGAGCGCCCTGTGTTGGCCCAGGAGGAATGGCCGTCGAAGGCATCGAATACGGCGGGCCGATCGGGCACCAGGCTGTCGAGCAGCTCCTTCGAGGGATTGGCCCCTGGGAAACGCGGGCAGCTCCCAGCCGGAGCCCCGCACCCATGGCGCGTCGGGACGAGCGGCCGCGCACGCCCGGATCGAGTCGACGATCTCCTGCCGGTCCAATGTGAAGAGCGCGCACTCGCCCAGCTCCACGCCGCCCTGAATCAGGTGCACGTGGCCGTCCTGGAAGCCGGGCAGCACCATCCTGCCGTCGAGATCCTCCACCGCCGTCGCAGGACCGATCAGCCCGCGGGGCACGCTGTCCGTGCCGACGTAGACGATGCGGCCGTCGCGCACGGCGACCGCCGTCGCCCAGCTGCGCGCGGCGTCCACGGTGTAGACGGCGCCCCCGCGAAGCACGAGGTCGGCGGGAGGAACCGATGTGCGGTCGCCCGGCGCGCAGGCGATGGCGACAGCCGCGAGTAGGAGCAGGGCTCTCACTGCCCCGCTGCCGCTGCCTTCTCCGCCGGTCTAGGTCGAGGTCCTGGAAGTCGAAGCTGAAGTCCACCGCCGGCGAGCTGGGGACCAAGCGCAGGCGCTCGATGGTCCCGTCCCAGTTCAGCGCGAAGGTGGCGTAGGCGTCCGCTCGAAGCTCGCGGTCGCGCCAGCGCACCAGCCAGGTATCGTGCTGAAAGTGCACCATGTCACCCACCAATGACGGCGTCTTGCTGAAGCGGATCACGAGCCCGTTCCCCTCGAGCGCGATCGCCACGTCGCCGTACCAGGCGTCGCGGAAGGTTCCTGCGTATTGCGCGAGCGGCAGCGAGGGTCCCGACGTCGAATCCCGGCTGGTGGATGATCGCTGCGCCAGCTCCCGCAGCTCGGCCTGGCCCTGCTGCACGAGGCGCCGGAACGCAGTCAGGTAATCGGGCGGCTTCACCCCGAGGTAGGTGTCGAGGACCTGGTAGACGATGGATTCGAACGCGGCGCCCGATTCCTGGTTGGTGAGCACCGCGACGCCGAGCTTGAGCTCGGGGATCATCGCGACCTTGGAGACGTAGCCCGGGAGCCCGCCGGTGTGCTGGAGCAGCGTGCGTCCTCGGTAGTCCCTCACGCCAAGGCCGAGCGCGTAGCCCGCCATGTGGGGGCGGAGGTGAGCCAGTCCCTCGGGTGCGCCGCCGATCGGCGTGGGCGTGACGTCGCGCCAGAGTTGGGAGGTTGTCCCCGGCGAGAAGAGGCGGCCACCGCCGGCGACTCGCCCCGAGTCGAGCTGCACGATCATCCACTTGGCCATGTCCGCCGCGCCCGACATGATGCCGCCGGCGGGGTTGGTGTTGTCGCTCAAGAATGGGGCGATGGCCCGCACGGTGCCTTCCACCTCCGCATGCGTCCCCGCGACGTTGCCGCCGCCGCCCGCGGCGGAGTGGAGCACATCGCTCTGGGTCATCCCTACCTTCTCCAGGATCCGGCTCCGCACGAACTCCTCCCAGACCTGGCCGGACACCGCCTCGATCACTTCGCCCGCAACAGTGTACAGCACGTTGTCGTAGGCGTAGGCGCTCCGGAACGAGGTGGCCGGGCGAATGAATCGCAGCCGGCGGGCGACTTCCTTGCGGTCGTACGTGGACTGGGGCCACCAGAGCAGGTCGCCCGCACCGAGGCCGAGGCCGCTTCGGTGGACCAGCAGATCGCGCACGCTCAGCTCGCGGGTGACGTAGGGATCGTACATCGCGAACCACGGCAGGTAGTCGATCACCGGCGCGTCCCACTCGAGCTTGCCCTCCTCCACCAGCAGCGCGAGGGCGGTCGCGGTGAAGAGCTTGGTGTTGGATGCGATGCCGAACTGGGTCCGCTCGTCCACCGGCGCGGGCTCGTTCATGCGACGTACGCCGTAGCCTTTCGCCAGCACCACCTTGCCGTCCTTGACGATCGCGACCGAAAGTCCCGGGACGGTGAACGTCTGCATCACCCGCCGCACGTAGGCGTCGAAGTTGGGCGGAGGTTTCTGGGCGGTGCTGGCGGCGGGAACGGCGACGAGCGTGGCGAACAGCAGAGAGACGAACCGGATGGTCAGTCGCATGGGCCGAGTCGAGGTTAGGGAGTGGGGGACGGCAGCACGAAAGTATACTCCTTGCCCTTCGCCGACACATCCGCGATCAGATAGCCGTGCCGGTTGAGCAGGCGGATGGCGTCGCGGGTGCGTCGGGGAGGGATCTCGCGCCACCAGTGATGGAACTCGATCCAGATCTGCCGGGGCCGGAATCCGGAGGCGAGCATGTCCGGCAGGACGTCGTACTCTGCGCCCTCGACGTCGAGCTTCACCAGGTCCGGCGGTCGCATCACCATCGCGGCCAAAGTGGCGAAGCGCCGGACCGGCGCCTCGATCGCCTCGCCGATCCCGGATTCTCGGACCATGCTGAAGTTCTCGCCCCCCACGCGGCGGGAGGGAAGAAAGCGGGCGACGCCGTCGTATCCGGCGACACCGAGCTCGCGCAGGATCAGCCGCTCCGGCAGCCGCTGCGTGCGGGCCCACGCGAGCGCGAGCGGCGTGGGATCGAACGCGTGCACCGTCGCGTCGAAGCGCTCGATGAGTGCGAGCTCGAAGCTCACGTCGCGGCCGACGCCGAACGAGTAGACAACCGGGGCAGGGCCGAGGCGATCGGTCGCCACGAACCAGCTCGCGTGGCGGTTGCCGATCACCTCGCCGGGCACCGCGCACTGCGGGAGCTGAAAGACGTCGCGGCCGATCAGCGAGCGCAGCCACCGCTGGAGCAGCCGCATCGGAGGTGTGCGGCTCATTCTCGTCCCATCATCCCCCCGAAGCGGAATTGCCCTGGAAGCTACCGGCGTCGCGTGCGTCACGCATGCCACGGACGCAGCCGCGGCAGCCAGCGTCCGACGGCGGCGCAATACCGGCGGTAGTCTTCGCCGAACTGCCGCCGCAACGCCCGCTCCTCGTACAGGATCACGAATACGTTCACGAGCCCGAACCAGATCGCCCAGTAGAGGAAGAGCCCGCGGGACGCGGTCAGCAGCATCTCACCGAGGAGGATGAGGGTGACGCTGACATACATGGGATTCCGGACATACCGATAGGGTCCGCGGACCACCAGCGCCCGCGGCGGATCGGCCGGAGACAGCGTGCCGCGCCCGCTGCGGGCGAACTCCAGGATGCACACGGCGAGGAAGGCGATCCCCACCGCCATGCCGGCCACGCCCAGCCAGTGGCGCGGACTGGCGGCGTCGAAGGCGACGGAGCGAAGCCCGAAGAAGCGCCAGGGGATGTAGCCGGCGTAGACCCCAGGAAACGCCAGGGCCCAGAAGAGGCTGCGGGCGGCGAGCCCGAACGACGAGCGTCGTGTCGTCATCGCTTTGTCATGGGAGCGCCGGCCGACCGTCACGCGAGGGTGCGGAGGACGCCATCTCGCGGGCGCCAATGTGGGGAACCTCTCTCCGGGAGCTCACCCATGTTCCAGGTCCTGACCGAGTCGCATCCGCGGGCCGGCTTCCGTGCGCATCGGTACGCAGTGTCCGCTGGGTTGCACGGGCTGCTGATCGGCGCCGCGGCGCTGCTGTCGGCGCGCTCGCCGAGCGAGGCGCCGTTCCGACCGGTGGAGCAGGCCATCCCGCTGCTGATACCGACCCCGGTGCCGCGAATCAGTCACGTCGCTCCAGGGATCATTCGGGGCCCGTCCGCTGCAGTCATCCCGGACCAAAGCACGGCCTTCACGGTTCCGGACCTGGGCGCGCTCACCCTCCCGCGGTCCCTCCCGACGACGGACGACCTGCTTCGCGGAGTCACCTCCGCTGCGCCGGGCGATAGCCGCATTGCGCTCGGAGCACCGGCGTTCGACGGCGGCCCGGCGACGGCGGATGCCGTGGACGATCCCGTCACCATCATCGAGCAGCCCGAGCCCCGGTATCCCGCCGCGCTCGCGGCCGCCGGCATCAGCGGCCGGGTCGTGCTCGATTACGTGGTAGATACCGCAGGCCGTGCGGAGCTCGGCTCACTGCGCGTGATCACCAGCTCCCATCCGGCCTTCGATGAGGCCGCTCGGGCCTCGGTGCTCGCCAGCCGATACCAACCCGCCCGGCTTCGGGGACGAGTCGTGCGGCAGCTCGTGCGCCAGGCGCTCAGCTTCCGGCTCGAGAGGTGATCGCGCGACCGTCGCTCGATGGGTGAGTCGTCTCGTGCTAGCAGAGTACCACTCTCCGCCATACCCGACTACCCTCCGTCATGAGCGTCGTTCACGAGCCAGGCGCGGGTCGGTTCATCCTCTCGGTGTCGTCGGGGACCGCCGTGCTTCTCTATGCGTCTGCCGGCGACGGTGTCCTCGACCTCTACAGTACGTTCGTTCCTACCGATGACCGTGGCAAAGGCGTGGCCGATCGCCTGGTGCAGGCCGCCGTCGCCCATGCCCGGGCCCAAGGACTCCGCATCATCCCCAGCTGCTGGTATGTCGCCGTGTGGCTCCAGCGGCATCCCGAGCACGCCGACCTGATCGTCGCCTGAGGCTGCGGGCGAATTCCGTGGATACCATCGTGATCGGAGGCGGTCTCGCCGGCCTGTCCGCGGCCGCGCGTCTGGCCGAGGCCGGCCTGAGGGTAACCATCCTGGAAGCGCGCCGCCGCCTGGGAGGGCGGGTCTGGACCGAGATGGATCCGTCCGGAACGCCGGTGGACCTCGGCGCCGAGTGGATCGGGGACAGAGGCGAGGTCCACGATCTGCTGTCTGCGGCCGCAACGCGACTGGTGGAAGCCGACGGACGAATGCTGGAGCGTGCCGCCGGCGGCGCGTGGCGGGAAATCGGCGAGCGCTCCGGCCACCGAGGCCTGATCCGGCGGGCGCTGGCGGACGGCGATCGTTCGCTGCGCGAGGCGCTCGACGCGTGTTGCAAGGGCCGGTCGGACGCGGAATCTCGCACGCGGCTGCTGCGGTACGTGCAGGGATTTCACGCGGCGGATCCCGATCGCGTCAGCATCCGGTGGCTCGACCGGGTGGAGACCACGCAGCCCGCGGAGGCGTCCGATCTCCGCGCACCCGAGGGGACCGGGAGCGTGGTCGACCTGCTGCGCCGCGGCATCGAGCAACACTGCGAGCTGCGGCTCGGCACCGTGGCTCGGTCGGTGGAGTGGCAACCGAAGCGCGTCCTGGTGCGCACCCTCGAGGGCGAGCCGCTTCAGGCAGAAGCCGCGGTAGTCACGGTGCCGCTGCCGCTGCTCGACCCGCCCAATGACGAGCGCGCCGCCGTGCGGTTTGCGCCGTCGCTCGAGGACAAGGCGCGCGCGGCGGCTCTGCTGCACATGGGACACGTCGTGAAGATCGTGCTGGGCTTCCGAACGCCGTTCTGGCGTGAGATCGAGCCTCTGCAGGACGCGCTCTTCGTGCAATCGTTCGAGCAGCCGATCCCGACCTGGTGGACGCCGGCCGATCCGACGGTCCCGTTCCTCACCGGCTGGGCCGGCGGTCCGTTCGCGGATCGCGCGGCGGCCGCCGGCGATCTTGGCGACCTCGCCATTGCATCGCTGGCCGGTGCGCTCGACATGCCGCGAGCGGATGTCGCCTCGCGCGTCGTCTCCCGCCACTTCCACGACTGGACGGCCGACCCCTTTACCCGCGGCGCCTACACCTATGTCGGCGTCGGCGGGCTCGAGGCGCATCGCACGCTGGCGGCCCCGGTCGCCGACACGCTGTTCTTCGCCGGCGAGGCGACCTGCGGCGACGGGTACAACGCCACCATGGAGGGCGCCGTGCGCTCGGGGCGTCGCGCGGCGACGGAGCTGCTCGACTGCCGTACGCAGTGTTGAGTTAAATGCCGGAAGCGGAGGGGACCCTCACGGGTCCCCTCGCTGTCTGCGCTTGCGGCGCTCGTAGGTGTAGATCACCGGCACGTAGAAGGCCACGTCCGCCATCAGCTTCCCGGCCACGATGCCGAGGCCCCGGCCGAGCACCTGGGTGCCGAGTCCCATCGCAAAGGGACGGATGATGCCGGTATCGAGCAGCTCGGCGGGCCCGAACTCCAGGAAGAGACCGCGCCAGGTGCCCGCCATCTCGCGCAAGCCGTACGCCGACCGCCGCGCGCCGGCGGCATAGGCATCCTCGATCATCTCGCGCGCGACGAGTGAGCCATAGAAGCCGAGCGCTTCGCCGATCGAGGCGCCGTAGGCGGCCGCGATGACGCTGTCCGTCGCGCCCTGGAGCAGCCACGAGCCGCCGAACGCCGCGGCGATGCCGGCCAGCTCACTCAAGCCGTAGCGGCGCAGCCAGGTCTTGAGGCGGGAGCCCGGGGCCACCTGTTGATCCAACGCCGCCGCGAGTCCGACCTTCCCCGTGCCCCGGCCACTGGGCCGGGACGCGCGGTGCTGACTGGTCATCGGCATGCCTTCCGGCCCGCCGGGCCCCTCGCTTTCCAGTTCCAATCGCGCCAGCTCGAAGCGGAAAACATTTCCACCGACCTCGACCACATCGCTCTCCGCCAGCAGCCGCTGGGCCTGCACCCGCTCGCCGTTCACGTACGTGCCGTGGAGGCTGGAGTCCACCAGCAGGTAGCCCTGTGGCGTGCGCAGGACGTACGCGTGGTTGCGCGACACGTCGTCGCCGTTCACCGCGATGGTGCAGGACGGCTCCCGCCCGATCGTGACCGGGGTGCCGAGGATGAGGTGGGATCGGCCGTCGGGAAGGGTGACCAGGCGGCCCGGCGCGAGTGGCGAATCCATAGCCCAGCAACGTTACCGCGCAAAGGGAACACTGTCCAAGGCCGGCACCGGTGATCCGCCGCACATCACCAGCGCGATACCGGGTGCTAGCGTAGCGCCATGAAAACACCAGACGAGCAGGACCAGCGGGATCTCAATCCCAATCGCGACGAAGACGAACGCCACGCCCGCCAGGAGGCGGAGTACCGCCTTCGGGAGCGGGGCATCGAAGTGCGAGGTGAAGATTCGGACGAGGAGGTGGCCGACCTGCTGGATGCCGTGGAGCGGTTCGAGACCGCGGTGGAGGCACAGGGCGGGGACCTGTTCGTGGACCGGATCGGCTCCTCGGAGCCCGAGAACCCGGCGTTCGTTCCGCCCGAGCGTCGCGCCGGCGAGCCGGCGGCCGACTACATCATCCGGGTCGAGAGCGCGAGCAACCATCTCCGCAGCGCCCGCTGAGCGGGCACCCGCGGCTCAGGCCTGCACGATGCCGTTCCGGACCGCGTAGCGGACCAGCTGGCTGACCGAGCGGATCCGCAGCTTCCGCATGACGTTGGTGCGGTGGGATTCGACCGTCTTGATGCTGATCTCCAGCATGGCCGCCACTTCCTTGCTGCTGCGGCCTTCCGCCACCAGCTGCACGATCTCCCGCTCCCGTGGGGTCAGCTCCGCGTCAACGCCGACAGTGTCGGTGCCCGGCTCTCCCTGGGGCGAGCCCGCCAGGTTCGGCGTGCGGAACGAGCGGTGCCGCTGCAGGCTGTCCACCGCCGCGATCAGCTCCCGGTCCGCGTCCGACTTGAGCACGTAGCCTCTGGCACCGGCGCGGAGCACCTGATGCGCCAGCTCCTCCGAATGGTGCATGGTGAGCACCAGTACCTGCGTGCGCGGGGCGTCCTGCATGATCCGCCGAGTGGCATCGAGGCCGTTCAGCTCCGGCATGCTGAGGTCGAGCACCACGATATCGGGATCGAGCCGCTTCACCTGCTCGACTGCTTCACGTCCGGTCGACGCTTCCCCGCAGACCTGCCAGTTGGCATGGGTCTCCAGCAGCGCCTTGACGCCGCGCCGTACCACGGGGTGATCATCGGCCACCAGAATCCTCAGTGCGTTCATATCAGCTCCATTGGAAGGGGGATCGTGGCCCGAACCGTGGTGCCGCTTCCCCCTGAAATGACCTCGAGTACGCCGCCAAGCTGCTGCACCCGCTCCTTCATCCCCGCGATGCCCACGCCGAGGTGGACTCGGTCACTGGCGCGGCGGCGGTCACGCTTGATCCCTCGACCGCGGTCCTGCACCTCGACCGACACCCCGCCAGGCTGCCGATGGACCCGGATCTCGGCAATGGGGCTGTTGGCGTGCCGGTGGATGTTGATCAGGCTCTCCTGCGCGCAACGGAAGAGCGCGGTCTCGACGTCCATCGGCAGGCGGTCGATGTCTTCCGGTACCGCGAGCCGGACCTCGATGCCGCTGCGCTGGCTGAAGCCCTGGACGTACCATCGAAGCGCCGCCGCCAGACCCACCTCGTCGAGTAACGGCGGATGCAGATGGTAGGACAACACCCGGATGTCTTCCATCGCGCGGGTGGCGAGCGCGACGCTCTCTTCCAGCAACTCGCGTTCCCGCGGGGAGGCGACCGAGCCGTGTCGGGCCAGCGCGCCGAGATTCATCTTGAGCGCCGCCAGGTCCTGGGCGGTGGTCTCGTGCAGATCCCGAGCGATGCGGCGCCGCTCCTCATCTTGCACCTGGACGAGCCGCTCCTCGGCGCGCTTTCGCGCCGTGATGTCGGCGAGGGTTCCGATGCACTTGGTCAGCTCCCCCCGTGGCCCGAACACGGGATGGCCGAGATAGGAGAGATGGATCATGCCCCCGTCGGGCCGCATGAACCGGTGCTCACCCTCGTAGTCCCGCCGTTCGTTGATGGCCATCCGCACCTGCTTATCCACCCGCTCCGATTCGTCGGGGGGGATCCGGTCGAGGATCATCCGGTAGGTGGGAGGCCCGTCGTCGGGATCGAACCCGCAGATGTGATAGGTCTCCCGTGACCAGAAGATCGAGCCGGTGAAGGGATCCAACACCCAGCTCCCGGTCCGGCTGATGCGCTGCGCGTCGGCCATGTAGGCCTCGCTCAGGCGCACCTCGTCCTCCGCCTGCTTGCGGTCGGTGATGTCGTCGATCACCGCCATGATCATCGCCGGCGAGCCATCGGGGCCGGGCAGGGGCGAGGCGGTGAGGCGAATCCAGATCACCGCGCCGTCCTTCCGGCGGTAGCGCTTCTCCACCCGCGCGTCGTGCCGCCGGCTCTCGGCCAGCTCCGCGCGAAGCTGGTGGGTCACGTCCCGGTCTTCCTCGTGCGTGACGTCGAGGATCGTCATCTCGGACAATTCTTCCGGGGTGAAGCCGACCAGCTCCTGGTAGGCCGGATTCCAGGTGATGAACCGGCCGTCGAGGTCGGTGATGGCGATGCCGACGCGGGCACACTCGAAGGCCGCGCGCCACGGTGCGGAGGGTTCGGCGACGGTCGCGCCCGGCCACAGGCTATTGAAGGGGTCTACGCGCTTCACGAGTCCGTTTGGAGAGAGGCTACTGCGTAACTTAGGAAGGTCCGACAGCCTGCGATAGTGAGAGACTCAGAGGCCCCAACCGATGGAGGCCCGGACCTGCCTCGGCTCCGCCGGATGAAAGTGAACGTCCGCGACCCCGTCGGCGGGCTCGCCGGGCAGGCGGGAACTGTAATAGTACTGGATATCGGAGGCCTTCGCGTCGAAGACATTGAGCAGGCTGAGCTGGAACCGGATGCCGGAGCCGAGCTGCCAGCCGGCATCGGCATTGAAGAGCGTGGCCGCGGTGGCTCGGACGCCGTTGTCCTCGATCAGAGGATAGGACCCGAAGTGGCGCATCCGGACGGCGCCGAATGGCCCGGGGCCGACCGAGCCAAGGTGGCGCCCGCGGCCACCACGTGCTCCAGAGCGCCGGGGATCCGGTCCTCGCCCGGCGCGACGCCGGAGAAGCGAGCCCGGGCGAGGGAGATGTCGAGGTCGAGCGCCAGCTCGGGCAGCGGGCGATAGAAGTTCGCCAACGTGACTCCGCGGCGCCGGCTCGCAGCCGACGGCTCGGTGATGCCCGCGTCCCCCACGAAGAGCAGCTCGCTGTCGAGCTTCAGCGCCCAGAGCGTGAGGGTGGAGCGCCAGCCCGCGAGCGGCGTGGCGCGGACGCCGAGCTCCGCGCCGCGGGAACGCACCAGCGGGTCCACCGGCTGCGCTGGCTCGCGCGTCTCGGGATCCACGGTGATCGTCGTTCCCCTGGCGTCGTTGCTGTGGAAGCTGAGCCCACCGCTGAGATACACCTCCAGCCGCGGGTCCGGGGTGAAGACGAGCGCCGCCTTCGGGCTCACGATACCGGCGGTACGGTGGCCGGAGTTCTCCGCGATGTTCGCGTCCACGTCGAAGGCGTAGCCGTCTCCCCGTAAGCCCACCACGCTCCGGAACCACGGACGCCAGCGCGACTCCGCCTCGACGTACACCCCGCCGCCCCACTGGGTCACCTCGTCCTCGCGGATGGTGCCGACACGGTTGCGGTTCTGCGTACGGTAGAGGCCGACAGGACGAAGGAAGTCGGCCCGGGTCTGAATGCCCGTCTTGACCAAGTGGGAGATGCCCAGCGCACTCACCGCCTGGAGATGACCGGCGTTGGCGCCGAGGACGATCCGCTGCTCCTGCTGGTTGAACTGGTCGCCGCGCAGGGGATCACCCAGGAAGTATTCGAAGTTCGAGAAGAGACTGAGGTCGGAGTAGATCCCGAAGACCTGGACGTTCTGCACCGAGGATGCGCCGGCGTGGCGCCAGGTGCCCGACAGGCTCCACCGCTGCGTGTCGCCGCCATCGGTGTCGTCTATGTGGCCGAAGCGGCTGATGAGCCCCGAGTCCACCGCGCGCAGCGGGATCTGGTCGGACGCGTTCCAGCGGTTGCCGTAGCCCATCGCCAGCACGGAGAACTGCGACGGGCCGCGCTCCCAGGAGTAGCGGGCCACTCCACTGAATTTCCGCAGCTCCTGCGCCAGGAGCCACGGCCCGTCGTACGTCTTGGCCTCACCCCCGGCGAGGAGGGTGCCACCACCGACCGTCGTGGAGGCGCCCGCTGCCAACCGGGCCAGACCGTGCTCGCCTCCTGTGAAGCTGGCGAAGGGACGGTCCAGCTCGCGCACCAGGTGGAATTCGGCGCCGCCGGCGCTGCCGAAATCCCCGAGCTCGGTGTGGTAGACGCCCAGCTTGTAGTCGAGAAAGTCCACCAGCTCGGGCACGAGCACGCTGACGTCGGTATAGCCCTGGCCGTGCGCGTGCGAGGGCATGTTGACGGGCATGCCTTCGATTCGGGTCTGAAAGTCGGTGCCGTGATCGAGATTGAAGCCGCGGATGAAGTACTGGTTCGCTTTGCCGTCACCCGAGTGCTGGGTCACGATGAGGCCCGGGACGGTCTCCAGCAGCTCGCCCTCGCGGGCGATCGGGCGGAGGCGGAGGTCCGCGGCCCCCACTCGGCCCTCGGACGCGCTGTTGGCGAGGCCGATCAGATCGTCGGACCGGCCGGTGACGACGAGCGGCGCTACCACCTGCGCCGTCGTGTCATCGTCGGCCGGGGCGGGCGGCTGCTGCGCGGCCAGGGGTGCGGCCGCGAGCAGCGCCAGGAGGAAGAGTACGGCGGATCGGCGGATCATCAGCTCGGCAGCAGGACCTTGTCCACCACGTGGATGACGCCATTCGACTGGATCACGTCGTACGTCGAGATGGACGCGATGCTCCCCTTCGAATCCTTCACGACCACATTGCGGTCCCCGTTCATCATGAGCCAGAGCGATTCGCCATTGGCCGTCGTGAGCGTCGCCGTCCCGCCGCCCTTCCGGATCGCTTTCATGAGCGCCTCGGCGTCCAGTCTGGCGGGCACGACGTGATAGGTCAGGACCTTGGCGAGCTGTTCCTTGTTCTCGGGCTTGAGCAGCGTCGGCACGGTGCCCTCGGGGAGGGCGGCGAACGCCGCGTTGGTGGGCGCGAACACGGTGAACGGGCCCTTGCCCTTGAGCGTCTCCACCAGGCCCGCTGCCTTCACCGCCGCGACCAGGGTCGTGTGGTCGGCCGAGTTGACCGCATTGTCCACGATGTCCTTGGTACGGAACATCGCCTGGCCGCCGACCATCGTCGTGTGGTCGTCCATGGCCATATCGCCCTTACCCTGAGCGGCCGCGCCCGGTGCGCCTGCCAGGGTCAACGCCAGCGCCACCAGCGCCAGCCTCATCGGTTTCCGCATATCCTCGTCTCCGGTGTGAGTGAGTTCCTGTGACGCCCCACTTACGCCGCGCAGCCGCGGATGGATTTCGCGACCCGTAGGATTGGTACGTCGGAAGCTTGCCGTGCTAACGGCTGGGGGTGTGGCAGGAAGGGAGGGGCTCAGATCCCGGGCACCGCCTCGGGTGCCCGGTGAGCCGGCAGGCTTACTGGGGCGGTGGTGGGACCAGCACCTGGTTCATGCGGTCGAGCACATCGAGGCGCTCCTGCTCGCAGACCTTGGTCGCCTCGGACGCCATCGCATTGGGGGCCACCCAGCGGCTGGTGCTCGCGACCTCGGCGGTCTCCGCGCTGCTCCGCACGTCGATGGCCACCGCCACCCGGCACTTCTCCTGGGTGCCGAGCTTCGCGTCGGCCTTGGGATAGCGGGTTCCGGTGAGGTGGCCGTGGCTCGAATCCACCACGTCCATGGTGAAGCTCTCCGCCTGCAAGGCGCGGCGGGTGCGGACGTAGGCGGAATCCTTGGTGGCAGGCACGGCGGTGGCGGCCTGTACTTCCGGCCCGGCGACGAGGCCGGTGCATCCGGTCATCGAGGCGTGAACGGCGATCAGGAGAGCGGCTGGGGCGAGACGGCGCATCGGCTCCTCAGGTTGAGGCGGCGGACCAACGGGACATGAAGCGATAGCGTGGGGATGTCACGATCGCGTCACCGTGGGCCGAGCGCCTCCTCCAGGGGCAACCGATAGATCCGGGCGAAGTCGCGTACGAACAAGAGCTCGCGTCCGTCGCGTGCGTAGAAGGCGAAGTTCTCGGTTCCCTGCGTGTTGACGCCGGCGCGCAGCGGGCGCGGCTCACTCCAGCCGCTGCCCACTCGGAAGGCGGTGTAGAGGTCGGCCGGACCGGGCCGACCGGTGTCGGGACGCTCGCCGATCGCCAGCAGCCAGTAGGATCCGTCGTAGCCGGGTGTGGTCTCGTACAGGCGCTTCCCCGGTCCGACCCGATCGCGCAGCGCGAGCCACGCGGATGAGGTATCGGCGGCGGCATGGCGCGCCCCGTCCCAGCGGCTCACGTGCTCGCTGTGGCCGCGGTAATCCCAGCCGCTGCGGTTGAAGTACAGGTCACCGCGCCGGTCGAAGATGGGCTGCGAATGGTAGTGGCCGTAGGCGCTGGCCTGCGCCAGGAACACCGGCGGACCCCAAGTCTCGGGTCCCCGGCGCTCGACGTACCAGAGATAGGCGCTCGGATGAGCGGAGGTGTCGCCCGGCGCGGGCCGATAGGACGAGAACACCATGCGCGTTCCGTCCGGAGAGATGGCTGGATAGAGATCGGAGAAGTCGCCACCCAGGATCACGCGCTCGGGCTGGCTCCAGGTGGAGCCCGTGCGGTGGGTGCGGAAGATCCGGTAGTCCTCCTCGCCTTCGGTGACGTTCTTGAAGTAGTAGAGCGTGTCCCCATCGGGCGTGAAGGTGCCCCGGAACACGTTGCCCACCGAGACGGTCTCCGCACCGACGATCTCTGGTTCGATCCGGGGCGCCGGCCGGATCTCGCGAAGCTCGAAGCGGCGCTGCACGCGCCAGGCGCCCGTGGAGTCCACTGTCTCGAACGCCCCACCGGTGGCGGTGGTGAGCGCGAGCGCGTAGCGCTCGCGGAGCCGGCGCTTGGGCCGCCCCGAGGAATCCGACGTGGTCACGGTGGTGTGGACCACGGCGACGGGATGCCCCGAGATCGTCTCCTGGGCCGTCCGATCCGTCTCGTAGCGGACTTGGTCGCCGTTGTCCCGGCGCGAAGTCCAGGTCATCCCGGGCCCGACGGGCCGCTGAATACTCCATTCCTGCCGTTTCGCCTCCCAGACGTACAGCGTATCGTTCGCCAGGCAGAGCCGGGACTCCTCGGCGGCCGCCGCATCGGGCCGGCGGCGGAGATGGACCACCGCGCACTCCGACCGCTCTCGCAGCGCCTCACCGCGGCGCACCGAATCCACGCTCCAGGGCGGCTGGGCCTCGCCTTCGGATTGGTAGAGGAGCTGCATGCCGGGCGCGAGGCCGGCCGCCAGGGAACCGCCCTGTCCCGTCGACTGAAGCGGCGCGGCCAGCGCCAGCGCGGCGAGCACCGGGGCTCTCACAGCCAGCCGAGGATGCGGGAGTGAATGAATCCCCAGACCACCATCACGCCCAGGAAGGCGACCACCATCATGAAGCCGATCTGTGATTGGCTGAAGGGGATGTTGCCGAAGTTCATGCCGAAGATGCTGGCGACGAAGTTCGGGACCAGGATGATCACGGTGACGGCGGTGAGTCGCTGCATGATCCGCCCCAGCCGGTTGAACGCGTAGAAGGCCTGCACGTCGAGCGCGGCGCCGAGCAGGTCGCGGTAGGTGTCGAGCTCGGCCAGCACGTGAACGGCGTGGTCCTGCACGTCGTCGAAGTACGGCCGCAGCCCGTCCGGTACGCCGCGTTCCCGTCGCAACACCTCGGCCAGCACGTGGCTGGTGGGCGCGAGCAGCCGCGGCACGCGCAGCAGCTCCTTGCGCAGGCGGAAGAGGTCCTTTGCCGCGCGGTCGGCTCCTTCGAAGATTTCCTCCTCGATCCGCTCGATCCGCTCCCGCACCCGGTCCTGCACCACGAAGTATCCCTCGACCAGGCTCTCGAACAGGGCATAGGCGAGGGCGGCGACGCCGTAGGCCTGGCGTCCCTCGTTGTGCTCCCACCGCCGCCGGGCCTGGTCGAGCACCGAGAGCACGGCGGGCGTGCGGCGATGGATGGTGACCAGGTAATTGTCGCTCCAGAACAGATTGAGCTCGCGGGCGAGAAAGCTGTCCCCGGCGGCTTCGGCCGCGTAGACCACGATGAAGTAGTAGCGGCCGTACGCTTCGCAGTGCGGCCGCTCGTGCGGCTTGGTGACCTCTTCCAGCGCGAGCTCGTGGAAGCCGAACACGCGGCGGAGCAGGGCCACGTCCTCGGGGCCCGGGTCGGCGATGTCGAGCCAGACGCGATTGCGCGTATCGGCGAGCAGCTCGCTGAGGCGGCCGATGTCGGCATCGACGGGGGAGCTGGCATCGGGTGCGTCCAGCACGAGCCGCATGGTTCCCATTGCTGTTCTCCCGGGGTTGAAACGTGAGCTGGGCCTACCGCCTGTTCGACAGGAACTCGACGATCGCCCCCGTCTCCTCCGGCGAGAGCACCCGGACGTACGCGGGCATGTTGGGCCCGCCGTTGGTGATCCGCGCCGTGATCTGATCGGCCGACATGCGGTCGCCGACGTCGGAGAGGTCGGGTCCCCGCTTTCCGCCGATCCCCCCGATCGCGTGGCAGAAGGCGCAGCCCCGGTCGTGGAACAACTTGGCGCCCGCCACCACGGTCGAGTCGTTGGTGCCGACGGTCTGCGCGGGCAGCGGGGGCACATCGAAATCGGGCGACCACGGGGCCCGCTCCCCGGCGACCCAGAAGACCACGATCATGGTCCAGATGAAGACCACGAGCAGCGCCGCCAGCGGACGGCGCCGCACGCTGCGCTCGCCCTTGTTGAAGAACGGCACCACGAGCAGCAGCGCGCCGAAAATCAGCGGCCCCGCCACGATGATGATGTTCTCCAGGTGGTGCGGCGCCATCGCGAGGACGGCGAAGTACCAGAGGAAGTACCAGTCGGGCCGTGGATACGCCTCCAGGAGACTGGGATCCGGTGGCGGCCCCAGATCCGGCGGCCCGACGATGATCGCCAGGAGCGCGACGGTCGCGACCATCGCCGCGCCGAAGACCACGTCGCGCCACGCGGCGTCGGGCCAGAAGGGCACGCCCTCGCGGCGGAGCAGCTCGTCGTAGCGCTGCCGGTAGGTCGCGGGGTCCACCGGGTCTCCGGCCTTGGGGCGCTCGGAGATGCCGTGCCGCAGCACCAGGATGAGGTGGAGCCCGATCAGCGCGAACACCAGCGCCGGAATGAAGAACACGTGAAAGGCGAAGAAGCGGCTGAGCGTGGCGCCGCCGACGGTGTCGCCGGCCAGGATGAAGCGCGCGATCTCCGGCCCGATCACCGGCGCGCGCCCCGCCTGGGCCGCGCCCACGATGACCGACCACACCGCGCTCTGATCCCAGCGAAGCAGCTGCCCGGTGAACGCCAGCGCCAGCGTCAGCAGGAGGAGCACCGCGCCGGTCAGCCAGTTGAGCTCGCGGGGAAACTTGTACGCCGCCATCAGGTACGTGCGGGAGACGTGGATCCCGATGAGCAGCACCATGGCGGATGCGCCGAAGAAGTGCATGCCCCGCAGGAAGCGCCCGAGCAGCGCCTGCTCCGAGATGAACTTGAGGCTGTCGTAGGCCTGGCCGCTGGAGGGCACGTACGCGGTCGCGAGGGCGATGCCGGTGGCCACCTGCAGAATGAACGCGAGCAGCGTGGCGCTGCCGAAGACGTACCACCAGCCGGTGCGTGGCGGCACCGGGTGCTCGAGCACCCGGCGGGCTGCGCTGATGAGACCAGTGCGGTCGTCGATCCAGGCCAGCAGCGTGCCGGTCACGGCCGCCTCACACGATCGGGATCGGGCTGGTCTCGATCTCCACCTGGCCGTTCCGCACCCGCACCGGATAGGTAGGGAGCGGCTTGGGCGGCGGTCCCGCGGAGACCGAGCCGTCGGCGTAATACACGCCGCCGTGACAGGGGCAGAGGAACAGCTTCGCCTCGGAGATCCATCGCACGGGACAGCCCAGGTGCGTGCAGTGTACGGTGAACGCGGTGAAGCTCGACGCGTCGTCGCGGCGCAGCCAGGCCGCGGTGCGAGCCGTCACGCCGGCCCAGGGCAGGGGCGACCCGTCCTCGAAGCGGACGCTGACGGTTTCGCCGACGCGAAAGTCTTCCACCCGTCCCACCGCCCGCCACACGCGCGGCGCCTTGCGCGTCAACGGCGCGAAGAGGAAGCCGATGACCGGAAGTCCCACGATCGCGCCGGCGGCGGCGGAGAGCGCGATGGAGATGCGGGAGAGAAAGCGGCGTCGCGCGAGCGTTGCGGCGTCGGCGTGTGGAGCAGCGTCCATGATGAGATCCGCGAGGGGGAGCCCGGAGCGGGAGGTGTGGCTCGCCAACATATCGCGCGAGCGATGGCGCGACAAGCACAGCACCACCTCGTCCCGAGCGAGCAAGATCCCTCGCTCGCTGTTTCCGGGATGACAGCTGTTGCCTCCGCGCTCGGGATGAGCCTGCTTGTCGGGGACATAGTCAAATATGGTGAGGCATCATATTCGCAATATACAACGATTTACGCGATTCACCTCGACTACTTTCTACTGCGTCCCGCTTGACAGCACCGCCCCCGCGCTCCCCATTAGACCTACGCCCTGCAGCTCCCCCACTCGGAGGGACCTATGTACGTCCTGGTCCAGCACGTGATCTCCGAGCCGGCCGCGTTCTGGAACGCGGCTGACCCGTCCACCATGTCTCCAGACATTCACCTGCATCACAGCTTTCCCACCAGCGACGGCACCCATGCGGCGTGCGTCTGGGAGGCGCAGTCCGTCGAGCGCCTCCGCGCGATCCTCGAGCCGATCGTCGGACGCTACAGCAGCAACCAGTATTTCGCGGTGGAGAATCGCGAGGGCTTCGTGCGGCCGTCCCGCGTGCCGAAGGTGGCCACGCGGGCCTAGCTCAACCGACCGACAGTGGAATCTCGGCCAGCCGGCGGGACACGTTCGCCGCGCTCGACGGCCGATCCTCCGGCTGCTTGGCGAGGCACTCGAGCACCAATGCCTCCAGCTCCTCGGGGATGGCGCGAGGTAGTCCGACGCGACGGCGGCTCGGGCGCGTTCTGCAGATGCTGGAGAATGGTCTGGAGCGGCGTGTCGCCCTCGAAGACCAGGTGGCCGGTGAGCAGGAAGTACGCGACGCAGCCCAGCGAATAGAGGTCGGCGCGTCCGTCCACCTGGAGGCCGTGCGCCATCTCCGGCGCCATATAGGCCGGCGTTCCTGCCGCCATCCCCGCCGCATTGCTCAGCGACTCCGCGCTCGGCCCCGTGGTGGAGCGCACCAGTCCGAAGTCGAGCACCTTCACGAAGTCTTCCCGCAGGCCGACCCGGCCGAGATGGATATTGGCCGGCTTGATGTCGCGGTGGACCAGCCCGAGCGAGTGCGCTTCCTGAAGCGACTCGCACACCTGTCCCGAGAATGTGGATCACGCGGCTCGGCGACAGCGGCCCGTCGCGCCGCACCAGGTGCTCGAGGTTGAGTCCCTCCAACAGCTCCATCACCAGGTAGAGCGTTCCCTCCTCGGTCACCCCGAAATCGTAGAGCTCCACCGTGTGGGGCGACCGCAGCTTCGCCGCCGCTTCCGCTTCCCGGCGGAAGCGTGCGACCGCCGTTTGGGTCAACGTGTCGTCGCTCGACGCGAGCACCTCGGCCCGGATCAGCTTGATGGCGGCGGGCCGGGCGAGCATGCGGTGGCTCGCCCGGTAGACCTCGCCCATGCCGCCCCGGCCCAGCACCTCGCCGAGCCGGTAGCTCCCCATCTCGCGCTCGCGGCTCACCTGCTGGCCCAGCCGCGTCACCACGGCGGAGATCACCACCGCCGCGCCGAGCATGAGGTAGTTGGGGTAGTGCATGAGGAAGGCATTGCGCAGCGGGCCGAACTCGTAGGGACCGGTCGCGTGCGCCACGATCATGCCGATCGAGTCCATCGAGGCCGCGACCAGTCCGGCCACGAGCATCCGGCGAGGATTCACCGGCACGATGCCGGCCGTGATCAGGATGATCGGCCCGGTCCAGGTGATCATCGGCTGGACGTCGATCGGCGTGAGCCATGACTGCGCCCAGTGCACCAGCACACCATAGCCGAAACACATGGCGACCATGTAGCCGAGCGCCAGGTCCATGACGAACTCGGGATTCCGCTGCCCCGTCCGCAGGTAGACATACAGGAGGATCGAGGTGATCACGCAGGAGAGCGCGATGGCGTCCACCCGGCTGAACTGCGCCCAACGGATATCGCCCGGCTCGGTGAGGTAGAGCGCCAGGTGGCCGAGCAGCGGGGCCAGAGTCCAGAGCGTGGCGGCCACCAGGGCCATGATGCCGACCCGGTGCGTCGCTTGACGGAGGAGATCCTCGGGAAGGCGGCGCCCGCGCGAGGGCAGGGTGCGCGGCTCGCTCGAGGCTTCGCGGGTGAGCCGGCCGATCAGTTTCGGGGTTGGCATAGACTCACGACCGGGGCCAGAGGGTCCCGAGTTTCAGATCCCACTCGGGCGGCTCGAATGGCTTGTTGCCGGCGTTGGGGTAGTGCGTCATCTCACCAACCACGACCCGGTCTCCCAGTGCATAGAGGTCCACCCGCACGAAATCGAGTCCCGCGGCCAACCGCTCGGCGACCGAGCGCATCACGCCGAAGGACGGCGGCAACGGGATGTCCGGACCGGTGGGATACCAGCGGCTGAGATCCAGCGGCTCGCCATCGGGATGATAGAAGCGCCGGGTGCGGTTCGCGAACCGGTCGAAGAAGACCTGCACCAGGCCGGCACGGCCGCCGAACACCAGCCACTTCCAGTCGGGCGGAACCCCACCGTCGCCGGGCCCGAGGTACTCCTCGACGATGATCCGCGGCGTGATGCCGCGGTAGCACCATTCGCCGTTCTTGCGCCAATAGCGAGTGGTGAGCCAGCGCCGCGCCCGCTCCGCGACCGCCGCGCGGGTGGCGGGCCCATCCTCGGTGACGATCGCCACCATCCCGCTCCCGTGCGTGCCCTTCACCACATAGTGGCGGGGAAGCGCCATTCCCAGGAGATCCTCCGGCGTCTGCAGCACGCCGTGCAGCTCGGGGAGATAGCCGTCACCCAGGCGCTCCTGCACGTACTCGCGCAGCCCCAGCTTATCCGACGTGCGCCGGAGGAGCGGGTTTCGGTCGCGCGCCATCTTGAGGAAGATGTGGTGCGTGTGGGTGCGCGGGGATCGCACGGGAAGCGCCGACCCGTGCCAGACGAGGTGGCGGACCCATTGAAAGGCGAGCGGCGGCAGCACCAGCGCCACCAGGCTTCGCACCCGCCGCCAGAACTTGTGCGCCCGCCGGCGCGAGGGGGCCGTGGCTGCGGGGGATACGGTCGCGGTCGTCATTCGGCGGGAATAATAAGCGGGCCCGGCCATGTCACCCTGAGCGCAGCGAAGGGGGCCATACTCGCATGGCCCCCTTCGCTGCGCTCAGGGTGACATCGCTGCGCGGCCTGACGCCGCGCTACTTATCGACCGGCAGACCGCTCGGCACCCGCCTGGGTGTGATCCGGCTGAGATTCCGCGCGGCGGGATCGGTCAGCGCCTTCATGAACTCGGTGACCTCATCGATCGCCTGCGCGGGAATGACCACGCCGGTGAGCAGCGTGTCGCGCGTCGCGAGAATCGCTTCGGCCGTGGCCAGCAGGGTCGGCCGCAGGAGGTTCTCCACCTGATTGACGTCGTACGCCCGGAGCTTGACGTCGGACTCGCTGTAGTGATCCACGAAGGCCCGAAGATCCACGATCGCGCCGTCGTGCCCGAACGGCGCGGTCAGCTCCACGTTGCGCAGCGGTGGTGTGCGGAACGCGTAGCGCTCCGCCGCGTTCCCGGTCTCCCGCATGCGGCCGAAGTCGTCGTGGCCGTCGCCATCGCCCTGACCGGGGCCGATCTGCGCCACGGCCACGTTGTGGAACTTGTTGTCGGTGAGCGCGGGTCCGTTGTGGCAGATGGAGCAGCGGGCGCTCATGAAGTTCTTCGCGCCCTGCAGCTGTACGGTCGTGAGCGCGCGATTGTTGCCCGCCAGGAACCGGTCCCATGGGGAGTTGTTGAACGACAGCCGGTCCACGAAGAACGCCGCCATCGCGTTGCTCGCATGGGCGAAGGTCATGCGGTCGAACTGCCGGCCCGGATAGGCCCGCTCGAACAGCCGGCGATACTCGGGAATCCGCCCCAGCCGGCGCATCAGCGCCGCCCAGATGAGATCCGGCCTGTCGTCGGGAAGCAGGGCGAGCTCGTTGCCTCCGTCCGCCCGCATCTCGGCGCGGTTCAGGACCGGGAACAGCGCCAGCGCCGAGAGCGCGCCGAAATCGAAGCTGCGCGTCATCTGGCTGGTGAGGTGCGCGCCGGCCGGCGTGTGGAAGGCGCCTTGCGCGTCCCGGCTCACGCGCCCGTCCCAGAACAGCGCCTCGAGCGAGGTGAGATTGAAGAGCGGCGGCGCGTTGCGCGGGATGAAGACGCTCGTGGGATGCGTGCGCGCCGGACCGAGTCCGGTGGCACCCTGGCCGACCGACAGGCTCCGGGCGTCGCTGGTGCCGTGCACCGGGAGGTGGCAGGTCATGCAGGAGATGTCGCGGTTGCCGCTGAGGACCCGGTCGAAGGCGAGCGCCTGACCGAGCTGCACCAGCGCCGGCCGAACCGGCCGGGGCCGGCGCAGCGGCGTGATGCCTCGGGCCGCGGTGAGCTGGCGGACCAGCTTCGCCAAGGAATCATTGGGGCTGGTGAACGACGAGATCGCGGGATCGACAGGGCGCGGCGCGGTCGCGTCTTCACCGCAGCCCACGATCAGGAGCACTGCGCCAAGGACGCAGGCGCCGGACAGACGGCGGCTGAGCATAGGAGTCTCCGGACTGCATGTGCCACGCTCTCCCGGATACGAGCATCCAGGAGCGTCAGCAGGCAGTTGAGGATCGGTTTGGTAGGGGGTGGTGCGCCGAAGAACGGCAGACCGCGATGGAATGATCGCCTGATATGGCGTCATCTCTTTGCCGTGCGCTCGCGGGCACACAGACGATGGCCAGAGGTACCCGGCTTGTCAAGGCGACGCGGGCCGCGGCGCTCTTGCTTTGATGCATGGCGGCCGGTAGTGTCTCCATGCTTTCCGGCTTCTCCCCCACTCGGAGCTCTCCCATGGCTCGACCTCTTGCATACGCGTCCGCGGCGGCCACGGTGGCCGTGGCGGTGATCGCCGCCTGTGCCGAACCCTCGTCTCCCACCGCGGGCTCCGCCGCGGTCGAATCCTCGTCCGACGTCGTCGGGGCGCCCACGCTTCGCGTGCAGCGCAGCGGGACCATCAACCGACTGCAGGCCATCAGTCCCGTCAACGACCAGGTCGTCTGGGCCAGCGGTGTCGGCGGCACCTTCGTCCGCACCACGGACGGCGGCCGCACCTGGCGCCCCGGCGTCGTGGAAGGCGCGGAGCTGCTCCAGTTCCGGGATGTCCACGCGGTGAGCGCGAACGAGGCGTACCTGCTCTCGGCCGGCGTCGGCGCGGACTCCCGCATCTACAAGACGGTGGATGGCGGCGAGACCTGGGACCTCCAGTTCACCAACCCGCTGGCCAACGGCTTCTACGACTGCTTCGACTTCTGGACGCCCGATCGCGGCGTCGCCTTCAGCGACGCGGTGAACGGACTCTTCCCGGTGATCCGCACCCGGAACGGCGGAGACAGCTGGAACCGCATCGCCCGCAAGCTGCCGCCGGCCCAGCCGGGCGAGGCGGGATTCGCGGCCAGCGGCACCTGCCTGGATGTCTTCGGCGAAAACCTGGGCTGGATCGCCACGGGCGGCGCGCCCGAGGCCCGCATTCTGGCGACGACCGACGGCGGCGATACCTGGCAGTCGTATGCCACGCCGATCGTGCAGGGCACCCCCGCGTCCGGCCTCTTTACCGTGGAGTTCCGCGACGCGCGTCATGGCATCCTCGCGGGCGGTGATCTCGAGGCCCCCGACGCGCTGTCCGACAACGTGGCGGTGTCGGACGACGGCGGAAAGACGTGGGAGCTGGTGGACGGCACCCCGTTCGTGGGCGCGGCGTACGGCCTGGCCTACGTGAAGGCGACCCGGCCGAGCCACAACCCGCGGCTGGTGGTGATCACCGGCCCGGGTGGCGCGGCGTGGAGCCCCAACGAGGGCCGGACCTGGCACCTCATTCCCGACGTGCGCGACTTCTGGGCGGTGGCCTTCGCCGATCCGAAGCACGGATGGCTGGTCGGCACCGACGGCAGGATCATCAAGCTCGTCTTCTAGGAACCGAAAGGAGCTTCCGTGTTCGTCCTCGCCGCACTGGCGCTCGCGCTCCAGCAACCGACCTCGATGCCGGCCTCTCCGGTCGCCCGCATCGAGGTGCAGCCGGCCACCCGCACCATCACCGCGGGCGATTCGATGCAGCTCTCCGTGCGCGCAATCGGCGCGGATGGCAAGGCGATCCCCGACGCCGTGGTATGGGTCCAGCTCATGGGCGGGTCCGGCGAGGGCACCATCCGGCCGGAGAATCTCCGGCTGGTGGCCAGCTCGGTGGGGAAGTTCCCGGTCCGCCTGAGTGCGGTGGTTCCGGGAACTCGCCCGTTTGTGGATTCGACGTCGGTGGAGTTCCACGCGGTGCCCGGTCCGGCCGCTCGCGTGGAGCTCTCACCATCCTCGCTCGGCATCGTGGGCGGCCAGTCCATTCGGATCGGCGCGGTCGCCTACTCCAAGGCCAACGATCGTACCGGTGATACGGTCGCCTGGCGCTCGAGCGATCCCAAGGTGCTCACCGTGGATCGGGACGGGGTGGTCACCGGTGTGGCGCCGGGGCGGGGGCGGGTTACCGCGTCCGTGGGCGGCGCTTCCGGCACCCTCGAGGTGCAGGTCCACTCGGCCAACATCGCGAAGCTGACGCTCAGCCCTTCGCGGCCCGACGTACGGCAGGGTGACGTGGTGGCGTTCGAGGTGGACGCCCGCGACGCCCGCGGCAAGCCGATCGCGGGACTCACACCCACCTGGACCTTCTCGCCCGGCGACGGGCAGCTCGGTCCCGACGGCCGGTTCGTCGCGTATCGCACCGGCGCCTACACGGTGACGGCGATGCTCGGCCGCCGCGCGGCCAGCACCACGGTGAATGTCACGGAGCGGGACGTGCGGCGGTCGGTGACCGTGGTCGGACGCCTGGCGCGCACGGCATTCCTGACCTCGGAGGTGTGGATCCATCCCAACGGCAAGGTGGCCTATCTCGGCACCCACGGCGGCGGCGACCGGGTCTATGCGCTCGACATCAGCGATCCGGGCCGCCCGATCGTGGTGGACTCCCTCCAGGCGAATACCCGCCTGGTGAACGACATGCAGACCACCGCCGACGGCAACTACATGGTCTTCACCCGGGAGGGCGCGTCCGACCGGAAGAACGGCATCGTGATCGCCGACACCCGCGACCCGCTGCACCCGAAGGAGATCGCCCAGTTCGTGGACGGCGTGGCCGCGGGCGTGCACTCGGTCTACATCTACGAGCATCCCGAGTACGGCCGCTACGTCTTCATCACCAACGACGGGACCGGCGCGATCGATATCGTGAACATCACCGATCCCGCCAAGCCGACGCGCGCGGGCGAATGGCGCACCAACCGGCCGGATGTCGCGCGGTACGTCCATGACGTCGACATCCTCGACGGGGTCATGTATGCCAGCTACTGGAACGACGGGCTGGTGATTCTCGACATCGGGAACGGCAAGTGGGGCGGGCGGCCTGACAAGCCGGTGCTGGTCTCGCAGTTCAAGTACAACCTCGACTCGCTGTACAAGGAGGTCGAGGACGCGAGCGGCGCCGGGTTCACCCGCGGCACCCACACCGCGTGGCGGCAGCGCGGCGGCAAGTACGTCTTCATCGCCGACGAGGTCTACCTCAACGGGCCGATCAAGGGCGCGAAGGACGCGTCCTCGAGCCGCATGTACGGCACGCTGCAGGTCGTGGATGTGAGCGACATCGAGCGGCCCAAGGCCGTCGCCTGGTACACCCCGGAGAACGGGGGCGCGCACAACGTCTGGCAGGCGGGCGACACGCTCTACCTGGGCGCCTACGACGCGGGGTTCCACGCCTTCGACATCTCCGGCGAGCTCAAGGGCGACCTCCGGGCGCAGAACCGGGAGATCGCCTCGCTCAATACCGCCGACATGGGTGGCGCGGTGAAGAATTCGGCGATGACCTGGGGCGTCGTGGTCAACCCGAAGGACGGGCTCGCCTACGTGAACGACCTCAATAACGGGCTCTGGGTGGTGCGGATGAATCCGAAGAAGAGCAAAGGGCCGCTGATTCCATGAGGCCCCGGTGGTTGAGTCTGTGGCTGGTGCTCGGGTGTGCGTCAAC
The DNA here is from genome assembly GCA_963720365.1 of uncultured Gemmatimonadales bacterium. Taxonomy (GTDB): domain Bacteria; phylum Gemmatimonadota; class Gemmatimonadetes; order Gemmatimonadales; family GWC2-71-9; genus CAVVWJ01. Next base: position 155,286 of record CAVRFK010000010.1, on the reverse strand, counting down.
TACGCATCAGTCGCAGACGCCGCCCGTGTCATCCTGAGCGAAGCGAAGGAGCGGAGGCCGGCGCATGTCCCCTTCGCTCCGCTCAGGGTGACAACGGGAGCGACTACCTCGTTTTCGTCGCCAGCGAAGGCAACGACCGCATCGCCCTCGTACGGTTCGGCGGCGGCACGGCAAAGGTCGAGCGGGAAGAAACGATCGGCCTCAATCCGACGGAGCTGGTCGGCCCGCACGGACTGTACGTCGCGCCCGACCACCGCTGGTACTACGTGTCCACCGCGCACGGCACGCCCAGCGGCGCGCTCTGGAAGTTCTCGACCGAGACCGGCGAGCAGGCGGGCCGGGTCGTGCTCGGCGCTTTCCCGGCCACCGTGCAGGTCGCGCCGAACGGTCACTACGCCTGGGTCGCGAACTTCAATCTCTACGGCGACCACGTGCCGTCGTCGGTCTCGGTCGTCTACACCGACGACATGCTGGAAGTGCGCCGGATCCCGACCTGCATCATGCCCCACGGGTCCCGGCTCTCGCCGGACGGCAAGCGCCACTATTCCGTCTGCATGATGAACGACGCCCTGGTCGAGATCGACGCCGACCGCATGGCGGTCGCGCGCCACTTCGTGCTGACCGCCGGGCAGGAGCACGGCATGGTGGGCGGCATCCCCGCGGCCGCGATGGCCATGGGCAAGGGCGACGGCCACTCGATGGCGCCCGCGAGCCACGGGCGACCTCACCTGCTCGCCGACCTGGGCGGAGCCGTCTGCCGACGGACGCTCGGTCTGGGTCGCGTGCAGCAAGGCGAACGACCTGGTGGAGATCGACGTCGCGTCGTGGACCCTCAAGCGTCGCGTGCCCGCGGGGGAGGGGATCTACAACCTCGCCGCCAGCCGGGACGGCCGCCTGATCGTCGGGACCAACAAGAAAGGGCAATCGGTGTCGGTCATCGACGCCGCGGCAGGACGCGAGCTGGCCCGGATCCCGACCACGCGCCGGCTGCCGAGCGGACTGGTCATCTCGCCGGACAGCCGGTACGCCTTCGTCACGCAGGAGGGGATCGGGTCGGAGCCCGGCACGGTCGACGTGGTCGACCTGCGCGCGATGGCTCGCGTCGCGAGCGCGGACGTGGGTCAGCAGGCCGGTGGGATCGACTTCTGGAAGATGGTTCCGGTGGCGGATTCCGGGCGCTGACGACGCCTCGGAGCGCCGCGATCTTGCGGGTGCTCGCGACTTCGGTGTATCTTCGGCTCCCTCGAAAGCCCGTTGGCACTCTGCAGTTGCGGCGGGCCGAGATGTAACGAGTGTGTCACGAACGAGGGCGTGTTGTCTCGCGGGCCGCAATTGATGCGTCGATCTCACGGGGCGAGGAAACTCCGCCCGCGTACTCCACCGTCGTTCGACGACATGGCTCTTGATGGACGGCATCGCATGAATAGCATGGACTGGATCCAACAGCTGCTGGAAGACGCCTTCGCCCATCGCGACTTCCGCCCGCTCGCTTCGCACCTCGCCCCCGACGTCATCTTCGAGGTCACGCCGCCAGGCGGCGTCCATACGGCGCCGGCCCAACGCGGGCCCGAGGCCGTGGTGGACTATTTCACCAGCCTCGGTGACATCGTGACGTTCTGGCGGATTCGGTGTTTCGGCGACGGCGATCGCGTCGTGGCGGTCGGAGCGGAAAGCTTCACGATTCCTCGTACGGACGTCACGCTCGGTGGGGAGTTTGCGCTGCTGCTCCACATCTGCGATCGCAGGATCACGCGGTTCCTCATCATCGAGGATCTGTCGGAGTCGTCGGCGCTTTCGGAGACCGCCTTCGCGGAACCCATGGAGCGCAATGTGTGAGTCAGCGGAGCGACGCAAGGAGCGGTGGCGGGCCGGCGGTGAGATTCACCACGAAGGCACGAAGGGTCGGAGGGACTCCTTGGTCGGGGAGGATCATCTCATTCCGTCTCAAGGCAGAATTCGAGTGCTTTCGTGGTTTGTGAGCGACGCCCCTCTCACCCCCCCAGAACTGGCCAACGCCTGCTTCGCTATTGGGCGCTCCGGATGAGCCCCGGCCTTCGTGGTGAATCATTCCAGAACTTGCACCGCCGCCAGGTTCGCCGTCCGGCCGCTAGCCGACTGGGTGCTCTCCGGTCGCGTTCCCGATCACCTGGTCGAGGTCGTCGGGCGCGCGCCGGCGGCACTCGCGCCGCAGATCCCCGATATCCGCCGAGAGAAACGTCCCCAGGAACCCCTCCGTCGTCACCTCGAACGCCGGCAGCTCCTTCTTCGCGACGCTGTTGGAGTACATCGCGAACACGGCCCGGTCATCGAACTTGTAGAACGAGTAGGTCGGATAGCGGCTGAAGAGCCAGATCTGCACCGGCTTCCGGTAGTCCCGCGCCAGCCGAGAGAAAGTACCGGTAAGCATCCTCCACCATCGCGGGGATCAGCGGCCCGTCATCGAAGTGCTTCTCCAGCGAAAACATCAGCTCGTGGTTCTCGAGATCGGGCAGAAACACCTCGACGCTCGCGCCTTCGCGGCTCATGAAGGCCTTGATGGCCGCGTCGTGATTCTCGCGCCAGCGCCGGGAGTGGATGAAGTAGAGCACCATCGTGCTGGACGAGGCGATCAGCTCGTCGAACCGCGGCACGAAGGCGGCGAAGGGCGCAACTCGCAGGATGTCGGGCGTCATGCGCAGGATGCTATCGCCGTCCGGCGGAGGGAGCAAATCCTAGCGTCCCGCCGATCTCGACGGCGGCCGGGCCGACTGGGCCACCGCCGTAGCCGAAGTGCACCGGCTGCGGGGCCACCGGATGCTCACGCGGGTCTACGGCGACAGCGCCGCGAGTGCGTTCGCGGATCTCAGGATGGCGGGCGGAGGCGGAGCAGCCGAAGAACCAGCACGGTCAGACGGCGTACGTGCGGTACGTCGTCGCCCGGGTGCACGTGCTCGCCGGCGAGCCCGAGGCGGCGCTCGACCGACTGGAGACGATGGTGGATCAGCCCGGCATCATCACGCGGGAATTTCTGCGGCTCGATCCCAACTTCGCCTCGCTACGCGATCATCCGCGATTCGTGCGGCTAGTGGGGAGAGGCCCTGTGTCACCCTGAGCGCCCTCCCCGATGGAGAAAGGCCACCAGCAATCCGAGCAGGACCAGCAGAATCCCGTCGAACACGATCTGCTTCACGACCAGCGCTCCCGGCATCGGCTGGACCACGTAATAGATCATGTACGTCGGCACCACCGTCAGCAGCGCCACCGCGATCCCGAACCGCACGCCCTGGCCGGTCCACGGCCCATCCTCCACCCCTCGGGCGTAGATCCACACGAACGCGCCGGCCAGGATCACGTGTGCCAGCAGCATCAGCGGGAAGAGCTGACTCGACTCCGCCTCGGAACGCATGATGCCGGTGGCCGCGTAGTCCGGACCGAGCAGGACGCCATGTACCACGAAGCTGCCGGCCATCCAGGCGACGAAGACGACGATCCAGGCGATGAGAAAGCGCTTGTTCATGGGGTCTCCCGGGCTCAGGGGAAGATGCCAAGCTGCTCGTAACTGGTCGCGACCTTGTCGATCGCTACGATCAGGGCGGCGGTCCGCATGTCCGCCTTGGCGCCGTGCTGCTTCCACATCTCGCGGATCGGGTGATAGGCGCCGATCATGGTCTCCTCCAGCCCGGAGTTGACCAGGTCCTCCTCGCTCGCGCCCTGGGTCACCCGCTCGACCTCCTGGGGCGTGAACTGCCGGCCGGTGACGGTCTCGACCGCCTCCAGCAGGCGGGCGTAGGCGCCCTGCTCGAACCGCTTCTGCATCCGCCCGAACCGGACGTGGCCGAGGTTCTTGACCCACTCGAAGTAGGAGACGGTGACGCCGCCGGCATTGATGTAGGCGTCGGGGATCACCATGATGCCGCGCTTGGTGAGGATCTCGTCGGCCTCCTGCGTGGTCGGTCCGTTCGCCGCCTCGACGACCATCTTGGTCCTGATGCGCGGGGCGTTCTCCGCCGTGATCTGCCGCTCCAGCGCCGCCGGGATGAGGATGTCGCAGTCGAGCTCCAGCGCTTCCTCCCGCCGGGTGAGGTTGGTGGCGCCGGGGAAGTCGAGGATGCTCTTCCGCTCTTTCCGGTGGGCCATCACCTGCTCGATGTCGAGCCCCTTCGGGTTCGCGATGGCGCCTTCCGATTCCGACAGGCCGACCAGCACCGCGCCCGCCTTCTGAAAGAACTGCGCGGCGTGGTAGCCCACGTTGCCGAGGCCCTGGAGCACGACCCGCTTGCCCTGAAGCCCGACGGTGAGTCCGAGCGCCTTCATGTCTTCCTTGACCGAGCAGATCTCGCGCACCCCGAAGAAGACGCCCCGGCCGGTGGCCTCCACCCGTCCCCGGATGCCGCCGGCGCTGATCGGCTTGGCGGTGACGCAGCCGAGCGCGTCGAGCTCGCCCGAGCGGAGCTGGGAGTAGGTGTCGGCGATCCAGGCCATCTCGCGGGGGCCGGTCCCCACGTCCGGTGCGGGCACGTCGAGGCCGGGTCCCATGAAATTTTTCCGGACCAGCTCGAAGACGTAGCGCCGGGTGATCCGCTCCAGCTCACCGGCCGAGTACTTCTTCGGGTTGAGCCTGATCCCGCCCTTGGCGCCGCCGAACGGCACGTCCACCAGCGCGCACTTGTAGGTCATCAGGGCCGCGAGCGCCTGCACCTCCTCCGCGTCCACCGCTTCGGCGTAGCGGATGCCGCCCTTGGTGGGCAGCTTGTGGTGGCTGTGCTCGGCCCGCCACGCGTGCATCACTTCGATGGAGCCGTCGTCTCGCTTGATGGGAAAGCTGGTGTAGAAGAGGTTCTTGCAGGCTTTGATGTTGGCGAGCAGGGTGGGATCGTGCCGGGTGTGGGCGGCGGCACGGTCGAAGGCCCGGTTCACCTGCTCCAGGAAGCTGGCGCCAAGCGACATGAGCGTCTCGTAAGCGGGGCAAGGGTGACTGGTTGGGTGCACCAATATAGCATTGCGCTCTGAGCGCTGGCGCGGCCGCTTCGCGGAGCCCAATTTGGGAGCCGACATTTCACGCGGGGGAACGAGGATGCGGGGTCGAGCACTGCTGGTCGCGGCGGGACTCGGATTGCTGGCGGGCGTCCCGGCCATGGCCGGTGCGCAGCAGGCGCCGCCGGTGGCCAAGCGGATCACCAAAGTGGACACGCTGCACGGCGACGTGCTCCGCGACGACTACTACTGGCTGCGGGAGAAGTCGAATCCCGAGGTGAAGAAGTACCTGGAAGACGAAAACGCCTACACCAACGCCGGCCTCGCTCACCTCAAGCCGCTGCAAGACTCCATCTATCGAGAGATCGTCGGCCGGACCAAGGAAACCGACCTCTCGGTCCCGTGGAAATATCGCGGCTACTGGTACTACAGCCGCACGGAGAAGGGGAAAGACTATCCCATCCTCTGCCGGAAGAAGGGTTCGCTCGACGCCAGGGAGGAGGTCATCCTCGACGAGAACCGCCTGGCGAAGGGCAAGGCGTATTACAGCGTGGACGACTGGGATGTGAGCCCCGACGGCAATCTGCTGGCCTACCTCGAGGATACCACGGCTTTCCGGGTCTACACCCTGCGCGTGAAGGATCTGCGCACCGGAGAGATCCTCCCCGGCGCCATCGACAATGCGTGGACCGGGGTCGCCTGGGCCGCCGACAACCGGACGTTCTTCTACACCCGGGCCGACGAGGCCAAGCGGTCGAACCAGATCTGGCGCCACCGGATCGGCTCGCCGGCGGGGAGCGACGCGAAGGTGTTCCAGGAGGACAGCCTTCTGTACCGCGCCGGCGTGTTCCGGTCGCAGAGCGGGGAATACATCTTCGTCGGGTCGGCCGGGTTCACGTCGAGCGTGTACTACGCCATCCCGGCCGCGCGCCCCGCCGAGACTCCGCGCCTGCTGGTACCGCGGCAGGCCGACGTGCAATACTTCCCCGAGCACGTGCCGGGCTCGTTCCTGATCCGCACCAACGAGGGCGCCACGAATTTCCGGATCGTCCGGACGCCGGAAGCCGACCTCTCCCGAACGGCGTGGCGCGACTGGCAGGCCGGGAGCGATTCGGTGTTCATCGAGGGTTTCCAGGCGTTCCGCTCGCACGTCGTCGTGAGCGAGCGGGCGAACGGCCTTCGCCGCCTGCGGGTCGTGCGCCTGGCGGGCAAGGATACGCACTTCATCACGTTTCCCGATGCCGCGTACGCGGTCTATCCGGGTAACAACGCCGACTTCGACGCCACGGCCGTACGCTTCAGCTACTCCTCCTTCGTTACGCCGGAGCAGGTCATCGAGTACGACCTGGAGAAACGAACCCGGAAGCTCCTCAAGCAACGAGAGGTTCCGAGCGGCTTCGACCCCTCGCGCTACGAGATGCGGCGGGTGATGGCTCCCGCGCGCGACGGCGAGCAAGTGCCCGTGACGCTGCTGCTCCGAAAGGGGTTCCCGAAGGACGGCAGCCGTCCGTTCCTCCTCTACGCCTACGGCGCCTACGGCTCGACCTCCGAGCCCGATTTCGACGCCACGGTGCTCAGTCTGGTGGATCGCGGGTTCGGCTACGCGCTCGCGCACATCCGCGGCGGCCAGGAGATGGGCCGCCGGTGGTACGAGGACGGCAAGATGATGCGGAAGAAGAACAGCTTCTACGACTTCATCGACGCCGGCGAGTACCTGGTGCGCGAGCGGTACACGTCGCCCGAGCGCCTGGTGGCCAACGGCGTGAGCGCGGGCGGCCTCCTGATGGGCGTGGTCGCCACCTGGCGGCCTGACCTGTTCCGCGCCGTGGTGGCCGACGTGCCCTTCGTGGACGTCATCAACACCATGGCCGACGAGACGATCCCGCTCACGGCGCCGGAATGGGCCCAGTGGGGAAATCCCGCACGATCCCGAGCACTACGCCTACATGAAGAGCTATTCGCCCTACGACAACGTGGCGGCGATGGAGTATCCGGCCCTGCTGGTCACCACCTCGTTCAACGACTCACAGGTGATGTATTGGGAACCGGCCAAGTGGGTGGCGAAGCTGCGGGCGACGAAGCGAGGCTCGAACCCGCTCTACCTGAAGACCAACTTCGCGGGCGGGCACGGAGGATCGTCGGGAAGGTACGACCACTTCAGGGAGCTGGCCTTCGAGTACGCCTTCATGGTGGACGTGGTGAAGGCACCGCCGCCGGCGGTGCCCTGAGGCGGGCGCCTCAGTCCGCGGCGTGCTGGGAGGTGAGCGCCTCCCGGATCTTTCTCGCCAGCATGTCCGGGCTGAACGGCTTCTGCAGGAAGGGGTGGGTCGACTCCAGCACGCCATGATGGTCGAGCGCGTTCTCGGAGAACCCCGACATGAATACCACACGCGTCCCGGGCTGGAGCTCCCGGAGCTTCGGAATCAGCCCGGGTCCGCTGGTGCGTGGCATGATGACGTCGGCGAGCACGACATCGATCGAGCCGGGATGCTGCGCCGCGATGAGCAGGGCCTCCTGTGCGCGGCTCGCGGTGAGCACCGAGTAGCCGTATTGGCGCAGGGCCCGGGCCGCGAAATCGCGGACTGCATCCTCGTCCTCCACCACGAGCACGGTCTCCCGGCCCTGGAGCTGCTCGGCGGGGCGGGCGGACGGAGCCGACACCGGTGCTCTGTCATCCGCCATCCGGCGGAAGTACACGCAGAACGTGCTCCCGCGCCCCGGTTCGCTGTACACCGAGATCGAGCCGCCGGTCTGCGCCACGATGCCGTACACGGTCGACAGGCCGAGCCCGGTGCCGCGGCCCGGTCCCTTGGTGGTGAAGAACGGCTCGAAGATCCGGGGCTGATGCTCCGGGGCAATGCCGACACCGTTGTCGGTCACGCCCAGCATCACGTAGGAGCCCGGCGGCGCGTCCAGGTGCTGGCCGAAGCTGGGCGTTCCCACCTCGGCGTTCCGGGTCTCGATGGTGAGCAGCCCGCCCTGCGGCATCGCGTCCCGCGCATTGACCACCAGGTTGATGAGGATCTGGCTCACCTGGGTCGGATCCGCCATCGTGAGCGCGAGGTCGGGCGCCATCGCCACCTTGACCTCGATGTTCTCGCCCACCACGCGTCCCAGCATCCGCATCGTGTCACCCACCACTTCGTTCAGCGCCATCGGCCGCGGCTCGAGCACCTGGCGGCGGCCGAAGGCGAGCAGCTGCCGGGTCAGCTCGGCGGCGCGCGACGCGGCCGCTTCGATCTGCCCGATGTCTTCGCGGCCCGAGTCGCTCAGCCCCGGCTCCTGCTTGAGGAACTCGGCATGGCCCATGATGGCCGTCAGCAGGTTGTTGAAGTCGTGGGCGATGCCGCCGGCGAGCTGGCCCAGCGCCTCGAGCTTCTGCGCGTCGCGCTGGCGCTCCAGGGTCTGGGCCCGGGCGCGGAGCCGGCGGTCGAGGTAGGCGCCGAACAGGCCGACCCCGAGGATGAGCAGCGTGCCGATGGCGACGCCGATCGCGAGGTGCGCGGAGGCCAGCAGCCCGCCGCTCGGATAGCCGGTGTGGCCCGGGGTCGAGAACTGGGCCGCCGCCATGCCGGTGTAGTGCATCCCCGCGATCGCGGCGCCGAACACGAGCGCGCTCGCCAGCCGCCAGGCGCGGGTGCGGCGGGTCTCGTCGCCGCGGAGGCGGTGTGCCAGCCAGAGTCCGGCGAGCGACGCCAGCACCGCGATCGTCACCGACGCGATCACCAGGCCGATCGAGTAGCCGAGGCTCGCCTCGACGCTGAGGGACGCCATCCCGATGTAGTGCATGCCGGCGATGGCCGGGCCCATCCAGACCGCGCCGCCGATCAGTGCCAGCGGCCCCAGCGCCGGCCGGCTCGCGATGAACAAGGCGAGTGCCGACGCGCCGATCGCCACCACGACCGAGAGCAGCACGAGGGAGAGGCCGTACCGGATCGGCATCGGGAGATGGAAGGCGAGCATGCCGATGAAGTGCATGCTCCAGATGCCGACGCCCATGGCGACCGAGCCTCCGGCCAGCCATGCCAAACGCTCGGCTCCTCGCGCGGCCGTGATCCTGGCGGCGAGCTCCAGCGCCGTGTAGGAGGCGACACTGGCGATGACTATGGAGAGGACGACCAGCCCTGGGCTGTACCACCCGTCAAGCGGCATGTTCCGCCCGGTTGGAAACGACGACCACAGGGAGATTGTTAGCAGAGGCCCCCCGGGGACGGCAACCCCCGGGGGAAAGGGGACCTGCTTCAGGGTATCGAGCGGCTCTGCTCCCGGAGGACGGCCAGACCCTCCCGGCCGATCGTGATGAGCGCCTCGAAGCGTCCCTTCACGCCGATGGTGGCGCCCTGACGGGGTGGCCCACCCTGGTCGCTCACGACGGTCAGCGTTCCGGTCTTGTCCTTGACCCGGTAGGCGCCGAGACCGAGGCCTCCCGCCGACTCCTGGACCTCGCCCTGCACCCGCACGGTCTTGCCGTCGTAGCGCGCCGGGTTGTCGAGCAGCTCGCCGATGGGCGTGATGCCGGCGCAGCCGACCAGCAGGAGCACCGCACCGGCGTAGGGAATCAACGCCGCCAGCCGGCGGACGCGATGGGCTCTGAGTGGCATGGGATGGCTCCGGTCCGAAGGGGGCGACTGACGGGGACGCTTCGGCGAATCTATCGCGGGGCCGGAGCCGGGACCAGCAGGTTGGCGCACCTATTGCTTCTCAGGCGTGTTCCCCCAGCCACGGTCGAACCAAGATGCGGACCCACAACGCCATGCGCCCGGCCCGAGCCTGGCATGCCCTCGCGCTCTGCGGCATTCTGGCCCTCCAGGCCTGCTCCGCCAAGTACGCCCAGGTGCCGCCCCGGCTCGACCTCCAGCGGTATGGACGGGTGGCGCTGGTGACTTTCACCTCGGCCGATCAGCACCGGAGCGTCGGCGCGCTGGCGACCCAGCGCTTCGCGGAGGAGCTGCTGGCCGGCCAGCCCGGTGTCGAGCTGCTGGAGCTCAGTCCCACCGACTCGCTGTTCGCGGCGCATCCCGCAGGCACCGACCCGATGGTGCTGGCGCAGGCGCTGGGTGAGGCGAGAGACATCCCGGTGGTGTTCGTGGGCGACCTGATCGTGTCCGACGTGAAGCCGCGCGCGCGACTCGGCGTGGACAATGTGAGCCTCCGCGCCTCGGTCTCCGCGCGGCTGAGTGTGCGCCTCTTGTCCACGCGCGCCGGTGGAACGCTCTGGCGGTCGAGCGCCAGCGCCAACGGCAACGTGGGCAGGGTGGATCTCGCGGGCGGGCTTCCCTCCGTCGCCGTCCGCAACGCCGAGGAGGCGTACGGGGAGATGGTCGGCTCGATGGTGGAGAGTAGTCACGCAGGACTTCCGTCCCACCTGGGTCAAGCAGTAGCCTCGTCGGTACGCTCGTTGGGGCGAGCTTGCCACAAGATCCATGCGACAGACGCGAACACGAGCGCCGCGCCCACCCACGCAGGGATTGCCAGTGACTGCCACAGACGAACGGTGACGAGGTAGCGAGGCAGCCGTCCGCCGGACACGACCACCGCGTACAGCATAGGCATGAGGCCGGATCCGCAGGAGCATCACGCGGATGGTGGTGAATGGGATCGGCAGCAGCGCGGCCAGGAACACGGCGAGGTAAAACCATCGGCCCGCTCGTCCCGCTCGCCCGCCCTCGGACCACAGCCGACGTCCGACCCTTCCCGCCACCGCCACATCCACCAGGCCGGCCAGCCCGGCACATACACTCCCCAGACCGGCAAACACGATGGCCTGCCCGGCGCTGTGCCCCCCGGCGAACCAGACCAGCACGGGGTCGAAGGGCAGGGGAAAGGCCGTGTTGCTGAGAATCGCGAGTGGAATGAAGAGCCACAGCTCCGCCGCCACGACTCAGGCCGCCCAGTGGGTTCGGCGCCGCGCCGTCCAGAGCAGCGCCGTCCGCTCGCGGGTGAACCCGCGCGCCTGATCCCATGGCATCCGCCGGCCGAACGCCCGCACCGGGTGGGATAGGATCTGGCTGACCGGCGTCTCGTGCACGAACAGCCCGCCTGGCGCGAGCACCCGTTCGATCTCGGCCAGCGCCTTTACCTGGGCGGGCGATGTGGTAGCAGGTGCCGAAGTCGATGACCAGGTCGAACGACTCGTCGGGAAACGGCATCGCCCGAACATCCCCAGGCACCAGCTCGACCGCTGTGCCAGTCGCCGCGGCATGGACTCGCGCTCGCTCGAGCAGTGCGGGTTCCAGATCCAGGCCGACCAGACGCCTGGGCCGGAGCACCGTGGCGAGGACGGGAAGGGCGATCCCACGGCCACACCCCACCTCGAGTACTCGGACCTGCCGGGGCAGGCGCAGCGCCCGGATCATGAGCGGGACTTCCAGCGACGATTGGCGGGAGTTCCGCCCCTCCTCGTCGGGGAACGGACGATACTCGCGGTCGAGTCGCCATTAGGGTCTCCGGAAAGAGTGTGGCCGCTTGAGGTTGCGCCACACTCTGCCGAGGCCCCGTGACCTCGGCGTGACCCGGCCGTCCGCGGTTGCCGATCCCCCAACGGGCCCGTACCTTCCTCATGGCTGCAGCGCGAGCTTGACCAGCTCGAATCGTGCGTCCCTCTCCCGGTCTCCCAGTTGCCGATCTCACTCCCTAATGGAGCGTTCTCGTGAGCCCCGCCACGAGTAGTCGTCTGCCTCAGGTTCTCGAGCGCCGCGAGGCGGAGATCCTCGATCGTTGGATGAAGGAGCAGCTCGGTGCCGTCACCGCGCGCCGGGATCTCATGTCCGAGGGGCAGCTTCGCGAGCAGTCGAAGGAGTTCCTCGGCCTGCTGAAGCAGGCGACCTCCAAGGGCACCGGCACCGATGTCACCGGTTCCGAATGGCAAGGCGTCCGCGAGATGCTGTCCGACATCTCCCGCTCCCGCGCCGTGAAGGGGTTCACGCCGTCGGAGACCGCCGGTTTCGTCTTCTCGCTGAAGCAACCGGTCTTCGACGCGATGCGTCAGGAGCTGGGCGGAGATGCGGCCGCCCTGACCGACGAGGTCGGGAACACGAGCCTGCTGCTGGACCGGCTCGGTCTCTACACGACCGAGGTGTTCCAGAAGGGGCGGGAAGAGGTCATCGCGCGGCAGCAGCAGGAAATGCTCGAGCTGTCCACGCCGGTGGTGAAGCTCTGGGATGGCGTGCTCGCCCTGCCGATGATCGGCACGCTCGACAGCGCCCGCACCCAGGTCGTGATGGAGACGCTGCTCCAGCGGATCGTGGAAACCGGTGCCGAGGTCGCCATCATCGACATCACCGGCGTGCCGACGGTGGATACTCTCGTGGCGCAGCACCTCCTCAAGACCATTACCGCGGCGCGGCTCATGGGCGCCGAATGCATCATCAGCGGGATCCGGCCCCAGATCGCCGCGACGATCGTCCACCTCGGCGTCGACCTTTCGGCGGTGATCACCAAGGCCACCCTGGCCGACGCGTTCAGCGTGGCGCTGGCGCGGGTCGGCCTGTCGGTGCAGCCGACCGCCGCCCGCAAGTAGCCGGATCGCCATGGAACGGATCCCGATCCTGAAGATGGGCGACGTCCTCCTGGTGACGATCCAGGTGGACATGCACGACCAGCTCGCCATGACTCTCCAGGACGACCTTACCGAGAGGATCTCGCTGACCGGCGCGCACGGCGTGCTGATCGACATCTCGGCGGTGGAGATCGTGGACTCCTTCATCGGCCGGATGATCGCCAACATCGCGGCGATGGCCCGGATCCTCGACGCGAAGACGGTGCTCGTCGGCATGCAGCCGGCGGTCGCGATCACTCTCGTAGAGCTGGGACTCACCCTGCCGGGCGTCCGCACCGCGCTCAACGTGGAGCGCGGGATGGCGCTGCTTCGGGGAGAGGCCGATGCCGACGCTGCGGGATGAGACCTTCGGCATCCGCACCAGCGCGGACGTGGTGAAGGTGCGGCAGGTGGGGCGGGCCTGGTCGGCGGAGCTGGGGTTCAGCCTGGTGGATCAGACCAAGATCGTGACTGCGGCTAGCGAGCTGGCACGCAACACGCTCGAGCACGGTGGGGGCGGCCGGTGCCGCATCGAGCTGGTGAACGATGACGACCGCCGCGGACTGCGCATGACGTTCGAGGACGAGGGCCCAGGCATCCCGGACCTCATGCTCGCCCTCACCGACGGGTACACCACGGGTCCGGACTGGGACTCGGGCCTGAGCGGTGCCCGGCGGCTGATGAGCGAGTTCCGCCTCCATTCCGAGGTTGGGAAAGGGACGCAGGTTCAAGTGGCGCGATGGCGCTGATCGACGGAGGTGGAGCAGGCATGCGCGACGGGGAAACCGTGGCGGTCGCGGTCGAGGATCGAAGCCAGGTCGGCGAGGCCCGCAGGGTGGCCATGAGCGCCGCCGCGGAAGCCGGGCTCGGAGAGAGCGCCCGCAGCGATGTCGGCATCGTGGCGACCGAGGCCGCGACCAATGTCGTGTTGCATGCCGGCAAGGGCGAGCTGCTGGTGCGCCGTCTCGAGGGACCCGCGCGGGCCCGGGGTGGAGCTGCTGTGCGTGGACAAGGGGCCGGGCATGCCGGACGTGGAGGCTTCCCTCCAGGACGGCGTGTCGGGCAAGGGCACCATGGGCGGCGGTTTCGGCGCGATGCGCCGCCTGGCGAATGCCTTCTCCATTTTCTCCGCTCCGGGCAAAGGCACCGCCCTGGTCTGTCGCTTCTGGTCGCGCGCTTTCGGCCGCCGGCAACGGCAGCGCTCTCTGCGGTTGGGGGCCTCGCTGTCCCTGTCCGCGGCGAATCGGCCTGCGGGGATGCCTGGACCACGGTGGATTCGACCACCGGGACCGCGATCATGCTCGCGGACGGTCTCGGACACGGGCCACTGGCGGCTGACGCCTCCCATGCGGCCGTGCGGATCTTCCGCGAGCAGGTGGCGATCCATCCGGAGCGGATCATCGACCTGATGCACGCCGGTCTCCGGAGTACCCGCGGCGCGGCGGTCTCGGTCGCCGTCGTCGATCGCCACCGCCGGGAGATCCGTTACGCCGGCATCGGCAACATCAGCGGGGTGATCGTCTCCGAGCAGGGGATGCGCAGCCTCGTCTCACACAACGGAACCGTCGGACACCAGATGCGGAAGGTGCAGGAGTTCGTCTATCCGTGGTCGCACGGAGCCCTGCTCGTCCTGCACTCAGACGGTGTCGCCACGCACTGGAAGCTGGAGCAGTATCCCGGTCTGTATCCGCGAGGATCCCGCCATCATCGCCGCCATTCTTGTATCGCGATCACGCCCGCCCGCGGGACGACTCGAGCGTCGTCGTGTGCCGTCTCAGCGAGGCGGAGGCGGCATGAACACGCCGTTGCTGCGTATCCAGCTTCGGCGCGGTGAGGATGTCGTACTCGCCCGGCGGCGGACGCGTCAGATCGCCGAGCACCTCGGATTCGATGGCCAGGACCAGGTTCGCCTCGCCACGGTCGTCTCGGAGCTGGCCCGCAACGCGGTGCAGTACGCCCACGGCGGCTGGATCCAGTTCGAGCTGGTGACCGACGGCGAGCCCCACCTGCTCATCCGCGTGGAAGACCACGGACCCGGCATCCCCCACCTCGATCAGATCCTCGACGGGCGCTATCAATCGTCCACCGGCCTCGGGATCGGCCTGATCGGCGCCCGGCGGTTGACCGACCGGTTCGCCATCGACACGACGCCGAACCAAGGGACGTCGGTGCAGGTGGGCAAGCTGTTGCCTCCGGGCCGCGTCCCGAAGCCGGTGTCGGTGGCCGAGCTGACGAGGACGCTGGCGGCCATGCGCGCCGACGACTCCCTGGACGAGCTGGAGGTCCGCAACCAGGAGCTGGTCCGCGCGCTGGTGACGCTCGCCGAGCAGCAGGCGGAGACCGAGCGGCTGAACGCCGAGCTGGCGGAGACCAACCGCGGCGTGCTGGCGTTGTATGCCGAGCTGGACGACCGCGCGGCCGAGCTGGCGCGGGCGTCGCAGCTCAAGTCCGCGTTTCTGTCCGGCATCACCCACGAGCTGCGCACCCCGCTCAACTCGATCCTCAACATGACCCGCATCCTGCTGGGGCGGATGGATGGCGAGCTGACCGGCGAGCAGGACATCCAGGTCAACCTGATCCAGAAGGCGGCGGTCACGCTGACCGACATGGTGGCCGACCTGCTCGA
The DNA here is from genome assembly GCA_963720365.1 of uncultured Gemmatimonadales bacterium. Classification (GTDB taxonomy): domain Bacteria; phylum Gemmatimonadota; class Gemmatimonadetes; order Gemmatimonadales; family GWC2-71-9; genus CAVVWJ01. Next base: position 140,170 of record CAVRFK010000010.1, on the reverse strand, counting down.
TCTCGCCCGGATCGAGGCGGGGAAGACCGAGATGCGGATAGTCGCCTTCACCGTTTCCGACATCTTCGGAGCGCTCCGCGGCATGTGCCGGCCGCTGCTCACCTCGGATGCGGTCTCGCTCGTCTTCGAGATGCCGGACCACGAGATCACCCTCACGACCGACGAGGGCAAGCTGTCCCAGATCCTCCGCAACCTGATCTCCAACGCGATCAAGTTCACCGAGCAGGGCGAGATCAAGGTCTCGGCGGCGCCGGGACCTGAGGACACCGTGGTCTTCGCCGTGACCGACACCGGGATCGGCATCGCGGCGGAGGATCAGCCCCGGATTTTCGAGGAGTTCAGCCAGATCGACAGCCCTCTGCAGCGGAAAGTTCGCGGCACCGGTCTCGGCCTGCCGCTGTCCCGCAAGCTCGCCGTGCTGCTGGGTGGCAGCCTCGAGGTCGCCAGCGCGCCGGGGGTCGGCAGCACATTCGAGGTTCGCCTCCCGCGGATCTGCCGGACGCCGCGCGTCACGCCGCCGACCGGCATGTCGGCCGTGACCGCGACTGGGAGCGCCCATGGCTGAAGCCCCCCGCATCCTCGTCGTGGACGACACGGAGGCCAACCGCTACGCGGTCGGCCGGCACCTGCGCCAGGCGGGCTACGTCGTCCTCCGAAGCGTCTGACGGCCATCGCGCGCTGGCGATGCTGGCCCGCGATCTGCCCGACCTGCTGATGGTGGACATCCGGATGCCGGGCATGGACGGCCTCGAGCTGGTCCGCCGGGTGCGTGCCGATCCGCGGACCATGCACATGCCGGTGCTTCAGGTCTCGGCGAGCTTCACCGATCCGGTCAGCCAGGCTCTGGGACTCGACAGCGGTGCCGACGGCTATCTGACCCATCCGGTCGAGCCGCTGGTCCTGCTCGCGACCGTGCGGGCGCTGCTCCGGGCCCGGAGCGCCGAGCGCGAGGCGCGGGCGGCGGAGACGGCCTGGCGCGCCACCTTCGAGGCGATCGGCGACGGCGTGTGCGTGGTGGACCCGGCGGGTTGCATCGAGCGCTGGAATGCGGCGTTCGAGACGATCGTCGGCGGCGCCGACCTGCTGGGGCGCCAGCTCACCGCGATTCTCCCGCCGCTCCGCATCATCCCCGATCCGCCGTATGTGGCTCTGGAGGACGGCACCGCGCTGCAAGGCGTGGAGTTCGCAACCGACGGCAAGCGGCTCAGAGCGACCGCGAGCACGATGCCCGAGGGTCCGGCCCGATCCGTCTGCGTGTTCACCGACGTCACCCGGCAACGCGCCGCGGAGATTCGGGTGCAGCAGGCGCAGCGGCTGGAGACCGCCGGGCAGCTCGCCGGCGGGATCGCGCATGAGATCAACAACATGATGACCGTGATCCTCGGCCTCACCGAGTTCGTCACCCGGTCCGGCGATCTCTCGGAGACGACCCGGCGCGACATGGGCGAGATCGGCAAGGCCGCGGACCGGGGCGCGGCGATGGCGCGCCAGCTCCTCGCGTTCACCCGGCGGCAGATGCTGCAGCCGAAGCTGCTCGACATCAACGCGACGCTTACCTCGATGAGCCGGCTCATCACCCAGCTCATGAGCGCGGACCGCGAGGTGGCGTTCCATCTCTCGGCCGACGCGGGCCTGGTCTACGTGGACGAGGGACAGCTGGAGCAGGTGATCCTCAACCTGACCCTGAACGCGCGCGACGCCATGGAGCGCGGCGGGCAGCTCAGCATCAGCACTTCGTCGGAGCGGCTGGGAAAGGCCTTCGCCGATCGCTATCCGGGCATCGAGATCCGCCCCGGTATGTATGCCAGGATCACGGTCAAGGACACCGGCGTGGGGATGGACGCGGCGACGCTCGAGCGGGTGTTCGAGCCGTTCTTCACCACTAAGCCGGTGGGCAAGGGAACCGGCCTCGGACTCGCCACGGTCTACGGGATCGTCAAGCAGTCGAACGGGTACGTGTGGGCCGAGAGCAGCCCGACGGACGGCTCCAGCTTCCACATCTACCTGCCGCAGGCCTCCGGACGGGCCAGCGTCGGAAGCGCGGCCATGGCCTCCCCGCCGTTGCGGCGCGGCAGTGAGACAGTTCTCGTGGTGGATGATGAGCCGATGGTCCGCGCGCTCGCGCGACGCGCGCTGGAGTTCTACGGCTATGCCGTGCTGGAAGCAGAGGACGGCGAGGCCGCCCTCCAGGTCGTGGCGGCCGACGTGGAACGGAAGATCGCGTTGGTCCTGGCCGACGTGGTGATGCCCCGGATGGATGGCCGCGAGCTGAGCGAGCGGCTCCGCAAGTCGCATCCCAGCCTGCTGGTGCTCTACATGTCGGGCCACACCGGCGACGAGCTCGCCCGCCGCCGCTTGCTCGATCCGACCGTGCCGTTCATCCAGAAGCCGTTCCATCCGGATGAGCTGGTGGCGGAGGTGCAGGAGCTGCTCGACCTCCTGCCACGGGCCGAGGCATGAGCGCCGGCCGCGCGCTCCACGGCTCCCTCCTGCCGCTGGTCCTCCTCGCGACCGGCACGGGAAACCGGTGCTCGCTGTCCACTGACAGCGGGACCGGCGAGCTGCACCTCAGTGGGACGGTGCATTTCCTCGAGGTGGACGACGGGTGCTGGCAGCTCGAGGCGTCGAACGGATATCGCTACGAGCTGCAGCCGGGGCAGGCGCCGGCATCGCTGCTGCGTGACGGGGTCAGCGCGAGAGTGGTGGGCCAGCCGGCGGAAGACTCGGCCACCGGGTGTCAGGTCGGCATGCCGATCGACGTGCGGCGCGTCGTGTCGGTGGAGGTTGGGCTTCGCTCAGGAGACAACACAGATCACTGCACCGCCGCCAGGTTGTACAACGCCCGCCACGCCCGGAACACCTCCCGATAGTCGTCGTGCCGGTACTCCAGGGTCCGTCCCCCCGTGCGCACCGATCCCGGCACCAGCTCCGCCATGTCTGCCATCTGCGTCAGCGCGAACTCCACCTCCAGCCGTACCGGCCGCTCCAGCACCAGCGGCTGGTGCTTCCGGCGGAGCGCCGCGGCGGCACCCTCGCGGATCAGGCGGCACGATTCCGCCGGTGACACGCTCCGCGCGGCGAACCGGCCCACCGCCTGCTTCACGATCACCGCCTCCACGCCGTCGCCCAGGAGCGCCTTCGCCTCGGCGGCGAGCGCCTGGTCGCCGCTCACCAGGACGACCGGCACGCCGTGGCTGCCGGCGAGCGCCGCGTTGATGGCCAGCTCGCCCGCCGGCTTTCCGTTCAGCCGCGCCTCGTGGACGATGCTGGTGTAGGTATGATCGATCACCGCGTGCTTCGTGCCCGCCATCGCGTGATAGCCGACGAACATCGCCGCGTCGAATCCCAGCTCGACGCCTTCCACCATCGACCCCAGCTTGGGTCCCCCGCTCAGCAGCTCCGCGGACGGGTGCAGCTCCTCCGCGAGCAGGTTCCGCATCTGCCAGTGGCTGTCGTTGACCAGAACCCGCGTGGCCCCGGCGCCCAGCGCGCCTTCCACGGCGGCGTTCGCCTCGCTGGTCATGAGCCGGCGAAAGCGGTTATACTCTCCTGCATGCCGGGGATCGGTGGGGTCGGTCTGGTCTTCGTGGACCACACCGGCCACCCCTTCCATGTCGACGGAGATGTAGACCCGCATTTCCGCTCCCGTGATGATGGAGACCGGCGCACAGCAGACCCGAGGAACGACCGATGCGCGGATGGATCCATGGCATCGCCCTGGCGGCGGCCCTCTCGGCCTGCGGCCCCCGGGGTGATTCCCAGACCACCAGCATGCTGCAGCTGGGGCGCCAGTATACGGCGTGGCTCTACGGCAGCCAGTACCAGAAGCTGTGGGACCGCTTCTCGCCCGACATGCGCCAGACCTTCGGCAGCGTGTCCGACCTCGCCTCGTTCGCGGGGCAGGCGGTCACCCGGCTCGGGCAGGAGCGAGGCCAGGTGGATGAGAAGGTGGAGGCCGGAACGCCGGTCCGCATCTACAGCCGCACCTCCACCTTCGACCGGTCGAGCCACAAGATGCTGCTCGAGTGGACCCTGGCGGAAGACGGCGCGGTGACCGGCATGGTGCTGCGGCCGGCCGTCGGCGAGGCGGCGCCCTAGTAGACTCGCCCGCCCAGCGGCACGTCGCGCTCGGCCGCCAGCAGCACGACCTCGCCGGCCTCGCTGGGAAGCCCCAGCACCAGCACCTCCGAGGTGAACCCCGCGATGTTCCGCGACCCCAGGTTCACCGCGGCGATGACCTGCCGGCCCACGAGCTCTTCCGCCCGTAGAGCGCCCTGAGCTGGGCGCTCGATGTCTTCTCCCCAAGCTCCCCGAAATCGATCCAGAGCTTGTACGACGGCTTCCGTGCCCGCTCGTTCGGCTCGGCCCGAAGTACGCGCCCGACCCGGAGGTCGAGGGTCTGGAAGGCCTCGACCGGCGTCATGGAATCACCGCGTCGGCTTCGATCTCGATCAGCATGTCCGGCGAGATGAGCCGCCGAACCTCGACCATGCTGGTCGCCGGGCGGATGGTGCCGAACACCTCGCCGTGGGCTCGCGCGAACTCCTCCCAGCGGGAGATGTCGGTGACGTACATGCGGGTGCGGACGACGTCGCCCATCGAGGCGCCCGCGCGCTGCAGGGCCGCTTCGATGTTGCGAAGGGTCTGCGCGGCCTGCTCGTAGGCGTTGCCGGCGCCGACGACCTTGCCGTCGGGTCCCGTGGCGGTCGTTCCGGAGACGTGAACGGCGTTACCGACCCGGACCGCCCGGGAATAGCCGACGATGGGCTCCCACGGCGCTCCACTGGAGATGAGCTGTCGTTCCATCAGAGACTCTCGATTGTGGCTGCGGATCAAGCGGGAAGCAGTAGCGGAAGATAGTGGAGAGCGGACTACGAAGCCTGCTTGCGCATCTCCGGCTGAGAGGGCATCGCCGGGACGGGGCAGATGGCGGCGACGGCGCGGAGCAGATCGGATCCGGTGAACGGCTTGGGCATCGCGGGAACTCCGGCGCGCTGGACCAGCTCGTCCACGCCTTCACCGGTGAGGTCGCCGCTGGAGACGATGATGTGGCCCGCCAGCTCCGGCGCGATGAGCCAGATCTGCTCGCAGAGGCTCGCCCCGCTGGTCGCGCCGAGGTGGAGATCGCAGATCGCGGCGTCGAAGTGCCGGTCGCGCACCAGCTCCATCGCCTCGAGGCCGTTGGCGGCCTGGTGCACCTCGTACCCGGCGCGCTCGAGCAGTCGGGCGACGGTACGGCGCACCATCGGCTCGTCGTCGATGACCAGGATGGCGGGGCGCTGCACCTTGGCGCGGATCACTCGTCCAGCTCCTTCCGCACCCGGCGGGCGATCTGCTCCCGCACTTCCGGGCTGTCGTAGAAGCCGCTCTCGAGCCGCCGGATGATCTGCTGGAGGCGCTCGGGCGTGATGCCGTCCGGAACCCCGTCGTCACCGGGGACGAGAGGATCGCTTCCGGAGGTCTCGTCGCCGTCGGTCCTGCCCGGCTGTTCGGACTCGTGAGAGAAGGCCATCGTCACGAATATCGGCATGTGGAAGGTATCGGCCAGCCCCCCCTGCGACTTGAGGCTGCAGCGCCCGGTCTAGGGTGTGTACCCTAGAGGGCACTGGACAACTCGAACGGAGTCAGCAACTTGGAAATTACGCTCCGGGTGACGGACCGGAAGGCCGAAATACGGGGGCGGGGCCTCCCTCCAATGGCGGCGGTTACAGGAAGCGCTATTTTGTGCATTCGTGTGCCCTTCCGGGCCCTGGCACTTAAGGCGGCGAGCATGTGACTGCGTCCATCCTCTGTATCGATGACGAACCGGCCGTCGGCGTCATCCTCGAGCACACCCTCACCAAGGCGGGCCACCGGCCCATCCTGATGTCGAGCGTGGAGGAGGCGATGCGCGTGATCGCGCGCACGCCGGTGGACCTCATCATCGCCGACTACCGGATGCCCGGTCTCACCGGCCTCGACCTCCTCGCCCAGCTGGACAAGGAAGGGTACAAGATCCCCGTCATCATCATGACGGGGTATTCCAGCATCGAGCACGCGGTCATGTCCATCAAGTCGGGCGCGATCGACTACCTCACCAAGCCGATCCAGGCGGAGACCCTGGATATCGCGGTGCGGCAGGCGCTGGAGGTCGTCCGGCTCCGCCGGGAGAACGAGACCTTCCGCCGCGAGATCGTGAAGATCCGTGGCAGCCGGTCGTTGATCGGCGACAGCGAGCCGTTCCGCCGGGCGATGGAAGTCGTGAGTACCGTGGCCGCGTCCCGCGCCACCGTCCTGCTCCAGGGCGAATCGGGCACCGGCAAGGAGCTGTTCGCCCGCGCCATCCACGACCAGAGCCCCCGCGCCGACGAGCCCTTCATCACCGTGAACTGCGCGGCGCTGCCCGAGGGGCTGGTCGAGAGCGCGCTCTTCGGCCACGAGAAGGGCGCGTTCACGGGGGCCACGGTCCGGTCGGCGGGCGCCTTCGAGCGAGCGCACGGCGGGACGCTGCTCCTCGACGAGATCTCCGAGATGCGGCTCGACCTCCAGTCGAAGCTGCTCCGGGTGATCCAGGAGCAGGAGTTCGAGCGAGTCGGCGGGCATCAGCCGATCCAGGTGGACGTCCGGCTCATCGCCACCACCAACCGCGACCTCAAGAGGGAAGTGGACGAGGGGCGGTTCCGGAGCGACCTCTACTATCGGCTCAACGTCGTCCCGATCCACACCCCCAGCCTCCGGGAGCGGATCGACGACATCCCCCGCCTCGTGCACCATTTCGTCACCCGCTCGGCGGAGCTGCACGGCGGGAGCCCGCCGAGCATCGGTCAGGAGACCCTGGAGATCCTCCAGCGCTACACCTGGCCCGGCAACGTCAGGGAGCTGGGCAACGCGGTGGAGCGGGCGGTCATCCTCTGCCGGGGCAACACCCTCCAGCCCACCGACTTCGATCAGCAGATCCGGGACGCCGCCGCCCACCCGCAGCGTCCGGCGATCGTGCCCGAGAGCCGCGGCGGCGGAGGCGGTCGACTACAACCTGGACGCCATGGAGCGTCTCGCGATCGAGCGCGCGCTCGCCGCGACGGGCGGCAACCGCACCCGCGCGGCGCGGCTGCTCGGCATCAGTGAACGGACCCTCCGCAACAAGCTCAACTCGCCGCGCGCCGCCTCCGGCGGCTGAGCCAAACTTCCCGGCCGCCACCCGGCAAGAACGTTCCGGGCGGCGGAAAATTCTTCCGGCAGTTCTTCCCGGGTCGCCGATTTTCGGGTCGCTGCCGAGGCTTGCACTCCCCTCCGAACACGTAACTCCCCAAGCACTTACACGCTGATCTCGCGAGGCCGTTTTCGGGCCTCGGACGCGGTACGCCGATTGCCTTTATGGGGTGCGAAGGCCAACGCAACCCCGGAGAGATGATGCGGCAGACCGAGATCACCGGCGACACCTGCAGGATCGTCGTCGGCAGCGGCAAGGGCGGAGTCGGCAAGTCGCTGGTCAGCGTGATGCTGGCCGCCGCGGCGGCCGCGCGTGGCCGCCAGGTCCTGCTGCTCGACGGGGAGCAGAACCTCGCCAACCTCCATGTCCTTCTGGGCGTGGGCGTCCGCGGCAGCATCGAGTCGGTGCTCGGCGGGCGGGTGCGGGCGGACGAGCTGGTGCAGCCGGTGACGGACAACCTCTGGCTGCTGCCGTCCGAATCCGGTGCCGAGGGTCTCTACGCGCTCGACGCGCGGGAGCGGGCTCGGCTCCACTGCCGCCTGGTCGAGCTCTGCGGGCAGTACGAAGTCGTGGTGGTGGACGCGGGCGCCGGGATCGAAGGTGTGGTCCGCGCCGCGACGCTGGGTGCCGATCGCGTGGTCGTGGTGACCGCGCCCGAACCGACCGCTCTGATGGACGCGCATGCGCTGGTGAAGATCCTCAGCCTGCAGGCGCCGCATCTCCCGATCGATGTCGTCGTCAACCGGTGCGCCGGAGAGGACGAAGGGCAGGGCGCCTTCGCCCGGCTGGCCGCCGCGTCGGAGCAGTTTCTCAACCGGCAGCTGCACCTCGCCGCGATCCTGCTCGAGGAGCCGTCCGTCACCGCCGCCGTCCGGGACCCCCGCCACTTCCTGGCGAGGGTGATGGAGACCCGGGCCGCCCACACCATTCGCGAAACCAGTCTCGACTGCCTCGAGCTCGCGATCCCAACCAGGAGCCGTGCGTGAACGCCGCCACCGCGACGACCGCCAAGGAAACGATGCCGGGAGAGCTCTGGCAGCGCTATCGGGACACGCGCCTGTCCCGAAGCTCGCCGGGAGCTGCTGGAGCTGTACATCGGCCTGGTCCATCATGTGGCGCGGGAAATGAGCCGCCGCACGCGCGCCGTGGAGCTGGACGACCTGGTGAGCGCCGGCACCTTCGGCCTGATCCGCGCCCTCGACAGCTTCGATCTCTCCCGGGGCCTCGCGTTCAGCACCTACGCGGTGCGGCGTATCCGGGGCGCCATCCTCGACGACCTGCGGAGCCAGGACTGGGCCCCGCGCGCGGTGCGGGTGAAGGCGCGCCGGCTCCAGGTCGCGACCACGGCGCTCGAGTATCGGCTGGGACGGACGCCCCGGCCGGAGGAAGTCGCCGCGCAGCTCGAGATCGACGTCTCGACCTACTGGCGGTGGCGGGACGACACGGGCACCCGGACGGTGATGTCGTACGAGGGTGAGCCGGGCAACCGTGAGGGCGGCACCGCGCTTCAGGAGGTGATTCCGGACGCCGATGCCACCGACGCCGCCGAGTCGCTCGGCCGCGAGGAGGAAGTGCGGATCCTGCGCGACGCGATCGGCCGCCTGCCGGAGAAGGAGCGCACGGTGATGGCGCTGTACTACTACGAAGAGATGAACCAGCGGCAGATCGCTGAAGTCATGCACGTGACGGAGTCGCGGGTGTCCCAGATCCGGACCCAGGCCCTCAAGCGGCTGCGGTCCCGCCTGAACGGAGGTGCCGAGTGAGCGGGTGGCCTGGCCGCGCGGAGGAGCCGACCGAGGAGCCGTCGCTCCCGTCCGCCGACACCGATGAGCGGGTCCCGCTGGGGCCGCTCGATCCCACGATCATCCACCGCGCCCGCAGCGTAAACGCGGACGCCCTGCGGATCATCGACGACTTGCTGGACCAGATCGCCGATTCGGGGCGGCGCTAGCCATGGATCTCGACGGATCCAAATTGCGGGGCTTCGCCGACCTCACCCTCGCGCTGGAGCGCGAGTGCCGGCTGATCGAAGAGCTGCGGCAGGCGGTGGTGCGCCAGCGCGAGGCGGTTCCCGCGGGAGATGTCCACGGCATGGAGTCGAGCATCCGGCTGGCCAGCCGCGCGCTGCTCACCCTGCAGGAGAACCGCCGCTACCGCTCGACGCTGCTCCGGCAGCTGGTGGGCGACCCGGCGCAGCCCCTCGCCGATCTCGACGGCCGTTTCGAGGGCGTCCTGCCGGAGCCGTTCGTCGCCGCCCGCCGCCGGATGCAGAGCACCGCCGCGGGGGTCGCCGAGGAAGTGTGGCGCAATCAGGAGCTGTTGCTGGCGGCACTGCGGGAACGGGATGCGCTGCTGCGGGAGCTGTTGACCGGGAGCCGGCCTACGATGCCGGAGACCGAGCCGCCGGCCGCTGCCACACCGGAAGGCTGATCACGAACCGCGCGCCGTGCTCGGAGTCGGGCGCGTAGCTGAGAGTGCCGCCCGACGCGCGCACCAGCTCGTGGGCGACGAAGAGGCCGAGCCGGGAGCCGGACCGTTGGAAGAGCGACCCGGCGATGTCGGGAGGAAGCCCGGGACCGTTGTCGGCGATCGCGATCACGATCCGGTCGCCCTCGCCGACGGCCGACAGGCGGATGAGGCCGCCCTCCTGAGCATGCAGTGCGGTGTTCGCGTTGAGGACCAGGTTGAGCAGCGCGTGCTCCAGGTGCCGCTCGATGCCGGAGGCGGCCGACAGCGCCGGTTGGATGGAGAGATCGAGGCGGGCCCGGGTGCGCCCCGCGTGGTGCAGGTCCGCGATGAACCGCATGGGCTCGGTGACGGAGATCGGGCCGACTTCAGCCGGTGGCGTGGGATTGACCACCCGGGTGAGCAGGTCGAGGGCGCGGGCCAGATGGGTGCACGAGTCCCGCAGGATCTCTTCGACCTCGGTGTCGGGATCCGAGATGAGGTCGGTGAGCAGGGTGAGCGACTGCGCGGGGCTTCGGAGGTCGTGCAGCACCCAGCGTGCCGCCACGCCGAACGCGGCGGCCCGATTCGCGGCGACCAGCAGCGGCAGGTCGGGATGGGAAGGCGAAGTAGTGACGATGCACCAACCTATATCGGCCGGGCGAAATCGCCAGCCGAAAATGTGACGACCAGGGAGCGTTCCATGATCGCCAGACCGGAGACCAACGCGCGACTCCTGCTCCTCCTTCCGGAAGGAGCCGCCCACTCCGCGTTGCGTGAGCATCTGCGCACGGACGGCCACGAGGTCAGCGTGGCCCGGACGACCGCCGAGGCGCTCGAGCTGCTCACCCGCATGAAGTTCGGCGGGCTGGTGGCCGACGCCTCGTTCATCGAGGAAGCCCACCTCCCCGAGTTCGTCCAGGATTGTCTCAAGCGCGAGGCGTCCCTCGCCATCGTCATCTCCGGCTCCGGGCACGACGCCGCGACCGCGGTACGGTGCCTCCAGGCCGGCGCCATGGACTACGTCTCCGACGTGCTGGATTCCTTCGCGGTGGAGCGCGCGGTCGTGGCCGCGATCGCCCGGCGGCGCGATACGCTGCAGGAGCAGGCCACCAAGCGGATCCTCTGCGAGGAAGTGGCGAGCCTCACCGGTGAGCTGCGCCAGGAGCGCGCCCGGATCGAGAGCCTCGCGCTCGCGACCCTCGAGTCGCTGGTCCGTGTGGTGGAGACCAAGGACCCATGGCTCGCCGGCCACTCGGTCCGGGTGGCGCAGCTCTCCGCGTCGCTGGCGGCGGAGCTGGGCAAGAGCGACCCCGAGGTGGAGGCGGTCCGCCTGGCCGGCCGGATGCACGACATCGGCATGATCTGCCTCGGCGACGGCATCCTGTCGAAGGAAGGTCCGCTCACCTCGACCGAGTTCGACCAGGTGAAGCGCCACGTCATCATCGGTCACCAGATCCTGGAGCCGCTGCCCCACCTCGGCCTGGTGAGCCAGTTCGTCCGGCATCACCACGAGCGGTGGGACGGCACCGGCTATCCGGATCGTCTGAAGGAGCATCACATCCCCTGGGGCGCCCGTCTGATCGGTGCCGCGGAGATCTACGACGCGCTCACCACCACCCGGCCGTACCGCCAGAGCGTGTCGCCGGAGGAGGCGGTGGAGAGCATGCGGAGTCTCACCGGGAAGATGATCTGCCCGGACGCCTTTGCCGCGCTGGAAGCCGTGGTGTCGCGCCGGGAGGCCCTGGTGTTCGTCGATCATCATCACGAGGACGAGCCCCGCGGGAGGGGTCAGGAGCTGGTAGGGAGTTCGGGCGGGCCAAGTCGGCCTGAGTGGTCTCGGCGTAGTGGCAGGCGGCGAGCGTGCCGCCCACCGGCCGCAGGGCCGGCGGCTCGGTCCGGCAGCGCTCGTCGCGGCGGGGATGGAAGCAGCGGGGGTGAAAGGGGCAGCCTGAGGGTGGACGACTCGGGCTCGGCAGGTCGCCCCGGAGGACGATGCGGTCTCGCTGGCGCGCGGGGTCCGGCTCGGGCACCGCGGACAGCAGGGCGACGGTGTACGGATGGCGAGGCGCCTGGAGCAGCGTCTCGGTCGGTCCTTCCTCGACGATCTTCCCCAGATACATCACCGCTACGCGTTGCGCGATCTGCCGCACCACCGCGAGATCGTGGGCGATGAAGAGGTAGCTCAGCCCGCGCTCGCGCTGGAGATCGGCCAGCAGGTTGAGCACCTGGGCCTGCACCGATACGTCGAGCGCGGAGACCGGCTCGTCGCAGACGATGAACGAAGGCTCCACCGCCAGCGCGCGGGCGATCCCGATCCGTTGCCGCTGTCCGCCGGAGAACTCGTGCGGGTATCGGCCGGCGTAGCCCGGGTCGAGACCGACCTCCTCCAGCAGCGCCCCCACCCGACGACCGATCTCCTTGCCCGCCGCCAGATGGTGGATCTGCATCCCTTCGGCGATGGCGGCGCCCGACGGTCATCCGCGGGTTGAGCGAGCTGTACGGATCCTGAAAGATGATCTGCATCCGGCGGCGCATCTTTCGAAGCGCCGTGCGGTCCAGCGAGAACAGATCGGCGCCCTCGAAGGTGACCGCGCCGGCGGTGGGCTCCTGCAGCCGGAGAATGGTGCGTCCGACCGAGGACTTCCCGCAGCCGGACTCGCCCACCAGCGCGAGCGTCTCTCCCGGTCCCACCTCGAACGAGACGCCCTGAACCGCTTGCACCGGTGGCGCGGACGCGCCGAACAGTCCGCCGGCCGGGTAGTGCTTCACCAGATCCCGCACCTGGAGCAGCGTCATTCGGGACGGTCCGCGAGCCAGCACCGCATCCGGTGGTCGGGACCGACCGGCAGCAGCGGCGGCATCGCTTCGCTCTTGTCGAACGCCTTGGGGCAGCGCGGGCGGAATCGGCAGCCGCTGGGCCACGCGCCCGGCGGCGGTACGCTCCCGCCGATCGGGGAGAGCCGCGTGACCGGACCGCTGATCCGCGGCACCGACGCGAAGAGACCCTGGGTGTACGGGTGCGACGGCTGCGCGAAGAGGCGGGCCGTCGGCGCCTCCTCCACGATCTGCCCCGCGTACATCACGGCCACCCGGTCCGCCCGTCCCGCGACGATGCCGAGGTCGTGGGTGATGAGGAGGACCGCCATCCCGTGGCTGTCGCGCAGGCGGTCGAGCACCTCGAGGATCTGCGCCTGGACCGTGACGTCGAGCGCCGTGGTCGGCTCGTCGGCGATCAGGATCTCGGGCTCGGCCGACAGCGCGATCGCGATCATCACCCGCTGGCGCATGCCCCCGCTGAGCTGGTGCGGGTAGGCGTCGAGCCGCGAGGCCGGGTCGGGAATCCCCACTTCTTCCAGCAGCTTGAGCGCCCGCTGTTTCGCCTCCGCGCGTGACACGTCGAAGTGCGCCCGAACGCCTTCGGCGATCTGGTCACCCACGGTGAAGACCGGGTTGAGGCTGGTCATCGGGTCCTGGAAGATCATGCCGATCCGGCGGCCCCGGATCCGGCGGAGCGCGTCGCCCTCGAGCGCCAGCACGTCGGTGTCGCCCAGGCGGATGGAGCTGCCCTCCTCGATCCGCCCCGGCGGCGGCACCAGCCGGAGGAGCGCCAGGCTGGTGAGGCTCTTGCCGCAGCCCGGACTCGCCGACGAGCGCGAGCGTCTCCCCGCGCTCGAGCGAGAAGCTGACGCCGTCGACCGGTTGCACCCGGCCTCGCCCACCGTCGGGGAAGGAGACGCGGAGCTGCTCGACGTCGAGGACTCGGGTCATGCGCCTCGGGGATCCACGGCGTCGCGGAGGGCGTCGCCGAAGAGATTGGCGGAGAGCACGGTGATGATGATGGCGAGGCCGGGAAAGATCCCCGCCCACGGCGCGACGAACAGCACCGGCTTGGCGTCGAGGATCATCCCGCCCCACGAGGGCTTCGGCAGCGGCACGCCGAGCCCGAGGAACGAGAGGCCCGCTTCGAGCAGGATCACGTCGCCCACGCCGAGCGTGGCCGCCACCAGCAGCGGACCGGCGGTGTTCGGCAGCAGGTGGCGGAAGATAACTCGGCGCCTGCTGGCCCCGAGCGCTTCGGCGGCGCGGACGTACGACTCCTCGCGCAGGCGGAGCACCTCGCCGCGCACCAGGCGGCTCGCGCCGAACCAGCCGGTGGCGCCGATCATGAGGATGAGGATGCCCACCGGCACCTGCTCGAGCACCGCCAGCACCAGCAGCAACAGGAACAGCCGCGGGGTCGCGAGCGCCGCGTCCACGACGCGCATCAGCGCGGCATCCACTGGGCCGCCCCAGTAGCCGGCCACCAGGCCGACCATCGCGCCGAGCGACAGCGACAATCCCACGCCGAGCACGGCCACCGCGAGCGAGATGCGGCCGCCGTTCGCCACGCGGGAGAGCACATCGCGGCTCAGATCGTCGGTTCCGAAGGGATGCGCGAGGCTGGGGCCCAGGTTACGACACTCGAGGACGCAGGGCTGGACGACCGGATCGGGGAGGAAGAAGGGACCGATGACGGCGGCGGCCGCCAGCGCCACGAGGATCAGGCCGCCCGCGCGCCCGCGCGGATCGCGCCATGCGCGCGCTACCGCGTCCAGCATCGGCGTCACGAGTGGCGCACCCGTGGATCCAGTACGGCGTAGGCGATGTCGGTGACGAGACTCGCCGTCACCACCATCCCCGCGGTCATGAGCGAGGCGCCCATCACCAGCGGGTAGTCCCGGTTGAACACCGCCTCCGACGCCAGCGAGCCGAGCCCCGGCCAGGCGAACACCATCTCCACGAAGACCGATCCCGTGACGAGCAGCGGCAGCCACAGCCCGAACAGGGTGATGATGGGGAAGAGCGCGTTGCGCCACGCGTGGCGCCAGACCACGGCCCGCTCGCTGATCCCCTTGGCCCGGGCGGTCCCTATATAAGGAAGACGGAGGACCTCGAGCATCGCGGCCCGCTGGTACCGCATCGTCCCCGCGATGGTCACGGCGGAGAGCGTCAGGACCGGCAGGATCAGGTGCGCGCCGATATCGAGTGCGCGCACGATCCACGGGTCGCTCCGGCGAGAGGAGCGGGCTCCTCATCATCGCGACCGGCAGCCATCCCAGCTTGATCCCCACCAGCCAGGCGAGCACGAGGCCGAGCCAGAACGACGGCGTGGCGTAGCCCGCGAGCGAGAGGAACGTCAGGACGCGGTCCTCCCGGCTGCCTCGTCGCACCGCCTGGCGGACGCCGAGCCATAGTCCGACGGTGAAGTTGAGCAGGATGGCGGTGCCGCCGAGCAGCAGGGTGGGGACGATGCGTGCGGCGAGCAAAGCGGTGACCGGCCGCTTGTGTTCGATCGAGATGCCGAGGTCGGCGCGGGCCACGCCGTCCAGGAAGGTCAGAAACTGCTTGATAGATCGGCTGGTCGAGACCGTACAGGGCTCTGAGCCGGGCCAACTCGGCCGGAGTGAGTGGCCGATCCTCCGTCGGCGAGATCGGGTCGCCCGGCGCGAGGCGCATGAGCACGAACATCAGCACCACGGCGATCGCGAAGGTGACGATCGCCTGGACTATCCGCCTGAGCAGCCAGGCGCTCAACTCAGGACCTGGGCGCCGACCAGCGCCAGAGGTCGATCCAGGACGACTCCGGGCGAATGACCACGTCGCGGAACCGCCTGCTCACACCGTACACGTAGGTCTGCGAGTAGATGAAGGCGGCCGGTGCGTTCTCCTCCACCCGGCGGAGAAAGGCGTGCCACGCCTCGCGATCCGCGGTGCGGGCGGCGATCGCTCTGTACAGCAACGAGTCTGCGCGCGGGGTCGCAGTAGCGACCGACGTTTCCGGGGCCGTGGCACGACCAGCTGTAGACGAGGCCACTCGGGGTCGGGTCGAGGCCCGCGGCGGAGAAATTGCATGTCGAAGTTGCCCTTCTTACGCTGCGCCAACCACACCTTCGGCTCCAAGCGTGCCAGCTTCACGTCCACCCCGACCTGCCTGCAGCTGCTGCTGAATCATTACCGCCATCTGGACGCGGCTCGGACTCGACGCCATGACCTGAAGGTCGAGCGAGAGCGGAGCGCCGCTGCGATTCTCCCGGACGCCGTCTCCATCACGATCCACCCAGCCGCGCCCGGCGAGCAGACGCCGGGCCGTGGCCTGGTCCTGGCGGGCCGGCGTGGGGGCGCCGTGGCGGATCCAGAGCTGGGCCGACACCGGTCCGAAGGGGACGCTGCCGTACTGGCCGAGCACCGCGCGTACCAGCAGGTTGCGATCGAGGGCCAGCACCAGCGCACGGCGCACGTCACGGTCGGTGAGGATCGGATGGGGCTTCTCCCGATCCTTCGGGTCGCGCTGGTTGAACAGGAGATAGCCGAGGTTGGGCGACGGCACTTCCACCGTGCGCAGGTGCCGCGTAGCGCGCACCCGCCCGTAGTTGGTTATCGGCGGCGGGATGTTGTCCATCGCGTCAGCCTCACCCGCCAGCAACAGGTTGAGTCGCGCTTCGGGGCTTGTCGCTACCTGGACGATCACCCGCTCGATGCCGGGCCGGCCCAGAAAAAAGTCATGGTTGGCGGCCAGCTCGATGAACTGCTCCTCCCGGCGTACCCACCGATATGGGCCACTCCCTACCGGCTGCGCCACGAACGAGGCCCAGGCGTCCGCCGTGGGCGGCAGCCGTTCCAGCAGGTGCGCCGGCAGGATGGCGACGTGATAAGTCGCGTCGTAGAGCTGCTCCGAGTACACCTCTTTGAATCGGAATACCACTTCACGCTCGCCGGTCGCCTCGACGGCGGCGATGCGACGGGTCGCGGTGGCCAGGCGGGGGGCGATGGTGGAGTCCCGCGCGCGCCGATAGGTGAAGACGACGTCGCGGGCCGTGACCGGCGCGCCGTCGTGCCAGCGCGCGCGTGGATCCAGCTCGAACGCCAGTGTGAGAGAATCCCGCCGGATCCACTTCCGGGCGAGCCGCGGTACGAAACCACGGTCCCCCGCGGTCACCAGGCCAGGACCCAGGTTGGCGAGCCGGAGGAAGAGGTGATCCGCGATCTCGAAATTCGCCGCACCCTCCTGGTCGCCCTCCATCAGGGTCGGGATCGGCATCCCGGCCTGCTGGCCGGTGACGATTACGACGCCGGAGGACGGGCGCTGCCCCACGGCCACGCCGGGTCGGGCGACATACGCGACGGCAAGAGCCGCGGCGAGGACGAACCTGACCGTCCAGGTGTTCACGGGAGCTCCGGGTCGAACGATGGAAGGGAGACCAACAGAATGTAAAACGGGGGGAGGCGGGAACGAACGGCTCGGCGGCCTCAGGCCCTCCAGGTCCACTCGGGGGACCGGAACCGCGCCTCGTAGGCCGCCGCCTCGGTCAGGAGACCCGCGCAGTCGTCGGGCCGCATCCATTCTCCGTCCCACCGGTCCACTGCGGCAGCGGCGACCGCCTCTGCTACCCGCCCGGGGTCGAGGTCCGTTCCAGTGTATTCCGTGAGCGAGCCCGCCAGGTCGGGCGGGCACTCGCCGCGCGTGACCGCGTGCACCACATCCTGCCGTCCGGCCAGCAGGATGGAACCGTGCTGCAGCAGGCCGGCGCCCTCCCGGAGCTGGGCACTGCCGACCGCCTTCCGTCCTCCGACCATGATCTCACCGCCGGCTGGGGACGCGAAGCAGGCGCCCGCGGCCGGTCCGACCGGCCGTCCGGCCGGCGCCAGCTCACCGGCGATTCCCAGCCGAACGAAGCCGTCGAGCAGCATCGCGTGAATCTCGTGATACGCCTGCCGCAGTCCGCCGAGCTCATCAGCGGGCGCCGCGATGGCGTAGGTCAGCTCTTCGGCATGCCACACCGCGCGGCCGCCGGTCGGCCGGCGCACCACGTCGAGTCCGAGTGACTCGATGCGCGCGCGGTCGTAGCGGCGTAACGCCGGCTCGTGGCGGCCGAACGAGAGGCAGTGCGGAGCCCAGCGGTAGAGCCGGAGCCAGGTTTCCCCGCGCCCCGCCCGGTCGAGCATGGCCTGGTCGAGCGCCATGTTCTCCCAGCCCGGCCGTCCGGCGAGATCCAGCCACAGCCGCCACGTGGCAACCGTGGCGACCGCCTCACTCGGCATAGGCCTCCATCGGCGGGCAGACGCACACCAGATTCCGGTCGCCGAACGCGCTGTCGATCCGCCCGACGGTGGGCCACACCTTGTGTTCCCGCACGGCGCGGCTGGGATACGCCGCCCGCTCGCGGGGGTAGGGACGGTCCCACGCGTCCGAGATGACCTGCTCCATCGTGTGCGGCGACCTGGTGAGCAGGTTCACCTCCCGGCCGGCGCGCCCGTCCTCGATCTCCCGGATCTCTTCCCGGATGGAGATCATCGCGTCGCAGAAGCGGTCCAGCTCCTCCTTCGACTCGCTCTCGGTCGGCTCGATCATCAGCGTCCCGGCGACGGGGAACGAGACCGTCGGCGGGTGGAAGCCGTAGTCGATGATCCGCTTGGCGATGTCCTCTACGTCGATACCGGCCGAGGCCTTGAACGGCCGGGTATCGATGATGCACTCGTGCGCCACCAATCCGTTGGGCGCCGAGTAGAGCACCTCGTAATACCCCTTGAGCCGCCGGGCGATGTAGTTCGCGTTGAGGATCGCGATCTTGGTCGCCTCCGCGAGGCCGTCGTACCCCATCAGGGCGATGTAGGCCCAGGAGATCGGCAGGATCGCGGCGCTGCCCCACGGCGCGGCCGAGACGGTGCCGCACGCCTGCGCGTGACCCAGGTCCACGATCGGATGCCCGGGCAGGAACGGCGCGAGATGCTTCATCACGCCGATCGGTCCCATGCCCGGCCCGCCGCCGCCGTGGGGAATGCAGAAGGTCTTGTGCAGGTTGAGATGGCACACGTCCGCGCCGATGTCGCCCGGGCGGCAGAGGCCCACCTGCGCGTTCATGTTGGCGCCGTCCATGTACACCTGGCCGCCGTGCTCGTGGACCACCCGGCAGATCTCCCGCACCGATCCCTCGAACACGCCGTGCGTGCTGGGGTAGGTGATCATCAGCGCCGCCAACGTGTCCCGATGCGCCGCCGCCTTCGCCTTGAGGTCGGCGAGGTCGATGTTGCCGTGCGCGTCGCTCTTCACCGGCACGACCTGCATGCCGACCATGACCGCGCTCGCCGGGTTGGTGCCGTGGGCCGACTGGGGAATGAGGCACGTGGTCCGGTGGGTCTCGCCCCGCGACCGGTGGTAGGCGCGAATCACCAGCAGGCCGGCATACTCGCCCTGCGAGCCGGCGTTGGGCTGGAGCGACACCGCCGAGAAGCCGGTGATCTCCGCGAGCTGATACTCGAGCTGGCTGAACATCAGCTCGTAGCCCGCGGCCTGGTCGCGCGGCGCGAAGGGATGCAGGCGGTTGAACTCCCGCCAGCTCACCGGCATCATCTCGGTCGTCGCGTTCAGCTTCATGGTGCAGGAGCCGAGCGGGATCATCGCCGAGGTGAGCGAGAGGTCCCGGGCCTCGAGACGCTTGATGTAGCGCAGCATCTCGGTCTCCGAATGGTGCCGGTGGAAGACCGGATGATCGAGGAACGAGGAGGTGCGCGCGAGCTGGGGCGGGATGCCCCGCTCCGACTTGACCCCGATGTCGTCCAGCATGAACGGCAGGGCCTCGTTCAGCGAGAAGACCGCGATCAGGTCGGCGAGGTCGCCGAGGGTCACGGTCTCATCGAGCGCGATGCAGAGCCGGGTGGGCGGCAGCGGGCGCAGGTTGATCTGGCGCACGCGGGCCGCGTCCAGCAGGCGGGGCAGGGCCCACTCCGGGACTTCGACGCAGAGCGTGTCGAAGTAATTCTCGTGCACGATCCGGTAGCGCAGCCGGCGCAGCGCGTTCGCCAGCAGCACCGCGCGGGTGTGAACCCGCTCCGCGATGCGGCGGAGCCCGCCCGGCCCGTGGTAGACGGCGTACATGCTCGCCATCACCGCGAGCAGCACCTGCGCGGTGCACACGTTGCTCGTCGCCTTGTCCCGGCGGATGTGTTGCTCCCGGGTCTGCAGCGCCATGCGGAGCGCGGGCCGGCCGTCGCGGTCGCGCGAGACGCCGATGATGCGGCCGGGCATGAACCGCTTGTGGGCCTCGCGGGTGGCGAAGAACGCCGCGTGCGGACCGCCGTATCCCATCGGCACGCCGAACCGCTGGCTGTTGCCGATCGCGATGTCCGCGCCCCATTCGCCGGGCGGCGTGAGGACGGTGAGCGCGAGCAGGTCCGTCGCCGCGGTGACGAGCGCGCCGGCGGCGTGGGCCCGCTCCGCCAGCGAGCGGAAGTCGCGCACGGCCCCGTCGGTGGCCGGGTACTGCACCAGCGCGCCGATCACGCCGGGCTCGAAGGTGAAGGTCTCGGGCTCACCCACCACCACCCGGATGCCGCGGGCCTCCGCGCGTGTCTGCACCACCGAGAGCGTCTGGGGATGGCAGTACTCGTCCACCAGGTAGACCGGATCCGACTGTCACCTTGCTCACCGCCAGCGTCAGCGCCATCGCCTCCGCGGCGGCGGTGGCCTCGTCGAGCAGCGACGCGTTGGAGATCTCGAGCCCGGTCAGATCCGACACGACCGTCTGAAAGTTCAGCAGCGCCTCCAGCCGGCCCTGCGAGATCTCGGCCTGGTACGGCGTATAGGCGGTGTACCAGCCGGGATTCTCCAGCACGTTCCGCTGGACCACCTGCGGGGTGAAGCAGCCGGCGTAGCCCATGCCGATGTAAGAGCGGAACACCCGGTTCATGCCGGCCAGTCCGCGCAGCGCCTGGAGCACCTCGCGCTCGCTCCGTCCCGGTGGCAAGGCGAGCGGCCGGCGGAGCCGGATCTCCTCCGGGACGACCGCGTCGATGAAGGCCTCGATCGAGTCGTACCCGACCACCGCCAGCATCTCGCCTACGTCGGAGCGGCGGGGGCCGATATGCCGATAGGCGAAATGGCTCGGGTGGAGGACGTGGAGCTCGGGGGTAGCGGACGCTGTGCGGACCGTGGTCATGTTGTGTTGAGCCTGTGTGTGGAGCGGGATACAAAAATGCCCCGAGGACACGACCCCGGGGCATCGCCGAAAGCCTGCCGTCACCTGCATTCCGATTCAGATTCACGTCCGCGATCCCCACGACTCGGGTCACTCCCCGATGTGACCCCGGTAGGCCGACGCCGAGAGGAGGTTCTCGAGGTCTTTCGGGTTCTTCACCTTGAGCGTGATCATCCAGCCGTCGCCATAGGGATCGCGGTTCACCACCGCGGGATCGGCCTCGAGCGCGCCGTTCACGGCCACGACCTGGCCCGCGAGCGGCGCGTACAGCTCGGACACCGCCTTCACCGCCTCGATCGTGCCGAAGGACTGGTGGCCGTCCACGCTGTCGCCCGGCTTGGGCAGGTTCACGAAGACGACGTCGCCCAGCTCGCCCTGCGCGTAGTCCGTGATGCCGATGCGGACGACGCCGGGATCGTCGGTCGTGGCGACGTACTCGTGTTCCTTGGTGTAGACCAGATTGTCCGGGACATTGGACACGGAGGGCTCCGTCCAGTAGTGGCGGGTGGGAGGATAGGCGGAGACGCGGTCGAGGTCAAGCGCGTGATCGGAGCGCGTGCCACACCCGTTCGGTCGCGCGTTCCAGTGCGGCCAGATCGTCCGTGTTGTCGATCACGAAGTCGCTGCGATCGCGCTTCTCCCGCGCCGGCATCTGCGCCGCGATCATGCCCCGCGCCTCGTCCTCGCCCAGCCCGCGCTGCGCCATCAGGCGCTGGAGCCGGACCTCTTCGGGCGCGTCCACCAGGACGATCGCGTCGAACGCTCCGGGGTCCATCGTCTCGAAGAGCAACGGGATGTCGCTGACGACGATCCGGTCGCCTCGCGATCGGGCTTCGGCCAGCAGGGCTCTCCGGCGGTGTTCCACGGCCGGGTGCACGATCCGGTTGAGCGCTTCGCGCTCCTCCGCCTGGTCCATCACGATGCGCCGCAGCGCGGACGGTCGAGCGAGCCGTCCGATCGCAGCACCGATGATCCGAACCGCTCCGCGATCCTCGCCAGCACCGGACTGCCCGGCTGCTGCAGCTCGCGCACGATCGCGTCGGCGTCGATGATCGTCGCGCCCCACCGCTGGAACAGCGCGGCCACGGCCGACTTGCCGGCCGCGATATTGCCGGTGAGCGCCACTTGGAGCATGGCGGAGAACTTATCGGTTCCTGGTTGGGGGGACAACGAGGGGGCGCAGATGAATGCAGATCGACCACCGTAAAACACGCGACGGGAGTTGCGGCAGGTTCTGTGGAGTCGGATCTGGCTTTACAGGGCCGCAGATGAACGCAGATGAACGCAGAAGGGGATGGTGGAATCTGTCCGGATCGTTATCAACCTACTTCACCCAACGCTCTTGCAGGGCCGCAGATGAACGCAGGAATTAAAGGTGAAACAGATCCGGCTCACTACAATAGGTTGACGGGGATCCGGATAGAACATCATCCCTTTCTGTGTTCATCTGCGTTCATCTGCGGCCCCAATCGCCCGCCCGTAATCCGCGGCCCCATCCATCGCGGGCGCCCATCTGCGGCCCAACTCTACAACAGCCGCGTCTGGTCTTCGTCCTTCCGCAGCACCTTGTGGCAATGCCGGCATCGCGCTTCGTAGCTCTCGCGGCCCCCGACCATGATGGTGGGCGAATCGTAGCGCGCCGGCTTCCCGTCCAGCAGGCGCTGGTTGCGGCAGGCGGGATCGCCGCACACCACGCAGATCGCCTGGAGCTTGTCCACCATTTCCGCGATCGCCATCAGCTCGCCCATCGCGCCGAACGGCTCGCCCCGGAAATCGGTATCGGTGCCGGCCAGCACCACGCGCACGCCCCGCGCCGCCAGCTCGGTGGCCACCATCACGATCTCGGGATCGAGAAACTGGGCCTCGTCGATCGCCACCAGCTGCGTCCCGGCCCGCACCAGGCGGAAGATCTCCGCGGCCGAGTCCACCGGCGTGGCCTCCAGCTCGGTGCCGTCGTGGCTCGACACGCTGTAGAGGCCGGCGTAGCGGGCATCGAGGTGCGACTTGAACACCTGCACCCGCCGGCGGGCGATGATCGCGCGCCGGACCCGCCGGATCAGCTCCTCGCTCTTGCCGCTGAACATCACGCCGGCAATGACCTCGATCCATCCGGGGTGCTGGCCGTAGTTCATTCGCGCTCCGATCGCTTCCCCTGGGGCCTCGCCGGCCGGGACGAGCGCATCGGCTTCGCGGGCCCCCGATCCACCCGGGCCGTCACCCGCTTGCGCCGGATCGTGGTGCCGCTGAGCGCGCGGGCGATGCGCTCGGCGTCCTCGCCGGGCAGCTCCACCAGCATGTACGTGTCCCGCAGCTCCACCCGGCCGATGCTGGTCCGATCCACCCGGACGTCTTTCGTCAGCACGGCGACGAGATCGCTCACGGTGGCGCCATCCTTCTTGCCGATCCCCACGTACACCTTGGCCGTCGCGGCAGCGTCGGGAGCGGGCGGTGGGGCGGCCGCGGCGGAGCCGATCCAGAGCTGATACAGCGCGGCGGCCACCGCCGCGGGGTCGTACCGCTCGAAGAGGGGCGCCAGCGTCAGGACCGCCGCTTCGGGCCGCGCACTCTCGATCGCACGCACGATGGTGGCCCGGCGCGCCGCCGACTCCGCGGTGATCGTGTCCACCAGGCCCGGCAGCTGGACCGGCCGCCGCGGCGACGCGGTGCGCTCGATGTATGCCTCGGTACCCGGCGGGGCGAGCAGGACGACCTCGCCGGCGGAGAGGAGCTGGCGCAGTCGTTCGGGGGACGGGAGATCGAAGGCGAGCACCACGGCCGCCTTGGGCGCGTCGCCGGTGACGACCTGCACGGCGGCGTCCCCGATCGGCAGCACCCGGCCGATGTCGCCATGGCGCGACCGGTCGGCGGTCCAGACCACGGCCGAGGCCGGATCCATCACCTCGAGCAGATCCGCCAGCGCATGGGCTCGGCGATCCCACGACACCACCGCCGTTCTCACCGGCCCCGCCACCGCGGGCGCGGGCGTCTCCGGCGACGGCATGCCCACCGTCAACGCTCGCCGCGCGTAGCGCTCGACCAGGTCGGTGGTCCGCTCGGGGGCGGCGGTGAAGACGATCCGCTGCGCGTCCTTGCCGAGGTCCTGCATCAGCGGCGCCAGGGCCTCGCTCTGCTCCCACTGCTCGGGCCACGCCAGGAAAATCGCGCCGATGGACTCGGGGGCGAGCGCGGAGCGCTGCTGCAGCGCCGACGCGGTCTCCGGTGACGCGACGAGCAGGTCCACCTCGGCCGCCTTCAGTCGCCGCATCGCGCGGGCGGTGCCCCGAGCCACCTGGATCCGGAGCGCCTCGCCGCCGATGGCGGTCACCAGGCCGCCCCATTCGGCGAGCTGCGCCTCCGGCGCCAGCAGCAGGCCGCGGACTTCGGGGCCCAGCCGGCTCAACAGCCCCGCGAGCGCGGGGACGGCGTACGCGGGCGCGGGCGGAGCCGCGACGACCAGGTTGTGCCCCCGGGCGGCGGTCGGCGCCGCCTCGCGGAGCGCGGGATCGTCGAGCCGCCAGCCCAGGCGCTCGACCGCGGCACTAATGGAAGGGGAAAGGTGCAGCTGATCGTGGGCCGCCAACGTGAGCCTCGCGTATGAGTGCGCCCAACCTAAGACCGCCCGCCGCACGCGCCAAGCCCGGTTGACTTCCCCGACGTCGGCGGAGAATCTTCTCCCTCACGATCCCCCTTCACCACTTGTGGAAGCCGCATGCCCGATCCGCTGTCACCCAACGTACAGAATCTGAAGGCCTCGGAAACCGTCGCCATCAGCACCGAAGCCAAGCGCCGCCGGGCCGCCGGCGAAGAGGTGTACGACCTCAGCGTTGGCGAACCCGACTTCGATACCCCCGCCCCTGCCGCGCAGGCCGGGATCCAAGCGACCCAGAAGGGCATGACGCGCTACCCGCCCAATGTGGGGATCGCGGAGCTGCGCAGCGGCATCGCGGGACAGCTGAGCCGGATGTCGGGCGGCCGCCCCGTGGATCCCGACCATCTCATCGTGAGCTCGGGCAGCAAGCAGTCGATCTTCAACGCCTGCTTCACCCTGTTCGGTCCCAAGGACCGGGTGCTGATCCCGGCGCCGGCCTGGGTCTCGTATCCCCAGATCGTCCACCTCTGCCGGGCCGAGCCGGTGGCGGTGCCGGGCGACCTGGAGTGGGGCCTCAAGGTCAGCGCGAAGGACCTCGACAAGCACCACACCACGACCACGCGGGGGCTCATCCTCTGCTCGCCGTGCAATCCGACCGGAGCCGTCTACACCCTCGCGGAATTGCGCTCGATCGCGGAGTGGGCCAAGGCGAACAAGGTGTGGATCATCTCCGACGAGATCTACCGCCGGATCAACTACGGCTCCGGCCCGGCCCCGTCGCTGCTCGACCTGCCGGACGATCTGCTCGAGCGCACCGTCATCATCTACGGCGCCAGCAAGGCCTACGCGATGACCGGCTGGCGGATCGGCGCCGCGTTGGCGCCCCCGCATCTCACCAAGGCGATGGCGGCGCTGCAGTCCCACACCACCACCGGCGCCAACCACCCGGCCCAGTGGGCGGCCGCCGCCGCGTTCACCGACGAGAAGGTGGACGCGGAGGTGACTCGGATGGTCGCCGCGTTCCGGCGCCGCCGCGATCACCTGGTTGGCCGCTTTCGCGCGGACGCCCCGGGCGTCGAGTTCGTCGAGCCGCACGGCGCCTTCTACTTCTTCTTCCGGGTGGACGGCATCAGGGAGAAGGATCCGGTGACCGGCAGCGCGTTCTGCGAGCAGCTGATGAAGCAGGAGGGCGTCGCGCTGGTGCCCGGCGCGGCCTTCGGCGACGACCGCTGGGTCCGCCTGAGCTACGCCGTCTCCGACGCCGAGCTCGAAACGGCGCTCGACCGGATCCTTCGACTCATCCACCGGCTGGAGTCCGCCCGTGCCGCCTAGGACCGGCCGCTCGCCCATGGAGGCCAAGATCGAGCCGCTCGGTGACAGCCTGCCGAGCATCGCCTGGCGTTGGGATCCCGAGACCGACATCCTCTCCGGCTCCTTCAAAGGCAACCGGAAGACCGGGGGACTCACCGGCACGGTCGAGCTGACCGACGCGGAAGGGTCGGTGGCGGTGCTCGACGTGAACAACGGGGTGATCTGCGGGATCGATATGGTGGTGTGGCCCGAGGTTTCCAGCCGCGATGACATTCAGGTCCCCGCGCGCTTCACCGATGGTCGCGTGGTACTGCCCCGCGAGCGGCTCCCGAGCCGCGGTGGCCTCGGTCGAGGTGGACACCAGCCTGTCCGTGGAGACGAACGCCACGGAAAGCGTCTTCCATCTGCTGATCGGACCCCGCCGGGCGATCGAGGTGATCCGAACCGCCGACAACTTCTACGTCGAGGTGGATCAGCAGGGCGGGTTGGCCGGATTCTGGATGAGCAACGTCCCGCCATTCTCCGCCTTCGAGGAGGAGTAAGAGCAGACTACCTTACTGCTCATGCCAGTATCCAATCTCGTGGTGTTTCGGCGGCGCCTGGCCGGGCAGGGCCTGACGCCGGCCTCCGCCGTTCCTGAATCCACGGTCAAGCGGGCCGAAGAGACAGCGATTTCACCGGCGCGGCTGGTGGAAGATGCTGAGCTGCGGGCCCATCCGGTCGGCGCCGCGGAGCCGTGGCCCGATCCCGTCGCCTTCCTGAATGGCATCCAGCGGATGCACCTCGTCGCCTATGCCGGCGCGGCCCCCGTCTACCTGGCCGAGATCGCCGGCGCGGTGCGCGAGCGGCGCGAATCCCGTCTGACGACCGCCCTCGAAGATCGCCGCCAGCTCGTGATCGGCCGGCCCAGCGCGCTCGCGGAAGCGGGTGACGCGGTGGACGGGATCACCACGCTGGCGCTGCCGGAGGACGAGCCGCCTCATCCGGTGCGCGACCTCGCCCAGGCATCGCGCGCTCTCGACCGTGCCCGTGGCCAGCTCGAGCTGGATCTCGGCCGGCGATTCCGCCGCGGGTCGGACGCCTGGCTGCTGGTGGACGGCTCGCTGGCGGAAAGCCCGGAGTGGGCCACCGATCCCCGGGCCGTCGGCATCTCCAGGGGGCACGGCACCCTTCCGTTCGACGGCGACAACCTCAACAACTACCTTCGCCTCCCCGCTGGGCACCGCACCTCGATCTTCGCTCCCCAGACGCGGCGGGTCGCTCCGGTACACGCGTGGGGTCTCCGCCTCTGGGACTGGACCGGCAAGGACTTCTTTCACGGTCTCGTCCGCGTCGAGGTCGCGCCGGGGAACGGCGTCCCCGCCATGGCCGATGTCATCTCCAGCCGGCTCCTGGCCGAGCGCGTCCCGCTCACCGCACCGGATCCGCGCTGGGATCGCCTGCTCTATGGAATGCACTCCGTGGAGCAGTATCTCCGCGCGCGGGCGGGAGCGCTCGCCTGATGGCCCGCGCCCTCGCCGCTCTCGCGGACCGGGAGTTCGACCTGCTGGTGGTGGGCGCGGGCATCACCGGCGCCATCACCGCCTGGGACGCGGCTCAGCGCGGACTGTCCGTCGCGCTGCTGGAGCGCGGTGACTTCGGTGGCGGGACCTCCGCCGAATCGCTCAAGGTCGTTCACGGCGGCGTCCGCTACCTGCAGCACCTCGACATCGTCCGGGTGCGCGAATCCAGCCGCGAGCGTCGCGCCCTGCTTCGGATGGCGCCGCATCTGGTCAGCCCGATGCCCTTCGTCGTGCCGACCTACGGCCACGCCATGCGCGGCCCCGAGATCCTCGGCGCCGCCTTCATGTTGCTCAACGCCTTGACGGCCGACCGGAACCGCGGGCTCACCGATCCCAGCCGGCGGGTGCCGGCGGCCCGGATCGTGTCCCGCGCGCGGCTGCTCGAGTGGTTTCCCGACGTCGAGAAGGACGGACTCACCGGGGCCGGCGTCTTCTACGACGGGCAGCTCTTCAATCCGCCCCGGCTGGTCTGGGCGATGGTGCGGACGGCGGCCCGTGCCGGCGCCGCGGTCGCCAACTACTGCGAGGTCACCGCGCTCCTCCTGCAGGGCGGCCGGGTGGCCGGCGTCCGGGTGGAGGACCGTCTCGGCGGCGAAAAGTTCGAGGTCCGGGCCCGCACGGTCGTGAACGCGGCGGGTCCCTACGCCGAGACGCTGCTGGTGCGCTCCGGCATCCGCGCGGCACGCACCGTCCCGTTCTCCCGTGACATGGCGCTGGTGCTCAAGCGGCCGCTGGTCAACGGCCGCGCGCTGGCCGTGCAGACCAAGTACCGCGACCCGTCCGCCGTCCTCACCCGAGGGCCGCGTCATCTCTTCCTGGTACCGTGGCGGGGCCGGACGCTGGTCGGCGTCAACAGCCTGATCTGGCGGGACGAGCCCGACAGCCTGCGCGTCACCGAGGCCGAGGTGGCCGACTTCGTCGCCGAGATCGCCGAGGCGGATCCGAAGCTCGGCCTCACGATGGACGACGTCGCACTGGTCATGGCCGGGTTGCTGCCGGTCGAGAAGGGCGACGAGACCACCGGCAACGTGAGCTTCGGCAAGCGCCCGCTGGTCGTGGACAACGCCAAGTCGGACAACGTGCAGGGACTGGTGTCCGCCATCTCCAATCGATACACCGTCGCCCGCGGCGTGGCGGAGCGTGCGGTGGACCTGGTCTACCGCAAGCTGGGCCGGGAGGTCCGTGGCTGCCGCACCGAGGTCTCCCGCATCCACGGCGGCGAATTCTTCCGCTTCGACGCATTGGTACGGGAGATCACCGAGGCGATGCCGGAGGGCGTGGACAAGAGCGTCGCCGACCGGCTGGCGCGGGACCACGGCTCCGCCTACGGCGAGGTGTTGCGGCTGGTCCGCGAGCGGCCCGAGTGGGGCGCGACCATCGGCGGGTCGGGCATCCTCCGTGCCGAGGTGGTGCACGCGGCGCGCAGCGAGATGGTGTGCCGCCTGACGGACGCGGTGTTCGGCCGCACCGGCATCACGACCGTCGGCGATCCCGGCAAGGCGGAGCTGGAGGAATGCGCCGATCTCGTCGCGGCGCAGCTCGGTTGGGATGCCGCGAAGCGTGAGAGCGAGCTCCAGGCCGTGCGCGAGCGTATTCCGTTCCGGCAACGGTGGTAGCCGTATGGCCGTGACCGCACTCCCGATCGGCCGGGTCGTCGCCACCGAGGCGAAGCCGTCCACGCCCCACCAGTTCCACTTCTGGACCGCGCGAGACTCGGCGATCGGCATCGGCGCCATCGTCCGGGTGCAGGAGAACGAACGGACCGTCTACGGCGTCGTCACCGACGGGTTCGCCTATTCCGACCTGGCGACGCCGATGCACGCGGTCATCGGCTCGGACGGCGACCCTGTAGCCGCGGGGCAGGAGCCGACCGCGCGCGCCGAGATCCGCCTCTACACCGCCGCGGTGCTGCGGCAGGTGCCGGAGGAGCCGCTCCAGCCGGTGCCGCTCGGCTCGGTCTGGCTGGCGGACGATGCCGACGTGCTCCTCGCGCTCCGCATGGACACCTACACCACCGGCGAGCGCGCCAGCGGCGTGCCGATCGGGCTCTATGCCGCGGGCGGACACGAGTCGCCGGTGTATCTCGACTGCGACTTCCTCCTCGGCCCGGAGGCGGCCCACCTCAACATCACCGGCGTCTCCGGCCTCGCCACCAAGACGAGCGCGGTCGAGTTCCTCCTGTCGAGCATCTTCCAGAAATTCCCTCGCCACAAGGGATCGGTCGCCGCGCTGTGCTTCAATGTGAAGGGCCCGGATCTCTGTTTCCTCGATCAACCCGCGACGCTCTCCGGCGAAGACCTCCGACTGTACCAGCGCCTCGGCCTCGAGCCGTGGGCGTTCGCCGACGTCAACTACTACGCGCCGCTTCGGCCCGACGGGGTGAACCTCAACACGCTTCGGACCAACGAGGCCCTCGCCGCCAACACCCAGCCGCTGATCTGGGGACTGCGCGAGGTGCTCGACTACGCCGAAGTCGTGCTCAACCGTGACGACGTAGACGCCAAGGCAGACGCCTTCATCGATTTCCTCGCCGAGCGGGTGGTCGGCCGCGAATACCAGGACGATGTGCTGCGCACCCGGCCCTTTCAGGTCCAGAGCTTCGCCGACCTGGAAGAGTTCTTCCGCGCGATCTTCGATTTCATGGAGTCGGTGGGGCGGGGCGGCGAAGTCTGGAAGACGCACCACATCGCCACCATCCGGAAGGTCCGCAACCGGCTGAGCAACATCTCCACCCGCTCCAAGGGTCTGGTGACGGACGACGGCACCGCGAACGATCTGCCCTGGGGCACCTTCGCCGATCGCAGCGTGCACGTGGTGGACGTGGCGGGACTCGATCCGCTGGCGCAGGACCTGGTCTTCGCCCGGATCGTCTCCAAGCTCCGCGAGCACCTCGAGCGGCGCGACCTCGGCGTGGACCACGTCGTCGTCTTCGTGGACGAGCTCAACAAGTACGCGCCCGGCGACGGTCCCGAGACCTACGTCCGCAAGATGCTGCTCGACCTCTCCGAGCGGGGCCGCTACCTCGGGCTGGTGCTCTTCTCCGCCCAGCAGTTCCGCTCGCAGGTGCAGCGGCGGGTGGTCGGCAACGCGGGAACGGGCGTCTACGGCCGGATGGACGCGGACGAGCTGGCCACGCCCGGGTACGCCACCCTCTCGCCGGCGATCAAGATCAAGCTCGCCACCCTGCCGAAGGGCGAGCTGATGGTGCGACACCCGCACTTCACCCAGCCGATCTTCGTGAAGTTCCCCCGGCCGCCGGTCCTGGGCGGACGCGAGGGGATCGAGCGCTTTCCGCCCTCGGGCGATGTGCCCTTCGCCGAAGCGGTCGTGCGCCGGCTGCGTGCGCTCGACCGCCGCGTCTCCGCCGAGGCGGTGCTCGCCGCGATCGACGGCCGCCGGGAGGACGACGTGCGCCGCGCGATCTCCGCCACCCGGCGCGAGCGCCCGAGCGACGTCCTCGCCTACTTCGTGGCCTGTCTCGGCAAGCGGGTGGCCGGGGAAGTGGTGGGTCCGCGCCGCGGAATTCCCGCGCTCCGCCGGGGCGACGACGGCTACGGCGCTTGAGTAAATGCTGATCTCACATGACATTTAGCATGTGAGACTGGCCCACCTCGCCGATCCCCATCTGGGGCTTCGGCAGTATCATCGTCAGACCCCCTCCGGCATCAATCAACGCGAGGCGGATGTCGCCCACGCCTTTCGGCAGGCGATAGATGGGGTGATCGCGGCGCGTCCCGACGCCATCGTCATCGTCGGCGACCTGTTCCACTCCGTCCGCCCCACCAACTCCGCGATCGTCTTCGCCTTCAAGCAATTCCAGCGGTTGCGCGAGGCGCTCCCCGACGCGCCCATCGTGCTCATCGCCGGCAACCACGACACGCCGCGCTCGGTGGAGACCGGCTCGATCCTCCGGCTCTTCGAGGAGCTCGGTGTGGACGTCGCGGCCGACGAGGCCCGGCTGCTGGAGTACCCGCACCTCGATCTCTCGATCCTCGCGGTTCCCCACGCGGCCCTCGCCTCGACCGAGCGGGCCTCGCTCCGGGCGGAGAGCTCGGCGCGCTACCGGGTGCTGGCGCTGCATGGCGAGATCGAAGGCCGGCTGCCGACCGAGCGGCACACGGTGGAGTACGGCGGGGCGCTGGTGGACCTGCGGGAGCTGGGTCCCAAGGAGTGGACCTACATCGCCCTGGGCCACTATCACGTGCAGCACCAGGTGGCGCCGAACACGTGGTACGCCGGCTCGCTGGAGTACGTCGGTCTCAACATCTGGGGCCAGCTCGCCGACGAGGCGGAGAAGGGCACCCGGGGGAAGGCCTGGCTGCTGGCCGATCTCGAGCGGAACAAGGTGCACCGCGAAGAGGTGCCGTCGGCGCGGCCGATCATCGATCTCGAGCCGATCCGCGGCGAAGGGCTCGACGCGGCTTCGATCAACAAGCTGATCCACGAGCGCCTGCGCGCGATCCCCGGCGGCGTGGCCGAGCGCATCGTCCGGCTCAAGGTGTACGACGTGCCGCGTCATGTCGCGCGCGAGCTGGACCACGCCGCCATCCGCGCCTACAAGGCCGAGGCGCTGCACCTCAACCTCGACATTCGGCGGCCGGAGATTCACCGCACCGTCGGCGTCGGGGCGCCCGGCCGGCGCCAGACGCTGCCCGAGCTGGTGCGCGACTACCTCAGCCATCGTCCCCTCCCGGCCGATCTCGATCGCGACGAATTCGTGCGCCTCGGCGCCGAGCTCATGGACGCGGTCGAGCGCGACGTGGCCGGTACCTGATGCAGATCAATCGCCTGCATCTCCGCAACTTCCGCCAGCATCAGGACACCGAGCTGGAGTTCGGCGCCGGCCTGACCGGCATCGTCGGTCCCAACGGGGCGGGGAAGACGACCATCCTCGAGGCGATCGCGTGGGCGATGTACGGCATGCCGGCCGCCCGGGGCAGCCGCGACAGCATTCGCCGGCGCGGGCGCCGGACCTCGCGAGCGGGTCGAGGTCGAGCTCGACTTTACGCTCGGCGCCCATCACTACCGGCTCGTGCGCTCGCTCAACAGCGCGCAGCTCTACCAGGACGGCGACGTTTCCCCCATCGCCAACAGCCTCGGGGCGGTGTCGGACCGCGTAACCCGCCTCCTCGGCATGTCCCGCGACGAGTTCTTCAACACCTACTTCACGGGACAGAAGGAGCTGGCGGTGATGGCCGCGATGAGCGCGCCGGAGCGAGCCCAGTTCCTCTCCCGGGTCCTGGGGTACGACCGCATCCGCACGGCGCAGGAGCGGCTCAAGGAAAAGCGCTCGGCGCTCCGCGCCCGTCTCGACGTGCTGCGGACCAGTCTCGGCGATCCCGCGGAGCTGGAAGCGGGCGAGCGCCGCGCGCACGAGCGCCGCGCCGCCGCCACCGCGGCGGAGACCGCGAGTGCCGAAGCGTGGGCCGGGGTCGAGCGGCGGCTCGCCGAGCTGCGGCCCCGCGCCGAGCGGCTGCAGCAGCTGCGGGACGCGGCGATGCGGCTCGAGGCCGAGACCCGGGTAGCGGATCACGAGGTCGCGACCGCGGAAGCGCGCGTGGCGCAGCTCGAGAAGCAGGTGGCGGAAGCGGACGTCGGCGGGTTCGCGTCTGGCCGACGTGGTGGGCCAGCTCGGCCCGCTGCCGACGCTCCGCGAGGAGGGCGCGGCGCTCGATGCGCTGGCCGAGGCCGCATGCGCGCCGGCAGGGACTGGTCGCGCAGCTCACCGAGGTCCGCAAGCACCTCACGTCGGTGGACGAGCGCGTCGCCCGGCTGCCGGCGGAAACGGCCGTGCAGGCGGCGCGGCTCAAGTCCGAGGAGCTGCGCACCGCCGTCTCGGTCGTATCGCTCGACGCCGAGAACGCCCGGACCTCGTGGGTGCGCGACGCGCAGGACGCCAAGACCAAGCGCCAGGCGCTGCTCGACCATTACCACGAGCTGCGGGAACAGCGCCACCGCCTGGAGCACGCCGGGCCCGAGGGCGATTGCCCCACCTGCACCCGTCCGCTCGGCGCCGAGTACGGCAACGTGATCGGATTGCTCGACCGCCAGATGAACGAGGTCGTCTCCAACGGCAACTTCTACAAGCAGCGGATCGACCAGCTCCAGCACGAGCCGCCCGGAGCTGGCGGAGCTCGACCGGCACAAGGCGGCGGTGGAGAAGGAGCTGTCGCAGGCCACCGGGGAGCTGGGCCGGCTGGAGGCCCAGTTCCAGGAAGCGGGCCCGCTCGGCCAGGAGCGGAAGCGGCTGGTCAAGCGGGTGAAGGAGCTGGAGAGCGCCATGGGGCCGGAGCCGGCGGCATACGACGAGCGCCGCCACCGCGAAGTGGAGATGGGGATCCGGGCGCTCGAGCCGCTCGCGCTGGAGGCGGAGCGCCTGCGCGCCATCGGTGAGCGGGCCCCCGCGCTGCGCGAGGAGCTGGCGACCTCCACCCGCACCCGCACCGCGGCGATGGAGCGGGCCACGGCGTTGAGGACCAAGCTGAGCGAGCTGGGCTACAGCGACGTCGCCCACCGCGAGGCGCAGGAGGCGGCGGATGCGGCCGAACGGACCCGGCGTGAGGCGGAAGTGGCCCTCGCCCGCGCCAAGGGCGAGAGCGGCGCGGCCGCGGAAGCGGTGCAGGAGGCGGAGCGGCGCCGGCAGGAGTGGACCGTGCGCGAGCGGGAGGCGGCGGAGACCTCGCGCGAGCTCGGCCTGCACCAGGAGCTCGACCGCGCGCTCACCGACCTTCGCGGCGAGCTCAATGCCGGCTTGCGTCCCGATCTCTCCGAGCTGGCCTCCGGCTTCCTCCGCGACCTCACCAACGGGCGCTACACCGAGCTGGAGCTGAACGAGGACTACGGCACGATCCTGATCGACGACGGCGACCCCAAGGCGGTCATCTCCGGCGGCGAGGAAGACGTGGCCAACCTCGCGATCCGGCTGGCGATCAGCCAGATGATCGCCGAGCGCGCCGGCCAGCCGCTCTCGCTGCTGGTGCTGGACGAGATCTTCGGGTCCCTCGACGAGGACCGCCGGGTCGCCGTGGTCGACCTGCTCCGCAGCCTCGCCGACCGCTTCCCCCAGGTCATCCTCATCACCCACATCGATTCGGTGCGCGACGGCTTCGATCGCGTCATCCGGGTCGGTCTCGACGTCGCGCGGGGAGTCGCTACCGCGCGCGACGAGCCGCTTTCGGGTCACGATGTGGCGGCCTGACCGGAGCGTCCGGGGCCCCGACCGCCCCACCTTTCGGGACATCGATCCGCTCAACCGGGTCTTCGCGGAGGCGTTCACGGACCGGTACAGCCGGGACGGTCTCGTCGGGGTGCGGGTGCCGCAGCTCAACCCGCTGGTGTGGCGCTACGCCATCGAGGACGCCGGCGACGGCGCGATGATCTGGCGCGATCCGGAGGGGCACATGGTGGCGTTCAACATGGTCCACCGCTCCGGCACCGAGGGCTGGATGGGCCCGCTCGCCGTGCGCCCCGACCGCCAGGGCGAGGGGCTAGGCACGCTGATGGTGCGCTCGGGGATCGAATGGCTCCGCGGCCAGGGCGCCACCACCATCGGCCTCGAGACCATGCCGCGGACGGTGGACAACATCGGGTTCTACAGCCGGATCGGGCTGGTGCCGGGACACCTGACCGTGACGCTGGTGCAGGATGTGCCCCGCCGTGGCACCGGCGAAGTCGAGCTGCTGTCCCGCGGGCTCGACCCCGAGCGGATCACGGCCGAGTGCCGGACGCTGACGGCATCACTGCTGCCGGGCGTGGATTTCACTCGGGAGATCGCTCTCACGCGCGAGCTCAACGTCGGCGACACGACGCTGATCCGGGACGGCAGTGAGCTGGCGGGATTTGCGCTCTGGCATTCGACGCCCCTCGCGGCCGGCCGGCCGAAAGACGAGCTCAGGGTGCTCAAGCTGGTGGCGCGCGACCCCGCCGCGTTCGACCGGCTGCTCGACACCCTGCCGGCTACGGCGGCGGGAGAGAAGGTCGGCCGCATCGCCATTCGGTGCCAGAGCGAGTTCGCCGCGGCATACCTGCGGCTGGTGAGCCGAGGATACCGCGTGCATTGGACCGATCTCCGGATGACGCTGGACGGCTTCGCTCAGCGGTCGCCGGAGCGCGGGGTCGTAATGTCGAACTGGGAGATCTGAGGCTGGAGCATCTCTTCGACGACTTCCAGCAACCGGGACGGCAGGAACGGCTTGCGAAGGATGGGGACGGTCGGGTCGTACAGGTGGTGGGCCTCGAGATAGGCTCGCGGGTATCCGGAGATGAACAGGATCGGGATCTTGGGGACGTGCGTCCGCATCCATTCCGCCACGACTTGTCCGTCCAGCACCGGCATCACCAGATCCGAGATGACCAGGTCTACCATATCCGGCTGGCGCTCCAGCATGCTGATCCCCGCGGCGCCATGACTCGCCTGGAGCACCTGGTAGCCGGCCTGCCTCAGCGAGCGCTCCACCAACTCCCGGACGATGTCTTCATCGTCCACCACAAGGATCGTCAGGAGTCGGTTGCGAGACGGCTCGCGTTGCGTCATAGCCCTGCCATCGAAGGTGAGCCTGCTAGTTACGCCTCGAGCGGCACGATCACCGTGATGGCCGTCACCCGCGGGCGCCGAGCACGTCGTGATAGACGTCGAGCGTTCGCTTCACGCTGTGCTCCAGGGTAAACTCGCGCTCGAACCGTGCGCGGCCGCTGGCTCCCAGCCTGCGGCGCAGCTCGGGTGACGTCAGCAGCCGCTCGATCCGGTCCCGCAGTGCCGTCACGTCGCCCCGCGGCGCCAGAAATCCCGTCTCGCCCTCCGCCACGGACTCGTTGACCCCGCCGACCGACGTCGCCACCACCGGCAGTCCGGCCCGCATCGCCTCGAGGATACTGAGCGGGAATCCCTCCCAGTTGGTCACCAGCAGGCTGATCTGCGCTTCGCTGAGCAGGCGATCCACGTCGTTGCGCTGCCCCAGGAATCGCACCCGGTCGCCGAGCTCGAGCGACGCCGCCAGCGCCTGCATCTCACCCATGAGGGGACCGTCGCCGACCAGATCCAGCTCCCACGGGTGATTCCGCAGCAGGGCGAGCGCGCGAAAGAGTGTCGGGTGATCCTTCTGCGCCCCGTACCGCGCGACCATCACCATCCGAACCGGAGAGCGGCCGGGATCGGCGCGACCGGCGGCCCCGAGGTCCGGCATCCCGTTGTGGACGGTCACCATCCGGTCGGGCGGTGCGACCCGGGCGGCGAGACCGAGCTGCCGGTCGTACTCGGAGACGCAGATGATCTTCGTCGCCAGCGGACCGACCACCCGCTCGGCCTGGCGGTAGATCGAGGCCTGGAGCGAGGGGACGCCCGGCGTGAAGGCCCACCCGTGCACCGTGAAGACGACGGGCACGCGGAGTTTCCGGCCCGCCAGCCGGGCGAGCATGCCGGCCTTGGAGGAATGCGCGGCGACCAGCTCCGGCTTGAGATCCGCCAGCGCGCCGTGGACTTCGGCCAGGGCTCTGAGGTCGCGCAGCGGGTGAATGGGGACGGCGAGGTGGCGCAGCACCATGACGGGGATATCGAGCCGGCGGAGGTCGTCGATGAACGTGCCGCTGCCGCTCGTGATCACCGCCGGCGCATGACCTTGCGCCTTGGCCGCCGCCGCGAGGTCCCGCACGTGAATCTGCGCCCCGCCGATGGGAGAGGCGGTGGTCACGATGTAGGCGATTCTCACGCGGGGCGGCTCCCAGGTCGCGGGCTCAGGGGCAGAGCCTCAGTTCGGGCGAGAAGTATATCCGTGGAGGGAAGGGCGCGCCGCCCCGGGGATCCGGGAGGGCGCAAACGGTGTTCTGAGGCTGTCCAGCAGTTGATATGTGTCAAAAAAATCATACGAAATTTTGTTACAATTCATGGTGTTCGTAACCAAAATATCGTTGTCACCACGATACTTAACTCACTAGGCAAAATCTACCGATCAAAAAATCGTCTAACTCTTGCTATTGAGCTTGCGCGCGGTCTGCCGTAAATACGATCCAGCCCAAGGGTGGGAGTGGACGGACGGGAGGGTTGGGCTCATCGCGGGACCACGCAAGGATCCACCGACAAATGACGTACACCCACAAGCTTGCGCGTAGACTGGCGCTCTCGCGAAACTTGGCCATGTTCCCCGTTCTTCTGCTGGCGGCCGCATGCGCCGGCGAGACTACGGCCCCGGAGGCACCCGCCAACCCTGCTTCTCCGTCCGCACCCACGACTGACGTGGGATTCCGTGTGCTTCCCGGCACGGTCACCGTCGAAGTCAACCAGCGCATCCGCTTCCGGGGCGAGTTCCGCGCCTTCCGCGGGTTGGAGTCCACACCGAGCCTGCGCTGGGAAGCCAGCGGCGGGACGATCGACTCCCGCGGCACCTTCTCCTCCAACAAGCCCGGCACCTTCCGCATCATCGGCCGTGGGATCGGCCGTGGTCGCGGCACTCATCAGCGTCCTGATACGTCCGTCGTCGTCGTCGTCCCGCGGCAGCCGGACATGCTCGGCCTTCGCGTGACGCCCCGCGCCCCGCGCCTCCAGCCCGGCCAGCGCCGCGCCTTCACGGCCATCGGTCGCCTCGGCGCCGGACGCACCGCGCCGATCGGCGTGACCTGGTCCGCGACCGGCGGTACCATCGACGCCGGCGGCGTGTTCCTCGCCGGTGAGGAAGAGGGCAGCTACCGGGTCATCGCGACCAACACCCGGGGCACCCACGCCGACACCGTGCAGGTCCGCATCCGTCGGGGCGAGATGCCCGACACGACCGACGGCACGCCCGAGCCGCAGCCGGACCCCGAACCCGACGCCGGCGATCGCCAAGGTCGTGCTCAAGCCGGCGACCGTCATCCTGGCGACCCGTGCGACCCACCAGTTCGCCGCCTTCGGCCGCAACGCCTCGGGCGACAGCGTCGCGGTGGACGTGACCTTCCAGGCCAATGGCGGCACGATCACCGAGACCGGCCTCTTCACCGCCGGCAGCACCGCGGGCAGCTACCAGGTCATCGCGACCTCGAGCGACCTGGCGGACACCGCGCTGGTGACCCTCGCCCAGAGCTCGGGCGGCGGCGGTCCGACTCCTCTGCCGGAGCCGAACCCGACCCCGGTCCGACCCGGCCCGGGCCCGCTCCCGGCCGGCAACGGCGTGCCGATGGGCATCTTCGGCCTGCTCAGCGAGAACGTGACGCCCCGGCAGTACACGATGGCCGTGGACGGCTACACCGCGGGCAACGTCGCCAGCCGCATCGAGCAGGCGCGCCGGATGAACATCCGCCTGTTCATGAACATGACCGGCGGTCACCACAAGAACTACATGACCAACGGCGTGTTCGACATGGCGAAGTGGCGCGCCAAGATGGATACCTACAACACGCCCGCGGTCCGCGCGGCGATCGCGCAGGGTGTGGAAGACGGCATCATCATCGGCAACTCGGTGATGGACGAGCCGGCGAACGTCTCGCCCAGCAACTCCTGGGGTCCCGAGGGCACCATGACCAAGCCCCGGGTGGACGACATGTGCCGCTACGTGAAGGACATGTTCCCGAGCCTTCCCGTGGGCGTGCTGCACGACCACCGGATCTTCCAGCCGGAGCAGGGATACCAGCACTGCGAGTTCATCGTGTCGCAGTACCGGCTCTCCAAGGGCGACGTGAAGTCGTTCCGCGACGGCGGTCTCGCCTGGGCGAAGCGCTACAACATGGGGATCATCTTCAGCCTGAACATCCTCCACGGTGGCAATCCCGGCACCACCTGTCAGAAGTGGGGCGATGACCCGCGCGGTATGCTCTGCGCCATGTCCGGGGAGCAGCTCCGCGACTGGGGCACCTATCTCGGCACCGCGGGCTGCGCGCTGATGATGTGGAAGTACGAGCACGACTACATCAACAAGCCTGAAGTGCAGGCGGCGTTGCACGACATCGCCGACGCCCTGGCGAGAACGCCGAAGCGGTCCTGCGCGCGCGGGTAAGCACTCTTCGCGGAAGCAGCACGTCACGGCCGACCGGGAGCTTATACTTCCGGTCGGCTGTGTCGTTTCCGGAGTGGACCCCAGGTTTGTGGTGGTGACACGACACGCAGTCCCCCGCACCTGGTCTGACCTCGCCAGCAATCGGCCAAGCCATAGTATAACAAGCACTTCCAGTCGCCAGACATCCGCCGGCCTGCGGGGGCAACTGGCCTGAAAGGTGCACCCGTGCCTTGGCTGTTCCTTCCAGCTCCCGTGCGAGGGTCCAAGCTTCTCATGAACTTCCGCCGAACCGCCGCGTGGATCACGACGCTCGCCGTCGCCGCCGGCTCGCTCACTTGCAGCAGCGACATCAGCGATCCCGACCCCGAGCCCGCCTCGCTCACGAAGAGCGGTGGCGACGAGCAGGTCGGTCTCATCAATGAGCCGCTGGCCGACTCGCTGGTGGTCACCGTCGAGGACGAGCGGGGGCAACCGCTGCCGGGCATCATCGTCAGCTGGTCGGTCGGTGGTGGCGGCAGCGTCGACCAGGCGCAGGTGACGACCGGGGACGACGGCAAGGCCGCCGTCGAGCGCACCCTGGGCGACAACGCCGGCGTCGTGACGACCACCGCCGCCGTGACCGACCTTCCCGCCGTCGTCTTCACCAGCACCGCCGCCGACGGCGGCCTCCCGACGGTCTACGATCGCCACCCAGCCGTCCGCCTCAGCGGTCAGCGGCGAGGCCCTCGAGCGCCAGCCCGTGATCCAGCTGGAGGACGGGAACGGGCAGCCAGCGGAGCGGGTGTGGCGGTGACGGCGTCGGTCTCGTGGCGCCACGCTCACCGGCACGACCGAGGTCGAGAGCGACGAGACCGGCCTCGTCCGCTTTACCGACCTCGTCCTCACCGGACCGTGACGGCGACTACACCATCGAGTTCGACTCGCCGGGCTATCTCTCCGCGGAGTCCGCGCCCGTCGCCCTCACGGAAACGCCGAGCGAGAGCGATCGGCTGGTCATCACGGTGCAGCCGTCGAGCCAAGCGGAGAATGGCGAAGTGCTCGACGCGGCAGCCGGCGGTCCGTGCCGAAGACGCCGATGGCAATCCGCTGGCTGCCGGCATCGCCGTCACGGCGTCAGCGACCGGCGCGTCGCTCTCGGGCACCGCCTCAGTCGAGACCGATGCCAACGGCGTGGCGGCCTTCACTGACCTGGCGCTGAGCGGACCTTCCGGCAGCTACACGCTGCGTTCGCCGCGACGGATCTCACCGGCACCGAGTCCGATGCGATCACGCTCCAGACCACCGCGTCGAGTCGGGCAGTGGACCGCGCCGATCACCTGGCCCATCGTGGCCATCCACACGATGCTGCTCCCGATGGGCGGGTGCTCGCGATCAACCGGACCAATGCGCCGCAGATCTGGGACCCGCGACCGGCACCTTCAAGCCGGTGCCCGCGCCGGCCAACCTCTTCTGCTCCGGCCATGCGCTGCTTGCCCGACGGGCGGGTCTTTCTCGCCGGGGGGCCACATCGACGACAACCAGGGCCTGCCCAACCTCACGACTCTTCTCCGCCACGACGGACTCGTGGACGTCGCTGCCTGAGATGCCGCGCGGCCGCTGGTATCCGACCACGACGGTGCTGGGGAACGGTGACGTCGTCATTCTCGCCGGCAAGGACCAGATTCGGCGAGCGAGGTCCCGGTGCCGGATCTGTGGACCAACGGCAGCCTCCAGCAGCTCACCGGTGCCAGCTTCGACGCTGCCGTACTACCCGAGGGCCTTCCTCACGCCCGAACGGCCGGGTGTACGTCGCCGGACCGGCGAAGAACACCCGCTTCCTCACGACCTGACCGGCAACGGCTCCTGGTCGGGTGGTCCGCAGCGGGTCGGGCCGAGCCGCGAGTACGGCTCGGCGGTGATGTACGACGACGGCAAGATTCTCTACGCCGGCGGCAACGCGAGCCCGCCGACCAACACGGCGGAGATCATCGATCTCAACCAGGGATCGCCCTGGCTGGAGCGCAACCGGATCCATGGCGCATGCGCGGCGTCATCTCAACCTCACCGTGCTGCCGAACGGCGAGGTGCTCGCCACCAGCGGTGTCGCCGGGGTGGGCTTCAACGACGTCACCGCGGGCGTCCACGCGGCCGAGATGTGGAATCCGGAGACGGGGCAGTGGCGCACCATGGCGAGCAGCGCGATCACCCGGGGCTACCACTCCAGCTCGCTGCTCCTGCCCGACGGCCGGGTGCTGCACGCCGGCAGCGGCGAAGGCGCCGGCGCGCCCGATCAGAAGAACGCGGAGATCTTCTCGCCGCCGTACCTGCTGCGCGGTGCCCGGCCCACGATCACGAGCGCTCCCGCGGACGTCGCCTACGGCGCCAACATCCGCATCGTGACGCCGCAGGCCGGCGGCATCTCCCGCGTCAGCCTGATCCGTCTCGGCGCCGTCACGCACGCCTTCGACGAGAATCAGCGGTTCCAGTGGCTCACCTTCACCGCCGATGGCACCGGGCTCGACGTGACCGCCCCGTCGTCGAGCAACCGGGCGCCCCCGGGCCACTACATGGTGTTCATCCTCGACGGCGACGGCGTGCCGTCCGTCGGACACATCATCCGGATCCATTAGGAGTCGCAGATGCCGCTCGGTCCGTCGCGTCGCTGTCCCTGCTTCACCGTCGCGCTCGCGGGTGCGCTCGCCCTCGGCGCGTGCGGCGAGGAGCCATCCCAGGCGGGTCCGGGCGTGGGTGATCCGCTCCCGGGCGACGTCGAGGTCGGGGCCGATTCGCCGCTCGACCTCTCGTACGTCTGCGGCAACCGGTTCCTGGTCACCAGCTCCCGGACCGCTCCGGTGACGGTCGGCTATCGAGTCGGTGGAAGCAGCGAGGCGGGGTCCGTCGAAGTGGAGGCGGCGCCGCCGGAGGATCCCGCGGTCAGCGAAGCCATGATCGAGACCCGCGCGCGCGGCACCGTCGAGATCTCGTTCGACGGGAAACCGGTCGTGGCGCGGGCGAACGAAGCCGTGCCGTGCAGTCCGCCGGCGCCTCCCGCGGCGTTTCTCGCCGCGGCGGCGGGGGAGAGCGGCGAATGGTCGGCCCCGTTCACCTGGCCCATCGTCGGCGTGCACACCATGCTGCTGCCGAACGGCAGAGTGCTCGCCTTCGGGCGCACGGGCCAGCCGCAGGTGTGGAACCCCGCTACGGGCGTCTTCTCCGCGGTACCGTCGCCGGCCAATCTCTTCTGCTCCGGCCACGTGCTGCTGCCCGACGGCAGGGTGCTCGTCGCGGGCGGCCACATCAGCGACAACCACGGTCTGCCGGACATCACGCTCTTCAACGCTTCCACCAACACGTGGACCAGCAGCACGCCGATGCAGCGCGGTCGCTGGTATCCGACCGCGACGCTGCTGGGGAACGGCGACGTCACGATCATCGCCGGGCGGGACGAGGCCGGTACGGAGGTCACCGTCCCCGAGGTGTGGAGCAACGGCTCGGTGCGGCGGCTGACCGGCGCCGCGCGGACCTTCCCGTACTACCCGCGGGCGTTCCTCGCGCCGGACGGCCGTCTCTTCGTGGCCGGATCGACCCGGCCCACCCGCTTTCTCTCGCTCAGCGGGAACGGCGTCTGGCAGAAGGGCCCCACCCGGCTGTTTGGCGCGCGGGAATACGGCTCCGCGGTCATGTACGACGACGGGAAGATCCTGTACGCCGGCGGGTCGCGCACCACCAACACCGCGGAAACGATCGACCTCAACTTGGCCAAGCCGGTCTGGAAGTGGACCGGGTCCATGTCCTTCGCCCGGCGCCATCACAACCTGACCGTGCTGCCGACCGGCGAAGTGCTCGCGACCGGCGGCGTCGGCGGCACCAAGTTCAACGATCTGAGCGTGCCGGTTCGTGCGGCGGAGCTCTGGAATCCCGCCAGCGGCCAGTGGACCACGCTCGCGAGCAGCGCGATCACGCGCGGCTATCACGGCACGTCGCTCCTCTTGCCGGACGGCCGGGTGCTCCACGCCGGCAGCGGCGACGGGGCCGGCGCGCCGAACCAGCGCAACGCGGAGTTCTTCTCGCCACCCTACCTGCTCCGCGGCGCCCGCCCGACCATCACCGATGCGCCGGACGACGTGAGCTACGGTTCCCAGTTCCGCATTCTCACGCCGCAGGCCGCCTCGATCGCGAGGGTGAGCCTGATTCGCCTGGGCGCGACGACCCATGCCTTCGACGAGAACCAGCGCTTCCAGCGCCTCACCTTCACCGCGAACGCCACGGGACTGACGGTGACGGCGCCGAGCTCGGTCAATCGGGCGCCCCCGGGCCACTACATGGTCTTCATCCTGAACGGGTCGGACGTGCCGTCGGTCGCCAGGATCGTCCGGCTTCGTTGATGCATCTGTAGGGCGCTCGCTACACTCCTGCGGCGGGCCGGTGATCCGGCTCGCCGCGTCGTATCTGCCCAGGCCCCAATACTTGCAGTGTGTTCCGGAACACCGTGCCGATGGGCCCCTGGGATGAACTTGCGATCTGGCTGTGGTAGATTGTCTTGCGTGGTCTCAGGGGTGCGGTAGCACCCCATCACCCATCCCCCCACCAGGGGCATGGATTGTGCAAACGTTGCTTCGGAATGCCCTCCATGGGCTCGGTTGGTCGGATCCTTCTCTTGGCCTCGTGAGGTCTATGCGCGCCCTGTACGCTCTCGCCCTGTTCGCCATGGTGGCCGGAACGGTCCCGGCGCTGGCGCAGGAGACCCGCCCGTCGAACGATCAAGCGATGTTGGCCCCCGGCGATTCGGTTCGGATCGTGGTCTGGCGCAAGCCGGAGTTCAGCGGCGATTTCGTGGTGGCGCCGAACGGCTCCATCACCCATCCGCTCTACCGGTCCGTGCAGGTCGGCGGCATCGCGTTCGCGACGGCGGAGGCCAACGTCCGTCGCTTCCTGGCCCGCTTCGAGGAGAATCCCGAGTTCGTGATGGAGCCGCTGGTTCGCGTCGCGGTGTCCGGTGAGGTGGAGCGGCCGATGGTGTTCGCCGTCCGCCCGGAGACGACGATCGGCGAGGCGGTCGCGCGGGCCGGCGGCACCAGCGACGTGGGAGCCCGGAACCGTGTCCGGGTGCTTCGTCTGAGCTCCGGGCGGCCAGCAGAGCGTGCTCGTGGTGGACCTCAACGACCCCACCGGCGGCGCCAGCCTGATGCCGGTACGCTCCGGTGACCAGATCGTGGTGGACCGC
Source organism: uncultured Gemmatimonadales bacterium (assembly GCA_963720365.1). GTDB lineage: Bacteria > Gemmatimonadota > Gemmatimonadetes > Gemmatimonadales > GWC2-71-9 > CAVVWJ01. The sequence continues at coordinate 95,896 of CAVRFK010000010.1, read as the reverse complement.
CGGAAGTCTTTCACGCGTGACATCCTGTTGCCGACCCTGGGCGTGATCGGCTCGGTCGCGTCTCTCGGCCTCCTGATCGATCGTGTCAGCCGGAACAACACCACCGAACAACTGATGCCCATGCGCGCTGACCCTCCCAACGACCGCCTGCTCCCTGGGCACTACGAGCCGTCGCTTCGGCCCGTCGAGCCCGGCGAGCTCCTCCGGCATGGTGTCGTTCCGCCAGGCCCTCACCGTCGTGCGGAGGCGCTTTCAGCTCATCCTCGGCATCACGGCGGTCGGCGCCGCGCTCGGCCTGTTCCTGGCCTCGCAGGAGCCGACCTCGTACAAGGCGTCCGCCATGCTGCGGCTCGCCGGCGAGCGCCAGACCCTGACCGGCGGGGCGGACGAGAGCCCGAACCTGGGCCGGACCGCCGACCCGATGATGTCCATCATCGAGCTGATGCGCAGCCGGACCGTCGTGGGCGTGGTGGTGGACAGCCTCGGGCTCCAGCTCGTCAGCCTGACGCCGGAGTTCTCGGTCGAAGATCTCAGTGCCACCCGGGTGGATCCCCGCGCGGCCGGCGACTCGGTGTTCGTCGTCTTCCGCGAAGACGGGGTGAACGCCCGTCGCGGCGAACGCGCGGTCAGCGTGCCGTACGGCCAGATGGTCAACCTGGGCGTGGTGCAGTTCCTGGTGCGGTCGCGTCCGTCGGTGGAGAACGTCACCCTCGGCATCCGGTCCCGCGAAGCGGCGATCGACGGACTCGTCGCCCAGCTGCTGGTGACCCGCCGCGAGATGACCGACGTGATCGACGTCGGCTACGTGGCCGAGGATCCGCGCAGCGCCCAACGGGTGGTCAACAGCACCGTCCACGCCTTCCAGACGCTGAACGTGCAGGGCGCGCGCGAGCGCTCCAAGCGCCAGGCGGAGTTCCTCGAGGAGCAGCTGGCGCAGACCGACAGCAGCATGGCCAAGGCGCAGAAGGCGCTGAGCGACTTCAGGGCCCGCCAGCAGGTGGCCAGCTCGAAGGAGATGCTGGAGGCGCAGCAGGCTTCGCTGGTGACGCTCGACATTCGCATCGTCGAGCTCGAGACCGACCTCAACACGTTCAGGGGGCTGCAGGACCGTCTCAAGGGCGCCGATGAATCGTCCCGGACCGACGCATTGCGGGCCCTCGCCACGTCGCCGGCCATCGCCGACAACCCGACGGTCGGCGGCCTGTACGGCAACCTGCTCAAGTACCAGCAGCGCATCGACTCGATGACGACCGGGCCGTGGAAGGCCTCGGCGAACAATCCGGACCTGGTGCAGGTCAGGGCCCTGGCCGCCTCGACCCAGCAGCAGCTGGTGCAGGCGGTGAGCGGGCACGTCGGCGCCCTGGAAGATCGGGTCGCGTCCCTGAAGAGCATGCGGGGCCGGACCGGTGCCTCCATGTCCGTCATGCCGGCGCTCGCGGAAGAGGAGAGCCGCCTCAACCGGCAGGTGGAAGCGCTGGAAGGCATGAGCAACGAGCTGCGCACCAGCTATCAGCGAGCCCGCCTGGCCGAAGCGGTCGAAGCCGGCGACATCGACGTCGTGGCCCTCGCGCCGCTGCCGTCCACGCCGCTGCTCAACAGCGCGGCGCTCAAGGTCATCCTGGGCCTCTTCCTCGGCCTCGCGCTGGGGATGGTCATCGCCTACATCCTCGAGGCGCTCAACACGTCCGTGCGCCGCCCGGAGGATCTGGAGGAAGTGCTGCACGTCCCGGGGCTCGCGGTCATTCCGCGCATCACCGACGGGTCGCGCAACGCGCAGTCGCACTTCCGCCGCCTGCTCGGCTCCGGCAAGGCCTCCAAGGAACAGGTCGGGTCGCCGCTCACCGGCAACCAGACCTTCTCGATCGGCATCGAGGCGTTCCGGAATCTCCGCACCGGCCTCATCTGGTCGGACGGCGGCGAGACGCTGCGGACGCTGGTGGTCACCAGCGCCGCGCCGGGCGAAGGCAAGACCATGACCGCCGCCAATCTGGCGGTCACGCTCGCGTACGACGGTCTGCGGGTGCTCCTGGTGGACTGCGACATCCGCCGTCCTCGGATCCACGGGCTCTTCCAGCTGCCGCGTGCGCCGGGCCTGATGGAGCTGCTCCGCGCCTCCGGCGATCCCGAGTCGCCCCAGCCGCGCGCGATCCGTGAAACGCCGGTGGCGAGGCTCTCGGTGCTCACCTGCGGCGCGCTGCCGGTAAACGCCGCGAACCTGCTGAGCGGGACCCGCATGCGGGTGCTGCTCCGCGAGCTCCAGGAGCAGTTCGACATCATCGTGCTCGACACCCCGCCCGTCCTGGCGACGGCGGATGCCAGCATCGTGGCCTCGCTGACCGACGGCGTGCTGCTGGTGGTGCGGGCGGGCACGACGGACAAGAATGCGGCCCAGCGCGCGTACCAGCAGCTGGCCAACGTGGGCGCCCGTGTCGTGGGCACCGTGCTGAACGATCCCGGTGGTGAAGTCGCGAAGGAGGGCGACTACTACTACCCGTACGATTACGCCGCACAGGAGTAGCGTCACGTTCGGCGTTCGATCGCGGCTCATCGCGGCCGCGACTCCGGTAATCGTTCGACATGCGCCCGGCGACAAGGCCGCGAGGCCGTTGGCGCTCCGGGCGCAGCCTGTGTCCGGTAGCGTGCGCAGACTGGGCTCTCCCGCGTAGGGAACCCTGGACCCTCACGGAAGGAATGTCACACTAGGATGTCGTCTCCCACCGCCACCCAGGAACCGCCCGTGGCCGCTCCCGCAGCCGGGGCGCAGCGCATGAACATCGTGATCGTCGGCCATGTGGACCATGGCAAGAGCACGGTGATCGGGCGCCTGTTGGCCGACACCCACTCGCTTCCTGAGGGGAAGCTCGAGCAGGTGCGGGCCAACTGCGAGATGAACTCCAAGCCGTTCGAGTATGCCTTCCTGCTCGACGCCCTCAAGGACGAGCAGGCGCAGGGCATCACCATCGACGCGGCCCGGGTGTTCTTCAAGAGCGACCTCCGCCACTACCTGATCCTCGACGCCCCCGGGCACATCGAGTTCCTGAAGAACATGATCACCGGAGCCGCGCGGGCGGAGGCGGCACTCCTCGTGATCGACGCGGCCGAAGGCGTCATGGAGAACTCCCGGCGCCACGGCTACATGATGTCGCTGCTCGGCATCAAGCAGCTCGCGGTGGTGGTGAACAAGATGGACCTGGTGGGGTGGGACCGCGCGGTGTTCGACCGGATCGTCAAGGAGTACGGCGCCTTCCTCGACCAGGTCGGCATCAAGCCCGCCTGCTTCATTCCGGTGTCGGCCCGCGGCGGCGACAACATCGCCGACCGGTCGGCCCATCTGCCGTGGTACCAGGGCCCGACGGTGCTCAATGCCCTCGACCAGTTCAAGAACGAGCCGGCCCCGGTCGAGCGCGCGTTCCGGATGCCGGTCCAGGACGTCTACAAGTTCACCAAGCAGGGCGACGACCGCCGCATCGTGTCGGGCACGATCGACTCCGGCGCGGTGAACGTCGGCGACACGGTGATCTTCTACCCCTCGGGCAAGAAGAGCCGGGTCAAGAGCATCGAGGCCTTCAACCGGGCGTCGCAGAATCGGGCCGAGGCGGGCTGGGCGGTCGGCTTCACGCTGCAGGAGCAGATCTACATCACCCGCGGCGAGATGGCGGCGCTGGAGAGCCAGACCCGCCCGCAGGTCACCACCCGGCTCCGGGTCAGCCTCTTCTGGCTCGGCAAAGAGCCGATGGTCAAGCGGAAGGAGTATCTCCTCAAGCTGGGCACCGCCCGTGTCACCTGCCGGGTCGAGGAAGTGCTCCGGGTGATGGACGCCTCCACGCTCGACACCGCCGAACAGCGGAACGCCATTCAGCGGCACGACGTGGCGGAGTGCGTGCTGCGGCTCGACCGCGCGATCGCCTGCGACCTCGCCGAGGACGTGGCCGCGACCAGCCGCTTCGTCATCGTGGACGACTTCGAGATCCGCGGCGGCGGCATCGTCCGCGAGGCGATGACGGACCGCCAGGCCTCGGTCCGCGATCAGGTGCTCCTGCGGAACTACAAGTGGGAGCCGAGCAACATCCAGCCCGAGCACCGGGCCGAGAAGTACAACCAGAAGGCCGCGCTCATCCTGGTGACCGGCGAGCACGAACACGACCGGAAAGGCGTCGCCAAGGCGCTCGAGAGCAAGCTCTTCGCCGACGGGAAGGTGGTCTACTTCCTCGGCATCGGGAACGTGCTCTACGGCGTGGACGCCGACATCGAGCGGAAGTCGGAAAACCGGCTGGAGCACATGCGGCGCCTCGCAGAGGTGGCCAACCTGATGCTCGACGCCGGCATCATCCTGATCGTCGCCGCCGCCGAGCTCACCCAGGATGACCTCGAGGTGATCAAGACCGCGGTGCAGCCCGACTGGATCGAGACCGTGTGGGCCGGCGACACCATCACCACCGACCTCTCCTGCGACCTGCAGCTGCCCGGAGGGGCCGTGCCGGAGGCGGTGGACCGCCTCAAGGCGCACCTCCAGGACAAGGGCGTCATCTTCCGCCCATGGTAAGCGCCAAGCTCAGGTCGGACGTGGTCGCACTCGTGCGTGAGGCCGGCCGCGCGACCATGGTCTACTACGACGGCACGGTCAGCGCCGAGGCCCGCGAGAAGGACGACAAGAGCCCCGTCACCCTCGCCGACGAGGTCGCCCACGGCATCCTGGTGGAGGGGCTGCAGCGGCTCGATCCCGAGACGCCGGTCGTCTCGGAAGAGGCCGCCTCGGAGGGCTTCGAAACCCGGCGGGGCTGGCGGCGGTTCTGGTTGGTGGACCCGCTCGACGGCACCAAGGAGTTCATCAAGAAGCGGGCGGAGTTCACGGTCAACGTCGCCCTGATCGATGACGGCGAGCCGGTCTTCGGCGTGGTGCAGGCGCCCGCGCTCGACCTGCTGTACTGGGCGGTCAAGGGCGAAGGGGCGTGGCGGGAGCAGAAGGACCAGCCCGCGGAGCGGATCTACTCCGCGCCGGCGGAGCCGGGCGCCGCGCTCACGGTGGTCGAGAGCCTGTCGCACCCGTCGCCCGAGCTGGAGGAGTATCTGAAGACCATCCGCGTGGGGCAGCGGGTCAAGGCGGGAAGCTCGCTCAAGTTCTGCTGGGTGGCCGAAGGGCGGGCCGACATCTACCCGCGACTCGGGCCGACCATGGAGTGGGACGTGGCGGCGGGAGACTGCGTGTACCGCCAGTCCGGCCGCGGCGGGGAACGCCCGTCGCCGCTGACGTACAACAAGCCGGACCTCCGGAACGCCAGCTTCGTCATCGGACTGTGAAGCCGGCGCCGGTGTTATGGTTCACGGGGCTGTCCGGCTCCGGGAAGAGCACGATCGCCACGCGCGTGCATGAGGAGCTGGTGCGGCGCGGTGTGGACGTCGAATACATCGACGGCGACGCGCTGCGGGAAGTGTTCCCCAACACGGGGTTCACCCGGGCCGAGCGGGAGGAACACCTCCGGCGGACCGGCTACATGGCGAGCCGTCTCGCGGCCCACGGCGTTACCGTCGTGGCCTCGTTCGTCTCGCCCTATCGCGAGTCGCGCGAGTTCATTCGCCGCGTGTGCGAGCGACTTCGTGGAGATCTACGTGGCGACGCCGCTGGAGGAATGCGAGCGGCGGGACGTGAAGGGACTCTACGCCCGCGCCCGCAAGGGCGAGATCAAGAACTTTACGGGCATCGACGATCCGTACGAGGCGCCCGAGCACCCCGAGCTGCTGTTGGACACCCGCGCGCTCAGCGTGGAGCAGTCGGTGGCCCGGGTCCTGGAACGGCATGGAGGCAGGGACTGATGGTAATGGCGATGGATCACCTCGATCAGCTCGAAACCCGCAGCGTACACATCCTTCGGGAGGCGTACGCCAACTTCAAGAACCTGGGCATGCTGTGGTCCATCGGAAAGGACAGCACCGTCCTTCTCTGGCTGGCCCGCAAGGCCTTCTTCGGACACGTGCCGATTCCGCTGATCCACATCGACACCGTCCTACAAGATTCCGGAGATGATCGAGTACCGCGACCGGCTGGCGCTGGAGTGGAACCTGACCATGATCTACGGTCAGAACAAAGAGGCGTTGGCCGAGAAGCGGACGTATCCCGACGGCGCGGTGGACCGGATCGCGTGCTGCAAGGCGCTCAAGACCGACGCGCTCAAGCACACGCTCAGCGGCGAGTGGCCCCGCTACCGGCTCAACCACTCCAAGAAGGTCTACGAGCTCGACCGGAACACCGAGGCCTTCACCGGCGTCATCGTCGGCGCCCGGGCGGACGAGGAAGGGAGCCGCTCGAAGGAGCGCTACTTCTCGCCCCGCAACGCGCAGTCGCGGTGGGACGTGGGCGACCAGCCGCCCGAATTCTGGAACCAGTTCAAGACCGAGTTCGCGCCGGGCACGCACCTGCGGATCCACCCGCTGCTCGACTGGACCGAGCTCAACATCTGGGAATACATCCGCCGGGAGAACATCCCGACCGTGTCGCTCTACTACGATCAGGGCACCGGCAAGCGCTACCGCTCGCTGGGCTGCTATCCCTGCACCAACGCGGTGGAGTCCAACGCGGCGAACGTGGACGACATCATCCTCGAGCTGCAGACGGGCAAGTTCGCCAACATCGCGGAGCGCTCGGGCCGGGCGCAGGACAAGGCCGACGGCGGCGGGTTGGAGACCTTGCGGCGCGAAGGGTACATGTAGGCGGTGTCGAGCAGGCAGGGCGGATCGATGTTGCCCGACTTCATCGTCATCGGCGCCGCCAAGGCGGGAACCACGGCACTGTACTGGTATCTCGCGGAGCACCCGGAGGTCTTCATGAGCCGGGTGAAGGAAACCAACTTCCTGGCGTACGGGCTGGACGGCCAGGGGCGCCTCGTCTACGGCAACCCCGACGTGCACCATTTTCCCGTCAAGTCGCTGGCCGAGTACCAGGACCTCTTCGCCGAGGCGGGCCCGGCCAGGCGGCTGGGCGAGGCCTCGCCGATCTACCTCGAGTGCCCCCAGTCGCCGGGTCGGATCCGGAGCTGGTCCCCGACGCCCGGCTGATCTGCTGCCTGCGGCAGCCGGTCGAGCGCGCCTACGCCGACTATCTGATGTACCTCTGGCGCCGCCGGAAGCGCTTCGATCCGGCTCGAGATCTCACCGCCGACGCACCGTGGGCCCGGCCCGACTCCCGCTGGATGGACGTGAGCCGGTATGCCGACCAGCTCGCCCGCTACTACGACACCTTCCCACGCGAGCAGCTCCACGTCTTCCTGTTCGACGATCTGAAGCGGAGCGCCGTGGACGCGGTGCAGGGCGTCTACCGGTTCCTGGAGATCGATGCGGCGTTCGTGCCCGACTTCGAGACGGCGCACAACGTCGGCGGCGTGCCGGCGAACCGGTTCCTCGAGTCCTTTCTCACCAGTCAGAACCTGCGGTCCATGGTAGAGCCGTGGATCCCGAAGAAGGCGGCGGACTGGGTGCGCGGCATCCGCACGCGGAACATGCGGAAGGCGCCCCCGCTCCCGCCCGAGCTTCGGAAGCATCTCACGGGCCGGCTGCAGGACGATATCGTCAGGACCTCCGGCCTGATCGGCCGCAGCCTGGACCACTGGTTGTAGGGGGCCACGTGATGGGAACTGTTCGAGCGCGCACGATCGTGATCAACCTCGGGTTGGTCGTGCTGGCCCTCACGACAGCCCTCGCCCTCGCCGAGCTCCTGCTGCGCCTCCTCGGCATCAGCTACCCCGTCTACGTCTGGACCGACCCTATCCGCGGCACCGCGCACATCCCGGGCGCGAAGAGCGGCAGGGAGTTCAACGGCCATCCCTGGATCGAGATCAACAGCGACGGCTGGCGAGGGCCGGACGTGCCGCTGGCGCACGACTCCGCCACCTACCGGATCGCGCTGCTCGGAGATTCGTTCATCGAAGGATTCGAGGTTCCCTTCGAGAAGACGGCGAGCGAGGTCCTCGAGCATCGCCTCGCGGCCATTCTGGGCGCCCGGGTCGAAGTGCTCAACTTCGGCCAGGGCGGGTACGGCACCACCCAGGAGCAGCTCACGCTGCAGCGGGAGGTCTGGAAGTACGACCCCGACCTGGTGCTCCTCGCCGTGACGACCGGCAACGATATCTCCGACAACTCCCGCGAGCTCAAGCGCACCGATTACGTGCCCTATCACGTGTATCAGGGAGACAGCCTGGTGCTCGATACCAGCTTCCGGGAGTCGAAAGGCTATCGGAGCAGGGCGGTGTGGACCCGGCGCGCCCTGATGCTGGTGCAGTACTCCCGCCTCGCGCAGCTGGTGAACCGCGTGCGGCGCACCGATCGGAAGACGGAGCGGCAGCAGGCCAATCGGACGCCTGGCCAGGAGCTCGGCCTGCGCGACGAGGTGCAGCTGCCGCCGAAGACGGCGGCGTGGCAGGATGCCTGGCGGGTCACGGAGGGCGTCATCCGGCTGATGCGGGACGACTGCCGGGCGCACGGCACGCCGTTCGGCATCGTGACGCTGACGCGCGGCATCCAGGTGACCCCGGTGGTGGCCGAACGCGATCGATTCCTCCGCGCGCTCGGCGCCGAGGACCTGTACTACCCGGAGCGGAGACTGGCGGAGCTGGGCCGGAAGGACAGCGTGCCGGTGCTGAACCTGGCGCCGGCCATGGCGAAGGAGGCCCAGCAAAGCCGGGTGTACTTCCACGCGGCGGGAGACTCGTTGGGGCGGGGGCACTGGAACGAGGCCGGCCACGCGGCGGCCGGCGCGCTGATCGCGCCCTGGGTTGCGGCCCAGTTCGCCGATTCGGCCGCGGGCACCTAGTCCCAGTGGCTCAGATCACGCTCCAACAGGCGGGAGAGCAGGGCGATCTCGGGCCTGAACGCGGCAACCAGCTCTTCACGGAAGGCGGCTGAGATCGGGCGTCGCTCTTCCTTCACCGTGTTGAGCGCCACGAGCTTCCTGGCGGCCGCGCTGATGCCGCCCCCGCCACCGACCGCGCGCTTGAGTCCGCGGAAGGCGCTGCGCAGCGGCGCCGGCGGCTTGCGGTAGAAATTTCGCAGCCAGTCCAGCCGGGCACGCTTGCTCTCGTTGATCCGGGGGAACTCGGATCGCCCGTCGTGCGGGATACCCAGGAACGCGATCACGTCGTCGTAGACCGCCTGGGGTGACGCGGCGAAGTCGTCGAAGAGGATCAGCTTGACCTGATCCCGGGGAAATTGGGAGAGCACGCGCTGGACCTGCGTGCCGAACTGTCCCACCTCGAAATACTGCACGAGGAATCCGCCCCGCGAGCCGGGAGGGAGCGCTTCGCCCTGGCGGCGCCGCTCCTGAAGCCGCCAGGCGGTTCGAAATCGCTCTCGTTCTCCTCCGCCACATAGAGCAGCTGCGAATGCAGCGAGTGCACCATCTCCACCGGATTCCGGAACATGGCGATGAGCTTGGCGTCCGGATTGAACGCCCGGATGTTGGCGATCGCGGTAGTGGAGCGCAGGTAGTAGACCGATGCCTCGCCGACGCGGAGGTGCTGCGGCCCCGCGCCGTCGAAGAGACGCCGGTAGTCGTCGAGGGTCTTGATGAAGGGATAGGTGCCGAGGTCGCTGGCGAAGTAGTGGGGCTCCTTGTGCCTCGGCATGAAGATGCTGGGATGGGGCCGCAGGTACTCGTAGAGTGCCGTGGTGCCGCATTTGGGCGCGCCCACGATGAAGAAGTTCGGCGTCACGGCCAAGGTTCAGGCTCCTGAGAGGGGGGCCGGCCGGAGGGCCGAAAAGGTGCATAACTCCATCCCACTCCAGTAGATTGCCCAACACCGCCACCAGCGTCAAGCGCCACCCGACCAGAAAGGAAGACGAGCCTTTGGGGGACTCCACGACGGGAGACCGCATCCGGTACGTATGCATACCCGGCAGCCCCTTCACGGGATCCACCCTGCTCGGATCCCTCCTCAACGAGCATCCCGCCTGCGCCTCGATCGGCGCCGCCGTCGGGCTGACCTGGCGGGCCGATCTCGCGACCTACCGGTGCTCGTGCGGAGACCTGTACCGTGAATGCGAGTTCTGGAACGATATCGCGGCGCGCACCAGCGCCCTGGGACGGCCGGTGAACGTCTTCGGCACCGACTTCTGGAACACGCATCTCCGGCTGGCGAGCAACCGCACCCTCAACGGGGTCCTCGTCCGCTCGCTCGGCTCGAACCTCGTCAACGACCTGCGGGACGTGGTGGTGAAAGCGATTCCCGCCGCCCGCAAGGCCATGTTCGACATGGGCTCGAACTCGTGGTCGCTCGCGCGGGCCGTGCTCGACCGCACCGGCAAGCGCGTCTTCGTGGACACGTCGCGGGATCACCAGCGGCCCAAGTATCTCGGCCTGCACCCGGCGCTGGACCTCAAGGTCATCCATCTGGTGCGGGATCCGCGGGGGAACTCGGCGAGCATCATGAAGCACACCGGCGCCGATGCGGCGACGGCGGCGCGCCAGTGGACCCACTACAACGAGGAAGCGGACCGGATCAAGCGGTACGTACCGGCCGGCTCGTGGCTGTCGCTCCGGTATGAGAGCCTCTGCGCCGATCCGGACGCGGTGATGGATCAGATCTCCGACTTCATGGGCGTGGAACGGGCGCGCATCCAGCTCGGCATCGGCGATCAGAAGCGGCACATCATCGGGAACAAGATGCGGCTCCAGGGACTCAGCGAGATCCGCGAGGATCGCTCGTGGCAGACCCGGCTCAGCGAGGCGGATCTCGCCGTCATCGCCCGGACCGCCGGGGCCACCAGCCGACGCCTGGGCTACGCCTGGCCGTGAGCGCGCGCAGAGTGTGGTAGATTGCCCCAGCCGCCGTGCCACCCGGTGGCGGCCTGAATCGCTATCGCCTTGCCCCACGTGCGGTTAGGTGATGCAAATGTTTGCACTCAGCGGCCTGGTGGGGGCATGGATCATGCGTAGCCGCCAGCGGAAGTCCGTCGTCAGCCCGCCGCGCCGAAGCCTCGAGGAGCCAAGAGCCTGCAGATGACCCAGATCACCAAGCCGATCATCGTCATTGGAACGGGTCGCTGCGGCTCGACGGTGTTCCACCGGTTGCTCGCCAATCACCCGCGCGCCATGTGGCTCTCGGGCTTCTCGGACCGGTATCCGACCAAGCCGGCCTGGAGCCGGAACGCGGTGCTGGCGATGCAGAATCCGCTGCTGCGTCGCTTCTTCGGCAACCGGATCCAGCCGAGCGAAGCGTACTACTTCTGGGACCGGCACGCGTACGGATTCTCCGCGCCCTGCCGCGACCTGGTGCGCTCCGACGTGAGCGCGCGAGTCAAGCAGCAGGTGCGTGCCGCGCTCGGCGCGATGCTGACGCCGAGCTGCGACCGCCTGCTGCTCAAGATCACCGGCTGGCCGCGCATCGGCTATCTCCAGGAGATCTTCGAGGACGCCCGCTTCATTCACATCGTGCGAGACGGACGCGCCGTGGCGAGCTCGCTGCTCCATGTCGATTTCTGGCGCGGCTGGCAGGGCCCGCACGGCTGGCGCGCCGGATTGCTCTCGGCGGAAGACCAGGCCACCTGGGAAGCCTACGACCGCTCGTTCACCGCGCTCGCGGGCCTGGAGTGGCGGATTCAGATGCGGGCGCTCGACGCCGCGCGCGAGGGTCTCGACCCGAGCCGGTTCCTCGAGATCAAGTACGAGAGCTTCTGCCGCCAGCCGCTGGAGACCGTCCAGCGAGCGGCGGAGTTCGCCGAGCTGCCGCCTTCCGCCGAGTTCGAGCGCCGGGTCAAGGCGACGCCGATCCGGGACAGCAATCGCTGGCGCGATGACCTCACGCCGGCGCAGCAGGACCTGCTGGACGACCTCCTGCGCGAGGATCTCCCGCGGCATGGTTACCAGATAGCCGACCGAGCCGGCCAGGTCCGTGAGCCAGTCGCCCGCTGACCCTGGGCCCGCGGGTGCACCGCGGGGACTGACCCAGCGGGCCATCGGCGGGATGTTCTGGACCTTCTCCGGCACCGGCGTGCAGGCGCTGGTCCAGATCCTGGCGCTGATGGCGCTGGGACGCCTCCTGTCGCCCGCGGAGTTCGGGCTCATGGGCGCGGCCACCGTGGTGATCGCCTGCTCCCAGATCGTCTCGCAGATCGGGGTGGGGCCGGCCATCATCCAGCGGCGGGAGCTGGAGGACGTGCACCTCCGGGTCGCGGTGACGCTCTCCGCCACCCTCGGCGTGCTGCTCGGCTCGATCGTGTATTTCGGCGCCGCGAGGATCGCCGGCTTCTACCGGATGCCGGAGCTGGAGCCGATCCTTCGCGCCGTCTCGTTCCTCTTTCCGCTCGACGGTCTGAACACCGTCTCCAAGTCGCTCCTCACCCGCCAGCTTCGCTTCCGCCTGTTCGTCGGGCTCGACGCCGGCGCCTTCATCGTGGGCTACGCGGCGCTCGGCGTGCTGCTCGCCTGGCTCGGCTTCGGCGTGTGGGCGCTGGTGATCGCGCAGCTCTCCCAGGTCGTGCTGCGGACCATCGTGATGTACTTCGCCGCGCGGCACCCGCTCAGGCCCAGCTTCGACCTCCGGGCCGGGCGCGATCTGCTGAGCTTCGGCTTCGGCCATTCGATGGCGCAGATCGGCACCCTGCTCTCGCAGCAGGGCGACAACGTGGTCGTGGGCCGCTGGCTCGGCGCCGCCGCGCTCGGTATCTACGGCCGCGCCTACAACCTGATGGTGATGCCGGCGACGGCCTTCGGCCGGATCATCAACCGGGTGCTCTTCCCGGTGATGGCGCAGGTACAGGACGAGCGGGAGCGCCTGGCGAACGGTTACGAGCGCGCGCTCGCCATCGTCGCGCTGATCTCGCTGCCGCTCAGCGCCTTCCTCTGGGTCGTGGCGCCGGAGCTGATCCCCCTGATCCTGGGGCCGGCGTGGACCGCGGCGGTCCTGCCGTTCCGCCTGTTCTCCATCAGCCTGCTGTTCCGGATGAGCTCCAAGATCAGCGACGCGGCCACCAAGGCCGCGGGCGAAGTCTACAAGCGCGCCGTGATCCAGTTCGCCTACGCGGCGATGGTCGTCGTCGGCGCGATCATCGGCCAGCGCTGGGGGGTCGGTGGAGTCGCGGTCTGCGTGTCCGTGGCGATGGGCATCAACTGGCTCAACATGGCCCAGCTCGGCCGGACGGTGACGGGCCTCGACTGGGGCCGGTTTACCCGGGCGCAGCTGCCCGCCGTGATGCTGGCCGCGGTCATCGGGGTGGCCGCCATGCTGGCCGCCGAGGCGGCGCGGTCCGCTCACCTGGGCAAGGTGCCGGTGGTGCTCGTGGCCGCGCTGGTGGCCGCGACGACGGCCCTGGCGGCCTCCCGGCTGCGTCCCCAGCTGTTCCTCGGGCAGCACGGCACCTGGGCCACCAGGCAGGGCACGGCGCTGCTGCGGGGCGGGGCCGGGCGCGGCGCCCGGGCCGAGGCGGATGGGCTCGCGCCCGCGGGGAAGGCGGGCGCGCCGTGACCGCCGCACGGTCGGGACCCCTCGAGGTGCTGAAGACGCCGGTGCGCGAGCTGCGCGCCGGCTACCGCAAGCTGACGGGCCCTCTGCGGGGTCTGCCGTCGTTGCTCATCATCGGCGCCCAGCGGAGCGGCACCACGTCGCTCTTCAACTATCTGGCGCAGCATCCCCACGTGCGGGAGCCGCTGGGCAAGGAGATCCACTATTTCGATCTCCACTACGCCCGCGGCATCCGCTGGTACCGCGGCCGCTTTCCGTTCAGCCCCCGGTTGCGGCCCCCCGTCATCACGATGGATGCGTCGCCCTACTATCTCGCGCATCCGCTTGCGGCGGAGCGCGCGGCGCAGCTCCTCCCGCAGGTGAAGCTGATCGCGATGCTGCGGAACCCGATCGAGCGCGCCTTCTCCCACTACCAACACGAGGTTCGCGACGGGCGGGAGACCCTCACGTTCGAGCAGGCGCTCGACCGCGAGGCCGAGCGGCTGGCGGGCGAAGAGGAGCGCCTCCAGCGCGAGCCGGGCTACTACAGCTACAACCACCACCGCTACTCCTACACCCGGCGGGGCCTCTATCTCGAGCAGCTCCAGCGCTGGATCGAGGCATTTCCCCCGCTCCCAGCTCTTCGTGCTCCAGAGCGAGGCGCTGTTCCGCGATCCCGCGGGCATGAGCGAGCAGGTGTACCGGTTCCTCGGCCTCGCGCCGCACCGCCTCGCTCACTACAAGCCCTTCTATCGCGGCGACTACGAGCGGGGCATTTCCGAGTGCGCTGCGGGCGAGACTGGTCGCCTACTTCGAGCCCCACAACCGCGAGCTGTATCGCTGGCTGGGACAGGAGTTCGACTGGGCATGAGCGAGTCGAAGCGCGGGGCGATCGCGTTCTATCTCCCCGGCCTCCAGGGTGGGGGTGCCGAGCGGGTCATTCTCAACCTGGCGCAGGGCATCACCGAGCGCGGTCTGGCGGTGGATCTCGTGCTCGCCGCGGCGACCGGACCGCTGCTCGATCAGATCCCTCCCGGTGTCCGCCTGGTCGACCTCAAGGCGGCCCGTGTGCTGCGGAGCATCCGCTCGCTCGCCGAGTACCTGAAGCGGGAGCGGCCGCGGGTCCTGGTGTCGTCCCTGAGCCACGCGAACCTGGTGGCGCTCTGGGCCGGAAGACTCGCGGGCCGGGTCACGCCGGTGGTCGTCACCGAGCACAACACGATGTCCCGCTCGGCGCTCGAGTGGAACCTGGTGGAGAAGGGACTCTGGCCGCCGGTGCTGCGCACGTTCTATCCCTGGGCCAGCCACGTGGTCGCGGTCTCCATCGACGCGGCCGACGATTTCGCCCGGACCTCGGGCATCGCGCGGGAGCGGGTGCAGGTGGTCTACAATCCGGTCATCACGCCGACGATGATGGCGCTGGCGCGGCAGATCCCCGACCATCCGTGGTTCGCGCCGGGACAGCCGCCGGTTGTCCTCGGCGTGGGCCGGCTCACCAGGCAGAAGGACTTTCCTACGCTGCTCCGGGCCTTCGCGGGCGTACGCCGCCTCCGGCCGGCCCACCTGATTATCCTCGGGGAAGGGGAGGATCGCCCCCAGCTGGAGGCGCTGGTCCGCGAGCTCAACATCAGCGCGGACGTGGCTCTGCCGGGCTTCAGCGACAACGCGATGGCGTACATGGCCCGCTCGGCGCTCTTCGTGCTCTCGTCGGCGTGGGAGGGGTTGCCGACCGTGCTGATCGAGGCCCTGGCCGCGGGCGCGCACGTCGTCTCCACCGATTGCCCCAGCGGCCCGCGAGAGATTCTTCAGGACGGACGGCTCGGCGCGCTGGTGCCGGTGGGCGATGCCGAGGCGCTGACCGTCGCGATGCTCGAGGCGCTGGACCATCCCCGCGGCGCGGTGCCGCAGGAGGCGCTCACGCCGTTCACCCGTGACGCGGCGGTGGACAACTATCTCCGCCTGATCGAGAGTGCCCGATGAGCTCCCTGGCTTACGCCGCCCTGTGGTTGTTCGCATTCTCGCTGCCGTGGGAGAACGCGCTGGTCGCGATCTTCCCGGGCGTCTCGCATCGTCAGCAAGGCGACCGGCGCGCCTCGCGCTCGCCGCGGCGCTCGGCTTCGTCCTGCTCTCCGGCCGCGTGCGGCGCTGGAGGAGCATGCACGTCGCCGGCCTGTTCTTCGTGGTGTGGGCCGGCGTGGAGCTGTTCTTCATCCACGCCGGCAACGCGGCTTCCCTACAAGTACACCACGCTACGTGCAGCTCTTCCTGGTGATGTGGATCGTCTGGGAGCTGGCGCCCTCGTGGACGCGGCAGCTCGGGCTGATGATCGCCTATGTGTTCGGCTCGTACGTGGCGGCCTTGGCCACGATCCTGCAGTACCGCCGCGAGGGCGGGCGCGCTTCGGCGCTTCGCCGCTCTGGAGACCGATCCCAACACCCTGGCGATGACGCTGGCGCTCGCCATCCCGATGGCCTGGTACCTGTCCGCCACCTCGCGCAACGCGACGCTGCGCTGGGCGTGCCGCGTCTATATCCTGGTCGGCCTGGTCGCCGTGGCGCTGACGGCGTCGCGCGGCGGCATGCTGGCGACGATGGTCGCCCTGCTGATCGTCCCGCTGACGATGACGAGGCTCTCGCCCGGACGGCTGGCGATGGCGATCACCGTGCTGGCCGTGTCCGGCGCCGCTGCGGTCGCGTACGTGCCGACGCAGATCGTCGAGCGCCTCGCCACCACCGGCACCGAGGTGGAGGACATGAGCCTGGGCGGGCGGTTCGGCATCTGGAAGTCCGGCGTCCGGGCCCTCACCGCGCGACCGCTCACCGGCTACGGCACCGGCATGTGGCGCTCGGCGGTCTCGCCCTGGCTCGGGCCCAACCCGCAGGTAGCCCACAACTCCTTCCTCTCGGTGGCGGTTGAGACGGGCTCGTCGGCCTGTCCTTCTACCTCGCCATGTTCTTCGCCGTGTTTCCGAGCGACGCAGACGTCTGCCCGTCGCTGGAGCGACGATATGCCCTCGTCCAGCTGGGCGACGCTGGTCGTGGCGATGATGCCGCTGAGCTGGGACGACCAGAAGGCCGTCTGGTTCATCCTGGCCGCCCTGCTGGGCTTCGCCTACGCCACGGGAACCCGGATGGCGAGCGCGGTGCCCGCCGTGCCGCCGCCGAGACCGGCTCCCGTCATGCGTCCCGTGGCGGCACGCCGCGGCCGCGACCCCTACGGGCGCGACCCCTACGTGAACGCTCCTCGCGATATCAACCCGGATTCCGCCACATGACGCCGAAGGTGAGCGTGGTGACGACGGTGTATAACGGCGAGCCGTATCCCGACCGCGCCATTCCGAGCATCCTGGCGCAGACGTTCACCGACTTCGAGTGGATCATCGTGGACGACGGCTCCGAGGATCGGACCGGCGACCTCCTTCGCGACGTGGCGGCACGGGATCCGCGGGTCCGGGTGTTCTCGCCCGGCCGGCTCGGCATCACGGCCGCCGCGAATTACGGGGTGTCCCAGGCCCGGGGCGAGTACATCGCGCGGCAGGACTTCGACGACCGCAGCTATCCCGACCGCCTGCGTCTGCAGGTGGCGGTGCTGGATGCCAATCCGAAGGTGGGCGTCGTCGGTGGGCACTACCTGCTGATCGACACGAATCGGAACGAGCGCTACGTGCGGATGCCGCCGACGGAGCACGCCGAGATCATTCCGGCGCTCGCCAAGTCGATCCCGCTCGCGAATACCATCGCCATGTTCCGCAAGCAGGTCTGGACCGACGCGGGCGGCTATCCGCCGGTGGCGGACCTCGAGGATCAGCTGCTCTGGCTCAGCGCGGCGAAGCAGGGGTGGCGCTTCGCCAACGTGCCCGAGGTGCTGGGCGAGCACTTCGTGCATTCCACCAGCTACTTCCACCGCTCCTTCAAGTACATCGACCGGCAGCGGAATCTCGCCCGGGTCCAGGCCAAGGTGGTCCGCGAGCTGGGTCTGCCGGTGTGGATGTATCTCTTCCCGCTCGGCCGCTTCACCTACGCCTACTTCCCGACCGGGCTCAAGCGGGTGCTCCGCCGCACCCTGGGCGGCTCCAAGGAGA
Source organism: uncultured Gemmatimonadales bacterium (assembly GCA_963720365.1). GTDB lineage: Bacteria > Gemmatimonadota > Gemmatimonadetes > Gemmatimonadales > GWC2-71-9 > CAVVWJ01. Next base: position 78,391 of record CAVRFK010000010.1, on the reverse strand, counting down.
AGGATCTGTGAGGATCCTCTTCCTCTCGACCAGCATGGGCCTGGGCGGCGCGGACCAGCAGCTCCTCTCCGCCGCCCAGGTGCTGCGGGCGCGGGGCCACGACATCCTGATCGTGTCGCTGACGCCGCTGGGCCCGATGGGGCTGGAGGCCCGCGCCAGCGGGCTGCGGACCGAATCGCTGGAGATGGCGCGCGGCATCCCGGATCCGCGAGGGCTCTACCGCCTGGCGAAGCTGGCGCGGGCGTGGAAGCCGGAGGTCGTGCACAGCCACATGGTGCACGCCAACCTGATGGCGCGGGCGCTGCGGCTCATGGTGCCCGTGCCGGTGCTGGTCTCCACCATCCACAACATCTACGAGGGCGGTGCGGTCTGGATGGCGGCGTATCGGCTGACCAACCGGTTGGTGGATCACATGACCATCATCAGCGAGGCCGCGGCCGACCGCTTCATCGGCGAGCGGATCGTGCCCCGTGCGCTGCTGACCGTCGTGCCGAACGGCATCGATACCGAGCGCCTCCGTAACGTGCCGCCCGGCTCACGCGAGTCGGTGCGGCGCTCGGTCGGTCTGGGTGACGGGGACTTCGCGTGGCTGGCGGTCGGACGCTTCGAGGACGCCAAGGACTATCCCAACATGCTGCGCGCGTTCGCGAAGGTGCGGGCACGCCAGCCGAGCGCGGTGCTCCTGCTGGTCGGACGAGGCTCGCTGCAAGCCGAAACCGAGGCGCTCACCCGGGAGCTGGGCCTCGAGGGTGTGGTCGAGGTTTCTCGGCGTGCGGAACGATGTGCCCGTGGTGATGAGCGGGGCGGACGGCTACGTGATGTCGTCCGCGTGGGAAGGCATGCCGATGGTGCTGCTCGAGGCGGCGGGAGCCGCGCTGCCGATCGTAGCCACGAGGGTCGGCGGCAACCACGAGGTCGTGCGGCAGGACGAGACCGGCTTCCTGGCGCCGCCGCGAGACGCCGAGGCGCTGGGCGACGCGATGCTGCGATTGATGGCGCTCCCGCCCGGTGATCGTCGCGCGATGGGCGAGCGGGGCCGCGAGCACGTGCGCGCCAACTACGGGCTCGCCCGCGTGGCCGAGCGGTGGCAGCGGATCTACACCGAGGCGATGACCCGGCGCGGGCTCAGCGTGGCGCCGGCCGGCACCGATAGACCTGAAGGTACTGCTGCCTGAAGTCCACCCTGCTGTTGCCCACCGTATTGCTCAACTGACAGTTGTCGTAGATCCAGCGGATCAGACCACCCTGCTTCAGGTTGGTCCGGAACGCGTGGGCCGGCGCGGGCGCCACGATCCAGAGCGCGCCGCCCCGGCCGAGCTTGTCCACTGACCGTACGGCTTCCTCGAGCGGCTCGATGGTGTAGCGCAGGCGCTCGACGTCGGTCTCCGGCAGATAATGGTGCAGCGCCACCGGCTGATCGGAGTAGATGACGTCGCCCTGCTTGAGCTGCGGCTTCAGCCACTCGGCCACGCCCTTGAAGTCGAACTTCCGCCCGTTGAGATACTGGGAGACCAGGGTCGGTGTGCCCGGAATCAGGATGAGCAGGACGATGACGGCCGGCACCAGCCATCTCGGGCGGACCTGCCAGTCCACGTCGAACATGCGGTCGAGGAACACGCCGGCGGCGATGAACAGCACGGGCGCCGCGGGGAGCAGGTAGTAGGTCGAGACCGGCGTCCGGAACAGGATGAGGGCCAGGAAGATGAGCGGGAAGAGAATGAGCGTGGCCAGGAAGGTCGCGAGCGTCCGATCCCGCTGCCAGAGAAAGTAGAGCCCCACCGGTGCCACGAGCATGACCGGGATGGTCCAGTTCTCGGTGTAGGCGAGGATGTAGACCAGCGGCTTCAGCAGCTTCGGCGGCGCTCGGAGCAGGAACTGTCCGCTGCCCGGATTCGCGTCGTGCTCGGCGATCCATTCCTGCAGAATCGGGATGAATCGCAGCACCACGGCCACCACGATCACGAGCGAGGCGATCGCGCCCCAGCGGATGGCGGGGTGGCTCCATGCCGCCTTGATGTACTGCGGCCGCAGAGTAGCGCCACATCATCCACAGCATCGGGCCCCCCACCAGCAGCACGGCGGCGGGATGCGCCAGGGTCGCCAGAATGGCGGTGACGACGCCCAGCGCGATCATGCCGCGATGACGGTCACGGATGCCGAGGTAGAGCGCGTAGGGATAGACGGCGGACAGCAGGAAGACCAGGGACCAGTACCGTCCGAACTGCGAGTAGATCACGTGCGTCGGCGCGAGCGCCAGCAGGAAGGCGCCCAACAGGGCGGCTCGCGAGCCCACCAGACGCCGGGCCACGCAAGTAGAAGACCGGGATGGCCAGGGCGCCGAACAGCGCCGGGAGGAACCGAAGGCCGAACTCGTCGAGCGGCAGGACCGGCGCGACGAAGTAATGATTCAGATGATAGAGGAGGGGACGCGGGTTGGTCAGGCGGACCCGAATGGAATCCCGCAGCATGAAGATTTCGTCGCTGTCGAATCCCCACGTCCCCAGCCGCGCGAACCGCAGCACCAGCGCGAGCACGGTGAGCCCGGCGACCAGGAGCACGGGGGTCGATTCCGGACGTGGCTGGGGACTGGGCGCTCTGTCGCCGTTCATGCGGATCGCTCGCGGGGTGGGGAACCGGAAACCCGATTGGACGCACGCGGCCCATCTGGCGGTGGCCACGCGCGTTGCAATGTTGCGGGTCGTCTGGCGGTTCGGTAGGGGGCCCTCGGCGGGGGTGTCAGATCCTCGACAGTGACTCTCAGGGGTTGACAAATGTGACGGAGATCACCAATCTCTACGCCGGCGCGAGGCCTCCGACGACGAGATGACACCACTCCGGTGCCCATTCCTTCGCGCCCTGTCCGACTAGGTCCCTAGTCGCAGTCGAACCCCCCACATCACAACACAGCCATAGGGACAGGCAGACATCCTGCCTTCTCCCATTGCGTCAGGGCTCACATACGAAGAGCCGCCGCTCCGGCCGAGCCGAGCGATGGCCCCTCGCCTGCGCAACAACTCCTGTGTCCCTCCCAATCCAGTCGTCGACGGAGAGAGGAAAAGCCTGCGTATGGTCCACCGTTTCGAGTTCTTCAGCACCGCTCGCCTCCGCGTGCCGGTGTGCGCCCTTCTGGTCCTCGCTTTTGCCGGGTGCGACAACCAACAGTCCCTGAGCCCCGAGTCCGATCAGGCCGTGTCGGGCGTGGAAGCGGTTCCCGAGCTGGCGTCGGCGTCCTTCGCCGGCGGCATTCCCATCGGGAACTTCAACCAGCCCATCACCGCGTACGGCGCCACCTTCAACGGCGCGCACGAGAACAGCGGTCCGGAATCGCTCGTGCGGGATCTCGCGCAGATCAAGGCGCAGGGCGGCAAAGTCGTGCTGGCGCTCTCGGGTAGCCCGAAGTACTACCTCGATGGCAAGCGCTTCAGCATGAGCAAGTGGAAGGCGCGGTTGGATCGGTACAGGAACGTCAACTTCTCCTCGTACATCAACGACGGCACCGTCATCGGGCACTACATGATCGACGAGCCGAACGATCCCGCCAACTGGGGCGGTCAGTCGGTCTCGCCGTCGGCGCTCGAGGAGATGGGCAAGTACAGCAAGCAGCTGTGGCCCAACCTCGCCACGATCGTCCGCGTGGATCCGAAGTACCTCTCCAGCGGCCACAAGTATGTCGACGCCGCCTGGGCGCAGTACCTGCACCGCCGGGGCGACGTGGGGAACTATGCCCGCACGATGGTGGCCGAGGCCCAGAAGAAGGGCGTGCAGCTCATCGTCGGCCTCAACGTCCTGAAGGGTGGCAACCCGAACGGCACGCCGATGTCGGCGAGCGAAGTCGAGCAGTTCGGGAACGCGCTGCTCGCCACCACGTATCCCGTGCGCCTTCATCAACTGGAAGTACACCTCCAGCTACATGTCCTCGAGCAGCATCAAGGGCGCCATGGGCAACCTGCGTAAGAAGGCGGAGAACCGCCCCACCAAGAGCTGCCGGGCCTAGATCTCGCAGGCGAGCAAGGATTCACACCGGGCCGCGGATCTCCGCGGCCCGTTGTTTTGACCTTGACAAAGGTGATGCAGGTTACGAAACTGTACGCGGCGCGAGCATCATAAGACCACGAGATGACACCAGGTCGGTGATCATTCCTCCGCGTCCCGCAAACTAGTTCTCTAGTTCCCGCGGCTTCAGCTACTCCTCAGCAATCACAAGACAACCGCCAGGATCGAACAGGGCGACCTGTCTCGTTCCGCCGTGTCAGGCCCTCGTCCGGGAAGCTCGCCGTATTCGGCGGAGCCCCGCCGACCCCGGGCCCGCACCCGACGTGAATCCTTCCCATCCGTCGTGAACGGAGAGAGGAATAGCTCTCGTATGACCACCCGTTTCCCCGCATCGCGCGCCGTGCGCCTGCGTGCCTCATTGCTGGCCGCGTGTATTCTGACCTTCGCCGGCTGCAACGCCGACGAGACCATCGACCCGACCGCCGTGACGCCCACCGATGAGGCGCCCGAGGTCCTGGAGGCCGACGAGGAGGCGATCGAGGCGGTGCCCGTGGACGATCCCGTGCTCGCGGCCGCGTCGCGCCGGGGCATCCCCATCGGGCACTTCGCCCAGCCGATGTCCACCTTCGGCAAGATCTACAATGGGGGCCACCAGAACTTCTCCCCCAACTCCATCGTGAGGGAGCTGTCGGCGATCCGGGCCCGGGGCGGCCGCGTGGTGATCGCGTTCTCCGGCAGCCCCAAGTACTACCGCGACGGCGGCCGCTTCAGCCTGAGCAAGTGGAAGGCCCGGGTGAACCGGTTCCGCGGGGCGAACCTTTCGTCGTTCATCAAGGACGGCACCATCATCGGCCACTACATGATCGACGAGCCGAACGATCCCGCCAACTGGCGCGGGCATCCGGTCTCGCCGGGTACGCTCGAGGAGATGGCCAAGTTCAGCAAGCAGCTGTGGCCCAACATGGCGACCATCGTCCGGACCGAGCCGCGCTATCTCTCCCGGAACCACCGCTATCTCGACGCGGCGTGGGCGCAGTACCTGAGCCGCAAGGGCTCGCCCGAGTCGTACCTCCGGAAGAATATCTCCGACGCCCAGTCGCGGCGGCTCGGTCTGATCGTGGGGCTGAACGTGCTGAAGGGCGGCAAGCCCAATGGCAGCCGGATGACGGCGAGCGAGGTGCAGTCGTGGGGGTCCGCGATGCTCAACAGCACCTATCCCTGCGCCTTCATCAGCTGGACCTACGACCGCGGCTACCTGTCCTCGAGGGGCATGAGCTCGGCCATGAGCGCCCTGCGCCGGAAGGCGGAGAGCCGGGGCGGCAAGAGTTGTCGGGGGTGAAGCGGCTTACCAGCCGCCCTTGCGGAAGAGAATGACGGGGATGGTCTTCAGCATGATGCGGAGGTCTTCCCAGAAGCTGCGGCGGCGGATGTACTCGAGATCGTACCGAACCTTGGTCCGCACGTCGTCGAGCGAACGATCGTAATGGTGGTAAATCTGGGCCAGGCCGGTGATACCCGGCTTGGCCCGCTGCCGTTGGGGGTACTCGGTGATGTGCTCCCGCAGCTCGGCGAAGATCGTGGGGCGCTCGGGGCGGGGGCCCACGATGTTCATCTCGCCCCGCATCACGTTCAGCAGCTGGGGAATCTCGTCCAGGCGGTACTGCCGCAGGAACCGGCCGACCGGGGTGATCCGGGGGTCGTTCTGCGTCGCCCACACCGCGCCGGTGGCCTGCTCGGCGTTCACCTGCATCGTGCGGAACTTGTAGATGGTGAACGGCCGGCCGCCGATGTCGCGGGTGCGGCGATGATTGTTGGCATCGTCGCCGGGGATACGGCGATCGAGGCCGACGCGCTCCTGAGTGTAGAGCACGGGACCCGGCGAGGTGAGCTTGACGACGAGCGCGATGACCAGCAGCAGCGGGAGCAGCACGATCAGCGCGACGAGCGCGAGCACGAAGTTGAGCCAGCGCGTCGCGCGGGTGCCGACGCCGTCGTCGGCGCTGGGCGCGAGCGTCGTGGCACGCGTCGTGGCGTCACGGCGGGCATCGAGTGCTGGTCTGGCGTCGGCGGACGATCCTACGCGTTCCGCCAGCGCTTCCATCCATCGCGTCACTTGAATCGGTCGGTTCCCGGCAGCGGGTGAGAGCATGCCGCGCGTTGCACGGCGTCGCGACCGCACATTTTTTGCACGATTTATGCCCCGGGAAGCGGGGGGTGAAACAGCTTTTGCAGCATGCCTTAACGCACGTTGTAGCATTGCTTTATATAGCACACTTCATCCATTTTCTAGAGTCGCGTGGACGCGCCGTGTGGTAATTCGCCTACATCGTCGTCGCGCGCGGGGACAGGTCAGGCGCGCAGGGCCCACCACCGGACCAGCAGTGTTGCGCCGAGCGCAAGGAGCAAGTGGATGGCGCCGGCGGTGACCGACGAGAAGAACACCAGCGCGATCCATGCCAGCAGTGATACGATCGCCGCGACGAGTGTGAGCGACATCGGCAGCTCTCCCTGAGTGCGTCCGGTGGACACGTTGACGGTACTGGGGCCCGTTCCTATCTTACCCATCGCGGTAGCGGGGAGCCAAATTATTGAGCCAACAGGTCCGATGATGGGTCCAAATGCCGTGGCGGATGTCATGCCCCTCGGGGGAAGACAGAAGTCAAGGTGAGGGCGCCGAGCATTCTCATTGGGCTTCAATAATCCTCTTCGTTGCCGTTCCAAACGCCGATCTCCTCGTGGGGTCGGCGTTTTTTCATGCCGCCGCCCTAGCCGGGGTTCCCCGACTCCCCCATTTTTCCCCACATGCCCAGAGCGAGCGTCACCCGCAAGGTGCACTTCAATGCGGCCCACCGGGTCCACAATCCGAAATTTTCCGACGAATGGAATCGGAAGACGTTCGGCTCGTGTAACAATCCGAACTATCATGGCCACAACTACGAGCTCGAGCTGACGGTCGACGGGGAGATCGATCCCGACACCGGGTACGTTCTCGATCTCAACATCCTCAAGCAGCTCGCCGAGGAGCGGCTGCTCAGCCACCTGGACCACAAGAACCTCAACCTCGACGTGGAGTGGTTCCGCACGTTGATCCCCACCTCGGAGAACGTGGCCCGGGTCTGCTGGCGCGAGCTGCGGGCCGCGCTCCCTGAGCATCTCACCCTCCGCCTGCGGCTCTGGGAAACGCCGAGGAACTATGTCGACTACCAAGGGGATTAAAGACCAGGTCCACGAGATTCTCGTCGCCCTCGGCGAGGATCCCACCAGGGACGGGCTGGTCAAGACACCCGAGCGGGTCGAGGCGTCGCTGCGCTTCCTCACCCAGGGCTACCGGATATCGGTGGCCGACGCGGTGGGGGACGCCGTCTTCGAGGAGACCCACCAGAGCATGATCATGGTGCGCGACATCGAGCTGTACTCGATGTGCGAGCACCACCTGCTGCCGTTCTTCGGCCGGGCGCACGTGGCCTACATCCCGAACGGGAAGATCCTCGGCCTTTCGAAGGTGGCCCGCATCGTGGACGTCTTCGCCCGACGCCTCCAGGTGCAGGAGCGGATGACCGACCAGATCGCCGACGCGGTCATGGACGTGCTCCATCCTACCGGGGTGGGCGTCGTGATCGAGGCGGCGCATTTCTGCATGATGATGCGCGGGGTCGAGAAGCAGAACTCCCGCACCGTCACCAGCGCCCTCCGCGGCATCTTCCGGGACGACTCCAAGACCCGCGTCGAGTTCCTCCGCCTGGCCCACGGCGGACGCAGCGCGGAGTGACCGCGCTCGCGGGCCGGCTGGCGCTGGTCACGGGCGCGTCCCGCGGCATCGGCGCCGCGACCGCCAGGGCGCTCGCGGATGCCGGCGCTCGGGTGGTCCGGGTCTCCCGGACGCCGCCCCAGCCCGCCGATGCACGCTTTCACGATCTCTCCTGCGATATCTCCCAGTCGGCCGCCGTCGAGGCGCTGGTGGCCCGTGTGCTGGGCCAGGAAGGTGTGCCCGCGGTCGTCGTGAACAATGCGGGCGGCTTCCTGCTGGAGCCGCTGGAACGGACCAGCCCGGAGGAGTTCGACCGGCAGATCGCCGTCAACCTCCGCGGGTCGTTTCTTCTCGCCCGCGGGTTCCTCCCCGCGATGCGCGACGCCGGCGGCGGCTCCTTCATCAGCATCGGCAGTGTGGCGGATCATACCGGATTTCCCGAGAACGCCGCCTATGCGGCCAGCAAGTATGGCCTCCGGGGGCTCCACGAAACGCTCGTGGCCGAGTATCGCGGCACCGGCGTGCGGCTGGTGCTGGTCTCGCCCGGAGCGACCGACACGACCATCTGGGATCCGTTCGCGCCCGAGTCGCGGCCCGGCTTCCCCTCGCGCGCCGAGATGCTCCGGCCCGAGGATGTCGCGGACGCCGTGATCTTCGCCGCCACGCGGCCGGAGCATGTCCACGTGGACTGGATCAGGCTCCAACCCTCCGGACGGGCCGCGTCCGGTCCGACACCACCCCACACCCGATGACCGCATTCCATCGCATCCTGATATCCGTCCTCGCTGCCGCTGGTGCCCTCGCGGGCGGCCGTGGCGCAGGAGACCCTCCCGGCCCTGCCCGACAGCACGGGCTGGGGCGTGCACGTGCTCGCGGCCGCGCGCGATCCCGAAGGCGGGATCTGGCTGGGAACCTACGGCAAGGGGATCTATCACCTCCCCTCGGGCGCGCGGAGCTGGGAAGTGATCCGCAGCGACACCACGCCGGGCGCGCTCTCCTGGGATTTCGTGCACGCCTTCGGCTTCGGCCCGCGGGGGCAGATCTGGTATGGCACGGTGGGGAACGGTTGGGGCGTGTCGCTCGACGGCGGCAAGAACTGGCGCACCTGGACCTACGATCAGCTCGGCCCCGAATGGCAGTACGTGGCGTCCGGCGGCATCGCCGTCCGCGGCGATACCACGGTGGTCGCCACGGCCGACGGGCTCCAGATCACGACCGACGACGGGGCGCATTGGACCGCGATCGTGGACACCGTCGGCCCCGCCGCGAAGGGACCGGCGGACACGGCGCTGCCGCTGCTGGCCAACGAGTACGTGCGCCGTCTGGCGATCGATCGGCAGGGATGGCGGGTGTCCACCCTCCGCGGCGCGCAGCGGCTCCGGCACACGGACGCGGGCTGGGTCGTAGAGCGGGCCGCCGACGCGGGCTTTGCGCCGCCCGACTCGATCGACGTGGGTGGCCGGGCGTACCGGGGCAGCCCCTGCGGCCTTCGGCGTGCGAACGACAAGTCACCTTGCCTGCGCGGCAAGGCGCCGAAGGGTGACCCGCCCGCGACGCCGCGCACCCTCTGGCTCAAGCGGCCGATCGCGCCGCGCGACAACAACCGGATCGATCAGACCTATCGCTACGGCTCGACGATGGGCGGCAATTTCCAGCAGCACCAGGGCGTCGAGTTCAACAATCCCGACGGCACGCCCGTGCTCGCGTCGGGATCGGGCACCGTCGTCGTCGCCGGCAGGGCGGAGGCGGGCGCGCTCACGGTCAGCATCCGTCACGACACCACGGTCACCAGCAAGGGCGTCGTCTACCGGCTCTTTTCGACGTACTACCACAACTCGGCGCTGCTCGTGAGCGTGGGAGACCGGGTGCGGACCGGGCAGGAGATCTCGCGGGTCGGCAACAGCGGGCGCGCGACCAACGATCACCTGCACCTCGAGCTCGCCGCCTCGCCCACCGACTCGGTGGGCGCGATCGTGGATTCGCTGCAGCGGTTCCCGCCCTATACCACCAACGCGGAGCTCTGGATCGAGCCGCTGCCCGGGACCGGCATCGTCGCCGGCCAGGTCTTCGACGCGAACGGGGAGCCGGTACCGCAGGCGCGGATCTACGGGATCATCAAGCGCGAGCCGACCGAGACCCCGTTCTCCTTCGCCGAGACCTACGGTGACAAGGGGCATTCCCATCCGCTGTACGGGGAGCACTTCGCGGTGGGAGACGTGCCCGAGGGCCGCTACACGATCGGCACGGAGATCGACGGCAAGCGGGTGCTCCGGACCGTTACGGTCAAGCCGGGCCTGCTGACCTGGGTGGTGTTCCGACCCTGATGTTCATCGAGCTCACCGATCACCTGCGCTGTCCCGCGGAGCATGACGAGAGCTACCTGGTGCTGCTGCCCGACCGGATGGAAGACCGTTCGGTGCGCGAGGGCCGGCTCGGCTGTCCCGTGTGCGGCCGCACGTACATGATCACCGACGGCGTCCTCGATGTGGGCGGCGCGGGCTCGCCCGATCCCGGTCCGACGCTGCTCACCGCCGAGGCGGCCACCGCGTTCATCGGGCTGAGCGGCCCCGGTGGGTACCTCGTGCTCGTCGGCGGCCCCGCCGCGGCCTGGCGCGACGTGGCGGAGCGGAACCACGGTGTCGCGCTGGTGGCGGTGAATCCGCCGGCGGACGTGCGGGACGAGCCGGGACTCAGCGTGCTCAGGGGGGGAGCGCTGCCCATCAAGTCGCGCTCGATGCGCGGGGTGGCGCTGGGAAAGCCCTGGGGGGACGACCCTGCGTGGGTGCGCGAGGCCGCGCGGGTGGTGCTGCCGGGCCTTCGCATCGCCGGGGAAGGGCAGGTACCCGACGAGACCGTGATCGAGCTGATGGCGGCCACCGGCGGCGTCTGGGTGGGGACCCCGCGCCGCTAGCTGGGCCCTGACCGCCTATACCTCGGTGTAGAGCGATTCGATCGCCGCGCGGTTGTGTTCCTCGACGATGCGTCGCTTCACCTTGAGCGTCGGCGTGAGCTCTCCCGACTCCACCGTAAATTCGCGCGCCAGCAACAGCAGCTTCTTCGGCATCTCGTACTGCGCGAGGTCGCGGAGCGTCATCCGCACCTCGCGCTCGATCTTCTGCCGGATCTCGGGGTGGTCCAGCATCTGCTCGAGCTCGCCGTCGGGCAGTCCCTTGTGCTGCGCCCACCCCTTCACCTGCGCCGCGTTCGGCACCACCAGCATGATCGGGAAGGGACGCCGGTCGCCGATCATCACGGCGCTGGCGACGAACTTGCTCGTCTTCGCGAGGTTCTCGATCGGCTGCGGGGCGATGTTCTTGCCGCCCGCCGTCACGATCAGGTCCTTCTTCCGGTCGGTGATGCTGAGATAGCCGTCGGCGTCGAGCTGGCCGATGTCACCGGTGTGGAACCAGCCCTCCTCGTCGATCGCCTCCGCGGTGGCCTCGGGCTTGTTGAAATATCCGCACATCACGTTGGGCCCGCGGGTCACGATCTCGCCGTCGGGCGCGATGCGGATCTCGACGTCGGGGATCGCCTGGCCCACGGTGCCCAGCCGGTGGTGCTCGAAGGTGTTGACCGCCATCACCGGCGAGGTCTCCGTCAGCCCGTAGCCCTCCAGGATGGGGAGGCCCGCGGCGTAGAAGAACCGGGCGATGTCGGGCGAGAGCGGCGCGCCGCCCGAGATGAAGAACCGGATCCGCCCGCCGGTGCGAGCCCGCAGCTTCGCGAACACCAGCCGGTCGGCGAGCGCGCGCTGGAGCTTGAGTCCCGCCGGCACGTGCCGTTTGGCGATCGTCGCCTCGGCCCACCGCTCGCCGACGTTCCGTCCCCACGCGAAGATCTTCTTCCGGAGCGGTGAGGACGTGCGCACGCTGTCCAGCACGCGGGCGTAGATCTTCTCGTAGAGCCGCGGCACCGATGCCATCAGCTGTGGGCGGACGGCCTGCATGTCGGCCGGGACGGTGTCCACGCTTTCCGCGTAGTTGATCACCACGCCCGCGTGGAACATGCAGTAGTGGCCGAACATCCGCTCGAAGATGTGGGACAGCGGCAGGAACGAGAGGCACTGGTCGTCGGCCGTGAACTCGAACAGCCCGACCGAGGTGGTGACGTTGGAGGCGATGTTCCCGTGGCTCAGCATCACGCCCTTGGGATCGCCGGTCGTGCCGGAGGTGTAGATCAGCGTCGCGAGATCGTCGGGTGCCGCCTGGAGCGCGGCGGCCCGCCAGTCGGGATACCGTTCGCGCGCCGCGCGGCCGCGCCGGAGCAGCTCGGCATAGTGGAGGACTGCGCCCGTGGCGCCGGGATCGAAGGCCACGACGTGGGCGAGCGCCGGCAGCCGCTGGCGGGCAGCCTGCACCTTCTCCAGCTGCCCTGCGTTCGAGACCAGCGCCACGACGGCGCCGGAGTCGCGCAGGATGTATTCGACCTGCCTGGCGGGGAGGGTGGGGTAGATCGGGACGTCGGCGCAGCCCGCGGCGAGGCAGGCGTAGTCGGCGACGGCCCACTCCGGCCGGTTCTCGGAGAGGATCGCGACCCGATCCCCGCCGCGAACGCCGAGCTCCTGCAGCCCGATGCTGAGGTCCTGCACCTGGTCCGCCAGCTCCCGGTAGCCGATGTCGATCCAGCGCCCGTCCCGCTTGCTCCTGAGGGCGACCGGCTTGCTCCCGAACCGGTCCATCGCTCCGAAGTAGAGCTCAGTGAGGGTTCGCGGCGTGGGAGCCTCCTATTGGAACAGCACGATGAAGCGCTGTCCCGAGCCCGGCACCGGCGCGCCGCGCGTCCGGTTGGCCCGGATCTGCACGATGGCGGTGTCGGGCGGAACCGCGCCTGCCACCGCGCTGACGGTGACGGTGGCGACGCCGTCGGGGTTGGTGGTGACGGTATCGGCCTGCTGCCCGCCCGAGAGCTGCACGACCGGAGTCTCGCCGGCGACGGGCTGGGTGATCTCGAAGATCACGGGGCGAGCGTCGACCGGCCCCGCGGGATCGAAGCTCTCGAGCCGGGCGGTCAGCGTGGCGACGGCCGGCGGATCGCTCTCGATGGGCAGGACGAAGACCGAATCGCCGCTGATGATGAGGGTATCGGCGCGCAGCCCGACGGACGAACGGCACCGCCGCGGAGGTGAGCGAGCCGACGACCGCCTGCACGTTGGCGTTGCCCGGCGCCAGCGCGGTGACGAGGCCGGTGCCGTCCACGCTCACCGCGGTGCTGCTGGTGCGCCAGGAGATGTCGGCGTCGATCTCGTTGCCCTCTACGTCGAGGGCGCGCGCGGCGAGCTGCAGCTGCTCGGCGACCTCGAGGTCGAGCGCATCGGGGATCTCCACCTCCAGCGCCACCACGCCACCCTCACCCTCGTCGAGGCCGCTGCACGCCGCGGCCGCGCACAGCACGAGCAGGAGGATCCCGCGCTTCACCGGGTCTCCTGGGCGGGGGTGCCCTCGATGTCCCGCAGCGCGCTCTCCGCGTGCCGGATCCACCGGTCGGCATCGGGACCCTTGGGCGGGCGGGCAAGGAACGCGCGCAGGTGCTCCGCGGCCTGCCGCGAGTCCCCTCGCTTGATCAGCAGGAACGCGACCCCGTAGTGGGCTCCCACCAGACTGGGATCCAGCTCCAGCGCGCGCTTGTAGTGGCGGATCGCTTCCTCCGGCTGGCTGGTCTTGGTGAACGCGATCGCCATGTTGAGGAGGATGCGGGAGTCGCTCGGGTTGTCCCGGAAGGCGAGCCGATAGGAGGTGAGGGCCGCCTCGAAGTCGCCCTGCCGCTCCAACGCGAGCCCCTCATTCAAATAGTCGAGCCGTTGCGGCTGCAACGTCTCGCGGGACCCCTTGCCAAACATGCGACTCCAGAAACTCATCGGGACGGTGGCTTCTCCGAGCAAAGTCGAATGGGGACAACGCGTTGGACGTACGGCGAATCTAGCGGCCGCCGCCGGTGGCCGCAACGCGCTCACGCGGTTGCCGCCCCTCGCGAACGAGCGTAGGTTGGGATAGCCTAACCCGGAGGAACGCATGCGCCGCAACCAACCCCCTTCATCGAAGGGCGTGCTCGAGGTCGACTGGCCGTTCTTCGGCGAGTTGTGCCGCGCGCTCGCGCTCCGGGTGGCCCGGGAGTACGAGCCCGAGATCGTGCTGGGCATCGCCAAGGCCGGAGTGATCCCCGGCGTGGTGGTGGCGTCCATTCTCCAGACCGAGTTCACCTCCATGGCCGTGACGCGGCATGAAGACGGCGCGCCTCCGGTCCTGGTCTCCGGCCCCCCGCCGACCATCCGCGGCCGCCGGATCCTGGTGGTGGACGAGACCTGCGACACGGGCAGCACCATGAAGCTGGCGCTGAGCGAGGTCCGCGCGCTCCATCCGGCCGAAGTGCGCTCGGCGGTCTCGTTCAAGACCGGGGACTACGCCCCCGATTTCCACGCCTTCGAGACCGACAACTTCATCATTCTCCCCTGGGACCGCGAGATCATCCAGGGCGGCGAGATCGTCATGCGCCCGGACTACGCCGCCCGCCTGTAACCGGTTGCAACCCCGGCGGGCCGAACCCTGTCTAAGCAGGGTACCCCTTCCGGAGAGACTCTGATGCAGGTGCTGCCGACACTGGTCCTGGGTTGCCTGCTGGTTCTGCCCACCGCCGCCCCCGCCCCCGCCCAGCAGGGCGAGCGCTACACCCTCGACGGCGAAGAAGTCGCGATCTACAACCTGGCCGGCGCCCTGACCGTGGAGCCGGGCACCGGGTCGGTCGTCGTGGAGCTGACCCGCGGCGGGGCCGACGCCGCCAAGCTCACGGTGGAGCGGGGGGAGGTGGACGGCCGGGAAGCGCTGCGGGTTCGCTACCCCGACCAGACCATCGTCTACCCGGCTCTCGGCGCCGGGTCGTCCACCACGCTCAGGGTTCGTGAGGATGGGACCTTCGGTGACGGCCGCGGCTGGCACCACGACGACGATGACGACTACGATCGGGATCGCGGGCGCAAGACCAAGATCACCGGCGACGGCCAGGGCCTCCGGGCCTATGCGGACGTCAAAGTGCGGATGCCCACCGGATACCGGGTCAGCGTCTATCTCGCCGCGGGCAAGGTCTCCATCGCCAACGTGAACGGCGAGCTGATGGTGGACGGCCACTCCGCCGAAGTGACCTCGAGCGGCACCAAGGGCACCCTCGTGCTCGACGTCGGCTCGGGAGACGTGAAGGTGACCGGGGCCGAGGGCACGCTCGATGTGGACACCGGCTCGGGCTCGGTCGAAGTCTCGGGATTCACTGGCGACGAGCTGGGGATCGATACGGGATCGGGCGGGGTGACGGGCAGTCAGGTCACCGCGAAGGAGATTCACATCGACACCGGGTCCGGCGACATCGAGCTGACGGCGGTCGACGCGCCCGTGCTGGCGCTGGAGACGGGCAGCGGCAGCGTGGGGGCCGACCTGCGGGGTCCGGTGAAGGATCTGTCGGTGGAGACCGGATCGGGCAACATCTCGGTGCGGGCACCGGCATCGCTGGCGGCGGAGGTGGAGCTGGAGACGGCGAGCGGCGGGATCGAGACCGATTTCGCCCTGCAGGTGACCCGGCACTCGCGCGACCACGTCATCGGTCAGATCGGCGCCGGCACCGCCCGGGTCGCCATCGAGACCGGCTCGGGCGACATCCGCCTGCTCAAGAGCTCGAACTGACTCCCAGCGCTTCGGCGTAGCCCGCGCCCTGAGCCATGCGGTCGTAGAGCGTGCTCAGGGTGTCGGGCGAGCCGGCGAGGAAACGGCAGCGCGCGTCGCCGCGGGAGCGGCACTCCACCTCCATCACCGCCACCAGCCCGTCCGACAGCCGCCCGAAGAAGTCCGCCAGCATGCCGCAGGTGAGATGACAGGACGGGAACTCCCCGCCCCCGGTCTCGACCGCCTCGGCCCACTCCGTCGAATCGAGCGCCAGCACGGCGTCGCCCAGGGGCGTCGATTCGAGGCGGCCCCAGCCCTGGTCGGCGAAGAACGCCGACAGCGTCTCGCTGAGGAACGCGGAATCCAGCTCGCCCGGATCCTCCAGCCCGCGGTTGGCCAGCAGCCATTCCTTGAACTCCGCGAACAGCTCCTCGCCACCGGCGAATCCCGCCTCCTGGAGATAGGTCGAGGCCTGGAGTCCGGTGTCGCGCTCCAGGGCGGAGCGGAGCTGGTGCAGGACGCGCCGGCCGAGCCGGAGGCCGCCGTGATGCGGACGGGACGAATCGCTGGTCATGGGCAGTCGGGGTTGGAGACGCTGGATCTTAGGACGCGCGCCCGACGCGACGCAAGAGCTCGACTTCGTCGATCACCTCCACGCCCAGCTCCTTTGCCTTCTCCAGCTTGCTGCCGGCCTCGTCGCCGGCCACCAGCGCATCGGTCTTCTTGCTCACGGTGCCCGCGACGCGCCCGCCCGCGCCCTCGATGAGGGACGTGGCGTCGGTCCGGGAGAGCGTGGGGAGCGTTCCCGTCAACACGTAGGTGCGTCCCGACAGCACGCCGTTTCCGCCGGCCGCGCCCGGCTCGGTGAAGCGTGAGCTTCGCCTCCCCCAGCTCGCGCACGAGATCCTGATTCCGCTGCTCGGCGAAGAACGCGACCACCGCGGTGGCGATCGTGGGACCGATGCCGTTCACGGAGTTGATGGTCTCCTCCGAGGCATTCATCAGGTCCTGCATGCTTCCGAACCGGCGTGCCAGGAGCACGGCCACCGTCTTGCCGACGTGCCGGACGCCCAGGCCGAAGAGCAGGCTGGAGAGCGGCTTTGCCTTGGACGCCTCGATCGCCGCGACGAGCTGGTCGGCGGACTGCTTCGCGAACCGGTCCAGCTCCATCAACTGCTCCGACCGGATCTGGTAGAGGTCCGCCACGTTCCGGATGAGCCCGGCATCCAGCAGCTGGCTTCACTCGCTCGTAGCCCAAGCCGCGGATGTCCATCGCCCCGCGAGAGGCGTAGTGGACGATGGACTCGAGAATCCGTCCGGGACACGAGACGTTGGGGCAGTACCGCATCACCTCGTCCGGCGGACGCTCCACCGGCGTGCCGCACCTGGGACACTTTTCCGGCATCTGCCACGGTGCCGAGCGGGTGGCGGGATCCACGCCGTCGAGGATCGGACGGATCACCTGCGGGATCACCTCACCGGCGCGGATCACCTCGACCCGGTCGCCTTCCCGGATGTCCTTCTGCGCGATCAGCTCTTCGTTGTGCAGCGTCGCGGCGCTGACGGTGACTCCGGTGATCTGCACCGGCTCGAGCGCGGCCCAGGGGTTGAGCGCGCCGGTCCGCCCCACGTTGATCTCGATCCGGTTCACCCGGGTGATCGCGACTTCGGGCGCGAACTTCCGGGCGATCGCCCAGCGTGGCTCGCGGCCACCCACGACCCCCAGCTCGGTATGGAGCCGGAGCCGGTCCACCTTCACTACGACGCCATCCGCCTGGAAGGGAAGGTGGGGGAGGAGATGCTCGAGGGTCGCGACCTTCTGCTGCACCTGCTCCAGCGTATCGAACCGCTCGCGATGGGGCTCGACCTGGAAGCCCCACGCGTCGAGCAGGTCGAGCACCTCGGAGTGGGTGTTGGCCGGCAGCGAGCCTTCCACGGGCTCGACCGAGAAGGCGAACATGCGAAGGCGCCGCTTGCGCGTGAGGGCGGGATCGAGCATGCGCAATCCGCCCGCGGCGGCGTTTCGCGGGTTCGCGAAGAGCGGCTCGCCCTCCTTCTCGCGCGCCTCGTTCACGCGCTTGAAGCCGGCGTAGGGGAGATAGACCTCGCCGCGGACCTCCATCACCTTGGGCCAGCCCCGGCCCTTGAGGGTGAGCGGGACGTCGGCGATGGTCCGAAGGTTGGCGGTGACGTTCTCGCCGATCTCCCCGTTGCCCCGGGTGGCGCCGACCGTGAGCCGCCCCGCCTCGTAGGTCAGGCTCACCGCCGCGCCGTCGATCTTGATCTCGGTGGCGTATCCCGCCTCGCGCACTTCGGGCGCGAGCCGCGCGTTCCGGTCCTCCCACGCCACCAGCTCCTCGGTGGAGAAGGCGTTGGCGAGGGACAGCATGAGGTGCTTGTGGGTGTACTTGGCGAGCGCGCCCGCGACGGGCGCGCCTACACGCTGGGTGGGACTGTCGGGGGAGAAGACCTCGGGGTGCGAGGCTTCCAGAGCCTGGAGCTCGCGGAAGAGACCGTCGTACTCACTGTCGGAGATCTCCGGCGTGTCGAGTACGTAGTACGCGTAGTTGGCGCGTTCGATCTGCTGCCGCAGCGAGGCCGCCTGCTCGGCCGCGCGAGAGGTCACCGCGAAGCGGCCTCCTGGCTGAGCACGGCCTGCGCCACGCCGGAGAGCCGGCCGATCTCGGGCGACACATCGGCCGCGAGATCGGGCTCATCGTCCGCGTTGGCGCGGGGCGGGTAGGTCGAGAGCAGGTTCCGGAGGAACCCGATCAGGGCGGCCTGCTCCCGCTCACGCCGGCGCAGGGCGCTGTCCTCGCCGCGCCGCTGCCGCAGCTTCTCGAAGCGGTGGGCGTTGCGGAGCGCCTTGGCGGTGAGGTTCGCGACCACCTGGCAGAACTGAAGGTCCGTGGCGGAGAAGGCGGGCCCGTCGCGGAAGGTGCGAAGGAGGATGGCGCCGATGGTGGCACCCCGCCATGAGATCGGAATGGCGGTGATGGCCTTCACCCGGCGCGCCGTGAGCGCGCCGCGGGCCGGGCTCAGCGAGGGATCGGCGGCGGCGTCCGCGATGAAGACCGTCTCGCCGGTCTGGATGGCCCGGCGCAGCTCGGGATAGCGCTCGAGGTCCACGACGTAGTTCCGGATGCCGGGATCCTCGTAGCTGGCCACCAGACGCACGCGGCGCCCGCCCCGCTCGACCAGGAAGATCGAGCTGCGGTCGAGCCCGAACGTTTCGCCCAGTCGCAGCGCGACCGACTGGACGATGTCCGCGAAGTGCAGCGAGCCGCTGATCTCCTGCAGGATCTCGATGACGGCGAGCAGATGCTTGCGCTCCTGCTCCAGCGCGTTCAGCCGGTTCTGCATCCGCTCGAGGTCGTCAAACGCCGGTACCGCGGTCATGGTGGCATCCAGGGTGGGATGTATACTGGACATAATAAGACTCTCGCGTCGGCGCGAAAGCCGTGAATCAGACTGCAGTTGCACTGTCAAAAGCCTGCGGTGTCACAATGGTTGACGCCACCTGCCGCGGGGCTAGGTTGCACCGGGGCCGGCCCATCAATTTTTTGAACTATCAGGTCCGGTCGCCGATTCGTTTGGTCAGCGCCGCCGCACGTTCCCGATACACCGGATCGAGCAGCTCCCGGTCCGGCAGCGCGTTGATCTGGCCGAGTTGGTCGCGGGCCTCCTGGTATCGTTTTCGGTCCGCGTAGATTCGGGCCAGCTCGAGGCGGTGGTAGATGCGGGCGGGGTCGAGCTCGACCGCCTTCTGGAGGTTGGCGATCGCCTCCTCCCACGAGGCCTGCCCGAAGATGCCGGCGCCGAGGAAGCTCTTGGCGAAGAATCGGCTCAATCCGGACAGCCGCATGATCTCGGCGTTCCATCGTCCGAGGACGTGGTAGGCGCCGTCGTACTCGGGGTCGAGCTCGATGGTGCGGAGCGCTTCCGCCCGGATCACCTTCGCCCGGCGGATCCGCTCCTTCTTTCCCATGCCGAGCGACGCGCGGCCCACGGTGGCGGCCACCGCGAAGTGGCCCTCGGGCTTCATCGAGTCGGCGGCGACGGCGCGCTTCGCCAGCCGCTCCGCCCGGGCAAAGATCGTATCGCGCTCCGCGCCGGCGAGGCTGTCGGGGATCAGCTCGCCCTCGTCGAGCAGGGCCATGGCGGCGCGCCAGTTGGCCGCGTAGTCGGTGGAGTCGAGCGCGAGCGCGGCCTCGTAGTGGGCGAGACCGGTGCGCAGGTCGTGGGCCTGGATGGCGGCCGCGCCCATCTCGACGTGGTCCGCCACCGTCTGGGCGTCGAGGCGCGGCGCGAGGAGGATCAGGACCGATGCAGCGAGGACCCGGATGAGCATCCGACCGACCATTCCAGGAATAGGTTCCGAATGGTGATTCCGTCGTTGATCCAGCACAAGCGGGACGGCCACGCGATCGCGCCCGCGGACTGGGCGCGACTGATCGCGGAGTACACCGCCGGCCGGGTTCCCGATTACCAGATCTCCGCTCTCCTGATGGCCGTGGTCTTCCGCGGGCTCGCGCCGGACGAGCTCGCGGCCCTCACCGATGCCATGATCGAGTCGGGCGACCGGCTGCGCTTCGACGGCTTCGCCACGCCGCGGATCGACAAGCATTCCACCGGCGGCATCGGCGACAAGGTCTCGCTGCTCCTGGCGCCGATGGTGGCGGCCTGCGGCGTGGCCGTGCCCATGATGTCGGGCCGCGGGCTCGGGCACACCGGCGGCACGCTCGACAAGTTGGAGGCGATTCCCGGATTTCGCACGGGGTTGTCGCTGGCGGAGGCGCGGGCCCAGGTGGAGCGCATCGGCTGCGCCCTGATCGGCCAGACGCCGGAGATCGCGCCGGCCGACCGCAAGCTCTACGCGCTGCGCGACGTCACCGGGACGGTCGAGTCCATTCCCTTGATCTCCGCGAGCATCATGTCGAAGAAGCTGGCCGAAGGACTGAACGGTCTGGTGCTCGACGTGAAAACGGGGAGCGGCGCGTTCATCCGGGAGCTGGACCGGTCCATCGAGCTGGCGCAGACGATGATCGCGCTGGGTGAGACCCGAGGCTGTCCCACGGTGGCGTTGCTCACCGCGATGGATCGGCCGCTCGGCCGCGCCTGCGGTCATTCGCTCGAGGTGGAGGAGTCCATCGACGGACTCCAGGGCGGAGGCCCGCCCGACCTGATGGAGGTGACCTACGCGCTCGGCGTCGAGATGCTGCTGCTGGCCAAGGTGGCGTCGGATCGAGCCGACGCGCGGAGTCGGCTGGAGCAGGCCGTCAGCTCGGGCCGCGCGCTGGAGGTCTTCGGCCGCATCATCGAGGCGCAGGGAGGGAACCGGTCCGTCATCGACGATCCCGCGATCCTGCCGCAAGCCGGCGCGGTCGAGGTGTTCCGCGCGCCGCGGAGCGGTGTCGTGGCCGAAGTGGAGCCGCGCCGCATCGGCCGCGGGATTCTGGAGCTGGGCGGCGGCCGGAAGACGATCGAGGACCGCATCGATCCGTCGGTGGGGTTCGTCATCACCGTCAAGCCGGGCGACGCGGTCGAGGCGGGCGATCCGGTCGCCTCGGTGTTCGCCAAGGACGATGCCGGGATCGTGGCCGGACTCGCGGCGCTGAGCGAGGCGATCACCATCGGCGACCAGGGGCGGCTCACCCCGCTCATCAGCCACCGCATCACGGCGCGCGGCGTGGAGCAGCTGGCCAAGGCGGGCTGAGTGCCTTTCTTCGCCGGTCCGGTGTCGGTCGTCCTGCTCGGCGCCGTGCTCATCGTGGCGGTGGTGCTGTGGCTGCTGCGCGACCGGCGCTATCCCGGGCCACGGCTCGACGGTGAAGTGCCGGTTGATCGTGACGAGCTGGAGGCGGCCGAGCGCGAGGTGCGGGAGCTGGAGGCCGGCACCAAGCCGGACGACGAGCGGTGGGGCGACGACTGGGGCCCCGGCACCGGCCGGCCCCGACCGCCCACTCGGCTCTGAGCGAAGGAGGAACCGATGGACACCCCGGAGCGGGTCTCGCCGAGCGAGGTGACACGTCTGCTCGAGGCGGCCGTGGCGGGCGACAACGAGGCCCTCGATCGCCTGATGCCACTGGTGTACGAAGACCTGCGGCGCGTGGCCCGGCGGCAGCTCGACCGCGAGGGCGGCGGCCACACGCTGCAGACGACCGCGCTGATCCACGAGGCCTATCTCAAGCTGGCCGGCGGCGGCGCCGTCGGCGCCACCAGCCGCGCGCACTTCCTCGCCATCGCGGCGCGGGCGATGCGCCAGGTGCTGGTAGACTACGCCCGCCGGCGGAAGGCGGCCAAGCGGGGCGGAGGCGTGATCTCGGTGACACTGGGAGACCAGGCCCAGCCGACCGACGCGTCCGCCGAAGATCTGCTCTCGCTCGACGATGCGCTGCAGCAGCTCGACCCCCGGCAGCGCCAGGTGATCGAGTGCCGCTTCTTCGGTGGCATGGAGGAGAAGGACATCGCCGAAGCGCTCGGCATCTCGGAGCGCACGGTGCGGAGAGACTGGGTCAAGGCGCGGGCCTGGCTCTACCAGGCGCTCTATCCCACGCAGACTTCCTGAACGCTTCTACGGGGTGGCGCCGTCGATGTCCACGGCGATCGTGCGCCACCCTCCCTGCCTGAACCGCAGGACGCTGAGTCCGCAGCGCGTCGCGTGCCCCACCAGGATCGCCACCCACACGTCGAGCGGTTGCAGCGTGCCGGTCTCCCGGATGACGAAGCAGATGCCGAG
Source organism: uncultured Gemmatimonadales bacterium (assembly GCA_963720365.1). Taxonomy (GTDB): domain Bacteria; phylum Gemmatimonadota; class Gemmatimonadetes; order Gemmatimonadales; family GWC2-71-9; genus CAVVWJ01. The sequence goes on along the minus strand of CAVRFK010000010.1, from coordinate 56,268 downwards.
GGGCACGACGACCTGCGAGATGATCGAGATGTAGAGCGGGCCCTTGGTGTCGCCGGTGCCCTGCAGGCCGCCGGTATAGGTCAGCGCGACCGCGATGAACAGCCCCGACAGCACTGAGCACGCGGAGCAGCTGGGTGCCGATCTCCACGACCGCCGGCTCCTTCATGCCGAAGATCGCCAGCAGCTCCGCCGGAAAGACCAGGAACACCACTCCGATGCCGGCCGCGACCACCAGCCCGAAACGCGCCGCCAGGTGGACCGCCTGTTCCGCCCGGTCGGCCCGGCCGGCACCGAGGTTCTGGCCCGCGATCGCCGCGGCGGCGCCCATCAGCCCCATGGACGTCCAGGTGATCAGCGAGAAGAGCTGGGTGTAGGACACCGCGAACGCCGCCTGCGCCGCGGCGCTCTGCGCCAGCGAGCCGATGAACGACAGCATCAGCACGCCGCCCACGTTCATCGCGATCCCCTGGATGCCGGTGGGAAGCCCGAACCGGAACAACGACCGGATGATGGCCCAGTCGGGCCGATAGCTGTGACCCTTCGGGATCGACACCACCCACCCGCCGTGCCAGAGCTTGAACACCGCGTAGAGCGCCACCAGACCCGACGCGATCACCGTTCCCATGGCCGAGCCGACCGTGCCGAAGGCCGGGATCGGCCCCAGCCCCGGGATGAGCACGAGGTTGAGCACCAGGTTCAGCACCGTCATGACGATGCCGAGCACCATGGGCGTGCGGGCGTCGCCCGCCGACCGGAGCGCGCCGCTCAGCATGTAGAAGATCAGCATCCCGCTGGTGAACAGGAACATGACGCGGAGGAACGGCAGCGCCTCGGCCTTCACCTCGGGGGTGGCGTTCACCAGGTCGAGCAGGGTGGGGGACAGGAAGTAGCCGAGCGGCGCCATGATCAGCACGGCGATGCCGATGGCGGTGAGGAACGCCTGGTAGACCGTGCGGTCCACCTTCTCGGAGTCGCCGGCGCCGGCGAAGCGGGCCACCAGCACGCTCATGCCGGTGAAGAGCGAGTTGATGAAGATGATGACGACGATGATGAGCTGCCACGCGACGCCGATCGCGGCGTTGCCGGTGTAGCCCACGAGGTGGCCGACGAGGACGTGATCGATGATGCCCTGGAGGCCGCCGATCACGTTGGTCAGCATCGTGGGCCAGGCGAGCTTCCAGACCGCCGGGGCCAGGGGGCCGTCGACGAGGGAGCGGTCGTAGCGGGAGCTCGAGGCGGTATCGGCCACTGGTCGGGTCGCCTAAGGCTGGGCGCGGCTGGCGAGCCAGGCGGCGCGGAAGGTCGATTGCTGCTCGGTCAGGCTTGCAGTCCGCGGACTCCACCGCCGCGACCCTCGTCCTCGGATCGGGCACCAGGCGCATGGTCGCTCTCACTTCGCGTCCTCGCTGGAAGTAAACCACGAGCACCGAATCTCCGGGCGACTTCGAGGCCACCGATGGCCTGCCAGTCGGCTTCGCTGCCTGATGGCTCGCCCATCCACAGACGTCAGACGATCACCATTGGCCACACCCGCAGCATAAACCGGCGTTCCCGCCAGCGGCGTCGAGGTCACGGTGGGACCGGTGGAGTCGCTCGTAAGTGAGAGCGGTCCCGCGTACGCGGCGCGTGCGTCGGCCGGCCGGAGAAGCATGCCCGCGCGCTCGAGGAGCCCGGCGTAGTCGGGGACGTCACGACCGCGCACGTACCGTGCAAAGAAATCGCGAGCGAACGCGGGATCGCCGGCGTATTCGCCCAGGGTCCGCTGGAGATCGTCCACGGTGTACGCGCGGCGTATCGCGTAGCGGCGAGTTGGGCGCCCGAAGCGTTCCCACATGAGGCGCATGTAGCCGTCGAGCGTCTTGCCTCCCGGACGGCCGCGCAGGGTCAGATCCAGCCCGAGCGCGATGCCCGAGCCCCAGGTGTAATAAGAGAGGAAGGTGTTGGGCTGGTTCGTCGGGTCGATCGCGGTGGCCGCGTCCACGAACGGCGCCTGCAGGCTCATATCTCGCGGGCTATGGAAGCGACGGCCCGGAGCGAGGACGACAGTCGTTGACGATGGTGGTCACCATGCCGGCGAACACCGAATCCGAGATCAGCCCCGCGCGCCGCAGCACCAGCCGATCGAAGTAGTTGGTGAACCCCTCCCCGAACCACAGCTCGTGCGACGGGTCCGCCCGGGTGAAGTCGAACGGCTCGATCTCCGCCGACCGGATGCGCTCCATGTTCCACGAGTGGAAGAACTCGTGGGACGCGGTGAGGAGGAGCCCGTTGAAGTTCTTCGCCAGCGAGCCCGTGGAGCTGACCACGGTGGAGTTGCGGTGCTCCATGCCGTCGCCCGAGGCCCACGGGAGGTAGTCGGCGAGAAAGGTGTAGAGCCGGTTGTCGTATCGCGCGGTCTCGCCGAAGATGCCGACCTGCTCCGCCACGACCTTGCGCACCGCGGCGGCGAACGAATCCGCTTCGGCCTCCGTGCCCAGGTGGTGCAGCGCGATCCGCACGGTGTCGATCCGCCCGCCCGCGCCTGGTACCGTCCAGCGCCGCTCGGTGAAGGCGCTCAGCTCCGTCGGGCTGTCCATGAAGTACGCGAGGTCCGGCGCCCTCCAGGCGAGCGAGTCGGCGGTGCCGAGCAGCTGGGTGGCCACGCGCCAGCCGCTGCCGTCGGGGGGCGTGAACCGCGCCGCGATCGGCCGCGCTTCGAGCCCACGCGCCCAGGCGAAGGTCGCCGGCATGTTGAGGTGCGCGTGGCTGGCGTCGATCTGCGAGTAGGTGCCGTCCGCCCGGTCGCCGAACAGCGTGTAGGCGAACCGCACCGCCCGTCCGCGCGCCACGACCAGCCAGCGGTAGGGATCCCGCCGCACCACCGGCAACGCGCGCCCGGACGCATCGGTGACCTCCACGTCGTAGACGTTCTTCGCGAACTCGTGCAGGGCATAGCGGCCCGGCGACGAGCGGCTCAGCCACACTTCCAGCGTGTCGCCCTTCGCCGCCGGGAAGGCGGCCACGATGCGGGCCTCATGATGGGCGGGATCGGGAAAGGAGACGGCGTAGCGGACGGTGTCGGTCGGGGCGGCGGAGAGCAGGGCAAGCAGAATCGAGAGCATGGGCGGCCTGGAAAGTGTGAACGGCGCGCTGATCCGTGCGGCTGGAAGGCACTACGGCACGGGCTGCGGCAAGTTACGGACGAACGGCACGATCGCCAACGCACGCGCTGGCCTTCCGACGGACGGACGGGCATATTCCGCCCATTCCCCGACAGAGGCATGGATGGACGAGCTGCGCGGCCGGCTGGAAGCAGCGTTGGCGGGCGTGTACACGTTCCAGCGGGAGCTGGGGGGCGGGGGCATGTCCCGCACCTATCTGGCCGTGGAACAGGCGCTCAACCGGCGGGTCGTGGTCAAGGTCCTCGCGCCGGAGCTGCTGGCCGGAATATCGGTCGAGCGGTTCCGGCGCGAAGTGCTTCTGGCGGCCCAGCTCCAGCACCCCCACGTAGTGCCGGTGCTGACCGCCGGCGACGCGGGCGGACTGCCCTGGTTCAGCATGCCCTACGTGGACGGCGACAGCCTGCGGCAACGGCTGGAGCGCGGACCGCTGGGCACCGGCGAGGTGATCAGCATCCTCCGCGATGTGGCGCGAGCGCTCGCCTACGCGCACGGACACGGCATCGTCCACCGCGACATCAAGCCCGACAACGTGCTGCTCTCCGCCGGCAGCGCCACGGTGACCGACTTCGGCATCGCCAAGGCGATCAGCGCCGCCCGCACGGATGGCGGCAGCCACCATGCGACCCTGACCCAGATCGGGACCTCGATCGGGACGCCGACCTACATGGCGCCGGAGCAGGCGGCGGCGGACCCCGACGCGGATCACCGGGTGGACATCTACGCCTTCGGCGTCATGGCGTACGAGCTGCTGGCCGGACAGCCGCCGTTCCACGGCACCACGCCGGCGCGGCTGCTCGCCGCGCACATGAGTGAGACGCCCCGCGATCTCCGGTCCTCCCGCTCCGACACCCCGCCCGCGCTCGCCGACCTGATCATGACCTGCCTGGCCAAGGATCCCGAGGCACGGCCGCAGCAGGCGCGCGACATCGCGCGGGTGCTGGAGACGGTGACGACCAGCGGCGACGCGGCCGCCGTGCCGGCCGCGTTGCGCGGCGGCAGGATCCCGGTCGGGAAGGCGCTCGGCCTCTGGGCTGCCGCGACCGCGGGTGTGGGAATTACCGCATGGGCGGCGACGGACGTCATTGGACTCCCCGAGTGGGTGCTGCCAGGGTCGCTGGGCGTGATGCTCGCCGGCCTTCCGGTCATCGCCATCACGGCGTTCGTCCAGCGGGCCGCGCACAAGGCCTATGCGACGACGCCGCAGCGCACGCCCGGGCGGAGGGCTTCCCGCGACGGGAACGCTCGCCACGCTCGCGCTCAAGGCGAGCCCGCACGTGTCCTGGCGCCGCACCTGGATGGGCGGCGGGATCGCGGTGGCGGCGTTCGCCGTTCTGGTGGTCGGGTTCATGGTCACCCGCGCGTTCGGCATCGGGCCCGCCGCCTCGCTTCGAGGGAAAGGCGCCTTCGGGGAGAAGGAGACGGTGGTCGTGGCCGACTTCCGGGCGCCGGCCGCCGACTCCACGCTCGGTCCCACCGTCGCCGAGGCGCTGCGGACCGACCTGGCGCAGTCCAGCTCGCTCAACGTGCTCACCCGCGCGTCGGTGCGGGACATCCTCGGCCTCATGCAGCGGCCGTCGGAGAGCGTGGTTCCGTTCGAGCTGGCGCGGGAGATCGCGACCCGCGAGGGAGCCAAGGCGGTCCTCGACGGCGAGATCGTGCGGCTGGGACAGAGCTACGTCATCTCGGCTCGCCTGGTGTCGGCACTCGACGGACAGGAGCTGGCCACGTTCCGCGAGACGGCGGAGAACGAAGACGCGCTGATCGGTTCGCTCGGCGACCTCTCCCGCGCGATCCGCGAGAAGGCCGGCGAGTCGCTGCGGACGATCCGGGCAAGCTCCGAGCTGGAGCGGGTCACGACGCCTTCCCTTGCGGCGCTCAGGAAATACGTCGAGGGCTCACATCTCGCGGATGAGGCCGGGGAAACCGATCGCGGCATCGCCCTGCTCGAAGAAGCCGTCACGCTCGATACGGCCTTCGCCATGGCCTGGAGAAAGATGGCGGTGCTGCTGGGCAACGAGGAGCGCGAGCGCAGCCGCAGGCTCGACGCGATCGCTACCGCGTTCCGGCATCGGGGGCGGCTCACCGAGATGGAGCGACTCCTCACGGAAGGCTACTACTACACCGCCGGGCCCCAGCCGGACCACGACAAGGCGTTGGCGGCATACGAGGACGCGATCCGGCTCGATTCGCTGAACACCAGCGCGCTCAACAATGCGGCCGTCATTCACGGCCAGCGGCGCGAGCACGAGCGAGCCGAGGAGCTCTACCAGCGGGTCATCAGGTTGCCGCGTACGTTTGGCGGGGCCTTCACCAATCTGGTGCAGGAGCAGATCCGGAACGGGCACGTCAGCGGCCTGGATTCTACCATCGACGCCTTTCGAGCCCGGTTCCCGGAGAGCCACGAACTGTGGGAAGCCCAGGTGTACGCCGAATGGGGCAAGGGGAACGTGGCCGCGGCAGACAGTATCAGCCGCGCGGTGCAGGCCCGCGCCCGAACCGGCCGGCAAGCGTACCGGTCGGCATACGCTGTCGGCATCCTGGCCCAGCTGAGGGGGCGCCCGCGCGAAGCTCTTCACTGGCTCACGCTCAAGTCGGACGCGTTGAACCGGGCCGGTCCGACCTTTTTCAGCCGGTTGAGTTTCGCGATGGACACCGCGCTGATCGCGGTGCTGCAGGGTGACGTGCAACGGGGCCGTGCCGCCGTTGCCGCTGGTCTCAAACGCAATCCTGTTGATTCCATCCCGCCCAGCGAGCGTCCCTGGTCAGAGCTCTCCGAGTTGGGCGGGATGCTGGGTGACTCGGCGCTGACCCGACGTGCCCTGGCGGGGTTCGAGCGCGACCTGGCGGCGATGGCCACCAACGAGAAAGGCATGCGCGCGCTCTACGTCGGCAATGCCGCGATGGCCGAGGGACGCTGGAACGACGCCGTCCAGGCCTACCGCGAGGCCGACGGCCAGAAGGTCGTCTTCGAGCGATACGCCTACGTCCAGCTCGGACGGGCGTACGACCGCGCCGGCGTTCCCGATTCGGCCATCGTCTATTTCGAGAAGTTCCTCCGCCTGGCCGATCCCCAGCCGAGCGAGGACGCGAACTGGCGGGCCCACACGTATCGCTGGCTGGGCGAGCTGTACGAGGCCAAGGGCGCCACGCCGAAGGCGATCGAGCAGTACGACAACTTCCTCGCGCTCTGGAAGGACGCGGAGCCCGAGCTTCAGCCCCAGGTCACGGAGATCCGGGGCAGGGTCGCGAAGCTCCGGGCGAGAGTCGGTTAGCCGCCGCTAACGGTTCGTCAGTTCGAGCATCTCGGGCGCGTACCGCTCGCCCGCCGCCGCTCCCTTGGGCGACAACCGCTCGATCCGCTGCAGGTCCTCCGCCGTCAGCTCGACATCCACCGCACCCGCATTCTCCTCCAGGCGTCGGTCGCTGCTCGTGCCGGGAATCGGGATCACGTCGTCGTGGCGGCGGATCAGCCACGCGAGCGCGAGTTGCGCCGGCGTGCAGCCTTTCTCCTGGGCGAGCGCTCTCACCTGGCCTGCCAGCGCCAGGTTCTTCCGGAAGTTTTCTCCCTGAAATCGCGGGTTGCCCCGGCGCCAGTCGTCCGCCGCGAGGTCCTCCGGCTTGCGGAACCGTCCGGCCAGAAAGCCGCGGCCGAGCGGGCTGTAGGCGACCAGCGCGATTCCCAGCTCGCGCAGCACCGGCATCAGCTCGTCCTCCGGGTCGCGGGTCCAGAGGGAATACTCGTTCTGCACCGCCGCGATGCGGTGCACCGCGTGGGCCCGGCGGAGCGTGGCCGGGTTGGGCTCGGAGAGACCGAGGTGGCCCACCTTGCCCTGGCGCACCAGGTCGCTCATCGCGCCGACCGTCTCCTCGATCGGGACGGACGCGTCTACCCGGTGGAGGTAGTACAGGTCGATGTGGTCTACACCCAGCCGCTCGAGCGACGCGTCGCAGGCGCGCCGGACGTAGGCGGGGCTGCCGTCGATGCGTTCTTCTTCGCCGGGGTGCTCGTTGGTGAATCCGAACTTGGTCGCGAGAACCACGTCGTCACGTCGCCCGGCGAGGGCCTTCCCGACCTGGAGCTCGGAGTTGCCGTAGACGTCGGCCGTGTCGATCAGCGTGATGCCGAGGTCGAGGGCCCGATGGATCAGGGCGATCGCGGCCTGCTCGTCGTGGACGCTGCTGGTATAGGTATCGGCGATGCCGATGCTCATCGCTCCGAAGCCGATGGCGGAAACTGCGGGGCCGTGGCGGCCCAGATTGCGGGATTCCATAATTACTCCTCGTGAACGGTCCATCCCGTACAGTAAACGGGGCGCCCTCTGGGAGCGCCCCGTTCCTGTTCACTCTTCCCTTGTCACGCCGTTACACGCGGCTCACACGTCCAGGTTCGTCACGTATTTGGCGTTGCGCTCGATGAACAGCCGCCGGGGCTCGACCTGGTCGCCCATCAGCTCGTCGAACAGGTCCGACGCGGTAGTGGCGTCCTCCATGGTCACGCGGAGCATGGTGCGCTTCTCCGGATCCATGGTCGTATCCCAGAGCTGGTCCGGGTTCATCTCGCCGAGACCCTTGTAGCGCTGGATGTTGACGCTGCCCTTGCCGTCGCCGGTCGTGAGCCGCTTGGTGTAGTCCTCCCGCTCGGCGTCGTTGTAGGCGTAGAACACCTCCTTGCCCTTGGCGACCCGGAACAGAGGCGGCTGCGCGATGTAGACGTACCCCGCCTCGATCAGCTCCTTCATCTGGCGGAAGAAGAACGTCAGCAGCAGCGTCCGGATGTGCGCGCCGTCCACGTCGGCGTCCGTCATCAGGACGATCTTGTGGTAGCGGGCATCCTCCAGCTTGAAGTCGTCCTTCACGCCGGTGCCGATCGCGGTGATCATCGAGCGAATCTCCTCATTGCTGAGGATCTTGTCGATGCGGGCCCGCTCGACGTTGAGAATCTTGCCGCGAAGCGGCAGGATCGCCTGGAACTCGCGCTTGCGTGCCTGCTTGGCGCTCCCGCCGGCGGAGTCGCCCTCGACCAGGTAGATCTCGCACAGTGCCGGATCGTCGTAGCTGCAGTCGGCCAGCTTCCCGGGCAGCACGGCGTTCTCCAGGCCCGACTTCTTGCGCACCAGGTCGCGCGCCTTGCGGGCCGCCTCGCGCGCCCGGGCCGCGCTGACCGCCTTCTCGATGATGTTCCGCGCGACCGGCGGATGCTCCTCGAGGTAGTTGCCGAGGTGCTCGTTGACCACCGTCTTCACGATCCCCTCGATCTCGCTGTTGCCGAGCTTGGTCTTGGTCTGCCCCTCGAACTGCGGCTCCTTCACCTTGACGTGCATCACGCAGGTGAGCCCCTCGCGGATGTCCTCGCCCGAGAGCGTGAAGTCTTCCTTCTTGAGGAAGTCGCGCCGCTTGGCCACGTCGTTGATCGTGCGCGTCAGCGCCGACTTGAAGCCGGTGAGGTGGGTCCCGCCTTCGTGGGTATTGATGTTGTTCACGAAGGTGAACGTGTTCTCGTTGTACCCATCCTCGTACTGCAGGGCGATGTCCACCTCGACGTCGTCCTTGGTGGCGCATGAAGGAGATCGGCTTGGGGTGGAGCGGCTTCTTGTTGCGGTTGAGCCAGGTGACGAACTCGATCAGGCCGCCCTTGGCGAAGAAGGTCTCGGTCTTGGGTGGCTCGCGCTCGTCCTTGAGCGTGATGGTCACGCCCCGGTTGAGGAACGACAGCTGCCGGAGCCGGTCGGCCAGCGTGCTGTAGTGGAACTCGAGGACGGTAAAGATCTCGGGGTCGGGCTTGAACCGGATGGTGGTGCCGGTTCCCTTGGTCTTGCCCAGGACGGAGAGCTTCTTCGTGGTCTTGCCTCGGACGAAGGCCATGTGGTGCTTGCTGCCGTCGCGCTCGACCACCACCTCCAGCCGCTCCGACAGCGCGTTCACCACCGACACGCCGACGCCGTGCAGTCCGCCCGACACCTTGTAGCTGTTCTTGTCGAACTTCCCGCCCGCGTGCAGCACGGTGAGCGCCACCTCGACGGCCGGCAGCTTCTCGGTGGGATGCATGTCCACCGGGATGCCGCGCCCGTTGTCCTGGACGGTGATCGAGTTGTCGGCGTGGATGGTGACGGCGATGGTGTCGCAGTGGCCGGCCAGGGCTTCGTCGATCGAATTGTCCACCACCTCGTAGACGAGGTGGTGCAGGCCGGTCTCGCTGGTGGACCCGATGTACATGCCGGGGCGCTTGCGGACTGCCTCCAGACCCTTGAGGACCTGGATCGCGTCGGCCTTGTACTCTGGTGAGCCCTCGAGGAGGGCAGCGTCTCGTTTGGCCATAGGCTCCGTCAATTGATGTCTCGGCTGATTGATCCCGACATCTCTGGGGGTCAGCGCTTCGACTGATTCACCACGAAGGCACGAAGGGCACGGAGGATTCCGTTGTCACTTCGGCTTTCGTCTCATTCCGCGTCGGGCAGAGATCAAGTTCTTCTTTTTGTTTTTTTGTTTTTGCTGTTCTACCTACATCATCATTCCGGAGCCACCCTCGAGAGGAATGCAGCGATGCATCCTGATCCGGGAGTCCTCCGTGCCCTTCGTGCCTTCGTGGTGAATCAGCCGCACCATGCCAGCCGAGTACAGCCGATTCACGTACGTGGCCGATCCAGCGACCCCGGCACCCACCGGATCTCCTTGACCCGCCCCTGCCGCCCGTCGTTGATCCGCGCCAGAATCCGCGGCGTCATGAGACTGAGCTCGTTGGCCCAGGCGGCCGTCGCCACGCGGACCCTGAGCAGCCCATCGGGGGTGACGGACTCCGGTGCCGTGACCGCGGCGATCTGCGGCCCGACCAGCTCCGGCCAGGCCTCGATGACGCCCGCCTGCTGGATCCGCTTGGCGAATCCCGATCGCTTGAGATAGCTCGCCAGCGCATCCGCGAGGGTCGAGGGCGCGCGATCGTCTTTTTTCACACCAGCACTCCGGCGCCGGCCACGCGGCCTTCCTGGACCGACCAGAGGTCGAGCGACAGGCTTCGGGGCAGCTCCTCCGCCCGGGGCGCCGTGAGAAACACCTGGCGGTCCTCCGGTCCGATCAATCGCGCCGCGAGGCGCTCCCGGCGCTCGTCGTCCAGTTCGGCGAAGACGTCGTCGAGCAGCAGGGCCGGCTCGGTCTCGCGCGCCTCGCGCAGCGTGGCCAGCTCGAGCAGCTTGAGCGCGATCGCCGCGCTGCGCTGCTGGCCGGTTGATCCGTAGTCGCGGATCGCGCGGCCGCCGATCTCCATCCGCAGGTCGTGCCGGTGCGGGCCGACGGTGGAGGCGCAGCGGGCCCGATCGGCCGTCTGGGCTTCGACCAGCGCGCGGCTCCAGGCGTCGGGATCGGCCAGGTCGGCCGCGCCGCGATAGCTCAGGTCCGCTCGGCCCCGCTCGCCGATGCAGTCGAACTCCGCCGCGAACAGCTCGGCGGCCCGCCGGGTCCACCGCTCCCGCGCCGCCACGATCTCCGCGCCCGCGCTGGCGAGCGGGGGATCGAACGCCCAGGCCAGCTCCGCGCGGCCTTGCCGCAGCGCGCTGTTTCGCTGGGCCAGCGCGGCCCGGTACGTGGCCAGCGCCCGGAGATAGCGGCGATCCGCCAGCGACAGCAGCCGGTCGAGGTATTGCCGGCGGAGCGCCGCGGGTCCCGAGGCCAGCTCCACGTCGCCCGGCAGGAAGACGACCGCCAGCCAGTGTCCCACCGCATCGGTCAGCCGCTCGGACTCGCCGCCGTCGAGCAGGATCCGCTTCCGGCGACCGGCCGGCAGGTATCCCGCCGCGAGCGTCTCGATCGGCGCCCCATCCACGGTGGCTTCCACATGGAAGCCCGGCGCGCCGAAGCTCGTCACTTCTTGATCGGCCGACCCGCGGAACGAGCGGAACAGCACCGGGTAGTAGACCGCTTCGAGGAAGTTGGTCTTGCCCTGCGCGTTGGCGCCGAGCAGCGCCACACCGCCCCGAGGAATCGCGCAGTCGAGATCGGCCAGATTCCTGAACCCGCGGGCCACCAGACGCCGAAGTCGCACTACTGGATCGTGAGGCGGCGCGTGACCGTGGTGCCGAGATTGCCGATCACGTCCACGCCCAAGATGCCCAGCACGATGGTGCGGCCGCTCAGGCCGATGGTCGGGAAGTTGAGCGCGAAGTCCAGCGTATCCTCGCCGTTAGCGTCGATCGGCAGGTAGCTCAGGTTGGCGCCCTCGACCGTGATGAACACCGTGTCGATCCCGCTGGTATCGATCGTCCGGGCACCGACCACGAACAGATCGCCCTCGGTCAACACCGTGTCCTGCGACGGCGTGTGAATCTGCGTGCTCGGCCCGACCCGGTCGGTCGGGTCGGTCTCGAACGTCAGCCGTTCCCGCTCGTCGCACCCCAGGAGCAGGGCCAGCAACGTCAGCCGTATGACCTTGGCAGGCATCACTTGAAAATAACCGGGAGGAAACACGAAATGCAGGGCCAGCGCTGAACTTACGACCCCTTGAAACCGGCCTTCCGCTTCTCCAGGAAAGCCGCGGTGCCTTCCCGCATGTCCGCGGTTCCGGAGAGGAGGCCGAAGAGGTTCGCTTCCAGCAGCAGCGCCTCGTCGAGACCCACGTCCAGGCCGGCGTCCACCGCCTCCAGGCAGGCCCGGATCGCCAGCGGTCCGTTCTCCAGAATGGCCCGAAGCACCTGCTCCGACTCCGTCATCAATCGGTCGGCCGGCACCACGCGGTTCACCAGTCCGATCCGCCAGGCTTCCTGTGCGTCGATCATCTGGCCCGTGAGCAGCAGCTCGAGCGCACGCCCGCGGCCCACGAGGCGGGGCAGGCGGGCCGTGGCTCCGTACCCGGGGCCGATTCCCAGCTTCACCTCCGGCTGCCCGAACTTGGCCTGCTCACCGGCGATCCGGAGATGGCATGCCATCGCCAGCTCACAGCCGCCGCCGAGGGCGAAGCCGTTGACCGCGGCGATCACCGGCTTGCCGCACCGCTCCAGGCGTCGAAAGACCCGTTGCCCGGCGAGCGAGCGTTCCTTGCCGTCCACGGGTCCCTGCGCCGCGATCTCCCCGATATCCGCTCCGGCCACGAACGCCTTGCTGCCCGCGCCGGTGAGGATCATGCCCCGGATCGCCGCGTCGCTCTCCAGTCGGCCGGCCACGTCGCCCAGCTCGGCGATGACCGTGGCGTTGAGCGCGTTGAGCTTGTCGGGGCGATTGATGGTGGTCGTCGCGACGCCGTCGCGGGTCTCGAACAGCAGGGTGGAGTAGGTCATGCATAAGAGTATCTTCCCCCCATGCAACTGCCCAACCCCATCGGATGGACCCCCGCCGGCGCGATCCGTTTGCTGGACCAGACCCTGCTGCCGGGCGAGGAGCGCTACCTCGAGCTCGACTCGGTAGAGTCGGTCGCGGAGGCGATCCGGTCGCTGCGCGTGCGCGGCGCGCCGCTGATCGGGATCGCCGCCGCCATGGGCGTCGCGCTCGCGGGGCCGGGCGGCCCCGATCGAGTCCGCGCCGCCGTGATCACGCTCGGCGCGACGAGGCCGACCGCGGTCAACCTGCATTGGGCGCTGCGCCGGATGGAGCGCCGGGCCGATCGCGCCGCGACGCTCGGCGAGGAGCTGGCGCCGGCGCTGCGGGCGGAGGCCCAGGCGATCTGGGACGAGGACCGCGCGATGTGCGAGCGCATCGGCGCGCTCGGCGCGCCGCTGGTGCCGGCCGGCGCCACCGTCGCGACGATCTGCAACGCGGGCGTGCTCGCCACCGGCGGCATCGGGACGGCGCTCGCGCCGATCTATCACCTGCACCGCGCCGGCCGAGGACCGCGGGTGGTGGTGCCGGAGACGAGGCCGCTGCTGCAGGGAAGCCGGCTCACCGCCTGGGAGCTGAGCCGCGCCGGCGTGGAGTGCACGCTGATCGCCGACGGCATGATCGCGAGCCGGTTCCGCCTGGGCGACGTCGCCTGCGCGCTGGTGGGCGCCGATCGGATCGCCGCCAACGGCGACGTCGCCAACAAGATCGGGACGTACGGGCTCGCGCTCGCCGCGAAGGCGCACGGGGTTCCGCTCTACGTCCTCGCCCCCACCTCGACCATCGATCCCGCGGTGCCCGACGGCGCCTCGATCCCCATCGAGCTGCGCGGCGCGGACGAGGTGACCGGGTTCCGCGGGGTGCGCGCCGCGGCCGACGGCGTGGCCGCCTGGAATCCCGCCTTCGACGTCACGCCGGCGGAGCTGGTGACGGCGATCGTCACCGACCGCGGCGTCGTGCCGCCCGGGACAGATCTCCCGTCTCATGGACTGATGCCCTCCATTCTCGCGCTCGATCAGGGCACGACCGGGTCCACGGCCCTGGTGATCCACCAGGACGGCTCGGTGATCGGGCGCGGCTATCGCGAGTTCACCCAGTTCTTCCCGCAGCCCGGTTGGGTCGAGCACGATCCGGAGGAGATCTTCCGGGTCTCGCTCGAGGCCATCGCCGACGCGCTGGCCGGAGCCAAGGAGCGTCCCGCCGGACTGGGCATCACCAACCAACGCGAGACGGTGGTCGTGTGGGACCGCCGGACCCTGGCGCCGGTCGCGCCCGCGATCGTCTGGCAGGACCGGCGCACCAGCGCGCGCTGCCGCGAGCTCAAGGAGTCGGGTCTCGAGGGCGTTCTTCGGGCGCGCACCGGGCTCGTCGCCGATCCGTACTTCTCCGCCACCAAGCTGGAGTGGCTGCTGCGCGATCCGGCGTTGCGCCGCCGTGCGGCGGCCGGCGAGATCGCGGCCGGCACGGTGGAGACCTGGCTGGTCGCGAAGCTGACCGGCGGCCGGGTGCACGCGAGCGACCACACCAACGCCAGCCGCACGCTCCTCTACGACCTCGCCGGCCGCGACTGGCATCCGGAGCTGCTCGGCATCTTCGGCATCCCCCGCGAGGTGTTGCCCACGGTGGTGCCCTCCTCCGGCGTCGTCGGGGAGACCGATCCACAGCACCTCGGCTTCTCGCTGCCGATCGCCGGGCTCGCGGGCGACCAGCAGTCGGCCCTCTTCGGTCAGGGTTGCTGCACCGACGGCCTGGCCAAGAACACCTACGGCACCGGCGCGTTTCTCCTGGTGCACCGCGGCGCCACCCTCCCGCAGCCACCGGACGGCGTGCTCGCCACGGCGGCCTGCGGTGCACGCGGCGAACCCGCGTACGCGCTCGAGGGGAGCGTGTTCATCGCGGGGGCCGCCGTGCAGTGGCTGCGCGACGGGCTGGGGATCATCGGGACCGCGCCTGAGACCGATGCGTTGGCCCGAAGCGTGCCCGACACCGGCGGCGTATCGTTCGTGCCCGCGTTCGTGGGTCTGGGTACGCCGCACTGGGAGCCGGAGGCGCGGGGCACCATCACCGGGATCACCCGGGGCACCAGTCGAGCGCATCTGGTGCGCGCCGCGCTCGAGGCCATCGTGCACAGCAGCGCCGAGCTGCTGGCGGCGATGTCGGCGGCGGACGGCGTGCGGGTGCCTGTGCTGAGAGTGGACGGCGGCGCGGCGGCGAACGACTGGATGATGCAGCACCAGGCCGATATCCTGGGCATCCCGGTGGAGCGTCCCGACATGGTGGAAACGACGGCCCTCGGCGCCGCGGGGCTGGCGGGCCTCGCCCTCGGCGTCTGGCGGACCACCGAGGAGTTCCTCGGCCGGCGCCGGTTCGACCGGTTCGAGCCTCGAATGAGCGCCGCGGAGCGGGGAGCCAGGCGGGACGAATGGCAGCGCGCGGTGGGAGCGGCGCTCGCCTGGGCCCGCGGAATGCCGCCTGGGCCTTGATCCCCGGGGGCAAGGGGAGAACTTTCAGCATCACCACCACGATCTGTCCGGGGAGCGGGGCATGAAAGCAGGTCACAGATTCCTGATCGGCGCCGGTATCATCGTCGCCGCCGTCGTGCTCCTCATCGCGCAGGGGGTGAAGGAGACCGGCGTCTACTTCCTCACGCCGACCGAGCTGGCCGCGAAGACGACCGCCGACCCGACGTTCTACGACGTCGGGCTCAAGATGGGCGCCAAGGTGGTGCCCGGCTCCATCCGCCGCGATGACGGCAACCGGCAGGTGGACTTCCAGGTCAGCGACGGCGTCCAGTCCTACCCCGTCACCTACCGCGGCCTCGTGCCGGACACCTTCACCGACGCGAACGACATCGAAGTGATCGTCGAGGGCCGATTGGGCCGCGACGGCGTTTTCCACGCGACCGAAGTTCTCGCCAAGTGCGGGTCTCGCTACGAGGCCACGTACAAAGAGGCCAAGGCGTAGCGCGGCATGACCTTTCTGGGACAATTCTCGCTCTGGGTCGCCCTCCTCCTCGGAGTGTGGGCGGCCCTCGTCGCGTTCTCCGGTCGCTGGCAGGACCGTCCCCAGCTCGCCGACACCGTCTCGGGCGCCACCTATGGCATCTTCGCGGCGCTCGCGGTCGCGTCGCTCTCGCTCTGGCGAGGTCTCGCCGGCCACGACTTCAACATCGAGTACGTGGCCGCGTACACCTCCAGGAACCTGCCGTCGGGCTACATCTTCTCGGCGTTCTGGGCGGGGCAGAAGGGGTCGCTGCTCTTCTGGGCCGTGGTGCTCTCGCTGTTCGGCGCGCTCGCGCAATTGCTGACGCCGCGCCGCTATCGGGACCTGCTGCCGTATGTCGGCGGCGTCACGTCCGCGGTCGTCGCCTTCTTCGTCTGTACCATGCTGTTCGCGGCCAATCCGTTCGAGCGCATGGCGTTCACGCCGGCCGACGGACGGGGGTTGAATCCCCAGCTGCAGAACCCCGGGATGATGATCCATCCCCCGATGCTCTACCTGGGCTACATCAGTCTCACCATCCCCTTCGCCTTCGCCATCGCCGCCCTGCTGTCCCGCAGCCTCGACACCGGCTGGATCCACGCGATCCGCAAGTGGACGCTGGTGAGCTGGCTCTTCCTCTCGATCGGCATCACGCTCGGCATGTGGTGGGCCTACGTGGAGCTGGGCTGGGGCGGCTACTGGGCCTGGGATCCGGTGGAGAACGCGAGCCTGCTTCCGTGGCTCACGATGACCGCGTTCCTCCATTCGGTGATGATCCAGGAGAAGCGGGGGATGCTGAAGCGGTGGAACCTGGGGCTGATCATCGGGACGTTTCTGCTGAGCATCTTCGGGACGTTCATCACCCGCTCGGGCGTGATCGCCAGCGTGCACAGCTTCACCCAGTCGAGCGTGGGCTACTTCTTCCTCGCCTTCCTGGTGATCGCCGGCATCCTCTCGTTCACGCTGCTGTACACCCGCTGGCCCTCGCTCAAGGCGGATGTGCAGCTCGAGTCGGTCGTGAGCCGCGAGGCCGCGTTCCTCTTCAACAACCTGCTTTTCGTGGGGATTGCGTTCTCAGTGTTGTGGGGAACGCTGTTCCCGATCCTGTCCGAGCTGGTGCGGGGAAGCAAGATCACGGTCGGCCCGCCGTTCTTCAATCGGGTGAACGTGCCGCTCGGCCTGCTGCTCCTCGCCCTCACGGGCATCGGTCCGCTCATCGCCTGGCGCAGGGCGTCGTCGGCGAACCTGCGGCGGCAGTTCACCTGGCCGGTGACCGCGGGGGTCGTCACCTTCGCCGCCCTGCTCGCCGCGGGGGCGCGGGATCTGTACGCGCTCATGGCGCTGGGGCTCGCGGGATTCGTGGCCGGCACGATCGTGCAGGAGTTCTCCCGCGGCGTGCGGGCCCGCCGGCGGATGCACGGTGAGTCGGCGCCGGTCGCCCTTGCCCGGCTGGTCGCGCGGAACCGGCGCCGCTACGGCGGCTACCTGGTCCACGTCGGCATGCTGATCTACTTCGTGGCGTTCTCGGGGATGGCGTTCCGGCGCGAGATCGAGGCGACGCTCAAGCCGGGCGAGTCGGCGACGATCGCGAGCCCCTTCGGCCACACCTATACGCTGACGCACATGGGCGTGTCGCAGTTCGAGGCCCTGAACCGGATCGTGAGCGCGGCCACCGTGTCGGTGATGAAGGACGGGCGCCCGGACGGGTTGCTCACCTCGGAGAAGCGGCAGCACGTGGACAGCTTCCGCCGCCCGACCTTCGAGCCTTCGACCGAAGTCGGGATCCGCAGCAACCTTCAGGAAGATCTCTACATCACGTTCGCTGGATCGGTCGGCGGCACCGAGGAAGCGGTCTACCGCTTCACGATCAATCCGCTGGTGTGGTGGGTCTGGTTCGGCGGATTCGTGCTGGCGTTCGGTGGGCTGGTGACGATGTGGCCGGGTGGCGGGACGCTGGTCGCGCCGCCCCGGCGGGTGCTGCCAGGGCCAGCAGGCGCCGCTGGCGGGGGTCGGCTCGGAATGACGCTTTCCCGCCGGGGCTTTCTGGAGCGACTCGGGGCGCTGGCCGTCGTGCAGGGGCAGGCGCAGGACTCGCTGGCCGGGCGCGGTGACGTCGGCACGCTCCGCGATCCCCTCGCTGCCGGCCGGCCGCGGGCGCCCACCGAGATCGCCGACTACGACGAGCGGATCAAGGCGATCGAGCATCGGCTCGCCTGCTCCTGCGGGTGCACGCTCGACATCTTCACCTGCCGCACGACCGACTTCACCTGCACCTATTCGCCCCAGCTGCACCGCAAGGTCGTGGAGATGGACCGGGCGGGGAAGACGGCGCAGGAGATTCTCGATGCCTTCGTAACTGAGTACGGCGAGAAGGCGTTGATGGCGCCGAAGCCGGAGGGATTCAACCTGTGGGGTTACCTCCTCCCGGGGTCGGCGATCGTGCTTGCGGGTGGAGCGTTGGCGGCGTTCATCTCGCGCCGCAAGCTGGCGGTGGCCGGCGCTGAGCCGCGCGGCGGTGAAGCAGGCGGGGTTGCGACCTCGAACGTTCCCGGCCCGGCTTCGGCTTCATCCGCGACTCCCGGAAGAGATGGACCGCCTGAGGAAGGCGCTGGCGGAGGTCGAGGACTGATGCTCGCGGAGGCGGTGGCGGCAGCGTTGGTGGGCATGCTGGCGCTGTGGCTCGTGCTCCGGCCGCTGCTGGGCCCACCCCCGCCGCCGGATCTGGTCGAGGAGCTGGTGGATCAGGAGGAGACGCCCAAGGGCGTGGCGCTGCTGGCGCTGAAGGAGATCGAATTCGACCGGGAAATCGGGAAGCTCTCCGACGCGGACTACGAGGAGCTGAAGCAGAAGTACACGGCGGAGGCCCTTGCGGCGCTGCGGGCGGAGGACGAGAGGGCGGAGGTACCCGGCGACATCGAGGCCGTGATCGCTCATAGGGTTCGAACCCTTCGCTCCGCTGCGGCGACGGCGCCGCCGGGCGCCCCGGCATGCCCCTCGTGTGGCCCGCGTCCGGAACTGGACGCGGTGTTCTGCTCGACCTGCGGCGGACGGCTGCCCGCTCCCAGCGCCTGCGTGCGATGCGGCGCCGCCTTGTCCGCCGACAGCCGGTTCTGCGACGGCTGCGGGAGCAGGGTGGCCGCCTGATTCTCGGGGGACCCGGCTAGATCCTGATCCGCAGTGCGATTCCCACCGCGAGCATCCGCAATCCACGCAGGTCCGACACCACGCCCACATCCTCGATCTCGATCGGATTGCCCGAGAGTCCGGCGCTGATCCGGTTCTCCAGCTCGACCGCACCCAGCGGCACCCGCACGGCGAGACGCGCCTCTGCGCCGGCGCGCCCGCGTCCATCGCCTTGGACCGACCAGAGGTCCAGCGTCGGCACGATCGCGACGACGACGGTGCCGGCGCCCGTCGTAGCGACTCGTCGTCCGATGGAGAGCGCCAGCCGGTAGCGCGAGACGTCCGATTCGCGATCCTGGACCGACACGGCCTCGTTGCCGACTTCGATATGCCCGCCGGCCCACCCCGCCTCGAGGCCGAGCTCCCAGGATCCGGCCGCGCGCTCGAGCGACACATGTGCCGCGGGCCGCGCTGACGGCCGGATCTCCGCCCCCACGCCCGGCGCCGCCTGTCCCACCGCCACGTGCGCGAACCGCACCGCTTCGATGCCGAGACCCAGGCGCCAGCCGCTGGGAGCGGCCGGCACCTGGGCGACGGCAGGCGGAGTGGCCGCCAGGAGGGGAAGGAGGAACCAACGATGGAGCCGCATGGACGGTCCCGGTGAGTGACGAGCCATGATGGGACGGGTGCATCAACCGATCGTCAACCTGCGATCGGCTATTTCATCACCAGCCGGACCCAGCCGGTGGTCCGGTTGCCGTCGCCCTTGATCACCCAATTGCTGTTGGGGTACGCCTCGCCGGCCGCGGCGCTCTCCAGCGCGTTGCCGATCAGCTCGTCGTCGGTCTTGATCAGGGAAGCGAGCGCCTTGAGGATCTGCTGGATCGCGTGCGCCCGCTTCCAGAGCTTCCCGACGCCGGAGGTGCTGTCCCGTCCGCCGGCGAACATCGGATAGACCGCCTCGACCGCCCTGACCAGCCTCGAGAAGCGCGCCGGGTCGGTCTTGATCTGGCATGGCGTGTCGTCGTCCTCGACGAAGAAGACGCGGAAGCTCTGCTTCGGATGCGCGGCCCGGTAGCTGTTGAGCTGAGTCTGGCTGATCAGCAGCACGTTGCCGCTCCAGTCCAGCTCGTTCTGGTCGAACCGATAGTACCCGGCCGACGCGCCGCCGGCGCACGCGTACGAGGTCAGCGAATCGGTGCTGCCGGACTGCCCCAGCATGTGGACCTCGATCTCCGGCGCGCCCTTCACCCAGCTTTCGAACGATTCGACCAGGTGCGAGTTGGTCATGTACAGGCCGGCCGGCGGCGTGGAGCCGCCACCGGTGGGCCCGCCCTGGAGCCGCGCATGGTCGAAGTCGAAGTCGGTTTCCACCGGCACCAGCGCGAGCACCGGTACGTCCGGCGGGAGCGAAGCATCGAGCACCAGGCGCTCGCCGGTCGTCGTGAAGGCGACCGGCGGCTGGCGCTCGTCTCCCACGGTGGCCACGAGGATGCGGTCGTCGCCGTTCCAGGCGGCGCGATGCGCCGGAACCGGCAGATACAGCTCCAGCTCGGGTGCTCGACTCATGTCCAGACTGACCGCGGCACCGGGGGTCCGGGCGATTTCAGCGGACGCATCGGCGTGCGAGGCGAGGTAGCGCTGGAAGTGCAGCTTGCCCTCTCGGACGGGCGAGCGGTCCAGATCGCGCTTCAGCGCGGCGCGGAAGGGCTCGTCGGCGAGCGCCCGTGCGACGCGCAGCGCCAGACGTTCTCGCGCGGCCGCCGGCGTGTCGCGGCTGGCCTGGGGGGATTCGGTGATGGGATCGGGACTGGTGCGATCGGTACAGGCGCCCAGCGCGATTACGGCTGCGAGCGCCAGGATGCGGCGGGTGTGGTACATGGGAGCCTCCTTGGGTGGATCGCGCGCGAACGCCGCGCGAGGTTCCAACTGCGCGCCCAAGGTAGGCCGTGCGTTGTGCTGTACCGGGACCTGGTTTCTGCGGGGAAGAACTGGAAAAAGCGTGACGCTACGGCACCAGCGCCACGATCCGGAGCGGACCGCCGCTGCCGCCCTTGATCTTCATCGGCAGCGCCACGACATACGCTCCCGTGGCGGGCACCTGTTCCAGGTGCGCCACATTTTCGAATGCGGGAATGTTCTGGCCCATCAGGATCTGGTGGGTATCGTACGTCTTCGACTGCCCGTAATCGATGCTGGGCGTGTCGATGCCGACCGCCTTCACGTTCCGCTGGGTCGCGAGCCACTGCGCCGCCGACGAATCGATTCCCGGAAAATGCAGCTCGGCCACGCCGGCCTGGCCGGTCTTGGTCGTGCCGAGGTAACGGGCCTTGTCGGGCCAGCGATCCGACCAGCCGGTGCGGATCAGCACGATGGAGCTGTCGGGAATGCGCCCGTTGGCCTGCTCCCAGGCTCCCAAGGCCTGCACGTCCAACAAATAGTCCGCGCTGGCATTCGCCTCCGAGGTCACATCCACCACGACGGCCGGGCCGGTCAGCTGACCGAGCGGGACCTGGTCCGTGGTGTGTTTCCCCTCGGCGAAGTGAATCGGGGCGTCGAGGTGGGTGCCGCCGTGCTCCGAGGCCGAATAGTCGTTGGAGGCGTAGTAGAAGCCGGCCGGGGTGCGCTGGGCCGACACGACCTTGAGCGTGAACGGCGTGGAGGTGGGCCAGTAGATGGTCTGCTCCGAGAAATCGTGGGTGAGGTCCACCCACGTCCCCGAGCCGAGCAGGTCGGTGGCAGGCAGCTCCTCCGTCTTCTGCGGCTCGGACTGACAGGCGACGGCGGCGAGCAGCGCGAGCGGCGCGAGACGGCGCATGATCATCTCCTGGCGACGGCACCGGTGGCGGCGCGAGCGGCGTCGAGCGCCCGTTCGATGCCGCCGGACGGCACATCCAGATGAGTGACGGCCCGCACCGTGGTGGGGCCGATGACGCTGAAGCGAACGGCGTGCGACGCCATCGTGCGCCCGGCGAATGCCTCGCCGCTGAGCCCGGTGCCGCGCACGTCGAAGATGACGATGTTGGTGTCCACCCGATCCGCGTCCACCGCGATGCCGGGCAGCTCCGCCAGGCCGGCGGCGAGCCGCCGAGCCCGCTCGTGGTCCTCCGCCAGCCGATTCACGTGATGCTCCAGCGCGTAGATCCCGCCGGCGGCGATGATGCCGGCCTGCCGCATCGCGCCCCCGAACCGCTGCTTGAAGACCCACGACTCCTCGATGAACCCGCGCGACCCCGCCAGCACCGCACCGACCGGCGCGCCGAGCCCCTTCGTGAGGTCGAGCCAGAGCGAGTCGAAGTGGCCCGCGAA
Source organism: uncultured Gemmatimonadales bacterium (assembly GCA_963720365.1). Taxonomy (GTDB): domain Bacteria; phylum Gemmatimonadota; class Gemmatimonadetes; order Gemmatimonadales; family GWC2-71-9; genus CAVVWJ01. The sequence continues at coordinate 34,396 of CAVRFK010000010.1, read as the reverse complement.
AGCCCGCGCCGAGGTGCCGGTGCTCACGACGGCGTTCATCAGCCGTGCGCCGTCCATGTGTCGCGCGAGGCCGGCCTCGCGGGCGGCCGCGCACACCGCCTCGACCTCCTGGATCGGCCAGCAGGCGCCGCCCACGATATTGGCCGTCTGCTCGATCGAGACGACCCGCGATCGCGGCATGTAGTGCACCGCGGGACGCACCGCCTGGCGCACCTGCGCGGCCGTGAACATCCCGCGCGGCCCCTGGAGCGGGCGGAACACCGCCCCGACCAGCGCCGCCGCACCGCCGGCCTCGTAGAGCAGCGGATGGGCCGTCTCGTGCAGCAGGATCTCGTCGCCCGCGCGGCAGTGCACCGCGAAGGCCACCTGGTTGCACATCGTGCCCGACGGCATGAAGAGGGCCGCCTCCTTGCCCAGCAGCTCGGCCACCATCTCCTGCAGCCGGTTGACCGTCGGATCCTCGAACTGCTGCTCGTCGCCGACTTCGGCTTCCGCCATCGCCCGCCGCATCGCGGCGGTGGGGCGGGTGACCGTATCGCTGTACAGGTCCACCGCGATCGCGGGAAAGCTCATTCGACACCGCCGGCGTTGATCTCCATCTGCTGGATCCGTTGCACGCTGAGGCGGAGCGGGAGAATGGTCGCGCCCACCAGAATGGCCGCGACGCTTCCCCCGATCAACAGCATCGGCATGGTGATTTCGAAGTCGGCCCCGTTGTGGTGGGCCCGGAGCTGGGTGGCCACCGGCGGCGCCAGGAGCATGATGACCAGCGCGAGCAGGCTCAGGCTCGCCATCATGTAGACCACGCCGCCGAAGCTGGTGGGGATCTGCGCCGCGTTCTCGGTGCCGAACTGGGGATAGAAGACGCCGAAGGTGAGCGCCAGCGAGCAGACCGCGAGCGTGTAGAGCAGGATCGTGCCCACGCTCACCGCCATCATGAAGACCCCCGCCCGCAGCAGCCAGTTGGTGAGCAGGGTGATGACGAGCGCGAGGATCAGCAGCGGGACCGTTCCCGTCCAGTACTTGCTCCAGAGCATCGCGCTGGGGTCGAGCGGGCTCGAGCGCAGCAGCCACATCTGGCGCCCCTCGAGCGAGATCGCCGGGAAGATGAAGCGCGCGGCGACCGCCGCCAGGACGAATCCCGCCAGTCCCAGGTTGAGGAACGAGATGACGATGACGAGGCTGAACGGAATCCGCTCGCCGGAGTGGATCGGCAGCGACTTGATGTTGAAGATGTAGATCAGGAGCAGCACGCCGAGCAGGATGAGCTGGCTCCACTGGGTGTTGTCGCGGAAGAAGAGCCGCAGGTCCTTGAAGATGAACTCCCGTTTGGCGGCCGGCATGAACTGCAGCGCGGAGCCGAGCGGCCCCCGCAGCGCCCGCCGCACCTTGCGCTCCGCGCCTTCCTGCGCCTTCGAGTAGCCGGAGTGGTACAGCCGCCGGTGGACCAGCGCGCCGATGGTGATGGCGGCGAGCGCGGTGCCCCAGAGCAGGAGCACCGGGAACGGGTCGGCGATCCTCAGCAGCCAGTTCATGACCATCTCCGCCGTCCATTCGCTCGGCAGGAGCGGATTGGTCGGCGTGCGCAGCTCGGCGAGGTAGTCCACGAAGTTGCGGAAGCCTTCGGGGCGGGCGAGCTGTTCGGGACGCATGAACCGCAGCATGATGACCGCCGTCACCAGCGCGCCGAGGCCGATCAGGCCCAGCAGCTCGCGGGTGCGCCGGGCAGGGAAGACGTTCACCAGCAGGACGGTGAAGATCGTCCCCACGACGGCCGGGAGGATCAGGAACGGCACGAACGCCGCCAGCGCCACGAAGGGGAACAGCAGTCCGCCGGAATACACGAAGCCGTAGGCGGTGAAGATCGGCAGCGCCAGCAGCCCGACCATCCACGACGAATGCACCACCGTTTCGCTGAGCTTGGCGAGGTACAGACGCAGCCAGCCGACCGGGGACGCGACCAGGAGGTCGAGGTCCTTGGCGAGGAAATAGGTCGAGAGGGCGGTGATGACGTTGGACAGCAGCAGGATGGAATGGAGCGCCAGCAGGATGATGCCGAGCACCTTCCCGGCCAGAAGGTCGCCGATGTCGGCGACTTTCTGGATGTAGCTCAGCACCCGGAACGCGATGCCGAAGATCGCCGCCCAGAACAACCCGCCGGAGATCGCGAACAGCAGCAGCTTGGCCCAGGATCCCCGCCGCTCCTGCCGGAGGCGCGCGAGCAGGCCGCGCCATTTCGGGGTGAGCAGCGTCCAGATGCCGGGCTGTGTCAGCTCGCCGGCCACGCTCAGCGATCCAGGACGATGTCGAGCCGGTGGGCGCGGTGGCCCCCGGTGAGCTTGAGGAACAGATCCTCGAGACTCATCTCCCCCGACTCGGTCTGGCGGCGCAGGTCCGCCATCGTGCCCTGCGCGGCGAGCCGTCCCTTGTGAACGATCGCGATCCGGTCGCACATCACCTCGGCGACCTCGAGCGTATGCGTGCTCATGAGTATTGTGCCGCCCCGGTCCACGAACTGGCGGAACAGGTCCTTGAGCAACCGCGCGCTCTTGGGGTCGAGCCCCACCATCGGCTCGTCCACCACGATCAGCTCGGGGCGGTGCACCAGGGCGCCGCAGATGATCAGCTTCTGCCGCATGCCATGGCTGTACGACTCGGTCAGCTCGTGCTTCCAGCCGGAGAGGTCGAAGATCTCCAGCAGCTCGTCGATCCGCCGCTCGATGCCGGGACCGTCCTGGCCGTAGAGCGCGGCCGCGAACCGCAGGAACTCGCCACCGGTGAGCTTGTCGTAGACGAAGGGCCGGTCGGGAATGAAGCCGATCACCGCCTTGGCTTCGAGCGGCTTGGCCAGCATGTCCACGCCGCCGACGATCAGCGACCCGCTGGTCGGCTGCAGGATGCCGGCGATCATCCGCATGGTGGTGGTCTTGCCGGCGCCGTTGGGGCCGAGCAGGCCGAACAGCTCACCCCGAGGGACCTCGAGGGAGATGCGGTCCACCGCGGTGAACTTGCCGTACTTCTTGGTCAGGTCCGTCAAACGGATCACGCCGTCCTCCGTACGATGGCTTCCACCGCGTCCCGATCCTCCTGCCGCTCCACCACGATACAGAGTTCGGCCGGACTGTCCGCGCCGCCGTTCCGCGGAAACGTCTCCACCAGCAGGTGGGTGGATTCCTCCAGCGTCAAACGCCCGCCGTCGGTGCCGACGAGCGGGGAGGCGATCCGGCCCAGCCCCCACGCGCCGGCCTGCTGCCACGCGGCCACCAGCGCCTTGCGCACGGTGGCTCGCTCCACCGGCCGCAGCGAGTCGCGGATCACGACGTGAATCACGAATGGCACCGGCAGGTCACCGCCGCCGGTGACGACGGCCGCGCCCGCCTCGAGCGGCGAGCTGATGCGATGCTGGTCGGCGAAGCGCTGGCCGGCCCGCTCGTCGAGCCGGGTGGCCGAGGCCGCCAGCGGCTCGAGCGACTCACCCGCCGGGCGCAGCACCGCATCCACCGGCAGAGCCGCAAGATCGTCCACCACCACTGTAATCACAGGTCCTGGAGCTCGCGGCTCCGCTGATACATCTGGCGGGCGTCGTCCGGACGCCCGAGCCGGTCCAGCACCCGTCCCCGCAGGTGATACACCTTGCCGTCACGCGGCGTGGCCTCGATCGCGCGTTCCAGCGCGGCGTTCGCTCCCGCGAGGTCGCCCATGAGGTTGAGCGCCTCCGCCAGGTAGTAGAACGCGCGTCCGTTCTCGGGATGATGCTCGAGTGAGCGGGAGAAGTGCGAGGCCGCTTCGGACGCGAGCCCCTTCCGCCAGAAGAGCTGCCCCAGCTCGAAGTGCGCCGGTCCGTGGGTCGGCTGCGTGCGCAGGACCGCGCGGAGATCCGCCTCCGCGTCGCGATAGCGGAGCAGCCGGCCGAGCAGGGATCCCCGAAGCAGGAGCATCTCGGCGTGATCGCCCGCCGTCCGGAGCCCGGTGCTGAGCGTCCGCACCGCGTCGTCGAGGTCGCCGTGCTGCTCCAGCAGCCGCGCCAGGTTGAGGCGGGCCTCCGCGTGATCCGGGAGGGAGGCCAGCAGCTCCCGGTAGAGCGCGACGGCCTTGTCCGGCGACGCGGCGGCGGCCGCGCCGGCCCGCTCCAGGAGCATTTCGGGGGTTGTAGTCATCGAGAGACGTGTATGGTAGAAGCTGGTCAGCCAAACCGGAACCCGTTGACCCTCGGCGCAGGCTTCGGGTACCTTTCGGGGCTATGGCTCAGGAATACCTGGTGGTGCGGGGCGCGCGCGAGCACAACCTCAAGAACATCTCCGTTGCGATCCCCCGTAACCGCCTGACCGTCATCACCGGCCTCTCCGGGTCGGGCAAGTCGTCGCTCGCCTTCGACACGATCTATGCCGAGGGACAGCGGCGCTACGTCGAGTCGCTCTCCGCCTACGCCCGCCAGTTCCTCGGGCTGATGGAGAAGCCCGACGTGGACGCGATCGAGGGACTCTCGCCCGCCATCTCGATCGAACAGAAGACCACCGGCCAGAATCCCCGCTCGACCGTCGGCACGGTCACCGAGATCTACGACTATCTCCGCCTGCTCTGGGCCCGCGCCGGCGTGCCGCACTGTCCCAACGACGGCACGCCGGTCACCCGGCAGAGCGCCGCCCAGATCACGGAGACGATCCTCGGCTGGCCGGAGGAGGCTCGGATCGAGATCCTCGCGCCGATGGTGCGCGGCCGCAAAGGCGAGTTCCGCGACCTGTTCGAGGACGTGCGCAAGCGCGGCTTCGTGCGCGTGCGGGTGGACGGCAAGACGTACGACCTCAACGACGTGCCGTCGCTCAATCGGCGCCAGAACCACGATATCGCCGTGGTGGTGGATCGCCTCGTGGTCCGGCCGAGCGACCGGGGGCGGCTGGCGGACTCCGTCGAGACCGCGCTCAAGACGGCCGACGGCCTGGTCGAAGTGGTCCGCTACGACGAGGCCACCGAGGGGCGCTCGGTCGTCTTCTCCGAGCGGTTCGCCTGTCCGGTGTGCGGACTGTCGCTCCCCGAGCTGGAGCCCCGCCAATTCTCGTTCAACTCGCCGTTCGGCGCCTGCCCCGACTGCCACGGCGTCGGGACCCGGCGCGATGTGAACGCCGAGCTGATCCTCGGCGATCCCAGCATTTCCATCCTCGAGGGCGTGATTCTTCCCTGGGGCGAGCCGTCCGGATACTTGCGCAAGGTGGTGCTGCCCACGCTCGCCAAGGCGTTCAAGTTCGACCTTGGCGCGGCGTGGGAGAAGCACAGCGAGGCCGCGAAGCACGCCATCCTCCACGGCGCGCCCGGCCGGTTCCGCTTCCAGGCGGAAGGCTCGCGCGGGGGCGACTACGAGAGCGAGTGGGAAGGGGTGCTGCGGAACGTGGAGCGCCGCTACCGCGAATCCAGCAGCGACGCGGTTCGCACCACGCTCGAGGAGTTCATGATCGAGCAGCCCTGCCAGACCTGCGGCGGCCGGCGCCTCAAGGCGGAGAGCCTGGCGGTGCTGGTGAACGGGCGGAGCATCGGCGACATCGTCGAGCTGCCGGTGGAGCGGGCCCTCGAGTTCTTCGAGCAGGTACCGCTGCGCTCCAACGGACGGCCGGGGCTCGACGCCGAGATCGCCGGCCCGATTCTCAAGGAAGTGGGCGACCGGCTCCGCTTCCTGAGCGACGTCGGGCTCGACTACCTGACCCTCGGCCGCGGCGCCACCTCGCTCTCCGGCGGCGAGACCCAGCGCATCCGCCTCGCCACCCAGATCGGCTCACGGCTCGTCGGCGTGCTCTACATCCTGGACGAGCCGAGCGTCGGGCTCCACCAGCGCGACAACGAGCGTCTGCTCGGCACGCTGCGGGGTCTGCGGGATCTGGGGAACACCGTGATCGTCGTGGAGCACGACGCGGATACGATTCTCGCCTCGGACCACGTGATCGACCTCGGTCCCCGCGCCGGCCGGTTCGGCGGCGAGGTGGTGGCCGAAGGCACCGTGGCCGACATCCGGAGCCATCCCACGTCGCTCACGGGGCGGTATCTCCGTTCCGAGCTGCGGGTGCCCGTGCCACCCGGCCGCCGGCAGGCGCCGCGGGGACACCGGCTCCGCGTGGTCGGAGCCCGGGCGAACAATCTCAAGAATCTCACGGTGGACATCCCGCTCGGTCTCTTCGTGGCGGTCACCGGCGTCTCCGGCTCCGGCAAGTCCACGCTTGTGACCGACATCCTCTATCAGTCGGTCGCCCGGCAGTTCTATCGGGCGAAGGTGATTCCCGGCCTGCACAGCCGGATCGAGGGGCTCGACAAGATCGACAAGGTCATCGACATCGACCAGAGCCCGATCGGCCGCACGCCGCGCTCCAATCCCGCCACGTACACGGGGCTGTTCACGCCGATCCGCGAGCTGTTCACCCAGCTTCCGGACGCCAAGCTGCGGGGATACGGGCCGGGTCGCTTCTCCTTCAACGTGAAGGGCGGCCGCTGCGAGGCGTGCCAGGGCGACGGGCTGGTGAAGATCGAGATGCACTTCCTTCCCGACGTGTACGTGCCGTGCGAGGTGTGCAAGGGACGCCGCTACAACCGGGAGACGCTGGAGGTCCGCTACAAGGGCCGGAGCATCGCCGATGTCCTCGACCTCACCGTGGCCGACGCCCTCGATTTCTTCAGCAACCAGCGGCGCATCGCCGAGAAGCTCGAGCTGCTGAACGACGTCGGCCTGGGCTACATCCACCTCGGCCAGGCGGCCACGACGCTGTCCGGCGGCGAAGCCCAGCGGGTCAAGCTGGCCACCGAGCTGGCCAAGCGGGACACCGGCCGCACGCTCTATATCCTCGACGAGCCGACCACGGGTCTCCACTTCGAGGATGTCCGGCTGCTGCTCGAGGTGCTGCATCGGCTGGTGGACAAGGGGAACAGCGTCGTCGTGATCGAGCACAACCTCGACGTCATCAAGACGGCGGACTGGATCGTGGACCTGGGTCCCGAGGGCGGAGAGCGGGGCGGGCAGGTGGTGGCGGAGGGAACTCCCGAGGAGGTGGCGGCCGTGGACACGAGTCACACCGGCCGCTTCCTCCAGCGGGTACTCAGCGCTTCGGCGTGACGAACTGCGGCTCCTTGGCCGCGGGGTCTACCGAGAACCGAATCCACATGCCGCTGAGGCCGTGGCCCGGCACGCCGCAGAAGATCCGGTAGCTCCCGCTGTCCGGCGAAGTAAACCGCATCACGTCCTTCGCCTCCTGCGGCAACCCCTCCACCACCTTGTTCGTGTACGCCCGCGGAATCGCCGCCTCGCCGCCGATGTTCGGCATCGGATCCTTGTCGGCGATTATTTCCGCGCTGTGCGGCGTGCCGTCCTTCTGGACGAAGTTGATGACGACGGTGACGCCGGGCGGGACCACGAGGTTGGCCTCGCCGTCCGTGTACCCGTTGAAGTTGAAGGGACTCTTCGCGCCCTCGCCCCCGGCGATGAGCTGGAAGGTCGCGGTCTTCGTCGCCGGGTCCCACTTGAGGTACTCGGAGCCCTGGGCCCGGGCGGTGAGCAGCGGCAGGGAGAGCAGCAGGGCGGTACCAGCCGACACTGCAGATCGGAACATCGAGAACCTCGTCGGGTCGCCGGACGAACGAGGGCCGTGAAACCTCACGGCCCCCTCGTCCGAATGGTGTGCCCATGATTCGGCACTGGTCTATCGGAAAGCTACAGGGATCCCCGCCGAACGGGTATCCTTCCCCCGTCCGCCGCCGTCCACCTCCGACCCGGATTTCCACCGTGCACCGTCTCTCCGTCGCGCTCGTTGCGGCCGTCCTGCTCACCGCTCCTTCGGTCTCCGCTCAGCAGACCGACCCGTCCCGCCTCACGATTCAACGGATCTACGGCAGCGGCGAGTTCGCCGCGAAGCCGTTCGGCCCCTCGCGCTGGCTGGGCGATGGCGCGGCCTATACGACGGTAGAGCCCGCCGCGGACGAGGCGGGACAGGATCTGGTGCGGTACGACGTGGAGCGCGGCACTCGCGAGGTGCTCGTCACGGCGAAGCAGCTGGTGCCGGCCGGGGAGGGCGACCCCATCGCCATCGAAGACTACGCCTGGTCGCCCGACGGCAAGCAGCTGCTCGTCTTCACCAATAGCGAGCCGGTCTGGCGCCTCAATACCCGGGGCGACTACTGGGTCCTCGACCGGACCACCGGCGCCCTCCGCAAGCTCGGCGGCTCCGAGGCCAAGCCGTCCACGCTGATGTTCGCCAAGTTCGCGCCCGACGGCCGGCGGGTCGGGTACGTGCGGGAGAACAACCTGTACGCGGAAGACCTCGCCGGCGGGAAGATCACCGCCCTCACCACCGACGGATCGCGCACGCTCATCAACGGCACCTTCGACTGGGTGTACGAAGAAGAGCTGATGAACTACTACGCCGACGGCTGGCGCTGGAGCCCCGACGGGGCCCACATCGCCTTCTGGCAGCTGAACGCCGACTCGGTCAGAAACTTCGCCCTGATCAACAACACCGACTCGGTCTATTCGCGAGTCACCGAGGTCCAGTATCCCAAGGTCGGCGAGACCAACTCGGCGGCGCGGGTCGGCGTGGTGAGCGCGGCCGGCGGCGCGACCCGCTGGCTCGAGACCGAAGGCGATCCGCGCAATCACTACATCGCCCGGATGGAGTGGGCCTCCTCCTCGGACGAGGTGATTCTCCAGCGGCTCAATCGGCTCCAGAACCGGAACGAGGTCATGCTGGGCGATGCCCGCACCGGAAAGGTGCGGACGGTGCTGGTGGAGCAGGACAGCACCTGGGTGGATCTCTGGGACGATCTGGTCTGGCTGGAGAACGGTAAGAGCTTCACCTGGGTGAGCGACCGCGACGGCTGGAACCACGTCTATGCCTTCGCTCGGGACGGCTCCAAGTCGCGCCTGGTGACCAAGGGCGCGTACGACGTGATGGACATCAAGGGGATCGATCCCAAGAGCGGCTGGCTCTACTTCATCGCGTCGCCCGACAATCCGGCGCAGAAATATCTCTTCCGCGCCCGGCTCGACGGAAAGGGCAAGGCCGAGCGTCTCAGCCCCGCCGGCGAGGCCGGAACCCACGTCTATGACGTGTCGCCCAACTACCGCTACGCCATCGAGACGTACTCCAGCATCGGCAATCCGCCGATCATCCGCCTGATCCGGCTGCCCGATCATCGCACCATCCGCACGCTGGTGGACAATCAGGAGCTGCGCGCGAAGGTGACGGCGCTCCGCCGGCCGACGCTCGAGTGGCTGAGCGTCCCGGCCGAGGACAGCGCGAAGATGCCCGGTGTCCTGTTCAAGCCGGCCGACTTCGATTCCACCCGGAAGTATCCGCTCCTGTTCTTCGTGTACGGCGGACCCGGCAACACGGAAGTGAACGACGCCTGGGGCGGGTACTATCTCTGGCACAGCATGCTGACCCAGAAAGGGTACCTGGTCGCCATCGTGGACAACCGCGGCACGCCCGCGCCTCTCGGCCGGAAGTTCCGCAAGGCGATCTACGGCCAGCTCGGCGTGGTCGAGACCAGGGACCAGGCGGCAGCCGCCCGCTTCCTCGGCGCCCGGAGCTACGTGGACCCCGCCCGCATCGGCATCTGGGGGTGGAGCTACGGTGGGTTCATGGCGCTCAACACGCTGTTCCAGCACGCCGACCTCTACCGCACCGGCGTGTCGGTCTCCCCGGTGACGCACTGGGCGCTGTACGACAACGTCTATACCGAGCGCTACAACGGTCTGATCACCGACAACCGCGCCGGCTACGACCGCGGCTCGCCGCTCTCCTACGTGAAGGGCCTTCAGGATCCCCTGCTCCTGGTCCACGGTGGTGGCGACGACAACGTCCATTACCAGAACACCGAGATGCTGATCAACGCGCTGGTCGCGGCCAATCGGCCGTTCGAGATGATGGAGTATCCCAACCGCACGCATTGCATCTGCCAGGGGAAGGGAACCCAGGCGCACCTCTTCGACCTGATCACCAGGTTCCTCGACCGCAACCTCATGGCGCCGCCGCAGCCGGCCACCCGGGAGCGGGCCGCCGCCGGCCAGTAGCCGCCCGAATGGCGAGTCGAAAGGCCGGGGCCTAGATTGGAGTTCCACCCCCGCCGGAGCCTCCCCATGACCTACGAAGACATCGTTGCGCTACTCGGCTACGCTGGTGGGCACGAACAGAAGGTCCGCATCACTACCACCGACCGGACCGAGGTCGTGGGCATCCCGACGAGCGTGGACACCCATGTCACCGCTCATGAGGTCTATCTGCGTCCCGAGGACAACGAGGAGACCGAGATCGCGGTCTCGTTGGCCGCGATCGAGGCGGTGGAGCTGGCCTGACCCCTGGGGAACACGGTGCCGTTTCTCATTGAAACACGACCGTAGCCCCGTCCGTAGGGGCGGGCCGGAGACCACGGAATGGATATGGAAGGCATACTCGCCATCACGTTCATCTTTGGAGGAGGCACCGCCTTCCTCCTTTCTATCAGTCCGATCGGCAAGGCGATCGCCGAGCGGATCCGCTCGCACGGCCCCATGCCCGTGCATGACCCGGAGCTGTTGGCGGAGGTCGATGCTCTCCGGAGAGACGTCTCGGAGCTGCAGGAGCGGGTGGATTTCGCGGAGCGGCTGCTGGCTCAGCACCAGGAGCGGCCCCAGGTAGCGAAAGGGGGCGCGTCGTGATGATCCAAGGCGAGATCCCGATGCCGCTTCCTCCCGGCCCGCAGTTCGATCCCAACCTTTTCTTCATGAGCGACTGGGGCGCGCCCGTCCTGGTCATGATCGTCGGTCTCAGTCTGGTTGCGGCCACCGTCATTCTCTGGCCCCTGATGCGCGCGTTCGGCCGCCGCATCGAGTCGAAGGGCGATGATCAGGCGCTGCGGGCGGAGCTGGAGCAGCTGCAGCACCGCCTGAACGACGTGGACGTGCTCCAGCAGCGCGTGGCGGAGCTGGAGGAGCGCATCGATTTTACCGAGCGGATGCTCGCGCGGGGGCAGTCCCCGGCGGCGTTGCGGGGAGACGCTCCCTGATGCTGGTCGTGCAGGGCGTGCCGCCCGTGCCACCGCTGCCCCCCGGCACCGAGATGTCGGTCACCGGGAGCCTCGACGGGATCGCGGCCATCGTCCTCCTGCTCGGCGCCGGGCTCATCGTGGCCGCCGTGCTGTGGCCCCTCATCAAGGCAATCGCCCGGCGCATCGAAGGCGGCGCGGTAAACGCCGCGCTGCAGGCGGAGCTGGACACCCTGCGCGATCGGGTGCGGCAGCTCGAGGATGTGCCGGCGCGGATGGCGGAGCTGGAGGAGCGGCTGGATTTCACCGAGCGGGTCGTGGCGCAGACGCGCGAGCCCGACCGGTTGCAGCCCTAGGAGCCGGGATGATCAGCCCGCCGGGCGAGCTTGCGATGTTTCTGGCGATCGGAGCGGGGGCCATCGGCCTCCTGTTCGGACCGATCGGGCAGGCGGTGGCCCGGCGGCTCGGCGGTCGCGCGGACGCCGACGAAGTCCAGGCCGAGGTGGATCAGGTGAACGAGCGGGTTACGACCGAGGTGGAGGATCTCCGCGCGCGATTGGCCGAGGTGGAGGAGCGATTAGATTTCGCGGAACGGCTCCTCGCCCGCGGTGGAGAGCCGGACCAGATTTCAAAGGGAGCGTAGATGATCACCCGCGAGGACATTCTGTCGTTCTTCGACCGTCTGTACGGCGGCAATCTTTCGGTTATGGAGCTGGAGCCGAACATCTGGCTCCTCCGCTCGCCCGAGGACTCCGAGGTCGTGGTGCACTACGCGCCGCCGGTCGTCATCCTCCGGGTTCGCGTGATGGAGCTGCCCGCGAGCGAGCCGCGCCGCGGCGAGCTGTTCCGTCAGCTCCTGGAGTACAACGCGCGCGACCTGGTGCACGGCTCCTATGGCCTGGAAGGCGATCACGTCGTGCTGACCGATACGCTCGAGCTGGAGAACCTCGACTTCAACGAGTTCGAGGCCAGTTTCGAATCGATGATCCTGGCGCTAGCCTCGCACCTCGGCGCCCTCGCGACCTACCGCGAAAGGTGACCCTCCATGGGAATCTTTGATCGCTTCTCGACCCTGCTGCGCTCCAATCTCAACGATCTCATCTCCCGGGCGGAAAACCCCGAGAAGATGCTGAACCAGCTGATCGTGGACATGAAGTCGCAGCTGGCCAAGGCCAAGCAGCAGGTCGCGTCCGCCATCGCGGACGAGAAGAAGCTCCAGGCCGACGCCGAGTCGATGAAGAAGCAAGCGGAGGACTGGGAGCGCCGGGCCATGCTCGCGGTGCAGGAAGGCCGGGACGATCTCGCCAAGCAGGCGCTCGGCCGGTACAACGAGCACCTCCAGGGCGCGCAGCAGCTGCACGAGACCTGGCTCAAGCACAAGGCGGAGACGGAGGCGCTCAAGCTCTCGCTGCGCCAGCTGAACGACAAGATCGAAGAGGCCAAGCGGAAGAAGAACATCCTGGTGGCGCGGGCCAAGCGGGCGGAGGCCCAGCAGCGGATCCAGGAGACGATGTCGGGCATGGGGGACAAGAGCGCCTTCGAGTCGTTCGAGCGGATGACCGAGAAGATCGAGGCCAACGAGCGCAAGGCGATCGCCGCGGCCGAGATCCAGGAGGAGTTCTCGGGCGACCACCTGACCCGGCAGTTCGAGGCGTTGGAGTACAAGGGCAGCTCGGACCAGCAGCTGCTCTCGCTGAAGCAGCGGATGGGGCTGCTCCCCGGCGGAAGCGCCGGCGAGAACCGGCAGCTCAACCGCGGGAGCGAGGACGTCCACGACGCCGAGGTCATCGAAGAGGGAGACACCGGCAAGACCTGATCGATCGACGGTGTCACCCTGAACGAAGTGAAGGGGACCATGCGGAAATGGTCCCCTTCGCTACGCTCAGGGTGGCATTTTCTCGCTTATATTCCACCGCCTCTCACCCTACGGAACATGACCGCACCTCGCTTTCTGATCATCGCCGACGGCGACTTCAGCCCCATGACGTCGAAGACCGCCAACTCCGTCATCCGATATCACCCCGAGCGGACCGTGGCGGTGCTCGACCGCCAGCAGGCGGGCAAGTCCGTTCAGGACGTCCTCGGGTTCGGCGGCGGGATTCCGATCGTCGCCTCGATGCGCGAAGGGCTGGCGCTGAAGCCGACGGCCGTGCTCATCGGGATCGCGCCGAAGGGCGGGCAGCTCCCGGCCGAGTGGCGCACCTGGATCGGCGAGGCGATCGACGCCGGCTGCGATGTGTGGAACGGGCTGCACACCTTCCTCGCCGACGACCCGACGCTCGCGGCCAAGGCCAAGGCGAAGGGACGGACGCTGCACGACCTTCGCCGCCCGCCCACCGATCTGCCGATCGCCTCCGGACTCGCCAAGTCGGTCGATCCCCTCGTCGTGCTGACGGTGGGAACCGACTGCAACGTGGGGAAGATGACCGCGCAGCTGCAGCTCACCCGCAAGCTGAACGAGCGCGGCATCCGCACCCGGTTCGTCCCGACGGGGCAGACCGGCATCATGATCGAGGGCTGGGGCATCGCGGTGGACGCGGTCGTGGCGGACTTCATCGCCGGCGCGGCGGAGAAGATCACGCTGGAAGGGAGCAAGAACGCCGACGTCGTGCTGGTCGAGGGGCAGGGGAGCATCAACCATCCGGGATACTCCGGCGTGACCCTCGGATTGCTGCACGGCTCCTGCCCCGACGCGATGATCCTCTGCCACCAGACCAGCCGCCAGTACATCGGCGACTATCGCGAAGCCGCATGGCTCCGGATCCCGCCACTGTCCGAGTACGTGAGGCTCTACGAGGCGATCGGCGGGGCGGTGCATCCGACCAGGGTGATCGGTATCTCGCTCAACACCTACGACCTCAGCGACGTCGAGGCTCGCCGCGCGTGCGAGCAGGCGGAGAAGGAAACGGGCCTGCCCTCGACCGACCCGGTCCGCTTCGATTCGGCTCCGCTGGTGAACGCGGTGGCCGACGAGCGGAATCGGTACCTCAAGACCCGCAAGGCGCTCTAGCTCGGCATGGCCGCGTCCTGGGAGTCATCGCTCCGCCGCTGGGTGGAGGCCGGGCTCCTCGACGGGGAGGCGGCCGAGCGGATCCGTGCGTGGGAGAGCGGGCGGCCGGAGCAGCCGGCCCTCCGCTGGCCGGCGTGGCTGGCCCTCGGGCTCGGCGGCCTTCTCCTCGGGGCCGGCATCCTCCTCTTCGTCGCCGCGCACTGGGAGGCCCTTGGCCCCGCGCAGCGATTCCTGCTCGTCCTGGCCGTCGTGCCCGCGCTGCATCTGGCCGCGGCCGCTCTGGCGGATCGCTCGCCGGCGCTGTCGGCCACCCTTCACGCCTGCGGAACGATCGCGCTGGGCGGCGGGATCTTTCTCTCGGGTCAGATCTTCAACCTGCAGGAGCACTGGCCAGGCGGCCTGCTGCTCTGGGCCATCGGGGCGTGGGCGGGTTGGGCGTTGCTCCGCCAGTGGCCCCAGGGCGCTATCGGCGCGCTCCTCGTGCCGGCATGGCTCGCCGGCGAATGGATCGTCGCGACCGATGGATATCGCGGCGGCGGCGTGCTGGCGACGTTCCTCCTTCTGTCCGCCCTCGCGTATCTCAACGCGACGCCGAGTGCCGCCGGTCATTCCCCGCTGCGTCGCGCCCTCGTCTGGCTTGGCGGTCTCGCCGTTCTGCCGGCGGGATTCGTGTTCGTGATGCTTGCCAACTCCCCTTCTCGAGCGGATGCCGCGTTGCCGGCTGGTCTCGCGATCGTGGGCTGGGCCGCCGCGGTCGGCTTGCCCGCCGCGGTCTGGATCAGGCTGGGCGCCCGCGACCTGGTGCCGCTCGTCGCCGCCGTCGTCTGGGTTCTCGCGGGAGCCGTGCTCGCCGCCTACCGTGGCGTGGCGCCGTACCTCTGGTGCGCGGTCCTCGCCGTGGGGCTCATCGCCTGGGGCGTGCGGCGTGGCCGGACCGAGCGGATCAATCTGGGGATCGCCGGCTTCGCGCTGACCGTGCTGGTCTTCTACTTCTCCGATGTGATGGACAAGCTGGGCCGCTCCGCCAGCCTCATCGGTCTCGGACTGCTGTTCCTGGGCGGCGGGTATCTCCTCGAGCGGACTCGGCGGGCGTTGGTCGCGGGTGTCCGGAGCGCCGCGCCGTGACGCGCCGGCGCGCCGGCATCGCTCTGGCGATCGTCCACGTTCTCCTGATCGGGAGCCTGGGACTCAAGCTCCTGGCGGACAGGGCGAGACTGCCACGCGCCTGGGCGCGAACGCTTCCGTTCGACCCGGACCTTCCGATCCGGGGCCGGTATGTGCGGCTGCGGCTGGAAGTGCCGCTTGCCGGCGACGCCGCCGATGCCCGTGCCGGTGAGTACCGTCGGGCCCGGCTCGAGGTCGATGGCGACCGGTTGCGCGGCATACTGGAAGATGACGGCCCGACCCGGATCCGCCTCGACTCGGCGCAGGGCGGCTTCACGGCCGCACTCGACGACCCGGTCGCCTTCTTCATACCCGAGCACATTTCCGACCCGTCGATCCGGCCGCCCGGCGAGGAGCTGTGGGCCGAGGTGACGATACCCCGCAGCGGTCCTCCCCGGCCGATCCGTCTCGCGGTGCGCCGGGACGGCGCCCTGACCCCACTCGACATCCGCTGATTCGGCGGGACCTGGGCACCATTCCGCGGGCGCACGATCCCGGCGGCTGCGGTGCCGCTTGCCATGATGCGGCATGTCCCCAGGCTCACCCTCCCGCATTCGCCCAAGCGTGGCCCTGCACGCCATCCTTCCGCTCGCCCTCCCAGGGCGAATGCTGGGCGTCTGGCTCCGGGGATGCATCAGGCCGGCGGCGCTGCGGTGCCGCGGTCCCGGCGGCCAACTTTTCCTCCTGGTTGCCGACGATCTCGGCTATCTCCTGCGCCGATGTGGCCGAGTGGCGGTGCGAGATGGCTCGCGGATCGTCCCCGTGCCGGCCACCCAGCTCCTGGGCTGGCGGGTGCTGGTGCGCGAAGGCGTGTTGGCGCGGGAGTGATCGTTGACGCCATCCGGCTGGGGTCTCTAGGTTAGGGCCGTGACCCAGTCCAGCATTGGCGACATCCTCGCCCGCATCGCCCAGATCCTCGAGATCAACGGCGAAACCGCCGTGCGGCACGGCTCCCGGGTGGTCGGCATCTGGCTGCTCGCCTGGCTGGCGTTTCGGGTCGTCAAGCTCGCGGCCAACCGGATCGAGGCCGCGGTGGACGATGGTGACGATTCGGTCACCACGCTCCGCGAGCGGCGCGGCCAGACCATCTCCCAGCTGCTGCGCAGCGTGGGGCGGATCGTCGTCTTCGTCATCGCGCTCCTCCTCACCTTCAATCTCTTCATCGATATCGGGCCGATCCTCGCCGGCGCGGGCATCCTGGGCCTGGCGGTATCGTTCGGGGCGCAGAGCCTGGTGAAGGACGTGATCTCGGGCTTCTTCATTCTCTTCGAGAACCAGTTTGCCATCGGCGACGTGGTCGAGGCGGCCGGGAAGAGCGGCGTGGTGGAAAAGATGACCCTGCGCGTGGTGGTGCTGCGGGACCTCAGGGGCGTCATGCACGTGATCCCGAACAGCGAGATCAAGGTGGTGAGCAACATGACCCGCGGCTGGTCGCGAGCGGTGGTGGATGTCGGCGTCGGTTACGAGGAGGACGTGGACCGGGCCCTCGCGGTGGTGCGGGATGAAGCGGACAAGTTTTCCGTCGGACCAGGAGTGGGCCCTCCAGCTCGACGGGCCGGTCGAGGTGCCCGGCATCGAGTCGCTGGGGGATAGCGCGATGGTGATCCGCTCGCTCCTCAAGACCCAGCCCGGTTCGCAGTGGGCGGTCGCGCGCGAATACCGCCGTCGGCTCAAGATCCGGTTCGACCGGGAGCAGATCGAGATCCCGTTTCCGCAGCGGAAGGTCCACGTCCACGTGGAAGAAGGCGCCAGCGCGGACCGCCGCCTGACCGCCGCCGCGGCGGCCGGCGGATGACCCTCCGGCTTCACAACACCCTCACCCGTCAGGTCGAGCCGTTCGTCCCGCTGCAGGCGGGGCGCGCCTCGCTCTACACCTGCGGTCCCACGATCTACAACTACGCCCACATCGGGAACTTCCGGACGTTTCTGTTCGAGGATCTCCTGCGCCGCTGGCTGGAGGCCAGCGGGTACGAGGTCTTCCATATCATGAACCTCACCGACGTGGACGACCGTACCATCGCGGCGGCGGTCGCCAAGGGGGTGTCGCTCCGGCAGCATGTGGATCCATTCGGCCAGGCCTTCGAGGAAGACCGCGACTGGCTCCGGATCCGCGCGGCGCACGCGCAGCCGAGGGCAACCGAGTACATCGGGCCGATGATCGAGCTGATCGAGGGGTTGCTGGCGCGGGGCGTCGCCTACAAGGGCGAGGACGGCTCGGTCTATTTCGCGATCGCCCGGTTCCCCGCGTACGGGCGGCTCTCGCGGCTGGACCGTCGAGAGCTGCGGGCCGGCGCGAGCGAGCGGGTCAGCGCCGACGAGTACGCCAAGGAAGACGCGCGCGACTTCGTGCTCTGGAAGGCCGCCAAGCCGGAGGACGAAGCGGTCGGCGCGGCCTGGGATGCGCCGTTCGGCCGGGGTCGTCCCGGCTGGCACATCGAGTGTTCGGCCATGGCGCTCGAGCTGGTCCGCCGGAAGTGGGGCGTGGATGTGCTGGATCTCCATGCGGGCGCCGTCGACTTGATTTTCCCGCACCACGAGGACGAGATCGCCCAGAGCTGCGCCTACACCGGCAAGGAGGAGTTTGCCCGGGTGTGGGTGCACGGGGAATTCCTCGACCTGGAAGGCACCAAGATGTCCAAGCGGTACGGGAACATCCTGACCGCGCGGGACCTTCGGGAGCAGGGGGTGGATCCGGGCGCCATCCGCCACCTGCTGTTCAACACCCATTACCGGCAGAAGCTCGATTGGAGCGATACCGCCCTGGCGGCGGCCGGCGAGGGCTCCGCGCGGCTCGGCGCCTTCCGCGACCGGCTCACGGTTTCCGCGGCCGACCGGGACGATGCCGAGTCGGTCGCGGCGGCCGATCGGTTCCACCAGGCGTTCGCCGCGGCGCTGAACGACGACCTCAACGCGCCGGAAGCCCTTGCGGCGCTGCACGTTCTGGTGCGGGAAGCGAACCGGTTGATGGACGAGGGGAAGCGGGTCGGACCGGCCATGCGGGCCGCCTGGGAGCTGGCCGACGGGGTGCTCGCGGTGGCCCCGTCGGCCCGGGCGCGGACCGTCTCGGCCGACGATCTGGCGGTGGCGGAGGAGGACGGGATTCCGGTTCGGCCGCCGGAGGTCTCGCCGCTCGATCCGGCCGACGTGGAGGCTTGGGCGATGCGCTGGGCGGCGGTCCGGGCGACCGAAAAACGGGCCCGAAACTTCGCCGAGGCGGATCGAATCAGGGATCTGTTGAAGTCGGCCGGATGGGAGATCCGGGACCGGCGGGATGGAGCCATCGAAGTGATGCGGCGGGCAGCCCCAGCCCATTGACTAGCCGCAACTTGCCCTCTATCATATGAGTCTGTCTTCGTTCGGCCTCTTTCGGCTGACGTAGCTCAATTGGCAGAGCACCTGTTTTGTAAACAGGCGGTTAGGGGTTCGATTCCCCTCGTCAGCTCGGTATGGTGCGCCGACACCCGAATCGCTCGCGGGACCCCGCTGTCATGCTCGGCGGGGTTCTGTCTCAGATGCGGGTGGGTGCAAGCGGGTGGGGTGACCGAGTGGCTAATGGTAGCAGACTGTAAATCTGCCGGGCTAACGCCCTACGTAGGTTCGAATCCTACCCCCACCATGAAGGCGGGCACGCGGGTCTGAACTCATCGCGGGTGTAGCTCAGTTGGTAGAGCATCAGCCTTCCAAGCTGAGGGTCGCGGGTTCGAGTCCCGTCGCCCGCTTAAAGCGGAACTCGTAGTGATGCCGCTCGCGTAGCTCAGTCGGTAGAGCGCATCCTTGGTAAGGATGAGGTCACCGGTTCGATCCCGGTCGCGAGCTTGAAGTCAGGCGGTCAGGACGGTCAGTAGATCCGATGGTCAATCGGTCGGCAGTCTCTGACCGCCTGACCGCCCAGGATGTGAAGGGTGGTGGCGAGGGACCGCCTGACCGCCCCAACTAGGAACTCAACCGGACATCGGGACACGACATGGCGAAGGCCAAATTCGAGCGGACGAAGCCGCATGTGAACGTGGGCACGATCGGGCACGTGGACCACGGGAAGACGACGTTGACGGCGGCGATCACGGCGATCCAGGCGAAGAAGGGGCTGGCGCAGTTCACGGCGTACGACCAGATCGACAAGGCGCCGGAGGAGCGGGAGCGGGGCATCACGATCGCGACGGCGCACGTGGAGTACGAGTCGGACAAGCGGCACTACGCGCACGTGGACTGTCCGGGGCACGCCGACTACGTGAAGAACATGATCACGGGGGCGGCGCAGATGGACGGGGCGATCCTGGTGGTGTCGGCGGCGGACGGGCCGATGCCGCAGACGCGGGAGCACATCCTGCTGGCGAAGCAGGTGAACGTGCCGTACATCGTGGTGTTCATGAACAAGGTGGACATGGTGGACGACCCGGAGCTGCTGGAGCTGGTGGAGCTGGAAGTGCGGGAGCTGCTGTCGTCCTACGACTTCCCGGGCGACGACACGCCGATCATCAAGGGGTCGGCGCTGAAGGCGCTGGAGTCGGGGGACCCGAACAGCGAGCAGGGGAAGAAGATCCAGGAGCTGCTGGACGCGCTGGACAGCTACATCCCGCAGCCGAAGCGGGAGATCGACAAGCCGTTCCTGATGCCGGTGGAAGACGTGTTCTCGATCACGGGGCGGGGCACGGTGGCGACGGGGCGGATCGAGCGGGGGGTGGTGAAGGTGCAGGAGGAGGTGGCGGTGGTGGGCTTCAACAGCGCGAAGAAGACGGTGGTGACCGGGGTGGAGATGTTCCGGAAGCTGCTGGACCAGGGGGAGGCGGGGGACAACGTGGGGCTGCTGCTGCGCGGGGTGGAGAAGCACGAGATCGAGCGGGGGATGGTGCTGGCGAAGCCGGGGAGCATCACGCCGCACACGCACTTCGAGGCCGAGGTGTACGTGCTGACGAAGGAAGAGGGGGGGCGGCACACGCCGTTCTTCAAGGGCTACCGGCCGCAGTTCTACTTCCGGACGACGGACGTGACGGGGTCGGTGGAGCTGCCGGCGGGGGTGGAGATGGTGATGCCGGGCGATAACGTGCAGATGACGATCGAGCTGATCATGCCGATCGCGATGGACGAGGGGCTGCGCTTCGCGATCCGTGAAGGTGGGCGGACCGTCGGCGCCGGCGTCGTCACCAAGATCATCAAGTAGAGGACGGACAGTGCCGAGAGACAAGATCACCCTCGAATGCACCGAGTGTAAGAACCGCAACTTCTTCACCGACAAGAACAAGCGGAAGCACCCGGAGCGGGTGGAACGGCGCAAGTACTGCCCCCGGTGCGACACGCATCGGGTGCACAAGGAGTCGAAGTAGTCGTGGAGCGGGCGCAGGCGGTCGCACGCCCGAACCGCGTCGTCGGATGGGTGACCCAGACACGCGATTTCCTCACGGGCGTCCGCGAGGAGATGCGGAAGGTCACCTGGCCGACCCGCGATGAGCTGATCAAGGCCACCCGGATGATCGTCGTGATGTCGATCATCCTCGGCTTCGTCATCGGCCTCATGGATTGGCTGCTGCAACTCATCTTCGTTCAGGGGATCGCGCAGCTCGCGCGGTAAGGCCATGGAATACCGCTGGTACGCGATCCAGACGACGGCCGGGCACGAGAACAAGGTGCGCAATCTGCTCCAGAAGCGGATCGCGGACGATCCTCGTCCCGCGGAGCAGAAGCTGATCCGGCAGGCGCTGGTCCCGGTGCAGGAAGTGATCGAGATCAAGAACGGCAAGAAGGTCAACGTCGAGCGGAAGCTGTATCCCGGCTATGTCCTGGTGGAGATGGGCATGAGCCAGGAGGCGCTCCACGTCGTCAACAGCATCCAGGGCGTGATCAAGTTCGTCGGCACCGGCAAGATGCCGCAGCCGTTGCGCCAGGATGAAGTGAACCGCCTGCTCGGCATCGCCGAGGCCGTGACCGAGTCCGAGCCGAAGGAGGAGATCCCCTTCATGGTCGGCCAGGTCGTCGAGATCACCGAGGGCCCGTTCTCCGACTTCAGCGGCACGGTGGAAGAGGTGCTGGCGGACAAGGGGAAGGTCCGGGTGACGGTGAGCCTGTTCGGGCGGCCCACGGCGGTGGAGATGGATTACCTGCAGCTCCGAGGTCACTGAGCGCAGGCCGGCAGGATCCCGCGACCGCGCGGGTCATCGCGGCAGGACTGGGCGCGCCAGAGCGCCCGCCGATACCGAGGAGAAGCATGGCGAAAAAGATCCAGGCACTGGTGAAGCTCCAATGCCCCGCCGGCGCGGCGACGCCCGCGCCGCCGGTGGGCACCGCCCTGGGTCCGCACGGCGTGAACATCATGGAGTTCGTGAAGCAGTTCAACGCCCGGACCCAGAGCCAGAGCGGGATGGTGATCCCCTGTGTGGTCACCATCTACGCCGACCGGACCTTCACCTTCATCACCAAGACCCCGCCGGCGCCGAATCTCCTGCTCAAGGAGGCCGGCATCGAGAAGGGGAGCGGCCAGCCCAACCGCACCAAGGTGGGCAAGGTCAGCCGGGCGCAGGTCAAGAAGATCGCCGAGATCAAGATGGCCGATCTCAACGCATCCGACCTCGACAGCGCCATGAAGATGATCGCCGGCACCGCCCGGTCCATGGGGCTGGAGGTGGTGGACTGATGCCGGCCCAGGGCAAGAAGTTCAAGACCGCGCTCGCCACGGTCGACCGCACCCGGGAGTACGCGATTCCCGAGGCCGTGACGCTGGTGAAGGGCGCGTCGTTCGCCAAGTTCGACGAGACCGTGGATGTGGCGGTCCGGCTTGGCGTGGATCCGCGGCATGCCGACCAGGTCGTCCGCGGAACGGTCGTGCTGCCCCATGGAACCGGCAAGTCGGTTCGGGTGTTGGTAGTCACCCAGGGTGACCGGGTCCGGGACGCCGAGGCGGCGGGCGCGGATTTCGTGGGCATCGAGTACATCCAGAAGATCAAGGACGGCTGGCTCGAGTGCGACGTCATCGTCGCCACGCCCGACGTCATGGGTCAGCTGGGCCAGCTGGGCAAGGTGCTCGGCCCCCGGGGCCTGATGCCGAACCCCAAGGCCGGCACGGTCACGATGGACGTCGCCAAGGCGGTCCGGGAAATCAAGGCCGGCAAGATCGAGTTCCGGGTCGACAAGACCGGGAACGTGCACGCGCCGGTCGGCAAGGTGTCGTTCTCGGCCACCCAGCTCTCCGACAACGTGCAGGCGTTCATGGACACGATCGTCCGCGCCAAGCCGTCGGCCGCCAAGGGCCACTACATCCGCTCGGCCACGCTGTCGAGCACCATGGGGCCGGGCGTCCGGCTGGATACGGCGGTGTACCGATGAGCAAGACGCAGCGGCAATCCACGGTCGACGCCCTGACCGAGCAGCTCAAGGGCTCGCCGAACGTGTTCGTGACCGACTTCACCGGACTCAACGTCCTCCGGATGACCGAGCTGCGCCGTCGGCTCCGGGGCGCGGGCGTCGAGTATGTCGTCGTGAAGAACACGCTCGCCCAGCGCGCCTTCGCCGCCAACGGCGTCAGCGCGCTGGACGACCACCTCGCCGGCCCCACCGGCCTGGTCCTCGCGGGCCAGGACGCGATTCCGGGGGCCAAGGTGCTGACCGACTTCGCGAGGGAATTCGAGAAGCCGGCCATCAAGATCGCGCTGGTTGACGGCAAGGCCCTGACGGCGGCCCAGGTGAAGCGCCTGGCCGAGCTGCCGTCCAGGGAGGTCCTGCTCGCCCAGCTCGCGGGCTACATCCAGGCGCCGATGGCGGAGTTCGCCGGCGTCATGAATGGCCTGTTGTCCCAGATGATTGGCGCCCTCGAGGCGCTTCGCGCGCAGCGTAGTGCTGCTTCCTAACCGGACGGAGAGAGACCGACACCATGGCCACCACCACCACGCTGAGTAACGAAGAGATCCTCGATGCGATCGGCAACAAGACCGTCGTCGAGCTGGCCGAGCTGATCGAGGGCTTCAAGACCAAGTTCAACGTCACCATCGCCGCGGCCGCGCCGGCTGCCGCGGCGGGTGGCGCCGGCGGCGGAGCTGCCGCCGCGGCCCCGGCCGAAGAGAAGACCGAGTGGACCGTCGTCCTCAAGGAGGGCGGCGCCAAGAAGATCCAGGTCATCAAGGTGGTCCGGGAAGTCACCAGCCTGGGCCTGAAGGAAGCCAAGGATGCCGTGGACAACGTCCCCAGCAACATCAAGGAGGCCGTGTCCAAGGCGGAGGCAGAAGAGATCAAGAAGAAGCTGGAAGAGCAGGGCGCGGTCGTCGAGCTGAAGTAGGGCGCAGCGCTCTCCCGAGCCCGGACGGCGTCGCCGTTCGGACGAGGGATCGGCGGCCTGCAACCTATTTCAGTGAGACGAATGACACGCTCGAAGCTCTCGGAAGTTCCCGAATTAGCCGAGCCCCGTAGGTCACCCCGCCCGGATGGGCGGGGGATCCGCGTTGGGGCCATTTGTGTTGCGCGCCTGTGGGCGCCTCATGTCGCGCAGAGTGAGTGATCTGATGACTCAGACCCGATCCGTAATCACGTTCAGCAAGCGCGAGGGCGGCATGCCGATGCCGCACCTCCTCGACATCCAGACCGCCGCGTTCGAGACGCTGCTGGTCCCCGACGACGTCCACGGCGCACGCCAGGACGTCTGCCTCGAGCGCGTCTTTCGGGACCTGTTCCCGATCACCGACGTGAACGAGAAGTACAAGCTCGAGTTCCTGGGCTACTCCCTGGGTGACGCCAAGTACGCGGTCGAGGAGTGCATCGAGCGCGACATGACCTACGCGGCGCCGCTCAAGGCCAAGCTCCGGCTCGACGTGTACGAGGAGGTCGAGGGGCAGAAGCGGCTCAAGAACGCGATCGAGAAGGAAGTCTACCTGGGCGAGCTGCCCATCATGACCCCGCTCGGCACCTTCGTCATCAACGGGGCCGAGCGCGTCGTCGTGAGCCAGCTGCACCGGTCGCCGGGCGTGGTGTTCGAGGAGGACACCCACCCCAACGGCCAGCGGCTCTTCTCGGCGCGGATCATCCCCTTCCGGGGGTCGTGGGTCGAGTTCACCATCGACATCCACGACGTGATCTACGTCCACATCGACAAGAAGAAGAAGTTCCCGGCCAGCGCGCTGCTCCGCGCCTTCGGCCACGGGAACAACGCCGACATCCTGAAGCTGTTCTTCGCCACGAAGGCGCTGAACATCACCGGCAAGCTGGAGGGCCGGCAGGAGAAGCGCGAGGTGATCGGCGCGCTGGTGGCGGCGGACGTGGCCAACCCCGAGGATCCCAAGGGCGAGGCGCTGGCCAAGGTGGGTGACGAGCTCACGCCCGAGCGCCTGAACGAGATGCGCCACAAGGGTGTGAAGTCGGTGACGGTCTTCGCCGGCTACAGCACCATCGACCTGCGCGACGAAGAGCAGCCGACCAGCACCCGGGACCGGCACAACCACGTGCTGGCGTTCGACGTGGCCGATCCGGAGACCGGTGAGGTCGTCGCCCAGGGCGGCCAGGAGCTGACCGAAACGCTGCGCAAGAAGCTGATCAAGGCGGTGGTCCATAAGGTCGAGGTGCTGCTGCCCCACGGCCGCTCGGAATCGCCGCTGATCAAGAACACGCTGGCCAAGGACCCGACCCACAGCGAGGCCGAGGCCCTGGAGCAGATCTACGCCCTGCTCCGGCCGGGCGACGCGCCCAACCTCGACACGGCGCGGCAGCAGCTCCAGAAGCTGTTCTTCAACCCCAAGCGGTACGACCTGGGGCGGGTGGGCCGCTACAAGATCAACCAGCGGCTCAAGCTCAAGACCGATGCGAACCACACCGTCCTGACCGAGGACGACTTCATCGCGATCATCCGCTACCTGATCGACCTGCACGACGGGCGCGGCTTCACCGATGACATCGACCACCTGGGCAACCGGCGGATCCGGAGCGTCGGCGAGCTGATCGCCAACCAGTTCTCGGTCGGCCTGAGCCGGATGGCGCGCCTGGTCAAGGAGCGGATGAGCATCAACTCGGATCCCGAGAAGATCTCGCTCGACGACCTGGTGAACGCCCGGACCGTGAGCGCCGTCATCCAGGCGTTCTTCGGCTCGTCCCAGCTCTCGCAGTTCATGGACCAGACCAACCCGCTGGCCGAGCTGACCAACAAGCGCCGGCTCTCGGCGCTGGGTCCGGGCGGCCTGACGCGGGAGCGCGCGGGCTTCGAGGTCCGCGACGTGCACTACTCGCAGTACGGCCGGATGTGCCCGATCGAGACCCCGGAAGGTCCCAACATCGGCCTGATCACGAGTCTCTCGACCTACGCCCGGATCAACGACCTGGGCTTCATCGAGACGCCGTACCGGGTGGTGAAGAGCGGCAAGGTGACCGACGAGATCCGCTGGCTCTCGGCCAGCGACGAAGAGGACTACGCGGTGGCCCAGGCCAACGCGCCGCTCAATACCGACGGGACCTTCGCCGAGGCGCTGGTGCTGAGCCGCAAGGGCGACGACTACCCGCTGCTGGCGCCGGAGCGGATCGACTTCATGGACGTGGCGCCGGAGCAGCTCGTCTCCATCGCGGCGGCGCTGATTCCGTTCCTGGAGCACGACGACGCCAACCGCGCGCTCATGGGCTCCAACATGCAGCGGCAGAGCGTGCCGCTCCTCTTCCCCCAGGCGCCGCTGGTCGGCACCGGGCTGGAGGAGAAGGTCGCGCGCGACTCGGGCGCGGTGATCATCGCCCGGCGTGCCGGGACGGTCACCCGGGTCACCGCGGACGAGATCATCGTGGACTCGGGCGGCAACGGCGCCGCGCAGCTGGCCGACCAGCCGCTGGCCCGGCTGCACCAGCATGACCGGTACCGGGTCAAGAAGTTCTGGCGCACCAACCAGGACACCGCCATCAACCAGCGGCCCCTGGTGCAGCTCAACCAGAAGGTCGCCGCCGGCGAGATCATCGCCGACGGCGCGGCCACCGACGGCGGCGAGCTCGCCCTCGGCAGCAACGTGCTGGTGTCGTTCATGCCCTGGTACGGACACAACTTCGAGGACGCCATCGTCCTCAGCGAGCGCCTGGTGAAGGACGACGTCTACTCGTCCATCCACATCCAGGAGCTGGAGCTGCACGTCCGCGACACCAAGCGGGGCCAGGAGGAGATCACCCGCGAGATCCCCAACGTCTCCGACGAGAGCGTGGTGGACCTCGACGAGCGGGGCATCGTCCGGATCGGCGCCCACGTGAAGCCGGGCGACATTCTGGTCGGCAAGATCACCCCGAAGGGGGAGACCGAGCTCTCGCCGGAAGAGAAGCTGCTGACCGCGATCTTCGGCGAGAAGGCGAAGGACGTGAAGGACAGCTCGCTCAAGGTGCCGCCCGGCATGGCCGGCGTGGTGATCGACGTGAAGATCTTCAGCCGGATCGAGGATCAGGTCGTCGAGAAGGACCGGGGCGAGCGGATCGGCGAGGTGCGCCGGATCGAGAACGACGAGAAGGCGCGGATCAACTCGGTGATGCTGGACGAGCTGGGCCACCTGCTCCAGGGCCAGGAAGTCGCCCTGATGCTCAAGGCCGGCACGGTCGAGGAGCACCTCCCGGCGGGCACCAAGCTGACCGCCGCGTCGGTGAAGGACCTCGAGCTCAGCGACATCGATCTCAAGACGCTGCGGGTGGCCAACAAGGCGGCCAACGAGCGGATCCGGTCCACCATCGACATGGCGGCGCGCGAGCGGGCCAAGGTGGAGGAGAAGGCGGAGGACCAGATCGACAAGATCCTCCAGCCGGACGAGCTGCCGCCGGGCGTGATCCAGCTGGTGAAGGTCTACATCGCCGAGAAGCGGAAGATCTCGGTGGGCGACAAGATGGCGGGCCGCCACGGCAACAAGGGCATCGTCGCCCGGATCGTGCCGGAAGAGGACATGCCGTTCCTGCCGGACGGCACCCCGGTGGACATCGTCCTCAACCCGCTCGGCGTGCCGAGCCGGATGAACGTGGGCCAGATCCTCGAGACCCACCTCGGCTGGGCCGCCCGGATTCTCGGGTTCGAGGCCAAGACCCCGGTGTTCCGGGGCGCCGACGAGGCCGAGATCGGCGTGCTGCTCCGTCTGGCGGGCTTCCGCTGGGCGGCGGAGAGCCTCCGGCTCCGGAACCCGGCGCCGTCACCGGCCGCGCCGGCGATCACCCGGATGGTGGCGGACCTCAAGAAGGTCGTGCCCGAGGGCGAGCACACGACCGTGCTCATGGCGGGCGTCGGCATGCTCGGCGCCCGGGGTGTCTCGGCGGAAACGAAGGAGCTGTACCACCAGGTGCGGACCTTCCTGACCGAGGCCGCGAAGGAGCTGGGCGAGCGCGAGCTGGGCCAGCGGCGCCAGGAGGCCGCGTTCAACGAGGTCGAGGGCGATCGGGACGACGTGAAGGACGCCAAGGCGGTCGCCAAGGCGCAGAAGGAAATGGACAAGGCCGCCGGGGTAACCGCCGCGGACGCGCTGGTCGCCGGCGGCAAGCCGCAGCTCGCGGCCATGCTCGGCGGCAAGAATGAGGGCGACGTGGACGCGGCGGCCGACGAGCTGCTGCGGAGCGCCGGACTCACGCCGGCGGGGAAGGCCCGCCTCCGGGACGGCCGCACCGGCCAGTTCTTCGAGGGCGAGGTCACCGTCGGATCGATCTACATGCTGAAGCTGAGCCACCTGGTGGACGACAAGATCCACGCCCGGTCCATCGGGCCGTACTCCCTGGTGACGCAGCAGCCGCTCGCCGGCAAGGCGCAGTTCGGCGGCCAGCGGTTCGGTGAGATGGAGGTCTGGGCGCTGGAGGCCTACGGCGCCGCGCACGTGTTGCAGGAGATGCTCACGGTCAAGTCGGACGACGTGAACGGACGCAGCAAAGTGTACGAGGCGATCGTGAAGGGGCAGAACCTGCCCGAGCCGGGCATCCCGGAATCGTTCAACGTGCTCGTGAAGGAATTGCAGGCGCTGGGCCTGAAGGTCACGCTCGGTACCACCGAAGCCGGCGACGAGTAAAAGAGGGAATCCATGATTGATTTTCGCAGCGGGCGCGAGCCCAAGAGCTCGAGCTTCGACTATATCAGCATCCGTATCGCGAGCCCGGAGGAAATCCGGGGTCCGCGCGATCCCAAGGAGCGCGAGCGCCTGGAGCTCCAGGGGCAGCGGTCCTGGTGGTCGTGGGGTGAGGTCACCAAACCGGAGACGATCAACTATCGGTCGTTCAAGCCGGAGAAGGACGGCCTCTTCTGCGAGCGCATCTTCGGCCCGGTCAAGGACTGGGAGTGCCACTGCGGCAAGTACAAGCGGATCCGCTATCGCGGCGTGATCTGCGATCGCTGCGGTGTCGAGGTCACGCTGAGCAAGGTCCGGCGCGAGCGCATGGGCCACATCGAGCTCAGCGTGCCGGTGGCGCACATCTGGTTCTTCAAGACGCTGCCGTCGCCGATGGGGAACCTGATCAACATCACCCTCCGCGACCTGGAGCGGGTGATCTACTACAGCAGCTACATCGTCATCCAGCCGGGCAAGCAGGAGGTGGAGGACAACCAGCTGCTGGACGAGGAGGAGTACCTCGCCCTGCGCGCCAAGGCGCGGGAAGAGGGCGACACCGAGTTCCAGGCCGACATCGGCGCGCCGGCGGTCCGCAAGCTGCTGGAGCGGCTCGACGTGAAGCAGCTGGCCGAGGAGCTGCGCGCCGGCGTGGCCACCGAGACCAGCCAGCACCGCAAGAAGCAGATGCTGAAGCGGCTCAAGATCGTGGACGCGTTCCTCAGCTCGGGCGACTCGGGTGACCTCCCGAACGCCCCGGGCTGGATGATCCTCGACGTGATCCCCGTGATCCCGCCCGACCTGCGGCCGCTGGTGCCGCTCGACGGCGGGCGCTTCGCCACGTCCGACCTGAACGACCTGTATCGGCGGGTGATCAACCGGAACAACCGGCTCACCAAGCTGATCCAGCACAAGGCGCCGGAGGTCATCCTCCGGAACGAGAAGCGGATGCTCCAGGAGGCGGTGGACGCGCTGTTCGACAACGGCCGCCGCTCGAAGGCGATCCGCGGCCGCGGCAAGCGCCCGCTCAAGAGCCTGAGCGACATGCTCAAGGGCAAGCAGGGCCGCTTCCGGCAGAACCTGCTCGGCAAGCGGGTGGACTACTCCGGCCGCTCGGTCATCGTGGTCGGCCCGGAGCTGCGCCTGCACCAGTGCGGCCTGCCCAAGGCCATGGCGGTCGAGCTGTTCAAGCCCTTCATCATCCACAAGCTGGTGGAGAAGGGCATCGCCGAGACGGTCAAGCGGGCCAAGAAGATCGTGGAGCGGGAGAGCCCCGAGGTCTACGAGATCCTGGAAGAGATCATCCAGGACCACCCGGTGCTGCTCAACCGCGCGCCGACGCTTCACCGCCTGGGCATCCAGGCGTTCGAGCCGGTGCTGGTCGAAGGCAAGGCCATCCGGATCCACCCGCTGGTCTGCGCGGCGTTCAACGCCGACTTCGACGGCGACCAGATGGCGGTGCACGTCCCGCTCTCGTTCGAGGCGCAGCTGGAGGCCCGCCTCCTGATGATCTCCTCGAACAACGTGCTCAAGCCCTCGGACGGGCGTCCGGTGGCGGAGCCGTCGCAGGACATGGTGCTGGGCAGCTACTTCCTGACCAAGCTGCCGCCGGGCTACGAAGAGGAGCTGCGGCGCGCGGGCGTGGGGAAGACCGAGGACGCCCGCGCGCGTCTGTGGAAGGACGCGCGGTACTTCGGCAGCCTGGCCGAAATCGAGATGGCGCTGCTCAACGGCGGCATCGGCTATCACAGCGCCATTCAGTTCTGGTACGTCCCACCGCCGGAGACGGCGGACGACGAGGCTCGCCGGCCGCGCTGGCTCCGGACCACCGTGGGCCGGGTGCTGTTCAACAGCATCCTGCCGCGGAAGGTGGTCGCCGAGCTGGGCTTCCGTGACGACCTGATGAAGAAGAAGAACCTCTCGGAGCTGGTGCTGCAGAGCTACCGGCGCGCGGGGCTGGCCGACACGGTCACCTTCCTCGACCGGCTCAAGGACTTCGGGTTCCGCTTCGCCACCATGGGCGGTGTGTCCATCGGCGTGGAAGACCTCGAGATCCCGACCGAGAAGGCGGAGCTGCTCGCCGAGGCCGATGCCCGGGTGAAGCGGTTCCAGCGGGCCTACAACACCGGCCAGATCACCTTCGGCGAGCGGTACAACAAGGTGATCGACGCCTGGACCCACGCCAACAACGACGTGGCCGAGGCGATGATCAACTCGATGCGGGTCTCCCGCGGCGGGTTCAACCCGGTGTTCATGATGTTCGACTCCGGGTCGCGCGGCAGCCGCGACCAGATCCGGCAGCTCGCCGGCATGCGCGGCCTGATGGCCAAGCCGCAGAAGAAGCTGACCGGCGGCATCGGCGAGATCATCGAGAGCCCGATCAAGTCGAACTTCCGCGAAGGGCTCACCGTGCTGGAGTACTTCATCTCCACCCACGGCGCCCGGAAGGGTCTGGCCGACACGGCGCTCAAGACCGCCGACGCGGGGTACCTCACCCGCCGTCTGGTGGACGTGGCGCAGGACGTCACCGTCACGGAAGAGGATTGCGGCACCATCCTCGGCCTCGACGTGACGTCGCTCAAGGAGGGCGAGGACATCATCGAGCCGCTCCGCGAGCGCATCCTCGGCAGCGTGGCGAGCGAGGACGTCTACGATCCGCACGAGCTCGACGATGAGGGCGACCGGATGCTGCTGGTGGCGGCCGGCGACCTGATCGACGAGGAGGTCGCGACCCGGATCGACGACGCCGGCATCGAGAAGGTGAAGATCCGCTCGGTCCTCACCTGCGAGGCCCGGCGCGGCATCTGCCGGATGTGCTACGGCCGCAACCTGGCCACCATGGACATGGTGGACATGGGCGAGGCGGTCGGCATCCTGGCGGCGCAGTCCATCGGTGAGCCGGGTACCCAGCTCACCCTCCGGACCTTCCACATCGGCGGTACTTCGAGCCGGATCGCGGAAGAGGCGGAGCGGCGGGCCCGGTCGGACGGGAAGGTGAAGTACACCGACGGGCTGGAGTGGGCCGACGTCGGGGTCGAGTTCGAGGACGGCACCAAGGGCGTGCACCGCGTGGTGCTCACCCGTGAGGACGAGTCGGCCTCGGACGAGAGCAAGGAAGGCATCCTGGTGGTGGACCCCAAGGATCCGAAGCGGGTGCTGAACCGCTACCCGGTGCCCGGAGGGGGCGCTCCTCGCGGTCAAGGAGGGCGACCTGGTCACCAAGGGCGACAACGAGCGCCGGGCGACCATCCTCTACACCTGGGACCCGTACAACGACCCCAGCATCATCAAGGCCGACGGCGAGCTGCGCTGGAAGGACCTGGTGCCGGGCGTCACGCTCCGCGAGGAGCTCGACGAAGGCACCGGACTTCGGTCGCTGGTGGTCATGGCCGACCCGGATCGCGAGCTGCATCCGAGCGTGCTGGTCTATCTGAGCAACCGGAAGGACCCGCAGGAATACACCCTGGCCGAGGGGAGCCGCGTGATCCTGGGCTCGCCCACCGACCAGGTGAGCCGGGCGATGGAAGTGCCGGACGCCGCCAACCCGTGGAGCACCAAGTTCCACGTGGACGAGCGGCCGATCAACGAGGCCTGGCCCAGCAAGACGAAGAAGGAGAGCAAGGACAAGACCGTCTTCCTCTCCGCGCCGGTCAAGATCTCGAAGGGGATCACGGTCACCAAGATCCCGCGGCAGGCGTACAAGACCCGCGACATCACGGGCGGTCTGCCCCGGATCGCGGAGCTGTTCGAGGCCCGGCGGCCGAAGGATCCGGCCACCATCTCCGAAGTGGACGGGGTCGTGAAGTTCGGCGAGATCAAGCGCGGCAAGCGCGAGATCTACGTCTACCCCGAGCCGGCGGAAGAGGGCGTCGAGCCGCAGCTGTACGAGGTGCCGGCCGGCAAGCACCTCCGGGTGCACGAGGGCGACCGGGTTCGGGCGGGCGACCGCCTGACCGAGGGCCCCGTCAACCCGCACGACATCCTGCTCATCAAGGGGCCGCGTGCGGTGCAGGAGTACCTGCTCAACGAGGTGCAGGAGGTCTACCGGCTCCAGGGCGTGCGCATCAGCGACAAGCACATCGGCGTCATCGTGCGCCAGATGCTGCAGAAGGTGCGCGTGACCGATCCGGGCGACACCGACTTCCTCGAGGGCGAGACGGTGGACAAGCAGACCTTCCGGGACGAGAACGACCGCGTCCAGAAGCGGAAGAGCAAGCCGGCGCAGGCCGAGCCGGTGCTGCTGGGCATCACCAAGGCGAGTCTCACGACGCAGTCGTTCATCTCGGCGGCGTCGTTCCAGGAGACCACGCGGGTGCTGACCGACGCCGCGATCCGCGGGGCCAAGGACGACCTCCTGGGCCTCAAGGAGAACATCATCATCGGCCACCTGATCCCGGCCGGCAGCGGCATCTACCGCTACGCCGAGATCGACATCCAGCCGCCGGCGGGCTACGAAGCGCCGCCGCCGCGGGTGGAGGAACCGGCGGCGCCGCAGCTGGTGCCGGCGGGGGTGGCGGACGAAGAGCTGTAGCCGCACCCCGATTGTCCAGGAGACACGAAGCGCCCGGGAGCGATCCCGGGCGCTTCTCCTTGATGATCGCTAACCGCGCCCCAGGACAGGGCCTTGCTCCAGGAGGCAGGAAATCCATGGCCGAGGGTGCCGACAGGCCGAGCCCAGTGGTGTTCGAGCCGCTCTCGACGTACCGCGAGTATCCTCCGGCCGAGATGGAAGCGCGAAGCCGGGCCTTCGCCGCTGAGATCGGCCGGCGTCGCACAGTCGGCAATTCAGCGACCGTCCCGTGTCCCGCGCCGTGATCGAGGCATGCCTGGAGGCCGCGGGCACGGCCCCGAGCGGTGCCCACCTCCAGCCCTGGCATTTCGTCGTCATCGGCGATGCCCGCCTCAAACGCCGGATCCGCGAGGCGGCGGAGGCGGCCGAGCGGGACTTCTACGCCCAAGCGCCGCAGGATTGGCTCGAGGCCCTGGCGCCGCTTGGCACCGATGCCCACAAACCCTACCTGGAGACCGCGCCCTACCTGATCGCGGTATTTGCGGAGCGCTATGGGATCACTCCGGCCGGGGCGCGGCGCACCCACTATTACGTGATGGAATCAGTCGGGATCGCCACCGGGCTGCTCCTGGCTGCGTTGCATCACGCCGGGCTCGCCACGCTGACGCACACGCCCAATCCGATGGGATTCTTGAGCCAGGTCCTGGAACGCCCCGCCAACGAACGGGCGCTCATGCTGGTGGTGGCCGGATACCCCGCCGCGGACGCGCAGGTACCCCGGCTGCGCCGCAAGCCGCTCGAAGCGATAGCGACCTTTCGCTGGTGAGCCGGCCCCCGGTGTCGTGGCCCGCCCGGTAAAACCAGCGGGCGCCGGCCGGCGTTCCCTGTGGTGTCAACCAGGGAGGATCGATCCATGTACCTACCGCGTTCACTGTCGGCCGTGACGGTCGCTCTCGCCGCATGCCTCGCCGGCCCCACGGAACTCGCGGCACAACTGGCCCAGGTCTCGTCGCGACCCGGTGTCCCCCGACCCGCTCCAGCGTGGGACAACTCCAGTTGGCTCAACGCCGAGAAGCCCGTGCGCCTGGACCAGCTCCGGGGTCGGGTTGTGCTGCTCAACTTCTGGGTCTTCACCTGCGGGAACTGTACCCGCACGGTCCCGTCGCTGGTGGATTTCGACCGCCGCTTTCGGGGCGCGGGCCTCACCCTCATCGGCATCCACACCCCGGAGTTTCCCCCCTACGCGGGCGAGCACGACAAGGACAACCTGGCCAGGGCGCTCGAGCGTCAGGAGATCGCCTATCCCAACGCCCAGGACAACGACCGTCGAACCTGGGACCGCTATGGAATCCGTTTCTGGCCCAGCTTCGTGCTGATCGACAAGCGCGGGCGAATCCGATATGAAGGTGCCGGAGAGTTTCACGTGGGAGACCGCACCTACAAGGTCTGGGAACAACGTATCCAGACGCTGCTCAGCGAGTGATCCGGGTGCGCTGGCTGCCCTGGCTCCTCGTCGTCGCCGCCTGTGGACCGCGTCCGGCGGTTCGGCTCGAGGCCGGCACGCGGGCCGGCCAGCCGGCCCTGTGGCTGGCCACCGAACCCGGCGACAGGATCAACGCCCGGCTGCCCCCGGCCATCGAGTTGGACGGGGGAGGGATCATTCGATTGGCGCAGGGGCGGGTAACGGCGGACTCCGCCTACTTCCGGGAGTCACCCTGGGGCATT